>JBQEAY010000048.1:0-3513 GCA_052105975.1 Aequorivita sp. | reverse complement strand
AAAGTAGTATAAAAATAAAAAAACCGTCCCAATTTAGTTATTGAGACGGCTTCTTGATAGTTTTCAACAAAGAATAACTTATAAACGTTTTTCTTTGATACGGGCCTTTCTACCTGTAAGACCTCTAAAGTAGTAAATACGAGCTCTACGTACGCTACCTTTTTTATTGATCTCAATTTTTTGAAGCGCTGGCATATTTAATGGGAATATACGTTCCACACCAATAGTACCGCTCATTTTACGGATTGTAAAAGTTTTAGTTGTACCAGTACCTTTTACTTGGATTACAACTCCTCTAAAAAACTGTGTTCTAGTTTTTTCGCCTTCACGGATTTCATAATACACGGTGATAGTATCACCAGCTCCGAATTCAGGAAATTCTTTTTTGGTTACAAATTCGTCTTCAACAAATTTAATTAACTCTTCCATTTTGTTAATTTGATAGGGTTTGAGTTAAAACAACATTCGCGGTTCTCGCCAGAGGTTGGATTAAGTGGGTGCAAAAGTAAATAATTTATGTAAAGAAACAAGGTTTTTCTCAGTTTAAATACACCAATCTATCCAAGAACTATTCTAATAGATCTGGGCGACGTTCCTTGGTGCGTTGGTATGCTTGATCTTCACGCCACTCTTCAATTTTTCCAGTATGTCCGCTAGTTAATATTTCCGGAACTGTCCAGCCTTTATATTCTGCCGGACGTGTATATATAGGTGGTGCCAATAAATTATCTTGAAATGAATCTGTAAGTGCGCTGGTTTCATTTCCTAAAACACCTGGAATTAAACGGATTATTGCATCACAGACCAGCGCCGCGGCAAGTTCCCCACCACTTAAAACAAAATCGCCAATGGAAATTTCCATTGTTATAAATTGATCACGAACGCGTTGGTCCACACCTTTATAATGACCACATAGTATAATAATGTTTTCTTTAAGCGAAAGGGTATTTGCTGTTTGTTGATTGAAGGTCTTTCCATCGGGCGTCATATAGATTACCTCGTCATAATCACGTTGCGCTTTCAATTCTGAAATACATTTATCAATAGGTTCTATCATCATAACCATTCCTGCACCACCGCCAAATTGGTAATCGTCTATTTGCTTATAGGAATTAGTAGACCAATCGCGAAGATTGTGGGTGTGTACTTCCACGATGTCTTTTTCAATTGCTCGTTTTAAAATGGATACTTCAAACGGACTTTGAAGCAATTCAGGAACGACGGTAATTATATCTATTCGCATTATTATATTTCTTTTTGCAAATTTCTTCGATGCCTCTTTTATATCAAAAAATCAAGGTGTTTCGACCAAGGAAGTAATTCTAAGCTGCATGTTTCAGGAAGCGGTTATTCCAATTTTTTTTGAAAGGAATATCTTGTTCTGTTTAAGCTGTAAAAGTAAGTGAAATTGAATTAAGTTATAGATGCGAAAAATGCTTCTTTTTGAAACCTCTTCTATTATTCGTTTGAGACATTTTATTAAATAAATAATTTCAACAAATGTGATTTAAAGCCTTGGGATTCTCAGTTAATAAAGTCATAAAAAACTTTGCGCCCTTTGGGTCTTGTCGGTGAGATTAAACCGCTGAGACGCAAAGGGCGCAGAGAAATTAAGGCTGAGAATTTTTACAAACTACAATTGCCGTCTATAATGTCTTGTTTTGTTGGGTTGTAGACGTTACGCCATTAAATAGTGTTGTGTCTAGAACTAAAAAATCCCATTACTCGCGCAACAGGATTTTTTTAAACTAGACTTTTTAATACCTATTAATAGTAGGTATATCTTCTAACTTGTGCAATGTATTTCGCCAGGCGTATTACTTGATGGCTATACCCGTATTCGTTGTCATACCAAACATAAAGCACTACGTTTTTACCGTCTTCAGTGACAATGGTTGCCTTGCTATCGAAAATAGCAGGAGCCGAAGCGCCAACAATATCACTTGAAACAAGTTCATTGCTCATTGAATATTTTATTTGCTCAACTAAATCGCCTTCCAATGCATATTTTTTCATGGTGGCATTTAATCCTTCAACTGAAGTTGGATTTGCAACCTCAAGGTTTAGAACTACCAGAGAGCCGTTAGGAACCGGAACACGAATTGCGTTGCTAGTTAGTTTACCATCCAAAACGGGTAAAGCTTTTGCAACTGCCTTTCCGGCACCGGTTTCAGTAATAACCATGTTTAATGCTGCAGCACGACCACGACGGTATTTGCTGTGCATATTGTCAACCAAATTCTGGTCGTTGGTATATGCGTGAATAGTTTCTAGATGTCCGCGAACTACGCCAAATGAATCTTCTATTGCTTTTAAGATAGGAGTAATGGCATTTGTTGTACAAGAAGCAGCTGAAAAGATATCAACGGTGCTTGGATCGTATTCGTTTTGGTTTACACCGTGAACAATATTCGGAACTCCTTTTCCTGGAGCTGTAAGCAATACTTTTGCAGCACCTTTTGCTTTTAAGTGACGTCCCAGAGCTTCCTCATCACGGAAAGCACCTGTATTATCAATAATTAAAGCATCATCAATTCCGTATTTTGTATAATCTATATCTTCTGGATTGTTTGCTGAGATAACGTGAACGGTAGTCCCGTTGATAATCAGCGCACTGTTTTCAAGATCTGTACTTACAGTTCCAAGGAAATCTCCGTGAACCGAATCAAGTTGAAGCAATGAGGCTCTTTTGTCTAAAACAGTCTGGTCTAACTTGCCGCGAATCACAATGGCGCGAAGGCGAAGTTGGTTTCCTTGTCCTGTTTTTGTCATAAGCTCACGCGCCAACAAACGACCAATACGACCAAAACCGTAAAGAACAACGTCTTTTGGGACTACAGTTTTCGCTTCTTTGGCATCTTTCAATTTAGCTGAAACGAATGCTAAAGCGTTTGAATATTTATCGTCTTCCAAATGGAATTCATAGGTAAGTTTACCAATATCCAATTTTGCGGGTGGAAGATCCAAAGTTTTGATTGCCTGTGCAATTTCAACAGAGTCGAAAATTGAGATAGGCTTTTGGACAAATTCGCCGGCGTATTCGTGAAGGTTTAAAATTTCACTCACATTGCGGTCGATAAGTTGGTTGCGGAAAAGTACCAATTCAATGGACTTGTCGTACCAAAGGTCGCTAATGATTTTAATAAATTCTACTGAGGCTTTCCTGCGGTCAGTTTGAAAAGACAGTTCTTTTTCATAAACGTCATCAAAACTCATAAGGATGGATTTTTAAGGGTTTAAATTTGGTGCAAAATTACTTATTTTCATCGTCTTGGGGAAATAAAAGCTTAAAATAAAAACACCGCTAAAGGTTTTGATTCCCAGCGGTGTTGTTACTGCGTTTTTTAAAAGTTTTATCTAAATATAAAGGAGTTTATATTTCCTGCTCCATCCATAAAAGTCATTTTTATAGGGGTACGTTGGTCGCGCTGCGTTATAATTCTTCGTACGTCATTAATACCTCAAATCCGCAACTCAATAAAAAACTTGTGATTTCTTCCGCTTAAGCTGCAA
>JBQEAY010000047.1:0-4063 GCA_052105975.1 Aequorivita sp. | reverse complement strand
GTAATGACAACGCTATTTTTGCTACTTTAGATTTTTATCGGACAACAATGATTAATTATAAAAATTTAATTATACATTAGATGAAAATTTAAAACCGCAACTTGGAAAAACTAAATAATCTTATTGCAGAAATGGCCTCTGCAGCATGGGGTTTACCACTTTTAATAATTTTGATAGGAGGAGGGCTCTACCTATTAATACGAATCCAATTTTTACCATTTAGATATTTAGGGCACGCGGTTGCAGTACTTCGTGGAAAATATGACAACGAAAGTGATGCTGGTGAAATAACTCATTTTCAAGCTCTGACAACGGCCCTATCTGCAACGGTGGGGATGGGAAATATTGCTGGTGTTGCTGTTGCAATCGCCATTGGCGGACCTGGAGCAGTATTTTGGATGTGGGTGAGCGCGGTAATCGGGATGTCAACTAAGTTCTTTACTGCCACTTTAGCTATTTTATATAGAGGAAAGGATTCCGAAGGGAAGATTCAAGGTGGCCCTATGTATTTTATAGTTGAAGGCTTAGGGAGAAAATGGATGCCTCTAGCTGTTATTTTCAGTATTGCCGGCTTGGTTGGAGCTTTACCTGTTTTTAACGTTAATCAATTAACACAAGCCATCAATGATATTCTTTTAAAACCGGCTGGCCTTTATAACGGCTTTAAAACCGATTTAATCATAGGCTTGGTTTTGGCAGCTATTACAGGCGTTGTTATTTTGGGAGGCTTATCCCGAATTAGTAAAACTGCGTCCAAATTGGTTCCCAGTATGGTTGCGCTGTATTTTGTTTTAGTATTGATTATTTTAGGAATTCATATTGATGTTGTCCCAGACTATTTAGGCTTGATTTTTACCGATGCTTTTTCCGCAAATTTTTACAAGGGTGATGCCTTTTTAGGCGGTGTTGTCGGTGGCATTATATTATTAGGAATTCGTAGAGGTGCGTTTTCAAATGAAGCGGGAATAGGGACGGCGCCTATGGCTCACGGTGCTGCAAAAACCAATGAGCCTATTCGTGAAGGTCTAGTTGCTATGTTGGGCCCAGCAATAGATACTTTAATAATCTGTACACTTACCGCCTTAGCTATTTTAGTTACTGGGGTCTGGCAAAGTAGTGACGCCAATGGTGTGAGTTTAACTGCTTCAGCTTTTGAAGAAAGTATCCCTTATTTTGGAAAATACGCTTTATTGGCTTGTATTGCCGTATTTAGTATTTCCTCGCTTTTTTCATATTCCTATTATGGGAGTAAATGTATGTCTTTTCTATTTGGCGCAAAAAACAAAGGAATCTACAATTACTTTTATATAGTTAGTATTCTCGTTGGAGCCACAACCTCGTTGAGTATGATGATTAATTTAATAGACACCTTCTTTGCCTTGATGGCAATACCCACCATGACTGCTACTATAATTTTAGCTCCAAAAGTAATAAAGCAGGCGAAAATTTATTTTATGAAATTGAAAGAGAGCCAATAGAGTGCTTTCAATTATTATTTATTCAAAATAACTAAAAGTTTCTCCGTCTTTAATGTTTAAAAGTGTTTCGTAAATAAGTTTAATTACGTTTTCAACATCATCTCTATGCACCATTTCTACAGTAGTGTGCATATAACGAAGGGGTAGAGAGATTAAGGCACTTGCTACACCCTCATTACTATAGGCAAAAGCATCAGTATCGGTTCCTGTTGCTCGAGAAAGAGCGGCTCTTTGAAAAGGTATCATTTTCTTTTCGGCCGTTTCTGTAATTAAGTCTCTTAACTTTTGCTGTACAGCAGGAGCATAAGCTACCACGGGTCCACACCCAATTTCGGCATGTCCTTGCTTTTTCTTATCGATCATTGGGGTAGTGGTGTCATGGGTAACATCTGTAACAATTGCCACATTAGGTTTAATGCGTTCTGCAATCATTTGAGCCCCTCGAAGTCCAATCTCTTCCTGTACCGAATTAGTAATATATAAACCAAAAGGTAGCTTTTCTTTGTTTTCGTGAAGTAGTCTGGCAACCTCCGCAATCATAAAACCACCCATTCTATTATCTAGCGCGCGGCATACAAATTTGTCTTCATTTAGAACATGGAACTGATCGGGGTATGTTATTACACAACCTACGTGAATCCCCATTTTTTCTACTTCATCCTTGTCTTTAGCGCCAACATCTATAAAGATATTCTCAGGTTTTGGTGCTTCTTCCTTGGCTTTATTACGCGTATGAATTGCTGGCCAGCCAAAAACACCTTTTTTAATTCCGTTCTTAGTGTGAATATTCACAATTTTTGAAGGTGCAATCTGATGGTCGCTACCTCCATTTCTAATAACATAAAGGAAGCCGTTGTCATCAATATAGTTTACGTACCAGGAAATTTCATCTGCATGGCCTTCAATAACGACTTTAAATTTAGCTTCGGGATTTATAACACCAACAGCAGTGCCGTAGGTATCTGTAAAAAACTCGTCAACGTACGGTTTTAGATATTCCATCCAGAGCTTTTGTCCGTCCCATTCATAGCCGGTAGGAGCAGCGTTGTTTAAGTATTGCTCTAAAAATTTTAGCGATTTGTCGTTTAATATTGAAGTAGCCATAGTTCTTTATATTCTAAAATGATAAATGTCCTGCAAAATTAGCAATTTCTTATTAAGCCCAACAAAGCAATTTGCTTAATTTTGGAACGTTTTTGGATGATGTGTACCTTTCTTATAAAACGAACTTGATGAAAATCTTTATACCTATATATATATACCTCTTTTTTTTCGGTTTGCAATTAACCTATGGGCAGACCGATTCTCAGTATTTAGAAAAGGAAAAGGATTCCACTGAAGTGATGTACTATATAGTGGAGGGGGATACTATTGCTCGTGAAACAATCGATTTGGATGAGGTGATCCTTCTGGATAAACTAAAGTTCGATTCTGAAAAGGATAGAAGGCGCTACCTTATATTAAGAAGAAAAACTCGGAAAGTATATCCGTATGCTAAACTAGCATCGGAACGTCTTACTACGATGACTGAAAGATTAAAAACGCTTGATAAGAAAAGAGACCAGAGAAAATACACAAAACGCGTTCAGAAATATATTGAAGGTGAATTCTCCGATCAGTTAAAAGACCTTACTCACACCGAAGGACAAATACTGGTGAAACTCATCCATAGACAAACCGGTCGTACAGCGTTTGATTTGGTGAAAGAGCTGCGGACAGGGTGGCGCGCATTTTGGTATAACACGACAGCGAGCTTTTTTGAAATATCACTTAAAGAGGAATATCTTCCTTTTGAGGAAAAGGAAGATTATCTAATTGAAGATATTTTAGAGAGATCTTTCCAGATAAATAGGCTAGATAGACAAGCTCCGGCATTTCCGATCGATTATCTCGAATTGAAGGCAAATTGGAATAAAAAATCTGTTAATAACTAAGTAGTCAAGTAGTTGTGTGTAATTCTGAAAGATAGTATGTTTGTAGTTCGCTCTTTTTTATTTTAGCACATCTTCTTAAGTTTTGTTTATTGTAGGCAAGTTCGAGAATCATGAAGTTTGCCAAATCGGGCCTATCAGGAATAATCTTTTGAATTATTTTCAAGCTAAGTGCGGTATTTTCAGTCACTTGAAAATGGGCTTCAGAATTAAGTAAAAAAAAGCTTAAAAATACTTTGTGGGTTTTAGAAAGCGTTCTATATTTGCAGCCGCTTAGGATAACAGCCACGGGTTGTACAGCAAAGCACATCGCTCTTTAAAATTCTTTTAAACTTTTATTAAAAAAGTATTGCTAGATTAAAAAAGGGTTCTATATTTGCACCCCGCTACGGATAACAGCATAGGTTTGTTTGAAACAGCAAAACGCTCTTTAAAAATCTTTTTTAATTTATTTTCACAAAATGCTTGTGGGTTTAAAAAAGAGTTGTATATTTGCACCCGCTTAGGAAAGTAGGTTAAGCAACAAACATGGTGAAAGGCAGTAGCAGTAACGGTTCAACTCCGTTCCACCGACAGATTGACTCCTTATATAGATAGGGAAAAGTTCATTGAGATATTGAAATTGACAGCGTAGATTAACATTCGAAAGGATGT
>JBQEAY010000046.1:0-4915 GCA_052105975.1 Aequorivita sp. | reverse complement strand
TTCTTTCTTATTAATATGTCTTAATTTAGTGTTTTTATTAAACATCAAACTTAAGACGTGTATAATTCATTGCTAGTTATAGCCTACTTACGAAAGTCTTCGCGGACTTTCTATCTGTGATTTATTTGCTAACTTTATTGCTTAAACACGCAACGAAATCATACACAAACACGTTACCCACAAGCTAAAAAAATGACTATTACACCAAAAATGCTTCCTTTTCCCAAAAACCATTTCCAATAAAAGACTATCAATGTCTATCAAAACTTTAAAAAGAAATTGCTAATTCAAATATTAATCGTAATATTGCAATTAAACAATGAATATATAAAATATGTACACAGACCAACAAAAAGAAATCGCCTTATTCGCAAAAGTCTTCGGCCATCCTGCTCGAGTAGCTATTTTACAGCAATTGTTTAAAATTGATGCTTGCTATTGCGGGGATTTATCCGAAGAAATTGGTCTTGCCCAGCCTACTATATCACAACATTTAAAAGAATTAAAAACCTTAGGACTAATTAAAGGAACAGTTGAAGGTGTCAAAGTCTGTTATTGTATAGACAGTGAAAACTGGACTAAAATGAAAATGTTAATGCATCAATTTTTAGATCAGGACATTCCTAAAGCAGATTGTTGCTAAATTTTTTCATTCAATTCATCGTTAAATCGCAATAAACAAATAAATATAAAGAAATGAAGTTATCAGAAATTAAAAACAAATTGAATAAACTGGATAAGATTGCTTTCCAATTACCAAATGGGGAACTAGTACCCAGCCACTTTCACGTAACAGAAGTTGGAAAGATCACAAAGCATTTTATTGATTGTGGCGGAACCGTGAGAAACGAGGAGGTAGTAAACTTTCAACTTTGGAACGCCAATGACTATGACCATAGATTGCATCCGGAAAAATTATTAAGCATCATTGAATTATCCGAGCGCATTTTAGGGATTGAAGATTTAGATATCGAGGTGGAATATCAAGGTAATACGATTGGAAAATTCGGACTTGACTTTGATGGTAAAAACTTTTTATTGACCAATAAACAAACCGATTGTTTGGCAAAAGATAAATGTGGGATTCCTGAAGAAAAACCAGAAGCAAAATTATCTGATCTAAAAAATGAATCTTGCACGCCTGGCAGTGGCTGCTGCTAAAATAATAATTGAATATTAAGAAAATGCCAATAACAAAACCAACTTTGTTTTCAGAAATTGACCAGGTAATTAAGAGATTAAATCCTCAAACAATTTCAGTTGAACGTAAAGCAATTTTACAGCCGCTAACGGAATTTATTCAGTCTAAAGTTTCAAGCCATCAAGAAATTAGAATCAACTTTATCTGTACTCACAATTCGCGAAGAAGTCATTTATCACAGGTTTGGGCACAAACTTTAGCTTATCATTTCAATATCAAAAATGTATTCTGTTATTCAGGTGGTACAGAAAGTACCGCACTTTTTCCAATGGTTGCAGAAACTTTGCAAAATTCGGGTTTTCAGATTAAAACTATTTCAAAAAACGAGAACCCAATTTACAGCATTAAATATGCGTACAACCAACATCCAATAATCGGATTTTCAAAAAGATTGGATGACGATTTTAACCCGAAATCTAAATTTGCTGCAATTATGACTTGTGATTCAGCAAATGAAGCGTGTCCATTTGTTCCAGGTGCTGAAAAACGCATTCCGATAACTTTTGAAGACCCAAAAGTTTTTGACAATATACCACAACAAGCAGAAAAGTATAATGAAAGAAGTCTGCAAATTGCAACCGAACTATTTTATATTTTCTCTCAGATAAAAGCTTCTTAACTATTTTCAAAACTACTAATTCAAAATAGAAATAATTATGGAATACCAAATTAGGGCATCATCAATTTCAAATAAAAACGCTGCTATTCAAATAAAGCAAAATGATATAGCTTTTGGAACAACTTCTAAATCTGCTGAAACTTTACCTAATCCTGCCGAGCTTTTTTTAGGAGCTTTTGCTTCGTGTATGCTAAAAAATGTCGAGCGATTTTCTGCTATGATGAAGTTTACTTATTCAAAAGCCATAGTGAATGTGTCAGCTAAACGAACGGAAAAACCTTTGAAAATGGATAACATAGATTACAGACTAACTATTTACAGTTCTGATGAAAATTTAAAAATTCCATTGCTAAAAAAGAATATTGAAAAATTTGGCACAATCTACAATACTGTAAAGTTATCGTGCAATATAAACGGAGTAATTGAGCAGCAAAAAGACATTTTAAATATTTGAATACAAGAAATATATGAAAAAAATAAGTTTTCTCAATAATTATTTAACGCTATGGATATTCATTGCTATGCTTGTGGGCGTGGGAATCGGATATTTCTTCCCATCTTTTCCAAGCATTATTGATTCAATGAGTCGAGGCACCACTAACATTCCCATAGCCATAGGATTAATCTTAATGATGTATCCACCTTTGGCTAAAGTGAATTATGCTCTTTTGCCAAAAGTTTTTAGAAACACTAAAATTCTTTCCATTTCACTTTTTCTAAATTGGATAATTGCTCCCGTTTTAATGTTTGTTTTGGCAATTACTTTTTTACGTGATTATCCAGAATATATGGTAGGCGTTATTTTAATTGGATTGGCTCGCTGTATCGCAATGGTTTTGGTTTGGAACGACCTTGCTGAAGGAGATAGCGAATATGGAGCAGGTTTGGTCGCTTTAAATAGTATTTTCCAAGTTTTTGCCTATAGTTTCTATGCTTGGATTTTTATAACGGTTCTTCCACCGTATTTTGGATTTGATGGGGCTATTGTCGATATCTCAATTGGTACGGTGGCAGAAAGTGTGGCAATCTATTTGGGACTACCCTTTTTAATGGGAATTTTAAGTAGAGTGATTTTGGTAAGGTCAAAAGGAGAAAAGTGGTACACAGAAAAGTTTATTCCTGCCATTTCACCAATAACGCTAATTGCGTTATTATTTACCATTGTCATTATGTTCTCGCTCAAAGGAGAGTTAATTGTTGAAATTCCAATGGACGTTTTAATTATTGCAGTTCCTCTAATTATATATTTTAGTTTAATGTTCATCATCAGTTTTTTCTTTACTAAAGCAATGGGTGCTTCATATAAGGAAAACGCAGCCGTCTCATTTACAGCAGCAGGAAATAACTTTGAATTGGCGATTGCAGTTGCTATAGCAGTATTTGGACTAAATTCTGGACAAGCTTTTGCAGGAGTGGTGGGCCCATTAGTTGAAGTTCCAGTTCTTATCTTTTTAGTTCGAGTTTCATTTTGGTTAAAGAAAAAATATTATCCCAATGAAAGTATATGATGTCATAATAAATAGAAAGAAAGCCAGTGGGTAACATTGTATAAGCGTAATGCGGGAGAAAGTACTAAATTTGAACAAATTGAATATCAACAAACACAATGCTAAACTGAAAGTGAAGTACTATTAATCCCGCACTACGCTTATACTTGACCGTTGTGCATAATACTGACAACGAACTTCAAAGCTCATCTTAATAAAACAAATATATCCAAATAGACCTTGACAATTTAAAATTGATAGTACTTAATAGAAATGCAATCACAGCAATAATGCCGAAAACTCTTAAAGGCGACAAATCAATAAAATACCAAAATACTACAAGACTTGTTATCATTTGAGCCGCAGCGAGCGCATAACTCACAAACATAGCCCCAAAAAAGAAACCAGTTTCTCTTTCAAATTTATAATCACACTCTGGACATCTATCATTCATTTTCGGAATGTTCAACAATAAAATGTTCCCACCATTCATAAAAATCTTTCCTTTTTGACAATTCGGACACTTACAATTCAATGCATCTATAACTTTACTCATCACAATATGTTTTATACCACAAAATTAAGACTGTAAATAATTAATAGTCTTATAAAATGTTCGCAATTTTTTGTACTTTTAGGACATACAAGATGAAAATACCAGTTCTAAATATTAGTCAATTTAAAGAATCCGCACCTCTCAATGATGTGTATATAAATTCTTTTTCGAATCACTTACAGCGTAATAAGGATTTAATTAACAAACCACATAGTCATAATTTCTATCTATGTGTGCTATTTACCGAAGGTACAGGTACACACGAAATTGATTTTAATTCCTATAATATAAATCCTGGCAAGGTGTTTTTTTTAAAACCAGGACAAACACATTTTTGGAAATTTGAGACACAACCCCAAGGATTTATCTTTTTTCATTCTCAAGAATTTTATGAACTAAAGTTTTTAGAACATAAGCTCCATTCATTTCCATTTTTTTATTCGAATCAAAATCCTCCTTTTTTAGATTTAGCTCCTAAAAAACTTTACGAATTGAATTTTAAGTTTGAAGAAGCTTATGCTGAATATTTACAAACCAATATTTTAAGAGAATTAAAAATAGTAAATTCATTAAACAACATTTATATAGAATTAACAAGGGCATATACAGTTGATATCAATATTGAAAAGTTTAATTCGCCATACTATTTCAATATACTTGAAACTTTAGAAAATTTAATTAACGCCCATTTTCATAATCAAAAATTTCCCAAATTTTATGCTGATAAATTAAGCATTTCAACCAAGCATTTGAATAGAGTAGTAAAACAAACAATTAATAAAACGACAAGCCAATTAATTTCTGAAAGGATCATTCTAGAAGCAAAAAGATTGATTGTACATTCTCACGAGAATTTAGCCAATATTGCCTATACACTGGAATTCTCGGACTACGCCTATTTTTCAAGGTTTTTCAAATTAAAAACAGGTATGACGCCGTTGGATTTTCGAAAAAAGTATTTTTGATGAAATTTTGATTATTTAAAAGTACTATGCACAACAAAGTACTGTGGTAAAAAACAAGTAAAAATGCATTAATTTTTCACTAAAGTA
>JBQEAY010000045.1:0-7591 GCA_052105975.1 Aequorivita sp. | reverse complement strand
TTTGCAGCTTAAGCGGAAGAAATCACAAGTTTTTTATTGAGTTGCGGATTTGAGGACCCATTGGGTGCCATCGTTATAGTAATATCCGGGTGTAACTGTGTTAGCCCCTGTTCCCGCGGTTGCAGTGTTATAAACCGTCATACCTGCAACATGTGCCGCTAAAGGCGCAAAGCTTGAAGCTCCGGTTAACGCAATGCGAGGCAGTAGCAAACCACCTGGAGTGTCAGTGGCATCAATATCCAATAATGCGTTGGCATTCGGGTCAGTAGTTCCAATCCCCACCTGTGCAAAAGCGTCAAAGGACAAAAGAAATAAAAAACTAAAAAAAACAAAAACTTTAATTTTTTGAGGGTAGATATTTTTCATAGAAGAATAGTATAAAAGTAAAAATCGATTGGACAAGGCAAGACGTTAAACAGCAATACTATCATCCAAATTAACCAAATTTAATAATTTTATTCATAAACTTATGCAATTAGTTATGATATATTTAAAACATTCGTTAAGACATGCATTATACACGATAAGATTCATCTTTTTGTAAGAAAAATCCTAACTCATAACTAATGAGTTGGTTAACTGGGAGTCTGGATTGAAGGGGATTGGATTGCCGCGCTGCACTCGCAAAAAAGTTAAATTAAAACCCGGCAGGAAGTGGAGCTGTTCGGGTAGTTTGTCTTCCCATATTTATAACTCGAGGTGTAGTTTCTACTTTGGTGATAAAATTATTTCTATAAATTAGGACATCCATATAAATATCAACATTGGCAAGAACATAGCCTATATAAAACCGACTATTATTTACCAAAGCTTTAATTCTCCAAGTGCCGCCTTGCACATACGCATAGAATTGCTGTCCTTGAACATTTTGAGCTCCGTTAATAGACCTGAAAGAAACATTTCCATTGCCATCAGAACTTCTAACAAAGTAATAGCCATGTACTGCGAGCGTATATTTGGAAGCATCTATTCTTGTATTATAACCATCCGTTAAACCATAATTTGATGTGTTTTTAAAAACATATTGTACAAAATTCAGAGGACCGTATGAGCTACTGCCAATGTTATAATGGATTATTGAACCGTCATTGTGAATCATCAATAATTTAGAGCTTGTCTCTCCCGTATAGTTTCTTGAGTCTTCTAAAATCAATTTCTCTTGGACCAATACATTTCCAGTAACATCAAGGCTAGCAGAAGGGTTTATGTTGTTTATCCCCACTTGGGCAACCAAGCATATACTCTGTGCAAAAAATAGTGAAAAAAGCAAGTATTTCTGTCTCATAATTATCTTCTTAAAGTCCTGTAGGTGAAACTGCTTCTGCTTCATTTTCTCCAGCAAATTCAACCGAAATAGAAGGAAGTTCCTTAAAATGGTTTTTGTCATAAACTATTAGCGTGACCTTATAGGTAATTGCGTTATTGCTAGCTGCATTCCTGGACCTGTTTCTCATTTCTATGTGCCATGTGCCATCTTTCACATAGGTTCTGGAGACAAAATTTCCTATATATGTATAATTAGCACCATCAGATCCTTTTTGTATCGCTTGCCCTTCATATTGAAAATTTGAAAGTCCCACAATGTATTTAGTAGCATCAAACTGAAGATCTACCCAAGTAACATCGTCTCTTCGAAGATTATGAAATGTATAATTAAAAATATTAATGGGAGCCACTGTAACTTCTTGCAAATTGAGTTTAGCCACTTCTCCTTCGGGCGAGAAATCCAGACGTCGCAATAAAAAATTATAGTTATCGTATTGCGGAGCTCCAATTTGTAAGTTCCCGAGTTTAAATTCCTCCTGAACCAAAAGCGCTCCATCTACATCTAAACTGAATCCGGGTGTGGGTGAAGTTGTACCAATCCCAACCTGGGCAAACCCGAAATGAGCAAGAAACAATAGCAATAATAGTATACGAGTTTTTTTCATAATCAATTAATAATTACCGTTCCTGCTGTACCCCATGTTCCACCACTCATAGGTACATTTTGTTGTCCGAGTACTTTGGAAAAATTTTTAGATAGAATTAAAGTGCTGATCACCCACTCCCCCGGGGCAATTGTTGTAGGATCTGCTGAAGGGTAATCGGCCTTAATACGCCAAGTACCATCTTTCTCGTATGCCGAAGCATAGGGAATAGTGAAATTTTGAACCTCAGAAGTCATTTTTAATTCCTGATTAAAATAAGCGGATATTATAGTTATCACATATTTAGAAGTGTCTATATTGGTATTAAATTCCTTTACCCAATCCCCTTGCATGTCTTTCAATACATATTCTTGAAAATATGCTATCACAAGGCCATCACCTTGACTAGCATCCAACTCTTCTATAAAATTATCTTGTGTTTGTACCAAAAATGAAGCGGGTTCATTATTCTGAATGCGATCAACCTCCCCAATTTTAATGGTACCATCAATATACATATCTCCAGCCACCTCTAAAGCAGTGCGAGGCTCGGTAGTATTTATCCCTACTCCTTCCTGTGCAAAAACAGTAAAAGAAATAATAGAAAAAAGAAACAAGAGACTACAAGCTATAAGAGATTTTAATTCTTGAATGTAGATTTTTTTCATGATGTACAAAGTAGATTAAAAGAAAGAAGCATATTTATTAAAGCTGGCCAAGTGCAGTTTTAAAAAATATGATATACTAAGTAAATCTAGTGTTTTTTATTCGGAATTATCAGCGTATAATCGAGATATGTTCAGCATATTCGTTAAAACACAAGCAATTATCGATAATAACCACTTTTTGTAAGAAAAGACTTAAGGATAAGGGATTGAAGCAATCTCATGAGACTGGGTTTCAATCATACTCAGGACTTAGCCGGATGGGATTGCTGCGCTACGCTCGCAATGACGGTACTCCTATTAAACTGCGGGGGTATTTCGTGGGATGGCGGCGCTGTGCTCGCAATGATGTGCACTCCATTCAACATACGTCATTGCGAAGGAGCGACCAAAGGGAGTGACTGAAGCAATCTTATGAGACTGGGTTATAATCATGGTCAGAACTAAGCCGCATGGGATTGCCGCGCTGCGCTCGAAATGACTTCTATGCTCGCAAATGACGACTATTCATACCAACCGTCAGACAAGTCCTTCCATTCTGGATTCATTTCAGTGATAAGCTTTACTTTATTTTTTCTATTGCCTGCTTTTAGCTTCTTTTCATAGGCAATTGCCTCAAGCATACTTGGAAGCTCTTTGTAGAAAACTAGCTTATCGCAATTATAACGACTAGTAAAGCCTTTGTAGTGTTTGTCTTTATGTTGTTTAACACGTTTAACGATAGCGGAAGTAACACCAGTGTAAAGAACCTTGTTGTACTTATTAGTCACTATGTACACATGCGGGATCTTCATAGCTTTAGTATTTGATGAAATTGCGTCGCTTTGCTCGCAATGACGACGCGACATTCCATTCAACCGTCGTCATTGCGAAGGAGCGACCGTAGGGAGCGACTAAAGCAATCTCATAGAGTTGGGAAGCCAATTAAAATTAAATAGCCACGTCATGAGCTTGCTTTGCCGCGCTATGCTCGCAATGACGGCGGTACGGTTTATTTTTTGAGCAGCTGCTCAACAAGGCTCTCCAGTTTTGTGACCCTGTCTTCTTGCGAGTCGATAATAGTTTGTTGTTCTTGAATGGCTTCTGTAAGAATAGGTATTAACCCAGTATAGTTTACTGAATAATATTTTGATTCAACATCAGCTTCCTCACTACCATCTTTTTTTAGCTTAGTTCTAGGCATTTTGCTGAAATTGACCAATTCGGGGAATATTTCTTTTAAGTCCTGAGCAATGAATCCATAAGACTTTATATTTGGATCAAAGCCCATTCCAGGAAACTCAGAAGCTCACCAGTTATATGATTTCGCATTTAGTAGCATTACTTTTTTAAGCATATCGTTTTCCGCTTTTAGAGATACAATATTAGATTTAAATCTTCTATCTGATGGAATTGGAAAGTTAGAAGCGGTAACAGTACCAGTAACGGTAAGGTTACCGTCAATTTTAACATTTCCATTGAATTTCCCTGCCCAGCCACCGGAAAAATATGCAATCGTTTCTCCATAGACGCCAATGTTTCCCTTCCCAATAATTCCAGTTCCAGCTGTCTCATTATTGTTCAGAAAGCTTCCGGCTGCATGAGTATTTTCATTATTGTCAAACGTAACATATAGAGCGTCATAAAATGGGATATCGCTTGTTATTTCAAGTTTTGAATCTGGATTGTTTAACCCTATCCCTACTCTTCCGTCATTTGTAATTCTCATTCTCTCGTTTTCTTGGGTAGCAAGAACAATAGCTTTATTATCCCTTGTACCCAAATAATTTTGACCTGGCCCTGTACCAGGTGTTGTCCCAGCATTCCCATCTAAAGCCCAGCCTTCCGAATTTTCAGCGGCACCGGTGATAGGCACCCAAGATGTTGTAGTACTATTCCAATTATGAAAACCTTTTTTAAAGCTGTCCCAATTCTGTATAAGATAAACTAACTGCCCATCCTGAGATCCATTTACCGAAAGTTTGTTTACTCTAGGAACAAGAATACCATCTGCGGAAGTTACCGCCCCATTATGATTGACACCACGTACATCTAGCGTAGATTTTGGGTCGCTAGTTCCAATCCCAACTTGGGCAAATACATTAAAAGAAAAAAGAGATAATAGGCAGCAGAAAGCAAAAGCCTTAACCGGGGAAGTAGTTGTTTTTAGCATTGTGTAGGTTTAGGGGTAAATGAGGCAATTTTTTAAGCGCCCTAATATTACGTGTTTTATGTAGGAATAGCAAGGTTTTAAGTGGTTCTTTAGTGTTAAATATGCATATTCACATTTTTGGGTTAAATATGTTATTGGAAAGGCACCACTAATGGAAGTAACTTCTTATATCCCTCATTACATCCCTCCCAACCTCCCTTCAAAGGGAGGGGTTTGATTCGGAATAATTCAATGATTTTAGATAGATTTTATGGAAATACTAGAATGAGCAAGTTTTTAAACGGCCTCTCTTCGAAGAGGATGTTGGGGGAGATGTCCTAAGCATTCTCTTCAATATAATCCCTAATAACACCCAAAACACCATCTATATCACCCAAAACCTCAGCATTTGTAAATCGTAAAAAATGCAAACCATACTTTTCCATTTTCCCTTGTCTTTCCCCATCCTCTAAAACATTATTATCATGAATACCTCCATCAATCTCCAACACGAGTCCTATTTCGTGACAATAGAAATCCACTATGTAGTTTAGAATCGGCACCTGTCGGTGAAACTCCACTCCCAACGACCTTTTTCTAATACTTTCCCATACCAGCTCCTCAGATGGGGTCATGTTCTTCCGAAGTTCTCTGGCCAATTTTTTAAGATGTCTATTATATGGAATGATCTTATTTGCCATTTAATAAAGATATGCAAAAAAAATATCCCTTCTTACACCCCTCCATACATCCCTCCCAACCTCCCTTCAAAGGGAGGGGTTTGATTCGGAATTAGATAATGACTTTAGAACGATTTAACGGGAATACCAAAATGAGCAACATTTTAAAAGCTCCGCATTAAAGGGTGGATCTTGATTTGGGATAAATTAAAAAAGCCGATCAGATTTAAAAGCCCCCTCTTCGAAGAGGGGGTTGGGGGAGATGTTATTTCTTTCTAAAAATATTCTTCAACTTATCCAATACCCCAAGAGGCTTCATTCTCTCAATATAGCCTTTTCCCTCATTCCCATAGCCATAACCATCTCCGTAACCGGCGCCATAGCCATAACCGTAACTATAGCCTCTACCCGATTTTTCTACATAGTCGTTTAGAACAAGGCTGATGTTTTTCACTTCTCCTGTTTTATACTTTTCGTTTACGAAATTGAGCATATTTCTATGAGTGTAGTTGAATCGAACCATATAAAACATGGCATCAACGTGCTTCATCAATTCCAAGGCATCGGAAACTAGGCCCAAAGGAGGGGAATCCAAAATAATATAATCGTAGCGCTCTTTTAAGCCATCTATAAGCTCGTCCAGTTTTTCACCTATCAAGAGTTCGGCTGGATTTGGTGGCACGGGACCCGAAGGAATAACATCAAGAAATTCTACATCTGTTTTCTGTATCACTGTGTCAATAGACGCTTCATTAATAAGATAATTTACTACCCCCATTGAGTTATCTAAATCGAAATCTCCAAATATCTTTGGTTTTCTAAGGTCGAGCCCTACTAACACCACTTTTTTTCCACTTAACGCAAAAACAGAAGCTAGGTTGATCGAACAGAAAGTTTTTCCTTCCCCACTCACTGAACTGGTTATCAACACCGTTTTTGCCCCTTTTACCCCCTGTTTTTTATAAATAAACTGCAAACTGGATCGCAAGGCCCTAAAAGATTCTGCAATTGGAGATTTCGGTTCGGTAAGTACAGCAAGATTGGTCTTTACATGGCTTCTTCCAATAACCCCAAGTAAGGAAATAGGTGTAATTCGATCTAAATCTCCTACGTTTCTAATTTTTGGATCGAAAAACCCACGTACAAATACAAAAAGAACTGGTAATAATATGCCCAATAAGCCCGCCATCACATAATTGAGCTGATTGTTTGGCCCTATTTTTCCACCGCCCGTATCCTTTGCATCGTCTATAACCATTACATCGCTCACATTCGCGGCTTTAACCAAGCCTGCTTCACTTCGCTTTTCTAAAAATAAATTGTAGGTGCCTTGACTTAAGTTATAGCGACGTTCAATATTTAATAGATCTTGTTGTTCTTTGGGTAGCTTTCTAATCTGACTCTCAAAACGCCCTATATTGCCATTTATAATACCGAGTTCTTGTTTCTTTAAACTTTTGGACGAACGGATATTTTCCAATAAAACCGTTTTTACCGCATTGATTTGTCTATCTATATCGTTAAAAATAGGTGCTCCTTCCTTAAACGAATATTGTAGCTTATTACGTTCTTCTGCCAAGGAGACAATCTTCCCTACTCCCGCAACTACACTGGCTTCCGAAATACCGGCCACGGATGGCGCAGGAACATCTCGGTAATCAGAACGATTCTCTAAGTACTCCTGTAGTGTATTGTAATAGCTCAACTCTCTATTTACAGCTTCCCTTCTCAGGTCCAATTCGTTAAGTTTCGCATTTATTTCTGAACCCTCACCGGCTAGATCGAAAATGGCATTTTTATCTTTAAAGTCATTTAGCTCGTCTTGAACAGTAGATAGTTCCGCCGATTTTTGAGCCAAACTGCTATCAATAAACTTAATGGTTTTAGTGGCGAATAGGTTTTTACGCTCTAGCATATCCTCACTTAAAACCGCAACCGATGTATTCAGGTAATCTACCATCTGGGCTTTGTTGTAACCTATAAGCCGCATTTTTAAAACGGAAGAACCTCTACTTTCAGCTTCAACACGAATATTTAAATACCTTTTTACAACATTGTCATAATCACTAAAAGTAATATAGTACGGCGTGCCCGGTTTTGAAATCATATCCGGATTGGGCATAAAAGTGGCATTGAAAAACGGCAAGACTACCGGTTCCCCAATTTGAAAATCCTGAGAAAACGTACCTGCCTCAATAAATTTTT
>JBQEAY010000044.1:0-7887 GCA_052105975.1 Aequorivita sp. | reverse complement strand
ACATCCTTTCGAATGTTAATCTACGCTGTCAATTTCAATATCTCAATGAACTTTTAATTTCTTGTTTCGCGCCCTGCCCCATCGTGTTTTTGTAGTCACTCAGTGGCTAAGCGGGTGCAAATATACAACCCTTTTTTAAACTGGCAATACTTTTTTTGAAAAAATATTAAAAAGAATTTTTTAAGAGCGTTTCGCTTTGCGCAACAACCTACGTTGTTATTCTAAGCGGGTGCAAATATAGAACCCTTTTTTAATATACAATGCCTTTTCAGAAAAAAATATTAAAAGAATTTTAAAGAGCGTTTCGCTTTGCTTTACAACCCATGGCTGCTATCCTAAGCGGCTGCAAATATAGAACGCTTTCTAAAACCCACAAACTATTTCTAGCCTTTTTTTTACTTATTTCTTGACACTGTTTTCAAGTAACTGAAAACACCATACTTAGGTGGAAAATTAATTTTAATCAATTTATACCTTAATATATATATATACACTTTCAAGCTAATGAATCACGGCCACCTCGAAAACCCAGGTCTAACCATACAGAATAGGCTTCTCAAGCATTAAAATCAATTCATTTTTTAATGGAGTCTAATGCCTAATGCCAAAAGTAAGACGCGATTATGAAGTAGAACATATTAAGCCCCTAATAATGCGCGAACGCAGAAACATAAAACGCTAACAATAAGAGACACACGACAACACAATTCGTATAAGTCACTATCGAGTGTATATATCCTTAACTTGTTGAATGATCGAGATCACCATCGATTGATGTTTCCGCAGTCAATGCTCAACTTCATTCATATAATTGAGAATACCTTTTATAGGATATTGCAAAACGCTGAAACTAATAGTATCTTTGCACCCTAAAATTTCTCAGTATATGATAGCCATTACCCTACCAGATGGAAGTGTAAAACAGTTTGATGCAGGAGTTACTCCAATGGATGTAGCTAAAAGCATAAGCGAAGGGTTTGCCAGAAACGTGATTTCAGCATCCTTTAATAAAGCAACTATTGAAACAACCACTCCCCTTACCGAGGATGGCAGCCTTGTTCTATATACATGGAACAACGATGAAGGCAAGAAAGCGTTTTGGCATTCATCTGCGCATATTCTTGCGCAAGCCTTGGAAGAATTGTATCCCGGTATTAAACTAACTATTGGTCCAGCGATCGAAAATGGCTTTTATTACGACGTAGATTTTGGAGATAAGACCATTTCAGATAAAGATCTAAAAGAGATTGAAGACAAGATGCTGCAGATTGCGCGTGGTAAACACGGGTTCTCCATAAGAGAGTCTTCCAAAGCAGATGCTTTAGATTATTATAAGAAACAAGGAAACGAATATAAGGTTGAGCTGATCGAGAATCTGGAAGACGGAACTATAACTTTCTGCGATCATGATACGTTTACTGATCTTTGTCGCGGAGGACATATTCCGAATACCGGAATTGTAAAAGCAATAAAGTTAATGAGTATCGCCGGAGCATATTGGCGCGGTGATGAAAAGAACAAACAATTAACCCGTATCTACGGTATCAGTTTTCCGAAGCAAAAAGATCTAACTGAATATCTTAATCTTTTAGAGGAAGCAAAAAAGAGAGATCACAGAAAGCTTGGGAAAGAACTGGAACTTTTTACTTTTTCACAAAAAGTTGGTCAGGGGCTTCCATTGTGGTTACCAAAAGGAGCTGCACTTCGTGAAAGACTTGAGACCTTCCTAAAGAAAGCCCAGAAAAAGGCAGGATACGAAATGGTAGTTACACCACATATTGGTCAAAAAGAACTCTATGTTACTTCTGGCCATTATGAAAAATATGGTGCTGATAGCTTTCAGCCTATTCTTACCCCAAGTGAAGGCGAAGAGTTTCTTTTAAAACCAATGAACTGTCCGCACCACTGCGAAATATACAACAGCAGACCTTGGTCATATAAAGATTTACCAAAGCGTTTTGCTGAATTTGGAACTGTTTATCGTTACGAACAAAGTGGCGAGCTTCATGGATTAACACGAGTTCGTGGTTTCACTCAAGACGATGCGCACATTTTCTGTATGCCAGATCAATTAGATGATGAGTTTAAAAAAGTAATTGACTTAGTACTCTATGTTTTTGGTTCTTTAGGATTTGAAAACTTCTCTACTCAAGTTTCATTACGCGATCCAGAGAAACCAGAGAAATATATAGGAAGCGTTGAAAATTGGGATAAAGCAGAAAAAGCAATTATAAGTGCCGCTGAAGCAAAAGGACTTGACTACAAGATTGAATACGGCGAAGCAGCTTTCTACGGTCCAAAATTAGACTTTATGGTAAAAGATGCGCTGGGAAGAAGCTGGCAGTTGGGTACCATTCAGGTAGACTATAACCTTCCGGAGCGCTTTGAATTAGAGTACAAAGGAAATGATAACGAAATGCATCGCCCTGTGATGATTCACCGTGCGCCTTTCGGAAGTATGGAACGTTTTGTTGCTATTCTTTTGGAGCATACAGGTGGAAATTTCCCACTTTGGCTCATGCCAGAACAGGTAAGCATCCTATCTTTAAGTGAAAAATATGAAAAATACTCACAAAAAGTTTTAGATTTGCTTGAAAATGACGAAATTCGCGCCCTTGTGGACCATAGAAACGAGACCATCGGCAAGAAAATTAGGGAAGCTGAAATGAACAAAATCCCTTATATGCTCATCGTTGGTGAGCAAGAAGAGAAAGATGGAACGGTTTCTGTACGTAAACACGGGGAAGGCGATTTGGGCACTATGACACCAGAAGCCTTTTCAAAATTGATTCAGAAAGCAATAAAAGAAGAATCGAAAGAATTTAATGTTTAACTAAATATATTAAGCCATAGCAATACGAAGAAAAAGAAGTAGAGGACCCGCAAGGATAATTAAGGAAGATCAACACAGAATCAACGGAAAGATTCGTGCTGAAGAAGTCCGTCTTGTAGGGGAAAATGTTGAAGTAGGAATTTATCCTTTAAAAAAAGCACGTGAAATCGCTGCAGAGCAAGAACTTGATCTTGTAGAAATTTCACCGAATGCTAAACCACCCGTTTGTAAAGTAATAGACTATAAAAAGTTTGTTTACGAACAGAAAAAACGTGAAAAGGCATTAAAGGCAAAAGCAACCAAAGTCACCATTAAGGAAATTAGGTTCGGACCAAATACTGACGATCACGATTACGAGTTTAAAAAGAAACACGGAGAAAAGTTTTTACAAGAAGGTTCAAAATTGAAAGCCTATGTTTTCTTTAAAGGACGTTCTATTATTTATAAAGACCAAGGTGAAATTTTACTTTTGCGCCTTGCCCGTGATTTAGAAGAATTCGGTAAAGTGGAGCAAATGCCAAAACTTGAAGGTAAGCGAATGATTATGTTCATCGCTCCTAAAAAGAAGTAGTAGGGACAAGTCGCGACTTGTCCGTACCCAATATCAAATTGAATAAAAAAAATCCAAAATGTTGGATTGATAATCTTCCTATGTTTAAACTGCGGAAGATATAGAAAAAGAAATCCTCCTTCGCTAAAGCTATGGAGGACGAATAAGCGAAATAATTAATAATAAAGTAGGAAACATGCCTAAACAAAAAACAAAATCCAGTGCCAAGAAGCGTTTTAAGCTAACCGGTACAGGGAAGATTAAAAGAAAGCATGCGTTTAAAAGCCACATCTTGACAAAGAAGAGCAAAAAACGTAAAAAAGCATTGACCAAATGGGGATTAGTCCACAAGGCCGATGAAAGCAATGTTAAACAAATGCTTCGTTTGAAGTAGTATTGTTTAACCGGTTAAAACAATTATTTAAACCCTGGAGTAGTGCAATTAAAGAGTTATAAGTTATGTCCCGATAGCTATCGGGAGAGTTCAGAAACCTGAATCTTTAAACCTTGAACTTAAACCGCCTGCTACAAAACACATTAAAATTATGCCAAGATCAGTAAACTCAGTTGCGAAGAGAGCCCGCAGAAAAAAGGTTCTTAATCAAGCCAAAGGTTACTTTGGAAGACGTAAAAACGTATGGACTGTTGCAAAAAATGCAGTGGACAAAGCGATGCTTTATTCATACCGTGACCGTCGTGTAAAAAAGAGAAATTTCAGATCCCTATGGATCACCCGTATTAATGCGGGCGCAAGACAGCATGGAATGTCTTATTCACAATTTATGGGAAGTTTAAAAACTAGTGGAATCGAACTTAACCGAAAGGTTTTGGCTGATTTAGCTATGAACCACCCTGAGGCATTTGCCGCAATCGTAAAACAAGTAAAATAAGACATTAACTATATTATTTCGCTAAAAACCGCTTCAGCAATGAAGCGGTTTTTTTTATTGGTAAACATCAAATAAAACAGAATTGCTATCTTCGTTAAAAATTGGTTTGATGTATCGACCACACTTTATCTTCTTTATTGTTTTTCTAGTTATGGGGAATCTTCTTTTCGCACAGCAGGAAAGCGGGAAGTTATATAAGGTTGACCGATACGAGTCAATATATTTTCCGTTGGGGAAAATCTCATTTGCCGACAAACTTGTCGATTTTAAAGTTGGAACACCCCCTCCTATTCAAAAATACCGAGATAGCACACAATGTCTTCATGAGCCTGACTACAAAAATTACCAAACCGCAAATTTTCTTTCCTTGGGTTGTGGCGGTGTCCTAAAAGTTGAATTTACCGATAATGGTTTTATGAACTTGCCAGGAGATGATCTTTATATTTTTGAGGTTGGTCCATCCCGAGAAGCTGCAAAGATTGAAATTTCAGAGAATGGAATCGATTGGATATATGCTGGAAAAATAGCCGGTGGTAAATCTGCCATAGACTTAAGCGATGAAAACATCGACAAGAAAACTGTCTTTTACTTTATTCGTATTATTGATCTAAAAGAGTTGTGTAGAAGTATTACAGCTGGTGCAGATATTGATGCCATTGGAGCGATTAATAGTGTGATGAAACTTACATTAAATACCGACGTTCTTTTTGATACAGCTAAATATGACTTAAAAAAAACTGCTCAACACAGTTTAGATTCGTTGGCTCAAAATATTCAGAAGATAGATAAGGCTACCGTCTTGATCGAAGGACATACTGATAGTGACGGTGACGCAATCTATAATATGGAGCTTTCCAAAAACAGATGTATTTCCGTAAAGGATCAACTAGTTGAAATTTTTGGAGAGAATTCGCTTTACGATTTTGAAATTAAGGCTTATGGAGAAAGAAATCCTCGCGTTCCAAATGATTCCGATGAACACAAACAGCAAAACAGACGCGTAGAGGTTACAGTCTTGCCACCGAAGGATTATTACGAAGGATTGAAAAAGAAGTAACCCATCAGCCGTTAAGGAGATGAAATTTTAGTTATCATTTCTTCCTCATCCCCAGTGAACAACAAACAATAATCCGTCACCGAACATCATTCATCTGTGTTCTTTAAGTCTTTTGCTTCTTTTTCTTGGCCGCAGGAAAGAGTACATTATTCAAAATAAGGCGATATCCGGGAGATTTAGGATGTAGCGCTAATTCTGTTGGAGCATCCCCTACTCTATGTTGGTAATCCTCTGGGTCATGCCCACCGTAAAAAGTAAAGAATCCTTTCCCTTTTATTCCGTGAATATAGCGTGCCTCACCGTTGGTTTTGTTTTCTCCCATCACCAGAACATTCGCTTTTACTTGGTCTCGTTCAAAAGCTGTTGTCTGCCCCATAAAGCCTTTAACTAATGCGGTGTGATTTTGACAAAGCATTGTTGGGATAGGATCCCACTTTGCAGAGTAATCCATTAAGGTAAAATAATCACTTTCCTTCGGAACCCTGCGTTTATCTGTTGTATCAATACTGGAAAACTCATAAACCATCGGACTTCGTTCCAATATAAAATCAGTAAATGCGAAGGTTTTACTATAATCTATTTTGCTTTGATAGTTAGGTTCACTTGGATCTCCATCAAACATTGGCTCACAAATATCAACTCCTTCGGCAGAAAGTGCGATATCAAAACTATCTGTTGCGCTACACATTGCAAACATAAAGCCGCCACCAATTACATAATCACGAATCTTTTGTGCCACCGCCAATTTTTCCTCTGAGACTTTATCGTATCCCAATTTCGTTGCTAAGGCTTCAGCATTCCTTTTATCTTCAATATACCAAGGCGTTG
Source organism: Aequorivita sp. (assembly GCA_052105975.1). GTDB lineage: Bacteria > Bacteroidota > Bacteroidia > Flavobacteriales > Flavobacteriaceae > Aequorivita. The sequence continues at coordinate 1,729 of JBQEAY010000044.1, read as the reverse complement.
CCCGATAAGCACGATAAAATTTTCCGTATTGTCCGGTAAAATCTTCGTGATGCAAGTGCAACCAATCATATAGAATCAACTGATCTCCCAAGACCTCTTCGTCGTATATCCTTTCATATGGAATTTCGGCATAGGTCAAAACCATGGTTACGGCATCATCCCACGGAAGATTTCCCTCGGGGGAATAAACCGCGATTTTAGGAGCTTTTTCTAAGACTACAGCATCCATATTTTTGGAAGGGCTACTAATCTCTGTAAGAATCTGTTCGGTTTTGCTATCAGAAATCACTTCAAATGAAACTCCACGAATCTGACATTCTCTTTGAGTTTCTGGTGAATCGGGCATTAAAAAAGAACCACCGCGATAGTTAAGTAACCATTTCACTTTTTGGTTTTTTTCCAATACCCAATACGTAATTCCGTATGCTTTTAAGTGCTCTTTTTGACTTTCGGCATCCATTGGAATAAGAATATAGGAAGCAAAAGCATTTATAGAAAATAAAAACAAAAATAGGAAAGAAAGTTTCTTAATCATAACGTAAAGATAGTAACAAATTTTAAGCCAAGTACTTGCCGAGATAGATTCTCAATAAATTATGGATAAACTTTCAATGTCAAAAATTTTCTGGTGTTTTTAGCAAGAAAAGGTTAAATAAATTAACGATAAGTTAAACTCAGATTGTACTCATTGATACATAATAGATTAGCAAAAAAGTTAAAAATTCCAAAAGCTAAAGTTATTCTAAAGCCTTGATATCATTGACATCGCTTCGTAAATTTGCACTTTAATTAAAACATAAAACAACAAATATGAAAAAGACATTTTTAATCGTAGCGACCTTTTTTGGCATTGCTGCGGCTTCAGCACAATCAGACAATACAGGATTTGACTTTGGTGTACGTGGTGGTGTAAATTTCGCTAACATAGCCAATGAAAACAGTGATTTAGATTCCCCTGATAGTAGAACAAATTTTTACGCAGGTTTAGTTGCGGAACTTCCATTACAGGAACGTTTCTCTTTACAAGGAGAGGTATTTTACTCGGGACAAGGTTTTGAACGTAACATTCCTTTAGTGAATGAAAAAATGAAGTACAAAGCAGATTACATTCAAGTACCTTTATTGGCAAAGTTTTACATAGTAGAAGGTTTAAGTGTAGCTGCCGGACCACAATTTGGTTTTAAAGTGAATGAAAAAATTGATTATAATCCTTCAAGTGATAATGGAGAATTCGATGCAGATGAGCTAAAAACTTTTGACTTTCAAGGTACCGCAGGTCTTGAGTATAAGTTTGATAATGGTTTATTTGTTCAAGGAAGATATTCCTACGGTTTTTCAGACTTAATCAAAGACAATAGTATTCATACTTCTGTATTTACTGCAGGTTTAGGATATATGTTCTAAGACGTAATAAGGAATACATTTAAGTAATGCATTAGCGGCCAAGAAATTTCTTGGCCGCTTTTTTATTTTAGCCATATTCCACTTTGAAATTATATCATAAAGCAGGAATTAAATTTTCGGTTAATCAAAGACAACGGGATTGTTGAAAATGAATAAAATCATATAGTATCAAATTTTTTCTGACATTTTCAACAAATAAAAATTAGGAACAAATTATATACTCCCTTACCCTAAATGGATTAGTGATAATGGCCAAAACATCAAAAGCTAAAGTTTGGAGTTGCTAACTTAGCCCGCATTTAAAGTTAAGAATAATAATCTTAAT
>JBQEAY010000043.1:0-9161 GCA_052105975.1 Aequorivita sp. | reverse complement strand
TTTAACAATGAAAATTAATTAATAACGGTCAACTCTAATCAGGGAAGTTCAAAAAAAACAACAATCGTCATTAGGACAACCGACAACTGATAACCGACATCTGACAACCGACAACCGATAACTGCAACCTGCACCTGCAACCCTTCTTAGAACCTTTTGAAAATAAATAACTTGAAATTAGACGAAAACTTCTGGAGCAAGAAATACACTGCTGGCGATATGGGTTGGGATATTGGCTATGTTTCCACGCCTTTAAAAGAGTATATCGATCAACTTTCCAACAAAGAATTAAAGATTCTAATTCCGGGCGGTGGGAATTCCTATGAAGCTGAATATCTTTTTAACAGCGGATTTACGAATGTCTCCGTCGTTGATATTTCCAGTATTCCACTTGAGAACTTATTAAAAAGAAATCCTTCTTTTCCAAAGGAAAATCTGTTGCATCTCGATTTTTACGACTTAGAAGAAACTTATGATCTTATTTTGGAACAGACTTTTTTCTGTGCCCAAGATCCAAAATTTCGAAAAAAGTATGTTTCAAAAATGCACGAACTTTTAAAGCCTAATGGAAAATTAGTAGGTTTGCTTTTCAATATTCCTTTAAATGATAACAAGCCACCTTTTGGTGGTCATAAACAAGAATACCACTCTCTTTTTGAAAAGAAATTTATAATCGAGAAAATGGAAACTGCTTATAACTCCATTCCGCCGAGGGCGGGTAATGAAGTTTTTATAAAAATGAGCCTTCGATAAATTTTGAAAGCCTAGAAGTTTGATTAATATTTTTTATTATTTAAAATACTTTCAAAACACTTAGGCACCTTTGATTTTGTGTTTAATAGAAATAGAAACCAGGCCTTAAAGTGAAAGTGAAAACGAAGTTAATTCATTAGCCTACACTTTTGGAATTTAGAATTCAGATTATACTTTTTGGGATTCTGATATTATTTAGAGTGATTTAAATGCAATCAATTCCCAAGGTAGCTGAGTGATTTTGTGGTTACCAAGTTTTTAATGGCAACACAGAATTTGTCTTCCATAAAATTGTATCGAAGCCTTGCGAGAGAATAAAGAGGCAGTAAGCAGTGGCATTATTCAGTAAAAAAAATATAGCGTTTTTGCTTGAGAATTAATTATAATTAATATTAGTCGAAATTGAAAATTCCATCAAAAGATATACTGTTCGTTCTACTTCAATTCTTGCTTTTTATAGCATTTACATTTGACATTGAATCTATGACAATTCTTTTTCCTGCTTTTCTATTTTGGTTTGGAGTGGGGTTTTTTGTTTTAGGCTTTGTAATAACAGTCGTTGCAGTATTGCAGCTCAACGTCAATTTATCGCCATTTCCGAGTCCGTTGCCGGGAGCGAAACTGATTGAAACCGGCGTTTATAAATTTGTCCGCCATCCCATCTACACCGGACTTATCTTAGCTTTTTTTGGTTATGCGTTTATCAGCGATTCGGGGTATAAACTGGTTGTTGCCGCTTTACTTTTTCTGTTGTTTTACTTTAAAACGTTTTATGAGGAAAAGCAGCTTCTCGAGAAGTTCCCGGATTATTCAGAATATAAAAAACGGACGGGGAGATTTTTTCCGTGGGTTTAATAAGGAGAACCACAGAGGCACGGAGGACACGGAGATCTGGGAATTGAAGATCAAGTAGAGTCAAGACGTTTTGAAACACAGCCTGTCCCGATCCTTTATCGGGAACGTTTTGAACCCGGACAAAAGAAACAAGGACATACGACGGTAAGACGTAGGACAGAAAGTGAAAGTAAAAATGAAGTTAATTCACTACGCTACATTTTTGAAACCTGCTTGACCTGCAGAAGGGTTTATTTTTTGGAATTTTGATATTATTTAGAGCGTTTTCAATACACTCACTTCCCAAGGTGGCTGAGTAATTTTATGGTTACCAAGTTTTAAGGAGAACACAAAACTTGTCTTCCATAAAATTATATCAAAGCCTTGCGAGAGAATAATAACAGTACGTAAATTAAAATAGAATCCCAGTAGTATGTTTAAAGAATCTCACGTCTCTCCCGATAACTATCGGGACTAAAGTCTCAGGTCTATTAATCAAGTCTCGGCCCATAACAAAGATCTCCAGCATCGCCAAGTCCGGGAACGATATAGCCGCGTTCATTGAGGGCATCGTCTATGGCCGCAATCCAAAGGTGGGTGTTTTTAGGATAGATCATATCGGCAAGACTGATTCCGGGTTTGGCTCCGATTATAGAGATTATATGGATCTGTTTTGGTGTCCCGTGACTTTCAAAGGCTTTTAAAACATTTTCGAGTGTTTTTCCCGTTGCAAGCATGGGGTCAGCAAGAATCAAAGTTTTACCTTCAAGGGAAGGGGAAGCCAGATATTTTACGTGTACCTCAAAGTCGTCTCCTCCATCGGGATGGTATCTATAGGCAGAGATAAAAGCATTTTCTACACCATCAAAATAGTTTAAAATTCCTTGATGCAAGGGGATTCCAGCTCTAAGAATTGAACATAAAACAATGTCGGAATTGGGAACATTGATAGTTTTTTCGCCTAGCGGGGTTGTTACTGTTTTTGAGCTGTATTCCAGAGTTTTACTCATTTCATAGCTCAATATCTCCCCGATACGCTCAATATTTCTTCTGAAACGCATGCGGTCTTTCTGGATTGATACGTCCCGAACCTCCAAAATGTATTGGTTGATAAGGGAATTCTCTTTGCTGAAGTCGTGTATAATCATAATTGGAAGGAATTGCTACGAAGTTAAAATTAATTGAGCACGAATGCTATACTTCAACAGATATTTTTTTTCTAATGTGGAAAATGTAGAAATTGAAAGTTATCATACTAAGCTGACAAAAGTCATATACAAATCGAAAGAAAACCTCTATTTTTGTGGTATAAGTGAAAACAATATTTGCCATATCATTTTCTTTTCTTATCGCTTTCCAAAGCGTAGGCTTCGGCATTCAAGATATGTTTCTGCTTGGTAAATTGGTGCAACACGCACAACATCATTCCGAAAATCACGGGGATGACTTCTTTACTTTCATGCAAAAACATTACGGTTCTCTAAAAGCTGAGCACGAAAAAAATGACAATGAAGATAAGCATGATCACGAAAAATTGCCTTTTCAGCATATTTCATGCCACCATACAATAGCTGATATTGTAATGGTGCCTTTTGCAATTCCTTCATTAAAAAGGGAAATTAGCAAAAATCGAACGCACACATTCCATTACCAAAACCTATACTCTTCCTTGGAAAAGGTCTCCATTTTCCAACCCCCACAATTTGCATAACTAAATAGGCCCTATTTGGAAACACCATAGTTCCAAATCCTTTTGTGGTCTTCTTTTACTGTTCCAATCTGTGGGACGGTTTCAAACAATTTTATTGTTTCATTTTTCGGCAGTTATTCTGTTGAAAAACAAAGATCAACTTAGTTATGTTATCAAAAATAATTCATTTCAGTATTAAAAATAAACTGATTGTTGGGCTGTTCACTTTGGCGCTCATCATCTTCGGAATATTTTCACTTACCCGAATTTCCATCGGGGCAGTGCCCGATATTACCAACAATCAAGTTCAAGTAATTACCACCTCGCGAAACCTTTCTACCGAGGATATGGAAAAATTTATTACCTATCCCGTAGAACTGGAAATGGCGAATTTACCAGGCGTTCTTGAGATCCGTTCCACGTCAAAATTTGGTCTTTCAGTAGTTACCATAGTATTTGAGGAGAATATGGGTATGTATTTGCCGCGACAACTTATCGCTGAAAAAATACAATCCGCAGCCGAGAATATCCCAGAGGGATTTGGCTCTCCAGAAATGGGCCCGATAACCACAGGTCTGGGAGAAATTTATCAATATATTTTGGATGTTGAGCCGGAACACAAGGATAAATACAGCCTCACAGACCTTAGAACCATCCAAGATTGGATCATTAAACGACAACTTTCTGGAATCCCCGGTGTGGTGGAAGTCAACACTTGGGGTGGAAACTTAAAACAATATGAGGTTGCCATAAACACGAATAAGCTCAATGCGATGGGCATTACCGCTGGCGAAATCTATACCGCTTTAGAAAAAAACAACAGTATTTCAGGCGGTGGATATATTGAAAGAAGCAACCAAGCCTATTTTATTCGCGGGGAAGGCTTGGTCACTTCTCTTGAAGACATTGGGAATGTCGCTGTTAAAACCCAAGATGGATTTCCTATATATATTAAGGACGTAGCAAAAGTGCAATTTGGACACGCAATGCGGTTTGGTGCTATTACGGGGAATGGAGAAGGCGAAAAAGTAATGGGCCAGATAATGATGATCAAAGGAGGTCATTCTGATAAAGTGATCGACGCCGTACATAAAAGGATAGCAGAAGTTTCCAAATCCCTCCCCGAAGGTGTTTATATCAATCCAATTGTAGATAGAAGTGAGCTGATAGAGAGAACCACGCACACTATTGCTGAAAATCTAATCTTGGGAATCTTGATCGTGATTTTTGTGGTGGTTCTGTTATTAGGGAATTTACGTTCGGGCTTGGTCGTGGCATCGGTTATTCCGCTGTCGCTGCTGTTTACCCTTTCAATGATGTATCTGTTTAAGTTAGACGCAAACCTGATGAGTTTAGGTGCTATTGACTTCGGAATTATTGTGGATGGAGCCGTCATTATAGTTGAATTTGTAGCCTTTCAGATCAATAAAAATTTTGTAAAACTCAAAGGGCTTTCTCCTAAGGAGAGAAGAATCGCTCAAGATAATATTACGCAGAACGGAACTTCTAAAATGATGAATGCCGCGATTTTTGGGCAGTTGATCATTTTAATCGTTTTTATTCCAATTCTTTCATTGAGCGGAGTGGAAGGAAAAATGTTCCGACCAATGGCAATGACTTTCAGTTTTGCGATGTTGGGGACAATGTTGTTGTGTTTTACCTACGTTCCGGTGGCCGCGGCTCTATTTTTAAAACCTACGGAAATGTCGTCAAAAAATATCTCGGTACGGATAATGAGTTTTTTAAACCGACTTTACGATCCTATTATTCGTTGGGCCTTGGGCGCTAAGCGTTTGGTAATTGCGATTGCTGTGCTATTGTTGATTGTTACTGGGTTTCTTTTTTCCACGATGGGAAGCGAATTTATTCCCACTTTGGACGAAGGAGATTTTGTTATTCAACCCGTATTAAAAACGGGAACTTCGCTGAGCAATGCCATCGAAATAACCACGCAGATAGAAAGAATTCTGATCGACAACTTTCCTGAGGTAGATCAGGCAGTAACCCGATTGGGAGCGGCGGAAGTTCCTACGGATCCGATGTCTATGGAGCAAACGGATGTAATGATTAAGTTAAAACCTAAAAGCGAATGGGTTTCTGCCAAAAGCAAAAATGAACTGGCTGATAAATTTAAGGAGGCCTTATCCGTAATTCCAGGAATGGAAGTTGAATTTAGCCAGCCCATTGAAATGCGTTTTAATGAACTGATCACAGGAGTTCGTGCCGATATTGCTATCAAGATTTTTGGAGAGGATTTGGATATTCTCGATAAAAAAGCTCGCGAGATTAAAGAGTTGATTGAAGATATAGATGGCGCTGACGATATTACCGTGGAAAAAGTGGTCGGTTTACCAGAGATGAATGTCAAATTCGATAGAGCTAAAATTGCACGCTATGGACTTAATATTGAGGATTTAAACCAAACCATTGCGATGGGATTTGCAGGTAGAACTGCAGGTAGTGTTTTTGAAGGTGAAAAGCGTTTTGATCTTGTACTGCGGTTTGACGAAGATCATAGAAATGATATCTCCCATTTGCAAAATTTATATGTGGACACTCCTTCTGGGAATAAAATTCCTTTAAGTGAACTGGCGGAAATTAAATATTCAAAAGGAGCCGCACAGATTTCCAGAGACGATACCAAACGTAGAATCGTGGTGGGCGTCAACGTGCGAAACCGCGATTTACAAAGTGTAGTGGACGATGTGCAAGCAGTGATAGACGAAAACGTAAAACTTCCCGTAGGTTACACCATTAGTTATGGCGGACAATTTGAAAATCTGGAAAGCGCGAAAAAGCGATTGCTTATAGCCGTCCCAATCGCCTTGTTGTTGATTTTTGTGATGTTGTATTTCGGACTGCGCTCCGTAAAGGAAGCCCTGTTGATTTATTCGGCCATTCCACTATCTGCTGTGGGTGGCGTGTTGTTATTGTGGATAAGGGATATGCCATTGAGTATTTCGGCAGGCGTTGGGTTTATCGCGCTCTTTGGGGTGTCGGTATTAAACGGAATTATCTTGATAGAGCACTTTAAGGAACTTAAAAAAGAAGGGATGAAAGACACGAACAAAATGATTATTCAAGGTTCTAAAGACAGATTGCGGGCAGTATTGCTCACAGCTGCTTCTACTGCGCTGGGCTTTTTGCCGATGGCGATTTCCACAGGAGCGGGAGCCGAAGTGCAACGACCATTATCAACCGTTGTGATCGGTGGAATGGCGAGCGCATTTATATTGACCTTGATCGTTTTACCGGTGTTGTATTCGATTTTCGATCCTGATAAAAAGAAAAAAGCACCAAGAAAACTTGGGAAGACTTTGCCAATTACCTTCGTCTTGCTTCTTCTTGGAGTAACGGGAATGGCTCAGGAAAATCCTAAAACCTTGCAAGATTTACAGCAAATGGCTTTAGAAAATAACGCCGGACTAAAAGCTTCGGAACTACAAAGGGACCATGCGAAAGCATTAATAGGAAGTGCTTTCGATTTCGAAAAAACAAAGGTGTATTATCAGTTTGACGAAAATGAAATGGGGCCAAACAATATGCCGCTAAACATTTTTGGAATAGAGCAAAGCATTCTGTTTCCCACGGTTTATTTCGCTGAAAAGGCTGTAAACAAGCGTCAGTATGAAATGCAAAGCAGTCAGTTTGAAGTAGAGCAACGAAAAACACAAGGTTTGGTGGAAGCGGCCTATTATCAATTTCTATTTGAGAAAAATCAGGAGCGTGTTTATAAAAGTCTGGACAGTCTGTATCAGAATTTTGCCCACGCAGCCGAGCGTCGGTTTGAACTGGGGGAAACCAATTATTTGGAAAAAATAACCGCCCGTGCCAAACAACGACAATTGGAAACCGATTATAGGCAGATCAAAGAAGATGTACAGATTGCGATGGAACGATTAAAAACGGTGGTTCAGTCTGAAGATAGTTTGTTGGTTTCAGAACAAGCATTGGAAAAACTGCAACTTTCGCTGCTCGGTTTGGAAGGCCATCCAGCCATAGATTATTACCAAAACAGGAATGAGTTTTTTGAGGCGAAACGAAGTCTTGAAAAGCAAAACCTGCTTCCAGATATCAGCTTTTCGTATTCCTTGGGAAGTAATTCAGGCTTGAGTCAGAATTTATACGCGTATCAAATCGGACTTAAAATACCCTTGTTTTTTAGTGGTAATGCTTCAAAAATAAAGGCTTCAAAAATCGCAGCGGACGTCAGCCAAAGGCAAGCTGAAGACTATGAGGTTCACCTGACTTCAAGAAGAGCGCAGTTGCTCAATGAGGTTTCAAAATATGAAGAAGCCCTTAAATATTATGAAACGGAAGGGAAATCGCTTTCCGAAGAAATATTAAAAACGGCAAATATCAGTTTTAAAAACGGCGAGATAGATTTCTTTCAATATATCCAAAGCCTTGAAAACGCTTATGAAATTGAACTGCAATATCTCGAAAACCTAAACAATTACAATCAAGCGGTAATCGCTATCAACTATTTAACGCTTTAAAATATTATTTATGAAATGCCCATTAACGATTATAAACCAATCGAAGCGGGATAATTTGGGCATACCATCTTCCGCTTTATCAAATATTATATACAGATGAATTATATAAAATCATTGTTGTTGCTTTTGGCCCTTGTTTTAACGGCCTGCAACAATTCAGAAAAAGAAGGAGATACGGCGGAAATAACCGCTGGAGAATCTCACGACGACATCATCCATCTTTCCAGAGCACAATTTGAAAATGCCAAAATGGAAATTGGGCAACTTGCAGAAAAGCCTTTTGCCGAAACAGTGCAAACCAGCGGAATTATTGACGTGCCGCCTCATAGTCGGGCTATGGTAAGCGCATTCTCTGGCGGATATATTAAAAACACGCCATTATTGATTGGCGATAAAGTTAAGAAAGGACAACGCTTGGTAACGCTGGAAAACCCAGAGTTTATCGCGATGCAACAAAGTTATTTAGAAACTGTAGCGCAACTTTCCTACCTTAATTCGGAATATGAGCGGCAGCAGATAATGATGGATGAAAAGATTACTTCACAGAAAAGTTTCCTAAAAGCCGAAAGCGAATATAAAACCGCTTTGGCGCGGAGTAACAGCTTAAAGAAAAACCTAGAAATGCTCAACATAAACCCGGCTTCTGTTGCTGCAGGAAATATTGTTTCGCAAGTGAATATTTACAGTCCCATTGACGGGAATGTAACGCAGGTATTTGTAAACACAGGCACCTATGTTTCCCCAGCCGATAAGATTATGGAAATAATGAATACCGATCACATTCACTTGGAACTAAAGGTTTTTGAAAAGGATTTACTCCATCTTAAAAAAGAGCAGGAAATAATTTTTACGGTCCCCGAAGCTTCCAAAGAAATTTTTAAAGCCAAAGTACATTTGGTAGGAACTTCCATTGATCCAAACACAAGAAACGCAATGGTTCACGGGCATATAGGCGAAAAGGATGAGCAAAACTTCACCGCTGGAATGTTTGTGGAAGCTGGAATTGTTACGGGCACTTCAGAGCATATGGCACTTCCCGAGGACGCGGTAGTGGAAAATGAAGGCAAAAACTTTGTGCTTTTAATTGAAAATGAAACCGATGACGAATTTAAAATCCATCCGGTAGAAGTAAAAATCGGCTCAATTTACAATGGGTTTACAGCCATTGAAAATGCTTCCCGATTTAAAGCAGACGACCGTTTTTTAACCAAAGGAGGTTTTGTTTTGTTGCAGGAAGAAGGGGGAGGGGGGCATAGTCACTAGATGATGAATCACGAGCGACGAACGACGAACGACGAACGACGAAAAATGAAATATGAAAGTTGAAATCTGTACGTCCCTGATATAGGTTGACCACTTAAAGCGTGGAAAACTATGAAAGCAAA
>JBQEAY010000042.1:0-10349 GCA_052105975.1 Aequorivita sp. | reverse complement strand
AAGCTCAACTCAAATCAGCTTGATAGTGGTCTAAAGATTGGGTAGTACTACATTATAACAATTTTTTAAGATTAGTTTTAATTAAAAATGAATTCTAATCACAAATTGTTTGATTGCTAAAAAAATTATTTTCGTGAAATATTTTGCAAGGAGGCCTTGTGATCGATTTTGAGTTAAAATTGTAACTAAAGACTTATATATTTTGAACTTTGGTATTTTGAAAAAATGATTGTTATGCGGGTATAAGAGGGAATCTACGTTATTAAAGTCTAATTACTGAGCTCTAAAAACTTTTGTTTTAACGTTAAAAATTCTACAAGTGGATCACGGTTTTTTGTGTTAAAGTCCAAGTTTTATTTCTTGTACTGGATTTGCGATGGATCAGTGACTTTTGTTTTGTAATTAAAAATCTGTGATATATGCAATCTTAAAATTGGTTTATGTTGTAATAACCCAACTTAAGTAGGTAAATTGGAGATACGTATAAGTTTTGGTTTTAATTAGTTTTTCATCAGATTAAAACTTCCACTCATATCATATAACGAAAATTTAATCCTTTAAAATTATGTCACATTTTATAGCACCATCTATTCTCTCAGGAGATTTTGCCAATCTTAAAAAAGATATCGATATGCTTAATAAGAGTGATGCCGACTGGATTCATGTGGATATTATGGATGGTGTTTTTGTTCCGAATATTTCTTTTGGTTTTCCTGTAATGGAGGCTATAAAAAAGTATACTTCAAAACCACTTGATGTGCATTTAATGATTATAAAACCGGATAGGTATATCAGTCAATTTAAGGAAGCGGGAGCCAGTAATTTAATAGTTCATATAGAAGCATGTGTCCATTTGCACCGAACGATTCAAGCGATTAAACTGGAAGGAATGAAAGCGAGCGTAGCACTCAATCCTCATACGGCTCTAAACAATTTAGAAGATATAATACAGGATATCGATCAAGTGCTGGTCATGTCTGTTAATCCCGGTTTTGGCGGTCAAAAATTCATAGAGCATACCTATCGGAAAATTGAACATACGCGTAATCTAATTGAGAAAAGTGGTTCAAAAGCTCGAATAGAAGTAGATGGGGGTGTGAATCTTTCCAATGCCTCAAAACTCATTGAAGTAGGTGCAGATATATTAGTTGCTGGTAGCTCTGTTTTTTGTTCCGATAATCCTAAAAACACCATTTCAGCTCTCAAGAGAATTTGATTGAACCATTAATTTGAGTGAACCATTAAGGGATTAAGAAAATTAAGTTGAGCTGTGTTTGACTAACCCCTTAATGCTTCTTAATTTCTTCATGGTTTATTTTTCATCATTAAGGAATTAAGAAAATTAAGCAGTGGTGTTTTTAACTGAACACTTAATTGACACTTCATTTCTTTATGGTTTGTTTTTCACCATTAAGGGATTAAGAAAATTAAGTGACTATGCTTTTAACCCAACTAATAGTTTGGTTTACTTCAAAATTATTCTCAATGTCAACTAATCTGGGAGCTCATTAAAGTATTCATTTACAAAAGGTATCATTGTCTTGGCAATATTGTCAGTAAAGAAGTTTATCAGAAGACCTTGGGGCTTTTTTAACAATTTCATATAGGTTAGTAATTGTGCTTTATGCACTGGCAGGATATTTTCAATAGCTTTTAACTCTACAACAACAGTATTATTAACTAGTAAATCAACGCGAAGATTAACCTCCATTTCCAAATTATCATAGATGACGGGAACGAGTAGTTGCTGTTGCACATCATAACCACTCTTAATCAATTCGTACTTTAAACATTTTTCATAAACGCTTTCCAAAAGCCCAGGCCCTAAAGCTTTGTGTACTTTAATAGCTGCACCAGTTATTTCATAAGAAAGGTTAGTAACAGATTTTTTACTGTCCATAGCGCTTCGGTTTAGTTTATGAATTTAGTCAATTTTTCACCATTGAGGTATTAAGAAAATTAAGTCTTTGTGGTCCAATTACCCCTTAATGCCCCTTAACTTCTTAATGGTTATATTTTTTTCGATCTCATCCTCCAAGACGATTAATTAGGAAGCACACCAAAATATTCATTGACAAATGGTGTCATTAACTTAGTTATATTGGCAGTAAAGAAAATTATCAGAAGACCTTGTGGCTTTTTCAGCAATTTCATTTACGTCAATTCCAAAGGCCCAGGTCCTAAACTTATGCACTTTAATAGCCAAACCAGTTATTTCATAAGAAAGCTGCGTTACGGATTTTTTGCTAGGCATAACCATCGGATTTAAGTTATGAATATAGTCAATTATTTAACCATTAAGGCATTAAGAAAATTAAGGCATAGTGGATTCAATTACCTCTTAATGCCTCTTAACTTCTTAATGGTTATATTTATTTCGATCTCATCCTCCAAGACGATTAATCAGGAAGCGCACCAAAATATTCATTGACAAATGGTGTCGTTAACTTTTTTATGTTGTCAGCAAAGAAAATTATCAGAAGACCTTGTGGCTTTTTCAGCAATTTCATATACGTCAATTCCAAAAGCCCAGGCCCTAAAGCTTTGTGTACTTTAATAGCCAAACCGGTTATTTCATAAGAAAGCTGCGTTACAGATTTTTTGCTGAGCATAACCATCGGATTTAATTTATGAATATAGTCAATTATTTAACCATTAAGGTATTAAGAAAATTAAGTTGTGGTGGTTTCAATTACCCCTTAATGCCCCTTAACTTCTTAATGGTTTAATTCCAACATCAAAGTGAGAATTCTGTAAGTTTTAAAACGCCTTGTGTAAACCTTTTGAATAACAAATAGTTACCTTCATATGGAAAAATAAAACGCATCATTATGGGAAAAATCAATATCAAATTAAACTGCAAAAAAGAAGTGGCATCCAACACGATGACGTTTCATTTTGATAAGCCCGAAGGCTTTATGTTTAAGGCAGGTCAGTTTGCCGATTACACACTGATTAAACCTTCTGAAACTGATGCCGAAGGAAATACAAGAGGTTTTTCTCTGGGAGCGCCTTTTGAAAAGGATATATTATTTACTACGAGAATGCGCGACACTGCTTTCAAACGTGTCTTGAAAGATATGCCAATAGGGACCGAAGTTATTTTTGATGCCACTTATGGATCTTTTACTCTTCAGAACAATACCAAAATCCCTGCTGTTCTTCTTGCCGGTGGTATTGGTATAACTCCCATGAGAAGTATTATTCTACAAGCGACTCACGATAAAACAGCACATAAAATTTTCCTTTTTTATGCGAATAAAACACTTAAAGATTCAGCATACATGAACGAGTTTAAAACGGCTGAGAAAGAAAATACCAATTTTAAGTTTGTTCCAACAATGACTGATAACAACGGATCTAAGGATTGGAAAGGCGAAACAGGTTATTTTACTAAAGAAATGATACAAAAATATATAGATGATCTGTCGTTGCCAATTTACTATATCTCAGGTCCGGCATCTATGGTAGCTTCCATCCGAAAAACACTTGATGAAGCGGGTATAGATAGTGATAATATCCGAACGGAAGAATTTTCGGGATATTAAATATAATGAGAGAAGCGCAGTAAAGGATTTATAATGCACATTTACGATTAGATTAAACTAGAATGATTATCAACCTATTTTAATAATACTGATGAAGAAAATACTTGTATTTGTAGCGACACTGGATGGAAAAATTACGCATTGGAACGACTCACATGTAAAAAGCTGGTCATCTAAAGAAGATGAGCGTTATTTTAAAAAGACATGGGATGATTCATCTCTCATTGTGATGGGGAGTAGCACTTTTGACGCTAACCCGACAAAGTCAACTCCAACACATCACGTTGTTGTTATGACAAGAAATCCTGAAAAATATAAAGATTATGAAGTTGTTGGCCAGCTTGAATTTACTAATCAATCTCCTGTTGAGTTAGTGGCATATTACGAAAAGCAAGGCCTAAAACAAATGCTAGTCGCGGGTGGAGCCCATGTTGCCACTTCTTTTTTAAAAGCAAAACTAATCGATGAACTATGGCTGACCATTGAACCAAAAATATTTGGTACCGGAGGCAATTTTGTCTCTAAAGAAAATCTTGATATTGATCTGCAATTACTGAGTGTTGAGAAAGTAAATGAACGGGGAACGTTGATAACAAAGTATTCAGTTATAAAATAAAAATATATATCCGCTTCAATTGAGTGTTGAAAGATGATAATATCCGCACGAAAGAATTTTCGGGCTACTAGAAGTGAGAAGAGAAAAAGAGTGTGGAATCCTCTGAGACATCACAAGTAAATTGAGTTAACTTTTAAAAAACTTTCAATATGAAATCTTTAGAACAAATCAAAAATGAGCTTCACGAATGCATTGATGCTATTAGTGATAAAAAGAAATTAGCGTTAATATATGAGAATACTTTAGAGCATTTAAAAAGTGATTCAAAAATAGACGATACAAATGAGAATGATCATATATCAACCTCACAACAAAATGGGTTAGATGGAATATTAAACCTCAAAAGATCGGACAGAAATAAAAGAGATAAAGAATCAAAAAAAAGTATGGAGAGATGGTTTAATGATGGCGGCAGAAATGCATGTTGAATTAAAGATTTTCATTAATTCAATAAGATGTTTTAGGCTTAACTCTTAATTTTTTCATCATTCTTCCAGAGTATTTTGCGGGTGAGAATTTTGTAAACTATAAATTGGATTGTATAAATTTTCTGGAATAGATAAGATTAGCTTTATGGTGAGAGATTAAAATTAAATCGAGATCAAATGAATCAAGCCGAATTAATAAAAACTGCCAAAGCTATGGTGGCCAATAATAAAGGTCTCTTGGCTATGGATGAAAGTAACCCTACTTGCAATAAACGTTTTGCCGCTTTGGGTATTCCGCAGACTGCTGAAATGCGCAGGCAATACCGCGAAATGATTGTAACTACTCCAGAACTAAACAAAGGAATAAATGCAGCAATCTTATATGATGAAACCGTCCGACAAAAACTTTCGGATGGGACCCCATTTGTTCAAGCGGTTAAAAAAGCAGGTATTATTCCAGGGATCAAAGTAGATATGGGAGCAAAAGATATGGCAGGTTTTCCTGGAGAAAAAGTAACCTCAGGTCTGGATGGTCTGTGCGAAAGATTATCTGAATACAGCGATATGGGACTTCGATTTGCCAAGTGGCGCGCAGTAATTGCTATTGATGATGAAATCCCAACAAACAGATGTATTGAAAATAACGCAATTGTTTTGGCTCGCTATGCTGCTCTTTGTCAGGAAGCCGGTATAGTACCAATTGTAGAACCGGAAGTATTGATGAATGGAAATCACGATTTAAAGAAGTGTTTTTCCGTTACTCAGAGCGTTTTACATATTGTTTTTAGTCATCTCCATAAACAGCGAGTTATAACTGAAGGAATGATTTTAAAGCCCAATATGGTTTTACCTGGAGCTGATTGTTCCAATCAATCAAATAAAGATGAAATAGCTAAAACCACTGTAAAGTGTCTGTTGGAGAGTGTTCCCGCATCCGTTCCCGGAATAGCGTTTCTATCAGGTGGCCAGTCTTCGCAATTGGCTTCCGAACGTTTAAATGCGATGAATGCGAACTATAAATCAAAAATGCCGTGGGCTCTTGCATTTTCATTTAGTCGTGCCTTACAATACCCTTCTTTGGAAATCTGGAATGGGAAGGAAGGGAATATTGAAAAAGCACAAGAGGCTTTGTACCATCGCGCTATTTGCAACCAAGCTGCCTGCGAAGGAAAGTATTCCGAAAAAATGGAAAAGTAGAATCAAGAACGTAAAACGAAACATAATTCATGTTTAAAGGGTTATTCGAAATAAAATAAAATTTACAAAAAAAATGAAAAAAGAAGAAAAAAAGACTGATGAGCTAACATCGAAGGGCAATAAAATAAACATTTCAAGCCATGAAAAAGATAAAGCAGAGAAAGCTGGATTTCCTGGGTATCCACATTACCCTGCTTCCGATGATATTTATAACAATGAAAAGGAGGTCGATTTAAATACAGAGGACCTTACTAAAGTTAAAACACAAGAAGATAAGCCAGGAAAGCGAAATGAAAAAGATTTCCGTGAAGATCTAACAGGTGAAGACCTTGATGTGCCAGGTTCCAAAGCTGATGAGGCTAAAGGGAATTCTGGAAGTGAGGACGAAGAAAATAATTATTATAGTCCTGGAGGAGACAATCATAATGATCTTGAGGAGGATAAGGGCTGAAGATAAAATGATATATGAATAATTTTAAAATACATTATTACTGATTCAACAAAACCCAATCATATCAAAAGTGTTATTTTATTAGATTTAGTATATTTAAAACCAATCACTTAATTAATCCTTTGAAGGAGAACCATGATAACAGTGATGTTCACTCACATTAATTAAAACGGATAATGACGAAAAAACCTAAAATAGTAATAGTAGGCGTCGGCTTTGGTGGATTGGAACTGGCGAAGGCGTTTCATAAAAAACCTGTTGAAGTTCTTCTGATTGATCGTAACAATTACCACAACTTTCAACCCTTAATGTATCAGGTGGCAACTGGGGGACTCGAACCAGCTAGCATTGCCTATCCTATACGTAGGATTTTCAGAAAAAACAAGAATATCAGTTTTCGTATGGCTGAGGTGCTGGAAGTAAATATTGCTGAAAATGAAGTTTCAACTTCTATTGGAATAATCCAGTTTGATTATCTAGTGATTGCTTCGGGAAGCGAGAACAATTTTTACAATTTTGAACCAGTCAAGGATAAACTACTAACGTTAAAGTCTGTCCCAGATGCTTTAACAATGCGCAATAGTATCTTTCGAAATCTTGAAAGAGGTCTGGCAAATAATAGGAAAGAATCGCTAGAGGAGGTAATTAATATTGCAATCGTTGGTGGTGGACCAGCAGGACTTGAGTTAGCGGGAGCACTGGCAGAAATGAAAAAGTATGTAATCCCAAAAGAATTTCCAGATCTGGAGCTTTCTAAAATGAGCATCAATCTATATGAGTCAGGTTCCCAGTTACTTAAGGTTATGTCTGAAGATGCTTCTAAAAAAAGTCACGAATACCTACAAGACCTAGGGGTTAATATTTTTCTCAATACGAGGGTTAAAAGTTATGATGGTAGTGAGATAGAACTCGATAATGGAAGTCGTTTTACAACCAATACTGTGATCTGGTCGGCCGGAGTAAAAGGTTCCCCTATTAATGGATTACCTGAAGGCTCAATTTTAAAAGGAGACCGTATAGCGGTTGATGAATACAATCAAGTAATAGATTCTAAAAATATTTTTGCCATTGGCGATGTAGCTGCAAACGTTACAACCAAGAACCCTAAAGGATTGCCCATGTTAGCACCGGTAGCACAACAGCAAGGCAAGCTTTTAGCGAAGAATCTTTTGAGAAAAATTGATAACAAACCGATGGAAGTGTTTGAATATCACAATAAAGGAGTAATGGCTACTATCGGAAGAAATAAGGCCGTAGTCGATTTACCACATTACAAATTTCAGGGTGTCTTCGCATGGTTCGTATGGATGTTTGTGCACATCTTTTCGCTCGTAGGTTTCCGCAGTAAGATTGTGACGTTTATTGAATGGGCTACCAATTACCTCAATTATGACCGGCCTCTCGGGTTGATTCTAAAATCAGCAGAAGTGGATAATGAGGAAGTAGAGAAAGAAATGGATAAAGAAAATGAAAAAGTAGAAGTATAGAAACATGGAAAATAAAAAATTAATTCAGAAAGGTATTGACACGGTAAGAGTTTTATCTGCTGATGCCGTACAAAAAGCAAATTCCGGACACCCGGGTACACCAATGGCACTTTCGCCATTAGGCCACGTATTATGGGCAGAAGTAATGCACTATAATCCCAAAAATCCCGAATGGGCAAATCGCGATAGGTTTATTCTTTCTTGCGGGCACGCCTGTATGTTGCAATACAGTTATTTGTATCTAACAGGATATGGTATTACGCTCGATGATATTAAAGATTTCCGTCAGCTCCATAGTATTACCGCTGGTCACCCTGAATACGGACTTACCCCAGGAATAGAAGTAACAACCGGTCCTTTGGGGCAGGGATTTGCAAATGGGGTGGGGATGGCTATTGCTGAAAAATATATGGCGGCACGCTATAACCAACCCGATTTTAATATTTTCGACTATAAAATTTATACAATCTGCAGTGATGGAGATATGATGGAGGGCATTTCGTCTGAAGCTGCATCTCTCGCTGGTCATCTCGGGTTGGGAAATATGATTTATTTCTATGACAATAATAATATCACTATAGAAGGGGATACTGATCTGGCTTTTGATGAAGACGTTGCAAAGAGATTTGAAGCCTATGATTGGCATGTGCAAAAAGTCTCGGATGTTAAAGATTTGAATGCACTTCGCAAAGCGACCGAGAATGCCCAAAAAGAAACCAAACGTCCGTCTCTGATTATTGTTACAAGTACCATTGGTTATGGAAGTCCAAATAAACATAATACCGCTGCAGCCCATGGTTCACCTTTAGGTAAAGATGAAGTGAAATTGGTAAAAGAAAATTTTGGATTCGATCCGGATAAAAGTTTTATTGTGCCAGATGATGTTTTGGATTTTTACCGAAAAGCTGGTAAGGACTCTGCTAAACATGAAGAAAATTGGAACGATCTATATAAAAACTACAAGAAAAGACATCCTGATCTTGCTAAGGAATACGAGACAATTACCGCTGGAAAGCAGCCAGACGGATGGGAGAAAAAACTACCAGTATTCCAACCTGGAGATGAAATGGCTACCCGAAAAGCTTCAGGAAAAACACTGAATGCAATTGCAGAATATCTTCCTCAGTTGATAGGAGGGTCAGCGGATCTTGCACCATCAACCGATACAAATCTGGATGATTATAAATCTTTTTCCGAAAAGCATCCCGAAGGTCGCAATTTCCATTTTGGAATTCGTGAACACGCAATGGGAGCAGTACTAAATGGAATGGCACTCAGTAAATATCTGATTCCCTACGGTGCTACATTTTTAATATTTTCTGATTATATGCGTCCACCACTGAGACTGGCGGCGATTATGAAAATCCGTACTATTATGGTTTTTACTCATGACAGTATTGCATTAGGTGAAGATGGTACAACTCACCAGCCCGTTGAACAACTTATTGGACTGCGTACCGTACCAAATATGACAGTAATCCGTCCGGCAGATGCAAATGAAACAGCGCAGGCTTGGCGAGTGGCAATTAAACATACAGATGGACCGGTAGCACTTTCATTAACCCGTCAGGGAATTCCAATTATCGATCAGAAAAAATATGCCAAAGCGAAAAACCTTGAAAAAGGCGCCTACATTCTTTCAGATTGTGAAGGGGATTCAGATATTATTCTAATAGCTACTGGATCGGAAGTTCAATTGATTTTGGCTGCTCAGGAAGAGTTGAAGAAAAAAGATATTCAGGCACGAGTTATTAGTATGCCGTCTTGGAGTTTATTCGATAAACAAAGTGCCGCGTATCGCGAAAAAGTCTTACCGAAAAAAATTAGAAAACGACTTGCTGTAGAAGCTGGTTCACCCGTTGGATGGCTTAAATATGTCACTGATGATGGCGATGTAATCGGTATCGATAAATACGGAGAATCAGCGCCAGGCCCTGAGGTAATGAAGGAATATGGCTTCACTGTAGAAAACGTGGTCAAAAGAGCAAAGGCTTTGCTTTCCAAAAAAGAGTAGGCTTTCTCTGTGCCCTCTGTGTCTCCTATGTTTACATTTTGAGTAAATTAAAAAACAATGTCTAAAGAACCACTTAAAAAAATAGGAATTTGCGCAGACCACGGCGGTTTTGAACTCAAGGAGAAGATAAAATCCTTCTTAAAAAAAAACCACTTTGAACCTGTAGATTTTGGAGCAATGGAGTTGGATGAAACCGACGATTATCCCGATTTCGTGATTCCCTTAGCAAAAGCAGTCGCGGCAAATGAAGTCTTTCGAGGCATTGCGATATGCGGTAGTGGAGTAGGAGCTTGCGTTGCAGCCAATAAAGTTTTAGGCATAAGAGCAGCTTTAATCACCGATTATTTCTCCGCTCATCAAGGTGTAGAAGATGACGATATGAATATAATTTGCCTCGGCGGAAGAGTTACAGGATATGCCGCTTCCGAAGAATATGTAGAAGTGTTCTTAAACGCAAAATTTATTGAAGCAGAAAGACATATTCGACGATTGCGGAAAATTCAGAAAATAGAGGAGAGGTGAGAGGTTAGTGGTGAGTGGTGAGTGGTGAGTGATGTACGTCCCTGATATAGGTTGACCACTTAAAGCGTGGAAAACTATGAAAGCAA
>JBQEAY010000041.1:0-10579 GCA_052105975.1 Aequorivita sp. | reverse complement strand
TCCTCTATAGATTAACTACAATTTTTGCATAAACACAACAATTGTGCTTGATCCGGAATTTATCATTGAACAAATTGAATTGGATACTTTTAAAATTCAATATGTCGCCAAGAATGAACTCAAGGAGCATGAGAAGATCGAAATTCAAAAGTCTATCCATGAATACTTAGAAAAAGATTTAAAGCTTACTTTTGAAAGGGCCGATGTTTTAAAACGAAGCGAAAGTGGTAAATTGAAACAGTTTGTTTCGTTAGTTAAGCTTTAGTTTTCTATGGTAGCATTTAAAGAAACCTTAGTAGTAACCGGATATCTTAATTTAATTTCTGGATAAATTTTGGTCTAACCATAAAATATTCCCATAAAAATTTACCCATACAATAGATTGAGGCTGGCCAAGATAGGCCTAGATGAGTTTTATAGAAATTGAAATTGTGTTTTAGCAAACCCATTTTGTTTGCACTTACTGAATCTTTTCGGATTCTATAAAATGCTAGATCCTGATTAATTCCCATAGCAGGTTTTTTGCTTCTTTTAATAGCTTCTAACCAAAGAGCCCAATCTTGCCTTTTGGGCATTTTTGCTGACTTTATCTTTCCTAAAGCCGCTGCGTTGTACATTCCTGTGAGATTGCCAATATAATTATTTCGGAATTGTTTTTCATACGGAAGAATAGACATCGCGCTTACTCTTCTGTTTAATGAGTTGCCATTTTCATTTATATGAAGATAGCTTGTGAAGGAAACATCACACTTATTCTCGAGCATAAATTTTATCTGAGCAGACAATTTCTCCGTATCCCAAAGGTCATCAGAATCTAAAAATGCCATGTAATCTCCTTGAGCTATTTCTGTGGCTTTATTTCGACAAAAACTGGGGCCGTGATTAGCAGTCAGTTTTACAGAAAGTATTCTTGAATGGAGGGCAGCTAATTCTTCAACAATTTGAGAGCTACCATCATTAGATGCATCATCTACAATAATAAGTTCCCAATGGGTGTATGTTTGTTCAAGAACACTTTTAATAGCTTCAGAAACATATTTTGAAGAATTATATAACGGCATTATAACTGAAACAAGCGGACTATCTTTCACATCAATAAGCTTTTTCCTCTCCTCTAAGCGCATTATAGACAGTTTGAAAAACAATTTTTATATCAAGGAAAAGACTCCAGTTTTCAAGATAAAAAATGTCGTATTTAACTCTATTGATAATATGATTATCGTCTTCCACTTCGCCACGATACCCACTTACTTGCGCTAAGCCAGTTATACCAGGTTTTATAAAATGACGCACCATAAACTTATCAATTCGTTCGGCGTACATGTGGGTGTGGCTAACCATATGTGGACGCGGACCAACAACAGACATGTCGCCCTTGAGGACATTTATAAACTGTGGCAGTTCATCAATGCTGGTTTTTCGTATTACTCTGCCAACCCGTGTTACGCGGATATCTCCTTTTGAAATTTGATGCAAATCCGCCATGGGGTTTGGCTTCATAGATCGGAATTTATAACAGTAAAACTCTTTATAATCCAATCCGTTTCGTTTTTGCTTAAAAAATATTGGGCCTTTAGATTCTAATTTTATTAGAATACCTAGTATAGGAGTTAGCCATGATAAAATCCCAACAATTACAAAAAGAGAAAGCACAATATCAAAACCTCGTTTTATAAATTTGTTGACAGGTTCGTCAATTGGAATTTTTCGCATTGAAAGGATGGGAAGGACTCCGTAATAGGAGAAATCGAGCTTTTTACTATAGATTTCTTTATTATCGGGAAGAAACTTTAAAACTTTGAGGTTATTATCCGCAAAATCAATCAACTTTATCAAGTCTTTATTGCCCATTTCGGCAACAGATGAATAGACCTCATCTATTCCTTCCTCCATTATATAATCCATACATTCCTCAATAGAAACCTTATCGGCCCCTTTTAAATCAAAGGTTTTATATAGTTTATATCCATAAACCGGATTGCTTGTAAAAAATTTTCGAAGTTGTTCTGTTTTTTGGTTAAGCCCAATTATAACAACTTTTCTAACATTTCCTCCTAGAAGTAAACGGTATTTTTTCAAAAGATAAAAAACACCCAGTTTAACAACGGTAATGCACAACATTACCAAAAGGACATATTCAAAAATTGTTGATGCCGAAGTACCTAACTCATTATAAAAGCCAAAAAAGGAGAAAACCATTAATACAAAGATCACTCCTTGCTTTCCAATGAGGGACATTATTTTGGCAACATGGGTAAAGCGATAAATTTCATAAAACCCAGATCGCAACGAAAGTAAAAACCATGCAATGGTTAAAAACACAACATAGTTAAAGAAAGGGAAAGGTCGATCGAAAAACTCAAAAGCAAAAAAATGGATAAAGAAAAGGTCTATTCCGTATGAAATAGGCCTTAAGAATCCCGAATATCTTCCACTTTTAAACATTTCTATTCTCTATTATGCTTTGAAAAGTCTTTATGTTCGCTTTTAAAAAGTTCTTCTTTTGAAAGGTTCTTAAAATATTCAAAGGTCTTTTCCATGCCATCTTCTCGCGAAACTTTAGGTTCCCATCCCAATATATTTCTTGCTTTAGAAATATCCGGTTCACGTTGTGAAGGATCATCTTGTGGTAAAGGCTTGAAAATTATTTTCTGCTCGGTGCCGGTTAATTTGATTATCTCCTGTGCAAAGCCAAGGATACTTATTTCTCCTGGATTGCCAATATTCACTGGCAAGTTATAGTCGCTCATCAACAAACGGTATAAGCCCTCAACTTGATCGTCAACATAACAAAATGAGCGTGTTTGTGAGCCATCACCAAAAACGGTTAAATCTTCCCCGCGTAAGGCTTGCCCAATAAATGCTGGTATTACACGACCATCGTTTAAACGCATCCGTGGACCATATGTATTAAAAATACGGGCAATACGCGTATCTAGACCGTGAAATCTGTGATAAGCCATGGTGATAGATTCCTGAAAGCGTTTCGCTTCGTCGTAAACTCCCCGCGGACCAATAGTGTTTACATTTCCAAAATATTCCTCCGTCTGCGGATGTACCAATGGATCTCCATATACTTCAGAGGTTGATGCTATTAAAATCCGGGCATCTTTCTCCTTTGCCAACCCCAAAAGATTGTGTGTTCCCAAAGAACCTACTTTTAAGGTTTGAATTGGGATCTTTAAATAATCTATTGGACTTGCAGGCGAAGCGAAATGAAGAATATAGTCGATATCTCCAGGAACATGTACAAATTTGGTAACGTCATGATGATAGAATTCAAAAGATTCCAGCCTAAAAAGATGTTCAATATTCTTAAGATCACCGGTAATAAGATTATCCATAGCGATAACATGGAAATCCTCATTAATAAATTTATCACAGAGATGTGAGCCCAAAAATCCTGCTGCCCCAGTTATCAGTACGCGCTGTTTCATCTGCATAAAATATTTGAGAAATAGGAAGATGGAATGCCCAAACTTAGCCTTTCCACGAATTTATATTTTGTTATGGGGCATTTCATAAATTTACGGCTTTTCTTCCTATGGAAACATATGTAAAACCTTCTGCTTCCATATCGGTGATATTATATAAATTCCTTCCGTCAAAAATCACGGGAGCATTTAAAAGCTTCTTTAGTCTGTTATAATCTGGGGTTCGGAAAATACTCCACTCCGTACAAATCAGTAGCGCATCGGCTCCTTTAAGGGCTGCATACATAGATTTTGCGTAATCTATCTTATCGCCAAAGCGTTTTTCAATATTGGGCATCGCTTCGGGATCAAAAACCTGAAGTTTTGCATCTTTTTCAAGTAGAGCTTCCATCATATCTATGGATGGAGCTTCACGGATATCGTCTGTTTCCGGTTTAAAAGCCAATCCCCATACGGCGATTGTTTTTCCTTTTAAATCATTGTTAAAATAATTTTCAATTTTAGGAAGTAAAATCGTTTTTTGAGCGGTGTTGATTTCAATTACTGAATTCAATATTTTAAAATCGTAGTTTTCATCTTTTCCAGCTTTTTTAAGGGCTTTCACATCTTTTGGAAAACAAGACCCACCATATCCAATTCCGGGGAAAAGAAAGCGTTTACCAATACGGCTATCGGTACCCATTCCGGCACGAACCATATCAACATCGGCGCCTACTTTTTCACAGTAGTTGGCAATTTCATTCATAAAAGTAATTTTGGTAGCCAAAAAAGAGTTCGCAGCATATTTTGTAAGCTCAGCAGACTTTTCATCCATTACAATTATTGGATTTCCAGAGCGTACAAATGGGTTGTAAAGTTTTTGCATAAATGCAGTTGCTCTTTCACTACTAGAACCAATAATAATACGTTCTGGTTTCATAAAATCATCAACGGCAAAACCTTCTCTTAAAAACTCTGGATTGGAAACAACATCAAATTCACATCTCGCATTTTGAGATATTACAGCTTTTACTTTTTCGGCAGTACCTACGGGTACCGTGCTTTTGTCTACAATTACTTTGTATTCTTCTATCTTCTTGCCTATTTCTTCCGAAACACTCAACACGTAAGAAAGATCCGCAGAGCCGTCTTCACCTTCAGGAGTTGGAAGTGCAAGAAAAATAATTTCGCCATGTTCCAAACCTTCATCGAGCGAAGTTGTAAATTTTAAACGTTTGGCTTTTATATTTCTTTCAAAAAGCACGTCTAAATATGGCTCATAGATTGGTACTTCGCCAGCGCGCATTTTCTCAACCTTAGCTTTATCGATATCAACGCAGACAACTTCGTTTCCGGTCTCTGCTAAACAAGTTCCCGTTACGAGGCCTACATAGCCCGTTCCTATTACTGAAATTCTCATATTTGTCTTCCGCCTTTCTTCTATCCTTTGCCTCCACTTTGGGAACAGCTTAAAGGAAAAATTTCAGCGATTTCTTTTAATTAAACGATTGCAAAAGTACGATTTGCAATTCTTTTTATATCTCTTTTATGCCGTTGTTTTCGGCTGTTTTAGCACTCGACATTAGCACAATTAAAATAAAGCCTACATAATACGCCCCAATCTGCCTATTAAATAGATTTTCAACCAAACAATATAGTATCAATATTGCCAACA
This sequence comes from Aequorivita sp., assembly GCA_052105975.1. Lineage (GTDB taxonomy): Bacteria > Bacteroidota > Bacteroidia > Flavobacteriales > Flavobacteriaceae > Aequorivita. The sequence goes on along the minus strand of JBQEAY010000041.1, from coordinate 5,491 downwards.
TCGCTGTAGGAAAAAAATGCTTTCTGTTGGTGAAAAAACTTCCCGCTATAAAGGCTAAAAATAGTAAGAGCGAAATAAATCCAGCACTAAGGTAAAGGTCCAAAAACTGACTATGTGTATTGTAACGTTCAGAAATAAATTTTTCCTTTTTCTTTGGGTTGGAAATATTAGTTTCGTAACAAGAAACAAGTCTTTCTTTGGTTTGATCAAATCCAATTCCAGATAGTAAAAAGCCTTCCTCATTAATAATATTTCTAGCACAATCCCATACTACCGCTCGCAATTCATATGTCATTGAATTTTCAATAAATGAGGGTGGGTTTCGCTCAATTCCTTGCTCAAACTCGGCACTCCTTCCATTTTTAAGAATAAAGAACAATCCAACAAGAGCAACTACAGCACCTAGACCGATTATAATCTTCCAAATTTTCCGTTGACCATAAAACTGCCTTATCAACACTAGGACAAACAACGAAACCATGGCAATCTTTGAAGCGATCAAAATGATAAATACAGCATTTATCAATATGTTAGCCAAATAATAATTGTTATTGGGATGATATTTTTTCCGAATTGAATGAAACGAAATCAAAATACTAAAGACACACAAAAGTCCTAGATATAGCCTATCTATCAACAGAGATTCTATGACTTGTGGAGAGTCGCCAAGCGCAAAACTTCCAGTAGCATCGGTTATAAGTACAAAATTATAAACCGAAAAAACAATGGCTGCCAAGGACGAGAAAATAATGGCATTGTTTATTTTTTTTACATCAGCCACGGGAATATACAGCATTGCCAAGCCTACAGCAATCAACACCTTTTTAATGATATAAAAGTCATCAAACCATCTTCCCGTAACTAATGAATTAATACAGAGGTAGGCAAAGAAGCCTAAAAATATAGCAACTGGGAGTGATTTAAGTTTTTTAAAATCTTCTTTTTTTACGATAAACGGGAAAGCAATCACCAAAATTGCCAAAAGAATATTTGGAAGCACCCTAATATAATTGTCAAAAGGGATGATGAGATAGAGCAGCAAAAAAGCATACGGATATATGGCAGAAAGCAGTATCCTCATTGGTTATAGTATAACTTTTAAATTTTAGGGGAAGATAGAAAACTCTGATGAGATATTATAGAGAGAGGTGAGTTATTAGAGGTGAGAGGTGAGAGGTGAGACGGTAGTGGGTAATAGGTAATAGGTAAATTTAAAAATCCCAAATAACAAATTAACCTAGTTTGGCAATTCTATTTTGTGAAACGCTCCTTCAAAACCAGAAATATAAATTTTGAGTTGCCAACTAGATAGCGCTTCCACATTCGTTTAGGCTCTTGTGCAAACCGGTAAAACCATTCCAGGCCGGCATTTTGCATCCAGACCGGTGCGCGTTTGGATTTACCCGAAAACACATCAAAGCTTCCACCTACACCCATTTTAAAATTGACCGACTTAAGAATTTCCCGATTTTCAATTAAAAATTCCTCCTGAATTGGGGAGGTAATGGCAACAAAAAGTATGTTGGCGCCACTATTTGCAATCTCAGCGGCAATTTCTGGTGCCTCTTCCTTCTTAAAATAACCGTTGCGATACCCGGCGAGAATATTATTACTGTATTTACTTACAAATTTATCGACGGTTTTTTGTACAACTTCCTCTTGCGCCCCAAAAAAGAAAACCTTGTAGTTTTTTATGTGAGCCAATTCTATTAGGTTTTCAACTAGGTCTATTCCGGCTACACGCTCCTTTAAAGGCTTTCCCAATACTTTTGATGCCCAAATAACAGCTTGCCCATCTGCCTGAATAATATCGCTCTTCAACACATAGCTTTTAAGCTCTGGGTCTTCTTTAATTTGGATGATTTTGCCAGCGTTTATGTCTGTCAACGTAACGCTGCTCTTATTGATAATGGTTTGGTCAACAAAATCCACAGTTTCAGCCATGGATAAATTATCCATCTGAAACCCCATTAAATCAACTCTTTCGTGTTTAATTTCCATAGAAAATCTGACTAGGACGCTCTTTTATTTTTAGTAAGAAGAGACTGATAAATTTCTTTATAATGTAAGGCATTCTTATTCCAACTTTTTTCACGCTGAACATATTCAAGCGCATTTTTAAGAAGTGCCGCTCTTTGTTTTTCTGATGTTTTCAAAAGAAATTTGACGTGGCTTTTTAAGCTGTTTTTATTTTCAGCCTGAAAGATATAACCGGTGTGTCCGTGCTGCACCAAGGCAGTAATTCCTCCTACATTGCTTCCTATAAAATACTTTCCATAGGCCATGGCTTCCAGTGGTTTTAGAGGTGTTACCGAATTAGTGATATCGTTCATCAAACGCGGGTTAACAATTACATCTAGTCCTAAATATGCTTTATAAACCTCGCTGGGATCAATACTTCCCATATATTTAATGGTATCAATATCTGGTCGTTTATTGATGATTTCAATAATCGCGTCTTCACTTATTCCTTTCCCATAAATTAACAACGGATTCTTTATTCCTTCGTCGTAAAGTTCCTGAAAAGTTTCAATCATAAACTCTATTCCCTCATAAGCCGTGAGCGTCCCTATATAGCCAAACACCAAAGTGTCATTTGGAGCTCTATTAGGAGCTTCACTAATTAATTGCCTTATAAAAGAAAGATTTACGCCATTGTTTATAACATAGCTGTTTTTGAAAGCCTTCTTTTTTTCCTCAAAATACCTCCTTAAATCTTCATTTAAAAATACCGCAGCATCGGCTCTTTTTAGGGTAAACTTTTCAATAGACAATAAGAACTTTTCCAGGGAAACTTCCAATCCGGATTTTTGTGTGTTTTTGTTTTGGAATACCCACAAAGATCTAAACTCGTAGACCACGGGAATATTTTTTAATTTCCCGATTAAAACAGCGGGAACGCCACAATAAAACATAGCATGGGCATGGAGAATATCAGGTTTTTCACTTTTTACACAGCGGTACAGTTTGATAGCAAAAGGAATAATCGCTAGAAACTTTTTAAGTTGTGCAATAACACTTTTCTTACTGTCGGTGATGGCAGTTTCTTTTCGCGCAGAGGTTCTAATATAGCGGATTCCATTAATCAGGTCTTCCTTATCCCCATCCACACTTCCTTGAAACCCTGAAGTAATTGCAACTACATCTATACCAATCTCTTTTTGTGACATTAAAATATCCCTGCTTCTAATACTGGATCCAGAAACCTGTGGTAGCGATTGGTAGAGAACATGTAAAACCTTCATATAAATTATTATTGTTCCAGAATATTTAATGATTTCCAAAGTTGTATTTTTGGCCAACCAATCTCTCCAAGAAACGGGGCAAAGATAACATTTGAGAAAAGACTATGAAAAGATTTATTCTTTCAAAACAAGAACTTATAACCTTCATTTTACTAATAGCCGTTTGCATCACTTTACCATTAAAAAATAATATCAATTCGCTATCGATGATTGTTTTAGGCGTTTTTGCAGCTGTTGTTTTCAGTCTTAAAAAACAGATAGATTCTCAATTACTGCGGAAATTTATTCCGCTTTTTCTATTTTATGGAGTTTGTTTGATCAGTGTTTTTTATTCAGAAGATCGAGATTATGCTATGAAAATGATAGGCAGATTGGTCCCATTTATAATATTCCCGCTAGTCTTTGCAATACTTCCTCCTTTAAAAAAAGACAGATATCCCAAGCTTATGAAAGTCTTTATAGGGACTTTGGTGGTTCTCTGCGTCTATTCCCACATAGTGGTGTTGATTAAGTTATTTAACAACCACGACAGTCTTTACAATATTTTCAACAGTCATTATTCCTATTTGAGTTTGTCTGAGGGAACCATTGGTCTTCATTCCACCTATTACGCGTATCTTATTATTATTGCAACAATGTTTGTTGTGAATTTTCTCCTAAATGAGAAAAGACTCAGGTTGCGAATTTTATATTTTGTGCTAATTGGTTATTTCACCTTTTTCGTATTTCATCTTTCGGCGAGGTTACCAATTGCGGTTTTGTTTCTATTCTATAACCTTGCTATTATTTACTATTTCATTAAACAAAAACAGGTTTTTAAAGGGATTATATTTCTTATCGCCTTATACTTAGTTAGTGGAGTTTTCGTGTATAATGTGCGGATTACCCGTTACAGGTTTCAACAGTTGACCGAATTCACCTATTCTGATGGTACCCATTATGAAGATGGTAAAAACAAGCAACTGCAATGGCAGTCTGGAATTGAAGCCAACAACAATTTTCTTTTAGGAAATGGGATTGGTGATGCCAACCAAAGCATTTTTGATTCTTATATCAATAATGGACTTAATGATTATGCCGAAAAAGAATACAACGCCCATAATCAATATATACAAACCTACGTAGGGATGGGGATTATAGGACTATTGGCCTTATTGCTTATATTCAGTTTCTTCCTTCTTGAATTTTATAAAATGAGATTCCCCTTAGGCTTTGTTTTCCTTCTTCTAACTTCCATTTTATATATTACGGAGTCTTTTCTAGAACGTCAGCACGGAATTGTAACTTTGGTGTTTTTTGTTTGCTTTTTTATGGTTCAAAATACCACTAGACTAAAAGAACCTGACAGAGTCTAACTTTAGGTTTTTAGCTTCGTTCTCAAAAGTTGGTGTGAATTGACATGGATTTATGATGAGGTCGTAAACAATTAAAAAGCCGAAACCTGGATGCTTGACGAGAAGAGAAATATAATCTGCAAGGTCTGACATAACAGAAAAATATGCTATACTTTTCTAGTGCATCTCTAACCGCAGATGAGATCTCTAAAAAGAGATACGTCAGTATTCTATAGAGACTTCTAAGTTTTTTTCATAGACAATAAACTGCTTTTTGATCACGGAATGGCGATTATTGTATCAATATCTTCTTCGTCAATTTACCAGCTTGGGAAGCTAATTTTATAAAATATATTCCGGTATTCAATTTAGATAAATCCAGCGAAAAAGAGTTATTAATAGATGTGATGGCCATTTCTTTTATGATAACTTGGCCTGTTGCATTTGTTACACTATAAGTAATAGAAGAATCTCCGATTGTGGATCCTAACTCAATGGTAAAAACCCCATTGGATGGGTTGGGATAGATAACTACTTGGAACAGTTTTTCATCATTGACCCCTATTCTTCCTGCTCCATCATATATTCTCCACCCATCGTCAAAAGCTAAGCTTTCTCGTGCATCCATGCCTAAGTCAGGAATACTTTCGCCTCCAACAAAACGCACTTCGTTGTTATGTGGTTGTGCCTGCCACCCCATCAATAAAGCATCGTAGTTTTCTGTAGAGAGTGTAACATTGTTGAACATACCCCAAGCATCTGTTAAACTTGATATATTCCAATTCCCAATATTTTGATCAAAAGAAATTGCACTCTGAAACATATTTTCCATACTGATAACGCTGGAGGTATCCCAATTGGATAATTCGGTTCGATTAGTGCCAGTGATTTCGGTTTGATAGTGCCAGGCAT
>JBQEAY010000040.1:0-12707 GCA_052105975.1 Aequorivita sp. | reverse complement strand
AAAAGCGATAATGTTTTACACAAACAAATTGTATGCGGTTAAATAGCGACCTCTAAAAATTTCTTTACCAACCCATTTTATTAAATTGGATCAAACATATTAATTTAAGGATAAAATATAAAATCTTAACGATAAGTGCCTCAAAATGCACTAATAAGAGCATTCAGCAAGTGCCACGAAAATATTTTAAATAAAAGTGCATTTTATTACACTTATTAATATATTAGGAAAATTGTGACCGGGGTCTTATGCTACAAGTAGGAAAAGCAAATGTCTAATACAGGAAATAAATTCACTCACTTTGAGGAAGGAAGCTTTGGGATAAATGCTGTTTACTGGACTATGTTTTAATATCTTATTTTGTAATATTAGGTTCGAAATTCAACAGTTCTTGCGGATTTACTTTTAAACCATTAGCAATTTTCAACAATGATTTCATTGTAATATTCCGCTGACCGAGTTCTATTTTATTGATATCGCTCGAATCGATTGAAGAATGGAATTCAAGATCATCTAAAGTCAACCCTTTTGATTCTCTCTCTTTTTTAACCTTTTCTCCAAATTTTACTAGAAACTCATTTAATGCTTCTGAATCGTCCATTTCCTTGTTTATAGAAATGACAATTTGGAAGAAATAATAAAAATTCTTTTGGGTATATATACCCAAATAGGATCGTTTTGAATATATTTGATATAATTTGGATCCTTTCTGGGAATTCAAAACAAAACATTTAAACGATTTTCTTTGATTCTCAAGTCGAAAACTGGTAATTTAAAACAACGGGAATCTTTGTAGAATGAGGCCCGCGTCCAACACGTGGGCTTCTTTATTTAGAGGAATAAATTTAGTCTCTAAATTAAATTACTTGTCAATCTTCCAGCTCCTTCAATATCTCTTGAACATCCTCATCCGTAGTCGAAAGTTTTGTTTTGCAAATTTTTATCAACACAGAAGCACGCTTTACCTTGGCTGAAAGTCATCAACTGATATTTCCCCCTGTTCAATTTCATTAACAATTTCGTGTAGCTCCTCGAAAGCCGCTGTATAAGTCAATTCCTAACTCATCACTTATTTTATTTTTAGATTTTACTATACTAATTAAAACCCCATCAAAAACCTGGGTCTCCAATTTATCGCCAATAGCGACGCTGCCAACACTCAATACTGCCTTTCCGTTTAAAGTTGTAATACTGTAGCCCCTTCTCAAAACATTTTTTGGGTGCATAGTTTCTAGATCACATTCAAGAGTACTAAACTTCTGTTTAGATGTACTTAAGTGGTACACACTAAACCGTTTTAAATCTGTTTGCAGCTGCTCTATAATTCGCTGTTCTTCCCTTAGCTTCTGCCCTCCCCCACGCAATAGTAGTTCATTGAAGTTACTGAGCACTTGTTGTTCGCTTTTAAATCGAAACACGCTCTGCTGTTTCAGCCGCAAACTATATTGCCGCACACGATGCTTATGTTCTTTTACCAAACTTTGCGTACCAGTCCTAAACAGTCTTAGGGTATTTTTAAAGGTCGCCTTTGTGTCCTGCAGGAATCGTAAAGACATATCCCCCACCTTCCGTTCCGCCTCCTTCACCGGCAATGAGAAGTTATGGGATTTCTGTATTAAAAACTCAGCTAGCTTTGTGGGCGTAATGGCATTGTAATAGGAAACCATTTCAGTAACCGTTTCATTGGCGGTGTGCCCAATTCCGGTCAATACTGGCAGCGGGAATTCTGCTATGGCTTTTGAGAGCACATATTGGTTAAAACTCGACAGCCCAATATCGCCACCTCCTCCACGAATAATTGCAACAGCGTCAAAATGATGCCGCACCTTTTTAATCCGTGCCAATTGCTTGGTTATTTCTGTGACGGCTTAATTACCTTGCAATATGGAAGGAAATAAAAAAGTGAAAAAAAAATAGTTCCAAGAATTTCCGTTCAATACGCTCAAAAAATTTTCATACCCCTTACTTGTTTCTACTGAAATAACAGCAATACGCTGTGGTAACCTTGCCAGCTTTTGGGCTTTGTTTTGTTTAAATACACCGTCAGTCTGTAGCTTTTTGATGGTTTCCTGCTTTTCCTGCTCCAGATCGCCCAAGGTAAATCTTGGATCAATATCCATTATCTGCAACGAAAGGCCATATGTGGAATGAAAATGTATCCTTGCCAAAAACAATATTTTAATGCCATCCTTTAACGGTTCCTTTAAAACCTCCAAAAAGCGCTTGTTGATATTCTCATAATCAGCACTCCACAAATTGGCACGAAGCTGCGCTATTACCTTCCCATCCCGCTTTTCTACCCAATCAGGATAACAATGCCCTGAATGCTGATACAGATTCAGCTTGTTCATCTCCGCCTTGATCCAATAGGATTGCTGATACCGCTTTGCTATAGTATCCTCAATGCTTCGAGTAACTTCAAATAATGAAAACACCTGCCGGTTCGCTATGGTTTCTGACATTTAAATAATCTAGTTGTTCTGACTCTTAAAATTAGAAATAAATTATTAGTGTTATATTAGAATATATTAATACAAGGCATTAACGACTGATCTACAAACACTACAAGGTATTTGCCACGGAATCTTAGCAGACGGAATTATTAATGAAAAGGAAATTCGTGACCTTGAGGGTTAGCTTGAACAAAATACTCATTTAAGCACTTATTATCCCTATGACGAAATTAGGAGTTTAATTCTTTCCATAGTGTCTGACGGAATAATTGAGGAAGAAGAAATATTGGTTTTAAAATCATATCTAAATCAATTTGTAAATATTGAAAACCAGGAAATAGCTAAGCAAATTGATGATGAAACAGCCGATATAAATATTTCGGGACATTGTACAAGCGATCCCAATATAGATTTTGATGGCAAAACATTCTGTGTTACGGGAGTTTTAAAAAGCGGTAACCGTGCCGAACTTGAAAATCTTATCAGATTTGGGTGGCATTCCTGCAAAATCGGTTTCTATAAAAACTGACTATTTAATTGTCGGGGATAATGGAAATCAAGCTTGGGCATTTGCTTGATATGGACGGAAAGTGGAAAAGGCCTTGGAAATGAGAAATGCCGGCCATCAAATTTGTTTAGCTCATGAATATGATTTAATGGATGCGATAGAAGATATGTGATCATAAAAGGTAATAGCATAGACAACAATTATATATGCTGAGTTCAACCCATAAGTGCAAAACATTTGTTCTTTAGGACTTCAATTGGGTTATTATAGTTAAATTTTCTAATAGGTCTTTAAGGGACTATCTCATAAAGTGTGTAAGTTAAATAAATAGCGGGGGCCGGCCCCCGCTATTTATTTATTAACTTTAAATTTTTACACATTATGAAGAAAGATGATTTAATTTCAGATGATTTTCTGAAGCAGTTCAAAACCCACGAAGAGCTCACTAGCTTTTTGAAGCAGATTCAGAAACGTGGGATCGAAAAGATGCTCGAGGGTGAGCTCGACAGCCACCTTGATTATGACAAGCACCAGAAGTCCACCGGAGCCAATGTACGCAACGGACACGCCAAGAAGAAAATAAAAACTTCTTTTGGTGAATCCGAGATTGCTGTTCCCAGGGACAGGGAAGCCTCGTTCAACCCAATGATCGTGCCCAAGCGTGGCAACATGGTCGATGGCATCGAAAACGTCATCGTATCGCTCTACGCCAAAGGAATGAGCAATAGCGATATCGAAGAGCAGATACGTGAGGTCTATGACTTTGATGTATCCACCTCGACCATATCAAGGATCACCGAGAAAGTATCCGGCGACATCATCGCTTGGCAGAACCGTCCATTGGAACCGGTCTATTTGATCGTCTGGATGGACGGCATTGTGTTCAAGGTTCGCGAGAACTCCAAGGTCATAAACAAGACAGTCTATATCGCCGTTGGCCTGCGCCGCGATGGTAAAAAGGAAGTACTGGGGCTATGGCTCGGCAAAAATGAGTCGGCCGCTTTCTGGATGAGTGTCCTGACCGATATCAGAGCGCGTGGAACCGAGGATATACTTATCACGGCAACCGACAACCTAAACGGTTTTACTGACACCATCAAGAACGTGTTCCCAGAGTCCAAGACCCAGATCTGTGTGGTCCACCAGATCCGTAATGCTTGCAGGTACGTTGTATGGAAGGACAAGAAAGCCTTTACCGCAGACATGAAGCATATTTATAACGCCCCAAATCAAGAGGCAGCAAAGGTGGCCTTAGATGATTTTGCCCAAAAATGGAACGATAAATATTCCTATGCAGTCAAGAGTTGGCGGGATAACTGGGAAGAACTTACGGTGTTCTATGAGTTCCCTCTGGAGATAAGGAAGATTATCTATACTACAAACCTTATCGAGAACCTAAATGGGAAGATAAGAAAGTACACTAAAAATAAGCTTTCCTTCCCAACGGATGATGCCGTGATGAAATCCGTATATTTGTCGGTTCGCGAGGCAACCAAGAAGTGGACAATGCCAATAAGGAACTGGGGCATTATCCTAAATCAGTTCCTGACGATCTATGAAAAAAGGGTCAGACTTTAAAAAAGTCTAACCCCTGTTATTTTAAACTTACACACTTTGCGGAATAGTGTGTGACTGTTCAGCTTTAATTAATAAATTTAATCCTTTAATAATCTGTATAGGTTATTTAGGACTAGACAACTAAAACCTAATCCTTTTTGGTTTTTACTATCTTTTGTATCGTTGTTCTTCCTTCAGTATCTATGATATTTAGAAAATAAATTCCTTCAGAAAGGTTTGAAATAGTAAGCCTACTTTCATTTTTATTTATACCATTTTGCTTTTTCACTATTATTCCTAATTGATTTATCAATATTATTTCATTAATAGAAGTTTCCTTACTTTGAATAAATATTTCGTTTACAGCTGGAACAGGATATACTTTAAATTTATTTTCTAATTGATTCTCATCAGATTCATAACCTAGTAAAAATTCATTTTTAAAAATATAAGCTGATCCAGCACGATCTAACTCGTTACCTCCAGTTTCGTCGTGATCCTCCCAAGGCGCACCAGAAATTATCTGGTCATCATGCAAGGCTACACTCCACCCAAAAAAGTCTTCACCTACCGTATCTTCCCCTTGGATTGTTTCCTCTTCTATCCATTCTCCATTTACGTCTTTTTTATAGAAATACAATTCGCCTGAATCAAAACCATAGGCGTGAGGTGCGCTAACTACTAAATGCTCTTCTTTTATCTCAGTGCTCCAACCAAATTGTGCGCTTTCAGATGCCGGTGCACCCGTTAATTTCTGTACTTCCTGCCACTCACCAGCGCTATCTTTTTCATATATATATGCTGCTCCTGCTTCTCCATTGGTTCCATAAGCACCTACGACTAATTGGTCTTCAAACAAACTAACTGAACTTCCAAAAAAAGAATCGTTAGTAGCATCTGAAGCCATTAACTGTTGCTGATATTCCCAGATGCCTTCCGAGTTTTTTTGGTACATATAAACAGAGCCCTTGCGGTTATCTGTCTCGTTTGCTCCTATAGCTATTACATTACCCGATATAGAAACTCCTATCCCAAATGTTTCACTACCGGGGGTATTGGGGCTAACCAATTTTTGCTTTTCAGTCCAGTTTCCAGCCACGTTTTCAAAAACATACGCAGCGCCTACCCATCCATTATCTCCCGGAGCACCTCCTACAATAGTATTTCCTTCTAGATCTAAGGAAGTAGGGTTCATACCAAGTTTAGCATCCCCACTATAATCTGAAGCATGCAGTTTTACATCAAAATCCCAAGTGCCATTACCGCTATTAAAATTATATACATACAGTGCTCCGGCTCTTATTATTCCGTCTAGATCACCTCTACCAGAAGCTACCACTAAATAATCATCACCAAGCTTAGAGGCTCCACCAAATTCAGCCATTTCTTGTGAATCAAAGGCAGTAAGTTTTTGCAAGAGTTGCCACTCCCCATCCCTATTCTGCTCATAAATATAAGCTGCTCCAGCCGCAATAGTTTCTCTAGAAGCGCCAACAATAGCGTACTTCTCATTAATATCTACAGAAGTTCCATACTCTGCACGACTTTCTCTGTCTTGACTTACTACTTTTCCTGTTTGTGCAAATTGTGCCAATGAGGTAGTTACAGAACCCACTAAACAAGCAGCTGTAAATAACATCTTGGTTATAATTGTTGTTTTCATAATTCTATAATATTAATTTTGAATAGTAATTATTTTTCTTAGTTATCAAATTAATTCGCCTTGATTATGCGTTTAGATAGCGTTCCTTCAGAAGTCTTCACTTTCACTATATACATGCCACTTGCCAGGTCACTAATATTTACTGTTTCATTAACATTATTTACTTTCTTTAGTTTTTGTCCTGCCATATTATAAATAGTTACTGCTTCAATTCTATCATAACTATTTATCGAAAAGCTATTTTTTACTGGGTTAGGGTATATTGAAATTGTGTTACTCTCTACAATCTCAGAAGTTGACAGTGTAGCTAGATCTATGTTATATCGTACCAAACCTAAATCCTGTACTCCTAAATATACAGCTACAGTATCTTCTGTAAAAGTGAAGGCCGATGTTTCAGTAACTGAATAATTTAGCATTTCAGGAGATATTTCTTCCCAAGTTTCTCCCATGTCTTTACTGAAGATAATTTTTGCCTTTGCCTCTGGTAATGGAATATTAAATCCATCAGAATAATGAGTAACAGCTACAATAGAATTTTCAGTTATTGATGAAAAGGCAACATTATTTATAAATTCCGAAGATATTAGACTCCAAGAATTACCCTTATCTTCAGATAGATAAATGCCTTTTGTTGTAGCCAAAATTAATTGATTCGCATTTAATGGGTTTTGTTCAATATCTAATATTAAATCGTCTCTAGATACTAAGTCTTCTAAACCATTAACAGCCAGCTCCCAAATAGCACCATCATTAGATGATTTGTAAAAACTAACGCCTTGTGCTATGTAAATAGTCAATTCGTCTTCACGATCTACTTGTACAGCTGTAACCACTTCTCCCGCTTGAGGCACTGGCACGTTGGTGTCTATAATGTTTTCCATATCGGTAAGGTCTATTTTATGTGCTTCAATACCTGTTGATAACCAACTGATATTCGGGTTGGTAACCGAAGTAGAAACATCTTCAAGAATTAAGAAAAACATGGAACTAGCGATTATTTTTGAATCGGCGCCGTGATTTCCACTTACACTTAAATATGAAGTATTGACAACTCTATTACTAGTAAATACTCGTCCGGCAACTACTGGATCAGCATAAACTTTTAATGGAGAACCAAAACCTTGTTCTAGTGATTGTAACCCGAATCCTTCTTCTGCTTCCGTTTGAAGGTCTTTATGGATGTATCCTGAACGCAAACCATAATACACGTGATTTTCGTTTTCTGAAGTGAAAGCGGCTATCGTCCCTGAGGAGTTAATAAAAGGGTTTTCTAACTTTGTTAATGTGGTTCCTCCATCTTCAGATAAAAAGGGGTAATAATTTGTACTAATTAATACTTGACGAGATACAAATGGGTTGTATGAAGCTGTTAACCCATAGTAATATGATTCTGGATCTATATCGTTGTACACATAGTTTTGCCAAGTAGTTCCATTGTCTGCAGAAACTACAATTTCGTTTTCTTCCAATACCATAATTTCATTTGTATTGGAAGGATTAAATACTATTTCATTTATATTATCTTGAGACATTGTTGTCCAGGTTATAGGAACTATATTCCAAGAATCACCTCCGTCTGTTGATCGGTATAAGTTTTCTTGATGTGTATCATAACCATAACCTGTTCCTAATAAAATATCATCAGTGTTATCGGGGTTAAAGGCAATAGGGGCATACATATTACCCGGGATTTTATGCTCCCATGTTTGGCCAGCATCCGTAGAGACATATAATCCTCCAAATTCTCGAGATGTTGATCCGCCTCGCATTAAAAATAATTTTTCACCATCTGCTGGTGAAATAGCAACATTATTAACAGCTACATTGTCATTTACAGGGCTATAATACACCGGAAACCAATTAGCACCTCCATCACTAGTATAGAAAACCTCGTGGGTATAAGCTCCACCTAAAGAGTACGTAGTGTGCATTAAGGCAATGTCATTACTAGACTCGAGGATATCGTAGGATTCAATTAAAATATCCGTTTCAAAAGAATTGGGCGGAGAATAAGTACGTGTAATTGTTTCGGTTGCAAGGTCAAATAATACAATAGCATTGTAGTCAGTTCCTTCTGCTGAAACTAGAAAACTTAAGGTGGTTCCTTCGTTGATAAGTTTAAGATCCTTTAAGGTAGCATACTTATCTAAAGGCTCTGCATACAAAATACTCCAACTATCACCACCATCTGTAGAAGTAACAATATGGTTTGTAACTGTACGTGCATAAATTACATTTTCTTCTGTTTCACTATATGTTACATTATACAATTGTCCGTAGTCTTTTGCTCCTTCCAATTCAACTTGAGCAGTTACACCTTGAACTATGAATATGTAAAAGAAAAACAATAATAAAGTAGTTAGTTTTTTCATGGTATCTATTTTTAGATTATGTGATAAATATAGATACAAGAGGGTTTTTATAGCATATTAGAGGCGTGACATTTCGTGACATGTTTATTCTAATAGCGTGACACACTACTTAAACACCTGATAAATAAGCATCAATCGTTGTGTTCTTTGGAATATTCATTTTCTTTGAAATTCGCTCTTTTCGTTTTCTACAGGATTGAGGAGTGATATTTAAGAGCGACGCAATCTCTTTATTACTTAAATTCATATACAAATAGGTTATAAATCGAATATCGCTTGGGGTAAGTTTTGGGTATTTATTTCGCAATCTATCAAGAAAACCTTGGTTGATTTCTTCAAAATGGGTAAAAAAGCTATCCCATTGCGTATCTTTTTTAAGGTGTTTTTTTAATTCGGTAATTTGTTTTTTTAACTGAGGATTGTCGGCTATTTCGGTATGAAGGGATAATGACTCGACTACTTCTTCTATAAGGTCATTTTTGCTCGATAGGTATAATGCTTTGGCAGTAAGTTTTCGGTTTTTAACTTCCAATTCATTTTTAAGTCGTTCTTGCTCCAAAGATGCTAAGGCTTCTTTTTCACGTAATTGTTTTTCAATAAGTAAGTGATCGCTTTTCTCTTTGGCTAATTCTAACTCTACAATTTTTTTACGCTGTTTATGCTTTACTGAATTACTCCTGTAAACCCATATAATAAAGCCCATACATAAAACAGCTATCCCAATTATACTATAAAAAAAACGACGTTCTTGCTTAAGTACTTCTTTACTTTCAGAAAGTTCATGCTGGTAATTTTGAAGTTGAAATTTTACTTTTTCGTTTTCAAATAGCTTTCTGTTTCTAATTGTATTTAATGAATCTGCGGCAATAATTACAGAATCTTTATAAGCTATTGCTTTTTCAAAATCACCAGTTTTGCCGTAGAGTTCAGATAAATAATCATATACCTCTGTTCGGTTTTCAAATCCTTTTTGAGCCTTACGTGCTTCTATGGTATAATTTAAGGCATTGTTTATTTTATTTTGGGCCTCGCTAATTTGAGCTAAAACCAGTAAAATAAACACCTTATTTTCTACCTGTGATACCCCTTCAAGTTCAGGCAATAGATTTAAGGCAATTTTTTCAGACTTGTTATATTGTTCTTTTAAAAGAAACATTTCAGCCTGTGCCATTTTTGCCTGTAACAATACGTTAGGAGTATTTTTTAATAAGGGTAAGGCCTTTTGTATATAAAATTGCGCCGAATCTACTTCTTTCATTTTATTTGAGACCAAGGCCAGGTTCACGGCATAATACCCTACTTTAACCTCATCTTTAACTTGTTTTGCTTTTTGATAGGCTTTAAAGAAATATTTTTTTGCCTGAGACCGCTCTTCTTCTTGAAAATAAAGAATACCAATGTTGTTGAGTACCGTCATTTCTTGTCGCGAATCTAAATGCTCTAAAGCTATTTCATACGCTTGTAGGTAATACTGAAGGGCTTCGCCATAATCGGAAAGCAAATAATAGTTTGAGCCTATGTTAAGTGTCGCTCTAAAGGTTTGTTCATACCATTTATTTTTTTGCGCAATCGCCTCTGTTTCTACCAATAAGGCCAAGGATTTTGTATGTTCTTTTTTAAACATTAACTCAATTCCTTCTTCTATACAATCGTCTGCTTGTGTTGATGTTTTTACTTGCGCAAAACAATTTATTAAAAAAAGCATTAATGTAAACACTAAAAAATAGCGTGGGGGTTTAAGCATATGTTTATTTACCTTTTATTAGCTAGCTGGATAGGACGGACAAAGTGAACCACACGCAGCGGATGAAAGTGAGCATAGCAAAGTAAGTGCTCAAAATCGATTCATTTGTGGTTAAATTTAGTGATTATCTTTTAATTTTTTGCGCATAGATTCTCCTTTTATATCTATTCTATGAGCTGTGTGCACAAGGCGGTCCAAAATAGCATCTGCAATGGTCTGTTCCCCAATAATTTCATGCCATGCTTCAACCGGTAATTGGGAGGCAATGATGGTACTGTGTTTACCGTGCCTGTCCTCTATAATTTCCATAAAAGAATGCCTGTTGATACTATCCAGTGCTTTAAGTCCAAAGTCATCCAAGATGAGCAGATCCTGTTTCTCTAGCTTATTGATTTGCTTTAAATAGGAACCATCGGCTTTTGATGTTTTTAGCATGGTAAAGAGTTTATTGGTATTAAAATACATCACTTTGTAGCCCAATGAACATGCTTGGTGACCAATTGCCGATGCCATATAACTTTTCCCTGCACCTGTACTTCCCGTAATGAGCAGATTCTGTTTTTGTGTTATAAAATTACAACTGGAGAAGCGTTGTATTTGATTTTTATCTAAACATCTTGAAGCATCATAATCGATAGCTTCCATAACGGCACTATATCTAAAATGTGCCGCTTTTGTCAATCGCTCTATCTTTCGGTTCTGCCGGTCATCCCATTCACTTTGGATGAGATACGCAACTAGCTCATCATTGGTATAGGTAATGTTCTGTGGTGACAAACTCCCGTCGAAGGCTCTATACATACCGTATAGCCTTAACTGTTTCATGTGCTCTAATGTCTGTGCGTTCATTGTTTATGGTTTTATTTATAATAATTACTGCCTCTAATGTTATTGTGACTGGGGATATCCGGTTGCTGTTCGACATCTTCATTTAAAGTGTCCCATCCGTTTTTAAGGATGCGTTCTATAATGTTATAGTTGTGCGCACCATAATCCAGAGCGCGTTTGCAGGCATTGTCCAGTCGTGCATTGCCCACTTTTTTGGTAAGATGCAATATGCCCAGACAGGATTTATAGGATTGCTCGGGATGTTGTTTTTTGTCGAGTATTTTAATGATGAGTTCTTTGCAGTGATCTCCTATCTGGTCAGCCCAGGCAATAAATTTCTCACTGCTCCATTCACTGACAAAACGGTGTTGGGAAGGCATGTGCTCCTTTATGGAGGTGTACCCGTATTTTTGTTTTGTTCTTGAATGGACCGTGAGCAGCTCCTGCTGATGGTAGACCTCTACAGTACTATCTGAGTAAATAACCTTGACCCGCTTTCCGATATGCTGATAGGGCACGCTATAATAGTGTTTATCCTTTCCGAAGTAAATATGACTGTTTTTATGGACCGTTGCGTTTGCAGAACGTTTGATCTCATATCGTTTTGAGGGGAGTGCCTTGAGTTGGTGTTTTTCAATCTCTTCAAACAAAGAATGGCGTGAGTACTCCCGACCTCTAAATGACATGTTGTTATGTAATTTAAGCTGTTCCAGTATGGCTTTGTTGAGTTCTCGCCTATTATGGAACGTCTGGTTGCGTAATGGTGCAAATACACGGGTATATATAATCCGTACAGCATTTTCAACAATGGCCTTGTCCCTCGGCTTATAGGCTCTAGTGGGCAATACTGCCGTTTCGTAATACGCTGCAAAGTCGGCAAAGTCTTCATTTACCTTGGGCTCGTACCGGCTGCTCTTGGTCACAGCAGCCCTTAAATTATCAGGGACTAAAGCCTCGGGTACTCCGCCGTAAAACCAGAGTGCATTTTCAACGCAGGCCATAAAATCTTCTTTCTTTTGGCTCTCACAGGCTTCTACATACGTGTATTGACTGCTGCCCAAAACGCAGACAAAGACCTCCAGGTCTTGTATTTCTCCTGTGTGACGGTCCACAATGGAGAGCTTCTTTCCCGTAAAATCGATGAAGAGCTTGTCGCCAGCTTTATGGGAAAAGTGCATCACTGGAGACACCTCTTTCGCCCACTCCCGATACCAATATCTAAACTGGGTGATCTTGAAGCCATCTGGGTGTTTGCCATAATATTCTTGCCAGAGCTGTTCTTTGGTAACTCCAGTTTTCCGAAGCTCCTTATCAAAATAAGGGAAGTATTTTTCTAGGGTCAGTAACTGTGGGCTCTTTTCTTTTTGATCGGATTTAAAGAGGTTGTTCAGCTCTTCAAGTGTCATAGCAGACACTTCGTAATTCGTAAGCTGATAACGCTTGAAAAAGTCAATGTACTTGGTAATGGTATTACGTGAAAGTCCTGTGATTAGACTTGTCTTGCGCTTGCTGACACCTTCGCTGTAGAGTTTAAAAATCTGTTTTATTTTTCGCATATCTATTTGTGTATTTGCCATGA
>JBQEAY010000039.1:0-13333 GCA_052105975.1 Aequorivita sp. | reverse complement strand
TGCAGCTTAAGCGGAAGAAATCACAAGTTTTTTATTGAGTTGCGGATTTGAGGTTATACCGTGCGCCTACTGCATTTTAGAAATCTCCTAAATTTTAAAACTAGTTGTTAAAAGCACAATTTAATGAAGACTGATAACTGAATACTGCGTACTGGACTTGCATAGGTTTTGACAAAATCGTAACATTACAATTCCATTATAAAACTTCCCTATGCAAAGTCAAGATATCAAACCAACAGATCCTAAAGATGACAATGTTGTCGAAAATGTTGAATTGAATATCTGGGAAGCTCTGATACCAGTTGTAGCACTTATTATAATGTTGTTTTACAATGTGTTTTTCGCATATGGCGATGATGCTTTGGAAGGAAGTAATCAATTTATTCTTTTAATGGGTGCTGCCGTAGCAGCAATTGTGGGTTTCTTCAACAGAGTGAAATTTGACCAAATGTTAGAAGAAGTAGCTCAAAACATAAAATCTACTGCGGGTGCAATTTTAATATTATTAATGGTTGGTGCTTTAGCTGGAACATGGCTCATTAGTGGAATCATCCCAACTATGATCTATTACGGTTTACAGATTCTAAACCCTACGATTTTCCTAGCGTCCTGTGTTATTATTTGCGCCATCATTTCAGTAGCTACAGGAAGTAGCTGGACTACTTCGGCAACGGTGGGGATCGCATTAATAGGAATTGCTGATGCGATGCATATTCCATTGGGAATGACTGCTGGAGCTATTCTTTCGGGAGCCTATTTTGGTGATAAGATTTCACCTCTGAGCGACACTACAAACCTAGCACCTGCAATGGCGGGTACAGATTTGTTTACCCACATTAGGTACATGCTTTACACTACTGTTCCAACACTAGTAGCTACGCTTATTGTTTTTATAATCATTGGTTTAAATATTGACACAACGGGGACAGCAGATACTCATTTAATTTTAGCAGCAGTAGAAAAATCTATCAATGTAAGCCCTTGGTTATTTCTAGTTCCTATCGTTGTTATTGTTATGATCGTAAAAAAAACACCACCACTTATAGCCTTATTACTTGGCTCTTTATTAGGTGGTTTGGCAGCTCTTATTTTTCAACCTGATATTGTAGCTACAATTGGCGGTGGAACTTCTTTAACGTTCGAGAGCGGCTATAAAGGTATTATGAATGCTATAACAGTTGATAGTTCCATTCCTACTGAAAATGAAGCTTTAAAAGATCTCTTTTCCTCTGGTGGAATGTCTGGAATGCTCAAGACTATATGGCTCATTATCTGCGCCATGGTTTTTGGAGGAGTTATGGATGCCATTGGCGCATTATCTGCCATTAGTAAAGCATTGTTAAAATTATTTCATACTACTTTTGGACTTTTCGCCAGTACTGTTGCAAGCTGTTTGGCTTTAAATGTTACTGCTAGCGATCAATATCTCGCAATTGTAGTTTCAGGAAAAATGTTTGCACAAGCCTTCGAAGACAAAGGCTTGGCTCCAGAAAACCTATCACGGACGCTTGAAGATAGTGGAACGGTCACCTCTGTACTTATTCCTTGGAATACTTGTGGTGCATATCACAGTGGCGTTTTAGGTGTTGATACCATGAGCTATGCTGGCTATGCAGTATTTAACTGGCTCAGTCCATTTATGACCTTACTCTTTGCCGCTTTCCGAATCAAGATTAGAGAATTGGCACCTTCAAAATCTGCATAACTATTATTTATCCTTAAAATCATTCACTATTGACAAAGCTTATATGTTGATAGATTAATACACTCAATTTCCGAAGAAAATGCAGTGTTTATTTTTACTTTTGTAGTAGAAAATTATTAATCTAATAAAAAATATA
Organism: Aequorivita sp.; assembly: GCA_052105975.1. Classification (GTDB taxonomy): domain Bacteria; phylum Bacteroidota; class Bacteroidia; order Flavobacteriales; family Flavobacteriaceae; genus Aequorivita. The sequence goes on along the minus strand of JBQEAY010000039.1, from coordinate 11,492 downwards.
AACTATGTCATTAGTAGGAAAAAAATTCCCAAACATTTCAGTAGATGCAATGAATGAAATGGGAGACACTTTTAAATTGAATGTGCTAGAAGAAGCGCAAAAAAACAATAAAAAAGTATTGCTTTTCTGGTATCCAAAAGATTTTACTTTTGTTTGCCCAACTGAAATTCACTCTTTTCAAGAAGCACTTTCTAAGTTTGCAGACCGAAATACAATGGTTATTGGAGCGTCTTGCGATACTCCAGAAGTTCACTTTGCGTGGTTGAATACTCCAAAGGACAACGGTGGGATTGAAGGTGTAACTTACCCATTATTGGCTGATACTAACCGTAACCTTTCTAACGCATTAGGAATACTTGATATTGCAAATGAAAACTTTGATGAGGAAACTGGATTGTATACAGTAGAAGGTGACAACGTAACTTACCGTGCAACATACCTTATTGACGAGGAAGGAAAAATTTTCCACGAAGGTGTAAACGATATGCCATTAGGGAGAAACGTAAGTGAATTCATTAGATTGATTGACGCTTACACGCACGTACAGGAAAAAGGTGAGGTTTGTCCAGCAAACTGGGAAGAAGGTAAAGATGCAATGCAAGCAACTCGTGAAGGTGTAGCTACATACTTGAGAAACTAAAATATGGTTTTAGAACTTAAAGACGACAGCTTACAACAGCTTATCGAGGAAGAAAAAGACGTGATCGTACAGTTTTCAGCCGGATGGTGTGGCAACTGTAGATTGATGAAACCAAAGTTCAAAAAACTGGCTACTGAAACTGACGGCTATAAATTTATTATTGTGGACGCTGAAAAGTATCCAGAAAGCAGAAAAATGGCCAATGTTGATAACCTACCTACTTTCGCTACTTTCAAAGAAGGAAAATTGGTTAATCAAGTACAGACCAACAAATTTGAACTCTTAAAACAACTTGTAGATGAAGTTGCCAGTAATTAGACATATTCAGCGAAACAATTCCAGCGCACAGATTGATAACTGTATAGAAGTTCTGGAGTCGTACAGCGAATACAAACGAATAACAGATGAAGAACTCGATATCATCGGGGAGCTTATCACCAACCTTTGTGGCGCGGTGGAAGTACACCAGATGATTGAAGACGGAATGCCAGAACGAGATGCAGCAAATGCTTTTGCTCAAAAAGTAGTGGGTTCCATAGACAGATAACATGTTAATTCCCCAAAAAGATCCCTTTGCAAATTTTGTAAGGGGATCTTTTAATTTCCAGGAAATGTTCTTTTTCTTTGTGAAGTTCTTTAGACATTAACACAAAGCGAATTCTTATCTTTAGGCTTCATTTAAAAAACTAAACCATGGCAACCATTAAATTTGGCGGAAACGATATCGAAACAATTGGCACGCTTCCACAAGTAGGAGAAACGGCTCCAGATTTCGACTTAACAGCAGAAGACCTAACTTCAAAAAAACTATCAGATTACAAAGGCTCTCGCGTAGTAATGAATATTTTCCCTAGTATTGACACTAATGTCTGTGCTACTTCAGTAAGAAAGTTTAACGAAAAAGCAACCGGATTAAGTAACACCAAGGTACTCTGTATTTCCAAGGATCTCCCTTTCGCCCAAAAACGTTTTGTAAGTGATGAGGAAATAAACAACGTCACAAATCTTTCCGATTTTCGCAATGGCAGTTTTGGAAAAAATTACGGAGTAGAAATGACTAGTGGAGCATTGCAGGGACTGCATTCAAGAGCGGTTGTAGTTTTAGATGAAAAAGGAAAAGTACTCTACAACCAGCAGGTCACAGAAATTGGTGAGGAACCAGATTATCTTTCAGCATTAAAAACACTCCTCTAATGTGGGACTCATTTTTAGGGAAGCGCCTTAAAGGCTCAGTATACGCCTTTAAGGGCGCCCTGCTTCTACTCCGTCATGAAGCTAGTATACAAGTTCAAGCGGTTATTGCTGTTATTATGATTTTTGTTGGTTTCTATTTTGAAATATCCGCAACTGAATGGATGTTTCAAATTTTTGCTATTGGTCTAGTCTTAAGCATTGAAGGCATGAATACCGTTGCCGAGGAAATTGCAGATTTTGTACATCCTGACTTCCATAATAAAATAGGTTTTATTAAAGATGTAGCTGCAGGTGCTGTTTTCTTTGCTGCAATTACAGCTATAGTTATTGGTTGTATTATTTATATCCCTAAGTTTTAAGCATTTAAAGATAATTTGTAACAAAGCCTCTGGTAGTCCGTCATATATACGAACCTATTTAGTCAAATTACTTATGTCTTTATTGACACCATTGCTATGGCTAGCGGCTATTTCACCTCTCTTAATACTCGCTTATTTCAAATCTGAAAAAAGAAATCTCAAATACCTCCTGCTTTTTTTTGCATATTTCCTGCTCGACAATTATTTACATACGCTCAACTTTATCGATTCAATTTTTCCAAGTTTAAACTGGAACTGGGGTGGTAAAATATTGAGCCTTACGCTGAGTCTAGGGTTCATTTTTTATCATTCAAAAGAAATAAAGCGGGATATAGGGTTTACAACCAAGTTCAATCGAAAAACAGTAAAGCTTGGAGTTTTGATATTTCTCGGTTTCCTTCTATTCGATTTTGCTTTTAAAATGTTCGCCTTTCCAAAAGGAGGTGAATTTAATTTGGAGTCCTTTTTGTTTCAAGCCACATTACCCGGCCTTACTGAGGAAATACTTTATCGAGGGATTTATTTATGGCTTTTAGGCAAGGCTTTCGTCTCTTCAAAAATCATAAAAGGAGTCTCTTTTGGCTGGGGATTTATAATCGTAACATTATTATTTGGCGTAGTTCACGGAATAGTTCTTACCGAAACCTACGAAATTAAATATGATATCGCTACAATAGTGTATCTAAGCTTAATCTCATCGCTTAGCTTAGGTTTATTGAGGAAGTTTTCAGGAAATCTCATTTTGCCCATTTTGGGACACAATATTATAAACACGATGAATATGTTTATTCGATTGTTTTAGACTGAATTCGCTAAGCTTTACTAACATTGAACTTTGCTCTTCCAAAGAGACTATCCTTGCTTATTGTAATAATGGCTTAACCTTTACGTTTAAACCTTCAAACCTCAATTTTTCAACTTAAAAACTTCAAGCTTTAATGTCAAGATATAAATTTTGAATTTGTTTTTTGTAATTTGAAATTTTACTCATTGATATTCGTATTTTTGCTGAAAAGACAACTGTTCCCTTAATTAATGGCCAAGAAAAAGAAAACAAAAACTAAAACCCCGCGTAAAAAAATAAGTTTCTCGCTATCCAAGCAACATAAAATTCTGTTAGGTAGCTTTTTATTTTTGTTGGGAATCGCATTGGTTTTTTCCTTTATATCATACTTTTTTACTTGGCAGAGCGATCAAAGCCAAATAGGAATTTTTGCAGAACGAAAACTGGAAACCGAGAACTGGCTCAATAAATTTGGTGCCAATGTGGGCCACTTTTTTATCTATAACGGATTTGGAGTTTCCGCGTTTATTTTTGCTTTTCTCATCATTCTAACCGGTATTTATTACTTCTTCGATTATACAAAAAAACAGCTAACAAAATATTGGTTTTGGGGGTTGTTATTGATGTTGTGGATTTCAGTATTTTTTGGTTTTTTTGGAGAGAAAACTACAATTCTAAGTGGTGTTATGGGCTTTGAAGCCAATGACTTTATGCAAGATTATATCGGCTTGATCGGTGCCATACTGGTAATGGTTTTCATTTTAATCTTTTATTTAGTTTTCCGCCTTAAACTCACTCCAGATATGGCAGTTACGGCGATTAAAAACTCCAAAAAACAAATTGAGGAAGATTTTGAGTCTGCAAAGAAAACTGAAAAAAATCAAGAAGCTAAAGTAGCGGTTAAAAATGATCTCGATAGCAAGCTGGACAAAACCGAAAATAAGCCAGCACCTAAAGTAGAAGAGAAAGTAACCACTCCTCCACCAACCACTGAAAAAATAGTTCTTAAATCTGATGTTGAGGGAGACCTAGCCATGGAAGTGGAGCAAGCAGTTGATGAAGAAGAAGTAGTAGAAAACCTTAGTGATAAACTGGTTAAGGACTATGGTGAGTTCGACCCAAGATTAGAGCTGAGCAAATATAAATTTCCGAGTATAGAACTCTTGCGTGATCACACCGTAGGCGCGGCAATTACTATTGATCAAGAAGAACTGGAAGAAAACAAAAACCGTATTGTTGAAACCCTCAACAATTATAAAATAGGAATTGCAAATATTAAGGCTACTGTTGGCCCAACAGTAACGCTCTATGAAATTGTACCAGACGCAGGTGTACGAATTTCCAAAATAAAAAATCTAGAGGACGATATTGCACTTTCACTATCCGCTTTAGGTATTCGTATCATTGCTCCCATTCCTGGCCGAGGAACAATTGGAATAGAAGTTCCAAACAAGAACCCGAAGATTGTTTCCATGCGTTCGGTAATCGCTTCGGCAAAATTTCAAAATGCAGAAATGGAATTGCCAATAGCTTTTGGAAAAACCATCAGCAACGAGACTTTTGTAGTAGATCTAGCTAAAATGCCGCACATGCTTATGGCTGGTGCGACAGGACAAGGTAAGTCAGTTGGTTTAAATGCTGTTCTTACTTCGCTTTTATACAAAAAACACCCAGCAGAAGTAAAGTTCGTTCTCGTAGATCCTAAAAAAGTAGAATTGACGCTTTTTAACAAGATTGAACGTCATTATCTAGCGAAATTGCCAGATTCTGAAGAAGCTATAATTACCGATACAACCAAGGTTATTAACACTTTAAACTCGCTTTGTATTGAAATGGACGATCGTTACGATTTGCTAAAAGACGCAATGGTCAGAAATATTAAAGAATACAATACCAAATTTAAAAATAGAAAACTGAACCCAGAGGATGGCCATAGGTTCTTACCTTACATCGTTCTGGTGATTGACGAATTTGCAGATCTGATCATGACTGCAGGGAAAGAGGTTGAAACTCCTATCGCCCGTTTGGCACAGTTGGCACGAGCTATTGGTATTCACTTAATAGTTGCTACACAGCGGCCTTCGGTAAACGTAATTACAGGTATTATAAAAGCGAACTTCCCAGCGCGTATTGCCTATAGAGTAACCAGTAAAATTGACTCACGTACTATCTTGGACAGTTCGGGAGCGGATCAACTTATTGGTCGTGGTGATATGCTTTTTACCCAAGGAAACGAGCTAACCCGACTTCAGTGTGCTTTTGTGGATACGCCAGAAATTGCAGATATAACCGATTTTATAGGTTCACAAAAAGCCTATCCTGAAGCACATATTCTGCCTGAGTATTCTGGAGAGGAAGGTGGCACAACTCTTGATAATGACATAGAGGAACGCGACAAACTATTCCGTGATGCTGCGGAAGTATTGGTGATTGCGCAACAAGGTTCTGCTTCATTATTACAACGAAAATTGAAGCTAGGCTATAATCGCGCAGGAAGAATTATCGATCAATTGGAAGCGGCAGGTGTTGTAGGCCAATTTGAAGGCAGCAAAGCAAGACAGGTTTTAGTTCCAACTATTGACGCATTAAATCAACTTTTAGACAACGAAAAAAACAATAATTAAGATGAAAAAAATCAGTATAATTTTAATCGCTCTTTTTATTACCACCTTTTCACAGGCACAAGACGCAAAGTCTTTGCTTAAAGAAGTTTCTAATAAAGTAAAAAGCTACGATAATATCGCTATCGACTTTAAATACAACCTTAACAATTCCAAAGAAAACGTAAACCAAGAAACCCGAGGCGATGTTACCCTTCAAGGTGACAAATACGTTTTGAATATGCTGGGAACCACCCGTATTTTTGATGGTAAGAATATCTACACGATTGTTCCAGAAGATGAAGAAGTGACTATTTCTGCATATAATCCAAAGGATGATAAAGATATTACTCCTTCCAAAATGCTTACTTTTTACGAAAAAGGTTACACCTATAAAATGGACATCGAACAAAATGTGAAGGGGAGAAAAATCCAATTCGTAAAACTGATTCCTATAGATTCAGATGCTGAAATAAAAGATATTCTTTTGGGTGTTGACGTACAGACCAAGCACATTTATAAGTTGATCCAAACGGATTCAAAAGGCACAAAGTATACACTTACGGTTAATTCCTTTAAAACAAATCAACCCGTTTCAAAAACCTTGTTTACTTTTGACGAAGCCAAGTATAAAAACGACGGTTATTACTTAAACAGGCTTTAAACACAGGCAATTGAAAATACTGGACAGGTATATATTAGTATCTTATTTGAAGACGTTTTTAAGCGTCTTCATTATTTTAATGTTCATATTTGTCCTACAGACCATTTGGCTATACATTTCTGAACTTGCTGGGAAAGATTTGGATATTTGGATAATCCTTAAGTTTCTTTGGTATGTTTCCCCAAGACTGATCCCACTCGTTTTACCGCTTACTATTCTTGTTACCTCCTTGATGGTTTTTGGAAGCTTTGCGGAGAAGTATGAATTTGCAGCAATGAAATCTACGGGTATATCGCTTCAAAGAGCAATGGGAAGTGTTATTGGTTTTATTGTTATACTTTCCATTACAGCCTTCTATTTTGCCAACAACGTTATCCCCTATTCGGAATATAAATGGCAAAACTTACGACGAAATATTTCACAGCTTCAGCCTTCTATGGCTATTTCTGAAGGGCAGTTTAATCAAATTGATGAAAGCTTCAATATTAAAGTTGAAAAAAAGAGCGGTGATCGTGGCCAGTTTTTAAAAGATGTAGTAATTCATAAAAAAAATGATGCAAAGCCTAATGGAAACTTTATAGTTATCGCAGCTAATAAGGGGGAAATTGCGAGTGAAGAAGGAAGTAACACGCTTTCCTTAATTCTAATAGAAGGGAATTATTACGAGGCTATTCAAACAAAAAACAGAGCAAAACAAAATAAGGAGCCATTTGCCAAGAGTTATTTTGATGAGTATACCATCAATATTGATCTTACCGATCTCAACAATAAGGATATTGACAAAGACAACAATCTGGACAACCAGAACATGTATAATAGCAGTGAACTCCGCATAGAAATAGATTCACTTTCCAACAGTTACTCCAAAGACATCGCATCTTACACTAAAAACATGTATTACCGCAGCGGTGTGGAAAAATTTAAGGATTACAAAATAAGTGATTCTGCACAACCACCTGCTGTAAAATCTATTTTGGAAATTTTCAATCCTACACATCAACATCAAATTGTAAAACTGGCACTTAATAATGCCAAAGGCACACTACAAACGGTGGATGCAAAAAAGACTGAGTTTAAAGGGAAAACGAAACGACTAAACAAAACGGAAATAGCACTTCATGAAAAATACGTTTTAGGAGTTGCCTGTATCATTCTGTTCTTTGTAGGAGCACCTTTAGGAGCCATAATCCGAAAAGGAGGAATGGGCCTTCCTATGGTAATAGCTATTTTACTTTTTCTCACCTATCACTTCATCGGTATTTTTGCTAAAAACAGTGCTGAAGACGGCACCTTGCATCCTTTTATTGCAACTTGGCTAAGTACCGGGATTATGCTTCCGTTGAGTATTTGGCTTACCTACAGGGCCACCACGGACCAAGGAATTTTCGACTTTGATTCATTTTTACAGAAAATCGGAAAGTTATTCGGCTGGAGGAAGAAAAAGAAGAAAGAGTAATCAGATTATAAAAATAAAGCTCACTAAGAGTTTATTACTCTTTTTAGACCAAGCTTCAACAATGCTATCAGAATAAAAGCTACTGAAACAAAAGAAGAAATGAGGTGGTTTTTAACCGCAAAGTCCTCAGAGTTCTTACACAGAGGACACTAAGAAATTAGACTATTTCAACCCTTATCGCTACTTCGTTACATTTAAGATTATTCATAAAATTAATTTATTCCAACTTTCAAATCAATCTATCCTTTGGGTATTTAGCACTTCAATGGTCAAACTAACACGATTCTCTGTGTTCTCTGCGCCTAAAAACTTCGCGCACTCTGTGGTTAATACAAAATCGCTCAAATGAAGTGAAAACTATCATTTTCATTCTAATAAAGAAAGCGTGCGTAGAATGTTTAATTATAACCCTTTCCATTATCTTTGCACAATATTAGAAAAAGCTATGATCTCTACACCGAAAGAAAACTCCGTTCAGCTGAACACTATAGAAGAAGCCATTGAAGACATCCGCAATGGGAAGATGATTATTGTAGTTGACGACGAAAATCGTGAAAACGAAGGCGACTTTATTGCCGCTGCCGAAATGGTTACTCCAGAAATGATAAATTTCATGGCAACACACGGGCGAGGTCTAATTTGTGCACCTTTAACTGAGGACCGATGCAACGCTTTGGATTTGAACATGATGGTAGAAAACAACACGGTTTTACACCATACTCAATTTACGGTTTCAGTAGATTTGATAGGTCACGGTTGTACAACAGGAATTTCTGTTCACGATCGTTCAAAAACCATCAAATCTCTTGTTGACGATGAAACCAAAGCTTCTGATTTGGGAAGACCAGGACATATTTTTCCTTTGCGCGCAAAAGAAGGTGGGGTTTTAAGAAGAACTGGCCATACCGAAGCATCAATAGATCTAGCGCGTCTTGCTGGCTTAAAACCGGCTGGTATTCTTGTTGAAATTCTAAATGAAGACGGAACTATGGCAAGACTACCTCAGCTGATAAAAGTTGCTAGAAAATTCGATTTAAAGCTGATTTCCATTGAAGATTTAGTGAAGTATAGAATGGAGCACGATTCCTTGATTGAAAAGAAGGAAGACTTCAATATAAGCACCAAATTCGGGGGGTTTAGACTACGCGCATACAAACAAACTACCAACGACCAAATCCATATTGCTCTTACAAAAGGTACCTGGAAAGAAAACGAGCCTGTATTGGTTCGTGTAAATGCTACTTTGGTCAATGGCGATATACTGGGAACCCTTACCAACAACGCTGATCAAAAGCTAGACGATATGTTTAACGTGATCAATAAAGACGGAAAAGGTGCCTTGGTTTTTGTAAACCAAGAGAGCCAATCCTTAAACTTATTAAGCCGTTTAAAAGGACTGAAAGAAAACCAAAGTCCAGACAAAATTGCAAAGGCGCCACGTATTGATATGGATGCAAAAGACTTTGGAATTGGCGCTCAAATTCTACACGACTTAGGAATTCATAAAATTCGTCTCGTTTCCAATAGCGAACAAACCAAACGCGTAGGGATGATTGGTTATGGCTTGGAAATAATGGAATACGTTAGTTATTAAAGCACAGAAACAATTGCTTTTCGCATCGCTTCTGCTCTCTCTTTAACTTGCTTTTCAGTCCAACCGATTTTAATTAATGTGGAAAGGGTTCTACCCATTACGGCATCACTTTTAGAAAAGTCAGTGTTGTTTAAATCCTGCATCTGATTTTTCACTTCAGATGAAAGGTTTCCAAGAGATTTTAAATTTCTTAAATGCTCCCAACCATTGATATAATGCCATTTATTGATATACCAATAAAAACAAGCATCAACACCCGCTTCAGATAAAGCATTATCGGCTTTTTGAGTCAATTCCTCGGTAGGAAGAAAGAAACTTAAAAACGAATAATTCTCCACTCCTCCTTCTGGAACTCTTCGGAAAGTAAGGCCTTCGATGGTTTCCAAGACTTCACAAAGTATTGTAAAATTATCCTTTTGCATTTTTAAGATTCCGTCCAATTTGTCCAATTGTGCTAAACCTACGGCAGCATTCAATTCTGAAATTCTATAATTATAACCCATAAAAGGGTGGGTTTCCGCTCCGCGATCATTTCCTACGTGATCATGACCATGGTCTTGGTAATGATCTGCGTTTAATGCGTATTTTTCGTTATTGGTTAAAACTGCTCCCCCTTCACCACAAGTTATGGTTTTTACATAATCGAAAGAAAAACATCCCAAATCACCGTAGCTTCCCAAAGGCTTTCCTTCATAAGTACCGCCAATAGCCTGACAGGCGTCTTCTAGAAGAATCAGGTTATGTTTATCACAAATTGCTTTTAACGCGCCTAAATCGGCCATAGAGCCACACATATGTACGGGCATGATACATTTGGTCTTTTCGGTAATTGCGGCTTCTACGGCTTTTGGGTCTAGCGTTAAGGTATCGTCAATATCCACTAAAATAGGTACAGCTCCCAAAGCCAAAATAGATTCAAAACTCGCCACAAAAGTAAAAGTTGGCATAATGACCTCGTCCCCTGCTCCAATGCCTGCAGAAGCTAGCGCAACGGTTAAGGCAGCCGTTCCGCTGGACACCAATTGGCAGTGCTCCGCATCCATACGTTTAGCAAAAGCCGTTTCAAACTCTTTGGCTTTCCATTGGTTGTTTCGCATTCCATCAAATCCATAGCGCATTAAAACTCCTGTTTCTAATACTTCGTTTACTTGCTTGCGCTCTTCGGCGCCAAAAATTTCAAATCCAGGCATTTTATAAATGATTAATTATTAATGTAGAATGAATATTGTATGTGTCCCAAAGGTAATGGAAGAGATTATGAGTTTAGAAGTTTAGTTTTCAATATCACAACTCTTACTTATCGACTTCAATCTTGTTTTTGTTTTCTATTACTCCCGATAACCATCGGCATCAATTTCACCTCAAAGATATGGTTTGTGATATTCTAAGGAAAACTGATGAACCAAAAAAAATCAATCTAGGTCAATAACGAGTTCATCAACTCCACGACGTACTTTTTTCAGGCTTTTAAAAAAGTCTGACTCATCTCTATATCCCACAGGAAGGACAATTACAGACTGTAATCCCTTTTTGTCAAGGCCTAGAAACTCGTCGTACTTGTCAGGTTGAAATCCTTCCATTGGGCAAGCATCTATTTCTTCAACTGCACAAACGGTGAGTAGCGCACCAAGGGTTAGGTAAAGTTGATTGATCATCCAGTCTCGGATTTCGGCAGCACTTTTTTCCGTAAATGAGTCTACTAATTCCTTTTCAAAAGGTTCTAAAATTTTACGAGGTGTTTTTCGAGTACCCTCTACCCTTTTGAAATGATCCAAAATAAAATCTCTATCGATTTCCTTTTCGATACACAAGATTAAAACGTGTGAAGCGTCTTTAATCTGCGGTTGGAAATAAGTATATTCATATAGCTTTTCTCTCACTTCCGGATTGCTTAAAACAATTAATTTTAAAGGCTGCAATCCAAAAGAAGTAGCTGTAAGGTTAAAGCTTTCTTTAAGTGTATTGAGTTTTTCCGCTGTAAGCTTTTTCGATGGGTCGAAGCGTTTAGTAGCGTAGCGCCATTTAAGATGTTCAATTGTTTTTGATGCCATTCAACTGTAAATTTTTATGAGATGCAAAAATAGCAATAATAGCTTGATTCCCTATCTTATTGATAAAGCCTTCAATAGATTGATTTTATAAAATTACACTAGTGTCCGATAAACATTTTTAAAAGCGGGATTTCCAAGAAGGATTTCCCG
>JBQEAY010000038.1:0-13971 GCA_052105975.1 Aequorivita sp. | reverse complement strand
CAACATGTGTATATACAAACATGGAGTGACGTATATATTGCACTTGTACACCTTGTTATTTCGGTTTCTCCTTTCCAAATTTAGTTGATTCATACAACGTATCCAAAGGACTTGTTAAAGTTTTGTTATTTATTCCTAATACACGCGTGTAAACCTCCGTAGTTTTTGTGCTGGCGTGCCCCATGGAACTTTGGATATAGCGTATGTTTACCCCGTGTTCCATAAGATGGGTGGCGTAACTATGGCGCAGCGTATGCGGCGTGCTCCAAGGGTTGCTGTTGGTGCCCTTTACAGCTTGACGATACACACGTTGTATGCTCTGCGTTGTGTATTGTCCGCCTTCCTGCCCCTCAAACAACCAATAACTTGGCTTGTATTCTTTATAGTATTCCCGCAATAGATTTAAAAGCAAAGGACTCAGAGTACAATGCCTATCTTTTTTGCCCTTACCATCTTTTATAAAAAGATAGCCATCATCGCTGCGAACATCAGCTATTCGCAAACGCACCACTTCCCCCACACGCAAGCCGGCTGCATAGAGCACGTGGAGTATTGCCTTATGCTTTATATTGCTTGGATAACTTAAAATGGCAGCTACTTCTTCCTTGCTCAGCACATCTGGTAGATTAGTGCTTTTCTTGGGCCTGGTGATGTTGTAATATTCACGAGGCATCCCCAAAGTATACTCATAATAGCACTTTATTGCATTTATTAATTGGTTTTGCTTTTGGTCGCTTATTTTATACTTGCTGATTAAATGATATACGAAACCTTCAATCTGTTCCTTGGTTATTTCGCGATATGCAACAGATTCAAAGTATTGAAAAAATTGAGTCAGATTGCTCTGGTAATTTCTGATGGTGGCTTGGCTAAAACTTTTTAAAATCATTTTTTGATAGTTTTTATCCAGTTCAGCTTGAACACTTTCCGAAATTGCAACTTGTGGGATCACCAGAGAACCTTGGGTGGCCTGTTTTATTAGCTTATCGCCAAACAGCAATTGAATTTTTTTAATATTCTCTGCAGTGTTTACAACACTCCAAAGCTTTTGGTGGTAATGATAAAAGGAGCTGTCAAGCTTTTTAAAAGCCGCGCGTTCACGCTCCATTTTATATGGAATAAAAAACTTTATCCTCCCCGCCTGGACCTGTGGGATATACATTATAATATGAGTTTTACTTTTCAGTTCCATGACTCTTTTGTCAAATGCTTTATTTAAACTTAAAGAAATAAAATAACCTAAATACTATGGCAAACGACTATAAACGTATATATCCGTTAAGAACGAATATGTATATTTACCTGTAATCTAGAAAGTTATATGGATAGAAAATGTAAGATATGTGAAAAACCGATCAAAGGACGGGCAGATAAAATTTTCTGCTCCGTCCACTGTAAAAATGAGTATCACAAAAAAATCCGCTATGCCTCCAAAATTGCCGCTATAGAAATAAACGGCTACTTAAAACGCAACTACGCAATCTTATTAGAGATCTTGGGAAAAAATAAAACGCAGCTAAAAATCTATAGAAACTTACTTGAGAAAAAAGGCTTCCGCTTTAAATACCACACCCATTTTCACATAAATTCAAAAAATAAAACGTTCTATTATGTTTATGATCTGGCCTGGATGGAATTCTCTGACGATGAGATTCTAGTCGTACGCAAGATTTAGTTCCTAATTTATTATTGAGCCAATATTATAAATATTAATCTATTTAAAAATAGACCTGACCTCTTGATAAATTCTCTCAAAATTATCTTCCAAATCCGCCGTAGAATATTCTTTCACTCCCTTGGGCAAACTTCTATGAATCTTCTGTAATTGAAACTGCACCTTCCTATCCTTCCCATCTGCATACGTAATAAACTCTCCCTGCTTCAACCGGAAAAACACATCTGCTCGAATTTTAGGTATCTCCTTCTCCCCTGTTGTGATTCGTGTATCAAAATCGAGGTTATGGCCACGGCTTATACTTTTGGTTGGATCTTTTACTATTTCGAAAAAGCGTTCATAATATTTTGCCGTGTCTGGGTCATTCACCTTTCCAAAGAATTGATAGGAAAGGTTGCTTAAAATTGCTTTGCTAGCCTTATCTCCGTACATCATATCGTTCTGTATCTTGTCCTGCATCACATAAATAGTTGCGATATCGTAACTCCTCAATGTTGCGGGAATACGGTGCATGTTCAATAACCTAATGGTTGGTGCTTCCTCCATCATCAAAAAGGAAGGAAGCGAATTTCGCACACTCATCTGTTTGGTTATAGTGTGAATTATCGTGGCAATAACTGGAGAATACGCCGTTTCAAATTTTGGGTTGTTAACCACCGAAATTACCGCTGGATTATCCTGATTATTTATATTCAGTGGAACTTCATCTGCGGAAAGTGCCATAAATATTCGTTGCGTGCTAATCCGCTTTAAGGCATTTGCCAAGGTGCTCTTTACGGCTGCCGTTTGTCTTTCGGAATCCTTTCCACTTATAAAGGCATCCGCCATCGCTCTGGAAGTTGTATTAGTACTTAAAAAAGCAATCAGACTCTCGTTGTCCAGATATTGATAGATTGCAATAAGGTGCGGCAATGTGCAGTACTGCGGATAAGAAGTTCGGAGTTTCCAAATAAGACCACCGATCAGCCCCTCTGCCGCGTCATTAAAGAATTTAGTGCTTCCTGTTGTGCCAGATTCACGTTGCTCCAGAAGGTTTTCAATAAGAACCCGAGAAACTTCATTTACGCTTTCTTCATTTTCAAGGTACCTCGGAGCAATGGGATTTACCCTATGTATTATTTTATCGAAAGAGATTATATAAAATGGAATATCGGAATCCTGAAAGAGTGGATACGCCATTTCGGTTATTTCAAAATCCTTATAGTCGTGGATTACTCCGCAGAAACAATGCTTTTCAAAATGCTTCAGAAAACCATAGACCACGCTTTCTGTTTTCCCACTACCTGCAGCTCCAATTACAGAAGCACCTCTTCTTATATTTTGTATTTTGAAATCACCTCGATTCAACTTAAAATGGACTTCATATTTGGAACCAGCTTCAGTTGTATTATCTTCTTTCTGAAAGAAGACATATAGTATAGTGTTTATCAATAAAATGGGACATCCAAAATACAGCAGTGAACGTGACAAGCCAATCGAATCCGAAATATAGTACAGCATCCAAACAATTAAAAGTAAGTTTATCCAAAAGGTAAATCTGATCAATCGGAAGAGACCATAAAAGATCAAGCCGGCTGTTGTAATGACAGAGGTAATTATTATCGGATTATTGAAGTCCATATATTAAAATTTAGACACCTATGGAACTGGACTTAATGGCCACTCCTACTCCCCGCTTCAATCTATTAAAAACCTTTAGAGCTAATTGTGCCGAGCTTGTTGGAATACTTTGGATTGGCATTCCAGATTCTCGCATCAATTTAAATGCAATAGCTTTTTCATTGGTGGGTAGTTGCAACAAAGCCGAAAAATAGAAGTTTGGATTCTTAATAAATTCCTTCCTAGCTCGGTATGTTTCCACAAAATTTCGTTGATATCCAAAAGTCCTATCAAATGTTTTCTCTGCTTTTGTAAAAAATTGGTCACGATCAAATCCTCGCTTCACCATTTTACCGTTCATCATTACTTCGGACGATTTGTATTTGCTTCCAGGAGAAAGACTGAAAGAATTTGAAGCATCCTTCCTACTTACAATGATATGGATATGGCTCTGGTTGCCTTCCTTTTTCATTCCCCGAACAATACGATAACCATTCTGCTGATGGGGAGCTTCCCGTTCCAGTTTCATTACTTCCTTTTCCATATCTTTGATACTTCCCTCCTTTTCACCTGACTGAATCGCTCGTATTTCTTTTTTAAGTTCAAGTATTCTGGTGGCAAAAGCTTGGTTCTCGCGAATCTGAATATCCGAGCCTTTAAAAGTGCGTTGGTGCTCAATTTTCGCGTAGTACTTTATATCATCGATTGTAATGGGTTTGCCATTTATTTCACGGTTAAAACAAGACACATATTCCTTCATAACTTCTCGGGTGTACTTTTTTAAATCTTCACTACTGTTTTGCAAACGTTTCAATTCATATTTTGAAGGGCTGACTGTAATGGAATAAAACTTTGGTTCAATCTTTTTAAGTTTGGCGGTGTTGGCATCAATTTCGTGCACCACTTCCTTGGCAGATATCCTATCGCCGTATTGATTGAAAAAGAATTCTTCATTTTCAAGTTCCAGAGCTTCGTTTTCTTTCTCCAAATATTGAACAAAGCCAGCTGCACTCTGGGAATAATTATCGCCCAATTTCTGGGGTGTGATTGTAATATACATTATTATGATTTTTGATTTTCATCCTGACGTTCCCTATATTTCGGAGGTTTTTCCACCACCGTTTTCTTTTCTAAAATGAGCGGTTTCTCATTATGCACTGGCTCTTCAAAAAGGGAAAGTATCATCGCTGCGGTTGGTTTAGTCTGCGTTTTTTCCATATCTCTCATAATCGCAATTACCGCATTTATTCTTTTTAGAATCCGCAGTTCCGAAGCCATTAAATGCGGTCCAAGAGAGTCCATTGGAGAAATTCCGTGATCTCGAAAAAACTCCAACATAAGCAAAAGCGTCATCGACTGGGATTTAGAAAGTGACTTGCAATAACTCCTGAATTTTTTAGCCACAGATTTCTTTATACTCAAGCTCTCGAACTGTTCCTTTTCATATCCTTTATCCATTTTTTCGTGAAATATTTGCTGGTTTTGTTGGTCTGGGAAGCTTTTTCCGTGAATAATCTCTGTAAACCTCAAGCTTTCCAACTTCAGAAAAATCATTATACACTATTAGTCAATGAGTTAAATATAAAATTGGAGTCATTAACATCGCGCAGCGTGTTACCCTCTTGCTTCTCCAATTTGTCCGCCCGCGGACAAAATTTTAGAACCATTTATAGAAAATTAAGAGTCTCATTTGAAATTTAGAATTGATCATTAATTTTTGTGAAATTCAATTTGAACAACTTAAATTTTAGTCAAGGAATTATCAATTCATTTGCGGATTGTTCAATGAAATATTTTCAAATGGAAAAAGACCCTTGAGGTTTTTAAGGGTCTTTCTGGTCATAACAATTACAAACTAAAATTGTTAATATTCGCTAGGCAACAACAATGTATTGTCTATAAAATACAAGCGAAGTTCATCCAAAGGAAAATCGGTTACTCTGTATTTATGTGTTTCGAATATAGTACCATTTCCATCTCCATAGGTAATGGTCGCCTGACATCCCAATTTTTGCTGTTCCTCTTCCGTTAACCTCTTAAAGTCAATGGTTATAAAATAGCTTTTTTCGATTAGGCTTTTTGCTATTATCGAAGTATCCGTGACCAACCAGAAACATTCGGCAGCTTCCACCAAATATTTTATTCCGTTGGTAAATCGGGTGCGTGTCAATGGGATTTGAAAGAACATATCCGTTCCGGAAAAATGTTGCAATCCCTGTTTTATTTCGTTAACTTGTGCCTTCATATTATGTTCGATTTAGTGAATTAATACTTAATAAGAGGGCGCTACTTTCGACGGAAACGCCCTCTTAAATTTTACCGCTATTACTCAGCGTTTCCGTTGTCCTTGGTTCCAAGTAAGAGGATTTCATCGGCTACCACTTCGGTAACATATCGTTTCTCTCCTGCTTCGGTTTCATAGGAACGGGAGGTCAATTTGCCTTCTATGGCAACTTCCTTTCCTTTGCCTACGTATTTCGCTACGATTTCGGCAATCTTGCCCCAGGCAACAATATTGTGCCATTGGGTGTTTTGCACTTTTTCGCCATCTGAATTTTTATAAAATTCATTGGTTGCAAGTGAAAAGTTTGCGACTTTCTTGCCGCTCTCTAGGGTCTTGGTTTCGGGGGCATTGCCCACGTTCCCGATCAACTGTACTTTGTTTTTTAGTGTACTCATGATTAAAAAATTTAAGGATTAATTAAAATTCCATCTGAACCTTTCAGACAGTTTACGTTTATATTTTTTTGAAGTGATTTACTTATTATATCTAGAGCGTTTTCCTGTTTTTGTTTTTTTAACTTTGTTTCCACTTCCCCTTTATTGATTTCGTAAGATTTCATAATTTTCGTTTTAGATTTACTTCCCATAGAGCCGTCGCTGTTACCTTTTTTTGTTGCTTATACATTTTCAATATTTGGAATTAATAAGGACTTATAAAAGGGAGGCACGACCGGTTATGCAGTCCGTTTAACTTCCAAATGTTGGTATTTTGCTGTCAAAAAAAGGTAGGGACAGTGGCGGATCGGGAGGTTTCTAAAAAAGGTATCTGAAATACTAAATCAAGGGAAGTGGAAACAAACGCAAAAATGTGAATTCCGAACAGGCGGACTCCGTTCACAATTTCGGATTGGAATGCAGCGTTCCGTTCCAGTCCCGATAGTATCGGGACGGATCGGGTTAGCGGAATGGAAAGTAGAAATTGAGGACGGTGTCCAAGACCTTGTAGTAAAGCTCTTTTCCCAAAATGAAGCTTTTCGCGAAATGTAGGGGAAAGTGCTGAACGGGATTTAAAAACTGTATTTAGATAATCAGCAGGATTTAAAGCGGACTTAACTTCAAAGATGAAGATTGGGAATGAAGTGTTGCTGCCATTTTTCTGGCAGGTTCAGCGCAATGGAAATCGGAAGCTTTGAAATTGTGTCCAAGATCTTTTCTAGTAAAGCTCTTTTCTCGGAATGGAGCTTTTTGCGGAATGTAGGGGAATGTGCTAAACGGGATATAACATCTGTACTTAATAGTTAGCAGAATCTAAAGCGGACATAACTTCAAAGATGAAGATTGGGAATGAAGTGTTGCTTCCGTATTTCAGGCAGGATTAGCGTAAAGGAAATTGGAATCTTTGGAGTTGTGTCCAAGATTTTTGTAGGGAAGCTATTTCCCCGAAATGGAGCTTTTTGCGGAATGCAGGGGTATGTGCTGAACGGGATATAACATCTGTACTTAATAGTTAGCAGAATTTAAAGCGGACTTAACTTCAAAGATGGAGATGGAATGCCTGTGCTGAGCGGAGCCGAAGTGGAGTTTGAAATGAATGTTGATAACTAATGTTTCTTATTTAAAAATATACGGCACACTCCGGTAATGCTACTTTAATACGTTCTCGCTCAGTTTTACCAAAGTTATTATTAGTTAAAATAAGTGTTCTTAGATTCTGTAATGCTGAAAGATCTGCTGGCAAACTTTTTAGATTATTACCGGACAGGATAACCAACTCGAGATTTACCATATCCGAAAAGCTTGATGGCAATTCTTTCAATTTATTGTCATTAAGAATCAAGATTTTTAATTGATTTAGTAAACCGATACTATTAGAGATTTCCTCTAACCGATTGTGCTCCATATTTAACTCTTCAAGTGTTTGTAAATTGGTCCATTGTATGTCAAATTCATAAAACTGATTATACCCCAAGTGAAGGGTTATTAAAGATGGTAAAGTAGCCATTGAAGATGGCAAATAGCTTAACTGATTGTTATCTAGCTCCAACACCTTCAAGTTTTTACATTGATTGATAGAAGCGGGCAAAAATGTCAGGCTATTACCCGAAAGATACAAATATTGAAGATTTTTAAGCATTCCTATTTCGTCTGCAATTTTTGATATTGAATTATCAGCTAGATCAACTTTCATTAGTCGTTTCAGTAGTTTAATCTCTTTTGGAATATAGCTGAGCTGGTTTGCCCGTAGGTTTAAAACTTCTAATTTTTTTAAGCTAAAAAGCGCTTTGTCCCATCGTTCAAAATGATTCCCCATAGCATTCAAGAAAACCAAGTCCTCCAGCTGAAAGATCTTCTCAGGAAACTTAAAATGCTGTTGGTCTCGAATATTGAGTTGTGATGCCTTTATATTTTGAGTTAAGGCATCATTTACACTGTAGAACATTTCTTCAGAAATAGGATTTGCATTTTGAGCATTGCCTTGAAACATAAATAATCCGAGGAAAAAAGCAAATAGATTAGGGTGAAATTTAGTCTTCATTCGCTGTTTGTTTATATTAAAAAATGACTGGTGTAATAGAAATCACACCAGCCACTTTATTATTTATTAAAAAATTAATCTTTCTTCACAATCTTATAACTACCTGAGTTTTCACCTACAGTTACTTTAACAAATAACATTTGGTTAACTTGCACATATTGACCCAATTCAAGAGTTACCATTCTTCTATTACCATGTATTGTCGAATTCTTTTCCTCCAACACTTTTTGCCCCAACATATTAAATACTTCAACAATAATCTCCCCTTCTTGATTTGTAACAGCCACATTTACAATACCATCAGTTGGGTTTGGATATACGGAGATAGCATCTTTTAAAGATTCATCTAGTCCTAAAATTTCTTCTACCAGGATATAATCTTCTTTTACAACTTCTGTTCCCATTCCGGCTACGTTTCCTACCGTGAGGCTTACGTTAAAGTTTCCTTGATCCAGATATGCAACTGTTGGAGCTGGGTCAGTAGAGGTTGCTGGAATACCACCTTCAAACCTCCAAAACCAAGAACTTGGGTTGTTGGCACTCAAATCTGTATAAGTAATTGCGGTTCCTTCAGTAATTACCACCTCCGAGGCAACAAAATCTGTTACTGGAATTTGAGCTCCTAAGTTTTCATTCAATGCAAAAACTACAGTTGCGGAAGCATTAAAAGTTACATCACCGAACGTAGCGTCAATTTGTGGCTCGTTTGAACCATTGGGGTGTTGAACAGAGAAGAAACCATATTTATAATCTGGTGTAAAAGTAAGTCCTGTGGGCTCAGAACCGTTAGGCATAGAGGCGAATAACTCTACGGCAGGATTTGCTTGCGTATGTTCCGGACGTACTACCCATATATAGTTATTTCCTCCATCTTGCAATACCCAAAGATTACCTTTATCGTCAAAGGTTAAGTTGTCATTACCACTACCCCAAGCTTCGTTAAAAACTCCCGATCCTGTAGTAATATCATAAGAAGTTCCCCCTACAAATGTTTGGAAGTTGGTGATTGTTGAGCCATTATCTGCAAAACTGTAAACGCGGCCTTTCCCTTTTGAAGTAAAGAAAATCTCACCTGTTAGTGGATTGATTTCACAGTCTTCAACACCGTTAAAATCAGTTCCTCCTAAGGCAGCTGCAGCAGCAGTTACGTTGTTACGTTCTGCCGGAGTATTGTTTGGTACTTGTACCCAAGTTGCGGTTGAGGAAGAGGGGTCGTTACCTACTAATGGAGTATCCAGTTTCAGCACATATAAAAATCCGCTGGATAGATCTCCGGGTGAATTAGCTACAAATTTGTACACGCAATCTGTACCGCCATCTTCCCCGTAGTACGCTGTTCTCATATCGCTAGCAACTACTACATTTTCGTGCTTCATTCTTCCCATTGCCCATAGTTTTTCTTGGCCATTTCCATAATCCATCACTTTTGCTGTTGCTGGATCAATCTCTACCAACCATCCAACATCTTGATATCCATCTGCATTGATGTCTCCACTGTTTGTAGATTCTTCTGCCGTGATAACAGTTCCCCAGGGAGTTATTCCACCAGAGCAGTTACGGGTTGTAGTTACCAATGCATTGTTAAAGAAATCTACTGGTTGGGTGTTGGTCACTTCCCATAACAGGGTGTTTTCATTAAGGTTTACATCTGCTATTGTTACACCACCAGGCGTAGTCTCGTGATTAATGGAAACATACCCCAATGTACTAGAGCTTTCGATAGGAATATAGCCTGTGAAATCATTATTGCCACCCACAGCACCTATTCCAGATGTATATGGATCTCCTTGCTTTATGATTAATTGAAAACGGTGCTCATCTGCAATAATCATTTTAGGAGTCTGTCCTGTTGGTTCTATAGAAGTAAAACAACCAATAGTTCCCGGTTCACAAGGAGCAGTAGTTAACTCGTTTTTCATGAACATATCAAATTTCAAATCTGAACTTTGTCCGTCACGATTGTGTAATTCTACTGAAATTTTATTTACACCTTCAATGAAGAAAGATTTTGCTACAGCATGCGTAAAAAATGCCTCCTCGTCTGCACCGCTCACAATTGTTGCAGAATTTGTTAAATAATTGGTGGGAGGCGCCGGCATATTGTCTCTAATAACCTCTACTCCATTTACGTAAACAATCGCTCCATCATCACGCTTTAAGCCGAAAATTACATTATCTGTTAAATCGGCCAAAACAATATTTACTTCTTTTGTAAAATAGGTAGTAATATATTTATTGGTCGCATCCGGTCCATAAGATATCTCTGTTGATACTGGATCGCCATAACCTAATGGAGCAAAACCAGCTGACCAGTCGTTAATATTGTATCCTGCTTCTGTCCAAGTTTCATTGTCTAAACTCACCCCAGTATCCAAATAAGACCAAAGAAGACCTGCTTCCATAGGATAAGTAGCTGGAGTGGGCACCAATGGAACATAGTTTGTTGCCATATCAAATCCAAGATCTGAGCTACTACCAGAACGTTGGTGTATTTCTACCGCAATCACGTTATCACCATTTTGCAATAAATTTGCAACGGTGAAGTTGAAAAAAGTATTTTCATCACTACTAGGAACAGTACTAGCTGCAAAAGTGTTATAATTGATTGTTCCAGCCGGCATATTGTCTCTGATAATTTCAACGCCATTAAGATAAACGACTGCCCCGTCGTCTCTTAATAAACTAAAGATAAGGTCTCCGTAGAGAGAAGTATCAACAATATTAAACTCGTATCTAAAATAGTACGTAGGGTATTTATTATTAGCATCTGGTCCAAAAGACAAGGTAGTAATCTCGTCTCCATCTCCGTAGCCAAATTTGGAAGCTCCTATTTCCCAAGCACTATCGTCATACGCAAGTTCCCGCCAGGCAACATCAAGATCCATCCCCGTATCGTTATAACTCCAAAAACCTCCAGCATCAAATGGAAAATTTCCTTGCGATATCATATTGGTTTTAAAAGTGGTAGTTACTTCTCTTGTGTTTGCCAAGCCAACAAAGCTCAGCAAAATTAGAACTAACACAATTGGTAAATTTGTTTTCATCTTCAATAATTTTTAAGTGATTAATTTTCGTTTTAAGAATTACTCAAAATTACTCGGACGCTTTTTATTTGCAGGAAGTTGGACATTATGCTTAGATCATAGAACTGTTATCAATGCAATAGTCTGTATTAACTGATTATTAAGACAACTCATTTAAAAAAGTTCTAATATGAAGTAACTTCTACCTCAGTTCTGATTTAAAACACAGCCTATTAATTGGAAAAACAAATGGTAAAAGAAATAGTCTAAAAAATTATTATAGATAGGCGAAGTTGAGAATTTCTTATTACACATTCTCATCTATAAATTACTCTACTGCAACGCGGCCGACGTATCGGTTAGCGAATTCATAAAAGCTATTAAAGCATTAATTTCTTTTGTAGATAATTCAAGAGCAGTGTCTGGCAGGGTTTGGTTTGTTACATCTAATCCTATTCCAGCCGCTCCACCTTGGTTATAAAAATCCATTACTTGTAACAATGTTTCATAACCGCCATTGTGAAAATAGGGGGCAGTTTTTTCGATATTTCGTACAGTGGGTGTTTTAAAGGATTTCTCGTAAATCCAAGCAGCTTCACTTGCAATGCCATTTTGCCAGCGCCCTTCATCAGCATCTAATTCGGGAACTTTAGAAGTAGGACTTTTTAAAACCCCAAGGATTTCAGTTTCGGTTTCTATGTATAAAGGAGGTACCAAGCCTGAAAACGTGGGTGCGAAATGACAAGTTGCACATGCTCCTTTCCCCATAAAAATATTAAAACCATTCTTAACTTCGGTATTGATACTGTTTGTTTCTCTACGAACGAAACGATCAAAGTCGCTGTTAAAAGATTGTAAAGAAAGTACATATGAAGTCAATGCCTTTGCCAAATCTTCACGCGTAACGCTTTCTTTTCCAAAGATCTCTGTAAACCTACTGCCATAGTATTTTGAAGTATTCAGCTTTTGTAAAATTTCAGAGTAGGCCGTATTGAATTCTTGGGGATTAAAAATAACATGTTCTAATTGCTGTTCTAGTGTAAAGGCTCGGGAATCATAAAAAAATCGCTTTGCATAGACAGCATTAAGCAATGTTGGTGAATTTCTGAGAACGGTTACTCCCTTTATATTACTACTTGATTTGGCTTGGGCATCAGTAAAGGCAAGATCTGGATTATGGCAAGTGGCACAGCTCATTTTGTTATCTCCACTAAGTAGCGTATCATAAAAAAGAGTTTCTCCTAATTTTTTCAGTTTTTTAGAATCTTCACTCACCTGCAATTGTGTGTAAAAATATGGATCTAAAAAATCCGGAGCAAAAATACTTGTACTTTTAGGATTCCAAGCCGTGTGATTTTTTAAATTTTGGGTATTAATTTCTATAGGCAATTCGCCTAATGCTGCATATAACGGATCCAGATATTTCGTAAGAAACGAAAGTCTATCAAAGCTCTCAAAAGTAGTATCGGCTTCCAATTGCGAAATGGCTCCGTCGAATAAAGTAAGTATTTGCTCCGTCCTTGGGTATTTAGTGGTGACTGGATCGGATTCAATAAGTTTCTTCATTGCTGCTAAAGAAACCAAAGCTTCTTTTAAACCATTTGCCGAACCAGGGGTGTCAAAACCTGTAACCCCCAAAGTGAAAATACGTACTAGTTGTAATCTGGCTGCTAGCACTAAATCTTCGGGGGTTGGTTTAATGTTTTGAAGAGCGCTAGCTAATATATTAAATTGAGATTTTACTTTCTTAGAAAGAGCGGCTATTTGTACTTTTTCTTCCGATGGATTTTCAGAGTAGATCAGTTCATCCAACACTTGTAAGCCTTCCGGCGGAATCACTGTTGGCTGATTTCCTGATTTTGCAATCTTCAATAAAGGAGCTCCATTCAAATATTTTCCGACATAATCTGGATGATAATAACTTATATAAAATTCGATTTTTTTATATGCTAGTCTGGCATTAGTCAAAACAATTTTTAAGGAATCTGCATGAACTCGATCTAGTTTGAAAGAAGTTGCAGTATTATCTAACTTTTCTAACTCAAGACTTGTATCATTTAAATAGTTGTTTAAATTTTCAGTACTCACGATGTATTTATCACGCGAATTACAACTACTAAGTGTCACTATAACAAAAAAGATTAAAAGTAAAATAGAATAAATGAATTTTTTTTGCACAGCGCTATAAGTTTATGCAAACTTAAAACCGTTACAATTTATAATTGTTACCAATCTATTAAGAAATGATTAAAAGTCCCATATTTATAATTAAAGTAATTCTAACCAAATCGGCAAGCAGATGCCAATTAATCAGTAATGTTTAGACAACGGATTATATTCATTAAATTGGGTTTAATAATAATGGAAAGGCACTGCCTACAGTGATTGGAGTCATAGGGTATTTGGACCGCTTCCCAAACTTTTTCAGAAATGAACGGTCAAGTGAAATAGAAAGGGAATTTTTGAATTCGCTTCCTGAATCTTTTTTAGTAAAGCTCTTTTCTCGGAATGGAGCTTTTCGCGAAATGCGGGAAATGGGCTGAGTAGATAAAATGACGACGTTAATCTTTTTGTTTTAGTAAAAAAAGAATTTCATCATCATGTAACTGGATATAAGGTAAAAATTATTTCATAAAATGATAATAAGTATCAAACCGTTTTCTGATCCATCAATTTACACCTCGAAAACGTTAAAACATTACTTTGCGGCTGATAAACATTTTATTATTGCACCTTTTTTTGCTACATAGTGTGTAAATAAATAGTGCACTCCAATATAATGTGGCTTTTCCATTATATTTTACCCCGCAGATAACGATATCTATAAATACGGTAACACTGCAATTTTCGCACGAATTACTGTAATACTCCCTTAAATTCGGACCATAAGTTAAGTTGAAAATTTTTAACTTTAA
>JBQEAY010000037.1:0-18624 GCA_052105975.1 Aequorivita sp. | reverse complement strand
ATTAAGATTATTATTCTTAACTTTAAATGCGGGCTAAGTTAGCAACTCCAAACTTATAGTTTAGTATATTCTAATTTAGTGCTTTTTATATCATAGACATCAACTTCAAAACATTTGAGTTTTTCTGGTTGAAATATTGCTATATTGTATCCATCTGAATGCAAAGAGCTCCTAAACTCTATCCCATCAAACCCCATTGATTTTATTAATTCCGAAAGGTATTGTGTTGGTAGGTAATCTAAATCACTATCACTTTTTCTTTTAGGTTTGGAAAGTTCTTCTTCTAATTTATCAATAAAGGCTCCATGAATCATAACTTCTTCTAATGATTCTAATTCCGCTAATCGAAAAACATCATACGTAGAACGTCCTAAGTTTACAACTTTAATATCTTCCTCTAATTTAAAAGTTCCAATGGAAACATAATCAAATAAACTTGCTCTTGCTTCATATAAAGTTGTGGTCATATTACTTGCAATATAAAGATAAGAGATTCCCTTCGGATTGGCACGTCCATTCCTAGTCGACTCACTAGGTGGATTCCCCATTTCATTGATAGGGTAGCCGTCAGTATTATTGCTGATTCTCGCTCGATAAAACTTTTTACCTTTTCTATAGTCCTTCTGAAAGTGCGCAAAAAGAGATTTTAATTTCTGCAAGTCTAGTGTATTGACGAAATGAAATCTATTAACGGTCTTAATTTCTTTTGAGAAACGATCCCATGAAAGAAAAAGTGGTTGAATTGCATCTTCTTCCTTGCCGTTATTCTGAAATCTTAACTTAACAGGCTTGTCTAAAACCTCTTGGTAGTCGGAAATATCATCTTTAACAATTTCTGAAATAAGTTTTCTCGTATTAGATGCATCAATAAGCTTTTTAGTAAATACTTTACCTGGAAAATCGTTAATTACCTGTTTTTCTAGTGGTTTTCCTTCTAGGTTGACTTCATATAAGTCAATAATTCCAGCAAAAAAAGGGCTTAATTCAGAGGCCGAATAAATATTAGCATTCTCTGATTTGCAGTAATCGCAATTACCTCTTTTCTTGTTACTTAATATAATAGTTTGTATGTAACTACTTTCAAAACAGTTTGTACAACAATTCATATTAGATCAATTTCATAACTAATTCTATATGGTTAATTAGAGATAGTTTCTTTAAAGTTCCTAAACCAGGAAAGTGTCCATTTTCATGATACTCTCTATAAGATTGTATCGCCTTAGAGTCATATCCTGTATCGTTACACCAAGTAATCAATTTCTCTAATGCTTCGGCAAACTTACCCGCAACATCTGAATTGTCATCATTAGAATCTGAAGTGAAATGTCTAATTCTTATTCTATCTTCATCATCACTATACGATATATGAATAGCTACGGCATAGGGCAAAAATCCAGACTCAGAATACCCTTCGCCTATAGAAAGGAAGTCTGAAAACCCCATATATCCTTCTTCTTTATAATAAAGATGTTCTTCTGAGAAAATACTTTCTTCAATACGCAAATAATCAGAATTTTTTTCTTGAGATCTAAAGTAGTCATCAAGTTCTATTAAAGTATCCCTATCAAAATTTCTATGATATCTTCTAGTAGTTAAAGACAAGTTTATTACATTATATTTTATTATACTTATTTTCAAGTATTTAGCCAATACATCGGTAATATTATCGAATATAGCATTATGGATGATACTTAAAGTTGGTATTTTATCTTTATAATCTGACAAAAACTTTATTGCGTCCTCGTGTTTAATTCCATCAAAAAATATGATCCCAATCTGATAATTTTTATAATCATCTACAGCTGTTTTAATGGCTTTAAATATAGACTTCGTGTCTTTAAAAGTTCCAACTTGTGGATTAACAATAACTGTAAAGTTTATATCATTTTTAGCTAGCTCTCTTAATGTAGTTTTGAAGGTAGAAGAATCCCTAACAGGTTCAATAATAGGTGATATTTTATCTCTATTTTTAAATAGAACATCTGATGCCAATTCTCTTAACCCTATTAACTCAAATTGTTTGCCTCTTATATACGGTTGGTACATAAATTTTTTGTTTCTAAGAAGTTATATAATTTCTGGTATTCGCTATCATTAAAGTCTAAAGAATTACATATATGTTTTAATTCTACAGGTGTTTTCTTTGATTTTAATAAATTCGGGCTTTTTAATTTTCTTTCTTTTAATTTACCTAAAACTTGCTTTTGAAAATCCTTAATATCTATTTTCGAAAGCAAATTATAACAGGTACTGAAAACTTTAGTGTTAGGAACATTAGGAATATAACCGAAATTATCAGAAACCAGATCAAGATACTCTTGTTTCCTCAATATTTTAAAAATTGTTTCAAAATCAAATGATAAATCGCTAATCTCTGCTTTCTTAACTACCTCTAACTTATTTTTACTGTTTAAAATGATGATACCTATATCTGTGTCATTATATTTAATTAATAATTTCTTTGCATACTTATCATCCGTAACAATGTACACTTCATCTGCAAATTTCTTATAATCGATAATTTGCTTCTCCAATTTTTCTAAATTATCAAGTTCTGTTTTTATTTCATAAATCTTCACTTTACCGTTTAGCATTACTAAATCTGCCAATGAAGCTCCAATTCTAAGTTCGTTAAAAGTTAATGACTTTTTTAAACCGTAAGTTTTTATAATGTGTAAAAGCAGATTGTTTTTATAGATATATTCACACCGGTATTCTTTATTTAATGCTTTATAAATCGTTTTAATAATATCTAAGTTAGTATCGTTACCAGTTGTATTTAGATATTTACTAGTCTGCTTTTCAAATAACACAAAATCTCCTTTCCGTACTATATTTCTAAACATAGACGGTGAGAGTATTTGCGATAATTGTCTAAGATTTTGCACGGTCTTCTTATACTTCAGTTACATACAAAAATAAGAATTAACCTTGACTTAACTATACGATTTCCGTGGATATAGAGAATTCAAGACTTTTGGTCATTAGAATATGTCTCAAATACCAATAGTTGTTTACGATCATTCTAACACCTTGTCATCAAAAAACTCATTTGTCAAACCTAAATTCTAATTACAACTCCCCCTTAAACGCTTGATTCAGAAAACTGTTTTTTAGGACTTTTCTTTTTTATTTTCAGCATCTTTTAATCTTTGTTCGTGAAAATCCATCAAGGAATGAAAGTATTTCCAAAACCTTCTTCCTTGACGCTTTATAGCATCCGACTTATTTATCGATTTCATAGAATCATTTGCTTTGTAGATATAGCTTAGATAGTTACCCCAATCATATTTTTTGGTAGCCACATACTTTTTTGGATCTGCCTTGGAAGGATGATAAACTAATCTTCGCTTTGCTCCTTTATGAGAGAATCTTTTATATAGTCTTGATTTAAATATTTCCTTATCAGGATTTTTTCCATAAATCGCGGATGAAGTAGACTTTTTAAAAGAGCGCTTCATTGATCGATAAAACTTAGAAAAACCAGAATCCTTTATGAGAACACGTTGGCCATCAAATGAAAAGCCTAAATATTCGAGAATACTATTATAATTGTGTTCTTTAGTGTATTCATTGATCTCAAACCCTTTAAAAATACCATTGATTCCATCAAATCTGTAGACCTTTGTTTTTGCAGGGTGTATTTCTAATTTTGTCAAATTTGCAACCCGATCTCGTATAAATTTTAATATTTCATCTTCATACTCCTGTTCGCAAACTATTATCAGATCATCACTGTACCTTTGATAATAGCCACATATGTTTGTGATTTTATCATAAATTTGTTGATCGAAATCTAACATATATATATTAGCTAAGGTTGCACTAATAGGGCTACCCTGAGGAATCCCTTTGTTGTTCTTAGCAGAAATCACTAAATTTAAATTGTTAGATAAAAATTCTTTTTTGGTGCAATAAGCAACCGCATTCTTTTCTTTGAAGTATTTATTAGACTTAATTTCTATTCTTTTTATCTCTTTTGCTTTGGAAGAATTTGGGATTCCTTTTTCAACTAACATAGTTCCACCATAACTATTAAATAGTTGATCCCCTTCAATGTAATGCAATTTGGTTAAAGCTTTAAAGACATTGTAGTGATCGTCGGGTAGAGTTCTCTCATTTAAAACCTTACACCAACTCTTTTTTAAAATCTTATGGTCTAAGTTGTCAAAAAAAGAAGTTACATCCGCAACGATTACTGATAGCTTTTTCTCTTTATTTGCCTGGATAAATTCAAACGTGCTTTTGGCAAAATCAATGTTACACTTGTTTTTTTCTGAACCAGTGATAAGTGGTATTTTTCGGTATGCAACCACGGAATCATTGAAATTTTTGGTTTCAATCATTTTTTCATATTTATCGTGAATCAACTGGCTGTAATATGAAAATATAATTGAATCTAGATGAGATGCATAATAGATATGCCTTACTTTGGGCGTATCTATAAAGCGTTTACGTTCTCCCTTTTTATTCCTTTGAATATTAGTGGTTTTTGCTCTGTACTTACGAGCAATTATACATTTATGAATTAACGGCAAGAAGCTATGTTCTTTAATTACCTGAGTATTCTCCACATAAGATTTGACCCATTTGTAATCCTTTAAGGTTAAAGGCTCACCAATATGGGGATAACGTTTCAGTTTATACCAGTCTTCCGTTTTCATATAAAAATAGGGCCAGATACTAATAGTAGCAGGTTTAGAATGTACATGCCTTTCGAAGCTTTCACTCTTTAGAGCTATTGCAACACTACTCTTTTCAGGTATAGAAATCGTTATCTTTGTAGAAACACTCTTAAACATCTTATCAATGCTCAGAACACTTTACAGCAAATACAACCTCAGGACGCCTTCAGTTATTACACTGTTGACAACCATATCCTCCCTACTCACTTATAAAGGTGAATATTTGGATATTGGTATTTTCCTTCCCAACTAACGTATGTCTTAGCTGGTTTTACTGAGTAAAACGTAACATTCCGACCATCTGGCCCATTTTAATTATATTCCTATTTTAATATTATCTTATGGCTATATTTTAAAAATAGCCTATGATACGAATTTATAAAAGCCCTTCTTTGATTTGTAAATTCTTCAATTATTTCTTTAAAATAAATCTCATTATTGCTAAGTTCTTAATGTACGGCAATACTAAAAAATTTAAGGGTTTTTATCCGGAGTTTTAAAGTCCCGAATTAATGGCTTTGATTTCCTTTTTAAATAATCATGTAATTCAAAAGGTATACGTTAGGCTTTCTTGATTAAAAAAGCTTTTTGACACTATATAAAAATGATAAGCTATTTAATTGCATCATTTAGACTCATCAACTTTTTTATTATGAAAAGTTTCTACTATCAATTTAGGATCAACAATAGGAAGCAATACATTTGATGCATTCCGAGTTAATGCAAGGACTAAACCTCTTAACGTGGCATAGGAAATACCACATAACTGACTGATAAATGCATTATCAAAATTCACCATATTTCCCTCGCTAATGTTATAAAAGCGTTCTAATTTTTCTATTTTATAATGGAAAAACACCTCTGAAATTACATTTCCATCCAGAGTCATTCCTAAATCTATACGCATTAATTGTTCATCTAGATTATGTGCAAAATCAAAAACAATCCCAGGATGATTTTCTTTAGAAGGTGTAAACGCCTTTAAGGATTCTTCATCATAGTGAATTCCATTGACATAAATTTCATTTGCTTTAGCAAGTGCCTGCTGCATAACTTATAGTATTGTTCTCTTGATAATCTGAATTTGATTTTTTAGAAGCATTATTTCTAGTAAAACTTAGAATAATAGGTTGAGCGTTTGATTTTTGCTCCTTTCCTTGATCAACTAGTCTTATATCTAATTTTAATTCAATATAAGCAAGCGTTTCACTCGTAATATTTTGTTCTCCAGACATCCATCTGTAAACTTGAGGTTGCTTTTTATTTAAAATTCTAGCAAGCTCTGAAATAGATGTTATTCCGTGATCTTCCATATAATAATTGATGCGATCTATATAATAGAAGTTATTTTCTACCATACGTCGCGTTAGGGCATCACCTTTCGTATCTAACCAGTCTGTTATACTATTTCTTTTATTTTTTTTCATATTTCTATAATAAAATCATCTGAACAATCGATGTCAGTAAAATCATCGATCCAATAAATTTCTTTCTCTTTTATTGCCCTATCTATAGCATTGCAAAATTCTTGTCCGTTTAAAAAGTGTTGTCTTACATTGGGGCATTCTAAAGGGTCGTTAGTGGTTTTAAGTCCACCACTAAAGACAAATAATACATCATTATTAAGTCTATGACAGTATAAGCGCAACATGTTTTTTACAGGTTGCCCATCTTCTTGATATTTTGGGTCTGTGGTATAATTCTTCTTGGGTATTGCCAATAGCTCAGATCCTGACTGCTCATTGCGTAATAGATTCATTAAAGCACCACGTTTGCCCAACTGCTCTATACAGGATAATAAATGAGTTATTTTTTTTGGATGCTCTTGCTCTAATCGGTCTCTAAATTCAACAAATAAACTCGTAGACTCACCAACTGGTGTAAGAGAATAAACTTCAAGATATTTGAAAGATGCTTCATGTGTGATAGAGTATTTCATTGTTTGATGGTACAAAGATATATAACTTATAAGTTATAATGGTTAAAATATTGATAATTTTTTACGAGGTTCCTCCATTTCCTACAACTCCCCCCTAAATGCCTGATCCAACAAACTGCTCTTTAAGGCTTTTAAACTATTTAGTTTTTGAGTTTGGATCTTAATTATTTCTGCTTGATTTTCTATTACTATATCAAATTTTTCAACCATTCTCACTTGTTCTTTTAATGATGGAATAGGTACAATCATATTATCAATGTTTTCTTTTCCAATGTTTGGTTGTGCCCCCTGATTAACCTTAGAAGCAACCAGATCTTGAAAAATTGAAGACATTAATATATACATTAAAAACCGCTTGATGCTCTTACCTTTAATATTGAAAAAATTTCCAACACGATAGTTTTGAACTAATTCCCCATAATCATTTTCTACCCAAGTTACTTTTCCTAATGTTCCACCAGTTAGAGCCATTAGTAAATCATCCTTGTAAATTCTATCTTCACTAAACTCATTTAATCTGGAAGAATCAATATAATCGCAATTAGAAAGATCTAAAGAACCATCTTTCTTACATTGAGTAATTTTCACAACAGGAATACCCGATTCAACAAAATCGTATTTTCTAAATTGATGTCCGTGCCTTAAAGATGCAAACTCCGTAAACTTTAATAAGGGCCACCCTCTTTCTTTAACTTTATTAAACTCCTCATCCAACACAGACCCCATTAAAGCTTTGGTATGTGAAATATTCTCTTCTAACAACCGAATAGCCTTGTCAATATCAGTAAACAAAAGATCTAATTTCGCAACGATACGTTGTTGTTCGACTAAAGGAGGAAGTGGAATTTTTATTTCGTTCAAATCCCTTTTAGCTAAACTCGGTAGTGTAGTTGATTTATTTAAGGAACTAAAATCAAAAGATTGACAGAAATAATTTAGATAAAATGAATCTAATTCTTCTCCAGCAACTAATCCGAATGCTGTATCAACGTTCCAAAACTTCTCACGTACTAATATCGGTTTATTAATCGTTCCTTTTCTTCCAACAATCGTTGAGTTTTCAGGGCATAAATATTCATTGGCATAATTCATTATACCACCACTGCCATAAATTGGATATTGTCCATCAGGATTTTCAACAGCTTTTTGATTTTTACCATTAATTATTGATAAAACCTCATGCCATTCTTTCAAGACCCACCCAATTGAATTTGTTCCTAAATCTAAGCCAAGAGCTTTTTTATTACCCATCAATCAAGCTTTCAATTTGGTTCATTAAATTTGATATCTCCGTATCATTTTGCTTAATGGCAGTCAACAACTCCTTTGGACTTAAGTGAACCACTTCAACTACTTTGTGAGGGTTTTTGGCACTTAGATCGTAATCTTTAATGTCTGCAACATTTACAGTCCAATCATTGCCTGGCGTTTCTGTTTTAAGGCTTGTGGCATTACGCTCTTTGGGATGATGGAATAGATGGACAAACTCTTCAAAATGTTCATAGAGAATAGGTTTATTTTTGGTCAGTTTATAAGGCGGTGTTATATCATAATACCAAATATCACTGGTTGCACCTTTACGGTCAAAATATAGAATATTGGTTTTTACACCACTGTAGGGCAAGAATACTCCCGCTGGCAGGCTCACGATGGTATGCACATTATAATTTTCCAGCAAAGTTTGTTTCACCTTACTAAATGCATTGTTGGTCTGAAATAGGACGCCTTCCGGAACAATAATGGAAGCCCGACCTTTCAATTTCAACATTTTCATAAAATGCTGTAAAAATAATATTTCAGTCGCATTGGTTTCTACTGGAAAGTTTTGTTGGATTTGCTTCTTTTCTTTTCCTCCAAAAGGTGGATTGGCCAAAATAACATCGTGGCGGTCTTTCTCTTGAAAATCTCGAATATTTTGGGTTAAGGTGTTTCCTTTAAATACATTAGGACTTTCTATACCGTGAAGTATCAAATTCATCATCCCCATTACATATCCCAAACTGGTTTTCTCTTGTCCAAAGAAAGTGTCATTTTGTATAAATTTCCAATCCTTGGCAGATAGTTTTTCTTTCTTGCCATCAGCCGTTAAAAATTCAAATGCTTCAACTAAAAAGCCTCCACTTCCCACGGCACCATCATAGATAGTGTCCCCAACTTTAATATGGGTAGTTTCAACCATTGCTTTAATGATAGCTCTTGGTGTATAAAATTCACCGGAATTACCGCCATCACTACCCATACTTTTCAAAAGGGTTTCGTAAACTTGGGATAGTTCAAACAGCTCATCGCTACTTTGAAAATCCAAGCCATCGATTATATCCAAAACCTCTCTCAAAGTATGGCCACTTGCAATACGGTTGTCCAAATATTCAAAGATGGCACCTATTTTATAGGTTAATGTTTTTGGATCGTTAGTCGTGTTTTTAAAGGCTTTTAAATATGGGAAAAGGGTATTGTTGACAAACTCGATAAGATCATCGCCAGTTAAAGCAGCCTTAACATCTAACTTGCCATTTTCATCTTTAGGACAAGCCCATTGGTTCCATCGTAAATCCTCCCTAAGCACATAATTGTAATCTTTTCCTTCTAGAAATGCTTCATCCGCATTATTGTCTTCGTAATCATTGAGGAATTTTAAAAATAAAATCCAAGATATTTGTTCGGTATAGTGCATTGCTCCAGAAATACCGTCGTCTCGACGTAAAATATCCGTAATTCCATCAATGCTGTTTTGTATGCTCATTTATTATATTTAGTTGTTATGGATGAGGAAAATTATCCTGCTTTGTAAATGTTTTGTTGTAATTTATAATAAGCCCCTAAAAGAGTATTCATATCACCAAATGCCGTTTTAGCATCCTTAGGAGTTCCAAGTTTCAGTTTGATCAAGTCTCCCAAACTATTTCGTTCTAAACCTTCTATCCCGTAATTTTCATAATGATTTAAAACAAATTCTAAGAAATCTTTGGCTTCAAGGTTTTTATAGACTTCAAAGAATTCCACATCGTCCTTGACAAAACGCACGCGTTGTTTTCGGGTCATTAATTCCGATGAAAAAGAAATATGTGATAGCACATCAAAAATGTCACAATCTGGAGACGCTATCATATCTCGCAAATCACTAAGTTGTTGACTATCGAAGCCTAACTCACCAAGTTTAATTAATAAGTCAGCTCGGGTATCTGGATTAGACCAGATTTTACGCAAATGTTCTTCATCTTGGTAAATGCCAGGCAATTCTCCTATCAATTTTTCTAAAAACTCTCTTACTGTAAGTGGCTTTCCGTTTTCATCGATATAACGAACGTCTATATCAGTAACTTTCAATTTTCTTCCGTTAGATAAGTCAATAATGAGCTTTTCCGGACGTTTGTATTCTTCGCCTTCTTCTTTAGCTTCAGATTCTTCTCGTTTTTTTCGAGGTTGCTTTACATTTCCAATTCCTTCTTCCGCTTCAGAAATTTCTTCTGCTTCTCCATCCCAATTGGCATCATAGAATAAATTGGTGGCTCCTACAAAATCAATAATCGTGAAAAAATCTTTCCCTTCAAAAACTCGTGTTCCGCGTCCTATGATTTGTTTAAATTCTACCATAGAACCTATGGGCGCGGTTAGAACAATATTTCGAACATTACGAGCATCTACCCCAGTGGTCAGCATTTTTGATGACGTTAAAATAACTGGAATATCCTTGTCATTATCTTGAAAGGCTTCCAGAAATTCTCGTCCATTTTTTCCTTCATCACTTGTTACGCGAACGCAATAGTGCGGATCAGAAACATTTTTATATTTATTAATATAATCACGTAAATCTAACGCGTGATCTTGATTGGAACAAAACACGATGGTTTTATCCATTTCACCAATTTGATTTAAAATTGTTTTCGCTTCTAATTCAAGTCGTTGGTTTATAGTTATACTTTTGTTGTAATCGCTAATCTCATAACGATCTTTGGTTACTTCCCCTTGAATAATTTTACTGTCGTTGGTATGTATATATTCATCAATATTGGTAGTTATACGTTTTACCTTATAAGGGGTTAAGAACCCATCTTGAATACCTTCTTTGAGAGAATATTCATAAACTGGTTTTCCAAAATACTGATAGGTATCTACATTGTCGTCACGCTTTGGAGTAGCAGTAAGCCCTAAATGAACAGCAGGACTGAAATGATCCAATATAGCACGCCAAGAACCTTCTTCGTTAGCGCTTCCACGATGACATTCATCTATAATAACTAAATCGAAAAAATCATTAGGATATTCCTTATAATAACCGCCAATATCTTCACGATCGGCTATAGCCTGATATATAGCAAAAAATATAAAAGCATTAGTAGGAACAACGCCATTTCTATTTCTTACTTCCTCTCCATCAATTTTTATAAGGTCATTTTCATAGGGATTAAAAGTATTTATCGCCTGATCTGCCAATACGTTCCTATCGGCTAAAAATAGAATGCGAGGTCTTCTAGCATTTCCTTCTAAGTTCCATTTTGCTTGTAAAAGCTTATGTACAATCTGAAAGGAAATAAATGTTTTTCCTGTTCCTGTGGCAAGGGTTAATAAAATACGATCATCGCCATCAGCGATATGCTCCATCACCTTATTCACTGCAATTTCTTGATAATAGCGGGGTGCAAAATTTCCAGTAAGTAAAAATGGTATGTTGTGAAGTTTCTTCTTAAGATCGTTTTTTTCTCCAAAAAGTCTATCGTAGAGATTTTGTGGAGTAGGGAAGTGGTCTATATAATCTCCTTTCCCTAAAATTCTATCAAATTCATAAATGCGCTTCCCGTTGGTAGCGTACACAAAATTGATTTTTAACTTTTCAGCATATTCAAGAGCTTGTTGTAAACCTTTTGTGGGATGATCATCAAGTTTTTTAGCTTCTACAATTGCTAGATTGGTATTATTGAATTTTAAAAGATAGTCTAGAAAAAGCCGTTTACCTCTTTTGTTTCCTAACAACTTTCTACCGTCGGTAAAGTAATACTCCCTAACAATATGAATTGGTTCCCATTCACTTGCAGCTAATTTTGGGTCAATAAAATTGGCCCTGGTATCTGATTCGGATAATATATTTCCCATAGGCTTATTGTACTCTAAAAAGCATAATATAATGGTTTAAAATACTGTGATTTCTTTGGATCTCAGTTTCCATAAATTTCAAACTTCTTTACTATTCATAATTAAATCCTTCGCTTCAACTTTTAAAATTGTTGCAATTTTAAATAAAATCTCTAGGCTCGGCTGTGCTCTATTTTGAACATAACCATTTACAGTATTGAAGCTTTTACCTAATTGTTCAGCTAGCCAGACTTGCTTAATACCTTTTTCTTCCAGAACTACTTTAATCCTGTTCATTTTATTCTTATTTGAAGTCATAAATATAGACGATTAACCCTTAAATTACACTGTAATACAATATGTTTTTATCCAGTTGGATTTACAGATGGAAATAAAAAAACCGCCACATAGCGGTTTTAGATTATTGTTTAGAATTAAGTGTATGTAATTAATGAAATAGTATTTTTTCGAGAAAACTACCCTAAAATGGTACTTATCTCTTATGATTACTATAATAGTGATTTTCTATGCTTTTTAATCACAAAGCTTCCAACCATCAGTAGTTTTTCTAAAAGGGAGCGTCTTTATTTCTTCATTGTTTTTTTTCCATTGCCATTTCCAAGTTTATGGCTTATTAGTTTCATAACATTGGTAGAACCGAAGGCTTCTTTATTTGTAAAGCTATGGGGGCAAACTAAAGAAATGTAAAAATTAAGGTTTTTAACCTCCAATGAGCTTTACTTCTTTTTTATTTAGTAATGCGCCATCTTTCCCATCGAGAATAATTTGAAATATTTTTTCAGCTTTCTTATCATAATAAGTGATTTGCCAAACTTTTTTATCTTCTAATTCGGTTTTATAGATTTCTGTAGGAATGCCTCCTCCTTTTAACTTTCCTTTGGTGAGAACAAAATTATGCTCTTCTGAATAATTGATTATATCTTTCCATAAATAGTTATACCCTTTGTCGGTATCAATTTCTTGAACCATTTGACCCTCTTCATTGAATTCATACCATATACCATATTCTGAGCCGTTGTTAAAATAAATTCCTTTTTCTTTTATATTTCCACTTTCAAAGTATAATTTCATAATATAAAAAGGAGAAGAAGAATCATAAATAACTTTCGAGTATCCAGGGTCTTGGAAGTCTTCTTCAATGTAAACCTTCTCTTTAAGAATCACTCTTTTACCACTTAACTTATCAACTTCCTTGTTAAACGTATTTATATCAAAAGTTTCAAATTCTTTAGTTACTACAGGTATAATTATTTGATTCATTATATGAGTTGTTTTTTGAGCTTTGCAGCTATTAAAATTTAAAGCTATTAAAATGATATAAATTAAATGTTTCATTGTTACTATTATAAAGAGTTATTTGCAATTTTCCATTGCCAATAATATAGACTACAACGGTTGTTGTTGTTTGGTTTACTAGCAATGTTATGGGAATAATCTAATAGATTATCCGTTTTCATAGCTTCGTATGTACATTCTGCGTTTGCAGAGTTTGTAGCTTCTTTATTTGTAAAGCTATGAGGCAAACTAAAGGAATGTAAAAATTCGTGCGCGGCTGTTTGATGATTGGCAGATTTAAACACAACAACATAACCTTCTCCAGGATCCGAAAACCCACCTAAAACATTTCCGCTAGGGTGGTAACCGTCCTCTGCAAAGAAAAATGCTTTAAAGTAGTTTGCATATTTGTCATTATCAATATCTGCAAGTTTTAATTTTAAATATTCTTTTAAATACTGTCTGGGAATAGCAGGTTTGGCAGGTTTTGTAGAAGTTGCAGGTACGGCAGGCACGGCAACTCCTATATTATTAATTTTATTCGTTTTCAAAAACCTCGTGAAATCGGTATCATTAGATAAGTCTAAATCTACTATAATAGAATCAGCATGTAACTCTATATATGCTTGATTTAGATATGTATTAAATCTTAATTCTTCATTACTTGCATTAGCTTTTTCCTTTCTCCGTGTAGAAATAGGAGGTGTCTTAATCTGAACAAAAACAACTTTTTTCTGTTTATGTTTTGCAGCGTCATTTGCCCAAACATTTACTTTACCTGCAACAACGCCTTCTTCCAGTTCCTCTATATAAGCTTTTACAACAATTTCTTCATCGGTTGTAAATTCATTTATACACTCAATTGTAATTACATCGTTCAGTTTTTTTGTACCCCTTTTCCCGCTTATATCAATTTTTTTTGGTGTAATGGTAAAATTTGGATTATCATCAAATTCTAGATAATCTCCTTTTTCTGTTACATCAATGTGGATTAAAACGGTTGCCGTTTCGCCATTTTTTAAACTTAACCACTCTGTGTAATGCTTTTCATAAACTTGATTACCGCTAGAATCTGTTGATTTTTTCCAACTTATATCAATTGGTTTATACATATCCTTGAGATCTTGAAGAAGTGTCGGGTCTTTTTTAAAATAACCGCCACTTGCGTTCGGATCTTTTTCTAAAATAATGTGAGCGCTATCTTTATATTGTTTACTTACAATTTTATCAAATTTATTACTATTACTATCGTTGAATAAGCTCGTATCGCCAGTTCTAATCCAATCGAAACCAAAATCGCCCTTCCAGCTTGATTCTGGCCTAAAGTTTGCCAAAACTTTGGGTGCCGGTTTTAATTCCAAAGGACCGCTCATTTTGGAATAGCCGCTATGTTCAACTTTGGCAACTAAATTTTCAATATCAGCAACCTTGAAGTCTTCCCATTCCTTTTTTAAATCTACTGTTGTAATTTCAAAAAAACCGTCATCGTCCAAGGATTCTTCGAAAATCAGCTCATTTTTACCGTTTTCAAATTCAGTTCCATCGTCTTTAGTAATTATTACTTTTGCCGAACTTCCTTCTGGATTGTCTATCTGAGCATTTAATGATACCGAGTTTGAATATGTGGATTTGTTTAAAGTTTCTTTTGTTTCTGGATGCAACCAATTTATACTTTTAATAATTGGTGTTACTCTTTCTCTTAAAGTAGGCGCAACATTCTTAGCATTTAGATCGGTAACCTTCCAATGTTTTTCGTGTATTAATTTACCATCAAGTTTTAATATAGCTGGCGATAAAGTGATGTAATTTTTCATCGGCTCTTTATTTGCACCGTTGAAATGGTTTTTATCAAATACGCAATGAGTATCTATTAATTCAAAAGTTCTGCTTTTTCCATCCATCGCAATGGGCGTTTGAATTATCTTAGCATTCTTCATCATCGTTGGATGCGTAGCCCATGCTGTAAAAATGTCATCTCTTGTGCTTTCTATCACGAGATCAAAAAGCCCTCCAAAAACATTGCCTTGCGGTCTATTATTATAATCACAATTTTGATAATAGCGTAAAGTGCTTTGAAATATATCAAAGACTTTGTCGTCAACATAAAGTTTTGTCTGTATGCTCATTTTGTAACTTTTTTATAAAACTAACTATATTCTATAAGTAATATGTCCTGATTTTTTTTAATTCACAATATTAAAGATAAAACTATTGGTTTTACTAAAAGTTTATTAAAACCCTGTCAATCACAAAGCTTCCATCCATCCGTAGTCTTTCTAAAAGGGAGCGTTCTAATAATTTCCTTTTTATTTTTATTTTCAAAAGCCTCTGTAAAGAAAGGCGTTTCATTCGTTCTTACTAATTTTGCTTTTACGGAAGCTGTATTTTTCTCGGGTATTTCGTGAACTTCGGTCACGCTGTCAAAAAGATATTGAAAGACTTTGACCTTAGCGGTAATTTTGCCATTTAGCGTGTCCGTTTTTATAATATACGGGGTGGCTTTCGAGGTTAGGTTTATTTGGTACACTTCTTTTTTTCTTCCCCAACTACCAGTTTTTTCTGCGGGTAAAGTATCAATCGTAATCAAACCCATCTCTTTATATTGGGTATATATTTTCATTTTAGAATCGTATTTGGTGTTCCCATAGGATACAACTTCTATGCGACCATAATCAAATGAGGTCGTCTTAATCGCTGGTTTACCCGTTTTCTCTTCGCATTCTCTTATCAGATATTCGGCTTTAGATTTTGTTAGTTTGTCTGAACTGCAAGACGTTAATATTAAAAAAATTAATGTTGCTGTAGTTATTGAATATATTTTCATAGAATTTTAGATAGAGTTTATAATTTTAGGATGCGATTTCGCCTGCAAGTTGAATTGGTCCTATTTCGCCCATTTTATAATGAAATCCTTTACAGTTTAAACACAGC
Source organism: Aequorivita sp. (assembly GCA_052105975.1). GTDB lineage: Bacteria > Bacteroidota > Bacteroidia > Flavobacteriales > Flavobacteriaceae > Aequorivita. The sequence goes on along the minus strand of JBQEAY010000037.1, from coordinate 2,703 downwards.
TTAAGTTCTGTTTGAGCATATCTATACAAATGTGCTCTATCATTGATTACTACATCAAATGGCATCCAGCAGATATCACATCTACCAACTGTGTAGACCGCATAGTACTGTCCATACTTCAATTCTTGAAATGCGTAAGTGTTTTGATGATTTTTATAAAACACTTCTTCCGAAAATATGAAACCTTCGATCCCATTTACTCTTTCAGTTGCAAAATATTCGTATATCATTTCTTCTGTTGAAATACTGAATTTACTATTAATTACTATTTCTTTTTGTTTCATAATAAGGCATAAAAAAGCGTGGAACTGAATTTATTTGCATCAGAGGTATCGTCAGAAACCACCTACAAACAAAACAGTCCACGCCGAAACGTGGACGTCTTGCCTTGATATTGGTGGGTCTAAAAACTGACGATTTTCTGACACCAAATCAAAAGCTAAACGCTTTATGTTATTTTATTCTTTTATAAATCGATATTTTATCTTTCTGATTAAGTTACAAATTTAAGGATTTTAATTTCGTGTGGTCATTAAACTCTCACTCTTATCTCTAAAAACTTTAGAAATAAGGTGGAGTTCAGTTTTGCTCAATTTCCTTTTTATCAAGCATATTATATAATTTGCTTTTATCATTATATAAAAACTTCAAAATTGACTTTAATTTCACGTTTTGAATTTCCCTTATATCGGAGAACTCCCTAAATACTTTTAAATAATCTTCAAACTGTGTTTCTGAAAGTGTTTTGTAGGTATTTAAATGTTTCGCTATTTGATTAATATTATTTTCGACTCTTGAATTTCCCATACGGAATTCCGTTATTTTATTGAATAACAAAATTTTTTCCTTTCCAGATAATCCGCTTAGTGAAATTGAATATAAATAATCACTCACACTATCATAACCTAATGAATCGGCAATCATCTTAATCTCCTTTTTATCATTGGAAGAAACACGAAATTTAATGTAATTGTCTTTATACATATTTTTATTTTTAAATTAATAGCTCCAATTTTCGTAGAAAATTGTTTCCCGATAATTCGGGCAAGAATTGGAATGTGGTCACATTGCATACAACTTGCCTTAACTTACCCAAGAGAAATTGTAATTGCCTATTAGGAATCTTTTCTGTAGATCACTTCCTTAATTTTTTTTTAAAATTATATATGGTTCTATTATTACAATGAAATGAGATATTCGTTTAGATCCTTATGATTTTTATATACAATGGAACAATCTTTAAACCCACTTTCATTATTTGATTTAATAATTTTAGTTGCTTTTCTACTTGATGTATCATTGTCAAAAAATGTATTTATCATTTCGTATTTAGTTAATAACGTTATAGCTTTTTCCACAAGCGAAGTAGAATTAATAATTACAAAATCTTCCTATTATTTTTCTGCAAATAATTCTGGTTAGGATAGAAACCTGAGAAGCTTTCAAAAACATTTCCTATTTCCGAACCAATACATTTATATTTATTGAATTCATATATTTTATTAATTCGTAATCTAAATTGGTTATAGTTTTTGGCTATTTCATATTGAATTTTCTCGTTATTATTTTTAATTTCTTTTGCTAATGAATAGAAAAACATAAATTCAGGATTAAAATTAGGAGGGACCAATACCTTTCTTAAGCCTATTTCGTTTGGTGCTTCACAATTCATATTTTTTCTTTTCAACAGCATTTTTTTAATATTTACGCTACTTGTTTATTTATTATAGGTTAACCTTATTGTAGTGTGCCAGGAACCCCTATAAATAAAGAGCTTTACAGAGTTTTATCACACATAATGACGAAGTTTAAAATCTTGCTTCACACATAATGACGAAGTTCATCACACAAATTGACGAAGTTAAGCTTCCAAATCACACACTTAATTTTATAGGTGTGATGAGCAATTATTTTGCCCCTAACTCTTTTAGAATAATTGTATTCAATAGGTTCTCAATGTCTCTTTTTGTTTTTTTTCCTGTTGAATAATCATCATCTAATCTCATAAATCGTAAATGTGCCTGATCAATTTTACCCGCTTTAGCAATAGATTCAGAATAATTTAATGCTTTAGAGTCCATTTGATTTGAAAAAAAATGGTTCAAAAAGTTATAAACGAAAATATACTGTTCGCTGTTTACCCCTCTAAAAGCGTCTTTAATCCTCACATTTCTATGAAACTTAAATGAGATTGATTGATATGTATTTCCTTGTTTGTTTAATTTAAAACTGAAGAAAACATCTGCTTTTTTCTCTAATTCTTTTTTTGAATCTTCTAATACGCGAGTTCTAAGGTGTGAAATTTGTTTATACTTATTTCCAACGCTTACTAGCAGCCTAAAATCCTTGATGGAACAGTTATACCCACCTCGGTCAATCCAACGGCAACAAAGCTCATACAGGCATTTTGAATAATATGATTTTAGACTTAAGGCGATGGTTTTTTGAAAAGTTGTAAAACCTCCACCTATGTAACAGAAAAACCTACAAGCATCATCGGGAATCTTCATTACAATATATCTGGAATTCTTCTCGTGTGCAAAACCACTTACGAGCGAAGTTGAGTAAAATGTTATTTTACCCGTTTTAGGAATTACGCAATCAAACTCAACGTGTTTAGAACCTAATTTGACTATTGCCCTCTTAATTGGCTATTTCGGAGTGATGGTGCCACCTGTTTCGGTCAAACCGTGCCACTTTAAA
>JBQEAY010000036.1:0-19276 GCA_052105975.1 Aequorivita sp. | reverse complement strand
GGGAAATCCTTCTTGGAAATCCCGCTTTTAAAAATGTTTATCGGACACTAGTGATAATTAATTGGGAAATTGTTACTTGTAGCGATAAATGAAGAGCAAACTAAGTATTTTCCTATTATTTCTACCATTGCTTAGCTTTGGTCAAGCAGTAACTGATTGGAAAAAAAGTGCCTTTACCTTTACGCCAGAATTATTATTCGGTAAAACAATGGAGTCCAATGAGGGTTTTCCTGATTCTGGGCTTCAAAAACAGCTAATACTAAATTTCGGACGTCGCCACTCCAACAATCCACAGCAATGGGCGCAACAATTAAAAGGCCCGAAAACCGGATTCTCTGTTGGGGTTACAGATTTTGGAAATTTGGAGAACTTAGGGGTTGCTTTAACCGTTTCACCTTTTATCGAATTTAGAGCCTTTGGAAGTGATCGTTTCAAAATACTTACTTCTATGGGAGCTTCCTATTTCACGAAGAAATATAACATAGAAAAAAACCCACAGAACATAGCGGTTACAACAGATATTACCTGGGCATTTAGAACCTACTTTTATTATCAATTATTTTCCACACAGAATATAGGCTGGCGTGCAGGATTCGGTTATTCCCACCACTCCAATGGACATACACGACTACTAAATCAAGGTTATAATTCGTTTTTGGTTAGCCTTTCGGCAGACATAAAGAATCCGTTAAAACATATAGAGCGTACTACAGCGGCAATAATCCCGAAATACAAAAGAACTGTTTACGATTATTTTGCACTTCGCAGTGGACTTGGACAAAATGTTTTTGCATTGGCGTTTAACGACAAACAAAATGTTTACACCATCGCTGGAGAATATGGTCGAGTTTACAACAATACCTTTAAAATAGGAATTGGATTATATTACAGATTCTATCAACATTATTACAATTATATTAATGAGAACGAATCTTTGGTACAGCCAGGAAGAGAGTTTAATTATTTCCAAGGTAATCCATGGTATTACGCTACTAATCTAGGTGTAAGTATTCACGGTGAAATATTCCTAAATCATATTGGAATTGACTTGCAAGTGGGTTATAACCTTCATAAACCAGCCTACCAAATGGATTATCGCATTAACGAAGGTTGGCAAGATACACCTCGAGAAATTTCAAAAGGTTGGGTTTTGGGCACTCTTGATTCAAAGTTTAAGAAAAAGTATCGTATTTCTTCCCGCTTAGGGCTGAAATATTATTTGATAGGAATGGAAAAGGCACCCAAAAACAATCTGTATCTAGGTGCTCATTTAAATGCAAATTTAGGCCAGGCGGATTTTACCGAGCTGAGTCTTGGGTTTGTTCACAGTTTTAATTTCAGGAAGAGAAAACCCAAATAACGAGATCGGTTAAAAACTAAAAAATATTCTGGTGTCTGATCGAGCACAGTCGAGAACTCATCGATAATCAGAATCTTTTGGCTGTCTAGCATACAGATTCTATTAAACAGATAATCTTCTGAAACGATTATTTTTCCTGAAGATACTCCATGACATTGCTTTCAATTCGATCTTGAATATTCTCAACGTCTGCCTTTATAAACTTTTCACCAGTTATATTTTCGTAAAGCTCAATATATCTTTCGGAAACAATCTTTATATAATCATCGCTCATTTCAGGAACTGTTTGTCCTTCCAAACCTTGAAATCCATTTTCAATAAGCCACTGGCGCACAAATTCCTTTGATAGTTGTTTCTGTGGGTCCCGGTTTTTCTGGCGTATTTCATAGCCATCCGCATAGAAGTAACGCGATGAATCAGGGGTGTGGATTTCATCGATTAAAACGATTTTTCCGTCTTTGGTCTTTCCAAACTCATATTTTGTATCAACCAAAATCAAACCTCTTTCGGCAGCTATTTCACTTCCTCTTTTAAAAAGTTTTCGCGTGTAATCCTCAAGTTGTAGATAATCTTCTTCTGAAACGATTCCTCTTTTTAAAATATCCTCTCTAGAAATATCCTCATCGTGATCGCCCATTTCAGCTTTGGTAGCAGGAGTGATAATTGGTTCTGGAAATTTATCATTTTCCTTCATTCCTTCAGGCATCGCAATACCACAGAGCGTTCTTTTCCCGGCTTTATATTCCCGAGCTGCGTGACCACTCATATATCCGCGGATTACCATTTCAACTTTATAGGGTTCGCAGGCTTCACCAATGGCTACATTTGGATCTGGAGTAGCTATTAACCAATTTGGAACCAAATCTTCAGTTTCGCGCATCATTTTAGTGGCAATTTGGTTCAAAATCTGACCTTTATATGGAATTCCTTTTGGCATTATTACATCAAAAGCACTAAGTCTATCTGTGGCAACCATTAAAAGAAGGTTGTTTTCTAAAGTATAAACTTCGCGGACCTTTCCGTGATAAACATCTTTTTGGCCTGGAAAGTTAAAGTTGGTTGAAATTAGGGTATTACTCATTTTGATTAAATATTTCGAAATATGATTTTGAATTTTAAGACTGCAACTGCCTACTGATGCAGCTTACTTTTTTAATCTACGTTTTCAATTTTTCTATATGCCGCGATTACTTCTTTCACTAAACGATGACGTATTACATCTTTGTCGTCCAAATAAATCATTCCAACACCATTTACGTCTTTTAAAACCAAGAGTGCTTCCTTTAATCCAGAAGTCACACGGCGGGGTAAATCTATCTGCCCAGGATCACCAGTAATCATAAACTTAGCATTTTTTCCCATTCTAGTCAGGAACATTTTCATCTGTGCATGAGTTGTGTTTTGAGATTCGTCCAAAATCACAAATGCATTATCTAAAGTTCGTCCACGCATAAAAGCCAATGGCGCAATTTGGATTATCCCAGTCTCAATATGCGACGCTAATTTTTCCGCAGGAATCATATCGCGCAAAGCATCGTATAATGGTTGCATATATGGATCTAGCTTTTCTTTTAGATCACCTGGAAGAAAACCTAGATTCTCACCAGCTTCAACAGCAGGTCTAGTCAAGATGATTCGCTTCACCTCTCTTTCTTTCAAAGCCTTAACAGCCAAGGCAACACCTGTATATGTTTTTCCAGTTCCAGCAGGCCCCACTGCAAAAACCATATCGTTTTTTGACATCAATGCCACCAATTTTCGCTGATTAGCAGTCAGTGCTTTTATAGGTTTTCCACTTACGCCGTGAATAATAGCCTCTCCACTACCCGCTGGTGTTTCATAGTCTTCTTTTGTGCGACTGAGCAGAACTCGTTCAATGACATTCTCGTCAATCTTATTGTATTTCATATACTGCTCCAAGAGCATATTGATACGTCGGTCAAATTCCTCAAGCACTTCCTCATCACCATAAGCTTTGATTTTGTTTCCGCGTGCAACGATTTTAAGTTTTGGAAAATATTTTTTGAGTAAATCAATATTAGCATTTTCAAGTCCGAAGAATTCTCTTGGACTGATGTCTGTAAGTTCGATGATCAGTTCGTTCAAAAGGCGTACATTTTTTATAGAAGTTAAACGTGAGATATCAAATAGAAGACTATAGATTAAAGACAAAAAACAAGGTCGAAATGCTTATATATCTCTATAAAATATCTGCAATTTTTATTACTGCCGAATATTTACTTTATTCAGCAAAAATAGTTTTGGTACTAACAAAAGTAACTTATTTTTGTGGGACTTGATTTAAGAAAATATCAACAATTATTTATGGCTATAATCACCCTTACGACTGACTTTGGAGAAAAGGATCACTTTGTTGGTGCAGTGAAAGGAGCTATTTATACCGAAATGATTGATGCAAAGGTTGTTGATATCTCTCATAACGTCTCTCCCTTCCATCTTCATGAGGCGGCATATATCATTCAAAACGCATATAAAAGTTTTCCACAAGGAAGTATCCACATGATAGGTGTTGATTCTGAATTAAATCCTGAAAACAAACATATTGCAGTTTATATGGATGGTCATTATTTTGTGTGCGCAGACAATGGAATTATATCAATGCTTACTTCAGAAATACGACCGGAGAAAATTGTAGAAATTAATATTCACGACAGAGTTATTAGCAACTTTCCAGTTTTGGACGTTTTTGTAAAGGTTGCAAGTCACATTGCGAGAGGCGGAACGCTTGAAGTTATTGGTAAGAATATTACAGAAATTAAAGAGTTGACGGGTATCCGGCCGGTAATTAGTAAAAAAGATAGTCAAATAAGCGGAAATGTCATCTATATTGACAACTACGGCAATGTTATTAGTAATATCACTAAAAAAATGTTTGAAGAAGTTGGCCGTGGGAGAAAATTTGAAATCAACGCCAGAACTGCCAAATTTGATAAAATACACGCCCATTATAGTGAGGCTATTAATTTTGACCTTCCTCCAGAACGAAGAGAGGAAGATGGAAAAAAGTTAGCACTTTGGAACTCTTCCAACTATTTGGAATTGGCAATCTATAAAAGTAGTTCAAAAACCGTAGGAGGTGCATCTTCACTGTTTGGTTTGGATTATAGAGATGCTATTATGGTAAACTTTATTGATGAATCATAGAAAAATAGAAATTCTGATTTCAATCTATTACACATTAAACTAAAACGATAATCAGATTAAAATTAAACAAAAGATGTTTACACGAATAGTAAAAATGGAATTTAAGGAAGAAAACGTACTTACTTTTCTGGACAATTTTGAAGTTGTAAAGGAAAAGATTCGCAATTTTCCTGGTTGCACGTTTTTAGAGCTTTATCAAGATAAAAATGATGGAGCAATCTTTTTCACCTATAGCCGTTGGAATGATGAAGCGGATCTGGAAAACTACCGAAACAGCGAATTGTTTATAGGTGTTTGGAGAGAGACGAAACCTTTATTTAGAGAAAGAGCTGGTGCCTGGAGTGTAGATACACTTTTTAGTTTGTAGTTGGTAGTTGGTAGTTGGTAGTTGGTAGTTGGTAGTTGGTAGTTGGTAGTTGGTAGTAAAAAAAATGAAAAATATTATAACAATAAATAAATCCCTTCATTTTCAGTAAAAAATGAAACTTGGCCTTTTTGCGCCCATGCCCGCACAATAGACGGGTTTTAAGAGAGAAAAATAAATGCTAACAATAATAAAACGCGAAATAAACTCCTTCTTTTCCAGTACCATTGGGTATTTGGTAATTGCGGTGTTTTTAGTTATAAACGGTCTGTTCTTGTGGGTTTTTAGTGGAAACTACAATATACTTGATGCCGGTTTCGCAGATCTTTCACCCTTTTTTGAACTTGCACCATGGGTTTTATTGTTTTTAATTCCCGCCGTTTGTATGCGTGCTTTTAGTGACGAAATGAAAATGGGGACACTAGAACTGCTGCTTACCAAACCGGTTACATTAAAACAAATTGTATTAGGAAAATATTTTGGCGCCGTCATTCTAATTCTCATTGCATTAATTCCAACAATTCTTTACGTTTTCACCATTTCTGAATTAGGTAAGCCTCCTGGAAATTGGGATGTGGGTAGCACAATTGGTTCTTATATTGGCTTGTTATTTCTAGTACTTGCGTACACTTCCATTGGAATATTTTCTTCAACGCTTTCGCAAAACCAGATTGTAGCTTTTATAATTGCCGTTTTTCTGTGTTTCGCGTTGTATTACGGTTTTGATGGCTTTTCTTCATCGTCTTTTGATATTTCGGCACTGGGGATGAAAGCACATTTTGATAGTGTAGCACGTGGCGTTTTAGACACTCGAGATTTAATTTACTTTTTTAGCGTTACCGTATTCTTTATTGCTTTAACCGTTTTAAAACTGAAGCAGAAATAATGAAGACTTCAGTTAAAAAAAATATTAGCTCTATCACAACGCTTATCGTTGGACTATTTCTCCTGAATCTCTTGGGAAGTTATTTTTACGAACGGTTCGACCTTACACAAGACAAACGCTTCACCCTTTCAGAAGAAACCAAGGAAATCATTGACCCTATAAATTCACCAGTAATCGTGGATGTCTTCCTGAAAGGTGAATTCCCACCGGAATTTCGAAGACTTCAAAGCGAAACTGAACAGCTTTTGGATGAATTTTCAGCCTATAACTCCAATATCAAATTTAAGTTTATCAACCCCAACGATAAAGATTCGGAACAGTTTCAGTCACAATTTGAAAAGTTTGGGCTTACGCCTGCTCAAGTTTCCGTTACTGAAAGTGGAAAACAAAGCACTGAGCTAGTTTATCCTTGGGCCCTCGCCCACCACAACGGTAAGTCGGTAAAAATTCCTTTATTGAAAAATCAATTGGGCGCTACTTCCGAAGAGAGGGTAAACAGTTCCTTGCAAAACCTACAGTATGCCTTTGCAGATGGACTAAAAAAATTAGCAACGGAAAAGTCCAAAAAAGTCGCAGTATTAAAAGGAAATGGTGAATATGACGATCGCTATATTGCCGATTTCTTTGCAACTTTAAGAGATTACTATTTTATAGCACCCTTCACCTTAGATTCAGTTGCCTCAAACCCAGAAAAAACTTTACAAGCGCTGAATAGCTTCGATCTGATAGTCGTCGCACAACCCACAGAAGCCTTCAGTGATTCTGAAAAGTATGTGCTGGATCAATACATTATGAGTGGTGGCAAATCGCTTTGGTTGCTAGATGCCACTCAAATGCAAGACGACCCCGCTACCGGAGAGACCTTCGCTTTTGGTAAGGATTTAAACCTCAATGACTTTTTCTTTAAATACGGAATTCGTATAAATCCAAATTTGGTAAAGGATGTGTATTCTGCTCCCATTGTCTTGGCAACTGGCGAAGAAAATGAGTCGCAGTACAATAAATACCCCTGGTTTTTCAGTCCGCTAAGCAGTAGTGCCAACAATCACCCCATAGTTACTAATATTGAAGCGGTGAAATTTGACTATGCCAGTGCAATGGATACGCTGCCAAACGACATTAAAAAGACAGTTTTACTTTCAACTTCACCTTTGTCAAAAATTTTGGGACTCCCCGCTCCTATTGATTTTAATGAGGAGATTCCAAAAAACCTTCAAGTGGTTAATGAAGGCCCTGATCCACGTGAGTTTAATGCCGGTGAAATTCCATTAGCAGTTTTACTGGAAGGCAATTTTACTTCGGTATTTAAGAATCGTGTAAAGCCTATAAAGTTACATGGAGAACTCAAGAACATCGATGATGGGAAGCAATCTAAAATGGTTATAATAAGTGACGGAGATGTTATTAAAAACCAAATGCAGGGAGATCGTCCCTTAGAACTCGGCTTTGATAAAATGACCAATTCCTTCTACGGAAATAAGGAGTTTCTGCTGAATACGGTCAATTACCTTCTTGATGACAGCGGACTTATAAACATTAGAACGCGCCAAATTGCGGTGCCATTTTTAGATCCACAGAAAACTGCAGAACAACGCACAAAGTGGCAAGTGCTTAATCTGCTGTTACCCTTGGTCTTACTTTTAATTTTCGGAATCGTGTTTAACTATTATCGCAGACGTAAATACACCCACTAAATGTTGATAAGTTTGTTTTATCAAACACATCAATTGAAATATATTTGTACCTCGACTACGCTCGGTAACCTTAGATGGTTATTTTATTTAAGTGTAATCAGACAGGCTCACCAACCTTTAATATTGAAATTGATTAAAACTTGGAGGAGTTTATATTAAGCTAAGTCAAAATGCTCATTAAGCTGAATGAATTGTTTGAATTACTAATTAATTTTAAGGATTCAAATAGCTTTTATTTCACAGTAAATTAAAGGTTTTCAAGGAGCATTTATTGAGAATTATTTCATAAAAAATATACATAATGAAATTCATCGTATCTAGTTCGTATTTATTAAAACAACTGCAAGTATTGGGCGGTATTATCAACAACAATAATACCCTGCCTATTTTAGATAACTTCCTTTTTGATTTAGATAACAAGAGTCTTACCGTTTCGGCTTCCGACTTGGAAACTACCATTTCATCTAAACTAGAAGTGGAAAGTACCGAAAAAGGAATGATTTGCGTACCAGCTAGGCTTTTGCTTGAAACATTAAAAACGTTTCCAGAGCAGCCATTGACTTTTACCGTTGAGGACAACAATACGGTAGAGATTAGCTCTAACCACGGTAAGTACGCCTTGGCATATGCTAGTGGCGAAGAGTTTCCAAACGCAGTTGAATTAAAAGATCCTTCCTCCACTGTAGTTCAAGGCGATGTTCTTGCTACAGCAATTAGCAAAACTATTTTTGCCTCAGGAAATGACGACTTAAGACCAGTAATGAGTGGTGTTTTCTTTCAGTTCTCCACAGACAATTTAGTTTTTGTCGCTACGGATGCTCACAAATTGGTGAAATATACGCGTGATGATATTAGCGCTTCACAAACGGCAGAGTTTATTATGCCAAAAAAACCACTAAATCTTTTAAAGAGTATTCTTGGAGGTAGTGAAGACGATGTAATAATTGAATACAATGAAAGCAACGCCAAATTCATTTTTGAAAATACTGAAATGGTTTGTCGTTTGATCGACGGAAAATATCCAAATTACGAAGCGGTAATTCCAAAGGAAAATCCAAATAGATTGACCATCGATAGAAACCAGTTTTTAAATTCAGTTCGTCGTGTTTCTATTTTCTCAAGTAAAACAACGCACCAAATCCGTTTAAAGATTGCAGGTGCAGAGTTGAATATTTCCGCAGAAGATATCGATTACAGCAACAAAGCAGAAGAGCGCCTAACTTGTGATTACCAAGGTGATGATATGCAAATTGGTTTTAACAGCCGTTTCCTTACAGAAATGCTAAACAATCTAACAAGTGATGAAGTTTCTTTAGAAATGAGTTTACCGAACAGAGCTGGAATTCTTACTCCCGTTGATGGTCTTGATGAAGGTGAAACAGTTACCATGCTTGTTATGCCGGTGATGTTAAATAATTAGACTAGAGACTAGAGACTAGAGACTAGAGAAAAATAAAAAAGTCTGCCGTTGTGGTGGACTTTTTTGTTCTACCGTTTTTCATATATCTAGAAGCCAAATAATAACTTTATGAAACCTGGCCGCTACTTCTGAATCCAAACAGATATATCCACCAATTGGAATGAAAAGGTTTTTAAACAAAAAAACCTCCTCAACATATAAACATTGAGAAGGTTTTCTGAAATTTATTTATAGAGATTATTTTTCTTAAGCTTATAAATATCCTTTACTGCTATTACTTAATTTGCGATGTTGTTTCAGCAGGAGCATCTGGCAAAATTTTTCCCTTGATTTTAAGAACAACTGTGGCATCACTTGCATTTGAAGTAACAGTTACTGTTTTTGAGAAAGCACCAACTCTATTGGTAGCGTACTTTACGCCAATCTCAGCAGTTTCTCCAGGCATAATAGCATGGTCTGGTTTTGAAGGTACCGTGCAACCACAGCTCCCTTTTACTTTTGAAATTACGATTGGAGCATCTCCCACATTTTTAAAAGTAAAAGCACGGACACCATCTGCATTATGTGCTAAGGTTCCATAATCGATTACTTTAGAATCAAATTTAAAAACACCTGTTTCTGCTTGGGCTGTATCTTGTGCAAATAAAGCCGTGCAGAAAAGGAAACTCGCCATAAAAAGTACGTTGCGGAAAAAACTAATTTTTTTAAAAGTTGTTGAACTTGTAGTTACCATGTTTTGATAGTTTAATTTAGATTAACAAATTAATTATTATACAAATTTCGTTTAAAAATTTAAAATACGAGTAAAATTTAGAGTAAATGTAAAAATAAAGCTACTTATATAAGATTAATCTATTTTTATACTGTAAATCATATATTTAATGCTTTTACTATAATTTCACCTCAGTCATGGGTTTACGAAAATAGATTCAGCTTATATCCTTTATTTTTTTGATTCAATCTACTGTTACTATTCAAGAAGACAGCTATAACAAATTTGAAAATTTTCTCAAACTTAATCTTACCTTTGCAGCCAATGACACACACAGATACCATAGTAGCAATGGCCACCCCCGCGGGAGCTGGAGCAATAGCAGTTCTAAGACTTTCAGGCCCTGAGGCGATTTCAATAGCCTCTTCCCTATTTTCTTCCGTTTCTGGGAAGGAACTTGGGAAGCAAAAATCACACACCGTACACCTTGGAAATATAAAAGACGGCGATAAGGTTATTGACGAAGTACTCGCTACTATTTTTAAAAACCCTCATAGCTATACCGGTGAAGATGTAGTTGAAATTTCATGTCATGGGAGTAATTATATCCAACAGGAAATTATTCAATTATGCCTTCGGAAAGGTTGCAGAATGGCACAAGCAGGTGAGTTTACTCTTCGTGCTTTTCTACATGGAAAAATGGATCTAAGCCAGGCAGAAGCTGTGGCAGATCTTATTTCTAGTGATAGTGCTGCAAGTCATCAATTGGCAATTCAGCAAATGCGTGGTGGGTTTTCTTCGGAAATAAAAAAGCTTCGCGAAGAACTTTTAAACTTTGCATCCTTAATAGAGTTAGAACTGGACTTTGCCGAGGAAGATGTAGAATTTGCAAATAGAGAAGAATTCCAAAAACTCATTTCCAGAATTACTCAAGTTCTTAAACGCTTAATAGATTCCTTTGCCACCGGGAATGTTTTGAAAAACGGTATTCCCGTTGCCATTGTAGGCGAACCCAATGTTGGGAAATCTACTTTGCTGAATGTTCTTTTAAACGAGGAACGCGCTATTGTAAGCGATATAGCAGGAACCACCCGGGACACTATTGAAGATGAAATAATAATCGGCGGTATTGGGTTCCGCTTTATTGACACTGCAGGAATCCGTGAAACTACAGATACAATTGAAGGCTTAGGAATCAGAAAGACTTTTGAGAAGATTGAAGCTGCACAAGTGGTGATTTATCTCTTTGATGCAGAAAAGTTTCAGGTTTCTGGTTCCAAGTTTCAGGTTGAGATTGAAACTATTAAGAATAAATATCCTCTAAAAAACCTTGTGATTGTAGCTAACAAAGTTGATAAGCTTTCAATAGAAGAAATCAATAAGCTACAATCCGCAATCAGCCACCTCCATTTACTATCCGCCAAAACCGGTCAAGGTGTGGAAGAACTTCAAAATAAGCTGCTCGACTTTGTAAATACTGGAGCCCTTCGGAATAACGAAACCATCGTTACCAACAGTCGCCACTACGACGCAATGTTGAAAGCTTTGGAGGAAATCATTAAAGTACAGGAAGGCATTGATAGTAATCTAAGTGGTGATTTGATGGCAATCGATATTCGTCAGGCACTTTATTATTTTGGAGAAATCACTGGAGAGATCAGCAACGATGAGCTCTTAGGCAATATTTTTGCTAATTTTTGCATCGGTAAATAAAATGTGTTTTCTTTAATATCCTATACTCTACTTTCCTTTACCTACGGCACTTTACACGTATTTTTGTTTTCTATATGCACCCTTTATTAGTATATTTGTTACCGCATATGTACTACATAAATTAAAATTGTAGTACAATCGTACTACATTATGAAGATAACATTAAAAGAGCGTAAACTAGCTAGCGGTAAAATTAGCTTATCTATTGAATACTACAAAGGTTCTGAAACGACACCAGAAGGAAAACGAAGACACATTCGAGAGAATGAAAATTTAAAGCTATTTCTACAAGGGGAACCAAAAAATGCTAGTGAAAGAAAAAGCAACAAAGAAACACTTGCCTTAGCAAAGCAAATTCTGGCCATTAAAGAGGCTGAATATTACCAAGGACGTTTTGATATAAAAAATACAACAAAGGGCAAAAGACGTTTTTTAGATTTTTTCCAGGAACAGGCTGAAACAAAAAACGACAGCCCAAAAAATTACGCAAATTGGACGGCTGCTATGCATCATTTAAAAAGATGTATTCATCCAAGCACTATTTTTGATGAAGTGGATGAAGATTTTGTACATAGAGTTAGAAATTATTTTGATAAAGAAGCTCGTACTAAAAGCAACCTCCCCATATCTCTTAACACTAAATATACTTATCATAATAAATTTAAAGCTGCGCTAAGAACTGCTTTTAACGAAGGATATATATCAATCAATTATGCGGCAAAAACAAAATCTTTCGAGCAGGCTGAAAGCCAGCGTGAGTATCTTACTTTTCAAGAAGTTGAGAAGTTATGGAAAACACAATGCAAATATGAGATTTTAAAATCTGCATTTCTGTTCTCTTGTTTAAGTGGCCTGAGATGGATAGATATTAATGAGATGGTCTGGTCAGAAGTGCGTGATGAGGATGACTCTAGTCGTATAAATTTTACACAAAAGAAAACTGATGGTGTTGAATATCAGTACATATCTAAACAAGCTCGTGAACTACTAGGAGAACGTCAAGATCCAACTGACAGAGTATTTAGAGGTCTAAAATATTCAGCAGTTTATAATAATGAAATTGTACGTTGGTGTAATCGTGCTGGAATCTCAAAACATATTACATTTCACAGTGCCAGACATACTAATGCGGTACTACTGTTAGAGAATGGTGCAGATATTTATACTGTATCAAAACGTCTGGGACATAGAGAAATAAGAACCACAGCTATTTATGCCAAGATAGTTGACCAAAAAATGAAAGAAGCATCTAATTTAATACCAGAGATAAAATTATAGGTTATGAATCTAGAAAACAAGATATGGAATAAATTAAAGTCTGAGGTTAAATCAGAAGCGATGATTGAACTGAGACAAGAAATAAAGGATATTGTGAAAAAAGAAGTTAGATCACTCCTAATAGAAGAACGAGGTCTCGAAACTTCCTTAAAAGCTTATATAAAATCGCTTTGTTACGAAGAAGTTCATTTTTTGAGAATGTTAAACGAAGGTTTAGTTAAACACGGAGAGGAATTTATTGAAATTCCTGAAACTTCCAAAGGAAGAGTCTGGTTACGTAAGCGAAGTGATGTTGATATTAGAAATTTGTACGAAGATAATCGTTCAAAAGGCTGGATAAGCTGCTCGTATGAAAATTTTAAATATCTCATAGAATTTAATGAAAAAGCAAAGCCAACTGCTTGGAATGAGGAGGCTAAAAAATCATTTACTTATAAAGGCTTATTTAAAATGTATGGGAAAGCTTATTATTTTGATTTTAAAGAAAACGATGAATATAGAAAAATGTTTTTATGTTATTTAGCCGATTTTTTTTATTTCAAAGGAGAGTTTAAAAAATATCAAGAGATTAAGAAATCATTCGATAAAACATATACATCAAAAAAATAATGTTACAATAAAAATGTTAAATATAAAGGAAAACCACTGTGTTTAAGGCGCCCCTTTAATCCCTTATTTTTTTAACTAAACACTTTCCTAACCTTTGCTTTCGTAAACAAATAAAACGAAGCATATGGAAAATCAATTAATCTTAAAAGAACTTAAAGAGTTAAGACAAATTATTGTCAATGGAACATTCAAAAAAATTCTCAATGTAGAAGACCTTATTAACTACACAGGTTATAAACGCTCATATATCTACAAGTTGGTCCACAACAATACAATCCCATTTTCAAAACCGAATGGTAAAACTTTGTTTTTTGAAAAGTCGGAGATTGATGCCTGGTTACTTCAGAATAAAAGTAAATCTATCTCTCAGATAAACGATCAGGCACAGGATTACATTAATAATTCAAGAAAAAAATAAAGCGTTCAATTTCCGCAAATTGAACGCTTTTATAATTTTTAATAACTCATATCAGAGAGTATAGTGCAAATATACGCATTTTACTCTTTCTAAACCTTTTAAATAAAATAGAATGAATGAGATACGTAATCATATACAAGGTAATTTTACCATAATTCCAAATGGTCTTATTGAAGATATTATCCTCTCAGATAGATCTAGATTCCTGTACATAGTTCTGGCTCAAAAACCACATAATTGGGTCTTCTACACCAAGCAATTATGTAAAACATTAGGAATGCATGTTGATACTTTTCGCAAATACAGAAACGAACTTTCACAAAGAGGTTGGATAACCGTTGAGGAACAAAAAATCTCAAATGGTAAATTTAATTCTAGAATCTATCATTTAAACTCTTCCCCAAAAGACGTTGATTCCTCGACTAATGAAAATCAGAGTTATCAACAAAAAGCACGAAATTTTCCGTCACGGAAAAATACGGTGACGGAAAAAAACAGTGACGGAAAAAACCCTACACTTAATAATACTAACCTAAAACAAAGAAACACCTTTAATAAAAATAAAAATGAATTTTTAGAAAGAACGAAAAATTCAACAATTCAAAATCCAAATCCGAGGCAATAATGAGTAACCAAAATTTTAAAAATTTTTTCATTGAAAAGGCGAATGATTTGCTCCAGAAAAGAGAAAAGATGCCTTTTGAAATTGATGCCAACAACAAGTTTGCCTTGAACTTTTTTATTTCCTATTTCTCAGATATTAATGCTTTGGAAAAATTAGGTGGAAAATTTCACAAAGGAATTTTGTTCTATGGGAATTGTGGAACTGGAAAGAGCTTGTTTTTTGAAATATTAGAAGAAGTTTATAAACAGCATCAGCACCCTCATTTTAGAATCAAAACTGTAAATACAATCGAACTGACAGACAGAGTCATTGGTGAACTTTCACGTCCTAATCAATTAGCACCAAATGATAAATCAATTTATCAACGAAACATAACAGGATCAATTCATTTTGAAGATTTGGGAGCGGAAAGAAAGTTAAATCATTTCGGAAACTCGATCGAGTTTATGTCAGACATAATTCAACTGAGGTACGCAAAATCAAGACGATCAATTTGTAAAACCTTTATTACGACAAACCTTTCATTGGACGAAATTCAAAACAGATACGGAGAAAGATTTTATGATAGAATGTTCGAAATGTTCAATCTAATTCAAGTATCCGGAAAAACTAGAAGAAAATAAATACTGGAAAATATGAAATGTTCTGAAGCTAATAATTTGAATTTGGTCGATTTGCTGACAAAACACAACTACCTCCCTACTAAAGAGACGGAGAATATAGCTTGGTATTTAAGTCCATTTAGAAATGAAAATACAGCATCATTTAGAGTTGATAAAAGAAAAAATAGATGGTGGGATTTCGGTGATGGCTCTGGTAAAACTGTCGTTGATTTAATAGTAAAGTTAAAAAAATTTACGGTTGTTGAAGCTCTCGCCTATCTTAATGGCAAAAACACATCTTATACTTTTCATCAGCAAGAAAAATTAAAACCAATAGACAATTCTAAAATTAAAATAACGACCGTTAAAGCCATTACCCACCCTGCCCTATTAAACTATCTCAAATCAAGAAATATATCTCTTAAAGCAGCTCAAATGATTTGCAGTGAGGTCCATTATAGCTTATCAGGCAAAAAAAAATTCTCTATTGGACTACAGAATGTTTCTAAAGGATGGGAATTAAGAAATAAATATTACCCAAATTCTTCCTCTCCAAAGGATTTAACTATAATTCAAAATAAAAACCCATTGCTTATTGTGGCAGAAGGAATGTTTGATGCATTATCACTTCTAACTCTAGATCCTTCACTACCATCGAGAGCAGATTTAATAGTTTTGAACTCAGTTTCTTTTGCGGAAAAAGCAATAAATTATTTTCAGGGTTATGATCGTATAGAATTATTGTTGGATAACGACTCAGCAGGAAGAAAAGCAACTGAGAATATGCTAAATAAGAACAAAAAGTGTAAAAACAGATCTGAATTATATTCTGCATATAAAGATTTAAATGAATGGCTTGTCAATGATATGACGCAAATTGATCAAAGAATAGATTTTTGCAAGGGATTTTAAGGACCATTCACATCGTTTGCTACCAACTAGCTTTTGCCCCTCGCAATATCATTTTTATAAGTTTTCAATTTATTTTCTTTGACCTTTTCCCTCTATTATTTGGTTGTTTAAATTTCAATAGAAAGCGTTGATTCATATTTTATGTTTTATAATAAAAACATATTAATTATTAAGTATTATTTAAAAGATATTATTTTTTTCATTGGGTTCGGATCTTCGTTTTAGGGTCATTTAGAAATGAAAATAATGCTAGTGAAAAATAAAAATATTGAAGGTAAAAGTGTGGTTTCTTTCCGTAAAATGTTGTTTGTTATTCTCATTTAATAAAAAAGGTTTTTATTAATTCGGATTTAAAACACCTCGAAAAATGGTGACTCTATAGCGTTTAGTTCTGAACAAGAAAAAGGTGAATTATCATTTAAAAAAAATGAAGGAAAATCACCGTAGGATAGTGAAAATTCGGATTGAATCCATCATAATTATTAAGAGGATTTATCTGTTTATCAATGAAAATTTTAATGGAAAAAAAGAAGAATTAATGATTAAGGGGATTTATACGGCAAGATGTATTTTGCACCCCCTGGAAATAGGGTCTACAAAATGCTCTTGCCAACCAGTTGGAAGGATAAAATTTCGCAACTCAATTTTATGGAAAAAAAGCAGTAATGGGATAAAGAAATTAGCTTCTAATAAAAAACGTAAAATGTATTGGATATATTTGAATGATGACGAAAAGTCGATTTTAAAAGATCAACAATCTGAACTCGGTTACAAGAATTTGGCTAGCTACCTGAGATATAAGCTTTTAAAGGACTCTGAGAAGATGATTTATGTGGACCCAGTTCAGCATTTAAAAAGATTGGATCTTTTGGGCATTCAGATGGCTAAAATCGGTAACAATATTAATCAATTAGCAAAGCTCGGCAATCAGCTAAAGCTGCAGGATAAGCTCTCTCCAGAAGTTGTTATTGCGATGAATAATTCATTACAAGTCTACATCGATCTTAAGAGTGAAATGAAGAAAATATTTGACGAGATTTTGAAAAACTAATATTATATATTATAACAATATGATAATGTGTTTTATGATAACGATATATTATTATATTAATACACAGGAGGGTTTTCACTGTCATAAAACTAGCGGGAAAAGATTTTTTCAAACACTTTCTAACACTAGCACTATTTCAGAAAAAGAAGTGGAGAAGAAATATTAATTCTTAAATTTGTAAACACAATGGAAAATAAAAATAGAAGATAAAAATAAATAAATAATAAAATATTTAGCGAATTAGCTTGATTTTGGTTTTAGAAACTCGCCAGGTTTTGAATTCCACCACATCCAAGTTAAGACGCCCACGCCACGGCGTGGGCTGTTCTTATGTGGTGGATAGGTTTCTGGCGAGACCTCTAAAACTAGTAAGTTCAGTTCCACGCTTTTTTTATGCTCTAAAATCAT
Organism: Aequorivita sp.; assembly: GCA_052105975.1. GTDB lineage: Bacteria > Bacteroidota > Bacteroidia > Flavobacteriales > Flavobacteriaceae > Aequorivita. Next base: position 2,059 of record JBQEAY010000036.1, on the reverse strand, counting down.
TTAAAACAATATCATTTTTATAGATAACGGTATCATTTACCCTAACTGTATTGATCCAATAATGGCTCTTCAAATTGGTGAAAGGTCAAAGAAAATAAGTTAATAATCAATCCAAGAAATAATAAAATATGAAAATCTGGTCATCACTACTTATCGTTGCAATCACTTTTGTTACTTCCTGTAACCAACCATCTAAAGAAAATAGAATAACCGGTAAATACTCTTCTGAATTTGAGACTTCATCTATTTATAGCGAAACAAAACATCAGAATTTAACTGTACTAAACATCACTCACGTCAAAGACGATAATTACGGGATAAAAGCTACAATGACTAAGGATGGTGATACAGCTAAAAGTAAGACACAGTATTATGAATACACTTTTAATCCCCAAGAACGCATCTTAAGTGCCGGAGACATCTCTTTACAATTTTCAGAGGACTTTAATACCCTGACAAGGCTAAGTAATAAACGCGTTTTTACTAAACAATAAGATGAATGCTTTAGGATATTTTGTGAAATCATATTATCCAGCTTCATTCTGGCTAATCATACAGTACTAAAAAATTCAGTTAAACTTTTATACACCCAATTATGAAGCAAAAAGAAATAGTAATCAACGGCAAATTCAGCCCTGACGCAGAAGAAATGATATACGAATATTTTGCGGTCAAAAGCGTAAACGGAATTGAAGGTTTTATTTTCTCTGAAGATGTTTTTTACAATAGCTATCGAAACACTTATGCTTTTGAAGAATTAAGGTCAGCCAAATATTATTCGGTATATAATGTTGAAAGATGCGATATTTGTCAAAAACCTTTCAACGTAATAATAATTGACAGAGCTCACCTTTACAGGTATCTTCAAACAACTTGTAAATTGTGCCATAGTTGTAAAGGCTTTCATTACAGCTTGGGAGAAATTTTTGCAATGAAACTAGATGGAGATATAGCTTAGTAGATTTTATTTAAAGAATGTATGTAAAAAAAGTATTCAGATGAAGAAATTATCGACACCTGAACACCTCAAATTAATTATTATAGCATTATTACATTCAAATTACTTTCTCGATATAACACTTGGTTTTAGTTATACGCAAGTTTATATATTCTGATAGTCATATTTTCTAAAGGATGATTAATAATCAATTTGTTTTGTTTGTAATCCTTTTTAAGTATCTCAAAATTCTTCATTTTAAAGAAACTTGAATTACTTGTTTTGACAATCTTATTATTATAGCTTTCTAATAAATTAAGTTTATCAGCGTCGCTAATTAGTTTATCATCAATACTTATATCATATTTAAATCTAATCGTATTCATGAACGTTTCAACATCTCTACTTTGAGGATTGCTTTTTTTAATAGATTCTCTATAAATTACTTTGTCATTATAAGTTAATTCAAAGACGTAGATATTTAAATTATCAACGAATAATTTTTCTACAGTACTTTCTGCAATACTTCCAAAATCGTTATCCTGATTAATAAACAACTGTTCTAAATTATCAGAAATATCAATTTTTTCTATTTCTTGAGAAAAGGCATTAATAGATAGTAGTAGAAATAGAGTAATAAAAGTTTTTGTTTTCATAAAATCATTATTTTTTATTTAAAATATCACTCCGAACTATTAAGGGGCTAAACTACGTATTTGAAGGGATAAAGTCTTTTTATTAATCCTCAAAAATAACTTTTTCATTAAAATTTTCCAACAATTTTTAATTTTCGATCAAGGTTTTCCACAAGCTGAACATCCGGTGGAAAAGTTCAGAGATCTTTGATTCTTTGATATTATTTTTAGAACAGTAGTCCAGGAGGTGATGTTTCTTCAAGAATATTAGGTTTGTTGGTATCTATGTTTCGTTTATAAAGATCAGTGCTCACTGGATGGGCACTGAATTCCTTTGAAGTAAAACCATTTGAGATTAACTCCAATACATTTTCTTCATTTAGATTGGGATTAAACCATTCTTTATAAAGACCTTCATCTAAAACAAAGGGTTTGGATAATTCGGTTCGATTAGTGCCAGTGATTTCGGTTTGATAGTGCCAGGCAT
>JBQEAY010000035.1:0-19617 GCA_052105975.1 Aequorivita sp. | reverse complement strand
TGCAGCTTAAGCGGAAGAAATCACAAGTTTTTTATTGAGTTGCGGATTTGAGGTTGACTCGAACCTAAAATATGTAATTCTGGCAAACTGTCGATAGTGTGTACAGGTGATTTTGAAAACGGATGGTCAGTTGGGAAACTGTCATCCAGCCAAGCGACCAACTCTAAGATCTGCTGATCAGAATCGCTTCGGTGTTGTTTGTCTCGCATTTGCTGAAGTGCGAAATCGGTTACTGGTCCTGTAGTAGCTCTTCCGGCACCCAGATCTATTCGGCCTGGATAAAGTTCGTTAAGTGTGCAGAAAACCTCAACAACCTTAAACGGACTGTAATGATTGAGCAAGACAGAGCCTGATCCAACTCTAATTGTGGACGTATTTGCAGCTATGGCCGCTATTAAAACTTCGGGCGCTCTTCCGGCAATGGAGCCACTGCCGTGGTGTTCGGCAACCCAAATTCTTTCGAAGCCGAGTTTCTCTATATTTTGCGCCACTTCTATACTGTGCATTAAGGCGTCGTGCCTAGTTTCTCCAGGTAGGACAGTTGCTAAATCAACTATGGATAATTTCATCTTTATTGGGTATTTTGAATTGAAGAAGTTGAGAATATATTTATAAACCTTCGATTGATTTAGATTTGTAAATGCTATTAAAAACTTGTTTCATATTATAGTTCTTTTTTATAAGGAAATATAGCCAATCGGAGGATGGATTCCATACGCGAAAGACATAACTTTTGGAAAACAAGAGGATATATTTGTAAAAACAGTTATATTTCGGTATTATGTTGACCAATAATTCATTATAAAAACTACTTATGAAATCTCCTAATCTAAGTATTTCTGACACCAAAAAGATTGACAATATTTTTCATGTTCTACAATTTCAGCCTCTAATTACTAGAGGTAGTTACCACTGATGTTTATAATTGTTTTTTAGAGACTAAAAACTTTCTTTCTCTAAAATTGCTAATTCCTGTTTTTTCGTTTAGGAAGAAATGGGCTTGATATTCATTTTTCAAATAAACCATTTTATATATGTCGATAAAAGTCACCAGAAAAGATCCTACTTCCACATTTCTTGGTATGGTAGTTAATAAAACAGTGTTTTTTTCCTCGATTGCCATTATCATTCTTAGCGTTGGTTTTACACTTATATTTGAGGAACAGGCCGATTATTATTTTGGCGCGGCCCAGACATACGTTTCCGAACACGGGGGCTGGATTTATACCTTGGCGGTAAATTTGTTTATCGTTTTCTGTTTATATATGGCCTTTGGCAAGTTTGGAAAGATTCGTTTGGGAGGCAAAAATTCCAAACCTGAATTTAGTTTATATGGATGGTTTGCCATGCTCTTTAGTGCGGGAATAGGAAACGGACTAGTACTTTTTAGCATTGCAGATCCGGTGCGTGATTTCTTGAATCCACCGCGGTTGGCAGGAGAAGACCCTGCACTCATTGCACAAGAAGCTATTAACTTTTCATTTCTTCACCACGGTATCCACGGATGGGCTATTTATTCGGTAGTAGGTCTGTCCTTGGCCTATTTTACCTTTAATAGAAAAATGCCGCTTACCCTCCGCTCGGCATTTTACCCTCTTTTGGGAAACAGAATCTATGGCTGGATGGGAGATGTTATAGATATCATGGCGGTTATTACAACCCTTTTTGGATTGGCAACCACCATTGGCTTTGGGGTAGGGCAGATCAATTCTGGGTTTACGCATGTTTTTGGGGTTCCCAGTTCGTTGTTCTATCAGATCATTATAATTATGGGAGTGACCGCAGCAGCTACTTTATCTGCCTTTAGCGGAGTCAATAAAGGAGTGCAGATGTTGAGCAAGCTGAATGTGCGCGTGGCCATGGCAATATTTCTGTTGGTTTTGATTTTAGGGCCGACCACCTTCATTTTTAGGTCCTATATCCAAAATTTGGGAAGCTATTTAACTCATTTTGTCGAAATGTCCACTTGGACAGAATCGCTACGGGGCACCGATTGGCAGAAAATGAGAACCATTATGTATTGGGGCTGGTGGATTTCCTGGTCTCCATTTGTCGGTACTTTTATCGCCCGGATTTCCAAGGGAAGAACAGTAAAGGAATTTATTTTATGCGTTCTGATTCTGCCAGCACTTGTTACTTTCCTATGGTTTAGCGCCTTTGGAGGAACAACCATGCGGGATATTCTTTTAGGTGATACGGCAATGATTGCCGCTGTAAACGATAATATTTCAACAGCGTTGTATGTGTTTTTCGATAAATTTCCATTGGCGATTGTCTTAAAATCCTTGGGTGTAATCCTTATCTGTAGCTTTATTATTACTTCGGCAGACTCGGGCGCACTAGTTGTTAACAGTATTACTTCTGGAGGAAAATTAAAGACTCCTCCATTTCAAAGAGTGATTTGGGCAGTTGCCACGGGAGTTATTGCGGCAGTGCTTATGTATGGAGGAGGACTAAATGCATTGCAGACGGTTGTAACGATTTCGGGATTGCCCTTTGCCATTCTCTTGGTGATGATGTGCTTTTCACTGTATCGAGGGATGAATGAGGATTATGAAAAATCCCAACGGAAGGAAAAACTTCTTGAAAGGGAAAGCTACCGTAAAAACATACTTAATTTGGTAAATGAGGAGCGGGAAGAGAAAAACCTGAAAAAGATTGAACCCGAAACCAAACCTGATAAGGAACCAACTATCACGGATTTATAAATAGATTAGAAAGAAAAATTTCCTCAAAAAATAGTTAAGTTAAAAAGATGACAAAGAAAATAAAATTAGAGAACGAGTTAAAGTTGATGGTAGCTTTAGACCTTACCGAAATGGATTCCATTCTGTTAGGCTATGTGAGCTTTCTTTGTAAGGTGTGGAATATTGAGCACTTATATTTCACGCATAACATCAAACAATATAAGTTATACGATTTATACGATGAGTTTCTCGAGGAGGGAATTACGGTGGAGGATATTGTGGATCGAGGTTTGCAGAAAACTATCAAAAAGCATTATACAGCTTCGGTCCCACATACTGTGCTGATTACTTCCGACGACTATACCGAGAGTATTCTAAGTCATCTTTCCGAAGAATATAAAATCGATATCATGGTCACCGGAAATAAGGATGAACTGCAGGGGACGGGTGCACTGAGTCAAAAATTGGTTCGTATGTTAGATGCCCACGTGTTGTTGGTGCCTGAAGAAGCTGAACATAGAATGGATAACGTATTGGTTCCTACTGATTTCAGTTCTGCTTCCGCAAAGTGTTTTGAAGTAGCGGATAGCTTAGTGGAGCGATCGGGCGGTAAAATTGAAGCACTTCACGTATATAATATTCCTTCGTTTTTCTTTCCGTATATAAACACGGAAAAAGCAATAGATAAAACCGAAAGACACCTAAAGGAAAAGGTGAAACAATTCCGAAAAAAGCATAAACTTCCAGATCAAATTTCATTTCGATATACGGATCGAGAAGATCTATCAGTAGTTGAAGCGATTGAAATTCATGCCGAAAAAGGCGAATTTGATATCATTGTAATTTCGGCAAGAGGAGCAAATAATATAACTTCTTTGTTCGTAGGAGGTATAACCAACGATCTATTGATTCGGAATAGGAAAATGCCCTTACTCGTTATACGTTAAAACAACCTTCTATAGGAATTATTTAATACTAAAAAAGCCTTTCTTGATAAAAATAAAGACAGGCTTTTGTGTTTCAAAGTTGAGAAGGCATAGATATATTGAGGAATCTATCAGGCTTCCAAAACTTCCGTAGTGCTTCTTCGTTTCTTTTCAAAAAGACGAATCTTGATCTGCAATAAGATTACCATAATCAGAAATGCAACACCTGTAATCAACAGTAACATTCCCATTTCAGATTTTATAGAAGACAGATTTCCTCCATAAAAAGCAATTTTTCTAAAGCCGGTTAAAAACTGAGTTAGTGGGATAAACTGTGCAATATTTGTAATCCACGCTGGAATTGCCATAGTAGGCCAGGTAAATCCACTTAAAATAAAAGCCGGTGTAGAAATAACCATTAAAAACTCGGTGGCTTTCAACTGACTTGGAATGATAATGGAAAATAGCATCCCGATAGCCATCGACGCCAATGTCAATAGAATAGTCAAAACCAACATCGGGAAATTGAATATGGAAGCTTCAATATTAAAGTATGGAAAAAAGAAACTAACGGCCAACCACATAAACGGTAACATCACTAAAAAGGGAGTGGCTTTTAATGCTATATGATATAAAGAGGACCTGCTTTCCTTTATCAAGGTACCAAAATATCCATCTTCAAAATCACGTGAAAAAACTAAAGCCATCGCCAAGAAAATAACCTGTTGCATAATTCCCGCCAATAATCCGGGCAGCATAAAGGTTACATAGTTTCCAGTCGAGTTATAGAGTTTGTTGAAGTTGATTTTAAAACTTTCGTATTGACTAAAAGCCTGAGTAGGGTGGAGACCTTGTTTTTTAAGACCTTCTATTTCCATTCCTGCATTTAGGGTCATCAAAACGGATTGAATATTTTTACTGGCAGTATTGGCGTTTAGGATATTTGCCATGTTTAAATCCACACGAATTTCCGGATGTTTTTTCTGCAAAACCTTGGCTTCAAAATCGGTGGGTAGCGTTACCACCGCCGCATATTGTTTTAATGGCATTTCGGCTTTTATATTACCCGCGGTATAGCGCACATCGCTTACTAATAAACTTTCGTTGTCGTGAAAGGCATCGATGATTTTATCAGTTGCAGGGCTGCGATCTTGATCGATAATCACGATTGGCAAGTCGATAACCTTTGCTTGTTGATACACATAACCAAACAAAAATCCATATAGAATTGGCGCTCCAAAGAATATTGCAAGCAGCACATTGTTTGAGAAAATGCGCTTAAACTCTACACGAACTAATTTTATAAATTTATTCATAATCTTATCTTCTTTTCATTTGACATAGGGATTTGTCCTTTGATACCCTTTTTTTGTCTATCAACTACCGCCTATTTTTTCCAGTCCATGTCCTACGTCTTTTCTTCTTAAGTCATTTTCAATATCAACCTATTGTCCCTTAATAAGTACTGTTGCATTTAAATAAAACGTCATATCCTCAACATCAGCAGTAGGAACGACTTTTAGTTCATAAATAGATTCATCCAGTTCGTACAACGGGGCAGTACTTGTTATATCGGCGTAATGTGCGAGTTGGTTGATTGCAATGATTTTTGAATCGATTTCTTCTTTAGTGTAAGGATTTACCAAAGTCAAGTTTTGCCCGGGTTTGAAATCATATATTTTTGATTCAGGAATAGTAAATCTGAAATAAACACTATTCTTTTTATAGCCGTTAAACAAGCTATATCCTGGGGTTAACAATTCGCCTTCGTCTAAGCTGATGGTTTCAATTGACATATCTGAAGGAGCAATCAAATATTTTTCATTTGAAGCTGAAGCCACTTCTTCCTTGGCACCCAAAGCACGATCCAATTGTCCTTTAGCTTGTTCAATTTGTTCAGCTCTTGCACCTTTTCGCACTTCTGTACGCTTGGCTTCCATTGCGTCTACTTGAGCTTTGGCCATTGCAAGTTTCATCTTTACCTCATCAAATTGTTGTTGACTAACCAATGAATCTTTGTACATATTTTCCAATCGGTTAAAAGATTCCTGAGCGAATTCCAATTGTGCTTTTCCAGAATTCAGCTTTTGATCAATTTGACTTAACTGTTCTGAAGTAGCGCCGTTATAAGCCATATTCAATTGTCCTTGTGCAGAGGTAATCGCTCCTTCAGCTTGCATCATTTTCGCTACAACTTCTGGAATATCGATATAAGCGAGGGTATCTCCTTTTTTCACTTCTTGCCCTTCGGTTACGTATATTTCAGATATCCTTCCACCGAGCTTGCTGCTAATGGAAATTGTTTCAAATTTTACCTTTCCCCTTTGCTGAGTGATCTTGTTATCACTGCAAGAATTTAATGCTAGCAAGGAAACAATGGCGAATACTATGGTTTTAGTTGATTTCATTTTCTATAATTTCTTTTGTGCTGTTGACATTTAGATGAATGTCTGTTTAACATCTATTGTTAGTTTTTGTCGCTTTGAACGCTTCTTCATTCTGAGCCTGTCGAAGGGTTAATATTGTAAAGTTCCCTTTGCATGAAGCATTTCTGTTACTGCTCTTCGCTGATCAAACAGGGATTCTTGAAGTTTGAAGTTGGCTTTTTCAAGATCAGTCAGTGCGTCAAGCACATCGTTTATCGAAGCTAAATCGTTTTTGTATTGCTTGTCGATCATTTCATAAGTATCAGTAGCGAGTTCAATCTCTTTTTCAACGATTTTGGAACTTTGTAAAGTGGATTGAAAAGTCTGTTCAGCTTTTACAATGCTTAAATCTATCATTTCCTCAGCTTCATCAATTCGTTCTCTATAGATCTGACTTTCTAATTTTGTTTTCTTCGCCTTTAAATTCGATTCCATTCCGTCGAAAACATTCCATTGGATTCCCACTCCTACGTACCATTTTGGATCTAGAAGAGAGAGGTAGTCTTCGATGAATTCATAATGTCCTTTTAAAGCTACTTTCGGAATAAAATGACTCTTTTCCATTTTTGATTTATAAAGTGTAGCTTGTTCTGCTTCTTCCAAGGCTTTTATCTCATTTCGCTTTTCAGTATTTGAAGTAGAATTTAAAGTGAAGGATTCTAGTTGAGGTCTTAAAATTCTTAAGTTGTCTCTGCTTTCTCCTGTAAGCTGATACAACACTTCAATTAATAGTGTTTTATTATGCTGAAATTCTAATTGTTTTCCAGCCAATTGCTGTTGAGCTAATTCTATCTTTTTTCTTCCGATAGGAGTTGCAAGTCCATTCTCGATGGCTTTTTTTACATAATGCTCTTGTTCATTCAGATATCTTTCAGAAGTAGTCAAAACTTTTTCAGAAGCATAAACCAATGCAAGTTTGTCATATGTTTCAATGATTTTTAAAGCGAGTTTATCTTTCTCTGCCATCCCTAAATAATTAAGTGAAGATTCTTTGTGCTTACTAGCTTTTATGGCGTTATGGGCTTCAAGTCCGCTAAAGAGTACCCAATCCACATCCACCGAAGTTTTTAGAATGTTTTTGTCCTGAAGATTTGGAGTGTCTTTTAAGGGAATTCCATCTGGAAATGGCGCATTAAATGGAAGTCCGGCGCCTTCTTTTATCAACAGTTTTTGTGTGGCGACCAAAAGATTCTGTGTGTCATCATCAAAAGTGATATCATCGTCTAAGCGAGTGTAGCTTCCGTTGAGAGTCACTTTCGGAATAAAAACAGACTTTGCCAAACGTTGATCCAAATTTGCTTGTTGCGCTTCAATGGACTTAATATTTACGGTCTGACTTTTGTCTAAACCTTTGCTAATCAGTTCCTGCAATACTGGATCTAATTGCTGTGAAAATGTTTGAATCGAAAAAAATCCTATTAGAAAGATAGATAGGAGATTAATGATTGTTTTGTTTATTCGCATTTTCATTGTTTTTTTAGAATTACAGTGCAAATATCTGAATAATAAAAGAAACGCCCTTTGACCTATGTCAAAAAGAGATTTAAATGGACTTAAGACAGTAAGATGTAGGACTTTTGTGGGATGCGACGAAAGATTCGAAATTCTATTGGCTTAGTGTCTTCAGGGTGAAAAAAGCTACAGAGGCACAGAGTACACAGAGAATGCAAGTTATGTTTAAAAATGAAGGGTTTAATGAGTGGTAATTTAGTCTTACATCCTATGTCTTATAGCAAAGTGGTTTTAAGTCATTTTTACCCTCGTCGGATTCGGCTTAGCGTTTCCTGCGTCATTCCAAGATAAGAAGCTATATGCCCCAGCGGCACTCGGTAGGAAATATCTGGAAATTCCGCAAGCATATAATCATAGCGCTCTCGCGCTGTTTGAAATTGGATAGCATTGAGTTTATTCACCACTTTTGTCAGCATTTCTATTGAGACTAGTCTGCCTAATTGTTCCATTTTGTGGTATTTGGAAAAAAGTAGATCCATACTTTCATTGGAAATAGAATACATAGTAGAATCCTCTAATGTTTCAAGGTAATATAGACTTGGGCTTTGCTGGAAAAAACTATCTACGGTAGTCATAAATTTCCCCACCCCAAAAAACCATTGAGTTACTTCTTTGCCATCTTCTTTAAGATAATAGCTTCTTCCCATTCCGTTTTCGATAAAATACAATCTTTTGCTTATTTCGCCTTGCTTTAGCAACATTGTATTCTTAGAAACAATTTCCTTTTTAAAATGAGATGTTATATCTTGAAGTTCGTCAGGAGAGAAGGCAATTAAGGAAAGAAGGAAGTCGGATAGGTTCATATTGTATTAAGCTAAACTGAAAACATAATTAAGTCCAAATATATCGAAAAATGATGGAGTTGGGATTGCTCCATTTCTGTGAGATTGCTTCAGGTTTCTTGGAATAAAAAATGCCTTCATATTTCAGAAGGCATTCCGGTTGATGTTCAACCTCACTAGCTATTGAAAAATCTATTGTTTTATAATCCTTAAAGTTTTCGATTCTTCCGCAGCGTTGCTTACCCTCACAAAATAAACCCCTGCAGCGCTAGTGATTTCCTTTTTAATAATTTTTACCGAAGGGTATTTTTCCGAAGAAATAGGTTGTCCTAGCATATTGTAAATTTCTACGTTTACATTAGAGTATTCCCTACCTAAATCTATGGTAAAATAACCCTTAGATGGATTTGGATACATCGCTAGATTGTTCAAACTATTTTCGTCAGTGCCCAAAACGATATTGCTTACTTTTAGGATCACATTGGTTGGGTTGCAGATCACATCAAAAGTGTAGTCGTGGTTGTCATAATTACTGTTAACAGTGGAAGGAAGGTTGCAACTGGTTATGTTTGGCGAGGTTAAAATTACAAATTCGTCATTCAAATTTGCTTCATAAGTAAGTTCTACTAAAATGTTTCCATCCATAATGGCGTTGCCCTGTACGGCAAAAACATCGTATTCTGTTCCAGCGATTGGACCGTTCAATTCCATTTCAAGAATAGTTGCAGGCGCAGAATTATAGTTGCTGGTAAAGGTTAAAGTGCCCGGAGAACTTCCTGGAGCTATGGTACCTTCAAATGTTGTGTTATTTGGCAATTGCACAGAGCCATTGCCGCCTATAAGACCATTGCCCACATAAGTGCCGAATGCCAGTAGCCCATTTTCACATATTAACTTTCCGGGACTTATGTTATTGGTGTTGGCAGAAATTGAAAAAGTACCTGTGCTTTGTTCTTTTTTAATAATTCCCGTATTTACAAGAGTGCCAACGCCTTGTGAATAGGTAATACTGGAATCTTCATTGAGATTTATAATCCCTGAAGAGGTATTGTTAAGAGTTGGGCTGCCATAACCAAGCGTTAAGGATCCAGTGCCATTGTGATTTATAATTCCTTTATTTTTCAAGATATTCTGTCCTCCAACCGATTTGCCCGATTCTGAAACCAGATTGAGGATGCCCTTGTTAATAAGAGTGCCAATGCCGTTGCCACCAAAACCGCCACTTGTCCAATTTACTCCTGAAGGTCCGCTAAAATCCAGAATGGCCTCGGTGGAAGGTTCCACTTTCAAACTTCCATTCCAATTTATTTGTCCGTCCAATTGGCCAGTAAGTGTACCTAAAAGTGTAAAACCATTTGTCCATTCCAAAGTACTTCCGGTTGAAACATTATAGACTCCATCCGTTAGGAGTGCGTTTGAATGATTTAACTTTAATGTTCCTGCCTCTACCGAAATGCTACCATCGTTATTTTCAAATTTTGAATTAATTTCGAAGATGCCCGAACTCTGTTCCCTTTGTAACAGTCCGTTATTGATGAAAGTACCATAACCTTGGGTATAAGTTATTGAGGAATTCGAATTAAGATTAATCACCCCCGACGAGGCGTTGGAAAGTGTGCCACTGCCAAAGCCCAATACAAGCGCGCCAGTGGAATTATAATTGATAATACCCTCATTGTTAAGGAGAGACTGTCCTAAAATAGATTTGGAGTTTTCAGAAACCAAGTTAAGGGTACTTTGGTTTTTAAGTGTTCCATCTCCGCCAAAGCGACCGCTTGTCCAATTTACGCCTGTGGAACCAGTAAAATTGAAGATAGCCTCGGTTGTTGCCTCCACATTTAGAGTTCCGCTCCAGTTTATTTGACCGTCCAATTGACCGTTTAATGTTCCTAAAAGTTTGATAGTACTGGCCCATTCTAAAGTATTTCCAGCAGTAACGTTGTAAATACCATCATTCAGTAATGCGTTGGAGTTGTTTAGTTTTAAGGCTCCATTCGTTATGGAAATGGTTCCGTCATTGTTGGTAAAATTAGAGTAGATTTGGTAAAGACCGTCGTCTTGTGTTTTATTTATAAACCCTGAATTTACAAGAGTTCCATATCCTTGAGTATATGTAAGCTCGCCAGCGGAATTGATATTAATGATTCCCGAAGAAGTATTGTTGAATGTTGGTGCGCCATAGCCCAGAACGAAATCACTGGCTGAATCTATATTGAAAGTTCCCTCATTTTTTAGTGTTGATGAACCTTTAACGTTTTTGGTACTTGCACCAATGAAATTGATTTTACCCATATTTGTAAGGGTGCCATTTCCTCCCAAACTGCCACTAGACCAGTTGACACCAGTTGGACCACTAAAATCGAAGATAGCTTCGGTTGATGCATCTACATTTAGCGTTCCTATCCAATTTATTTGTCCATCCAGTTGTCCGGTCAATGTACCTAGGAGTTTGATGGTACTCGCCAATTCCAAGATGTTTCCGGCGGTAACGTTGTAGATGCCGTCGGTCAATGCTGCGTTCGAGTTATCCAATTTTAAGGTTCCTTCCGTTACGGATATCGTTCCGTTATTGTTGGTGAAATTCGAAAGGATATTATATGTGCCCCCATCTTGCTTTTTGTTAATAGTTCCAGCATTGATGACTGTTCCCACACCTTGAGTGTATGTAAAACTACCGGCGGTATTTATATTGATAATCCCCGAAGCAGCATTGTTAAGTGTCGGACTACCATAACCCAGGGTGAAATTCCCAGGATAGTTTATGTCAAATGTCCCATTATTTTTTAACGTAAATGTATTCCCCAGGCCCTTGGAGGCTGCTGTGGTCATATTAATTGTACCGTTATTGGTTAGAGTGCCGTTCCCAGAAATGCCTCCAGAATTCCAAGTTACCATAGTGTTTGATGAAATAGATGACGGCGAAGAAATGTTAAGCTGACCTGCTATCGCAACCGTGACATTTCCTTGAGTCGTAATTGATTTTATTGAGGCCCCGTCCAGGAGTATGTTGCTTCCTGCGGGAATAATTACGTCGTGGGCTGAACTGGGAATACCCGAAGGATTCCAATTCGCTGCAACATTAAAACTACCGCCTGAAGGACCTACCCAAGTTTTGGTCTGGGCCGAAATCGTTAAGCAGAAAATGCTTAGAATCGAAAATAATAGTAGTCGTTTCATAATATTTGGTTTTAGGATTATATTACTACATCGAAACATGTTTGAACTTGTCATCATTTTTTTAAGAACAATAGCATTGAAGGCTTTATAAAGTTAGGGCTGAAGCAGAGATGGATATAGCGTTCTTAAGGTTCAAAAAACCATTTGATGAAAATCTTTATATTTATTGGATAAGGTTTTTGAAATCTCATCGGTATAATCAAAAAGAATTCTAATTTTGTTTTTCCTATCCTCATAAATATGGCAGAACATCGTTTTATCATTTCCGGTTATTCCCACAATTTATCTTCTGGAAAAGTATCTTGGCAGTCGCCAAGCAATATAGCCTTGGTGAAATACTGGGGAAAATATGGCGAACAGTTGCCAATGAATCCTTCCATCAGTTTTACATTGAAGAATTGCAACACCAAAACCACACTCTCTTTTAAACCCAAAAATTCTGAAAGTTTTGATTTTGAAGTTTATCTCGATGGAGAAAGGGAAGTTTCCTTTGAACCGAAAATTCAGAAATTCTTTGAGAGAATTTTAGTGTATTTACCGTTTTTAAAGGATTTTAAATTTAAAATTGATACATCCAACAGTTTTCCACATAGTAGTGGGATTGCTTCGTCAGCGAGTGGTATGAGTGCTTTGGCGCTGTGCTTAATGGATATGGAAAAACAAATGCAACCAGATGTTACGGAAGCCTATTTTAATGAAAAAGCTTCGTTTCTTGCGCGTTTAGGTTCTGGTAGTGCGTGTAGAAGTATAGAAGGACCAATTATAGTTTGGGGTGAACATCCAGAGAGCGATGGCAGTAGCAAACTCTTTGGAACAAAATACCCTTTTGCAGTTCATCAGAATTTTAAAAATTATCAAGACACGATCCTCCTTGTAGATAAAGGTGAAAAGCAGGTGAGCAGCACACTTGGTCATGATTTGATGCTTGACCACCCGTTTGCTGAACAGCGCTTTCGCCAAGCAAAGGATAATCTTTCAAAACTGATTCCGGTACTTAAAAACGGTGACCTTTCAGAGTTTATAAAAATTGTGGAAAGCGAGGCATTGTCGTTGCACGCCATGATGATGACCTCTATGCCGTATTTCATCTTAATGAAACCGAATACTTTGGAAATCTTAAACCGTATCTGGAAATTTAGAGAAGAAAATAATTCTAATGTCTGTTTTACTCTCGATGCTGGTGCCAATGTGCATGTGCTTTATCCCGAAATTGAAAAAGATCCAGTTTTAAAATTCATTAAAACGGAGCTGTCACAATTCTGTAAAAACGCTGAGTTTATAGCAGATGAGGTTGGATTGGGAGCTTTTAAAATTCAGAATTAATTTAGGAAATCTTTATCTACTCCCTCCACTGTCATTGCAAGACACGAAGCAATCACGGAGGGTGATTTTTCAGTTTTTCGCTGAATAATCGGAAGGACTTAGTGTTTTTCCCTTTTAAGAACCAAAACCAATATCGCCAAGGCAACAATTCCTGCCAAAACATACCACCACCAGGCGACTCCTGAATTTAAATCAATAGGTGAAGTATCGCCAATCAAAAACAATCCTGCCCAATATTGCGGGGCCGCGGTTCTTCCTTCACTTGTGCTTAGATAGTCCAGCTTTGCATTTCGTAAGGCTTCATCTTTAGCCATTCCTTCGGATAGTCTGTTGTAAAATAATTTTACGATCTGAGCGCTAGACTGCTCGTCTATTTCCCATAGGCTGGTCAAGATACTCTCACTGCCTGCATAGTTAAAAGCGTGTGCCAAAGAAATCATTCCTTCGCCAGCTTGATAGGTAGGTTTTCCCGTTTCGCAAGCAGTAAGAATGGCGAGGTTGGAGGAGAGGTCTATATTATAGATTTCGAAGGAATACAAGGAATTTTCATCATAATTTTCTCCGCTATCGGTTTTCTTGGCAAATATAAGTCGGCTTAATTCAGGGCTTATGTTGTTGCTTTCTGCGTGGGTGCCAATGTGTATTATTTTGTGTTCTTTGGCTCGATTTATAAATAGTTCTTTGCTCGCATTTTCGTTTATAAAATAGTCACCTTTAAAGATTCTGGAATATTCTTTTACCAAATCTTCGCTAAAAGGTTGGGGCAGCAGGGTGAGGTAGGTTTTATCCAACTTTACAGAATCTTTTATGGCCAGTTTATACGCATCTTTCATTTTTTTGTTGAAACCAGGTGCAAAGGCAATATATTCAGAAGAATAATCTGTCACTTTATTTTTGTTCTTATAGAGTAGCAGACTATAGTTGTATGAAATATCATAGTTCGCCAGTAGACTATTGGTCGCCATTTCCTGAAAATCTTTAATCGGTTTTGGAGTTAGCGTTTCAAAACTGAGATTGAACAACTCCCGATCTGGGATGATTACCACTTTTTGAGTGTTTATATAACTTTCCAAAGGAAACCATATGGCACGGTAAAGTTCACTGAGCACTGGACTCAATTTTTCAATTAAAAATTCATCATTTTGAAGTTTAGCAATATGATCTTTTACTGGTGAATAGTTCAGTTTAACCATCTTTTTGAGTGAAGAGGAAACAACGAAAGCATAAAGTTGGTCTTCAATAAAAATATAACGTATCACCGTTGTGTTTTCAGGGATTTTTTGCTGAAGATCGTCCATAGGTTCTTCCAAAGTGGCATAACGCATTTTGTAATACTTTGGAAATTTTTGTTTTAAAGAATCCAGAAAATAATCCCAATTTTCTGAAGCTTTAAAATAGGGTCCAATACTGCCGTTTTCGGATTCATTTAAAGAGGAAGCCATTCTGCTTTTTAAATGATTTTCCCGTTCTATTACTTTTGTGGGAATATGCTTGAAAGCAACATTTTCTTGAAGATTTAATCGGGAGCGAATACGGTTATATATACTGGACTCATGGAGTGCAATTAGCTTGTTTATGTAAACACCGTCTTGGGTTTTATTGTATAGTTCTAGTCTGAGTTTTGCGGCAAAATTGAGAAGTTCTTCGTTTTCGGTAATTAACAAGCTAACATCCTCATAAGTGTTAATCACTTTTTTACGATGGTCTAAAATAGCAATCCCTTCTTCCACTTGCTGGAGTAGGTCTTCCAAAAATGAAGTAGGTTTATTTTCGGCTTGATAATATTTTGAGGCCGCGTTAATCAATAATGCTTGAGGTTTTCGATATTGGCTAAGAATGGAATCTGTAGCATTAATCCTTTCGCCATCTTTCAAAACATTGAAACACAACGCTTCTTCGCTATATTTTTCTGCTTGGGCATAATCCTTTAGAAGATAATGCACTTGTGCTAAATTGATGGTGTGATAGAGTTCTTGTAAGGTGTTCTTGAAATCGCCTTGGTGTGTAAAATTGTATGTTTCTTCCGCCAGGAAGAGTGCTTTTTCTTTTTTTTGATTTTTTGCCGCAAAGAGGGAATATTCAAGAAGATTGTCCAGAAAATCTTTAGTGTGACTACCGCCCATAGACTTACGATACATGTTTTCGGCCTTTTCATAATAACTTGAAGCCTTTTCAATATCGTCCATAGAATCATAAATAGTAGCGCGAGTGGAGAGGGCAGCTGCTTCCCAATATAAATTAGATCCCGGACTAGTTTTTAAAAGCTCCAAAGCGCTATCCGCATTTCCTGCAGCACCTTCAAAATCACGACTTGCTGTTTTGGCCTCTGCTAAGATTATATTCGAAATGATGAGGTTGATATCGTTTTCATCAAACAATTTCTTTTTCTGTTCAAAGGAATATTCAATTAATTCCTGTGCGCGAGAATGTTCGCCAAGGGTATTATAAAAAGTAGCCATATTATCGATTGCCATGCATTGATTGCTTTTAGCTTTGTAGGTTCTAGCTTCATCTGTAGAGCGGTTTATGTATTCTTGATATCCTGCAATGGACTCTTCTGAAATTGAAATTGCTTCCCTATTTTTCCCAAGAGCATTCCACAAGACGGCGAGATTCATTTTTACCAGTGCAGGCCGGTAGTAACGGTTCATGATATCGGTTTCATCCGTTTTTTCCAATACTTTTACCGCTTCTTGAAAATAGAACTTTGCACTGTCCAACTTCGCTTCCTGCCACATCATTCCGCCAAGGGCATTATAGACCTGGTTGTAGAAGACGTAGTCAGGCTTTCCAGTCTTTTTTAATAGTCTTAATGATTTCTGATAATGTGAGTTGGCTAGGGGAAAGTCACCCATTTTTGAAGCGTAGTAACCAAGGCGATAAGAGACTCCAGCTAAATCTGTGTTTTGTGGTGCCTTGTTTTGTTTTGCAAATGGAATAGCCGATTCAAGAAGATCATAAGCTTTTTTGTGTTTCCCAGCATCATCGTAGATCCATCCTAATTCGGTTATTGCTTCAACAATAAAATGTGGATTGGCAGTTTTTTTAATTTCCTCAGTAAGGGCTTCAGCTTTTTTGATCGCTTGTTTCTTATCACCCTTATTCAGCTTGAAACTACCTTCAAACTGTATATAATTGTAAAGACTATCGTATTTTTTTTCGGCTCTGTAAAAAGAAATACTTTTTGCTATCTCCAAACGCGCTTTGGTTAAAGAATCCTGCTCAATAAGCTTTTGAATTTCTTTTACGTTGGAAATCTTCTCTTGTGAGAACCCATGAAAAACTCCTAAAAAAACCAATAAGAGAAAGTTAAAAGATAAATCCCGATATTTATATACCATGATGTATAAAAGTTTCAAAAAGATAAAACGTAATCGGGGATAGTGATAAGAAAGATACAACTTATTTTCTATTGTCCCTTTTCGCGTAAAAAGAATCTATTTTAAAACATTTTAATTTTGCTCATCATACTCTGTCCAAGTTTGGTTGTTTTGGTCTTTATCAAGATTTGGGTTGTATAATGAGTTGTCACTCTTTATATATTCATTTTGATCGTTTATCCAGTATTGATTGGCACCTGCCTCAACTTTATAGGTTTGACCGGTATTGGGATCTACAACATCGGTGTTGTCATGAATGATGTCAATAAATTGATTGTGACTTCTATCTCCAGCAGCTTGATTGGCTCGCCAGTTGTTCATATTCTGATCCATTGCGGCCATACGCGCATTGTGGTTTGCAGTGCCTTGGTCTCCCATTGCTTTTATTCGGGCCATTCGTCCTTGATGGGCAATATTACTTTGTTGAGCAATCTGCATGTCTTTTTGATTGGTGACTTGAAGCCATTGTGGATTTATCTGCTTATTTAAAAGTCCGTTGATATACTGTTTTTTCGACTGTTTAAAAGTATTTTCAGACGATTCAAGTACCGTGTAAAAAACACCCCAATATCCTCCATAATTATCATGAGATACAAAGTGATGAAGAATGGTAAGAAACGAAGTGCCATCAGGATCGCGCCATTCCAACCCCATTACATTAAATGTTTTTTGTGAAGGCATACTCGAGTAGCGCTGATTATCAAATTGTTTATCTTGGGCAGCAATTTGAGGGATTGGATATTTCTTCACTAATTTTCTATTTATTTTATTGGCATAGTCCATGAAATTTTCATTTATAACTTGGTCTATAGATTTTGGAAATTGAATAGCCATTCCGTTTTGTTGATACACCTGGTTTGTTTGAGCCCTATTCGAAAACATATAAATTGCAGCACGTTCCCTATAAATTTTAATACCGTTGGGGCCAGTGTAGCTATATTCGCCGTCATTTTGCTGTTGCCAGGAAGAAGGAAAAGGAATCTTAGCCTTTATCATTCCATTTTGAGGATCTATAATTTTGAAATATTTGATTTTATTATTTTTTTTCACTTGATTGCTTTTATTTAGGTCGCTCCTTGAATTATTTTGGTCATTGTCGTCTTCGTTAAGAATAGAACTTTCATCAAAACTCTGACTTTCCTCATTGCTTCTGAGGCAGGAAGTTAGCAGTGTGGAAATAGAAAATAGGATTAGAAGAGAGATATAATATTTCATGATATGGTATTTTACCTGTATACCATAACATCGAATAAAAATAAAAATGTCATCAAGTAATAATACAATCCTTAAGTACAGGGGATTATATGATTGCTTTTAGATTAATTCGTATTCCTTTGACAACAGATATTTGTTAAAATGCTTATCTTTGCATCATATCTTAGCTTTATGGCTAAAAAACCGTACTTTTATAATAACAATCACAGCGTATGCACGGCCCCCTTTTTTACTCAAAAATTCTTCTTTTCGGCGAATATGGAATTATAAAAGACTCTAGAGGATTATCAATTCCTTATAACTTTTATAACGGTGCTCTAAAGATTGACGAACACCATACCATTTCAACTCACAATTCCAATGCCGCTCTAAAGCGCTTTGCCGACTATCTTGAAACCCTTCAGAATGACAATCCGGAGTTGGTTGATTTTTATATGGAAGCACTTTATGACGATATTGAAAAAGGACTTTACTTTGATAGTAGTATTCCTCAGGGTTATGGAGTGGGGAGTAGTGGTGCGTTGGTAGCAGCTGTTTATGACAAGTATGCAAAAAATAAGATTACGGTTCTTGAAAATCTTACACGTGAAAAGCTACTTACTCTAAAAGCTATTTTTGCCGAAATGGAATCATTCTTCCATGGAAAATCTTCTGGATTGGATCCCTTGAATAGTTATTTGAGTCTTCCAATTCTAATTAATTCCAAAGATAATATTGAACCTGCAGGAATTCCTTCGCAAACTGAAAATGGAAAAGGTGCTGTGTTTTTATTAGACAGTGGTAGCACTGGCGAAACTGCTCCAATGGTTCAGATCTTTATGGAAAACATGAAACAGGAAGGTTTTCGAAATATAATGAAAGATCAATTTGTAAAACACACCGATGCTTGTGTTGAGGATTTTTTACAGGGCGACGTTAAATCGCTCTTTGGAAATATTAAAGAACTTTCAAAGGTAGTTTTAGATAATTTTAAACCCATGATCCCTACGCAGTTTCATAAACTTTGGAAGAAGGGAATCGACACCAATTCCTATTACCTAAAACTTTGTGGCTCTGGCGGTGGAGGCTATATGCTCGGTTTTACTGAGGATATCGAGAAAGCACGTGAGGCTTTGAAAGACTATAAACTGGAAGTGGTTTATAATTTTTAGGATTATTTTTCTGAAATACCCTTCGGAATTCTTCAACTTCGTATAGTATGTTAACCCGAAAACAAAAACTCTTTTTACTTAAGTTTTTTAGCCTGTTTTCAGTGGTTCGTGGCTATAATATTCTAATAATTGTAATCGCTCAATATCTTACAAGTATTTATATTCTTGCACCAGATTTACCAGTGCGGGAGGTTCTGTTTGATGTGAATTTATTGATGCTTGTGCTCGCATCATCCTCGGCTATTGCTAGTGGTTACATAATCAACAGTTTTTACGACAGCGAAAAGGATTTAATAAACCGGCCACGAAAAACTATGTTGGACAGGCTTGTAAGTCAGCGGACAAAACTCTCCACTTATTTTGTACTCAATTTTTTATCGGTTGTTTTTGCAAGCTACGTCTCCTTCAAAGCCGTGCTTTTTTTCTCTGTGTATATTTTCTTTCTTTGGTTTTATTCACACAAACTGAAAAAATATCCCTTTGTAGGAAACATTACAGCCGCTATTCTTGCCGTAGTTCCGTTTTTTGCAATTTTTGTGCATTATGGCAATTTCGATATTGTAATTTTTGTGCATGCCACTTTCTTGTTTTTACTAATTGCTATGCGAGAATTGGTAAAAGATCTCGAGAATCTAAAAGGCGATCTCACTCATGGTTATAACACTATTCCCGTGGTATATGGAGAAAAAACTTCAAAACGAATGTTGACGGCTCTAAGCCTTCTGACATTAGTGCCAATACTTCTATTAATCACTAAGTTTAAATCCGAAATAGGTTATATGGATTTCTATTTTTACGCCAGTATTGCTGGATTGGCTGTGTTCCTGGCTGTTTTGTGGTATTCTAAGCACAAAATCCATTATATGGTGTTACATAACATCCTGAAGTTTGCTATTGTTCTCGGTGTCTTTAGCATTGTTTTAATTCACGTAGATTTATTATTGAACAGACTTTTTTAGAATGAGATTATTTCATTATTTTTTACTCACCACTCACCACTCACCACTCACCACTCACCACTCACCACTCACCACTCAC
>JBQEAY010000034.1:0-20405 GCA_052105975.1 Aequorivita sp. | reverse complement strand
ATATGGTAATGACAACGCTATTTTTGCTACTTTAGATTTTTATCGGACAACAATGTTTAAAAATATAAAAAATTAATGAGTAAACCTTGAGGAATAGATATTTGCAAAATCTTGTAAATTATTTAAAGACAGCAATTATTTTTTCGGCAATCACTGTTGCCAGTTTTTCTTTGCTTTCTACCGTCCAACCGGCAACATGTGGACTTAAAATTACATTATCCATCGTAAAAAGTTCCTTTAGCGAATTAGGAAGATTATCGGAGTCGAAAAGCTTCTCAAAGGATAACTTTTCAAATTCCAAAACATCTAAACCTGCACCCGAAATTTTTCCAGTGTTTAAGGCCGAAACAAGATCTGAAGTAACCACGCTTTTACCGCGAGCCGTATTGATAAGCCAAAACGATTTAGAAAATGAATTGATGAATTCCGAATTCACCATTTTGTCTGTTAGAGGTGTCCATGGTGTGTGAAGACTCAGCACATCCGCTTTTTGCTGAAGTTCCTTTAAAGAGACTTGTCTCGCATTTTCATCACCTACATTATCCTTGATATCATAGCAAAGCACGTCGCAATCAAAACCTCTTAGCTTTTTTGCAAACGCCTTTCCCATATTGCCATAACCGATAAGACCGACGGTTTTTCCGTCTAGTTCTATTCCGCGGTTAGCTTCCCGGTTCCACTGACCATTTTTAACCTCTTTATCCGCATTATTAAGCTTGTTGAATAACGAAAGTAGCATTCCTAAAGCGTGCTCGCTTACGGCGTTCCTATTGCCTTCTGGGGCGGCAATTAGTTTTACACCGCGTTGTTCGGCATATTCGGTATCTATGCTTTCAAGACCAGCCCCAACCCGAGCGATAAACTTTAGATTTTTGGCAGCATCGAGAAATTGTATATCAATATTGAAACGACTTCTGATTACGATTCCGTCATAATTCGAAATGATCTCCTCAATCTCTGATTTCGAAGCTTTATAGTTTTCCTCATTTGAAAATCCGGCAGTCTCCAGCATTTTCATTAGTAAAAGGTGATTGTTATCTATGTGAAGGATTTTCATAATCTATAATTAGACCTACAAGGGGATTTTTTATCTGATGCTATTACTCAATGAGTTTGCTTCGCAGCGCTCGCAAAGACGGTGAGTATTATTTATTTATGTGATTTCGGATTGGTCTGCGGATACGGGATCCTATCTTTTTCGGAGAGATTCGAGATCTTATAATAATTTTTCTCTCCAGCAAACCAATATTCCAATACTGCTTCATTATTTTCTAATTCAAAAGGGAATACTTCTGAAGGTGTATTCTGTGCTTCTTTCATTGGGTCAGAGTCCATAATTACACCACTCTGTTCCTTATTTTTAAGATAACCTACAAATTGTTTAGGCTCGTTTACGTTACCTTTTGCCTCAAGGATATGATTTTTGAAATATATATTCTGAATAACAACATCTTTATCAATCTCGCTGAAATTGATATGTACATTCACTCCCGAGCCACCTTCTTCTACACCAGCAACCCAGTTTTGATAATAGGCTTCCGATATTTTAAATGGTGGATTTTGCACGAAAGATTTTTTATTGTTTGTATTCTGCGCTCCGCCACAGTTTGAAAGACTGAAAAGCAAGATGGGCAGGGTCAAAATAATAGTTATAGTTTTCATCGTTTTTATCATGATTGAAATTTACGAATAATATTAATAAAGCAAACAGGTTTGAATACTCTTAAAGTTTATAGGCGACTCCTAAAAACCCAGTAAGCCCACTAGCGGCCTTCACATTTAAAGTGACATTTCTCGCATTAAAATAAGGGATAAGCAATTTTAAATACAGCTTTTCACCAATTCTGTAATTTGTCCCAGCACCAATGTTAAAAATAGTAAGAGCACTATTCTGAATATAGCCTTGCGTTTGATCCTCGAACCCATACCCATAACCCGCCTGTGCGAAAACGTTCCATTTTTCTTTATTCACAAAGTAATAATGTATTGATGGTATAAAACCATAGGAATGGATAGTAACCCCGCTATTATTGAAAATTAAAGTATTGTTGGTAGTGACAAAATTACCAGAGATAGAAACTTGATTTAAAACGAAAAATTCAAAACTAACCATACCCATGGCACCAAAATCGTTTTCACCGTAGGTGGTTGTGGGATAAGGAGAAAGAGCTACTGAAAGAAGTGACTCACCCTTGTTATTTTGGGAATTTGCGAATGCACAGATTAGGCAGATAGAGAGAAATAATAGTTTTTTCATCCAAGAAAATTTGAATGAAGATAGAAAAAATATGCTTTACTAAAAAACCCTTCCAGAGTTTAAAACTCTGGAAGGGTTGATAATAAATTTATAAAACAAAGGTAGCTGAGTGGCTGCCCCTTCAGGCGGTTGTACCGAAGCTATCCAGCCAATGCTTCTGCTCCACCAACTATCTCAAGGATTTCGTTAGTAATAGATGCTTGACGTGCTTTGTTGTACTGTAGTTTTAATTCGTCACGAAGCTCGGTTGCGTTATCGGTTGCTTTGTGCATCGCAGTCATACGTGCTCCATGCTCGCTGGCAACACTATCGCGAAGGGCTTTAAACAACTGTGTTTTCAGGCTCTTCGGAATTAAGGCTTCAATTATTTCTTCTTTTGAAGGTTCAAAAATATAGAATGTATCTGATGAATTATCCTCTTGTCCCTCAATTGGTTTTGGAGGTAGAATTGGCAAAAACTGCTCGGTCATCACTATTTGGGTAGCAGCATTTTTAAAATTATTGTAAACAACAACAATCTTATCATACTTACCTTCAGAAAATAGTTCCATCAATTTTTCAGCGATTTCCGAAGAGTTTTCAAAAGAAAGATCGTCAAAAATATCGTTATTATTTTCGATTACCGTTCCAAATTTTTTCAGAATATCATTTCCCTTTTTACCGATAGTCATAAAATCCACTTGTTTACCAGCGTAAGTATCTGCTGTTAAACTACGTGCTTTTTTTATAATATTACTGTTAAAAGCACCCGCCAAACCACGGTTACTGGTAATGGCAACTACCAAAACTTTATTTACTTCTCGCTGTTCAGAATACTTGCTTCCAGTATCTTCATCAAGCGTGGCACTAAGGTTTTGCAATAGCTCGGTAAGTTTTTCAGAATAAGGACGCATTGCTGTAATGGCATCCTGAGCTTTTTTCAATTTTGCAGCAGAAACCATTTTCATGGCACTGGTAATCTGCATCGTAGAACTTACGGATGATATTCTGTTTCTAATTTCCTTTAAATTCGCCATTTCTTAAGTTATGAGTTATGAGTTATGAGTTATGAGTTTTTGATGATAGCTACCAAAATTCTTATTACTCTTCACACTTATTCATCATATCACTTGGTAATTCCCTACCGGTCGCTTCTAAAATTTCTAACCAAAACTTGGTCTCATCTGCTTCCTTTAAGGCTATTCCAAATTTATTTTTAAAATCCTTTGTACTTACTCCTCGTTGAGCTTAACGCGTGTTTGCGCCAATACTCGTTCCACTTTTAAGTAATTGAGATGCTAATTCAAAATCCCTATTAGCTTTCAAAATATCGCAATACTTAACTATATCACAAGCAAAAGCGAAACTTTTAATTCTAATTGGACTCTCATTTAATCCCATGTCAATTAGCATTCATCATTTGTTCAGAATCATTTCATAACTCTGAACTCGTAACTCTGAACTACTTTTTATATTTCGCTGAAAGATCGTTAGCAACAGATATCATTACATCTATCGTTTCGTCAGTAAGTTTACCTGCTTTTAAAGTATCTAAGGTATCTCTGTGCTTTACATTAAGCATTTCAAGATAGTCTCTTTCAAATTCTTTAATTTTATTAACAGGAACGTCACGCATTAGGTTTTTAGAACCTGCGTAGATAACTGCAATTTGATCTTCAACAGTGTAAGGATCGTTTTCAGATTGCTTTAATAACTCTACGTTACGCTTTCCTTTTTCAATTACATTTAAGGTTGCAGCATCCAAATCTGAACCGAATTTAGCAAATGCCTCCAATTCACGGAAAGCAGCTTGATCCAGTTTCAAGGTACCTGCAACTTTTTTCATCGATTTAATCTGTGCGTTACCACCCACACGTGATACCGAAATACCTACGTTAATAGCTGGACGAACACCCGCGTTAAACAAATCTCCATCCAAGAAAATCTGTCCATCGGTAATCGAAATTACGTTTGTTGGAATATACGCCGAAACGTCACCCGCTTGTGTTTCAATAATAGGAAGAGCAGTTAAAGAACCACCACCTTTTACGATTCCTTTCAATGATGCTGGAAGGTCGTTCATTTCTTTTGCAATACCATCATCAGCAATTATTTTTGCTGAACGCTCCAATAAACGGGAGTGAAGAAAGAAAACATCTCCAGGATAAGCCTCACGTCCTGGTGGACGACGCAAGAGAAGTGAAATTTCACGATATGCAACTGCTTGTTTTGAAAGATCATCAAAAACAATCAATGCTGGACGACCAGTATCACGGAAATACTCACCAATTGCTGCACCTGCAAACGGAGCATAAACCTGCATAGGCGCAGGATCTGAAGCGTTTGCTGCAACTATAGTGGTATAAGCCATTGCACCTTTTTCTTCCAATACTTGTGCAATGTTTGCTACAGTTGAAGCTTTTTGCCCAATTGCTACATATATACAGAATACAGGCTCACCTGCATCATAAAATTCTTTTTGGTTCAAAATAGTATCGATACAAACGGTAGATTTACCAGTTTGACGGTCACCAATAACAAGTTCACGTTGACCACGGCCTACGGGAATCATTGCATCAATTGACTTAATACCAGTTTGAAGAGGCTCAGTTACCGGCTGACGATAAATAACACCTGGTGCTTTACGCTCCAATGGCATTTCGTAAGTTTCACCAGTGATTGGACCTTTACCATCGATAGGCTGTCCCAATGTGTTTACCACACGACCAACAATACCCTCACCTACATCTAGCGAAGCGATACGTTGGGTACGTTTTACAGTTGAACCTTCTTTTACTCCTTTTGAAGGACCTAAAAGTACGATACCTACATTGTCTTCTTCAAGGTTCAATACAATACCTTCAAGACCGCTTTCAAAAGCTACAAGTTCACCGTACTGAGCGTTTGATAGTCCGTATGCACGTACAATACCATCACCCACGGTTAAAACAGTTCCTACTTCATCCAGGGAAGCAGTTGCTTCAAATCCTGAAAGTTGTTGCTTTAATATTGCTGATACTTCAGCTGGTTTTACTTCTGCCATTTGTTTAGATATTAGATGTAAGATTTGAGACGTGAGACAAATCTAATTTACTTATTACTTGTAGTCCGAAGCTTTACGCAAAGGACTATATTGATTTACTGAATTCTCTTTTTAAATTACCCAATTGATTCGCGATACTCGCGTTATACTGGATGTCGCCTATTCGAAGAACGAATCCACCAATAATATCTGGATCGATCTCACTTTTAAGCGTTACTTTTTCACTGCCGGTCAACTCCTTGACTTTGGCCATTATTTTAGCTTCCATTTCTGAAGAAAGTGCAACTGCAGTAACTACCGTAGCTACCTTTACTCCTTGGTCCTCGTTATAAATATCCACGTAACTTTGTGCCACCTTGTCCAATATAGAAGTACGTTTGTTATCTACCAAAACTTTGATAAGTAGATGTGTAGCTTCTGATTGTGAACTGAAAATTTTAAGTAAAGCTTCCTTTTTATCGTTCGCTTTTATAACCGGGCTTAGAAGCACTGATTGCAATTCGCGACTGCCCTCAATAGTTTTGTAAACAGATTGCATATCGTCAAAAACAACAGCTTCTGTGTTGGTTTCGTTTGCCTTCTGCAAAAGTGCTTTCGCGTATCTGATTGCTGCTCTGCTCATTGAATAATTAGTTTAGTTTGGCTTCGCCCAACATTTCGTTAACAAGTTTCAATTGCTTATCGCCATCAGAAAGTTCGTGTTTCACCACTTTTTCGGCAATTTCCAAAGAAAGACTTGCTACTGTTTGCTTCATTTCGGCAATTGCAGCTTTCTTTTCACTTTCAATAGCGGACTGTGCATGCGCCACCATTTTGTCAGCTTCAGCTTTTGCTTCTTCTTTAGAATCGGCAATCATTTTAGCTTTCAATTCGCGAGCTTCTTTCATCATTCCTTCACGCTCTGCACGAGCTTCTTGAAGCAATTTTTCATTGTCCGCATGTAGGTTTTCCATTTCAAGCTTTGCCTTTTCGGCAGCTGCTAATGCATCATTGATGGAGGTTTCGCGAGTTCTTACTGCTCCCAAAATTGGTTTCCACGCAAATTTGCGCAATAGGATTAATAGAATTATAAATATAATGGTTGTCCATAATATTAAACTCTCTGGTGCTACTATATTCATTAGATATATCTTTTAAAAACTTTTTTTGTTTAAAACAACATCTCGTGGCCAACCGCCACGAAATGTTGTGTTTTAAAATTAGGCAATCAATGCCACAACCACTGCGAAAAGCGCAACACCTTCAATAAGGGCTGCTGCAATAATCATTGCGGTTTGAATCTTTGCAGATGCTTCTGGCTGTCTAGCCATTGCTTCCATTGCTGAACCACCAATTTTACCAATACCATATCCGGCACCGATAACGGCCAATCCTGCTCCTACTGCTGCTAATGTTCCTGTCATAACTGAAACTTTTTTAAAATAATTAAACAAAAATTAGTGATGCTCCTCTACTGCTTGGCCAATAAACAATGCGGCAAGTAATGTAAATACATAAGCTTGAAGTGCGGCAACTAAAAGTTCCAGCATGCTCATGAAAAGAACAAATACTATTGACACCGGTGAAATAGCGGCAGTTTCGAAAATAAAAATCAAACCAACAAGGCTCAAAATTATAATATGCCCAGCCGTAATGTTCGCAAACAAACGAACCATAAGTGCAAAGGGTTTTGTAAACATCCCAATAATTTCTATCGGGATCATAATAGGGTATAAAGCTTTAGGTACATCTGGAGTAAGAATGTGTTTCCAGTAGTACTTGTTTCCGCTGAAAATGGTGATTATAAAAACAATCAATGCCATTATCATCGTAAAAATAATATTTCCAGTTACGTTTCCGCTGAAAGGGAAAAATGGAATAAGGCCTACAAGGTTATTTAACCATATAAAGAAAAAGATGGTTAATAACAGCGGCATGTATTTCTGGTATTTTGCAGTACCGATATTTGGAATAGCAATATCGTCACGAACAAATAGTATAACCGGCTCCAAAAATCCAGAGAGTCCTTTTGGTGCTTTCTGATTTTTCTTATAATGACGCGCTGCAAATCCAAAAATGATCAACAATAGAAGAGACACAAAAATCATTGAAAAAACCGTCTTGGTAATTGAGAAGTCCAGAGGTCTATCTTCATACATAAATGGTCGACCCATTGTGCTTGTTTCCTCAAATTTCTGTTGGTCGAAACGATCAGCGTAAAAAATGTGTTCGCGGTATCTTACAAATTGATCTCCATTGGCATCCACTACCGTAGTGCCGGTATTATCATGATGAAATTCTGAAGATGAAAAAACAGTAAGACCATTATCCGTCCAAAGAATAATAGGCAATGCCATAGTTATGGATTCTCCATTCCAGTCTGCAATATGAAATTCGTGTGAATCCCAAACGTGACTATTAATCAATTCTTTGGGATCAAATTTCCCCTCACCTGGTTCCTGGTTAAGGTCCTGTGCGGTACCCTGAAACGGCATTAACAGAAAAACTATAAATGCCAAGCTACCGATAAGTGTTTGAGTAAGCCTCATATGTTAATAACTATAAAAATTGTGCCCGTTAAAATTTGTGCAAAAGTACAACATTTACTCATAAAAAAAAGCGGGTAACTACGAATGTTTTACTTTTCTGAAGTTAATATGTGAGTCTTACTTTAGATATTGCTTTAAAAGCCTCATGGTGAGGAGGATTTCAATAAAAAGATAAATGAAATAGGGGATAAAAAAAGATGCAAAATCGGGTATTTTTGACACATTTTCCATTTTTATAAGTGGAATTAAAAATACAACTGCGACAATCATCTTTAACAGAATGAAACCCATAAAAGTAAATCCAATAAAGTTGGGAAATAATTTACCAACAAAATACAAACCTGTAAGTACGATAAATGTGATCATAAAATGAAAGACATAAATAGCCCAAACAGGATAGTAAAAGGTATAAATATTAGAAATGCTTCCTATTATCAATTTTTGAACAGCAAAAAGAAGGAGGCTAACCGCAGCTAAAAGTACGGGAATGTAAAAATATTTTGTGAATTTCAATTTTTCAGTCTTTTTTATTAATTCTTTCAAGCTGCTTTATCACGGCATAAAGAGAGATAAAAACGCCTAAGAGTGAAAATATAATAGTGAATGCAGAATATTCGTTTGGATAGCGTTCATCCAATTTTATTCCAACAAAAACACCTAGACCGATGGTAACTCCCATCTGGATAGCGATTCCGGAGAAAACTGCCCATTTCCTGAGACCATCATTATTATCCGCCATAAGGAGTGTTGCTAAGATTCGTTCTTAATAGATTCTGAAGTCTTTTTCAATCGTTGTTGACGATCAAAAGGATGTTTTTTCGAGGTTTCTGAGCCTGATGGTAACGCAGCGGAACTCTTTGGCTGTCCGTTCTGCATAACACAGGAGGCGTTCATTGTAGCACCAGGTTCAACAGCTAGTTTACCTACGGCCACGTCACCTTCTATTACTGCAGTAGACCTAAGAGTAAGGGTTTCCGTAACTTGGAGATTCCCTTCAAATTTGCCCTCTATGTCTGCATTTTCGCAAGAAAGTGTTCCGATAATTACTCCAGTTTTTCCCAAAACTACTTTTGACGGTGTCTTTATATTACCCTCGATAGTACCGTC
This sequence comes from Aequorivita sp., assembly GCA_052105975.1. Lineage (GTDB taxonomy): Bacteria > Bacteroidota > Bacteroidia > Flavobacteriales > Flavobacteriaceae > Aequorivita. The sequence continues at coordinate 11,491 of JBQEAY010000034.1, read as the reverse complement.
AATTCTAAAGAAACCAGTAGATGAAACGTCGCCTTTTAACATAGTGCCCTCATTTATTCTATTCTGAGTAGCACTTGGTTCGGCAGTAGTACGTTTTTCTTTTTTATCTGAAAACATAGTAGTCGGTTTTTGAGGTTACTAATCTTTTGTTCTGTATTCTGGAAGGTTATTGTTCATCTCCAACCTTACCTAGATATTCATCAAGATTTTTGTGAATTTGTATAATCTTATAATTTGGAGTTGCGATTTCGAAAAACGGGCGTTTAATTTTATACTCTTTGTCTTCGTTCAATACTTCGCCAAAACCGCGAGCTCCCAATCGGGTATTCAAACCATGGACAATCACCAATTTAGTCGTTGGATCGTAATAATCAATAGAAACCTTCATGTTAATATATCTTTTACCCTCAATTGCCTGATCTAACTTCTCTTTTAGCTTTTCTGCCTCTTCAGCTTCATCGTTATTGAATTTATAAGCCAATTTCCAGCTAGTTGCTTCTTCTTCAGGTACAAAATCTTTTACTGCCAAAACCGGTAAGATATCGGTGTAAATCTTTTGGGCCTGTTTACCCTCGTCGCTACTTGGATAGTTAAGTGAAACAAAGTTTAATGCTTTTTTATAAGCCTCGAAACCTTGCTGGCGTCCTATGGCAGTAGCTTTCAACAATTCAAATTTCGGTACAATATCATTGCCGTTATAAATTGCCATATACTCATCACACTTCTCGATAACCTCAGCATATTTTGCAGCTTCAAATTCCTCATACAATTGTTTGTATTTAAATTCTGGACTGGATTCGTCAGTAGGTAACTGCGAGTTTGGATTTCGTAATATTTCAGCATAACGCGTATCTGCGTGATTATTCAAAATATCATTTCGATATTTATCTGCTTCGGAAGAATTTTCCAAAGTCTCATAGATTCTCACCAAGTTGTATTTTGATGGTACCACCAAACGCTCTTCAGGATTGTTTGTCAGTAAAGTTTCAAGTCTATTGGCAGCAAGCTCATATTCCTTAAACTTCTCCTTATAAATCAGTCCTAATTGATAGTATGCAAAGTTTCTATCCTTGCCTATACTGTCAATAACTTTTTGATCTGTAGGGATTCTGTCGATGTAGGTTTCTGGTTTAAACAATTCGTTTTCTGCTATTGGAATATCGTCTACAACTTCCTCTATGTTTTCCAAAGATGATCTTTTACTGGAAAGTCTCCAGTTATCTTCCAATTTACGGTCGCCCCATATTCTTCGGAATTCACTTTTTCCATAAGCTACCGTAGTAGGATTGTAAAAGTAAAACGTGCTTTCTTTGTTTGGTCCAGAAGAGGTTTTCCCTTTTTCGTAAAACTCTTGGTTAGCGATTTTCTGTTCAGCCTTAACAGCAGCCAAAGAATCTTTTATAGCCTGTTCCTTCAACTTTGAAGTATACTCCGTAAAATATGCTAGTTGTTCAGCTTCAGACATTTTTGTCAATCTTAAGATACTGTCATTCGTAGTGGCAATATCTTCGTATTTTATAACATCGGCAAGATTCTCACGTTTCTTAGTAATACGGCGCCACTCACGACTGTTTTCTTGAAGAAAAGTTAAAGTACTGTCATAATAGGCCCCTGCATTTTTATATTCAGCATTGTCAAAATTGATAACCGCAAGTGTTTGATAATTTACAGACTGAAGAACTCTATCCTGTTTAAAGGCTTGAATAGATTTGTTGTAATATTTAACTGCTGTATCTATACTATCACTCTTGTAATAGTAATCTCCAAATTGGTTGTAGATTCTATCCAGAAATGGACGGTTCTCGCGATTCTTTTCAAGATCTTGCAAGAGTTCCAAAAAGGCGGTACGGTCCCCTTCTTCGTAATCGAAATTTTTTCCTTTTTCTATGTAAGCATTAATCAAATAAGCTCTAGATGTTTTGCGGTTCATGTCAATAACCTCATCAAAAGCAATATCGGCGCTATCTTTTTGATCAAGACGATTGAATAACTGACCTTTTATAAATGTATATCTACCTTTTAGCTCTTTATCTTTTACATTTTCGGCAGCAATCTTAATATATTCAAGTGCCGGTTGCAAACTGTCTAAGTTTATAAATGCTTGCGACATCATTGCAGCGGCATCGGAGGTTTCTTCTTGGTTCAATTCTCCTTTATCGAACATTTTTTGAAGATTTTCTATGGCATATTCCTCATTCTTCAAACGAATGTTGGTTTTTGCCTTCCAAACCTTAGCAATGTTAATACTGTTGCTAGTTGGGTAACGATTCAAAATAAAGTTGAAAGCATCAAGCGCAGGAATAAAACGACCATCATAATAACGGGCTTTTCCTAAAAGCAGATATGCTTCATCAATTTGTGGATTGCGTTCCTTGCCATCAATATACATTGAATGCTTTTGGATGGCCTTTGCTGCTTTCTCCTCAGCACGATTAAAATCGCCTTTTTTTGAATTTGATCCTGGGGCTTTCACTTCAGGTTCGGCTTCTTCAATTTCTATGCGTTCAACTGGTAGTATCTCCCAGAAGTTATCGCGAAAACCTGCAGCTAGTTGCTCCTTTCCAGAGGTAAATGCCATGTCGCCGTTATAAAGCGTATTAAACTCTGTGGTAACCGCATGAACATTACGGTTTAAAAAAGTATCCTTTTTGCGTGAACAAGCTGCAAAAAAAACAACAGTAAGAATAAATAATGTAAGTTTATATGTTCCCTTCAAAATGCTTTCCGTTTATATGATATTCTAACTTAAAAGGTTCTATTTTAGTATCTAGAATCGCTAAAGAGCGGTAAAAATACATTTCTTTTTAATATCTATTGGAATATTCAGGGAAAAAATGAGCAGCAATCAGTCCTTCAACGTATTAGGACTTAAATCTTATTCCTGAAAGAATACACAAATCCCATTTCATTTTTTGATATGAGGTTTTGTTCAAATACGATTCATTACTTTTGCAGAAAATTATAATATTATGGGCGATTTTCACACGCTTACCGTTTCCGAAATAAAAAAAGAAACCCACAATTCAGTTACAATATCGTTTTCAGTGCCTGAAAACATGAAAGATTTGTTTGCTTTTAAAGCAGGTCAATATATTACCATAAAGCATTTGAGCAATAGAACAGAAATCCGTCGTGCATATTCCATCTGCTCTTCCCCAAAAAGTGGAGAACTAAAAGTAGGAGTTAAAAAGGTTGCCGACGGTGCCTTTTCTGAATACGCCAATACGCAACTAAAAGTTGGCGACACTCTAGAAGTAATGCCTCCCACTGGTAAATTCACTTTAGAACCAGACTTAAAACACTATGTAGCATTTGCTGCAGGAAGTGGTATTACGCCTGTACTTTCCTTGATGAAATCTACTTTGGAAGAAATGTCGCATAGTTCGTTTTTACTTATTTACGGCAATCAATCGAAAGAAGATGCGATGTTTTATGACGAAATCGTTCAGCTACAGGATGAATTTCCAGAGCGGTTTAATGTTGAATTTGTATTTAGTCGAAAAAAGGAAGGTGATGCACAATTTGGAAGAATAGGTCGTTCCCTTGTCAATTTTTATCTGAAAAATAAATACGGGGACACCTCTTTCGAATCTTTCTATCTCTGTGGCCCTGAAGAAATGATCGATGATGTTTCAGCAACCTTGAAACATCATGGCATCAATACAAAGCAAATTCACCACGAGCTGTTTTCTACTGCGGAAAAAGGACTATTGGTTGAAAAACACGATGGTCATACAAGTATTACTGTAATCCTTGATGACGACGAAGAAATTTTTGAAATGCCACAAACAAAATCCATTCTTGAAGCTTCTTTAGACGAAGGATTGGATCCGCCATATTCTTGCCAGGGTGGAATATGCAGTACGTGTATTGCTCGATTAAAAGAGGGAAAAGCCGAAATGCGCAAAAACCAGATCTTGACAGAAGCTGAAATTGCAGATGGATTAATACTTACTTGTCAAGCACATCCCACTACACCGAGAGTAGTTGTGGATTATGATGATATATAAAAGCCCCCTAACCCCCGAAGGGGGAACTCTTACTCAAATGCAATAGCCCCCAAAGGTTTTAACTTGTCCGTCGTCCACGTGTCGCAGAAGCATCAGCGGAGGCACAAGCTATTTCAGCATAAGTGGAAAACCTGTGAGGTCTAATTCTATTCACTCTTAAGGTAATTATCATTTTTTATCTTTTTGTTCCGTATGATTTTGATTTCCATTAATCATTTTATCCTCATCATACAACGCATTGGACATTCCTATCATAAATGCCGTAATAATTAAAATAAGTTTTCTTTTTATCCAATGGACGAAATGCTTGGAATTCTCCAAGTGAGTTCTTTTATTTTGTTTATACATTTTAGTAATGATAAATGATTAGACATTGTTTTATCATTTATGCCACAAGACATATTTACATAGAGAAATAGGAATCTGCTATGCAATGTATAAACTCGGATAATGCTTACTTGATGTGATTATTCGGTTCAAAAATACAAGTCGAGCTTTCATATAATTTATCCTTTGATAAAGCTCAAGTTGCAATTTTAAAATAATTTTAATTTGAAGACTGTAAACTCTTTGAAGATTGCGAATTGCAAATAGCGCAGTAGTTAGTGTTTTTTTCGAAATAGTTTGTCCAGAGTAAACATACAATCCCGAACGCTCATAATTAAGCTCTTTTCGAGTGCTAACGTATGAAACCTGATAATAAGTTGAAGTATCGGTTTGAGAATATATAGAACATCCACCAACTGTCAGACCAAAGATCAGAAGGAGTGAAATAAGATGTTTTAGATACTTAGTCAATTGATTTAATAATCTAAACTTATGTTTCTATTCTTTTTTATAATCGAAAAAGCCGGTAAAGCTCAAATCTTCATCGAGTGCTGGCCAATGGATTCCAAAAGGAGAAAGCTCATAATTTTCCCTCTGCTCCTCAGAGGCATTGCGTAGCTTAGGAAACCACAATAAAGGATGGCTCAACTTTTGGCCGTCAGTGGTCTCTATAAATATTTCCGATTCCGTAAACCAAAGTCGTTTCAATTTTATATTATGCTCTAAAGTGTTCATTCCATTTTTTAATTATAATCTCTCTATTTTCCTCAATAATTCCTTCGGCCAACTTAATATCTTTATTCTTTAATCCTTTATTCGATATTAATTTAATTTCTTCAACCTCAAATCTTGCTTCTCCATCAGCATTCCTAACGTGTATGTGAATTGGTAAATGTTCATTCGAATAAAAGAAAAATCGCAAGCCAAAAACAATAAACAAAGTCGGCATAGTCATCTGTTTTATTGCAAGTTAAGAAATTAATATCAATAATTCCGAGGGTACTAATATGCTTTTAAAATATTAGCAGCGTTTATAATTTGGTTATAAAACCTCTTTTATTTTCGAAACCACGGTTTCAGGAGTAATAGTTTTCATGGCTTCATCATAACCTTTGGGAAACTTATTTCCATAAACTGAAGTTGGAATCAATGGGTATTTTTCACGGTCTGCAAGCAATTGATTGCTTTCAGGTTGGTTGAAAGGTGCAAAACCGGCATACGGATGCGTTACTCCCCAAAGTGTAATTACAGGAATTCCTAACATAGCCGCCATATGGCCATTGCCACTGTCCATAGAAACCATTAAGTCCAAATTAGAAATCAAGGTAAGCTCTTCTTCAAGACTGAGCTTTCCAGCAAGATTAGTAACGTTTGCAAACGGGTTTTCCAGCTTTTTGAGTTGTTCTATTTCCTTTTTACCACCACCAAAAAGGAAAACTCGGTATTTATCGGTTCTATCCAGTTCACGGATTACCTCTGCCATTAAGTTTAAAGGATACATTTTGCTGCTATGAGCTGCAAAAGGGGCGATACCAATTAACTTTTTAGGTTCAACCCCAATAAGACCGTTCAATTTTGGCGTTAGTCTTTTTCGCTCTGGGGGAGTAAATTTTTGTAGATCGACAGGATACCCAAGTTTTTCAAAAACATCGGCATAACGCTGATGTGTTGTTTTTAACTGTGAAATCTTTTTACCCTTAGCATTAACTAAAGCTTTTTTCTCAGCTCGGCCTTTGTCTATTTTAGCCGATTTAATCCATTTAAATATTAAATACTTTGTAATTATTTTAGAACGGATAACATTGTGAAGATCCGCTGCTGCATCAATACCGAGTGCCTTAGCTTTCTTAGCAAGTTTTATAAGTCCCAAGCGTTTGTGTTCACCATAAATATCAGCTTCCAAAAAATCTAGATTTGGAATACCTTCAAAGAAAGGTTCAAAAAAGGGACGCGTAAGAACTGTGATTTTTAATTCCGGGTAGGTTTGCGTCAAAACGCGTAGAACTGGTATGGTCATAGCCACATCTCCCATTGCAGAGAGACGTATTACCAATATGTGGGTGCGATTATTAGCCATATTCAAAACGTAAAACCTACAAGGAGACCTGTGGCAATATACTTTGGCTGTGCTAAGCAAATTACCTTGCAGATAAAGCCTTGGAAGGGGTTAAGGTTTATTTTTTTCCGCGAAGGACTGGATTCAGTTCATCGTCATTATACATTTTCATTTGCTTGTAAACTTTCATATACTTTCTCCCGTGAGCAATATCATCCAGTAACTGATTGATGGCGGTGCTTAAATCTACACGCTGCTCCAAGAGAACATTTAATTTTGTTTTACAAGCCATTTGATGTTCTTTGGAAGCCTCTGTACGCTCTGCTTCTTCATTCATATGGTACACTTTCAGAGCTAAAATTGAAAGTCTATCAATTCCCCAAGCTGGACTTTCAGTATTGATGGTAGCATCCTCACTAACTTTTACATCCTTGAATTTTTCGAGAAAATAACTGTCAATGTACTCCACCATATCAGTTCTGTCTTGATTGGAAGCATCAATTTGACGTTTCAACTTCAAGGCACCTACAGGATCAATATTTGGATCGCGGATTATATCCTCATAATGCCATTGCACTGTATCGATCCAACATTTACGATATAATAAATGCTCAATTAAGTTGCTGTCTTTATCATACGGGTTGCTGAAAGGCTGGTCCACAGTATTTATTTCGTGATATTTATCTATAACTTCTGCGAAGATTTTATTGGCTTTATCTGAAAACATTATCTATTGTTTATTATTATTTCTGATTGCTATTCCCTGTTGATTATCTACCTTAAATTTGGATTATATCTATAGTAATAGCCTATACTTATTTTTCCTTAGAGGCAAAGATATCATATTTTGAGATAGCAATTAGCAAATGCTATTCAGTGCCACGCTGACACCCCTTGTATCTCAAATCCTAGTAGAAAATATCACATTCAATTTCCTTTATAATCTGGTTTGTATTTTTCAGAAATATTAGGTTTTCAATATGCTGGAGCTTGGATTATAAAACGTTTTGGATTCAATCTCTTGTTAAATGTTTATTTGTGGTTCATTAGTGTCTTTTCTCAATTCATAAAAACACAAACACAAAAGGTAAGATCACCACTAACCAGAGCATAATTTCCTTAAATCGCAATTCTATTTTATCTATTTCGACATACCTTTCAGTACCAAAATTCTCAATATAATTCGCGGCTATTATTGAAAGTGGTGCTAATATAAATAGTATTTCAGCACCTGTTTTCTCTGGTCCCATCAAAGCAACCACAAAACTTGTCAGGCTCACATAAAACAACAAGAGATAATTGGATTTACTTTTGGAAGAAACGCTAGACATTTTTGAAATTCGAAATACCCCAGTCCAAATATAAAAAGCTAGAATTACGGTAACCGGCACTAAAATAGAGGCCGAATTATAATTGGAAAAATCGAGACTTACTGCATCCCTCCATTCCAAAAACCATAGAAATGAATCATTAACAAGCAAGTGGTAGGCCGTGTTCAAGATAATAACCGCAAAAAAACCAGTAAAAGGAATAAGCATTTGCTTGTAGTTTAAATTTGGCTTTTTAACAATGGCTATATATAATGGCACAAAAAATAAAAGGCTCCAGAAATAAAATAATGAAGCCACCGTAATCCAAAAACTAGCATCGAGAATTTTCTTTTCTGAATTTTTATCACTTCGCAAGCTCATAATTCTACGTAAGGCAAGTATGAGAAAGATATTTGCTAACAAAATATTTTGTTGAATAAAAATAACTGGTAGCATCACCATAAAACAGGCAAAAAATAGGATGGCATAAGTGTTATTTTTAGTTAGATGATTCTTTCGGATAATAAAATCGAAAAGCAGCATACTAAATACACTCACTATAATAAAAAAGCCATGGACGAACAGAAATGAGGGGGTTATAAGGTCATTAAATCCCGAAACTGCTCCCACTAAATACCCCAAAGCGATGAATACTGCGAGAATTAAGTAGTTTATAGGATTAGATTTTCCGAAAAAGCTTGTTAGCATAGGGGTTATTTTATATTTTTGCTACTTAAAGTTTAAAGATATGACTTGGATAGGTTTTTGGGAAGGAATAGCTTCCATTTTTGAAAATACGCTTTTTATACCTCTAGATGCACTTCGCAAACTAGAATTGTCCACTTGGTGGGGCGCGAATATGATATCGTGGGTATTTCTTCTAATTGGTGCAATAGCTTTCACTTATTGGATGCTACAATTGAACAAATTTCACGAGAGCACTGATAGTACGTACACTTATGATGAAACTATTTGATCTTCTAAAGATCAAATCCAATATCACTACGATAATTCATCCTGTCAAAATTTAGTTTATCTATATATTGATAGGATTTTTTTAGCGCCATTCTAAAATCGGTATCCAATGATGTTACTGCTAATACACGTCCGCCATTGGTGAGTATTTTTCCGTCTTCAGACTTTGTTCCTGCATGAAACACAATAGCGTCTTCTATCTTTTCCAATCCTGAAATTTCCTTACCTTTTTCGTAATCTTCGGGATATCCACCTGAAACAAGCATAACTGTTGTTGCAGCTCTTTCATCTATTTCAATATTGACATCATTGAGCTTTTGATGATAAGTGGCTTCAAATAAATCTACAAGATCAGTTTTTATTCTAGGTAGCACAACCTCCGTCTCTGGATCTCCCATCCGTACGTTGTATTCTATAACGTAAGGTTCATTGTTCACTCTTATCAGTCCGATAAATACAAAACCTTTATAATCAATATTTTCTTCAGCTAAGCCATTCACAGTTGGCTTGACAATTCGGTCTTCAATTTTTTTCATCAGCACTTCATCGGCAAATGGAACTGGAGAAATCGCCCCCATGCCACCTGTATTTAAGCCTGTATCACCTTCACCTATTCTTTTATAATCTTTTGCGGTGGGAAGGATTTTGTAGTTTTTACCATCCGTAAGTACAAAAACACTTAATTCAATGCCATCTAAGAATTCCTCAATTACAACCTTAGAGCTAGCTTCCCCAAATTTACTGTGGGCGAGCATATTTTCAAGTTCTTGTTTGGCTTCGTCTAAGTCGTTTAAAATTAAAACACCTTTCCCCGCTGCAAGACCATCTGCTTTTAAAACGTAGGGTGGATTCAATTCTTCCAAAAACGCTTTTCCAGCATCCAAGGATTCTGCAGTAAAGCTCTCGTAAGCAGCCGTAGGAATGTTATGCTGCATCATAAACTCTTTTGCGCGTTGTTTGCTGCCTTCTAGTAATGCGCCACGCTTTGAGGGGCCTATGAGCATCACATTTTTCAAAGCTGGAGTTTCAGCAAAATAATCGGCTATTCCTTGAACCAAAGGATCTTCTGGACCAACAATCACCATTTCAATTTTATTGTCGACCACACACTTCTCTAACGCATCAAAATCGGTAACTTTTATCGCTACATTTGTTGCAATAGCTGCAGTACCGGCATTTCCGGGAGCTACAAAAATGTTGTTACAACGTTCACTTTTTGAAAGGTAGTAGGCAAAAGTATGTTCACGACCGCCGGAACCTAAGATGAGTATATTCATTCTATATTTTTTTAGACCTACAAGGAGAATGCTTCGCAATGACACACTTCGACAAGCTCAGCACATCGCCTGGCAGGAAAATTTAATTTCTTATACCTACAAGGTTTTGAAAACCTTGCAGGATGATGGTTAAAAGGTGGTTGAGTGATTTGAAAACCTATTTAGGTTTACAAATAGTATCGAAACCCAAATAGCATCGAAACACCGGCGTCAAAAATAAATCATTTTAAGGCTAAAACAAGGCAATAAGATATAAAAGGTCCCACTTTTCAACAGGATTCCTTTAACCATCAAATTGTGGAAGCTCACATTGTAAAGATTTCTGAGATTGGGTTTCAGTAAATTTGTAAATTGACACTTTAATTTATGACAAAATGAATTTGTTTGAAAATACACTAAGGCTAAATGGCTTTCCTATTGTTAAAGCAAAAGTGAGGCTTAAGACCATCGAACAGATTCAAGAAAATGATTATCGCAATTATATTTACAAGGCTCGTGAAGAAATAGTTCAACATCATATAGCGAATAATCCTTTTTATAAAAATTTTATCAGAACTAAAGATTTGGCCTGGGAGAACATTCCCGTAATGACTAAACGGCATTTACAACAACCTCTTGAAGATCGACTTTCCACGGGTTTTACCAAGAAATCTGTCTATATTAACAAAACATCCGGATCTAGTGGTACACCTTTTATTTTTGCAAAGGACAAATTTTGTCACGCCCTAACTTGGGCCGAAATAATAAATCGATTTGGAAGTCTAGGAATTGACTTCAACTCTTCTTTACAAGCGCGGTTTTACGGTATTCCCTTAAATTTTCAAGGCTATTACAAAGAACGAATTAAAGATTTCTTCAGCCATAGATACAGATTTCCCATTTTCGACCTTTCCGAAATAAAGATGGAAGAGATTTTAAGCTCCTTCAAAACGAAAAAGTATGATTATATCAATGGATATACCAGTTCAATCGTACTCTTTGCAAGATTTTTAAAAGAAAGAGATATCCTACTAACCAAAGTTTGCCCCACTTTAAAATACTGTATCGTAACCAGCGAAATGCTTTTTGACGACGACAAAAAACTGATGGAAACCGTTTTCGGTGTTCCCGTTATTAATGAATACGGAGCTTCGGAAGTAGATTTAATAGCATTTACAGGTAATGAAGGAGAGCTTATTGTAAATAGTAGAACTATATTCGTTGAAATTCTTGATGAATATGATAAGCCAGTTCCTTTAGGAGATTCTGGTCGTATTGTAATCACATCATTATACAATAAGGCACATCCTATGATTCGCTATGATATTGGAGATATTGGTATTTTAGCATCTTCCAGCACATATAAAAAACCTATTTTAGAAAAACTTATAGGCCGCACCAATGATATAGCCCAATTGCCAAGCGGGAAAACCGTACCTGGTCTTAGCTTTTATTATGTCACAAAAAGTATAATTTCAAATGACGGTAATGTAAAGGAATTTAGGATCATTCTCAAAAGTTGTGTGTGAATTGAATTAGAATTCTGATTTTTGTTTA
>JBQEAY010000033.1:0-21427 GCA_052105975.1 Aequorivita sp. | reverse complement strand
GTTTATGAGGTGCGTAATTCGGTGCGTATTAAAATTTTGTTGCTTTGGGAGGACCCATAATTACTATAAACTTTAGAAACTGGATAGTTCCTCTTTCTCCGCTAAAACCCTGTAAATCAATGATTTACAGGGTTTTTTATTTTTAAGTTTTTCCATTTTTAACCACTTCAAAGATAAAGCACAATTGGGATCAAGGGGTCAAGTCCAAAAGTTGTGAGATTTTAGCATTATGCAAAGATAGTTGCTAGCCTAAACAGGAAAAAATCTACGTTTCTTACTCGTCAATCTCGTGCTTTGTTAAATCAAAATGGGTTACAAGTACTTCGGGAAGTAATAAATTGGCAATAGCTAATAGTGAATCTGAGGAAATCGAAATCCTTATTTCGAAGTTCTCTCATTTTTAATTACCCCATAAATTTTTGTGTTGAGCCGGTGCATCTCAAAATTAAACTTTGAAGAACAAAAATTTCTTTCTCTTTTTTTAGGACGCTATGCGGCTCGGTAAGTTTCTAAAGAACGTATGTGAAATATTAAATCAAGGGAAGTGGAAACAAATGCAGAAATATCAATTCCGAACGGGCGGACTGTGTTCATAATTTCAGAATGGAAGGGCTAGCGGAATGGAAAGTAGAAATTGTGAACGGTGTCCAAGACCTTTGCAGTGAAGCCCTTTTCCCGAAATGGAGTTTTTCACGGAATGTCCGGGGAAGTGCTGAACGGGATTTAAAAGTTGTTTTTGATACTCAGCAGAATTAATGCGGACTTAACTTCATAGATGAAGATGGAATGGAGTTTGACCTCTTCCCGATTTTCTCGAGAATGAGTGGTCTAGTGGAATGGAAATCGGAATCTTTGGAGTTGTGTCCAAGACCTTAGTAGAAAAGCTCCTTTCCGGGAATGAAGCTTTTCCTGCCGTCCGGCAGGCGGGCGCGGAATGTAGAGGTGAGTGCTGCACGTAATATTAAGACTATGCTTATGTTATTTGTCTTGTACTGGTAGGAGTCATTATTGAAAAGCTATATGTCTTGCTCATCAAACTGTTTTTAAATTGTTTTTTTTTGCAACTACAAAACACACATTTTCAAATAGTCTTCCTATTATATTTAGTCCCAAAACACCGGAAAAATCAACGCTTAACAATGTGGAGAAGGTGGTTTTCGGGTGATGGCTATTTATATATTAAATTTGATTTTTTTCAATTTAATTATTCTAAATTGTTGCCAACTATCTTATCCAAGTAAAAAAAAATTAATTACTTCTTCTTAAGGCATCCACAGTGCGTTTTTCCTCACTGAGTTGATCTCTACATTTATCCAATTCTTCCTTATATTCTGTAATGCGTTTTTCAACATCCGAATATGATTCCAATTGTTCTTTTAGTTTCTGAATTTCAATATAAGACCATACAATATTTTTATACATGTCATACCTATACGTACTATCCTTTACGGGAATTTTATCCTGAAGCTTAACAATTTGCATGCTTAGCATTTGATTTATAAATGCTCGGTTTTGACCTGGAATATCCAATGAATCTATCATTCCTCGAAGTCCTTTTAAATCTTCAGAAAATCCTTCCTGAAACTGGTTTTCCTTTTCAATCTGAGCGGCTTGAGTCCTTAAAACATTATTTTCCTTAAAAGGCATAATTTTAAAATCGAAAAATAGCGCTACCACGATGATTAGTACTGTTACAATGAACAATAAGAAAAATTTTAAAAAACTACTTCTTCGCGCTTTTCTGTTTTTTGCTTTCATAAAATTTGGGGGGTATCATTTAATCAAGTAAGAAACTTCTTCTATTCTTGACTTCATTTTTAGCAATTATTTCTTCTTTTACAAATATTTTGGAATCAGATTTTTTACCGATATAATCCAATTCATTAAGCTTTTTAAACAAGGATAACATAAGTTTAGTAAAGGCAGAAACTTTTGATAATGCTTTATTAATATCCGTATGTTGATACTCAAGTTCTATCATTTCAACTAGCACATTTTCAAAGGCCCCTTGGTTTACATCGCACCAATCTGATAGATAATTAAGCAGCTCTTCTTTCCCAGTGCCTACGTAAACATCCATACTGTTTTTAATAACGCGAGCCAATGCCATTAGTTTGGTTATCATACAAATGGGCGGATTGTACCTGTCCTGCAAACGAAACTGTGAAAGCTGCCCGCCTAAATGCAATACTACATTTTCTGTAATGTACTTTACCATTACTGCAAGATCATTGGCCTGTTTCTTTTGAAAAATTTTCTGAACTATCTGCAAACAATAACGTTCCATTGCATTCAAAAAAGTATCGATCTCAACGTAGGTATATTTAAGATCCTCGTGACTTTGAATTGAGGTACAAGGCGGAATAAAATCTTCTTCAAATTCTATTTTGCCATCAATATTAATCACTTTACCAATGGTAATATGATACATCCCAAACTCACTCCTGTTTATGTTTTCCGAAGGAATAATATCTAAGGTGTACTCAGGTATAATAAACGGGTGACGTGGCGGTTCCTCTTTCTCGTCAGCCCTGCCAATCGGAATTCTGTTATAAGGATGAATTGTGAGAACGATGTAGCATTCGCCTCCAGCTTCATCAAATGTGTATTCTCCTTTTATAACTTTATTCGCTGAGGTAAGCTGTTCACTTTCAGTCTTTGTTATATTAATGAGGAAACCACCTTGTGTGACAGCCCTACACCTGTTTAAGGTAACATGAACTGTATTCTGACCATCCATGGAAAGCACCATGTCCACAGCATCTTCTGTAGAAGGATCGGGCAACAGTCCAAAATTAACTGCTGAAATATCCTTCAATAGGGATTCATGCAGCAATCTGATTGTGGCGTTATCCTGACCGATAAAATGGGATTTGTTTATTTTCATCCCATCAATCCAGTTTATTCTATTGTGTTCTTTTGTTTGATTCTCCATATTTTAAAACCATCCTTTTGATACGTCTATTATAACATTAGTAATGCAGTTTGTCTCCTTGTCACGGACAATTTCTACATCTTTAACCGTGATTGTTCTACCTCTTATCTTTTGGCAGAAAACATCGAAGTCTTGCTTTTTCTTATTAACAACTACAGACATTTTCAGATTATTACACATATAAGGCGCAAAGATTTGGAAGTTCTCCTTTTTGTCTGCGACTTTCACAAGTTTTGCTCCAAATTCTTTGGGTCCAATATAAGGTGCTTTTTCTATCTTTTTCTCCTCTTTATCGTCAACTCCAATATCCGGAGCCATTTTAACATCGGAGTCTAATTCGTCATTACTTTTTACAAAGCCAATATCTTCCTTTTTCTTCGGTTCTGGCAATACTTTTATTTTCTGCTTCCCCATATGTTTAAGTTCGCCGTTTATTACCAAGGAAATTGTTTTTAAGCCGGACTCTTTGTAGGTATACTTTGCTTCTTTCTCATAGGAGTTTACTGTTGCGGTTTCTCCAAATCGCCATTCCCAAGTATTGGCTCGCAAGGTATTGTCCTTTACTTTTATTTCTTGACCTACCATAGTCTGGGTAGGTATTTCAAATTTTGGAAGTTTAGTAGAGTCCAATACAAATTCTTTTTCTTCTATGGTTATCGTTTTAGTTACCTCACAACCTTTATTGACGGTTAGCCTAACATCGTATTTACCAGGTTTTGAAAAAGTATGGTATGGACTGCGCTCGGTTCTTAGCTCGGTGCTATCATTAAAATCCCATTTCCACTTTTCGGCGCCTTCGGAATAATCTGTAAAACGAATTAGCTCGCCAACTTTATAGGTGTTAGCATCGGTCTTAAATTGAACGATACCGCAATCTTCCTTTGTAGCAAGTTTGTAGGCAAATAAAGATCCAAAAGCTAAAAAAGTAATGCCGAAAAACAAGAGAACCGTTTTATCGAGATGATAGTTATAGGGAGTATTTGGTTTTTCCATGTGTTTGGGGTTTTTCAAAAAATTAAGGTTGAATTTCCTGCACAGGTAAGGCCAAGAAGGGCGGAGGAATCATAAATATACAAAAATGAAATATACTCTTAAAATCTTTACTATGGACAAAAATAATATACTCTAAAGATTAAAAGGTTAAATTTTCTTAAATTTTCTTAAAGACTTAATGAATCCGATGATTCTATGTTTTCATTTCAATAACATAAGGAAATACATTTACCGATTTCTTTTCAAGGATAGTAAGCAAATTGTTATTGAGCAACTGCCATTCCTTTTCATTCAATTTGTTGCTTTTGTTAGCATACAACGTGATTTTCATACAAGGCAAAACACCTTTATTTGTTGAAAAATCAGCAGTATATGCCTTTTCAACTTCAACTTTGCTGATTTTATCATTATAAAGTGAGTGGCAAAGTGCGCCTACATCTTGTTTGGTTACAATCCTATCTCTGGAAAGCAAGGAACTTCTATAATTATTAAGACGTTCCTCCATACTTAAACTATCTTTTCCGTTAAAGGTAGTGGTTAGCAACACCGCACCGTTTTGTTTAAGATCGGTCCCTTCATAGTTGGCCAAGACTGTACCGGCTTTTGTTTTATTTGCCAAGCTGCCATCTGTTGTCCAATATTCTATCATAAGCGTTTCTCTAGGCTTATATGGTTTTACTGAAATATATACTGTTTCTCTAGTTTTTTCGGTAAGGTCTTCGGCTCTTTTTTCTAGCAGTAATATAGTTTGATTTAGTTTATTGATATTGCTCTGCAAAAAATCACTCCCCAAGAAAGAAAAAGATGCACTTTCCTCTTTCATAAGCTCCATCATATGGCTTATAAACTGTTTTGCATTTCGTGAATCCAGTTTCCCAGCTTGATCTTCACGAATTACGAAAGTTCCTTTTTGACTTGCAGAAGTGCTGTTATGGCGCATTTGATAGGATCTGCCATCGGTGTTTTCAACAACCTTGATATCAGAAAACATGTCATTGGTTTGGATTGGAATTATATTGATAAAATCCTTAAGCTGATACGAAAATGCATTCAGTTTCCTATTGAGCACAGGAAAAGCATTAAGGGTACAGAATACCTGTTCCAACACCGCACTATCTATAATCCTTGGAAATTCCAATTCTAGCCAATTGAGATCTTTTATTTCTCCATATTTTTCAATATCGGCATCGCTGAGTAATCCTTTAGGAATACTACCTTTTTTGGTTAAATAGGAAAGTGATTTAACGGAAATAAAATTTTTCTTGAAATATTGATTTGTTCTATCCTCAATGGTTTTTGTTTTATTGGTAACAGAGTTAAAAAATGCTTCCATATTTATGCGCTCACTTTCGTAATTGTCGTAAAAACCTTCTATTGTAGTCAGTTTTTCTTTATCTAAGGTGAAAATCGCATTCTTAAGATGATGATAGAAGAGCTCATTCAATGACGGATCTTGGAGTTCAAAATAAAATGAAACATCCATTAGGGGGATGTTCTCGTAATTGCTTCTAATGCCCAAATACAATTTTGATGGCTCTGCCCGATTCGTTATGGGACCCACAATTTTTTTTCCGTTTATTGAGTCCTGTGAAAAAAGCCTATTTCCACTTATAACGTGTGTTATCTCCGCATCAATAAGCCGCATAGATCGCGCAGGAGATAAAAAGAGATTTTTTTGAAATGTACCAGCATCTTTTGATCTAACTTTTTTTAAAAAAACCAATTGATTTTCCGGACACAGTGTCATCACCTTCTCCACGGGTTCAGCAAAGGCAACAGCTTGTGCGGGATGAGCACCATGAATTGCTTCGGGCGTCATAAGTTGTATGAGTCGCTCCGTAATACGGGTCTGGGAATTATGTATTTCTCCTTCAATTTTTCCAATTTCAGAAGCACAGGCGCCAATGAGCAGCGATACCAACGGGTCAAAGGAGCTATCAATATCCTTAGGAGCAATCCCCCAAATAGAAGCCGCTTTCTGGATCATTCGGGTTTTTATATCTTCTTCGTTATTAGCGTACATTTAAGTAGGTTTTTTTTCGGGTGTAATAAAAAAAATGATTTTTTTTAAGAAACCATTCCGTTCAAAAATAAGGGTTTTTTATAATGTGGACTAATAATAAAAAGTTGAAATTTAAAAATCCAAACTATAATAGCATCACGTAATTAGGAAACAAAACTATTAAATAATATGGCGCTGTAAATGGAATATTGTCAATTTACTTTTTATAAAGTAATCTGCTCACAACGGACCCACTGACTCTATAGCAATTAACTTATTGCGATATTGTAAATATACTATTTGATCCTTTTCTGGATCGTTTGCATAGTAAACCGTTACATATGAGCTATGTTCATTTCCAGGAAGCTTTATCTTAAATTCTCCATTTTTTAAATGGAGATTTACATAATACACAGCGCTTCTATCGCCTGTAGAACATCTGGATTCGTCTAAATTCCAACAAAAAATACCACTGAGATTATCTAGAAACCAAGGTATGTAAAATTGGTTTTTAATATGAAAAACTTCTGGATTATTTACTTGCTTGGCAAGTCTAACAAATTTATTACGAACAACATAATCGTAGTCATCATTACCAGAAGTAAACTTGGTATAATACATTGAGGTGAATAGAAAATCCGCGCTATCCTTTAGTCTTAATGTTAGCCCATTTGGATCAAACGCATAATAAAGTGTGTCTGATTTATAATCATGAGAGCGTTCTTTTGAAGCTAAAAGAAAGTGTTCTCCTTTTTTATTTTTCATCATTTTCGTATCATATGGATATCCCAATCCAATTGAAAATGGTCTATAAGTTTCGAAAACAGTATGGATTTTAAATAGCTTTGAATCCTCCAGTTGTTCAAATCCAGGAATATTTTCGTATCGATTTCGCCATAAAAAATAACCTAGAACAGCTATTGCCAAACAAATAAAAAGTATATAGTTTTCTTTTTTACTGGAGGTCATTTTTGATTATTTTGCTTTTCTGAAGCCCATTTTTGGTAAGCTTCGGATATTTGAAATTTATCTAAATATTGCTTCTTGTTTTTTGATTTAAAAGTTACATTATTATATTTAACTTCAGGCTGAAGACTATCTTTAGGACCAATAGCAAGCATTCCGTTTCGCTCAAAACTTCTTAAAAAAAGCACATCTGTTCTGCTATTGATGCCTTTTGAAATTTGATATAACTCGAATTCTCCAGGCCACTTTATTTTTATTTCCTCCCTATAAGGTGTCATTATGGTTATATAATAGATTTTATCATTATAATAATCCACAGTAAATCCAAAATCTACTAGTGAAGCTTCATTTTTTTGATGGGGATTGGTAAGATAATAAGCATGGACATCTTCAATTCGCTTCATTCTATCTCGACCTTTTATTTCAGGAGAAACCTTCTTTAGGCTATCATTTATTGAGTTTTCATCGTCCGGCAATTTTATCCAATTCTTGTTTTTCTTAAAATATACACTCTGATAATCGTAATACACATTGGTAGCATTATTATAGAGTTTAGAGAATTGACTATTAAAATTTTTGGGAGCTTCCCTATCCCGAATTTCAGGTTTGTCGTAACTATATTTAGTACTATCATTATCAATTACCCAGTTACTATAATGATTATTTTCAAGAATAGTTCCATCCTTTTTGATAGTATTGCTACCTTCAAGCACACCGGTGGTATTACCAAATTTGTCTAATCGCAAAAGATCATACGAGTTTAAGCCAAGTTTTCTGCGACTACGATAGAGTTTACTTTCACTTTCAATAGCTTTTAAAATAAATATCCCTCCGTTTATAAAATTTTCTTTAAAATAATAAGAGTCATAATTTGGAGGCATCACAACTTTCACTTCGTAATTCTCAGAGCCCGCATTTAAAAAAGGATCAATATATTCTGAAATTTCAATATCTGTCGATTTAGAACTATTAGAATTGCAGGCAGACAGAAACAGTAATAAAGCTGGAATTATGATTAGTAAGAATAGTGTCCTTTTCATTTTTGCTATGTTCCTAAACGTTTAAAGTCTCAAAACTTAATTTTACTTCCTGCATAATATCTTCTATTTCAAGTGAACTTATACGATTGGGTTTTCCGAATTTGAGTGAAGCCTGGTGAGGCACTATTAAATTATCTCCTTTCGGCATGGCATTACCCATCCCTTTTAAGTAAGCTGGAATATAAGGTGTTTTTCTTCTTTCGGACAATAAGAGTGCGATTCCCGCTTTAAATTCCTGAAGCTTTTCTGGTTCTCCGCGTGTTCCTTCGGGGAAAAGAATCAGGGAATAACCTGCATCCAAAGCTGCGACCATTTGGGAAATAGGATCATTTTCTGGATTCTCCTTATCTCGTTTTCGCTGAATCAACAAGGTGTTTATAAAAAAATCACTAAGCTTTTTTTGCAATTTTGTCTTTCCAAAATGATCGATAGCCGCAACTGGCTTCACTCTATGGAGTATCGATCTCGGCATTGCGGCCATCAAGGTCATCGTGTCTAGATGGCTGTTGTGATTAGCTATAATTATAAACTGTTCTACGTCGCGTAAAAAATTTCTTTCGGGGAAATTGACGCCAACGACAATCTTCAGAAAATATCTGATGAAAAATCCATAGGTAATTTGCAGTATAAACTTCTTCACTTAGTAGCAGATATAATAAATTAGATGAAAAAAGACTGGAGCGGTATACGCCAAGGAATCAATTCTGTCGAGAACGCCACCGTGACCTGGAATAGCAGCACCAGTATCCTTAACTCCTACATCGCGTTTTATCGCAGACATCACCACATCACCGACAAAACCGGCTAGAGCAATCATAAAACTAACAAAAAAAATTACGGGTGTTGAGAGCGGTGTTAGGAAACCTAGGAAATAGCCGAGGATGGTCGTAATTATAAGGCCTCCCAAGAAACCTTCCCAAGTTTTGTTCGGGCTGACTTTTGGAAGAATTTTATGTTTTCCGAATAATTTTCCGCACGTAAACTGCAAGACATCATTAAACTCTGTCAAGAATACCAAGAACAGGAGAAGTCCCCTCCCTCCTACCTTAAATCCATCCAACACGGGTAAAGAAAGTAAAAAAGCCATATGGCTCAATCCAAAAACCGTTAGCATTAAAATCCACTGAAGGGAGGAAATGGATTTTACGATTCCTTGGGTGTTACCAATTAATACCATTCGAAGCGGCAAGAGCAAAAACATCATCACGGGAATAAAAATAATAAAAGCGCCATACCAACCTATATAGGCTAAATAATATTGAATGGGAATGGCAATAAACGCTCAAAAGATTGCACGTCTGTCATCTTGCCTAAACCCAAGCATAGAATACATTTCTCGAAATGCGATAAACGATAGAAATGCAATTGCAATAAAAGAGATTTCCGTATTGAAAAGCGTGGCGACAATAAAGACTGTAGCCATTACCCACCACGATTTTGTTCGCGCCTTAAGCTCGGTTGCATCAAACTTGGGATTGATTTTCTGGATTACAAAAATAAGGATGGTAGCCAAAACAAGGATTGCAAAAATAACGCCAACCATACTCATTAGCGCGTTGTCTTTAAATATTTCACTGCTGAGAATATCTTTCATTTAGATAAAGTTTTTTAGTTATTTACTGGGGAAATCAGAGTTGGTGGTTTTTAAAATGATGTGAAGCTATAATTATTGCAGTGATTTTTTAATTCGAATAAAAGTACTTAACAATATCAACACATTTAAAACTATAAAGATCCAAAAAGAAGCATTGCCCAAATTGACAGAAAAGAAATACAGAAGTGCTAATACGCTTATAACAAATGCCCTATCACTTTTCCCCATCGGGCCATCGTAGCGTCGTTCTCCACTTACTGCTTTTCCCAATACGCCGGCGAATTCGTTAATTACTCCCAGACATATAAAAATTACGACGAGATAGAGAATATCGGCCTCATATTTTAGCAATGGAAAAAATATAAAGACATCTGAAAACACATCACCAAGCTCATTAAGTATCTCTCCTTTTTTTGATTGCTGGTTATAAGTTGTCGCCATCATCCCATCGAGCGCATTCAAAGCCATTCTAATGAGAAGCCCAATAGGAACCACCAAGAACAATATGTGATATTGTGAGGAATTCCAAAATGCAACTCCAATTAAAAATGATAATACCACCGAAGCTATTGTAATTTGATTCGCCGTAATTCCCCAACGGTGCAACCCAATCAATATCGGTTTTAAAAGTTGTTGGAATTTTGGCTTTATTTTATAAATCGATATCATAATCGCTGTTTTCGAAAAGCTTTGAGCGATGAAAATAGGTATATTATCTCAATTATTGAAGAAAATATATTTCAGCCTAAGGTGTTCATTTTTAATATAAAATAGAGAGCAAGGTGTTAAAGTCTTTGTTTATAGAGAGATATCTAAGCGAAAACTTAGATTTAAAAAATAGAAGCCGTCGCTTTTTTTAATTCGACTTCCATTTAATTTTTAGCAAATTCGCCATTTAAATTTATAACCCGCAATGGAAATATGCAGATAATTTCGAGTTTTGTATTTACTTTTAGAAATAATAAAGAAATTTAGGACTGTAAATTGTAATAAAATATTCTCCTGAAACCACGAGATGTGTTAACCGTACTCAATTGATTAAATACGAATAGAGATTAACATGAAATATATAATTTTTTATTACCTTTTTATATTTGTTGGATTTAGTGGTTTTGCTCAAGAAATAGTTAGTGATAGTATCCCTCAACTTCGAATGATGAATAACCGAATTATTGAAGATAAACATTTTTCTATCCGTGTCGGAGCGGGATTTCAAAAATCACTTTACACAGAGCTGGGAGTAGCGCTTCATACACAAAGATTTGGCTGCACAGGATTTTTCTCTAAGGATTTTTACACAGCCTTAGAGTGGACGCCAAATAAACTAGACGATGTTTATGGGTTGAAAGTGGGGTTCGAAGCCAACGCGATGTTAATTAATGTAGCATTGGAAGTAAAATACCAAACTGATTTTAAACAAAACGACCTCGTAATTACTCCAAAGGTAGGTTTAGGAGTTTTTGGGGAAATCAATCTATTCTATGGCTACAACATCTCAACAAATAGCAGCCCTTTTCACGCAGTTGGCCAACATCAATTTTCGCTGGTAATTAATATACATAGATATTTTATGGATAATTAATTATTACATTTAACTTCAATGAAGCTTTTACCCAATAACTTGGGTTGTAGTCTGCTGTGATGAAGGATCAAAACCATGCTGAAACACTATCCTATTTTAATTTTCAACTCGCCTAAGGCTTATTGGGCTAGACTTCTTTCCTGAATTCGTCGAAGAATCTCTCATCATAAAACTAGATAAGGTTATCCAAGATATTCCTTTGAAACGTCCTATCTATCAAATTGAATTTAACTGAAAAATTATCTTAAAAACAGCTTTTTCAAGTGGATATGGATTCAATAAGACTCATTTTAGAAGTAAATCTATCAGTTTTTTTTTGCGGTTTGAAAAATGTGAAACTGTTTCCTGTTATCTTTATGAACTCAAAATGATATGGGTGCGATATAAAAACTCTCCACATAAGAAAACGATTCGTTTGTCTGTTTAATTTTTCCAGTAATATAGATATCAATTCGTTTGCGAGCAATAGTTTGATTAGTTCTTATCGAAGAAGTTTCCTGAGTTAATTTAATCTCTACGTCCACTCCTCCAAGTCTTTTTTCGTATTGATTAATACTGTCTTGAATAGAATCTGTAATAATTCCTCTAAGTCTGTCATTACTTGTTAAATTATCAAAGTCCACATCCCATAAAGCATTGCCAAAGGTTTCGTCAAAAGTGCATTCACCAAAATAAGTAGTGGACAGCAGATGAAGAAACGCACCAATAGAATCCTTTATTGAACATGTTTCGTGTTCGTTATTTGTAGTAAAAGCAATAGGCTTTAATGGTAAGGAATAGAATTTTTTGGCCATTGGATTAAAATATGTTTTTAATTTTAAGTGCAAATTAATGAATTATAGCTTTCAATCATTAAGAATCTTTTAAAAAACCAAAGTTGCTTTCATATAGAACCTTTTTATATATTTGTAGGAAAAATATCCGATTATGAAAGAGAGAACTTACCTACTATTTTCTATCCTGACTTTGGTATTCCTGATGGCCAGCTGCGGAACATCCAAAAACAAAGTACAAGCTACAACCCCAGAGGTTATAGTGGACACTATTCCACTTATGCCAAAAGAACCTGAATTATTGCCAATTCAAATTAAATACGCTGAAATTTTGGGAGTGGCTCCTGAAGAAATCACAAATTTAAAACTTTATGAATTTGTGGATGAATGGCTTGACACACCTTATAAGATGGGTGGTGAAAGCAAAAGAGGAATAGACTGCTCTGCCTTTGCACAGCATTGTTATGTTGACGTTTATGGCTATCTATTAGAAAGAACATCGAATAAAATGGACAAGGCTAAATCTACCGATAAATTTATTGGGCAGGAATTTTTAAAGGAAGCTGATATTCTTTTCTTTAAAAAACCAAATTCAAGAGATAAAACAATTACCCACGTAGGTATTTATCTTCAGAATGACATGTTTGTAAGTGCCTCTGGCTATGATGGGCCAGAAAAATATAGAGGGGTTAAAATTAGTAACCTAAAAGATGATTGGTGGCAGGAGCGCTTTATGCATGCTGGTAGAAAACCATTGGACATTTACTTGACCGAAGAGCAGTAATATGGTTAAAACGGGACTTGAAGAGATTCTGGAAGAATTAAAATCTGTTTATGCCGATATTCGTGCGGAAGCGCTCGTTTCGGAAATAACTGAAAATTCAGGTGCCGAAATCACAGATTTTACCATTCAAAACATTAGTACTTTTAAGCGTCCTTACAGAAGAGATATATTAAATCTTAAAAACTCGCTTCTCAATACCCAAAATTATACGCTCAATCTCAATCTTACCCGGAACGGGATTTATGATAGTCTCCCTGAAGGAGTTTTCCACGACCCTTCAGATCCCAATTTAAAGGGAATGTCTTATCAAAAAAAGAGGGAAAAACAAAAACATGAGGAAAAGGAGGCGCGTAAGTTTTTCCAGCCAATTGAGAATGAAGTTTTTAATCAATTTGTAACTATTGAGCAAGAAGAGCGCGCTTTAATCAATAGATTTTCCGATATAAAGAACAATTTTTTGCTGAGGTTTTGGCAAATAGATCCTAGCCTTCCCGCAGAATTTGTAATGAAATTGATAAAACTCCTTCCCTACGCTCACAAAATTTCTGGAGATTTGGAGCTTACAGCGCTCTGTCTCGAAAAAATTATTGGTGAAAAGGTGAAATTTATAAAAAGTATGCAGCCCTATTCACTTTATGTCAATAAAGACGATTTAAAGGATAAACTAGGAGTCGATATGGTATTAGGCGTAGAGGAATCTACCATTCTTTGTCCAGAAGTTGAAGTTCGTATTGGCCCTGTGAGCAAAAAAAATGTTAAACATTTTGTAGAAGGCAGCTCTTGGATGAGATTTATAACTACTTTTTACGATTATTTTATTCCTATGGAAATGGAAGTAAAAACCAAAGTTGAAGCCATGAGCGATGGAAACAACTTTTTATTAAATGATGAAGAGCCCGCAATTATGGGTTTAACTACTAGCCTATGATACTATCAAGATTCTCAAACTTTAGTCCAGAAGTTATAAAAATGTCAATTATATTTTTAGTGATTGGTGTTATCCTAATGGTTTTTATGAAAGGCATTAAGAAATTGTTTGCTAAAAAGAGAAAGCAAGTTCTTATTTATCTGCTTGTGATGGTCGCACTTTTTGCACTAACTGCCTTGATTAGTAATCCACATGTGCTAAACAATATTCCATTACATAATTTATTTGCATTCCAGTTTATATTCCTTCTTTTGGGGATTTTGCACGTGTACGTTAGCAGGGAACATTTTGAAGTACTTTCTGAAAAAACTGGGAGCTTTTGGTCAGAGTTTATTTTTACCATAGCCATTGCGTGTATCGGTTTGATCGGTTTCTTTTTTATTACAAATATGTTTAAACCGGAATATAAATTTGTATTCCTTGGAGCGGCTTTGTGGTTTTTAATTCCGATGTTGGTAATAAAAACTTATGAATTTGCGATGACTATTCCCTTACCAATTTATAAGAAGTGGTTTTATCCTATCGGAAAAAATATCAGAGACCCAAAAGATGAAGAACTAATAAATCCACAAGTTATTTCTTTTGAATTCCATAAAGATGATAAAACCGCAGAACTTAGTAACTTTAGACTCAAGGCCCCAGAAAAAATGGAGTTTGGTCGTCTTTTTTACTTTTTTATTAATGATTATAACGATCGTCATCCAGAGAGCAAGATTGTTTTTTTAAACCCAAGCAACGAGCCGAATGGTTGGATTTTTTATAAAAAACCAAGTTGGTACACGGTGATGAAATACATAGATTTTGCCAGGACCGTTGAAAGTAATGGAATCCGTGAAGACAATGTTATTATATGTCAACGCGTTGAAGAGGATAAGGTTAAAGCTGACTGAGGTTTTAGTTAAACCTAATTCTTCTTATGGATTTTTTATATACCTTTAGGAGGTTTTAATAACCCATACAGCACTATTGCTATTTTTTATTTTAAAAAACGATATAGATTATGTCTTTCAAAGCAAAATTACACTTAAACGGAAAAGAATATAACGTACTGGAATGCAGTTACGAACTTTTTCAAGCAGTAGACGCGACGGGAAGACCTTCGTCCGTTACACGTGGTGGAAGAATTAAAGTAACCATTGAATCTACTGAAGATACCAGTCTTGTAGAGTGGATGTTTAACAATTTTGAACGTCGTGATGGCTCAATCAAGTTTCTTAAACGCGACAATGAAGCCACTTCTAAAGAACTAAAATTTACAGAAGGTTATATGGTAAAGTACATTGAAACTTTTGATAGCACAGATACTGAACCAATGAACGAGGCCTTAGTAATTTCCGCTCGAATTATCACAATGGGATCAGGAGATCACGTAAATAATTGGCCAAGATAATTAACAGATTAAAATATTGAGTTTACAAAATAGCTCTTAGGGATGCCAACGCATCCCTATTTTTTTGTTCTAATCTTAACAAGATAATCTAGAAAAATTTCGTTTTCGAATAGCCAAACATTTCATTCCTAACTTTATTTAGTTAATTTATGAGTGGGATATTCAGATTGTTTCATCAATTTCTGGAACGAAAGACTTTTTTGGAATGTGCTCAGTTTAGGTTCAGATCTTAAAAAGCTCCATAGTTTTATTATTAGTTAGAGTTTTGAAATTCAACGTTATATAAGCTGTAATTAATCTTATAGTTCTTAATTAGATGTGGATTTTAATGTCATATAATCATTCAACTTGAGCCCTTGTTGCTAATTTATGTACGCTTAAGCATCTTCAAAAGAGAATTTTTTATCACTAAAGAATACTAACAATTAGTCCATATATAAGGTAATTTCAAATTAATAAAACTTTAACATTCTTTATCAAGTCAGTAATAATCTAGTGTTCGACAACTTTGACATTTAAGGTTTTATCGATTTAAAAGTTCTTTAACAATTAGATCTATTAACATTGTTATCTTTATAACATATTTAATATTTATCAGGCAATATTGCCATTAATTAACTTAAACGAATTATTATGTCATTTAAAGCAAAATTAAGTCTAAACGGAAAAGAGTACAATGTACTAAACTGTAGTTACGATCTTTTCCAAGAAACAGATGCAACCGGAAGACCTTCTTCCGTAACCCGTGGCGGTCGTATTAAACTGACCGTAGAATCTACTGATGACACCAGCCTTGCTGAGTGGATGTTTAACAACTTTGAACGTAGAGACGGTTCCGTAAAATTCCTTAAGCGCGATAACGAAGCAACTTCCAAGGAGCTTAAGTTTACTGAAGGATATATGGTTAAGTACATCGAGAACTTCCATAGTACAGACAAAGAACCAATGAGCGAGTCCTTAGTGATCTCCGCCCGTTCCATAGCAATGGGTACAGGCGAGCACGTGAACGACTGGCCAATGTAATATTGATTGCATTGCCCAATGCAATGATTTTATATTAGCAAAAGGGGTGCAATCGCATCCCTTTTTTTACACCTTTTTCTCACTCTAAATATACATTTATGTCTTTTTCAGCCAAACTTCTTATAGATGACAAGAAATACGAGGTACAGGAATGTACCTTCGATTTTGAGCAGCAGCTCGACCATAGCGGTAAACCAAGTGGCGCCCCTCGAGGTGGGATTTTATTGATAACGCTAAAATTTACATCAGACACCTCCCTCATTTCGTGGATGGTAGAACCTTCAATGACAAAGAATGGAAAGCTTCTATTTCCCGAACCGGACGGCAGCGGTAATATGATGACCATACTCTTTACAAACGCCTATTGCGCAAAGTTAAGTGGGCATTATAGCCACGTGGGTGCCGATCCCATAAAGTTGCGGATAAAGATATCTGCAGAAACCATGAAGCTTAACAGCGTAAATTTTAAAAACAACTGGCCACAAAAATCACAATAAAAATGTGCACAATTTACACCAGCAACGAAACTTTAAGGGAATTGGATAGCATTTTAAAACCTTTGGCGCAAAGAGCTATGAAACAGGCAAGGCAAGGCAGACCAAATGTAGAAAACCTGCCTAAGGAAGTAGCACACGCCTTTAGGCGTGAAGTGGACAATACCCGCACCGCACTCTCAGAAAAAATGTATCATATAGATATGGCCATGAATGGATATGGCGACAATGTGGAACGTGCACGTAAGGAGCTTATGGAATTGTTGCCTCCAGATGAATTTGCGTCTGACGGTAAAATTACTGCGGAGGATTACGTACGAGAATCTGTAAATGGTTTTCTTGTTTTCAATGGTTGGGAATGGATCGAAATGTCGTCTCAGAGTGAAATAAGCCTCGAAATAAAGCAAACTTCAGAAAGCAATAATAAACCAGCCGTACATTTATTCGCCTTAGACCCCACAACTCAAAAGCGAATTACTTATATAGACGATAGTGGCCTTACTCCCTATGAAACTGCTGAACTCTACGACCAAGAATACCAAAAAATGCTTAATTTAGACCGCAGTATGGTCTATACAGATCCCAACTTCAATTTTATTCAAAATGGTAGTGGAGCAGTAGGTACCATTGCTGGTACATTAGAAGCATTTTCCATGTCGCAGCATTATAAATATGGAATGCAAAACCCATTTACGGGCGGTAGTCTGGTAGACGGTAAGTGGAAAGCATTGGACGGCCAATGGCACAACTTTAGAGAGATTGAGAATGCAGACAACGCTTTTAAGCGCAATAGTTTAAAAACGAGTAAGCGCTGGGCTGAGGCTCGTGGAGCAAAAGCAGCTAATGCTTGGAAATGGACTGGAAGGATTTGTTTCGTAATTTCAACAGGTGTGTCAATCTATAACATGACAGATGCATATAATAATAATGATTCTAATCAAAAAGATGTTTATATTAAAAATTCTTTGGATATAACAATGGGTATAGTTGCTTTCATCCCCGGTTTCGGTTGGGCAATTTCTGGAACTTATTTTTTAATGGATGCTGGAGGTGCTTTTGGTTCTTGGGGGCAAGCTAGTGGCTTTTCACAACAGCAAATGGACGCAATGATTGACCGGGACAGGACCATTAATCGCCAAAAACTGTACGAACTGGATTTTGAAATAGAATATCAAAGCCCAATTGAGCAGATAAGGAATGAAATGCAACGAGAAACGAGAACTTTTAAAAGAGATAATACATTCGTTGCTAAACCAATTTTTAAAAACTTTCATTGATGAAAGAGTTTTTAATAAATCTACGTCCACCAAAATATTTGCGATACCTTTTTTATATTAGTTATAGTTTTTACCGAAATTATAAAAGTGAGCGAACAGATGCACATATTACAGCTACAATATTTCTGGCAATGTTTCACATGATGGCTCTTTTGGGATTGTTATTATTTAACTTTCCAAAGAATTTATTAAAGTTAGGTAAATATGAAGTTGTATTGCCCGTATGTCTTTTGATAGGAATAATTTTTTATTTATTTTTTTTGTATAAAAAAAAATGGAGAAAATATATAATCGAATTTAATGACCAAGAAAAAAAAGATAGAATAAAAGGTGGCATTTATTTATTTATTTATTTATTTTAATATTTATAGGTTTTTATCCAATAATCTTACTTGTGTTATTTGATATAGACCTGAGAGTCAAATAGTTTAGGATTGGCCATTTCTGGCACCTATTTTTAATGGACGCTGGAGGTTCCTTTGGTAATTGGGGAGAAATGAGCGGTTTTTCAAGACAACAAGTGGATGCCATGATTGATAGAGATAGAGCAATTAGTCGTCAAAAACCCTATGAACTTGATTTTGAAATAGAGTATAAAAGCCCAATAGAACAATTAAGGAATGAAATGCATCGAGAAACGAGAACTTTTAAAAGAGATAAAACATTCGTTGCTAATCCAATTTTTAAAAACTTTCATTGATGAATAGGTTTTTAACGAATATAAAACCACCTAAATATTTGCGATACTTTTTTTATATTGTTTATAGCTGGTATAGACCATACAAAAGTGATAGAGCTGATGCACCTATGATGGCATCCTTATTTCTGTGGTTTATTCACAGCCTTTTAGCTTTAGGTTTAATTTTAAATTTTGGAGAAAACCTTACTTTAAGATACAGTAAGTTTGAGATAGTATTACCAATTTTTTTTGCTATTGGTATTGTAACTTACATATTATTTTGGCCAAAAATTAAGTGGAAAAAATATATAATAGAGTTCAACCATTTTAAAAAAAAAGATAGACTTATAGGTACTATTTATTTATTTATTTATTATACTAATTATTCTTTTGCCATTGAGCATATATAGAATTATAGAAGATTCTCCATTTAGATAGCTATTTCAAAGAAATTAAATAATTTATATAAGAAAATTGTGTTTTTAATAAGGAAAAGGATTGTAAATATAAAAAGTAATACAACAAATGATCTATCCAATCAACAAGATGTTTATATTAAAATTCATAGGATATTACCATGGGTATAGTAGCCTTTATCTTTGGTTTTGGCTGGGCGATTTCAGGAACCTATTTTTTAATGGACGCTGGAGGTGCCTTTGGCAATTGGGGAGAAATAAGCGGTTTTTCAAGACAACAAGTGGATGCCATGATAGATAGAGATAGAGCAATTAGTCGCCAGAAACTTTATGAATTAGACTTTGAAATAGAACATCAAAGCCCCACTGAGCAGATAAGGAATGAATTGCAACGATAAACAAGAACCTTTGAAAAGGATAACACATTCGTTGTTAAGCCAATATTTAAAAACTTTCATTGATGAAGGAATGGTTGTCAAAATTACATCCGCCAAAATATCTAAGGTATCTTTTTTATATAGCATATAGTTGGTATAGACCCTATAAAAGCGAACGTACCGATGCACATATAACGGCAGCAATATTTTTAGCTATACCACATGTCGTTGTGTTGTTTTTTTTTGCTGATATTATTGGTTCCGATATGATAATATTTTCTAATATTGAGATTATCACTACTTCATTGATAATTTTACTTTTTCATTACTTCTTATTCTTGTATAAACAAAAATGGAAGAATTATGTTAAAGAATTCAGTTATTTAAAAAAAAAGATAGAATAATAGGAACTATTTATTTATTTATATATTTATTTATATGCTTTAGTTTAGCTCTTTACCCAGTTATTTTAGATGAATTTTTTGGAATTGATTATATGAAATAAACTTTTTCTAAATGGATGCTGGCGGAGCTTTTGGTTCCTGGGGGCAAGCTAGTGGCTTTTCACAACAGCAAATGGGCGCAATGATAGACAGGAACAGAACCATCAATCGCCAAAAACTGTACGAACTGGATTTTGAAATAGAATATCAAAGTCCAATTGAGCAAATAAGGGATGAAATGCAACGAGAAACGAGAACTTTTAAAAGAGATAATACATTCGTTGCTAAACCAATTTTTAAAAACTTTCATTGATGAAAGAGTTTTTAATAAATCTACGTCCACCAAAATATTTGCGATACCTTTTTTATATTAGTTATAGTTTTTACC
Organism: Aequorivita sp.; assembly: GCA_052105975.1. GTDB lineage: Bacteria > Bacteroidota > Bacteroidia > Flavobacteriales > Flavobacteriaceae > Aequorivita. The sequence continues at coordinate 1,343 of JBQEAY010000033.1, read as the reverse complement.
GAAATTATAAAAGTGAGCGAACAGATGCACATATTACAGCTACAATATTTCTGGCAATGTTTCACATGATGGCTCTTTTGGGATTGTTATTATTTAACTTTCCAAAGAATTTATTAAAGTTAGGTAAATATGAAGTTGTATTGCCCGTATGTCTTTTGATAGGAATAATTTTTTATTTATTTTTTTTGTATAAAAAAAAATGGAGAAAATATATAATCGAATTTAATGACCAAGAAAAAAAAGATAGAATAAAAGGTGGCATTTATTTATTTATTTATTTATTTTAATATTTATAGGTTTTTATCCAATAATCTTACTTGTGTTATTTGATATAGACCTGAGAGTCAAATAGTTTAGGATTGGCCATTTCTGGCACCTATTTTTAATGGACGCTGGAGGTGCCTTTGGCAATTGGGGAGAAATGAGCGGTTTTTCAAGACAACAAGTGGATGCCATGATAGATAGAGATAGAGCAATTAGTCGTCAAAAACTCTATGAACTTGATTTTGAAATAGAGTATAAAAGCCCAATTGGGCAGATAAGGGATGAAATGCATCGAGAAACGCGAACCTTTGAAAAAGATAACACTTTCATTGCTAAGCCAATTCTTAAAAATTTTCATTGATGAAGGAGTTTTTAACAAACATAAACCCACCAAAATATCTGAGATACTTTTTTTATATTATTTATAGTTTTTACCGAAATTATAAAAGTGAGCGGACAGATGGACATATTACAGCTATTATATTTTTAGCATTTATGCATATGTTATTGTTTCTATCTCTGGTGTTTTTTATCGAAGATTATTTTTCTTTAAGCAACTATCAAGATTATACTAATACATATTTTACAATACTTATAACGGGACTACTTTTCTATTTTGGTTTTTATTTTAATAAAAAATGGAAAAGATTTATAAAAGAATTTGAAAAAACTACTAGCAAGCAAAGAAAAATTGGCGCTATTTATTTGTTTAATTATCTATTTATTATCATCTATTTAGTTTTTTCGCCATATATCGCAGTTATGTTGAAAGGATAAAAAGTGTATGCGGTTAATAAAATTTTAAAAAACCGATTGTTACACATTTCATTAATGGATCGATTATCAGCACCTCGATCATCTAAATATCTCCGATATTTTTTTATTGCTTATAGTCGTAATAATACTTTTAGGAGTGGCTTTTTATTTCCTTTTCCTTTATAAAAACAAATGGAAATCTATTTTAGGTTTCGTATAACTTAAACCTAAATACTTGCAACTAAATAATAAATTTAATATTAAAAACCACTAGTGTCCGATAAACATTTTTAAAAGCGGGATTTCCAAGAAGGATTTCCCGC
>JBQEAY010000032.1:0-21553 GCA_052105975.1 Aequorivita sp. | reverse complement strand
TTTAACAATGAAAATTAATTAATAACGGTCAACTCTAATCAGGGAAGTTCAAAAAGACTGCATAGGATTAAGGCTTGAAGCTAATTATTTGTTATTAGCTTATTTTCAGCTATTTCGAAAAGTCTATTAAACGGAAGTTAAACCAAACTTAATACAAAGGCATAAACTAATAAAATGAAGAAAAAAAAATTGTGAATATCTATTCCTTATTTTTAAGGGCAGAGGTATTATAAATCATATTTTTGGCTTCCTAAAAAAAATATTGATATGAGCGTAACTTGGTATGAATGTAAGGTGAAATACAAAAAAACACACGAGACAGGAGAGCAGAAAGTAACAACAGATACTTATTTATTGGATGCGGTATCTTATACGGAAGCGGAAGCCAGAATTACCGAAGAAATGAAGACTTTTACAGAAGAGGATTTTAGAATCATGAATATAAAAGTGGCCAACTTTTCCGAAGTACATCCTTTCGAGAATTCCGATCGTTGGTTTAAATCAAAGGTTTCTTTGATAGCCCTTGATGAAGAGAGTGGGAAGGAAAGAAAGACAAATATTTATTTGCTGGTGCAAGCCAATGATGTAAAAGAGGCTTTTGAAAATACGACCAAAACTATGGCAGAAACTATGGGCGACTATACAATCCCTTCTATCACAGAATCTCCAATTTTGGACGTATTTCCTTATTTTACAGGGGAAGAAGAACAATTAGAGAAGTTTAATGTTCTGGAAACACCTGAACTGGTAGAACAGGAAAATTAAAATAAATAGAAATTGTTCAAATTCCAATCTAAAGATTCCCCGACGGCTATGCCTCGAGGTTTCCTATTTACCTCTCCTCGGGAGAGGTCGGAAATGCCTTTTTTGGCATTTCCGGGTGAGGAAGAGAATCGTTTCTAACAGTTATAAAAGCACTTCTCGCCGAGAGGTGCTTTTTGTTTAAGAAAGACTCTGAAGGTTCTTTTGGTGTTGGTAAATCTCCTTCGTAAATTTGCTTAAATTTCAAGAACTTGTCAGTATAATTATACCAAGTTTCAAATACGTTTGGTTCAATCCAGTTTTGCTGGTATCGCGACTATATGAGGTTTATAGACTTAGTGAATCTCATGATTGCTAAGACCTCAAGATTAATCTTTAAAAATCACAAAGTATGAACAGTAACAGAAAATACGGTATTGGTGGCAGTTCACCAGAAGAAGAACTTTCTAAATTAAGTGAACCAACAAACAAGCCCGCTCCAATTAATAAAAAAGAATTCCAAGACAGACTTGACAAAGCTTGTGCAGCCTTAAAAGAAAAAGGATTGGATGCACTGTATATCAACGCGGGAACGAATCTATATTATTTTACGAATACAAAATGGAATCCTTCGGAACGCCTAGTTGGCGCAATTCTTTTTGCTGATGGAAGTCTTAAGTATGTGGTGCCAGAATTTGAAATTGGCACTTTTAATGATTTTATTGGAATTAAAGGGGAACTCATTCCATGGTTAGAACACGAATCGCCCATTCAGAAAATAGCGGAAGCTGTAGCGGAAGGTACGCGTTTGGCGGTTGATGATTCTACGCGGTTTACAATGGTTTCTCACTTTCAGGAACACAAAGCATTTCAAATTAGTAGTGCGGAAGAACTAATCAGAGACATAAGAATGCTTAAAAGTGAAGCTGAAATTGCACATATTCAATACCCGATGGACTTAACCATGCAAGTACATCAAGCAACTGCGAGAATTTTAAAACCCGGTATCACAACCGCTGAAGTTGAAAACTTTATCCATAAAGCCCATCAAAAGCTGGGTATTGCTAGTGGTAACTACTTCTGCATTGTTCTATTTGGGAAGGATTCAAGTTTTCCGCACGGAGTAAAATCCCCAAAACCACTGGAAGAAAATGACATTGTTTTGGTGGATACGGGCACTCAGTATAACGGCTATATTTCAGATATCACTAGAACCTATATCTATGGAGATGCCACCGATAAGGAAAAGAAAATCTGGACAAACGAAAAAGCCGCCCAATTCGCTGCATTTGACGCAGCACAACTGGGTCAGCCTTGTGGACATATTGATGATCAGGTTCGCGTACAATTAGAAAAAGACAAACTTGGACCTGATTATGGTTTACCCGGATTGCCACATAGAACTGGTCATGGTATCGGTCTTGAAATTCATGAACATCCCTTTATCCTGAGAGGAAATGATATTAAGATACAACCAGGAATGGCTTTTAGTATTGAGCCTATGATTGTGGTACCGGAAGAATTTGGCGTGCGTTTGGAAGATCATATCTATATGACAAAAGAAGGTCCAAAATGGTTTACAGAGCCTGCGCATAGTATTGATAATCCTTTTAATATTTAATGAATTGACAGGAGGTAGTGTTTAAATGACTTGATTGCACAACAGACTTTACTACAAAGGAGCAGGTTTAAACCTGTTCCTTTTTTATTTTCTAATTATAAATATTTCAGCTAAGAAAGTCTAACCTTGAATATTCCTCTTTCTCAATTCTACGCTCTTTTTGAATTCGCGATTCTTTTTCGTCTGCTCAAATAAAGTTCCAACGAATATTGAGCTTTTTCTCATTTTGATCAACATTGAAATCTTCATCATTAAACGTCTTAATTAGCTCATTTTAGAATTTTTTATTAATCTATTTATAAAATAATGTAACTGGTTACGTATATTTATTATATTTGCGTAACCAATTACGTAGTTTATGGAAAATGACTTTTTAGTAGAGATGGGGTACCCCGGTTTGACGGCCCGATTAAAAAGGTTAAATGATGCTTTTGTTTACCAAACCAGGGAGTTTTATAAAGAAAAAAACCTTGTAATTGAACCTAACTGGCATATGGTGTTTTTACTTCTTGAAAAACACGAACAAATGACAGTAACCGAAATAGCAGAGGCACTTGGATTGTCGCATCCTGCTATAGTTAATCTCATGACTAAGATGAAAAATAAAGGTTATGTTTCGTCAGTAAGAGATAAGAAGGATAAACGAAAATCTCAGCTTCAACTTTCAGAAAAAGCGAAAAATGAATTACCTGAACTGCATAAATATTGGAACGCCGGTGTTGAAGCATTGAAAGAAATGATGAACGACAACCAAGAGTTATTAAAACAATTGCGAATTGTTGAAGATAATATGGATAAGTCTGATTATAAAACGCGTATCCTGAACAAATTAAATACCTAAGTATTCTTTCTTAGGCTGTGGTAGCCTGCTTTTAAAAATTTTTGAATTCGTCTTTTATGAATAAGCAACTGCAAGGACATTTATCCATAATTTCAGCAAATATTATTTTTGGCTTGAGCATTCCAATAACTAAAATGCTAATAGATAATTGGGTGACTCCCTCCTCGTATACTTTTATGCGATTAGCGGTTGGTGCTATTATATTTTGGGGTATCGGAGCCTTTGTGAAAAAGGAAAAAGTTTCAAGAAGAGATCTCTTCACTATAGCAATAGGAGGATTCTTCGGCTTTGTTGCTACTCAACTTTTATTTGCAATAGCGTTACAGTACACCACTCCAGTTTATTTTTCCTTGATTATGGCATTGACTCCCATTCTGGTATTATTGATGTCAATATTTTTCTTAAAAGAGCTATTCACTAAAAATAAAATTATAGGCGTTGTATTAAGTATCGGTGGTGCGGCATTAATTATTCTTAATGGTGGTTCTAGCGCCTTGGCGACGAATAATAAATTGGGAATTATTTTGTCTTTTCTAGCAGCCTTAAGCTATGGTATTTATATGATTGTTACTAAGGACGTTTCAGTGAAGTACAAACCGATTACCGTCATTAAATGGTCATTTTTATTTTCTGCGATGATGTTACTCCCCTTTGAAATTACAGCGATTCCAAAACAGGCCATTTTTACAGCGAAAGCCACATTAAATAGCTACTTACTTCTTATCTTTTGCTTAGTGTTTATTACGGCGCTCGGTTTTTTACTTATGCCCATGGGCTTGAAGTACATAAAAGCTACAACGGCAAGTATTTATATGAATTTTCAACCGATTGTAGCATCGGTAGTGGCTATTGTGGTAGGTCAGGACGCATTTAGTTGGGAAAAACCTATGGCAGCAGTTTTGGTTATTGCTGGAGTAATTTTCGTTTCCTATAAACCAAATAATAAGAGCAGGTCAGAAAGACTACCGCGCAATTATATTAAACATTTTCCAAAAAAGAAAAATCTTTTAGGTAAACCAAGGAAAACTTTCCCAGCGAATTCTTGATCAATGAAAATAGATATAACTTTAAAATTGATGTGACCTTATAACAACCATAGGGGAGCAATAAACCCAACCCGTACTTCATTTTTATTATAATTTGTCTCATTTAGTTCTTGTTTGGCATACTCTGAATAATCGTAGTATCGGCCAATATATGCAAGATAAAATCGAACATCAATGTCTTTAAACGGACTGTAATAAATGGTAGGTATCGCTCCATAGCTATTTCTCAAGTGGTTTTTGTCAGTTTTCATGTTACCATAAGCGCTACTTGTCATCAAAGTCAATAAACCTTTAAACTTTGGGCTAAAGCGGTATTCTGCTCTCAACCAGTTCTCGATATACATTACGTTTTCAGCAACTTTGTCCTCACCAAAAATATCAGTGACAATTCCTTCTGTATCTACCTGTTCATAACTGTAGTCAAAGTCATACATCAGAGTTAGGTTTTTGTTTTGGTATTTGTGACCTAAAGTAAAAAAATAGGTTCCTCTCTTTTTTACTTGATTGGAATAACTCATGCTATAAATAGTTTCGAGTTTTCCGTCAAAAAAACTTCCACGCCAGTTTCCAACAACTGCTACAGGCCAGTCAGGTTCTTGGATATCTTCTGCAACTTCATCGCCGTAAAGATCGTCATAATGCATGGTACGCGAGTTTAAGACCTGCAGCCCGAATTGCTGATTTTTTATAGCTTGATACGTAATTCCCGCTCCAGTAACATAAGCCAACGCATTGCTATGAATATCATTATATTCCAGAACATCCATTGCGCTGAACTCATATTCATAACCCCCATAAAATGCATTCATTTTTCCTAATAGAACATTAAGAGATTGATTTGCTTTAACCTTGATGTAAGCCAATTCGATATTACTACCCAATTGATCTAAAGTTTGCACATTTCCAGCTTTATTAAAACGATTTCTAAACTGAAAATCTACTCTTTCATGTAGTTTTCCAGAAATTCCAAGTGCTGTATGCCCATTTTGAAACTGAAGTCCGTTATAATAATGGTCACCACCTCTAAAGGTATAGGCCCGAAACCCCATACGCATATCAAGGGTAATTTTTATATTTTTTAAGAGCTCTATCTTTTTTAAGGGAATAATGGGTTCAGCCAGACTGTCGTTTACCTGTGCCTGCGAGAACCCAAATAGTGGGGTTAAAAAAAGCATACTTATAAGTATTGATTTTATCATAAAGTATTAGGGATTTACGATTTAAAACTTAGTGGGTTTGTGTACAGAAGTTAGCTATCGATGTCTATGGTTTGATCGAGAAGTGTTATTTCTGCAGTATCTACGTAAACATACTAAAATTTTGTTAAAATTGGAGTATAGATTAGTAATAACGAATCGATTTTCTTTTGCTATAGTATGTTTCCGAAGGTTAAAAAGTTTTGGTTCTAGTATCTTTTTCTGAAAAGTATTAATCTTATATAGAATGATTTATTTTGTTTAGAAGTTCTATGGAGGGACTTAAATAAGTATAATGAACCACCTTAAAAAAGCGACTTGATTTCCCTCTTTAAAGTCGGTATTTATCTTGCAGGATTTTGCATTTTAAGCTGTCATAATCTTCCTATATTTATCTCTTCAAAAAAGAGAAACAATTCCCCTTTATGCACGTAGTTAACGCCCATCAAAATAATCTCAAAAACATTGATTTAAGTATTCCTGAAAATCAACTGATTGTAGTGACTGGTTTATCAGGCTCGGGGAAATCTTCCTTAGCCATGGACGTGATTGCCATTGAAGGCTATCGTTATTTTTTGGAAAGTCTTCCAGGATATAACCAACAAAATGCACAAGTAATTCCTACCGCTGAGGTTGATGATATACAAAACCTTCCTCCTGTAATTAAGGTGGAGCAGTCGAAACGCTTCCAATCTATCAATACCACTTTTGGTACACTTTCTGAGCTGACGGCTATCTTCAGGATTTTATTTGCACGTTATTCTACTTCGGAAACGATGAGTAAGTCACTCTTTTCTTTTAATCATCCCAGAGGAGCATGTGAGGTTTGTCGCGGAATTGGAGAGGCAGAATATATCGATCTCAACAAATTGGTTGGCGATGAAAATAAGACACTAAGAGAAGGATCAATTACCACTACGTTGCCCAACGGTTATATTGTATACTCTCAGATAACCGTTGAAGAATTAAATAAGGTGTGTGAAGCGCACGGCTTTAATGTGGATATTCCTTGGAAAAAGCTGACAGCCGAACAACAGAATGTGGTTTTAAATGGAAGTGACCGGCTTAAAGTATTTTATGGGAAACACGGCTTGGAGTCCAGACTTAGATGGGAAGGAATTAAAGCTAAACCTCGTGAAGAGGGATTCTATAAAGGAATGCTTCCAATTATGCAGGATATTTTAAGACGGGATAGAAACCCTAATATTCTGAAATTTGCCAGCTCCAAAATTTGTCCTAGTTGCAAAGGCGGACGCATCAAAGCGAAACATTTAAAATTTAAATGGAAAGGCCTCAATTTTCAGTCTTGGATGGAACTTTCCTTAAACGAACTATACGATCATCTGAAATCTCTGGAGTTGACAGATGGTGAAAAAGTATTGGTGGATAAGATTTACACTAAATTGTTCGACCTGATTCGACTGGGAATGGAGGAATATCAATTGAGCACGCCAAGTGTGGATATTTCATCTGGAGACGGGCAACGTATTAAACTGATCAACCAAGTAAACAGTAAGCTACAAGGGATTTTGTATGTATTTGATGAACCTTCCATCGGTTTATCTGTTGACTATCAAAAGTATTTACTCCATATTTTAAAGCGGCTTATTCACAGAGGAAATACGGTTATGGTTGTGGAGCACGACTTAGATTTTATTCAAGCTGCAGATTGGATCGTAGAATTAGGTCCAGAGGCTGGGATTCATGGTGGTGAAGTGGTTTTTAACGGTTCTATCCATGATTTTCTAAATGCAAAAGATATCAGTAGCCCAACCTTAGTGGCATTAAAAGCCACTAAGAGTGAAAATACAAGCGAAAATCAGCCTAAGAAAGTACCAGCTAAAGACTTTCATCCTCGGGAAAATGAGCTAATTGTAGTGAGTAGAAAGACTCCATCAATACTTGAAAATATTAGTAATTTTTGCAAAAAGGAAAATTTGAATCTCCTTACTGTTAGCGATCAACCTATAGGTAAAACACCTAGAAGTAATCCTGCAACTTATACGGGGTTAGCGGATAAAATACGTGATCTACTCGCGAAAACATCTAAAGCAAAAGCTTTAAAATTAACGAAGGGAGCCTTTTCTTTTAATAACAAAACTGGTAGATGCGAAGCCTGTGAAGGAGCTGGGGTTATCACCCTTTCTATGAGTGCATTCGGTACAATCAACCAGATTTGCCCTACTTGTAATGGTAAACGGTTTAAAAGGGAAGTACTTCGCGTGCATTGGAACGATAAGAATATTTCAGAAATCTATAACCTAAGTATAGAAGAAGCCTCTAATTTCTTTTCTGAGGAAAAGAAAATCAAAGAGATCATGTCTTTAATGTTGCAGCTTGGGCTTGGTTATATCAAATTAGGACAGCCTTCAAATACCTTATCTGGGGGAGAGGCACAACGTATTAAACTCACTAAACATTTTGCCAAGAAATCAAAAAGGACACTTCTGTTGTTGGAAGAACCGAGTATTGGCTTACATCAACAAAATGTGAAGCAGTTGCTGGAAGCCTTGCATGAACTAAAAAAACAAACAGCAGGAATTATCTGTTTTGAGAATAATTCACTTTTTCAATCTTCGTGCGATACTTTAGTAGATAATAAATTGCAGGTTCAAAAGATTGAGATCAAAGAAGAAGCTGTCCAGCAGCGAGATAACATTTCCATTCAAGGTGCGCGTACACATTCTCTTAAGGATTTCAATTTAACACTTCCAAAACATCAGTTAACCGTGGTCACAGGTATTTCAGGTTCTGGTAAATCCTCTTTAGTGATTGATTCTTTACATGGATTCGGATTACAAGAAATGACAAAACAGTTTTCTAGTTATCAGCAATCGAGAGTAGGTGTAAATTTTCAGTTTGAAGTTGATACTATCGAAGGACTTACTCCTACTATTTGCATCACCCGGAAGCAAAAAAAATACTCGAATCGTACGGATATTGCAAAGCAAACGGGGATTGATAAAATCTTGCGTTTTGTCTTTTCCAGAAAAGCGCAATATGAAGGAAAGGAATTATCCGCCAGTCATTTTTCTAATAATCATGAATTGGGAAAATGTGTAGTCTGCGATGGCCTTGGAGATGAGTTATTGCCCGATCTCAACAAACTCGTATTGGATGAAAATAAAAGTATCGCCGGTGGACTCTTTGCGCACAACAAAGCAGTTGGTTATTATGGAGATCCAGAAGGAAAGCACATGGCCATTTTAAAAAGAGTAGGAGAAGAGTACGGGTTTACGCTTGAAACTCCTTTTAAGAAACTAAGTGATTCACAAAAAGAAATTTTACTTCACGGAGCAGGTGAAAAAGTATGGAAAGCCACCTGGCTATATAAAACCAAGACCAGAGAAGGTACGCAAGCATTAAATATGAAGTGGGAAGGTCTCTTCCATTACCTGCAAGATGAATACTTTAAGACTCGGAAAAATAAAAACATCAAACAGCTCACAGCCCTCTTTTCTTATAGAGAATGCGAGCATTGTCAAGGTAGTGGATTAAAACCAGAACGATTGGACTTTAAAATTGAAGACAAATCCATTTATGAAATAAAGTCAATGGACTTTAAAGCTTTGGAACACTGGCTTTCTTCTTCTAATAATAATAATAATAATAATAACGAAGAGGTCGATCAAAAGCTGATAAGCAAAATTCAACCACATCTTATAAGCACTATCAAAAGAGCTAAGCAACTGCACATTGATCACCTGCAACTCAACCGAAAATCACCAACGCTTTCTGGAGGAGAAAATCAACGAGTGGAATTGATTAAACAGTTAAACAGTCCGCTTAAAGGAATCACTTACTTACTTGATGAACCTTCTGCAGGCTTATCGAATAATAATATTCCAGACTTGATTCAAATTCTTAAAGAGCTTATTGAAAAAGGAAATACGGTAGTAGTAATTGAACATAATAAAGAGATTATTCTTGCAGCTGACCAGTTGGTTGAACTCGGGCCGAAAGCTGGAAAATTAGGAGGATTTATTACCTATCAAGGAAGTACGCAGGACTTTTTAAAACAAGCCGATTGCCATCCTTTTCTAAAAGCTCCACCCCAAGTGGTGAAACTTAAAGAAGGGAAAGAGTCTATTGCCATCAGGAAACTTTTCAAACACACTTTAGTGAGAGAAAAGCTAGAAGTTCCTGTTGGTGGAATTACAGCAATTTGTGGTAAATCTGGAATTGGAAAAACCACTTTAGTGAAAGATATCTTGATTCCGAGTATAGAAACAGGGCAGCCTGTAAACTGTGAAAGTATCGAATTTCCGAAAAAATATGCGACAGCGCATTATTTTGAACCTAAAAAACTTCGTTCACATGAGAATACTTTATTAGTCTCTTATTTGGATTTACTGAAAGACATCAGTAAAATTTTTGCTGCAGAAACCGGCATAAAGGCTAAGGATTTTTCTTATAAAACCAAGAGCAGTCAGTGTCCAAACTGTAAAGGCCGAGGTTTTATTGAAACTAGTCTAGATGTAGCTGCAAATGTTATAGAAAAATGCGAAGTGTGTAAAGGGCAACGCTATCAGCCGCAGATTTTAGCGTATAAAGTGCAGTCGAAAAATATCGCGGAGGTAATTGCTTTAAATATTTTAGAATTAAAAGAATGGTTAAAGGCCAATAAAGTACCTGCTAGAATATTTCAATTTTTAAATCAGCTAGAAGAAATCGGGCTGGCTCATCTTAGCTTAGATCAGCCGGTGCAGTCTCTTTCGTCTGGTGAGCAACAACGATTATTGTTATTAAATTGGCTACAAAACCAAACTTTCGATATACTTTATATTTTAGACGAACCCAGCGTTGGACTTCATTATGCCGATATTGATCTTTTGTATGCGATACTCCAAAAACTCAGTGAAGCGAATGATATTCTCATTATTGACCATAACCCATATTTATTAGAGAAAATTGGGGTTGGGGTGGTTCTGGAATGAGTTTTTTATTTAATTACATGATTAATCTTAAATTAATGGTGATGATAAACTACATTTCTACTTTTATAAATTTTTCATTGAAGAATTATATCACTATCAATATTCAATTTTTGATGCAAAGCTTTGGCTACGCTCAAAGTAATTTCTCTTTTTCCGTTCAAGTAATCGCTAATTCTGGATGCATTTGTGTTTAACAAAATAGCTAAATCTTTTCTTTTTAAGTTCATTTCAAACATGCGTAACTCTATCATTTCTATAAGTGTGGGTAATCCAATTGGATAATGGGCTTCTTCGTATTGTTCTATGATATCGCTTACTTTCAAAAGTTCTATCATTAGAGGAGCATCTTCGGGAGTGTCATTACCTACCTTTTGAAGAAGCTTTTCTAAGTGAATATTAGCTTTAACGTATGCTTTGTGTGTTACAGTTTCCATGATATTATAATGTATCGATATTTGTTATTCTATTATAATCCTTGTGGTTACCAATCCAACGTATATAAACTCTTTTTACTTTAAATAACACGATGGCCACAATTCTATAATGGTTTCCTTTTATATTGAATACGTACCTATTGCAGCCAACACTGTCGGCTGGATTAAAGGTGTTTCTTAAGTCCGAAAAATTTTCCCATTCAGCCTTCTTGGTTATTTTAAACCAATCTCGCAAGGCAGTCTTAGCATTGGCTTCTTTCGAAGAATATTCCTTGAGTTTTTTAAATGAAATTACATGCATTTATGAAAGTACTATTATATACAAATGTAATCTATAAATATCATATAAGGTTATTTATTTACATTATATGTAATTAATTTTATGCTAAATCCGAATGTTTAATGACATTCCTGCTTTTTGATATAGCATTGTCAAAATCTTCTTCTTAGAATAAGAATAACATGACATAAATTGAATAGATTGGGAACCTATAAATGACGAAATTGTAAATCTAATACCAATTCCACCACAAAATGTCGCATATAATTGCAAAATTTTACCCGCTTACTGCTATAAAAAGCCTTGTCTTAGCTTAGGCTATGCCTGCTTTATTTGTCTTTTAACTCAATAAATTTCTAGACAAATTCAATACGTAATTTTATAGTAGATTTGCTAATCTTTAAAAATACAGAAAATGAAGTTTGTCGGCAGTCAGTTAGCCTATTACACGAGTGACAAGGATTTTAAAAGAAACTCTAAGGTTTTAGTTAAATATTTGGTTGTTTTAGTAATTGTAATTGTAATCTATTCTATTCTTTTCCATCTTATAATGGGGCATGAAGGCCAAGATCATTCTTGGGTTACAGGCTTCTACTGGACGCTTACAGTTATGAGCACCCTTGGTTTTGGAGATATCACATTTCAGTCAGATCTTGGTCGATTGTTCAGCATAGTTGTGCTTCTTTCTGGTATTTTTATGTTGTTGATCGTTTTACCTTTTGCCTTTATTAGGCACTTCTATGTTCCTCTATTAGAATCAAAAAAGAAAAATAAAGTTCCCCGACATGTACCTTCCAAAACAAAAGATCATATTTTGATATGTTCTTATGATGTTGTAGCCAAAGACCTTACGGAACGATTGAAACAGGAAGAGACTCCTTACTATCTTATTGAAAACGATTTAGAAAAGGCAATTGAGTATCACGATAATGACGTTCCCGTGATATATGGGGAGTTGGATAATGAAAAAACCTTTATTAATGCCAATCTTAAGGATGCAAAATTAATTTTTGTAAACAGAGATGACATTATTAATACCAAGATCATTCTCACGATTCGCGAACTTGCACCGGAAGTACCTATTGTATCCATAGCAATTGACGTTGAATCGGTAGATGTACAGCAATTAAGCGGTGCGGATCATGTGCTACCTTTAAAAAAATGGCTAGGTGAACAATTGGCGAATAGGGTAAATACACAACATGCAGAATCTCATGCCATAGGACAATACGAAGATTTATTAATCGCAGAGTTACCCATCCATAATACGCCATTAGATTCTAAAATGATCCGTGAAATGGACTTAAGACAAAGATTCGGGGTTAGTATTGTCGGAATTTGGGAGCGTGGCGTATTACAGCCTATAACTGGCGACGAAAGGTTAACCCACGATAGTGTTCTAGTTATAATAGGAAATAAAAAACAACTCCAGAACATTGATGAGTTGTTTCATGATTACAATGTCAATCCAAATCCAGTGCTTTTGATTGGTGGGGGGAGAGTAGGCCTGGAGGCTGCAAAATCCTTAAGTAGAAATGGGGTATTAGTGAACGTAATTGAGAAGGATCCAGAAGTATGTAAAAAAGTACGTCCTTATTGCAATGAGTTATTCGCTGGAGATGCGGCGGATTACGAATTGTTGAAACGAGCTGGAATTTTAGAAGCACCTTCCGTATTACTTACTACGCACGATGATACTATGAATATTTATCTGGCTTCCTATTGCCGTCAACTAAACAAGGAATTGAGAATAGTGAGCCGGATATCCGAATTTCGTAATATTGAAATAATCCATAAAGCCGGAGCTAATTTTGTACTTAGTTATGCTACATTAGGTTCCGAAGCAGTTTTATCCATTTCCAAAAACCAGGAGCTAACAGTTCTTGGTGAGGGGATCACCTTATTTATTATTCCAATACCAAAGTCCTTAGAAGGTTTATCCTTGGCAAAATCTGGTATAGGTGGAAAAACTGGTCTATCGGTTATTGCCATAAAAGAAAACAGCGAAGTTCTTACGCAGCTATCGGCTGATAGCTTGCTTCCTCATGGTGCCGAAATAGTAATGCTAGGAACCATCGAAATGAAACATAAGTTTAATGAAATCTATAAATAATTCGGTCGGCGAATGTTTATAGATTTTGGAAATTAACTTTATAATAGATTTATAATAGACTATAGTCTAAAGTTGTTACTTTTGTACACTTTTTATTTTTCGGTATGAATCAAGAAATAGTTTGAAGAGGAATTCTTTGGAAATCCTCTTTTTTAAAAACTTAATCCGACATCCTTGATGTAAAAAGATTTTTTATCATACTATATGCCAACTAAATTTAACAATCATTCCAAGGCTAAGAGCCTCAATATTTTTGGTGATGCGGAAAAGGCTTCTGTTCACACAGCAAAGCTGATAGCTGAACTCATTCTTGAACAGCAAAAAAAAGGTAAACCTTCAGTTTTGGGACTAGCAACTGGAAATACTCCTAAAATGGTCTATCAAGAACTGATTCGATTACATCAAAACGAAAGCTTGAGTTTTCATAATGTCATCAGTTTCAACCTGGATGAATACTATCCAATTGGTCCAGAACACATCCGAAGCTATACCTATTTTATGCGTGAATATTTATTCAAACATATAGATATTAAGCCAGAAAATATTTACATACCTCACGCAGTTTGCTCTCCAGATCGCATAGAGGATTACTGTAGAGATTACGAGGATAGAATAACAAATTTTGGTGGTTTAGACTTGCAGTTGTTAGGAATTGGTCGCAACGGTCATATTGGCTTTAATGAACCTGGCTCCAGTTTTGATTCTACTACACGCTTGATCAACTTGCACTCCCTTACTAGGAAAGATGCCCAAGCAGATTTTGGGACCATAGACAATGTTCCACGTCAGGCAATAAGCATTGGGATACATACAATTACCCAAGCAAAAAAAATCCTCTTACTTGCACTAGGAGAAAAGAAATCTGAAATTATAAGTAAAGCACTCAAAGGAGAAATATCCACCGATGTTCCGGCTTCAATACTTCAAAAAATTCCACAAGTAGAATATATACTAGATCGTGATGCCGCGGCATTAATACAAGATTAGTTTATAGGCGTACTCTTTTGCTGGTTTATTAAGATTTACTTCCCGAAACAATTTCTTAAAATTTAGTGTTTAAGGAGTAGAAAAGTCTGTGTGGAACAGATACGTTATAGAAATAATGGTTCTGTTTAGTGAATACTATAGTATTGGAGTAGTTATGTATTTACAGATAATAAATAAAGATAGCCGATTCAAACTTAAATTTTCTTATTCCTATTTTACGCAAATTTATCTTGATAAAGAGCTATTGTTTGTAAAACAGAGGAAGCTTGACCACTGCTATGGTTAACATTTTGTAATAATATCAAATGAGCTAGATCCCTTTTCAAAATTGTCTTAAGTCTTTCTTAGGTTTTGAAATAGATATGCATATGGATTTATAGCTATATGATATAGCTATTGATAAGATTGTTTTATTGGCGTTAAAATATTGACGCATCTCTTCCAGTTCGGTATTGTTTATTTAATTCACAATAGATTGTTGTATCTTTAATAATATAACATGTTTTCTGTTTTAAGTTCATAAATTTGAATCTAAGTTAAAATAAGGGCATTGCCTGAATCCGTCAACTAATACTAAAAGACAGTATGTTCATTCCTGAACATAAACAAACTGCGTTAGTCAATCATACGATCGAAAATCGAAAAATTAGATTAATAAAAAGTCCTATAAATTTTCCGTTTAATTTAAAACCATCAAAATGAGATCTTCAAAAATATATTCAGTAAAAGACCTTGATTCTTCTATCCTCGAGAAATTTGTTGCAGATTTTAAAGGAGAAATTGTAATGCCTGATGATACCGCGTATAAAGAAACAAGAAAAATATTTAATGCAATGATAGACAAGCATCCGGGGATGTTTGCTATTTGTACAGATACTGAAGATGTGATATCTGCCATCAATTTTGCCAGAGAAAACAACTTGCTTTTAGCGATTAGAGGCGGTGGGCACAATGGTGGTGGTTTAGGACTTTGTGATGATGGTTTGGTAATAGATCTCTCAGGGATTAAATTTGTACAAGTAGATGTTTCAAATAATACGGTTAAAGTTGGTGGTGGAAACCTTTGGAGAGAAGTTGACCAAGCCACGCATGTATTTGGTCTTGCAATTCCTTCCGGAATTATTTCTACAACCGGTGTTGGTGGTCTTACTCTTGGTGGGGGTGTGGGTTATTTAGCCCGTAAGTATGGGCTAACTATTGATAGTCTTTTGGAGGCCGAAATGGTTTTAGCAGATGGGTCTTTTGTAACTGTAAATGCGAATCAAAACCCCGATTTGTTTTGGGCCATTCGAGGTGGTGGTGGAAACTTTGGTGTAGTTACTTCCTTTAAATTCCAAGCACATCCCGTCAAAACTATTTTCGGAGGCCCTACTTTATGGCCTATTGAAAAAACAGAAGAAATTATGGAGTGGTATCATCATTTTTTACAAAATGCACCAGAAGATTTGAATGGATTTATTGCGACATTGGTTATTCCTGGCGCTCCTTTTCCTGAACATTTACACGCTAAAAAGTTCTGTGGGATTGTATGGTGTTATACTGGCGATATGAGCAAAGCAAAAAAAATATTTGAACCCATTTTGGCAATGAACCCCATATTTGATCTTCTGGGTGAAATGCCATATCCAGCCATTCAAACATTATTTGACGGACTTTTCCCACCGGGTTTACAATGGTATTGGCGGGGTGATTTTTTTAACGAAATAGGTCCAGAAATAATAAAACAACATTTAAATTTTGGCTCAAAAATACCGACGCTACTTTCCCAAATGCATTTGTACCCTATTAACGGCGCTGCGTCTAGAGTTAGAAATAACGAAACCGCTTGGGCATATCGCGATGCTAAATATGCCGGGGTAATTATTGGAGTTGATCCAGATCCTGAAAATGCACCTAAAATAACGAAATGGTGCAAAGAATACTGGGAAGCATTACATCCCTATTCATTGGGAGGTGGTTATTCCAATTTCTTGATGGAGGAAGGACAAGATCGTGTGGAGGCAAGCTATAAGCATAACTATAAACGTTTGTCTGAAATAAAAAAGGCCTATGATCCGGAAAACTTCTTCAGAATTAATCAAAATATAATTCCGAAATAAGCATTAGGAATTTTCATTAAACTTTTTTTAAATGATAGATTTCAACAACAAAAAAGGAAATTATCCTAAAATATTGTTTTAGAATGATTTCCTTTTTCCTTTATTTCTAGCATTACCTGCAAATTTTACCAGTTGAACCTATGACGTTTATTTGTATCCGAGTACAACACTTATAACTGCTGGACTGGCATCTTCCGGCATTGGCGGATTGCTTAAAAAATGAATAGCCCCAAAATTAGTTATAAAAAGTTTGTGAACGTCACTGCCAGAGCCAAATGCCAAGCTTGTGGGGAAATCCAGAGGCAGGCCAGATGCTAGATCAGAAAGATTTTGGCCATCACTGCTTAGACGAACTATTTTATTGCCAAAGTTTACCGCTCCATAAACAGCGCCCTCTTCGTCCATGGTGATTCCATCTAGCCCAAATAGAGTCTCCATGTTTGAAATCATTATTATAGGTTCGCCAGCACTTTTATTGGGTAGAATCGGAACATAGACCAATTGCCCTTTTTCTGAGTTGGCCACAATAACCCCTCCAATAATATTTTGTTGGGAGTTATCCCATGGAGGTGATTTCTTGCCATCAATAACCACAATTCCATTGGCACCTAATGGAAATCCAAGACCAAAAGCACCAGTGCCTTCAAATGCTTCATTCTGTATCCACAACTCGGCTTCTCCACCACGATTTTGACGCCATACCGAACCCATCAACGCATCGGTGATGTAGAGCGTTCCGTCAGACGAAAATGCTATGTCATTTGGAAGGGGAATATTGGCAGATCCAGGGATTCGTTCCTTTTCGCTATTTGATTTTATTTTCCAAACGCCAATCATATCTGGAAGACTAGAAAAAATAGCTACATATAGATTCCCTTGGGAATCAAACTTAAGTCCATTTATTCCTAAAAGACCTGGCTCCAGCGGGAAGCTTGCTACGACCTCTTTGAAAGTGCCGTCAGGATTTAGCTTCCATACCTCACGCAGTGGCGACATGCTGATGTAGATATTACCTGAATTATCCAAAGTAATACTTTCAGGCAATTGTACTGTAAAAGCGTCAAAGCTTGCAACTGTTTTTAGTTCCAACGCTACGTTAGGATCAAAGGTTAAAGGTAAAGGGGGAGTAGGGTCAGTAACCGGATCATCATTATTACATGAAGTGATCATTACAACTGCGAAAAGAAATACTAATCTAACAGTTGCTTTCTTGCTAATTTCTTTAATAGTATTCATAATAGTATGATGTTAAGTATTTACAAATCAGAAAATTTGTGCTTTTTTATAAATCAATTTACTGCTGTCAGTTATTGTTTTAAATAAATTTTCCTTTGTAAATACATTTCCTACTCGTATGGCTTTTTGGTGACGCCCCGTTTTTGGTGGTATCTGGTCTCCACTTATTATTCATAAAGGTATGCCAGTCTTTTCGCACGCTATCTTACAATTAATTCAAAAAGTAGTCGATTTCGTTCATGGGTGTTTTTGAAGTTAAATTGTGATTGATTTATTGGCTTCAAATGGACGGGCAAGTACACGAATAAATAACAAAAAAATATTCGTGTATTCGTGGTAGTTTATTTTCGAAAGATTGTCAGCAGATGAAATGGAGAAGACTTAGATGTGTTTTAACTTTATAGATATATCGCTCTGTAAAGTAGCATTCTATTATATTCAAGAATTTTCAATTCTATAATTTGGAATAGTTTAAGGGAAGTAATCCGAATCTTTGATAGAAACATTTTATGAAATAAGATGGGCTATTAAAGCCAGCATCAAAAGCAGTTTGAGAAACATTTTGACCTTTTTCTCTCAATAATACCAAAGACTTTATCAGCCGATTCTCGCGTAAAAGTGCATTGGGTGATTTTCCAGTTATGCCTTTACAATTTCTGTATAGTTGTGATTTACTTATGGAGAGTTTGTCGCAAAAATTGGTGATACCTAAGTCTGAATTTTGCCAATTTGCTTCCAGAACATCAACAATTTGCTCCAAGAATTTTTCCTCCGTTGCAGTAAGTCTTTTTATATGTTGATGATAGGGTGAATTTATTTGAGAATCAGGCTTATTTAATTCACTAACCATCGTGGACATGACAATCCGATTTTCATCACCAATAGTGCAGAGGTAACGAGCTAATTGCACCGTTTTCCCGAAAAGGATCTCACTTTGATCTACTGGAAGACCCGCATGAAGCCCCATTCTTAAATCGATAAGCTCGGCGGCAACATGCAAGGTCTTTTGAATTGCAATCGCACATTCAACACCCGTTGATACGGAGGTAAAAGAAACCACAAATGCATCTCCCTTTGCTTCAACCTCACTGCCTTCGTATTTTTGGATCTGCTCTCTGACCGTTTCGTAGTATAGAGAAAAAAGCTGATTCGCGCGATCATCACCTAAATGATAGTGCAACAGCCCAGCATCTTTGGTCTTGATTATAAGAATAACACGGAAAGCAGGATCGTTAAAAATTTTAAGACCTGGATGATTTATATCAAAATAGGACTTTGGGTCTGCTATCCTTCCCAAAAACGCCTCTACTATTTTTCCGTTTACTGGTATAATTTCGTGGGGTACCGACCCATGGGAATGATTGTGCATGTCTCTTACTGCCTTCTCATTAGGAGCATCGATCAAACAGAAAACCCTCCCTCGATCCTCATCAACCCAATAGGTCATATTCCTGCATCCAAATTGATTTTGGATTCCAAGATCTTTTTTGTGGGCTTCTGCGGCATGCTTGGCCTCAATACCCGGGACAATATGTGAATCCATGTAAATAGGCATCACGAATAGTTCAAAATAGAAATTTTAATTCATTAATTTTCTTATTACTATAAAAGTATGCAATACATTGTAGAAATATCGAAATTTTGATTCAATTTATAGAAGAAATAGGTCGCTATTTAATTGAATATGAATAATATGGGGTAGATAGCGTTCAGTTTACCTATGTATAGTTCACTCAAATATTAGACATCTACCTTGAGTCATTTATTTTATTATACATAGAATGTGTACCGATAAGCTGGAAATAAACCTTTTTGGTATTGAAGGAAGTAATGGTGACTAATCTGTAATTGTTTCCTTTAATATCGAAAACGAAGGATTGGTTCCCTCATAATCAACACTGTTGAAATCTTGTCTTAGTTCATTGAGGTTATTAAACCTTAAGTTTTACTAAAAAAGTACGGTTATATATTCTTTTAGTTGTTCGTTTTAGAATTATTGGGACGCTTACTATTAGCATTGATTTCTTTCAATCTCGTTTTCCTTAATTCAGTATCTTTCTTAAGCTTATTTTTTTTCTGCGTCATCAATTTTGAATGCTTTGCTTTATTTTTCGTGTTCTTGACACTTCCTTTTTTTGACATAATTCTAGCTTTACTTCCCGATGCAATATGTAATTTTCCTTTGTTTACGGTGGGTTAGGGGGTAAGTGCGGTACAGATGGAGTACGAATTTAGGTTTTTAAGAGAAACTATAAGCCAATAAAAGCTTTTGAAAAAAAAATATTATTGTGCTTCTTTATATTTCCGAATAATTTCTTCAAAATCCTCCTTTATGAATTCCCAATATTTTCCTTTGAAGCAAATCGGGTTAAAGTCTTCATCAGCTTGGTCAAAAAATGTAAAATTTTGGATAATTAAATCTCGCTCGTGTGTATAAGGATAACGTTCCTTGTGCAACTCTAACATTTGGTCGATATCATAAGTGGAGAGTAGATCGTGTAAATCCCAAAAGTCCTTTTTTCTTCCTCCTCGTTGCACCACATCAATTTTCATAGCAATGATTTCTTCAATAGTTGCCATTCTTATGCCATCAACTTCAACATAGGGTTGAATAAAAGTGTCGGTATAATATAAATCGAGCTTTATTGTATTTTTTTTATTCTCTCCAATAAAATAACTCTTTCCCATTGCTGGAATAGTGTTTACGAAATCTACATATCGAAAATTTTCTGTTAGGTAATTTTCAATGTTATCAAAATCCAATGTGCCATATTCCGAATCACTAAACAAGTCAATATCAATGGACTCTCTATGGCCTATTTGTAAACTCAATGCTGTACCTCCTACAAGTCTAAAATCATTAAAGACATCAGATTTCATTAATTTAAGTAAGCTATTTTTCAATAGGTCGTTTACGGTACTAAAATGTAGCATTATACACTTTCTTTGTTTTTATAAATAGTATATGGCTTACGAATTCGGTGTGCGAGTGCTTCTTTAGTTTTGGCGCTTGTATAGAAGCGTTTAATTTCTTCTTTTTCAATAGCATTGCCACGTTCAAATACACGCTTAATAACTGCTATGCTTTGTTCTTGCCAATCTATTTTAGAAATATCCGTATCCCAAAACAAAGACTTTCTTAAAAGGTTTAAATTTGGAGTGTTCTGCTGTATTCTACTTTTCTCTTCTTTAATGTCAAAATAGGTTTGTAGTAGGGCAAGTGATCCTTCTTCCAAGTCCAGTTCCTTTTCAATTTTCAGAGCTAGAGCCGTATTAAGCCTTCTTTTACCCTTAGTTATTGCATTTATTGTCTGCGGATATTCATCAATAGAAAGCGCAAAAGGACGTTGTGAAATGCCTTTTTGGCTAAGTAAACGTTCCAATATTATTCCAGGGTGTATGCCTTTATATTTTTCGATTAATGTACTCATATTACAAATGTAAACAATTTTGTTTATATTATGACGAAGTCACGTAGTTTAGGGTTGTGTCTGAATTTTTTGGAAACCTTTAAAACCAAATTTGTCCAGTTTTTTCGTAAAAAAACTGGACAAATTTGGTTTTTCATTTTTATTTGACAGCATCCGAACCATTTTATCGTTTTCCTTCTTTTTCAACAGTCAAAGATTCCTTGACAGTTGCCTGCTCTTTTATTTCTTCCTCCTGATAAAAAATAACTCTTATATCAGAAATAGCAATATGCATTTTTTGCATATTGCTTTTTTCATCGACTTCTTTATCCTTGAGAATATTTCGGATGTGGCGTGAAATAAACGACTGATCCTTAGTATACAAAAATGATAAACTTTCCTGCGTTGCTCAAACAGTTTTATGACCTAAATCTGAGCGGATTTCCAAAGCACCATTTTCAGCTTGACAAATCATTATTTGGTTTTTATCTGTTTTAGGCATCATTCTTTAAATATAAATTGTATTTAGGAAGAACAATTTTAAATAAAATCTATTTACTGGACTTGCAAATAAAATCCGCACTATTAGTTAAGCTACGTTTTTAAGATTTG
>JBQEAY010000031.1:0-23066 GCA_052105975.1 Aequorivita sp. | reverse complement strand
TTAAAGTTAAAAATTTTCAACTTAACTTATGGTCCGAATTTAAGGGAGTATTACATCATTCAAGTGCATGTGGGAATGCTATAACTCTTCCTCTTTCCTATGTAATACATTATCCAATAAAATCTTCCACCTTTAAACTCTGGTTTAATTCAAAGTAATGAAAATCATTATTTAGACCTACTCTTTAAAATTTGGCAATGGAAAATGTAGAAGTAGAAAAATCAAAAGCCTTAATCATGGTGGAGATCATAGAATATATTCCAAATTCGGTAGGTATAAAAACCATAATAAAGAAAACGACCGGAAACGTCACTGCTATTTCCGTAGATTCTGGAGAAGACCTAATGGAGAAAGTTTTACCGTTTGATAAGTTTATTCAAATAATTGAAGGTCAGGCTGAAATCATAATCAATGGTGATTCACAAAATTTAAAAACTGGCCAAGCTATTATTATTCCAGCTCATGCCAAAAACACCATAAGAGCGAACGAGCGCTTCAAAATGATTTCTACGGTCATTAAAAGCGGTTATGAGTAAAAATTTTAAGGTCCAAAAGAATAAAGATACTGCAATAAGTGATTGCATTAACCGCACAAAAATTGTGAGCAATTAACACTATTCATTAAAAATTTAGCTCAAAACAATCTGTGAATTATGTAACTCTAACCTTCTAATATTCAACTTTTTCAATCTGTTATTTTATATCTTTAAGTGGTGTTTTGTATTATCTAAAAAAGAAAAAACACTATAAAAAAATTAAGAAATAGAGAACTGAAAACAGGCTGATTTAAAAAGTGAAACCATCAGGTTTTTTTGAAATCGAAAGTCATTACGACTAGATTATTATGTCAATTTTCACAAACCTCATCTAACTCTCTTTAAAAATGAAAATAGCTTTTGTAGCTTCATATCCCCCACGAGAATGCGGAATTGGCACTTTTACGCAGAGTTTGGCTCATGCCATAAAAGACAATGATGATGAAGAAAATGAAATTATCATTATAGCAATGCATGATAATCAGGAAAAATATAATTTTCCTCCAGAGGTAAAACTAACTATACATCAAGAGCGTCAAACTGATTATCTAAAAGCTGCCGATTTTATTAATAGAAGTGGAGCAAAAGTTTGCATTCTCGAACACGAATTTGGTATTTATGGCGGACAAAGCGGAGTTTATATTTTGCCACTTTTGCATCGGTTACACATTCCACTGATTTCAACTTTACATACCATCCTTGAAAAACCTTCCTATACAGAAAAAGCTGTTTTAAAACAGATTTGTAAAATGTCTGATAAATTGGTTGTAATGAGCAACAAGGCCATCCATTTTCTGGAAGAAATCTACAATGTTCCCACTGATAAAATCGCATTAATAGAACACGGAGTTCCCAATATTCATTTTGATAAAGAGAAGTCGAGAACCGAATTAAAATATAGTGATAAAAAACTGCTTTTGACCTTTGGTTTCGTCGGACGTAACAAAGGGATTGAAACGGTAATTAAAGCGCTACCTAAAATAATTGAAAAGCATCCTGATGTGTTTTATGTGGTTCTGGGGAAAACACATCCAAACGTACTCAGGTCGGCCGGTGAAGAGTATCGGAACTACCTTCAATTACTTATAAAAACTTTAAAACTTGGTGATCATGTACTTCTACTTAATGAATTTGTAGAAGAAAGAGAGCTGTTTAAATACCTGTCCGCATCAGATATTTATATTACCCCTTATATAAACGAAGCACAAATTACCAGTGGAACTCTCACTTATGCCATGGGTTCAGGTTGTGTTGTCGTTTCCACTCCATATTGGCATGCGGCAGAATTACTGACAGAAAATAAAGGATGTCTTTTCGATTTTAAGGATGAGGATGGCCTGGCAAAGGTTCTAAATAAATTGCTAGACTCCCCTGAGTTGATGAATACCATTCAGCAAAATGCTGCAGAATATGGCCAAGATATTATCTGGCCTAAAATTGGACAAAAATACTTAGAGCTTGCTGAGTACTTGGCATCTAAACCTGCGAAACCAGAACCTGAAAAGGAAACGGACATCGACCTCTTACTATTGCCGCCATTTTCATTATCCCATATTAAAAGACTTACGGACGATACTGGTATTATTCAGCATGCAAAATTTGGAATTCCCAATTTGAAAGAAGGCTATTGTCTTGACGATAATGCACGGGCATTACTAATGGTTTGTATGGCTCATAAACAGAAGAAAAATGCGCTCGCTTTAGAGTTGATGCCTGTTTACCTAAGCTACATCCACTATATGCAGAACAAAGACGGAACCTTTCGGAATTTCCTGAGTTTTAATCGTAATTTTCTCGATGAAGTAGGCTCTGAAGATTCCTTTGGAAGAACTATCTGGGTACTTGGTTATCTTATGAACAACGCGCCTAATGATGCATACTATCAAACAGCTAGGCTAGTTTTCTTTGATGCCTCACCTAATTTTGAAAAATTAAAATCTATCAGAGGTATTGCGAACACAATGATTGGTATATGCCACTACTTAAAAGCAACTCCCTCTGATGATGCTATGAAGATGTGTTTGTTAAGAATGACCGACATTCTCATTGTACATTTCGAAGAAAATCAATCGGAAAACTGGAATTGGTTCGAATCACTTTTAGCGTATGATAACGGTATTTTACCACTGGCTTTACTACATGCTTCGCAGATATTGGAGAATAAAAAAGCCAAAGAAGTTGCTTTCAAATCCATGCGTTTTCTTACTACGCACACACTCAAAGATGGCTACCTATCCGTAATTGGAAACAGACAGTGGTTTGTAAAAGATAAAGAACGCTCTATCTATGCGCAGCAACCTATTGATGCCATGGCCATGGTACTTATGTATCACCAAGCTTTCGTTTTAACAGGAGAAAGAACCTATTTAGAGAAACTATTTACTTCCTTTATGTGGTTTTTGGGTGAAAATGACCTTCGTATGAATTTATATGATTTCGAGACAAAAGGATGTTGCGATGGTTTTGAAGATTACGGTATAAACCGAAATCAGGGAGCCGAAAGCTCATTGGCTTACCTTATTTCTCATCTTACGGTATTAGAGGCCTACGAAGAATCTTATCATTTTCGAGAATTAGACAAATTAGGTCATTCAACCAACCACACTCCGCAACCTAATAAAGTTGAAATCAGCAATACTTAATACTCATAATAAACCAGGGTCTAAATCTATTTTATGCACTACCTGGCACAAAGAGTACAAAGAAAGAATTTTCTAGTTTTTTAAGCCTTCAAATAATGCTTCCATCTCGACAACTGCATACGTAGTAGAGTAATCGGAAACGGCATAAGGCAGAATGAGATTGTTGTTATGAATAATAGAACCGCAAGAATACACCACATTTGGAACATAACCTTCTCTTTCGTTTTCTAGAGGCATTAGCAGAGGCTCATCGAGCCGTCCTATTTCTTTAGTGGGATCATCTAAATCGAATAGCGAGGCACCAATGCAATACCGTCGCATGGGACCAACTCCGTGGGTGATTATCAGCCAGCCTTTTTCGGTCCATATAGGAGAACCACAATTTCCTATTTTCGAAAACTCCCACGGATACTTTGGTTCCTGGAGTAAGATAGGATCTTTCCATAAAGTATTTCTATCAGAGAACATTATATAATTATTGACACCATCTAATCGCGACAGCATTGCATATTGCCCCTTTATTTTTCTAGGATAAAGTGCTAGGTTTTTGCCCATTGCTCCTTTTCCGTGCAAAGGCATAATTCGGAATGTACAAAAATCACTCGTAGAAAGAAGTTTTGGTAAGATAGTATGACCGTTATAAGCGGTATAGGTGGCGTAAAACTTAACGGAGCCATCGTCATCGACAAAACGGACAAAACGAGCATCTTCTATTCCATTGCTTTCCGATTCTGAAATTGGGTAAATTACACGTTCACTGATATCTGAGTCGTGTTCAAACTCAATATCATAATACGAATCTACCAACCAAGTAATTTCTTCGAGAGCAAGTCTTTTTGCATCACTTATCTCATTTTCCTTCAAAATATTATTTACTGATTTTTTTAATGTGATATATTCGAAATGATCAGGTAAATCTCCTACAATAGTATTGAAGTACTTTTCAGGAATATTCATTTCTTTCATTTTTTTCACAAACCTACCTTTATGATATGATTTCTTTTGTGAAACCTCGGCCATATCCATCGATTTTCCGATACTCATCAAATGCAAATCGTTGTTTTTATCAAGTATGGCCCTTCTAAATACGATCGAAGATATATGCCCCTCACCCGTAGCTCTGAACGAAATAATAACGCGTTTTTCTCCTTCCTCCAGATAAGTTTGGTCAATATCGGGAATAATAGAAGGGTTAAAAAACGCTGTAGATTCTATGGAATACTCCATGGTGAGGTAGGAGCCAATAAGCAGTTTGCGCTCACCAGATATATTATCAATATTAACGTCCATTTGCTTAATTAAACTCAGCGCGTTGTTATAATGCTTTTTGAAGAGGTGGGTAATATTACGATGTCGGTATGCAAATTCTCTTAGGGTTTGTTCTAGGGCGACATGGACATCGCTTTCACCCATTGCAAAAACCAAGGCTAGCATATCTTTTGTAGCAGACTCTCCATTCATAAAATAACGGGCTACAACTCTGCTGGAATCGGGAAGAAAGTTTAATTTTTTTCGTGTTACTGGAACTCTCATCTTATTGGATTTGATGATGTAAGGTACGTTTTATAATAGCCACGCTATCAATATTAACAGGATAATTATGCTAAAATTTATTGCTAAAAAAACGACAAATTGCTCGATTATTCCCTAGTGCTTTTATTATTTGCTTGAAAGCATAATGTTAGTTTTTACAAAAAATTCTATGAAATGTTTTTATAAAACCCTCGTCTTTGGAGAGTTTAAAATTTATTCTGGCGAATATCCATAGCAGTAAAGTGCTCCAATTAGAGCGCCGGCACTTGTTTCAACATCCTTTTTTGGAAAAACGTCTTTCTAGTTCAATGCCTGTAACATCCTGATATGAAAAGCTACACGAGCACCTCCTCCAGATAATGTTATCCCAAAGGAATTAGTCATAATTGGTTTATGAGATTAAAACTAATTCGTACTTAAAGTTTCTCCTTTAATGACAGTATCTGGTTTATCGAAAACCATTGTAAACTGAAAAGGTATCCAGTTAGCTACCAAATCGGCAGGTACATAACCAATAAAATAATCCCCTGTGCTCAGTTGAAAGTTACCAGTTAATACAATATCCCCATCCTTATCCTCTCTTTTTAAATCTATAGTTACGGGTTTAAACCTTCTTCTAAATTCTAGTTGTCCATTTACTTCCCATTGGCCCTTTTTTTTAGTGATTGAGGTACTTTTAAAATTCAAATCTGGATTCGACCTAGCATTACCGAGCCATGCCAAATAAGCTCCGTGAGAGCCAATAAATGACATTAAAGTTACATGGTAGGACAAGCTTTGAATTTCACCTGTATTATCGTCAAGACTTAGTTTTCCTTTCATTTGGACACTTTCTCCATCAATTGGAAAAACTGGACCTGAATCTACTTCATAAGAAATTTTGGTTGTTGGCTGTTTCTGAGCAAATGCAGTCTGCATTGAGAAAAAAACACAAATTACGGTAAATAACAAAATTTTGTTCGCTAGCTTTTTCATCTTTTTCTAGTTTAGATTATTAATAAATTTAAAACTAAAACAAGACTCAAATTGCTACTAAAGTAGCATTTCATTAGTATTTTCAAGAGAAATGGCGTTTGTCTTGAGAATCTTTTTTTTCAAGTTACAATAAGAAGGTAAAATAAAGATTGCCATTATTATTATTGAAATTATAGAAGAAAAGTACGAAAAGACTTCTCACCGAACTGCTACTAAAGTAGTGATTCACTTAAGTTTAAGACACTACCTTAGCTTCCTTCATTAGAAGTCTTCTAATAAAACTCAATAGAATAAAAAGAACATCATGGAATCAACAATCAATTTAACAGCCTATTTTAAGCGGATTGGGTATAAAGGAGAGCAAACCGCCACATTAGATGTGCTTCGGAAATTGCAAAGACTTCACACCCAAGCGATCCCTTTTGAAAACCTCAACCCATTTTTAGGTCTTCCTGTAAACTTGGATATGGAATCCCTTGAGCAAAAACTTGTACATGATGGTCGGGGCGGATATTGTTTCGAGCAGAATTTATTGTTTAAACATGTACTGGAAAAACTCGGATTTTCCGTAAAAGGGCTTGCTGCACGGGTTCTTTGGAATCAGCCCAAGGACCGGATTACGCGACGAAGCCATATGCTACTTCTTATAGATTACAATGGAAAAAATCATATTGCCGATGTCGGTTTTGGCGCGTCAACTCTTACGGGGCCGATGCAACTGGAACCAAACTTAATACAAAAAACTCCACATGAACAGTATCGTTTATTAAAGCATGAAAAGGGATATTACCTTTTGGAAGTGCAGATCCAAAATGAATGGAAAACCTTATACCGATTTGATTTACAAGAGCAATTTTTACCAGATTACGAAATGGCCAGCTGGTACTTGTCCAACAATCCAGAATCACACTTTGTAACAGATTTAATGGTCGCTAGACCTGATGTTGATTGCCGTTACACACTCCATAATAACATATTCCATGTCCACCACTTGAAAGCAGAAACCAAACGTAAAGTGCTTAAAACTCCTGAGGAATTACGAAATATACTAGAAAACAAATTTCAATTGACACTTCCTGGTATTTCCGAGGTTGAGAAAGCTCTGGATCAGCTAACCAAATCCTAAAAAAAAGACATAAGGATTTAAATAATAAATGAGAAAAAAGAAGAGGTTTCCATCGATAAAAAACCTCTTCTTTAACAACTAATCAACTATTTAATCTAGTAATTGGGGTACACTCCCATTTTTTCCATATAATATTCTGGGTAGTGTCTTTTAAAATATTCGTTCGTCTTTCTGTTATATTCTTTAGTTCTATTATTCCAAGAATCATAATCATTTTTTAGTTTTTCACCTTCTGAGATTAAGGCTTCATGATCGTTTTTGGCATCGGCTTTTACATTGCCTTCCTCTTTTTTTAAGTTAGCAAGCGCAGTATTAAACCTTTTATGGGTGGCGTCTGTTTCTATGGAATGTGGATCTTCTGTAACATATACATCGTCCGCTGTTAGATAGTTGTATTTGGCATTAATTTTGGCATTCGCTATAAGTTCCCGCACTTTGTACATTGGTACATTATTACCTTTTTCAAGTTGAGATACGAGTTTATCCAGCTGATCCACAGAAGTATCTATATTCTTCTTAGCTTTTCCTGTTACGTCTTTTGCTTCTTCTTTAAGCGCAACAATTCCATCTTTTAAGCTTTTTGCAGCTTCGGAATTCTGCTTATTCTCCATAAATTTGAGTCCAGCAGCAAATCTAAGATCAGATTCATCAGTCAAGAGATGTATATTTTCTTTTTCGGCTACACTCACTTTTGAATTTTCATTCTTGTCTTGCTTTTGGTTATTTCCACAACCAATCAAGGCAGAAAAAGCCAGTGCTATTAAAAGAAGGTTTATCGTTTTCATTTTTAGCTATTCTTATTTAATTAATTTGAGAATGTTTAATACCCATTTAAGTTGAAAGCTAGGTTGCTCCAAACTATTCTGATATTTGTTTTTGCCTATGTTCAATCACTCTTTTATCATATTCAACCGTTCTTTTATCCCAATTCTGAAAGTCATTCTCTAGCTTGTTTCCTTCGGCCATTAAGGCATCATATTCTGTTTTGGTATCACCTTTCACTTTCCCTTCTTCGTCCCTAAGGTTAGAAATAGTTGCGCTTAATTTTTTGTGAGAGGCTTCGGCATTATCCGATGAAGATTCGTCACTAGGAAAATAAATATCATCGGTGCCTAAATATGAGTGATGGACATTAATTTCAATTTCTGCCATCAGTTTCCTTACCTTATCTATTTGCACGTCACCTCCGTTTTCAAGCGTGGTGGCGAGCTCGCTCAACTTTGTGGTTAAAGCTTCAAAGCTTTCGCTTCCTCTGTCAAAAGTATTTTTGGCTTCTCTACTAACTTCTGCAAGTCCTTCCTTTATGCTTTTAGCCGCTTGGGGACCTTCTTCATTTTTTAAATATTCAAGCGCAGCGGCAAATTTAATATCAGATTCATTTGGGGCCACCTCCATCGTTTCTTCTTCCACTACATCCGCTCGCTCATCCGCCTTTTCATTTTTGCAGCCAACCAAGGCTAAAAAAGTCATTGCTATTATAAAATATTTACTTGTTTTCATTTTCGATTATTCTTTTAAATCGGACCTATTTAATCCAAAATTTCACCATCAGAATCAGTATAAATACGTTTCTTTTTTCCGTCTTTGGTAAGGACAAACTTATAGCGCTCTTTAGTTTTACCTTTACCGTATTTAGACATATGGTAACTATCTTTACTGATAGTCCAACCTGGATATTCTGATTCAATAGACTCTCTCATTGCAAAAGAAGGAGCTACGTCTTTTAAGTTCTCAATCGTGCTCATCAAATTACCATCTGCATCATAATTGGCTACAAGCCTTCTACCTTTTGAAGAAATTTCCATCTGGTAACTATTCATATCATCTAAATCCACATTCTTATTAACATATACATCGTCCTCGACATAATCTATGGGAACAGCATCGTATTCTTCAACAATATAATCTGGAAAATCTGTTTCAACTGCCTCGAGGATAACCTCAGGAACTTGCTCCTTTTCAATGGTTGCGCTGTAAATAACTTTTCCTTGTGCATATACTTGTGCATATGACTGTAAACCAAATGCTATCATTGCTAAAATTAAAACTGACTTTTTCATTTCTTTATGAATTTAATTAGTACCGTTTTTTAGTAAATTAAAATTAATAATAATCTAAAAAACTGAATGCTACTTTAGTATCACAACCCGTAAGTTTTTAAGGATGTACCACTTAGCAATAACCCCGATGA
This sequence comes from Aequorivita sp., assembly GCA_052105975.1. GTDB lineage: Bacteria > Bacteroidota > Bacteroidia > Flavobacteriales > Flavobacteriaceae > Aequorivita. The sequence continues at coordinate 14,063 of JBQEAY010000031.1, read as the reverse complement.
ACTAAACAGAAGGTTTCTAGTCTTGCTATTTTCATTAATTAAAAACTTATAGAGATCAACTTTTTTAAACTTTAGCGCATAAACACCTATAATAATTTTTTTGTTGAATTGAGATTCAAAAGCTTCCCTCACACTTTTGGGCAATAATAAAAACTGAGTAAAAAATCTGCTTCCCTCCCATCTTCCATCATTATTGAATACAGCTATTACTTGGTGTAAATTTTCATTAAAACTTACCTGCCAAGACCCATCTTTTGTTTTATGCCATACAGGATATTTAGAGTTAGGGAATTTATTAGAAAAAGCAATCAGGATATTTTGTTTGGGCATATTCTTAAAATGACTTAAAAAGAAGTACAAAATCTTAATCTGTATAATTTTAATATTTCTTTTAAGTTTCATCTTTAAAAATTTAAATTTCACTTCTTAAAAGTAATCCTACATTTTATACGCGATTGCTACCAAAGTAGCATAACCACTTAACATTAAATGATCCTTATTAAGTTTTAAAGTTGAAATGTGTTGAAGTAATCTAAGAAGTTATTCAAAATAAAACATTTTATGAGTATCCCATTTTGAAGTCTTAAACTAAATAGTAATCAGGAAGAATATCCGTTTCTGTCCAAACCAGAAATGATAAAAACATGAATATTTCTAAAGCAAGTAAAAGAAATGGCGGTTCCTAATTTGTCACTATAATAAGAGGGTTAAGTAATAAGGTTATACTGAAGAGTCAATTCGTTCAAGGCGTCTAAAAATTGTACTTATTCTCTACAATTGCCAATAGCGCTTGAATATTTTTTACATCTATTGATTTTCTATGGACAGTGATTGCACCACATTTTTTCAATTTCTGAATATGCCGATTAACAACTGCTCTAGTGGTCCCTATAAGACCGGCAATTTCGTCGTTGGGAAGGTTGTTTATCAGTTGAAGTTTATGTGTTTTACCGTTTATATTACTCAAAAGTAAATTGGTAAGGCGCACCAATGTATTGTGCAATGAAATATCTGTTGCTATGTTTTCCAGTTGCCGCATACGACTTCCAATATAATGTAAAAGCGTTTTATTTATTTCAGGATGAACTGTAATCCACTCCTGCATTTTATCAATAGGAATTTTCAATAATTCCATATCGTCCAATGCTTCCCAAAAAATTTCATGGGGTTCATTATCCAATAAAAGTAAAATATCAAACATATCTCCTTTTGAAAGAATAAAAATTATATGTTCCCTATCTGTAGTAGGATTTACCTGATATACCTTCAACCTTCCCGAAACGATAAAGTGAATATACAAAGCGGTGCTATTGCTATTTCTAAAGGTTTTTAAAGACCATTTTTCAGATCGCATCTCGTGAAGCATTTCAGCAAGTGCAGAAGTATCTACATTTTTAAAAACCTCTGCATCCTTCAAAGCTTCTAAATAACGTATATAATGACTCCTAGAAGAATCTACCATAACTGAGAATTTATATTGTTAACTTATTAAAGTTCATAGAATTAATAATTTATTTTCAATTAGCTCATTCAAAATGTTTTATAAATTATACGTAGGATTGAAATAGCTATCATCTAAAAAACAAAACCAGTAGAGACACCTATAACTGCATTTTACAATTATTCATTTCTAAGCGCAGCTCTTATTATTTTCTATTTTTGAGCCATTTTTCCAATGGCTCTAATGTTATGTTTAAGATAATAATCAAAGCTGTACATATAAAGGTTTCCAAAAAATACCCAGAAGCAGCAACACAACCTATTGCAGCGCTGCACCAAATAGTAGCTGCACTAGAAAGACCATGAATGTTAGCACCTTCCCGAAAAATTATACCAGCACCTAAAAAACCAACACCTGTTACTACTTGAGCAATAATCCTGGTAACATCTACTTTTGAAGATGCGGCATATTGTATAGATAACAAAACAAAAATAGCTGCTCCGGTTGCTACCAACATAGTTGTTTTTAACCCAGTAGATTTATGATGCCATTGTCGCTCAACACCTATACAAATCCCAGCAAAAATCGCTGTACAAAGACGCAGTAAAAATTCCAATTTTTCCATAAACAAGGAATATTTAGATGTTTAAAATCAATATGCAAATACTTCATAAAAGACTCATTATCAGTAATTTTACACTCAAAGTTAAACACTCTGGCACCGAATACTCTATTAATGAAAAGCCAATTTTTTTTTAGCGATAATAATTTTATTGACCCCATTAAAAACCAGTCTCTTTATCATTTAACTTTAGTATTCCCTTAAAAGAATCTTATGATTTATACCTAACCAGTGAAGTGATTTTTGTTGTAAAAAAGAAGAAATAGAAGCGAGTTTAATTCTAGAGAAATCATAAATAATAGTACGGGTAAATAATCACTAATCTTTAATAGACATGAAAGATTCAGAAGAGTCAAAAGAAAAAGTCTTGTTCTTTTTGGACGCCCTTAATAATGAAGATTACGAAGCTGCCAAGGAATGTCTAGATCCAGATTTTAAATTTAGAGGACCGGTAGATAAAATCGATGGAGCCGTAGCGTATTTGAAACAGGCGGAGAAAACAAAGTTTAAGTACAGTATTGAAAAAGTATTTGCTCATAAGGATGAAGTTTCGGTTATCTATGATATAGAAATGGGGTATAAAGATGAAATAACCACTTGTGGTGTCTACAGTTTTAAGAATGGTAAAATTAATTCCTTAAAGGTTCTTTATGATCCGCGACCAGTTTTAAAAAACGTAATGTAAGGGTTATTAATCAGCACGAATAAATAGGCTTGATTAATTTAAAAATCGTAAATATTCTAAAGGTTTGTGTTCTACTAAGGCCAACACTATTAAACAAAATAAAATTTTATTAATTAACTATAATTAGAATGTGATGATACACGGAATAGAAGAAAGAGAGCAATTGGCAAGACTTCACGATAGACATAAAAGATTATCTCTAGAAGTATTTGACAGAATAAATACCGACAGCGACAAAGACACAATTGAAGAAACAAAAAATAAGTTGAAAGAAACAACCCGGGAGCTTGAGGTCTTAATGATAAGATTACACGCATTTATAATTTAGAACTGTATCAATTTATACGTGTGATATTTTCTCATGTTCAACCCTAAAGCTCTCAAATAATCAGGAGATGAATAAATACAAAACAGCTATACAAGATCTTCTTACTACGACTGATGTTTCAATAAATGGAAATCGGCCATGGGATATTCAAGTCAAAAATGAAAAATTTTATAAAAGAGTGCTTCGGGCAGGATCCCTCGGTTTGGGAGAGTCGTATATGGAAGATTGGTGGGAATGCGATCGTTTGGATGAACTTCTTTATCGCCTCTTTAAATCTGATCTAGAGAAAAAGATCAAATCAAATTTCAAATTGAAGTGGCTGGTATTAAAGGCGAGAGTTTTAAACAGGCAAACTAAAAAAAGAGCCGGAAAATCTATTGCAAGTCATTATGACATAGGAAATAAATTATTTAAAAAAATGCTGGATCCCTTGATGGTTTATTCCTGTGGCTATTGGAAAGGAGCTGAAAATTTAACGCAAGCCCAAGAAAACAAATTGGAACTTATTTGTAAAAAGCTCCAACTTCAACCTGGTCAAAAAGTATTGGATATTGGCTGTGGCTGGGGTGGCTTCGCTTATTATTGTGCTAAATACTATAAGACGAAGGTTACTGGAATTACTATTTCCAAAGAACAATACAATTTTGCAAAAAAACGATGTGAAGGACTAGATGTGGAAATTCGCTTACAGGATTACCGCGACCTCAACGAAAAGTACGATCGCATTGTTTCCATAGGAATGCTAGAGCATGTGGGATACAAAAACTATAAACCTTATATGAATGTCGTAAACAGAAACCTAACAAATGACGGAGTCTGCCTACTTCACTTTATCGGCAACAATAAATCTGAATACACCACCGATCCTTGGATTAATAAATATATTTTTTCTGAAGGATTGGTTCCTTCAATGACTCAAATTTCCGAAGCAATGGAGAATAAGTTGATTTTACAGGACGCACACAATTTTGGGCCTTATTATGACAAGACCCTAATGGCTTGGTACCACAACTTTAAAAATGCTTGGCCAGAAATCCAGAAATCTTACAATGAGTTATTTTATAAAATGTGGGAATTTTATCTGTGTTCTGCGGCTGCTTCCTTTCGTGTAAAAAGACTGCCGTTATGGCAACTGGTTGTAACAAGAAAAGATTTTCCTTCCATATATCAGTCTGTAAGACCACAGTATCTAAGTACTCATGAATTTGAAAAGGTAAATGGTCGTGAACTTGTTCTATAGCCAAAAAGCCATGTGAAATACAAAGTTAATATTAAAATCCAGTCCCATTTACTGTCTTGATCTATTGATGGTTTTTGAGTGATAGTTATGGTTTTAACAATCATTAAAAACATATAAACACTTAATAATGAATCTGTTTCACTTAATAAGTATCTTAATTGTATTTGCCGCTACCTTCGGGTACCTTAATGAACGTTTTTTAAAATTACCTGCAATCATTGGGCTGTTTTTGATTTCTATGGTGTTCTCATTACTGGTCTTATTGCTTGGTAATTTCTTTCCGTCATTACTATCATACGAAAAGAGCATTCTTAATCAGATAGACTTCCAAAATTTTTTAATGAAAGGTATTTTGGGGCTTATGCTCTTTGCCGGAGCTTTGAGATTGGATATAGAACAACTGCGAACACAGCGAATTCCTATTTTTATCTTTGCCACCATTGGTGTTTTAATTTCTACCTTTATCATTGGTATTGCCCTCTTCTATATTCTAGAATTAATGGGAATCTCCGTGCCCTTAATTCATACCCTGATTTTCGGTGCACTGATTTCACCAACTGACCCAATTGCTATAATGGGTATATTGAACAAAACATCAATAGCAAAGTCTTTAGAAATTAAGATTGAAGGTGAAAGCTTATTTAACGATGGGGTTGGATACGTTCTTTTTGTAACCCTGGGCCATATTGCAATCGGTGGAAATGGAGAAACACAGATATCGGTCTTTTCCACAGTAATTTTATTTCTTAGAGAAGTTGGTGGAGCCGTACTTTTAGGATTTCTTTTGGGTAAAATGATCACACATGCCCTATCCAAAATAGATAAATATGAAGTTGAAGTTCTCCTTACTTTAGCGCTGGTTATGGGCGGTTACATGCTAGCGGATATCCTTGGGGTTTCCGGACCAATAACCATGGTTGTTGGTGGTCTTATGATAGCGAAAGGCCTGGCCAAGGGAAAGGGACTTTCTGATATTACCAAAGATTATGTACGGAAATTCTGGGAACTAGTAGATGCACTTCTCAATGCAATTTTATTCCTATTACTCGGCCTGAGCGTATTACAGGTAGAATTCAGCAAGGCGATATTCATTATTGGAATACTCTCCATCATTTTGGTTTTAGTGAGTCGTTATATTTCGCTCAAAGTGCTGACGCTCACCATGAAAAAATGGATTTACTTTGAACCACAAGCATCGCTTATCATGACTTGGGGAGGATTGCGTGGAGGAATTTCAATAGTCATGGCAATTATCTTATCTGAAGAAATTTCCAAAGATATATTCCTGAGTATAACTTATATTATCGTTGTATTCTCAATCTTAGTACAAGGCTTGACATTGGAAAAAGTGGTGAAAAAATTTGATATCAATCCTTAAAAGAAAGTTTTTCGTAAAGCGACTTAAGCATTGTATCAAATAGCGTACTTAGAAATCTCAAAGTGCTTTATCCCAAAGAAGTATTTATTTAAACACTCTCTGAAGTTTTTAAAAAATATTTGACTATCCCATACAACATACTAAGGAAAACAATTGTCCAGACTATTATGGCAATTATTACGAATACTGAAGAAATTCTATTTAAAAAAGACAATTCCATAACTTGGGAAAAAATCAGTGTGCACACGGCATACATCCCCAAGGGAAAAACAAGCGACCAATAATGGAAGGTATATTTTAAAGGAATCTTTTTGAAGATATGCCGCCAAAATCCAAGTACGATTATCAATGGTATCCACCATGTTCCTATGGCCCAAAATAAGGAAGTAAACCCCTTAAGAAAAGAAAGAAGTTCTGGCAAGAAAGATGATTTTTCAGCATTCTGAATAAGCATGGAACCAGCCAGAACTGAAATAGCATCAGCACCCATACTAATCCAGTAATTCGCCTGAAGTTGCTCCGCTTTAACTTTTAGAAGAATTAATCTATAAAGAATCAAGGTTATAATAATGATATAGAACATGCATCCACATAAAAAAAGTATAAAGGAGAAGAAGAGTATTGTGTTGGTTTCTTGAGGAAAATTTCCTGCTAAAAGTCCACTTAAAACAGAAAGTGATTGTGTGGATACAATGATGAGTAACCAAGAGCCATTTACGCCTTTTAAGGAAGGTTTGTGGGCCTCTTCAATACTTATTGCAAATAACGCGTAGATAAGAAATACCCAAGAAACCAGTCCTATCACGAAAAAGAATATTCCAATAGAGTCATTGTTTTCAATCAATACAAATTGAGACCCCACGATACAACAAGCAGCTGGAAGGGAGAGAAACCCCATATTTCTTTTGCTGTCATAGAAATCGTAAACTACTTCACTTTTATAAAATAACGAACGAATTATCAATATTAAAGAGAGTATAATAAATGCAAAAACATTGAGATACAATGTGGTTTTGGCAAATATCTGATACTCAAAAAAATGAGCTGCTATGGATACAATTCCAGTTGCCATAACAAGAGAAAAATAGCCTGGAGGAAAAAAAGCAATAGCACCACGAAAAGAATTTAACTCTACATGTTCAGCAGCTGGTGCTACTTCTGATTTATTTTTAGAAAAGTGAAAACTCATATATAAAATAGGCTTTATCACAATTTAAAATGGACATCAAATTCAGTTGGTTGTAATAGCAAGAGTGTCTAATCCAACTTAATCGAAAAGTCTAAGGCTTTAAAAGCAGCTTAATTGTTATATCACTAAAGACCTAGACATTAATAAATAGCTCTAATCTGAAAGTATCGATCCCAAAGTTCCTATTACCACAGAAATTTCAAATCGTTTTTTTATTTCTTTATCGTTGGAATACACTAAAAATATTGTTTCCTCGCCTTGCACAAGAGTCTCAAAATTAAAAGTATATTCAACTGAATTACCATTGGTTTTTAAAGTAGGAGGTGATTCCAATTTTATAAAGGAAGTTGGTTTAATCAATCGCCATGAATACCCTGTATTTGCTTCGCCGCTCAAGACAACTTCAAAAGTGTCATTTAGGCCCATCTCTATCCGCGAGCCATTATCTTCATAAGTAAAAGGTCCTGCACAGGCAGTAAACATCAATAAAGCGATTATTACTATGCTATTCTTAATTTTTGACATCTTGTTGAAGTTTTAAATCCTAACCACTAGCTAAATTTACAAACAAACATTTACTATTCTTACTTTTTAGACTCCTGAAGTAGGAAAGCCACAATATCTTCTAACTCCTCCTTAGTTAATGAACCGCCATATGCCGGCATATTTTCAGCACCATTAACAATACGGATAATCATTTCTTGCTCAGTAAGTCGGTTTTGTATTTCGGTTAACTCTGGGCCACGGATTCCTCCCTGGTCACCTATTTTATGGCAATACAGGCAACCTTCCGTATTAAATAATTGGATTCCTTTTTTTACTTTTTTGGATGGTTTTGGTATTACACTGTACTCTGATAATGGCTTGGCATTAAATCTTGGATGCCAAGGAGCTTTATGCCCCACATACCAAAGACTTCCAATTGCTAAAATCACTAAAACTACTCCTGCTACAGCCCAAGGTCGTCTCAATGGACTACGTTCTCCTCTATTGGAGAAAAACGGAATGGAGAACAAGAAAACACCACCAATCAAGGGGCCCAGAAACATAACATAAGACTCCAGTTCTCGGGGCATTAAGGCGAATACTGCAAAAATCCAAGTAAAGTACCAGTCGGGTTTGGGATTAGCCTGTACATTGGTAAGATCTGGTGGCGATGTAAGTGCTGGAGCACCAACAAAATATGCCAAGACCAATAAGACTACCAATACAAATAAACTGAAAATAGCATCTCTCCATATCGCATCTGGAAAAAATGGCACTCCTTTCTTATCCAACAAGTTTTGATACCATTTTCTATAGGTTTTAGGGTTTAACAATCGACCGGCTTTTGGAGGTTCGGAAATACCATTTTTAAACACCAAATACACGTGATAGCACACAATCATAAACAAGATTGCAGGAAAAAGAAAAACGTGCATAGAAAAAAAGCGGTTTAACGTTTCTCCATTAATGGTTTCACCTCCTAAAAGAAAGTATGAAATTGAATCTCCAAAAATCGGTATTCTGCCCATCTGTTCAGCAGCTACTACGGCAGACCAAACTCCATTGTTATCCCAGCGTAAAAGTTGACCAGTAAAAGCCATAACAATAGTTAGACCCATTAATAATACTCCGGTTATCCAACTCATTTCTCTGGGGTATTTATACGCAGCATTAATATAAACTCGTATTAAATGCAGCCCCATCAAGAATATCACTCCCGATGCGCCCCAATTGTGAAGTCCGCGTATAAAACTTCCCAAAAAAGCATCATTTTCAATGTATTGAAGAGATTGATAAGCCACATCAGCCGAAGGTTGATATAAGAATCCCAAAGCGATTCCGGTGATTACCTGTAAAATTAAACAAAATAAGGTAGCACTTCCCCAAACGTAATTCCACTTTACATTGGGTGGCACAAGGTGGGTTTTCAAGGGTTTTAGCAAATCGCTTACTCCACCTCGATCATCTATCCACGTCCATATTTTATTTAATTCTTTCTTCACGCTGTAATATCTGTTATAGGGATTTCATCAGTTTGAATTTCCAGGTGTTCCCCAGAAATCCTGACTGGATATTTATACAAACCTCTTGGTGGTGGTCCTGCAGCTCTAGATCCATCTTTGTAATAAACCCCACCGTGGCAAGGACACATAAATAATCCTGGTTTTTCTTCCCATCTAACGGGGCAGCCCAAATGACTACAGTTTACAGAAAAGGCTACAAACTCACCGTTCTCTTCTTTACGTATATAAGCAGCAGATTGTGCTATTTTACCACTCCATTTGTAAGGCGAGGCATTTTTAAAGGTTACCAGTTGGGTATTTCCCTCCTCAAAGTTTGATGCCATACCGATTTGCCTCCATTTTTTCCCAGTTTCTCTAGTTACTGGATCAAGCATGGCAGTTATTAAAGGAAATGCAAGAACGGTTCCTATTATGGCACCTATTCCAACGGAAAGTTTCGATAAAAAACTTCGTCGGCTTAGGGTTTCCTTTGTTTCGTTATTTTCACAATCACATCCCATCTTTATCGTCTTTAAGTAGTTCATTATAAATATCCGTTATCCACCCACTCAAGGCTATAACAAAAATTATAGCGCCTATCGCAGTGATTATCCAAGTTGTCAAAATGCCCCAAAAAATGCAGACCAAGCCAAGGGCCAAAAAGAAGGGCCAATATGTAGGATTAGGCAATCGTTCTGGTTGAGCTTTATATTTGTTCTGTGTTTGCATGATGAATAGATTTTTTCTGGATTGTTGAAATTTTTATTGATTCAGTACTCTTTTCAGTCGGTGGAACGGGATCGTTATACCACCGAAGTAAGATCCCCATTGATAGCAAGACATAAAAAATGCAGCCTGGCACCCACATCAGCATACCTGCAATTTCTTGATCGGTACGCACAGACATTGGAAGTGGATTCCGCAACGTAGTAAAAAACGGAACCGCTTGTACCGCTGAAGCAGCGGAAGCAGAGAACGCTACATACAATCCCAACAAGGAGCAACTTAGACAGGCAGTAAATAGGTAAATAACACATGCAGCCGGTGGTAAGCGTTTGGATACATCTGGACGGAAAACGGGAAATGAAAAAACCAAGCCGGCCAACAATACTAAGCTCATAATCAGAACTCCAGGAATGTGGCTTATCCAACTTCCCTTACTAACTAAGATTCCGCAAATTGACACACCTGTTTTTGAAGAAAGGATGGCCGCGTTTAAAAAATGTCCACCCCACATTGCTATGGTGCCAACAATCCAAAACCCGATAATGACATAATTGGAGTTTTTAGAAAAATTAATGGAAGCCAAGCGGGTTTCTTTAAACGGTTTTGAAGGAATGGATTGTAAAATAAGCACGGGAACCAACATCAGAATAAAAAACTGTTGCAGCATAATTACACTGTGTAGTCCAAAATTATTAAGACTGGAAATTGGAGAACCTATGGAGGTATAAATAAACAACAAAGCCAAAAAAAAGAAAGTCTTCCGACGTATATCCGTCCTAAAAAACATGAGATATCCTATATAGACAATACCAAGCCCCATAAGCCACGAAAGTGACCAATTTGAAGCGTCCAAGAAATAACTTATAATACTCATAACAAAGGATTTATATAAACAAAGTAAAAAACAAACAACCAGACCACATCCACAAAATGCCAATAGACATCTACGCCTTGAATAGCTGAAAGAGTCACGATTTTTAACTTTCCGAAGGAAATACCAAACAAAATGGATAAGACAATAATGCCCAAAATCAAGTGAAGTCCGTGAAACCCAGTAAGAGTAAAAAAGCTAGAGCCAAAAATATCCTGGCTTAGGGTAATCTGTTTTTTATAAAGACCGATGTATTCATTAATCTGCCCCACAATGAATACAATTCCAAATAAAATGGTAATCACCATCAAGATTTTATACAGTTTATAATTTCCATTTAGTAAAGCCTTTTTACTGAAAATCAAAGTGAAACTACTAGCGATCAAAAACAAGGTGAAAATTCCAGTTTTTACTACATCCAGGTTTTCTGCAACTGTATCTGTGGCATTTGTGAAATTTCGGTAATAGACATAGGCAATGATGAGTGCCATGAAGAAAAACGCTTCAGAAGCAATCAAAAGTAGCATCACTATTTTTCCTTTATTTTTCATTTCATTAAACTAATTGTTACAATCTATTTCCTATTAAATTTCTAATTTTTCTACCAACTATCATCTACTCACTACCCAATCCTATCTACCAACTACTCTGTCAGTTCAGTCTTTTATCCGGCTTGTCAGGATGGTTCAAATCCCATAATGGTCTTCGGCTATGCACAGGAGGTATTTCAACAAAATTTCTCAGTTTTGGTGGTGAAGAAACTGCCCATTCCAAAGTCCATGCATCCCAAGGGTTGGAGGTAACGTATCTAGGTTTTTTTAAAGTGATATAAATATTCCAAAAGAAAACTGCCATGCCTGTAAACATAAAAACAGCTCCAAGTGAAGAGAATAGGTTTAGAACCTTCCAGTACGGCAAATCGGGGTAGGTATAAATACGACGTGGCATGCCTATGACTCCCAAGATATGCTGCAAAAAGAAAGTCAAGTTAAAACCGATTACAAATAGCCAAAAATGCCATTTACCCAATTTCTTTGATAGTCTTCTCCCACTCATTTTGGGAAACCAATAATAGATTCCTGCGAAAATCCCGAAGAGACTTCCTCCTAAAAACACATAATGAATATGCGCTACCAAATAATAAGTATCGGTTAATTGCCAATCGATGGGAACAATAGCGAAGGAAATACCACTCAATCCACCAAGAGTAAAATCTATTAAAAATGCTATTGCAAAAAACATCGGAATCGTTAACCTGATACTTGCCTTGTACATAGTACCTATCCAATTGATTACTTTTAGACCAGTTGGAATCCCAATTAGCATACTGCTTATAGCAAAAAAACTGTTTACCGCGTTCGAAAGCCCGACCGTAAACATATGATGCGCCCAAACACTATACGAAAGCAGCGCAATGGCAACGGTAGATGCTGCGACGAATTTGTATCCAAATATGGGTCTTCTGGAAAAAACAGGGATTACTTCTGAAATTATACCAAAGGCTGGTAGTGCCAAAATATATACCTCAGGATGCCCAAACGCCCAAAAAAAATGTTGCCATAAAAGTGCCGAACCTCCCGAAGATGGTATAAAGAAATGGGCCGCAAACTGTCGGTCGAGCAACATTAGGAATAATCCTGAGTTCAGTAATGGAAAAGCCGCGAGCATTAAGAATGCATTTATAAACATCATCCACACAAAAAGCGGGAGCATATTCAGTTTCATCTCTGGCGAACGCATGCAAAGAACCGTACTTACAAAATTTAATGCAGCACCAATACTCCCAATTCCCGTCAATATTAAACCCACCAAATAATAGTCTACTCCGGCTGTAGCTGTATAATTAATCTCACTTAAAGGTGGATAGTTAAACCATCCTGCATTAGGCCCTCCACCAGCAAGAAAACTGAAATAAAGTAAAATTCCACCCATACATGTCATCCAAAAACTGAAGGCATTCAATCTTGGAAAGGCCATATCATTGGCGCCTATCATCAATGGAATCAAGTAAGTTCCCAAACCAATTAACGCAGGCATTAACACCAAAAATATCATAGTCGTGCCGTGCATGGTAAAAATTTGGCTGTACATTTCAGGAGAAACAAGATGATTCTCTGGTAAAGACAATTGTGCCCGAATAATCATGGCCTGCAACCCACCTATTATAAAGAAAAAGAGAGCCAACCAGAGATACATTATGCCCAACTGCTTATGGTCTACAGATGAAATCCAAAGTAGTTTTCCCCTGCCCTTTGTTATGCTTGGCAGTGGTTCTTCTTCTTTGGGCATTTTGATGTATAGACTCATTTCAGGTTATGGATGTAAGTGACCAATGAATTCAATTCTTTTTTCGAAAAAATAAAATTGGGCATATGTGCACCTGATTTTACTTTTTGGGGATTCTCCAACCATGCCTTTAGGTTTTCCTTGTTGTTTACTTTCATATCGGCCAAAAAGCGCTTCCTACTTGCAAAATGTGTTAGATTGGGCCCTATGTTGGCGTGATAAGTAGTTCCATTGATTGCATGGCAGTTAGTACAGGTTTTTTGTTCAAATAAATTTTTTCCATCTAAAAAATCAGAATTTTCGCTTGTTGCTACAGGTTTCAATTGTTGGGCTTGCCATACCTTAAAGTCTTCAGGTTTTTGAGCAGTGACTCTAATTCGCATTCGGGCGTGGGCTTGACCACAGAATTCACTACAAGTTCCCAAATACTCTCCTTCCTTTTCAGCGTAAAGCCACATATAATTTGTATTCCCTGGAATCATATCCATTTTTTGTCCCAACTCTGGTACCCACCAACTGTGGATTACATCTGCGGAATTTAGCTGCAACAGGATCATTTTCCCTATTGGAATATGAATTTGGTTTGCGGTGATTACTCCACTATTTGGGTACTTAGCTTCCCACCACCATTGATGACCAGTTATCTGCAGAAATGGGTGAGGATTTTCTGGGATATTCTGCACTTTTCCCATTGTGGAAATCGTCAAATAAACAAACACGGCAGTAATGGTGGTCGCCATTGCGGTTAAAAAAATCTCAACCTTAACGCTTCCCTCCCTTTGCTCAGGTAGACCTGGTCTCTTTTTCGCATTGTATTTGTACAGGTAATAAAAAATGTAAAATACTACCAGAAAGAAGATGATGCCAGCTACAATAAGGAAGTAGATGAAGAGATTGTTAATCAATTCAACATTGGTTGTTTCCAATGAAAAAGTGAGGCCCATTATGTATTATGTTAAATGCTTATTCGTTTAAGAACCCAGTACAGACTTAGAGCTGAATGAAACTTCAATAAACACTATCCCTGAATTTGTTTTATAAGAATAATCACCTCTTTCCTGAGTGATTATTCTTCCTACTGAAACTTTATCTAAGTTAAAACAAGACTGAAATAACTTTTAGTTCATTAAAATATATTTTTAGCTTTTTTAACTCACTTCCAAGCTTTTAATTCTCGCAACATTTTAAGCGACAGATCTTTATTTGCAAAAAATGAAAATATTTTTAGTATTTCGAAATAACAATTGGTCATAAAAAAAAGAAGCCGTCTCAAAACCTGAGGCGGCTTTTTCGATTCAATAATTTGTTT
>JBQEAY010000030.1:0-27282 GCA_052105975.1 Aequorivita sp. | reverse complement strand
GTTCTTTCTGATTTATACTTAAAGTTAACTGATTTATTAAAAATCAAACTTAAGAAGTATAAAAACCTGATTCGACATCAATAGAGTAAAATTGACCATCACTGTCTAGCACGTACCCCATAGTTGGGTTTGCGGGATCAATGGCACCAGCAGCTTCAAAAGCAAGTGTTATTGGAGAAGCTCCAAAAACTTCTGTTTCTTCTGGAGTTGCTACGCCAAATCCTATAAGGTCTTGCGTATAATTATCGATTCCATAAAAAGTAGTCAACGGACCAGAACCTCCACCTCCAGAAGATACAGTAAACTTATAATCCTCAAATTCTCCATAATTAAAGCCGGTCTCACAAGGATCAACATCACCTGTTGTACTTAACCAATGGCTCACAATTCTCATTCGGGTATCACCTTCCAAGGCATCTGTAGGAACGGTAATTGTTCCTGTATGGGTGACGTCATAACCGGTTGAAGAATAAGCTACTTCTTCTGCTACGTCGAAAACGCCATCTTGATTCCAATCTATCCATATTCTAAATCCTGAGATTTCTCCCATAATATCTACCGAGAACTCCACAGTTCCATCTTGTTCTTGGGCAATTGAATCTGTATCATAAAAATCTCCATATCCATCAGCCGAAAAACCAGAGCCTATATTGGAAATATTCTCGCTACCGCCAGTAGTAGAGAAATTATCAATATATCTATCCGAGTTAATTCCTTCAGGAATACAATACGCGCTCTGGCTGCCTCTAGTGCCAAGATTTTGCGGAGCCATAAAGAAAGTCTGATTACTCACTCTTTTTTCTGGAGAAGCTATTATTTGTCCTTCACCTTCAAAACTATTGTAAACTTGCTGTTTAACAACATTTAAAGATTTATTAGACTGTTGGGTTTTGAAATAGGAACGCAGCTTTTGCTGTTCCTCCAACGTAAAGTGATCAGAAACGGAGCCACTCCATTTACCTTGGTTATTATATCTTACCAACAAATCCTCAAAGGAGGAGCTGGAGTTTTTTGGAACAACTATTTTGTTCGTGCCATTTAAGGTTGTCGAACTAGGTTGGGGAATTTGGGCATTCAACGTCAGTCCTAACAGACCTATGAAACACCCGATAAGCGTACTTTTTCTCATAATTAGATTAGTTTTATTTAAAATTTCCATAAAAATACTCAAAGAATGTTAAGCAAAATAATATAATTATGATAAATTAACATAAATAAGTTTCTAGTGAAATTCTATTGAATAGAGTCAAATATAAATACACTTCCAAGTTGTTTTTAAAGTAAAAAATTTTCAATCTCCTGAGTATCGAAGGATAACTTGAAAAAGCAGAACATTCTATAAGTTTTTCAGGATTCCAAAAAAAAATCCCGTCCAAAAATTGGACGGGATTTTCTATTGATTTTTTAAAGGAATATTACTTCACTCCCTCCTCAAAGGCTTCCATCACCTCATTACTAACGCCCATATTTGAAAAACCTCCATCGTTATAAAGGTTTTGAAGTGTAACTCGCTTGGTAAGATCACTAAACATGGCTACTGTATAATTTGCACAATCCAAAGCAGTTGCATTGCCCAAAGGCGACATTTTATCGGCATAACTAATAAAGCCATCAAAGCCTTTTACGCCTTGACCTGCTGTTGTAGGAGTTGGTGATTGTGAAATAGTATTCACACGAACCTTTTTATCTTTCCCAAAGAAGTAACCAAAACTACGCGCAATGCTTTCCAAATACGCCTTGTTGTCTGCCATATCATTATAGTCTGGAAAAACGCGTTGTGAAGCCATATAGGTAAGGGCAATGATGCTCCCCCACTCGTTCATAGCATCTTTTTTATAAAGTACCTGCATCACTTTATGAAAAGACCCAGCAGAAATATCCCATCCTTTATTGGTAAAGTCGTAATTCTGATTGGTGTAGTGGTTGCCCTTTCTAACGTTTACAGACATACCGATGGAATGCAAAACGAAATCAATCTTTCCTCCCAAAATTTCCGTCGCCTTGTCCACTAAATTCTCTAAGTCCTCTATACTAGTTGCATCAGCTGGAATTACCTCAGAGCCCGTTTTTTCAGCAAGTTCTTTGATTGTACCCATTCGCAAAGCAATAGGTGCATTAGAAAGCACAAACTTTCCACCTTCCTCATGTACACGTTCTGCGGTTTTCCATGCTATGGAGTTTTCATCAAGTGCTCCAAAAATGATTCCCCGTTTTCCTTTGAGTAAATTATAAGACATATTTTAAATATTAATTGTTATCTATTTAATTGTATTTAGCAACTCTATTGAGTGCCACTTTGAAATTTTGTGTTGTAAATATACTGTTTAATTCAGTAATTCTTTCGCATTTGCCAAAGCTGCCTCAGAAACATTTTTTCCACCAAGCATCTGCGCAATTTCAACAATGCGATCTTCTTTCTCTAAAACTTTTAAATGAGTTCCGGTTACGTTATCCTTGTCTTCCTTATAAACCTTAATATGATGATCTCCTTTTGCGGCAATCTGAGGTAAATGTGTGATGCTCAACAATTGCATTTTTTTACTCATTCGGTGCATAATGTCAGCCATTTTATTAGCTACTTCACCTGATACCCCAGTATCAATTTCATCAAAGACAATAGTCGGTAATTTCTTATAATCGGCCAAAACTGCTTTTATCGACAACATTATTCTGCTCATTTCACCTCCAGAAGCCACTTTTTTTAGTGGTCCGAGAGTTGAACCTTTGTTGGCAGTAAACAATAGCTGCAAGGCATCAGTTCCGTTTGTCTTAAAATCTTCAGAAGCATTTAGCTCAAATTGAAACTGCGCATTTGGCAAGCCTAAAGGGACTAATGTTTCCTCTAACTTTTTCTTTAAAACAGGAATCGCTTTCTTTCTTTTAGCGTGAAGTGCAGCCGCAGTTTTCAATGCCGTCTTTCGCAACGAAATTCTATGCTTTTCCAGTTTCTCAATCTCATCATCCATCCCTAAGGTGGTATTCACTTTTTCCTCTAGGTTTTTCTCAATTTCAAGTAATTCTGAAACTGATGAAACCGTATGTTTTTGTTGAAGTTTATATAGTGTTTGAAGCTTTTCATTTACCTCAAAGAGTTTTTCAGGATCTGCTTCAATTTTTTCCGAAGTACTTTCAACCTCGCTAGAGATATCTTCCAATTCTAGAATAATACTGTTCAAACGTTGCCAAAAACCATCAAAGACATTCGAAAACTCTTTTATCCTACCCAAAACGATTCGAGCTTCTTTAGCACTTTCTAACGTACCGATTTGCTCTTCGTCCAAAAGCCGATTTACACTCCCAAGTGCTTCCTGTATTGCTTCGGCATTGTTCAGCGTTTCATAATTCTCTTCAAGCTCATCTTGATTTAGATTACTTAACCCCGCTGCTTGAAGTTCATTAAAAAGAAATGTTTGGTAATCTAATTCTTTAGAAGCCTCTTCCTTTTGTTGTTTTAAAAGTAAAAGTTCTTCTGATGTCTTTTTAAAATCCGAAAATTCCTTTCTATAGGATTTCAAGAGCGCAGTGTTTTCAGCTAATGCATCTATCACCTCCATTTGGAAGTTTTCTGTGGCTACTTCTAAGGTTTCGTGCTGACTATGCACATCTATCAAATAAGGCGAAAGCGCCTGAAGTTGCGCTAAAGCAACAGGAGTATCGTTTACAAATGCACGGGATTTCCCACTGGGCAAAATCTCGCGACGAATAATAGTATGCGATTCATAATCCATATCATTTTCGTCAAAAATACTTTGCAAGTGATAATTCTCAATGGAAAAGTGTCCTTCTACAATACATTTTTTTGAAGAATCTTTTACGCTACCTAAATCTGCACGTTTTCCTAATAAAAGTGCTAAAGCTCCGAGAAGTATAGATTTTCCAGCACCAGTTTCTCCTGTGATAATCGTCAATCCTTCATTAAAGTCCACACGAATATCTTCAATGAGTGCGTAGTTTTTTATGACGAGGGTGGTAATCACTTTATTAGAAGTTAGATTTTAGTCCCGATAGCTATCGGGAGAGACTTTAGACGGTATAAATTTAGGTGTTAAACTTAAAGGTACCCAAGTGTTTTTGAAAGCATTACCAAGAAAAAAACCTTCCCTTCAAACTTTTCTACTTTCAAACTGTACCCAAAACTGATTTTTGAATTTAAAACTTGATATCAGACCAGTTGCTACGTTTTGTAGGAGCTAATCGATTAAGGTTTTCAATTAACTTGGTAATATCAACTTGAGGTCCTCCGCTAAAAATAGCAGTTATCTCATCGCTTTTGGCATCAAAAAACGTACGAACCAAAAATGAGTTTGGGCGTCTATCGTTAATACTTTTAAGAGTACTAATAGCATCGGCTATTTTCTCTTTTGCTTGTTTTGGATTTGTAGACATAATATCTAAACCATCTCTGTGATACTCGTACATTGCATCGTGAAATTCTCTGTAAACAGACGAAACAAGAGCATCGTTATAGCGGTATCTGGTTTGGTTACCATCAGTAGCTTTCCAACCAGTGTAATTGCTTGAAGCCGCAGTATTTGTTATTTGTTTTGCAATATCAAAATAAGGTTCACCGCCATTTGGAGTATAAGTATCGGCATCTAAACCTAAAATGGTATAAACGTGAAATGCAACTACAGAAACTAGGTTTGATCCAAAGTTGTTTATATTAAAAGTAAGTGGCTCGAACTCCTTATAACTAAAGCTAACTTGTTTGTCAAAATAGTTGTAGACAGGACTGTCATAAGTAGAATCAAAAACTGGGCGTGAAGACTGAATCTGAAGCGTTGCATTAAAAGTATCGCCATCATATTGACTTATAACTAAGGTCATATTGCAGTCAATACGTTCTTGGTTTTTATATTCCTTATCCGTCCATTTTGTATTAATAACAAATTCTCGCAATTGAGTTTCCAAAGTACGGAAAACTTGCAGATTTGGCTCTCCAGTTTGGTCGGCGTCAATAGAAACCGTACAGTTAAGTTCCTGAGCATTGGAGGAAAACGCTGCAACAGTACATAATAAGAATAGTATAAATTTACGCATGGATTTTTTCTATAATAAATTCTAAAATATCTTTTGCTACTTCTTTTTTAGGTTTAACAGGGAAAGGAATCACTTTATTGTCTTTAGATATTAAAGTAACCTTATTAGTGTCGGTTTTAAAGCCCGCACCTTTATCCCGTAGCGAATTTAACACAATTAAATCTAAATTCTT
This sequence comes from Aequorivita sp., assembly GCA_052105975.1. Classification (GTDB taxonomy): domain Bacteria; phylum Bacteroidota; class Bacteroidia; order Flavobacteriales; family Flavobacteriaceae; genus Aequorivita. Next base: position 22,070 of record JBQEAY010000030.1, on the reverse strand, counting down.
TTTTTTGAGTTTCAATTTTGCATTTTCTTCCTCGTTTTGAGTTTCCAAAGCAAATCCTACTAAGAATTGATCCTTTTTTATTTTGCCCAAAGAAGCTAAAATATCTTTTGTCTTAGTGAGCTGAAGACTTAAATCGTCTTCGCCTTCCTTCTTTTTAATTTTTTCTGAAACAACTACAGCTGGTCGATAATCTGCCACAGCGGCACTTAAAATACCCACATCGCTATTATCAAAATGCAAATGAGCAGCATTGTACATTTCTTCTGCGGAAGTGATCGAGATTATTTCAATAGCGTCGTTCTGGAGTTTTAAGTTTACCGGACCAGAAACCAGAACTACTTGAGCTCCTAGCTCTGCAGCAACCTCAGCAATTGCATAGCCCATTTTTCCGCTAGAGTGATTCCCTATAAAACGCACTGGATCAATTGCTTCATACGTTGGTCCCGCAGTTATTAAGAATTTCTTTCCACGCAACGGAAGACTCTTCTGAATATTTTCTTCTATAAAAGTAACAATATCTTCAGGCTCCGCCATTCTACCCTGCCCTATTAAGCCGCTTGCCAATTCCCCGGAAGCCGCTGGAATTTGAATATTTCCGAAGCTATCCAGTTTTTCAAAAACCTGCGAAGTAGTAGGATGTTTATACATATCCAAATCCATTGCCGGAGCATAGTAAACTGGACATTTAGCTGAAAGATAACAAGCGAGCAAAAGATTGTCGCAGCCTCCGCTGGCCATTTTAGAAAGTGTATTTGCCGTTGCGGGAGCAATTAAAAATAAATCAGCCCAAAGGGCCAACTCTACATGGTTGTTCCATTTGGGCTCTTTAAAGCTTGTTGGATCATTTTCTTCAGTAAAAGAAGAAAAGACATCGTTTTTTGAAAGCGTTGAAAGCGTTAAAGGGGTGACAAAATCCTTAGCGGACTCCGTCATCACAACTCTCACATTAGCGCCCCTTTTGACTAAAAGCCTAACTAAAAAAGCTGTTTTGTAGGCGGCTATCCCGCCAGTAACACCAAGCAAGATATTTTTACCGTTCAAAACAGACATTTTTGTGGTTTTCAGTTAGGGGTTATGGGTTGTCAGTTGTCAAAAATCAACCAAACTTCTATCAGATAATGAGGATTATTCTTCTACAACCTCGTCTAGAGTGTTTCTGTAGTAGATTTTGTTCTCCAACCACTCCTGTACTGCCAAAGCATGTGGTTTTGGAAGTCTTTCGTAGAATTTTGAAACCTCTATTTGTTCTTTGTTTTCAAAAATCTCTTCAAGACTGTCGTTGTAAGTTGCAAACTCATCAAGTTTCTCAAGAAGTTCTTTCTTAATGTCGCCATTTATTTGTGTTGCTCTCTTTGCAATAATTGCAATAGCCTCATAAATATTATCGGTTGGCGCATCAATTAAGTTCTTGTCATAAGTAACAGTATTGACGGGTGCTTCTGAATTTTTAATATCCATAGTAAAAATTAATTAAATAGTGGGTTCTGTTTCTACAGGAACAATACGGCTCTCCAATTCCTCATAAATCTCATTGGCTTCGGGAGCTAAATCTGTATCCTTATAATACTTTATATATTTTTTATAATATCCTTTTGCTGTAAGCAAACGCTCTTGAACTAACGTTGGAATACTGTGGATGGCCAATTTATATGCGGCCTCAAACCTTCCGAAGAAAGCTTCCTCTCGATAAACAGAGCCAGGATTATCTGTAATAAAATTATCAAATGCCTCAATAGCTGCTTTATAATCCTCAACATGAAGATATTGCTTAGCGGTTTTAAATTCCTTCTTTTCTAATTTTTGTCTCAATTCAGCTACCAGTTCATTTGCCTCCACTCTTCTATCAGAATTAGGATAGGCATTTATAAACTCCTGAAGCTTTTCAAGGCCTTTATCTGTGTCTTTTTGGTCCAATGAAAACCGAGGAGACAATTGGTAAAAGCTTTTAGCCGATTTAAACGATGCTACCTCAATGCTATCACTTTGCGGATAAGCTTGGGTAAAACGTTCAAACTGATATCCTGCCATATAAAAATCCTCAAGATTATAATACGTATTGGCGTAAATGAACATTAACTTTTCACCTTGAGGCTTCCCTCTGTAAGATGGAACAATCTGCTCCATAAGCTTTAGACCTTTTCTATATTTACCCTGTTGGTAAAGTGAATCTGCAAAGGCGTACTTTTTGCCCATATCATCCTTACGAAGAACCTGTTGGTACTCGCTACATGATGATAGAAGAACAGTAAGACAAAGTGTTATTAGAAGTGGTACTCGCATGGGCTTAAAAAACATCGTGCAAAAATAGGGAATTAAACGTGATTGAACAAACTTATTATTCGGCTAAAATATTGCGCTGAAGGCTATTATTTGTATGCCTTTTGAAATATTTAACGCATTTGGATAAAAGTATTGCTTCAGAAATTTTTGACAAACAAATCGATTTTACTTCTCAAACCGTCGCTAGCTCCTACTAATGGAAGGCGCACTGCATCACTGCAAATACCCAATGAGTTAAAAACCACTTTAATTCCCGCCGGATTTCCTTCAGCAAAAATATAGTCAATTGCCGGAGCTATTTTGTAATGAATTTTATAGGCTTCATCAGCTTTCTTATCCAAACCGAGTTTCACCATTTTTGAAAACTCTTTTGGAAAACCTTCACCAATAACCGATATAACTCCTGCCCCACCGGCAAGCAGCATTGGCAACGTAATCATATCGTCTCCAGAAATCACCAAGAAATCTTTAGGACAGCCAGCTATTAGCTTCATAGCCTGCACAATATCGCCAGCAGCTTCTTTTATCGCCACTATTTTCTCAAAATCCTCAGCCAATCTAATGACAGTTTCAGGAAGCATATTAGATCCAGTTCTTCCGGGTACATTGTATAAAACTATTGGTAAGGGAGCCACTCTTGCAATGGCTGCAAAATGCTGATAAATCCCTTCTTGAGTGGGTTTATTATAATAAGGCGAAACCGATAGAATTGCGGTAAAAACTGAAAGATCACGACTCTTCATTTCGTCAATTACCTCCTGCGTGTTGTTGCTACCAATTCCCAGAACTAATGGTAAACGACCATCGTTTGCAGAAACTATTGTGTCAATAACAAGTTGCTTCTCATCCTTTGAAAGCGTGGCGCTCTCAGCGGTAGTTCCTAAAACTACTAAATAGTCTATTCCATTTTCTATATTGAAATTAACCACTTTTTTAAGTCCTTCCACATCTACCGAAAGGTCACTATTAAATGGAGTAATTAAGGCTACCCCAGTTCCAATTAATTCTTTCATTTTTTATTTTTTTGATATCGTTGATTCTTTTTCCGTCATCCTCCATCTAAATCTTCTTAAAAACCTGTAGATACTTTTTTACTTCTTTTTTAAAGGAATTCGGGTTTTGCAGGTCTATCGCAAGTAATAAATCATAGAGCCGTTCATCTGCACCCATAAAGCCTATTTTAAACTTTGCTTTACTCTCAGCCACCATAGCACTCAAATACTCGTGTTGATCTCTGTAGAAACCTATCAAAACATCAAAAGGAAAATCGAGAAACTCCCGAGCATTTTGATTGTGGATTTCTCCACGCCATGTGAACTCCTTGTTTGTTATTTGATTTTGCCGAAGCGATGGAATTTTCCGTCGTGTTTCCACAAAAGTAAAGAGCTTTATATTCTTTCGTTGCAAGCCGAGTTCCTTTCCGAACTCATAAAACATTTCAAAATCATGAAAAAAGGCCTCATCCACCAAAAAGCCTAAATACTTCAAAGGCGTATTACGCTGCGAAACATCACGCTCCGAAAGGTTTTTTTCGGTATGCTTTTTTAAAGAATTATGTTTTACTTTTTTCAACATGAAATGTCAAGCTTTTGTACCCCAAAAATAAGACTTTTATCCATTATCACTTTCAATTACGAAATCATTTCTAAAAAGTCATCTTCCGAAATAATCGGCACTCCCAAGTCTTCTGCTTTTGTCTTTTTACTAGGCCCCATATTATCGCCAGCTACCACATAACTTGTTTTAGAAGAAATGGAGCTGGAAACTTTTCCGCCGTTATCTTCTATCATTTTTTTCAATTCATTACGTGTTACTTTTGTAAAAACACCGGAAACCACGAATGTATTTCCGCTTAAAGTATCCGTTTGATTCGCAAGTTTTTCTGCAGAGATCTCAAGTTGAACACCATAGCTTTTTAGTCGTTCAACAATTGCTATATTTTCTTCGGAAGCAAAAAATGAAACTACACTTTGCGCGATGCGTTCTCCAATTTCATCAACCGTAACCAATTCGTCCTCGGAAGCTTTACTTAAATCGTCAATTGTTTTATAATGTTTGGCCAATTTTTTAGCAACCGTCTCCCCTACGTATCGAATCCCTAAGCCAAAAAGTACACGTTCAAAAGGAATCTGCTTTGATGCTTCAATCCCTTTTATCATATTCTCAGCACTTTTCTGCGCCATTCGCTCCAAAGGAATAATTTGTTCTTCTTTCAGCAAATATAAATCTGCATAGTTGTTTATTAACCCGTTATTTACCAAAAGGGTCACCGTTTCACCACCCAAACCTTCAATATCCATCGCTTTTCGCGAAATAAAATGCTGAATTCTACCAATAATCTGTGGCGGACAACCTTCAGCATTCGGGCAATAGTGGTGCGCTTCACCTTCATTGCGAACTAACTCAGTGCCACATTCGGGACATTCTGTGATATATGCATTAGGCTTGGAATTTGGATCACGCTGGGTAAAATCCACGCCGATTATTTTTGGTATAATCTCGCCTCCTTTTTCAACGAAAACAGTATCGCCTTCACGAATATCTAATCTTTCAATTTGATCTGCGTTGTGCAAAGAAGCGCGCTTCACAATAGTTCCAGCCAGCGCTACCGGCTCCAAATTTGCTACAGGCGTTATTGCTCCCGTCCTTCCTACCTGATATGTTATCTGATTTAAATGCGTGGAAACTTGTTCAGCTTTAAACTTATAAGCCATCGCCCATCGCGGCGACTTGGCCGTATAACCAAGCTCCTCCTGTTGCTGCAAATCGTTTACCTTCACCACTACCCCGTCGGTTTCGTATGGCAGCTCGTGACGGTGTACATCCCAATAATTTACAAATTCTAAAACCTCATCCAAGGTTTTGGCAAGCTTAGCTACTTCTGGAACTTTAAATCCCCAATGTCGTGCTTTTTCGAGACTTTCAAATTGAGTTTTTATCGGTAGTCTTACCCCTTGCAAATTGTAGAGTAAGCAGTCCAATGGTCGCCTTGCAACCTCAGCGCTATCCTGCAATTTTAAGCTTCCAGAAGCTGTATTTCTTGGATTCCGATAAGGCTCTTCACCCAATTCTACTCTCTCTGCATTCAGTTTAGCAAAACCTTCAAAGGGCAGAACAATTTCACCGCGAATATCGAAAAGCGGAGGATAATCGCCCTTTAACTTCAAAGGAACGGAACGAATAGTTTTTACGTTGGCAGTAATATCATCACCTTGGAAACCATCACCACGAGTGACTGCTTTTTTAAAAGCGCCGTCTTCATACGTTAGACTAATTGAAGCACCATCGTATTTCAGCTCACAAGTAAATTCCACATCGCCATCTACCATTTTCTCAATGCGTTTCTCCCAATCTTCAAGGTCTTCCTTTGAATAGGAATTTTCCAAAGAATACATTCTGAAGTTATGCGGAACAGTCTCAAAATTCTTGGTTATTTCGCCTCCAACTCGAAGCGTAGGCGAATTGGCATCATAATACTCAGGATGTGCCTTCTCTAATTCCTGAAGTTGCTTCAGTTTTTGATCAAACTCAAAGTCGGAAATAGTTGGATTATCAAGGACGTAATAGTTGTAATTATGATCGCGGAGCTCATTGCGAAGAGATGTGATTTGCTGTTCGATATTCATAGAGCAAATATAAAATTTAAACCTCACAGGTCTCAGAGACCTGTGAGGTTTTTTAAAAAATATTAGCAAAAAAAGGTGTTATTCTTCAATAAATATCTTGCGAACCATTGCGGCACACAAACCACCCGCAATTGGAGCTACAATAAATAACCACAGCTGTTGCAAAGCCATTCCCCCAGCGAAAAGCGCAGGTCCCAGACTACGTGCAGGATTGACAGATGTACCGGTGATAGGAATTACAACCATATGTATTAATGACAAAGAAATACCAATGGCAAGGCCCGCCATCATTGGCGATGTATGTCTTTCTGAAGTTGTACCAAAAATGACCATTAAAAATAGAAAAGTAAATACAAATTCGGCTACAAGAGCAGAAGTCATATCATATTCTCCCAAATAACCAGGCCCCCAGCCATTAGCACCCAGCCCCCATTCTGGCATTGAGAACCCAGGACTTCCAGAAGCCAAAAGATACAATAGTCCAGATGCGGCAATAGCTCCTATACATTGAAAAACAACGTAGCCAACCGTGTCTTTCGCAGATAATTTTCCCGCTGCGAGCATGGCTATAGAAATAGCAGGATTAATGTGACATCCTGAAACTGGGCCAATAGTATAAACCATGACCAAGACAGCAAATCCAAAAGCCAGAGCAATCCCCAAGAGCCCAATCCCGGCTGGTCCTGAATGTGTTACACTAGCAATTGTCGCTGCGCCACAACCGAATAAAACTAAGGCAAAAGTGCCGAATGCCTCGGCAAAATACTTTTTTGTTGCATTCATATTCGTAATATTTAAAGGGTTAGAGCCAATAAAGTTAAGAAAATGAAAGTCTTAAAATAGAATTGTTAAAAACGAAGAATTAATTGTTAATAAAAAAGCTAGGCTCTGTCAGAATTTAGCCACTTGGGAACATCGGGCCGTCGGAATTCCTCCATTTTCTTAAGAAGCTGTTCCGGATTTGAATCTACCAAAAGTAGATTATAGTTATCCATTGAGAGAAAACCTTTCCTAACCATAGTTTCTAACATTTTGATAAGGTCGTTATAGAACCCATTTACGTTCAAAAGTCCGATGGGTTTTTGGTGAAGGCCAAGTTGCAGCCAGGTTATAATTTCAAAAAGCTCTTCTAAAGTGCCCATTCCGCCTGGCAAGGCAATAAAACCATCGCTTGATTCCTGCATTTTTAGCTTACGCTCATGCATGTTTTCGGTCGTAATTAATTCGGTAAGACCAAGATGAACCACCTCTTTCTTTTTTAGGAAATTCGGAATAATGCCAACAACCTTTCCCTTTTTATCTAAAACACTTTTAGCGATAGTACCCATCACTCCAATTTTTGCCGCCCCATAAACCAAAGTGATATTGCGATCGACAAAAATTTCGCCAAGTTTCTTTGCTGCATCGGTAATTGCTAAATCATTGCCATCACTGCTACCGCAGAAAACACATATTTTCTCAAGATTGTTCATAATATTTTTCCTTTGCGCAGCTTTTTAAGAACCTATAAGAAACCTCCTGTAACAGCTGTTTCACAAAGATTCACTAAAGACTACATTTTAGCATTCGGGCCTTTCCGAAGATGTCATTTTTCAGTTCTATATTTTGAAAACCTTCGCTTTTTAAAAGCGCAACCATCTCCTCAGCAAGGTACTCATTAATCTCGAAAAATAGTTTCCCCTCGGGCTTTAAATGAGTGCTGGCTAGTCGAGAAATTACACGATAAAACAACAACGGGTCTTCATCACTCACGTATAAAGCCGCGTTTGGTTCGTATTTCAAAACGTTTTGCTGCATCAGTTTTTTTTCCAGTTCCCGGACATAAGGTGGATTTGAGACCACCACATCATATAACTGCGGAAGTGATTTTGCTTTTAAAATATCCACTTGAAAAAAATCCACTTCAACTTTGTTTAAGGAGGCATTCTCTTCGGCAATCTTTAGTGTTTCTTCTGAAATATCTAAAGCAGAAACATTCGCTTGAGTTAGATTTTTTGCCAACGAAACCGCGATACAACCCGAACCTGTGCCGATGTCCAAGACAGTAATGAGTGATGATTTCTGAATTATCAATTTTTTATCGGAAAGAATAAATTCAACCAATTCTTCGGTTTCAGGTCGTGGAATTAGAGTGTGCTGATTCACTTTAAATGGAAGTCCAAAAAACTCGGTATCTCCCAGTATATATTGTATTGGTTCATTATTTTTTAGACGAATTAATGCTGTTTTAAACTTGTCAATTCCTTCTTCTGAAATTTCCCGATCCGGATTTAAAGCGATTTGAACTCGAGAGAGTTTCAAGTATTTTTCGGAAAGAATATTAAAAAACGATTGTATTTCTTCCGAAGGATATAATTCCGAAAGAGCTTTTTGAAAATTATTTTTTAGTTCTGAAATTTTCATAAAAGGCAAACGATTTCCGATAGCTATTGTGAGAGATTGAATTGAAGTTGGCTGAAGGTTTTACAAAGGCTTCAGCATGTGCACTGGACAGGAATAATGGCCCGTATCGCCCATTGGTCCTTTCAAATACTCAAAACCCGATTGTTTGTAAAGCTTTTGAGCATGAGTCATAAAATCCATTGTTTCCAAGTAAATACTTTCAAAGTCAAATTCGCGAGCTTTTGCGATACAAAACTCCATCATTTGAGCGCCAATACCGCTTCCACGAGCTTCAGAAAGAAAATACATTTTTTGGAGTTCACAGACTGTTTCCTCAAAACCATCAAGCGGCGCTACACCTGCTCCACCAATTACCTTTCCGTTATGCTCAACCACAAAATATGCCGTTTTAGGCTTTTGATAGGTTTCATACATACACTCCAAAGCTTCATCTTCATAAGCAGTTCCAACTTTAGGAGCGCCCAAGTCTTCCAGTACGGAGCGTACAACCTTAGCGATTTGCGGATTGTCTTTCTTTTCAATAAGGCGAATTATCGGTGTGTTCATCTAATTAAATCCTTGTATTTTTACGCAGTGAAACGAAAATTTTAAATATCAATTTTTCGTTTTGTAAATGTATAGTTTAAATTCAAAAGAAGAGAACGAAGTGGTTACACAGGTTCTTAATTTTTTAAATAACTTTTGAAGAAATCAAAAAAAACTAAGCCTTGAAGTTACATGAAAAATATATGTCACGATGTATCCAATTAGCCAATAACGGGTTGGGAACCACCTATCCAAATCCATTGGTGGGCAGCGTGATTGTTCATAATGATCGCATAATCGGTGAAGGATGGCACTACAAAGCTGGCCAGCCTCACGCTGAAGTAAATGCCATTGCAAGTGTAAGAGAAAAAGACGCATTAAAACAGGCAACAATCTACGTGAGCCTAGAACCGTGTAGCCACCAAGGGAAAACCCCACCATGTGCAGATTTGATTGTTGAAAGTGGAATCAAAAAAGTAGTAATCGGCAGTCTTGACCCTAACCCAAAAGTAGCGGGAAGAGGAATGAAAAGACTGATGGAAGCAGGTTGCGATGTAATTGTAGGCATTTTGGAAAAAGAATGTGACTTATTAAACAAAAGATTCTTCACTTTTCATCAAAAAAAGAGACCTTATATTTTTCTTAAATGGGCACAGACAGCCGACGGCTATATTTCCCCAAAAACAGAATCTCGAAAGGAAACTAAACCTGTTTGGATCACCAATGAATATTCACGACAATTAGTGCATAAAATGCGCGCAGAGGAAGCCGCTATTCTGGTAGGAACCAATACAGCCTTACAAGATAACCCATCACTCACTGTTCGCGATTGGTCAGGAAAAAACCCTGTCCGTCTTGTTATTGATAAAAACCTTAAAATTCCAGCAGATTATTCGCTTCTCAATAGAAAAACAAAAACAATTATTTTTAATGAGAAAGAGTCGTCAGAAAGAGGAAATACTACATTCCTGAAAATTGATTTTTCAGAAGAAATAACTCCTCAAATAGTCGATTCAATATACGCAGAAGGCCTACAATCTGTCATCATTGAAGGCGGTGCAAAAACCCTTCAATCATTTATTGATTTAAATATATGGGATGAAGCCCGTGTATTTTTAGGAAAAGTCTCTTTTGGAGAAGGCGTTAAAGCTCCGCAGTTCCAAGGACATTTAGTTTCCGAGGAAAAAATAAAAGATGATTCTTTACAAGTCTTTAAAAAATCTCACTCTTGATCTTCCTGGCGCTGAGTATCCTGTCGTCTACGGCGATTTTCGTGATTTTTAAACTGTTTTCAAAATTTAAGATAAATACGCTTCATGCCATTGTGATGAACTATGTCACGGCAACCATTTGCGGGGTCGTTTTTCAGAAAACATCGATAAACATCTCTGAAATCCCACAATATTCTTGGTTTCCACATGCCTTAGTTTTAGGAGGTTTGTTTATTGGGGTTTTTAATTTAATGGGCTTAACAACACAACGCAGCGGGCTTTCAGTAGTTTCCGTTGCAACAAAAATGAGTGTTGTAATCCCGATTATTTTTGGTCTGGTCTATTACAGTGAAAGCCTAGGTCTTTTTAAAATACTGGGCATAGTGCTTGCTTTGGTCGCACTCTATTTGGCTTCCTTAAAAACAAGAGATGGAATTAAGATAAAGCCATCAAATATAATTTTCCCCATACTGGTTTTCTTAGGAAGCGGAATTATAGATACAGCAGTAAAATACCTGGAAGGAGAATTTATAGCTGAAAATGATGTACCGATTTTCTCAGCTGTTATTTATGCAATGGCTGCCATTCTTGGTTTTGTGATATTGACGATTCAAGCGCTTAATGGCAAGTTTAAATTTCAACTTAAAAACGTGATTGGCGGCATAGCCATTGGAATTCCAAATTATTTTTCCATTTACTTTTTGGTTCGCGCCTTCCGAAGTGGTATTTTGGACAGTTCGGGTATTTTTGCAATAAACAATGTTGCAATCGTTATGGCTTCAACCATACTTGGCATTATACTTTTCAAAGAAAAATTATTACCTAAAAACTGGATTGGTATTGCCCTCGCTGTTTTAAGCATTATATTGATAGCTTGGGGAAGGTTTTAGAATAATGAATCCTGAAATTTTAAAAAAACATATTTGGAAATAGAAAAAGACACATACAAAACGCTTACAAAGCCCTCTGAGGAAACACTCTACAAGGAAAAAGGAAGTAAATTCTTTGGCTACGCCTACCCTGTAACTTCAGAAGACCAAGTAAAAAAACATATTGAAGATCTTAAAAAGCAGCATCATAGCGCACGTCATTGGTGCTATGCTTGGCAATTGGGAAAAACTTACGAGCATTACCGCGCAAATGATGATGGGGAGCCATCCAACAGTGCTGGAATGCCAATTTACGGCCAACTACAGTCTTTTGATGTTACAAACGTGCTTGTGGTTGTTGTCCGTTATTTCGGCGGAACCAAGCTCGGCGTAGGCGGATTAATACAAGCCTATAAAACCTCAGCTCAAATGGCTTTGGAAGCTTCAAAAATTGTGGAAAGGACAATTGACGAAACTTTCATCTTGAAATTTGAGTATCCAGAAATAAATACCGTTATGCGGATTATAAATGACGAAGACATTTCCGTGGTCAATAGAAAAATGGAACTCAATTGCGAGTTCGAAATTTCAATACGCAAAAGCGAGGCCGAACGGATTTTTGAAATGTTTGAAAACACCTACAAAGTGTTAATAAAAAGAACCGAAGATTAATTATTCTTCATTTAATTTTTCAATTAAATATTCAGGAGCCTTCATCAATTTTTTTGTGGTACTATTTATAAAAACCAAAATAGTAGTTGCCGTAGCCAAAAGTTGTTTGGATTCATTATAAATTTCGTAGTAAAATTCAATTTTTACCGAAGGCATTTTCTTTAAGGTTGTCTTTATTGTTAACAAGTCATCATAGCCCGCAGAAAGCTTATAATCAATGCTAAAATGGACCACCGGTAGCTGTACGTTATTGGCTTCCATCCATTTATAACTAAAACCAAGTTCCCGAAGCCATTCTGTTCGGCCTTGTTCCAGGTATTGCGCGTAGTTACCGTAATATACCACGCCCATTTGGTCAGTTTCACCATAGCGGACTCTTAATTGTGTAAGTGTATTCTTCAAAATTTTATGGGGTTTAGACAAAGTTTTTTTGTAGTTTTATCGAAAGGGAAGTATGGCGAAAAAAAACTAATAATTCAACCCCAAACTGGTTTTTTTTATAACTTTTTTGTTCACATATTTGCACTGTTGATAAATAGCTGGAATACACTCCAACCTCTATTTTTCGGCCACAACTTTTTAATTAAATAAACAGAATTTTTAACTATGAGCAAAACTGCAGAAACAGTTTGGAACAATTGTTTGGCCTTCATCGAAGATAATATTACTTCGCAAGCGTACAAAACTTGGTTCGAGCCTATAAAGGCAGTTAAATTGACCGATAACGCTCTTAGTATTCAAGTTCCCAGCAAATTTTTTTACGAATGGCTTGAGGAACATTACGTTAAAATTTTAAAAGTTGCACTTACCAAAGAATTGGGCACTTCTGCTAAATTGGTTTACATCATCAAGATGGAAAACACTTACGGCAATAAGCAACCTTTCACCGAAAAAATACCAAGTTCTAACCGAAGTAATTTACGATCGCAAGAAGTTGACGTTCCGTTGAAAAACAAAAGTCCAGAATTAAAAAATCCTTTTGTGATTCCTGGTATTCGCAACGTGAAAATTGAATCGCAGCTCAACCCTAATTATAACTTTGAGAATTTCCTTGAAGGTGAATCAAATCGCCTAGCTCGTTCGGCAGGTTTAGCGGTCGCTAATAAGCCTGGTGGAACCTCTTTTAACCCGCTACTAATTTTTGGTGGTGTTGGTCTTGGAAAAACACACTTGGGTCACGCAATTGGTGTTGACATAAAAGATAAATATCCTGAAAAAACAGTACTTTATATTTCTGCGGAAAAGTTTACACAGCAGTACATTGAATCTGTAAAAAAGAACAACCGAAACGACTTTATCCACTTCTATCAAATTATAGATGTGTTGATTGTAGATGACATTCAATTGCTATCTGGGAAAGCTGGAACACAGGATGTTTTCTTCCACATATTCAACCACCTACATCAAAACGGGAAGCAAGTTATCCTAACAAGCGACAAGGCTCCAGTTGATATGATTGATATTGAGCAACGTCTACTTTCTCGCTTTAAATGGGGGCTTTCTGCAGAGCTAAACCACCCAGATTACGATACACGTGTTGCCATTATTAAAAACAAACTCTATCGCGACGGGGTAGAAATGCCTGACGATATTGTTGAGTTCTTGGCTAATAATATCAAAACGAATATCAGGGAATTAGAAGGCGCGATTATCTCATTGATTGCCCATTCCTCTTTTAATAAAAAAGAAATTACAATAGAACTTGCTCGCAAGATTGTTGATAACTATGTGAAACACACCAAACGTGAAGTTTCTATAGACTATATCCAAAAAGTAGTCAGCGACTATTTTCAAATGGAAGTGGAAACCCTGCAATCAAAAACGCGTAAAAGGCATATTGTACAAGCACGTCAATTGGCTATGTTTTTCGCAAAGAAACTCACGAAAGCCTCCCTTGCTTCTATCGGCTCACAAATTGGGCAGCGCGATCATGCAACTGTACTTCACGCATGTAAAACTGTTGATAACCTTTCTACTACAGACAAACAATTCCGTAAATACGTGGAAGATCTTAATAAAAAGTTGACACTTTAATTCAAGTTTTCAACTAGCAGTAGTGTCTAGTGGTTTGATGATCTCAAATAATTTCATAATTTTGAGGCACATCTCAGATTTTAACCCTTTAAACCTTCACAAACGTTTTGAAAAAGTACAAAATTCTTATGGTCTGCCTTGGCAATATATGCCGTTCGCCCTTGGCCGAAGGTATCTTAAAGTCTAAAATAGACACTTCAAAAATATTGGTTGAGTCTGCTGGAACAGGAGATTGGCATGTTGGTCATGAGCCTGATAATCGAAGTATCGCAGTAGGTAAAAAATATAATATTGACATAACAGATCAACGAGGAAGACAGTTCAACGCAAAGGATTTTGATGATTTTGATTTAATTTACGTGATGGATAACTCCAACATGGAGGACGTATTATCCTTGGCAAAAGACGATTCCCAAAAAGAAAAGGTAAAGCTTATTTTAAATGAGGTTTTTCCTGGTGAAAACGTCGATGTTCCAGATCCATATACTGGTGGAGATATAGGTTTTGAAAATGTATTTAAAATGCTCAATGAAGCCTGCGATCAAATTGCGGAAAGATTTTAACGCTTATATTCGGCTCATTTTCTTACATTTAGTAAATTCTAAAAAATGGCCATGAGAAATTTAATTCTACTACTTCTACTCTTCTTGGTTTCAGGTGTTACTTTTTCGCAGGAAGTTTCCATAGAATTATTTAAAGACGGCTTTTCCAAACCGCTTAATTTACAACACACTAACGATGCGAGATTATTTGTTGTTGAACAAGGAGGGAAAATAAAAATTATACAAGAAAATGGTACTGTTAACCAAACTCCTTTCTTAGATATATCGGGGCAGATTACCAATGGTGGAGAACGCGGCCTTCTCGGGCTTGCTTTCCATCCAAATTACTCCAACAACGGTTATTTTTATGTCAATTACACCAAGCCTAATGGAGATACCCAAATCTCAAGGTTCTCAGTCGATTCTGAAAACCCAGATATAGCCGATATGAGCTCCGAATTGCCGATTATTGGTTACGAACAGCCATTTGCAAACCACAATGGTGGAAACTTGGTGTTTGGACCTGATGGGTATCTTTATATTTCTTCAGGCGACGGAGGCGGTAGTGGAGATCCTGGAAATCGAGCCCAAAACATTAATTTATTACTGGGAAAAATATTGCGGATAGATGTCGATAATCCATCTGGAGGCAACAATTACGGTATTCCTGCAGATAACCCTTTTGTTGGCAATCCAAATGCGCGAGAGGAAGTATGGGCTTATGGATTACGAAATCCATGGCGCTTTTCATTGGATTTTACCGAAAACAGCATTTGGATCGCCGATGTAGGACAAACTAGCCTCGAAGAAGTCAATCGCGCATCGGCGACAGAAGGTGGCTTAAACTACGGCTGGCGATGTTATGAAGGCTCTCAGACATTTAATACTCAAGATTGTCCTCCTCAATCCGAAATGACCTTCCCTCTAGCTGAATATACTCACGAGAATGGAAATTGCTCTATTACCGGCGGATATGTTTATAGAGGAACTACCTATTCTGATATTTCCGGACTATATTTTTTCGCAGATTACTGCAGTGGTATGATTGGAACTGTTGACAACTCTGGAAATATAACTGATTATGGCAATTTTTCAGGGAATTGGGCCTCTTTTGGAGAAGATATGAACAAAGAACTATACATTCTCGATATTAATGGTGGTTCGATTTATAAAATAAAAGGTGGTGAAATTGCAGGGACAGATAAATTTTCAATAGAGAATTCCCTTTCTATGCTTCCAAATCCAGCTTCAGAAAGTGTTTCGTTTCATTTGAAAGATGATAAAATAGACAGCATATTCTTTTTTGCTCTGGAAGGACGCCTTGTTCTTTCAGAAAAAAATATTTCAGCAAAAGAAAAAATAATTCCGGTTTCAAATTTGAATCCTGGGATTTATTTCGTTAAAATTACTTCTGAAAAAGGGAACTCCCTTGTAAAGAAATTAATCGTTCAATAATTCTTTAAATGACTACAAAAAAAGGAAACTTATACTTAATCCCCTGTCCAATGGGAGATGTACAAGCATTAGAAGTTCTTCCAGTTTCAGTTAAAAATGCAATCGAAAATATAGATCATTATATTGTTGAACACGAAAAAGATGCGCGCCGATTTATAAAAAGCATTACTCCAGAGAAGCCACAGCCCTCTTTAAAGATTCAAGAGATAAATAAGTTTACGCAACCAGAAGAAATCCCACCAATGCTAAATCCTTGTTTAGAAGGTTTTGATGTAGGGGTAATTAGTGATGCCGGATGTCCAGGAATTGCTGACCCGGGGGCTCATGTGGTGCATTATGCACACCAAAAAGGCATAAAGGTAGTTCCGTTAGTAGGCCCTTCCTCTATCCTACTCGCAATGATGGCCAGCGGTTTTAATGGTCAGAACTTTGCTTTTAACGGCTATTTACCAATCGATAAAGGAGAGCGAAAATCTGAATTGAAACGTCTTGAAAAACTGTCAAAAGAGCATGACCAGTCTCAATTATTTATTGAAACTCCATATAGAAACAATCAAATGCTTAAAAGTTTGACGGAAACTCTCGGCTCACAAACAAGAATATGTGTAGCCTGCGACATAACACTGCCTTCGGAATATATTAAAACTGCCTCCGTGGGTTTATGGAAAAAAATAAAGGTGGACCTTCATAAAAGACCCACCTTGTTTATCATTCACGGATAGTTTTTACATTATCTGCGGTTTCTTGTTTGGTATGATATGCGATGTATCATATCCAGAAAACTTTTTCAAGTAATACCGGATTGAAGAACCGTAAGCATCTGCAAAACCTGTTTGACCAGCGCTTCTTAGAAACTTTTTCACATTACCTGCACCTGCTAGATGCGCTGCGGCCAAAATTCCCGATTCGGTGACTTTTACACCACCCACGGTTTTCCCAGCATAACGCTTAATATCCTTACGAAGCACCCACTTATTACGCGAAGTAAAAGCGGAGAAAGCTGCTTCTTGCTGTTTGGTATCATATAGAAAATTCTCGGTATTCTTGAAACCCATCATTCTAAGGGTTGATCTTGAAAACTGATATTTCCCCATATATCCATAATCATTTACAATATGGTAATCTCCTCTCGATTCCTTAAAACCAAGAGCTTCCTTAAATCCCAAATAAGATTTCCCCAAAAACAAATAAAATTTTGGAGTCGCAGGAGCTATTAAAGGAGTAAATTCAGTCTCTGTGGGTACGTCGAAGTTTAACTCCAATCCTTCTGTACTAAACGCAGAAAAATCAGTGCTATCGTTTGAATTAAAGCCTGTCCCTACTATTACGGTAGCAACAAGTAAAACTGCAATTAGATATATTCTTTTTTTCATTAAATTTAAAATTCGGGGATATTACTATTCCTTCGTTTCAGGGCGCAAAGATAACTCTTTTTTTAAAAATCTGATTTATAGGTTGTTAAATAATTAATAAATAGAAAACCAGGCTTGTCAACCTGGTTTTCTCAATAATTATAATGTCGCTGTGGCGTTGTTGTCAGGGAGTATTTTAGAAATATCATAGTCCACAAAGCGTTTCATATAATTTGTTATTTGTATATGATTTGCATCTTCGAAAACTATTTTTCCATTGCTATCCAGAAATTTCTTCACATTTCCAGCTCCTCCCAAATGTGCCGCGGCCAAAAGGCCTGATTCGGTTATTTTAACACCATTGATTGTTTGGCCACTGAATTTATCAATATAATCTCGCAACACCCATTTATTCTTAGAAATCAAGGCCTTAAAAGCCTCTTCCTGTAATAAAGGAGAGTTTAAAAAATGAGATGTATTATATATTCCCAACCATCGAAGGGTGGAACGACCAAACTGATATTTGCCCAAATAACCTAATCTATTCACGGCTCTGTAATTACCACTGCTTTCACTAAAGCCAAGGTCATAACAGAAACCCAAAAACGACTTCCCAAGAAATGGAACATTGTCTTGAGAACTCAAATTCACTTCATAATCATAGGGAACATAGGCAACGTTTCCTATAGAATCTGTAGCGAATATAGAACTGCTGTGATTCTCCTTTTCTGAAGAGAATGCCATAATAGCGAAAACCGCTAAGGCAAGCAGCGCAGACAATTTCATAAAACGTTTTGTCATGTTTTATTTAGTTTTAAATTATAATTATCGCGCCATCGCCTTGTGCGTGACGAAATAAGTCTTCTAAACAACACACACATATATTAAAAACACATGTGGTCGCGTTTGATGAAATTATTATGCCAAAGAACGCTTGATTATCAATTTATTTACTGAATATCAATTGTTTATGAATTATTAAAATACGTTGAACTCATTAAAAAAGCCGTCCAATTAACATGATTTAACGGACTTTCCTAATTGATTTTAACAGAAATGTAAGTAGAAGAATATTATCTATTTAATCCTTGCGCGTTTACCCATCGCACATATTCAGCTTTATTTACATTGTGCTGGGCAAGAGTTTTGGAGAATTTATGATACCCAAAATTGGTGACATCAGCCACAAAATAATAATAACTATGTTTTTCGGGGTTTAATACTGCGTCGATTGAAGTAATATCTGGCATGGTGATAGGCCCTGGAGGAACACCAGCGTATTTATAGGTGTTATATGGTGAATCTAGCTCTAAATCTTTATAAAGCACTCTTTTTATAATCTGGTTATAATCCTCACTTTCACGTTTCAGTGCATAAATAACGGTTGGATCTGCTTGTAACAACATTCCTACTTTCAACCTGTTAAGATAAACTCCAGCAACTCTAGGACGCTCTTCCACTTTAGCTGTTTCCTTTTGAACAATGGCTGCTAACGCCATAACTTGATTTTCAGTTAAGTTTAAATCTTTAGCCTTTTGGATTCTAGACTCATTCCAAAAACGTTCATATTCGGTTTTCATCCGATCGCGAAAGGTTTTAGCGGAACTGTTCCAATAAAATTCATAGGTATTGGGAATATACATAGAAAGTGCCGTTTCCGGAGTAAAACCAACCTCTTTTAAAAAATCTGGATCCAGCATAGTTTCAATAAGTGAAAGACTGTCAGCTTCTAACTGTTTAGAAATATGACCCGCAAGGTCTTGCAAACGCTCCTGATTATTGAATTTTATATTTATTGGAATGTTTCTGCTTCGCAACGAATTTATAATGTCATTATTAGACATTCCCTTCTTTATTATAAAATGACCAGGTTTAATATTAGAAGTGTACTTCTTTTGGTTTGCAACAGCATAGAAAGATTCAGTATCTTTTACAAATGGCTCTAGCTCATCTATAACATCGTTAATAGAAGCATCGCTAGGAATATAAACGTGCGCTTCTTTATTATTAAATGCGGTATTTACTGAAAATGCAGTATTGTAAATATACCAAGCAAATACCCCCATACCCACGCCAACAAGCAAAACGATAATCAGCAATATTCTTTTTATATACATTATTTTAATTATGAATTATGAATGTGGAATTATGAGAATCGAGCCTTAAATCAAACATCGCAAAATTATATAATTTTGTTCTATGGTTTGAGTATCGGTATTAAGAAGAAGTATTTAAACACGGATTAATTGATAGAAATATTCATTTTGGTAGCAATCACTTGAAAAAACCCAATCTTTTCTTACACCGCTTTTTTCGAAACCGGCATTTTCAAATAATTTGATACTTCCCTGATTTCCTTCAGTTATTGAAGCGAATATTTGATGTACGTGCAAATTCTTAAAGGCATAATTACAAACAAGCTCCAGAGCTTCAGTAGCAATTCCTTTCCTTTTATTTTCTTCTGAAAAAATAACGATACCAACTCCCACTCTTTTGTGTTTTGGTTCAAAATCGAATAAATCGATAAAGCCAACTGGTTCTTCATTTTCCGTTTTGCAGATTACAAGACGCAATTGTTTTACTTCGTAAATATCGCGATAGCTATTATCCAAATATTGTTTTAAAATATATCTTGAATACGGATGGGTAGTATTGCTTACCTCCCAAAGGCTTTCATCATTTTCTAGATCGTAAAGAAAGTCGAGATCTTCAGGTTCTAAAGCACGTAGAAATATATTTTCTCCTTTTAATGTCATAACTTCCATTTTCCTTTAAAGACTTGTATTGCTGGACCTTTCAAATATACATTATTATAGCCAACCCCATCTTTCTTAAAACTCACTTGTAACTGGCCGCCTAAAGTTTCTAAGGTGATTAAATTTTCCGAAGTCTTATTGGTTTCAAACATTGCAAGCGCCACAGCAGTAACGCCGGTACCGCAAGAAAGGGTTTCATCCTCCACCCCTCTTTCATAAGTTCGAACAGAAAAGACAGCATCGCCATTCTGTTCAACAAAATTTACATTGGCTCCTTCCTTTCCGTAGCTGTTGTTGCGAATATTTCTTCCGTTTGTAAAAACATCGTAATTCTGAAGATTATCAACTACTTCAACGTGATGCGGCGATCCTGTATTTAAAAATACGTAGTCATTAGAAACTTGGACATCTTTTATATCACTCATCTTTAATGAGACCCAGTCGTTTTTAACAGCGGCCTTATGTGTACCATCTACAGCTTCAAAAACTGCTTCTTCGGAGATAATTCCTAAAAATTTCGCAAAGTGCGAAATACATCTTCCGCCATTTCCACACATTGTACTAAGGTTTCCATCAGAGTTGTAATATACCATGGCAAAATCTGCTGAAGGATGGTTTTCCAATAATATTAACCCATCTGCTCCTATACCAAATCGACGGTCACACATTTTGGCAACCAACTCGGTGTTTTCTTTTGGAAAAGTCTCGTTTCGGTTGTCAAGAATGACGAAATCATTACCGGTACCTTGATATTTGTAAAAATTGAATTCCATAATCGCGCAAAGATATAAAAAGCCGATGCGAGTTGAACGAATGTTTTCGCGTTAAATACAAGTTAAATACATCTTTATGGCACACTTTTATCGGTTCATGCTAGTTAGCTTTGTATAGCTGTTTAAAAAATTTATATTCGGATGAAAAAGCATTTATTCCTATAAAACATCTTATTTATCGCTAAAAATTTAAACAACTCTAAATATTATTAATAAAATTAAATTTAAAATGAAACAGACATTCCGTTTATTTATGGTAGCCCTGTTTGCCGGCGCAATTACTCTCGGAGGTTATAAATACTTCGAAAAAAAAGAGCACATTACATTTGAACCACAGCAAACTTCAAACTTTATTCCCACCAGTCTCTCTTCGAATGCAGCTGAGATGACGACCGATTTTACCGATGCTGCAGAAAAAACCGTACATGCCGTAGTACACGTAAAAAACATAACCGTAAGCCGACAACCGACGAACATATTTGAGTATTTTCAAGGTGGAGGTCAGCCAAAAGCTATGATTGGTAGTGGAAGTGGTGTAATAATCTCGCCAGATGGCTATATAGTTACAAATAACCACGTAATTGCTAATGCTTCAAATCTTGAAGTAACACTGAACAATAATAAAACCTATACTGGAAAATTGATTGGTACCGATCCCACGACCGATATCGCCTTAATAAAAATTGACGGGGACGAAGATTTTCCATTTATTCCATTTGGTGACTCAAACAATGTAAAAATTGGAGAATGGGTACTGGCCGTAGGTAATCCTTTTAATCTTACTTCAACAGTTACCGCTGGAATTATAAGTGCTAAGGCACGGGATTTAAACCAGTTTGATGGCAATCCGCAATCCTTTATACAAACCGATGCAGCCGTAAACCGTGGAAACAGCGGTGGTGCCTTGGTAAACACAAGAGGAGAACTTATCGGGATAAACACCGCAATTACTTCGGAAACAGGAAGTTTTATTGGCTATTCCTTTGCCGTTCCTTCCAATAATGCGCGGAAAGTGATTGAAGATATTTTAGAATATGGAAACGTACAGCGGGGTATTCTTGGAATTCAAGTAGGAAATATCAGTCCACAAATAGCCGAAAAATACGGAATCAACGAAACCGAGGGCGTATTTGTTGGCGGACTTGAAAAGGGAAGCGGAGCAGATAAAGCAGGAATAAAACAAGGTGATGTAATAAAGAAACTAGATGGAGTTCGTGTTACAAAATTTTCAGATCTTTCAGGATACTTAGGTTCAAAAAGGCCAAATGATGTAGTTCAAGTAACTGTACTTCGCAATGGAGAAGATAAAGTTATTCCCGTAACTCTTGAAAAACTTGAAACCTTCTCTATTGATGATTTAGGATTAGAAGTGAAAAATACTACTTCAGCAGAGTTGAAAGAGCGCGGCTTAAAAAATGGAGTTGTGGTAACACGCGCGCTAACTCCAGAAGTTGCCCGTTATAAACTGGAAGGTATTATAATAACACAATTAAATGACGAACCTGTTAACGATATTAACCTCAAATCCGCAACTGATTGTTAATAAAAACCGTAAAGCTTTAATCATTAGGG
>JBQEAY010000029.1:0-28554 GCA_052105975.1 Aequorivita sp. | reverse complement strand
GGTAATGACAACGCTATTTTTGCTACTTTAGATTTTTATCGGACAACAATGATTTTAAAAATTAAAATATGAAATACGTATTATTAGTAAGTATTGTTTTTTGCTTCAGTTTAAACAGTCAAGCGCAGGAAAAAGCGGTTGATGAAAATCCGTTTGAAACTGAACTTATATTTACTTCACAGGACAAGGATTATTTGCAGCTGTGGCATTACGAACAAGTATTGCAAATGGATTTGGATCAAGAAGGTCGGGATAATTACCTTTCACTATTAAATTACTACACTTATAAAATGTCACGTTTGGGTTTAAGAAAATATGGCTACACCGATGGAGAAAGAAACGAGAAGTTTAATGATTTAGTAGATGATTTAAATGCTGATATGAAAGATTTACTAAGCCCAACCGATTATAAAATTCATAAAGAAAGCTTTAAAAAAATTGAAAAACTAGTGAAGGATAAGCGGGATTGGGATTAGTGTAATGTGAAATTTTAGTAATTGATTTTTTCGATTTCAAAAGTTTCTGCTATTTTTTTTAGGAAGCCTCACTTAAGATTTATCACATTTTAATTTTAAAATTATATGTTCGCAGCAGTAACATTGTTTTTGGTGGTTTCGCTTTCGGCCTTGATTACTAAAATTGCAACTATCGCCCTGGTTCACACCGGGCTGTCTACGCAAAGTGCGCGTTTTCAGGCCAGATCCGCCTATACGGGCGCTGGTTTTACGACTGCAGAATCTGAGAAAATAATGAGCCATCCGCTGCGCCGAAAAATCATTTATATTCTCATGCTGGTTGGTAATGCAGGAATTGTTACTGTTATGTCTTCGCTTATTCTAACCTTCGTACTACCAAATACACTGGCTTCAAAACTATACGGTCTTTTAATAGTTGTAGTTGGTATGACGATTGTTTATTGGGCCATTAAAAGCAAATGGGTAGATCGTGGTCTATCTAGAGTCATTAGTAGAATGTTGGTGAAATATACCGAGTTAAATATTCAAGATTTTGCAGCTGTACTCCATTTAAAAGATGATTACAGAGTAAGTGAAAGAAAGATTGTGACTGGCGACTGGGTTGCCAATAAAACATTGAAAAATCTCGATTTAAGAAAAGAGGGAATTACTGTGTTAGGCATTGATCGTGTTGGTGAAGATTATTTTGGTTCGCCAAATGGAGATTTTAAAATTGTGCCAGGCGATGTCGTTACTATCTATGGAAAAGCAGAAGGTATTAAAAGTCTATACGGAAGAAAAAGAGACTATAAAGCAGAGGCTCAGCATCAGGAATTTGTTGATAAGGAGAAAAAACGCTTAGAAGATAAGGATTCGGATAAATCACAAGATTAATTCTTTAGACTAGCAAAGTACTAGGTCGGAATTTCAGTTTTAAACGCGTATCTAAATGATTCAAATTCACAGTTAATAAGCTTTGCTTAAAAATATGAAAAAGGATAATTTTCTTTAATATTTTTGTACAAAAAATAAACGGTGTAAGACTAAGCTTCATTTACTCTTGGCTTATTGCTAGAATTAATTTTCAAAATCCAAGGTTTCCATACCCAATCACACTTCTCTTGTAAGTCAATTTTATTCCCAAACAGTTCTAATTTATTTGAATGACTCCAAAACTTACTAATTCCACTTTATATTTAATGAGCATTTCGGCTGGTCTAATAGTAGCTAATCTCTACTATAACCAACCTTTGTTACATCAAATAGCTGTAGATTATGGTGTTTCTGAAGCTGCGGTAAGTAACGTGGCGCTTAGCACGCAGTTGGGTTATGCCTTCGGTTTACTTTTTATCATTCCCTTGGGGGATAAAGTCTCAATCCATAAAATATTGCAGATCGATTTTTTATTGATGATTGTATCGATTGTAGCTGCGGCCTTGTCCGATACTCTATTTCTACTTATTTTAAGCAGCTTTTTTATTGGTTTTACTTCGGCAGTACCACAACTTTTTGTGCCAATGGCTGCACAGTTAAGTGATGACAAAGGCAGGGGTCGAGCAATTGGCATTGTAATGAGTGGTTTGCTCATAGGTATATTAGGAAGCCGTGTTATTAGTGGTTTTGTAGGGGAACAATTTGGTTGGCGGATTATGTATTATATCGCTGCCGTTTTGATGGTTTTCCTGTTCTTTATACTTCGTGCCAAGTTGCCAAAACTCAATCCACATTTTCCTGGTAGTTATGGAAGTCTGCTAAAATCCATTTTACATTATTTTAGAACAGAGCCGGAACTTCGGGTGGCTTCCTTGCGAGGAGCATTGGCCTTTGCAGGCTTAAGTGCATTTTGGACAACTTTGGTTTTCTTGATGGAAGATAATTTTGGTTATGGAAGTACTATCACTGGCCTCTTTGGTCTATTGGGAATTGCCGGCGCTTTGGGAGCGACTATTGTTGGAAAATTAAGCGATAAGATCAATAAAAATGGACTATTGATATTTTCCGCAATATTATTGATTGTCTCTTGGGTTGTTTTTCTCGTTTCGGGCAACTCGATCTTTGGATTGATAGTAGGAGTTGTTTTAGTAGACCTTGGATTACAAGCGCTTCATATTACCAATCAGAATATTATTTTTTCAAAAAACCCCGAGGGCAGAAATAGAGTAAATACCGTTTATATGGTTTCTTTTTTTATCGGTGGAGCTTTAGGAACTACTTTAGGGGCACTTGCTTGGGAGACTTATAAATGGATAGGTGTTTCCGTATTGGGGCTTGGGTTATCCGTACTTATTCTATTGACCCATCTGCTATTCCGAAAAGCCTAAAATTATATTAAAGTTCCAATAAAACCAATGCTTTTTCAGTTTTGGCTTGCTTTGTGCATATTTGGCTTTGAAGATAAATCGAGGTTGACAATCTTCACTTTAATTTAGCTTTTCTATAGGCTTATTTAAGATATTAAAGTGTTAGTTTTCACTTCACTATAAATTTACCAAACCTAAAATAAAAATTTAATTATGAAAGTACAACTTTTTACCATCGCCCTCGCAGCTTTTTCTCTTTACAGTTGTGGGCCCACGCAAAACACGAATACCATGGAAAACCCAAACACAACTTCCAATGATGGAATTACAGAATCCTATTGGAAATTGGAAACTCTTGAAGGAAAAACTATATCTGCTTTGCAAGGGAGCGATAAGAAGATCGGTTTTACTTTAAATGAAAAAGAAAATCGCATTACTGGATTCGCAGGATGCAATAATTTTTTCGGAACATATAATCTTGAAGATGGAGACCGAATTAGTTTTTCAGCTTTGGGTGCAACAAAAATGGCCTGTCCAGACAAAGCCTTTAATGAATCTGAATTCTTAGATATTTTTGGATTGGTTGACAACTATCGCATTACTGGCGACAAATTAGAACTTAATGTTGGGAAAAGAGCGCCACTGGCTACCTTTAAAAGAGTAGTTAAAGACGAATCTATCACTAATAAATATTGGAAACTGAAAACCTTAGAAGGAAAGGAAGTTAAGATGGCTGAAAACCAAGAGAAGGAAATTTATTTCACACTAAAAACTGAGGATAATCGCGTAGCTGGTTTCGCTGGTTGTAACACGCTAATGGGAGCTTATACTTTGGAAACGGGAAATAGAATCCGCTTTTCAAACATGGCTTCTACAATGATGGCCTGTCCAGATGTGGATATAAATGACCGTGACTTCCTGAAAATTTTTGAACTTGTAGATAACTATACTGTAAATGGTGATGAACTGTCCTTAAACGTAGGGCGTAGAGCACCGTTGGCAGTTTTTGAAGCCGTGTATTTCGATTAATTTCCATTGAATCTGAAATATTCAGTTTTTATTCAGGATAATTTTTAAAATACTTTTAAGAAATCTTCATTTCTCAATATTTGGCGACAGTTCGGGAATGGATTCCTAAACAGTGCCAAATATAGAAATGAAGATTTTTGCTTTGAGAGAAGAAGGGAAGTGTAGAAGTCATTATTATCAGCGTATAAATTTTCAACCTAATGAAAGAGTCATCGAAGAATCAAGAAATCGTATTAGCAAAAAGACCCAAAGGAGTACCAGATAAAACCACCTTTGAGTTTCGAGATATTGATATTCCCAATCTTAAGGATGATGAAGTACTGCTAAAAAGTATTTATGTTTCTGTGGATCCCGGTATGCGCGGTTTTATGGATAAGGGTGACGATGATGATCGAGGAAATAAATACGAACTTGATAAACCTATTACTAGTAGGAGCGTAGCCCAGGTAGTGGAATCTAAAAGCGAGAAGTTTTCTAAGGGCGATATTGTTTATGGGCGTTTAGATTGGAAAAGACTTCAAGCAAGTGAAGCTGATAAACTTGAAAAGTTCAATCCGGATTTAGCTCCTATCTCCACGGCACTTAGTATTTTGGGAGTTACAGGGCTTGCGGCATACTTTGGACTTACAAAAATCGGTAACCCACAAAAAGGAGAAACCGTTGTGGTTTCTGGCGCGGCTGGTTCCGTGGGAAGTGTAGCTGTACAAGTAGCTAAACTAAAAGGTTGTAAGGTAATTGGAATAGCCGGTTCTAAAGAAAAAATTGACTATCTAGAAAATGAATTGGGGATTGACAAAGGCATAAACTACAAGGAAACGGATAATATGGCCAAGACGCTTAAAGAAACATGTCCAGGTGGAATCGATGTTTTCTTTGATAATGTTGGTGGTAAATTAGCGGACCATGTACTAGAAAACCTCAATAAACATGGACGGATTGTGATTTGTGGACAAATAGCAGAATACAATCAAGAAAATCCTCCAAAGGGGCCAAGGCCACAGCATTCGCTAATTCAAAAAAGTGCACGCATGGAAGGTTTTGTTGTCTTTGATTTTAAGGATGAATTTGAAGAAGCCAAAAATCAACATTCTAAATGGTATAACAACGGTCAATTGAAATATAAGGAAAACCTTATTGAAGGCTTTGAAAATATTCCTTCGGCATTTATCGGTTTGTTTTCAGGAGATAATATCGGAAAACAAGTGGTGAAAGTTTCGGAAGCGGAAAAATAATGAGATAGATGAAGAACAAAATAAAATCGGTATTATTGACCAGTGCTTTGGATATCTCAAATTTAAGACATCGCTTTTGAAAAAACCAATAAAGTATTATTTTTAAAAAAATTCAGAACCGCTCAATGTAATTGAAGAGAATGATGAGAAAATGAAAATGCAGTTTTTTGAAAACTAATTCTATAATATTATATCTTTAACCTAACTTAAAACTAATGAACTACTTAATTATATTTTTTTCGTTATTATTTATGAATAAC
The DNA here is from genome assembly GCA_052105975.1 of Aequorivita sp. Taxonomy (GTDB): domain Bacteria; phylum Bacteroidota; class Bacteroidia; order Flavobacteriales; family Flavobacteriaceae; genus Aequorivita. Next base: position 23,278 of record JBQEAY010000029.1, on the reverse strand, counting down.
CCAAGCGAAACCCATACGCTAACGGTTACTATTGAAAATATCAGCACTTTAGATGGCACACTTGAAGTGGGACTTTTTGATAAAGGCGAACGCTTTATGGAAGAAGGGCAGGCGTACAAAAGTGTTTCCATCGATGTGAAAAACGATTCTGAAACTTTCGTATTTAAAGATTTGCCAAAGGGAGACTACGCTATTTCTTTATATCACGATGCAAATTCAAACGGTACTTGCGATCGTAATTTCTTTGGAATTCCAAAGGAACCTTATGCGTTTTCAAATAATTTTAAACCAAAATTTTCTAAACCTACTTTTGAGGATTGTCAGTTTAACTTGACTTCAGATAAATCCATGAAAATTGAATTGATAGAAAGATAAATTTTTTAGTGAAGTTTCCAGAATGCAGCGTGCTTTAATTCAGGCTATTGTGCTTATTTAGTTGGATTGAGCCCCGAAAAATGGTATCTTCGCATCATTGTGTTTTAAAAATCTCATTGGGTCTTTTCGATTACACGTCCCAAAACAAATTGATTCCCAATTTATAGTCTTTTTTAGACTTTTCCTGCTGCGTTTCGCGGCAAGTTCACAATACAGTATTAACAGAAAGCAGCAACTTTTTAAGAAGCGTGCTTATTATAATTTACATATTTTATGAATAAAAGAAGTACGAATAAGAATGGAATGAACAAGAAGCGAGTAGGTATTATTGGAGCTGGTCCTAGTGGTTTGGCACAACTAAGAGCTTTTGAAGCATTACAAAACCAAGGAGAAGATATCCCTGAGATAGTTTGTTTTGAAAAACAAAGTAATTGGGGTGGCATGTGGAATTACTCATGGAGAACAGGAGTTGGAAAATATGGCGAGCCAATTCATGGTAGTATGTATAAATATTTATGGTCTAACGGTCCTAAGGAATGTTTAGAGTTTTCAGATTATTCATTTGACGATCACTTTAAAAAGCCAATTTCTTCATATCCTCCAAGACCGGTATTGTTTGATTATATACAAGGACGAATTAAAAAGAGTAAAGCAAGAGAATACATTCGTTTTGACACGACTGCACGTTGGGTGAGCTATGATGAAAAAACTAAGAAATTTACCCTCGTTCTAGACGACTTAAAAATTGATAAAACTTACTCAGAAGAATTTGATTATTTGATAGTTGCGTCAGGGCATTTTTCTACTCCAAATATGCCTTATTTTAAAGGAATTGAGAATTTTCCAGGAACAGTATTGCACGCTCACGATTTTAGAGGAGCCGATCAGTTTAAAGGTCAGAATCTACTGCTTATAGGAAGTAGTTATTCCGCAGAGGATATTGGTGTACAATGCCACAAACATGGCGCAGAATCTGTTACCTTAAGTTATAGAAGCAGCCCAATAGGAGTGGAGTGGCCAGAAGGAATTAAGGAATTACCTTTAGTGACCCATTTTGAGGATGATACCGCATTCTTTAAAAATGGAACTTCCGAAAAGTATGATGCTGTTATTATGTGTACAGGTTACCAGCATAAATTCCCGTTTTTACCGGATGAAATGAGGCTTAAGACCAAGAATAACCTTTATCCTGATAATCTTTATAAAGGGATCTTCTTTAATAATTTGCCACAGTTGATCTACCTGGGAATGCAGGATCAATATTATACTTTCAATATGTTTGATGCCCAAGCTTGGGTGGCTCGTGATTATATGATTGGTCGTTACAAACTGCCAGACCGAGCAGAAAGAAGACTTGATATAGATAAATGGGTGGAGAGAAATGATAATCTGGAAACAGGTTTTGACGATGTAGATTTCCAATCTGATTATATTAAAGATTTACTTTCTCTTTCAGACTATCCTAATTTTGATGTGGATAAAGTCGCAGAGATGTTTAAGTCTTGGTTAGGTGATAAGGAAGAGAGTATCTTGACTTATCGCGATAAAACATACCAAAGTGTAGTTACTGGTACTATGGCTGCTGAACACCATACCGAATGGATGGATGAACTGGACGATACTAAGGAACGTTATCTGTTTGAGCCTGAAGAGGAAGAATTGATTCCAGACAGTCTATAAGATAATTCTTAAGAATAAAGTAAAAGGTGCTGTTTTTGAAAAACAGCACCTTTTTATTGGTCTCAAATTGAGTAAAACCCTGCCAGAACGTATGTGGGGCTAGTATGTACTTTAGTGTATTGTGCTTTCCAAGAATCACTCGGAGCTAAAGTTTTTCGCCACGAATTTCACAAATATTCACGAATCTATTCGTTTTCGAAGAAAGCACTCGGATGAGGCGAGGCTCTATTAATTTCACGAATCAAACAGCCTTTCAGTCTGTTTAAAAAATCTCTGGTACTTTAATCCTTATTGGTTTAGTTATATCTATTTCTGGTGAAAAGTATTATTCTTAAGATGAAATAAACTTTAAACCAACTATTGAGCCTATAAGTGTAAGAAGAAAGAATACACGCCAAAAAGTAGCTGGTTCGTTAAAATAGAAAATACCAAACAAAACAGTTCCGGCTGCACCTATTCCGGTCCAGACTGCATAAGCGGTGCCAATAGGAAGCGTTTTAGATGCTTTTATAAGTAAAAGCATACTTATAACGAGACAAACTATAAACCCGCCAAACCAAAGCTTTGCTTCTGTTCCAGTGGTTTCTTTAACCTTACCAAGACAAGCTGCGAAACCTACTTCAAAGAGGCCGCCGATAATTAAGAGAATCCAGTTCACACTTTTAGATTTTGTTGATTTGTTTTGAAACTGAAATAATTCTTATTTATTAAATTTTCCCAAAGTATAGAAAAAGGTTTTACTACGAGGTATGCCCATAAATCCTATCGTACAAATCTTTATACTGCGCCTTAATTACTTTTCGTTTCATTTTCATAGTTGGCGTAAGCTGTCCTTCTTCAATGCTCCACACTTCGGGAGTAAGTTCAAATTTTTTCACTTTTTCCCATTGACCAAAACGCTCGTTATAAAAATCAACTTCCTTTTGAATACGGTCTATTACCGCTTGGTTTTTGACCATTTCTTTGGGGTCTGAAGAAATATTTCTGCCCTTTTTAGTGCCCCAATCCTTTATAAACTCGAAATCAGGTTGAATAAGGGCTGCAGGCATTTTTTCACCTTCACCAATAACCATTATTTGCTCAATGAAACGCGACTGTTTCATTATATTTTCTATTGTTTGCGGTGCAACATATTTACCACCGCTGGTTTTGAACATTTCCTTTTTTCGATCGGTAATTTTTAGGAAGCCCTCGCTGTCTATTTCTCCAATATCTCCGGTCATAAAATAACCGTCTTTCATTACTTCATCCGTTTTTTCTTGATCGTTAAAATAACCAATCATTACTTGCGGACCTTTCACTAAAATTTCACCATCCTCGGCAATTTTAACTTCTGTATCACGGAGTGGTTTCCCAACCGTACCAATTTTAAATCCATGGTTGCGCATATCGTTTACAGATACTACTGGAGAGGTTTCTGTTAAGCCGTATCCTTCCATAACCGGAATTTGTGCAGCGTTGAATACACGAGCTAAACGAGGTTGCAAGGCGGCACTCCCAGAAGCAATTGCCTTTAAGTTTCCACCCAAACCTTCACGCCATTTGCTGAAAATTAATTTGTTGGCAATACTGAGTTGTGTTTCATACCACCATCCATTCTCACCGTAGGGTTCATATTTTAAACCTAAGTCTATCGCCCAAAAGAAAAGCTTCTTTTTGATGCCTGTGAGCTCTCCTCCCTTGGCATATATTTTGTCATAAACTTTTTCCAGTACTCGCGGTACTGCCGTCATTACTTCTGGTTTTACTTCTTTTAAATTTTCACTAATGGTATCAAGTGATTCGGCAAAATAAAGTTCTACCCCACAATACTGGTACATATAATGCAGCATTCTTTCGTAAATATGGCAAACTGGCAAAAAGCTTAACCCCGATGATTTTCCCAGCACAATTGGTAGACGCTCAGCACTGAACTTGGCATTGCTGGCAATGTTTTTATGAGAAAGCATTACTCCTTTCGGCTTCCCAGTAGTTCCCGAGGTATAAATTAAAGTAGCTACATCATTTTCATCAATGACTTTCATTCGTTTTTCAACTTCATCTTGGTTGCTTTCGTCTTTTCCTTTTTCCAGAACCTCACTCCAATTTTTGGCACCTTTCACATCATCAAAAGTAAAGACATCTTTAAGTGAAGGCACATTATTTTTTATAGTTAAAACTTTATCCAAGACTTCCTTGTCGGAAACAAAACAATAAACGCATTTACTATGATTGAGTACAAATTCGTATTCTTCCTCAGAAATAGTGGGGTAGATTGGTACATCTTGCGCACCGGTTTGCATAATCCCTATGTCGCAAATATTCCATTCCGTGCGATTACGAGATGATATAAGGGCAACCTTATCATTTGCTTTTACGCCCATTCTAATCAGTGCGCGACTTATGGCGTTAGCTTTATTTATATATTCTTGTGTTGAGGTGGCTTCCCATTTTCCATCGTGCTTGGTATTAAGCGCTTTTTCTTGTGGATATTTTTCAAGCTGATAGTATGGAAAGTCGAAGAGTCTTTTTGGGTCGTTCATTGTAGTGTTGTTAAGGAAGTGAAAATAACAAAATTATTTTAGTTTTCAGAAAAGAAAAAAGGAATGACTCGTTAGAGCCATTCCTTAAAGATACAAGTTTTAAAAGAATATTTTAAATAAAACACAAAATGCTACTATTTCTTTTCAATCCACTCGCGCGCATTAACAAGAGCATCAACCCAAGGAGAAACTTCGTCACTCTCCCTATTTTTAGGGTAATATGCCCAGTTCCAAGGGAATGTAGATCTTTCTAAGTGTGGCATCATCACTAAATGGCGACCCGTTTTATCGGTCATCATAGCTGTATTAAAATCGCTACCATTAGGGTTGGCAGGTAATTTATCGTATGCGTATTTTGCAACAATGTTGTAATGGCTCTCTTCTTTTGGGAAACTGAATTTTCCTTCCCCGTGTGCAGACCAAATTCCCAAAGTGCTGCCCGCCATAGATGAAAGCATCACTGAGTTGTTCTCTTGAATTTTTACTGAAGTAAAAGTACATTCAAACTTTCCAGTATCATTGTGAAGCATTTTTGGTTTCTCATCATCTTCAGGATTCATCAACCCAAGTTCGATAAAGAGCTGGCACCCGTTACAAACGCCAAGTGAAAGTGTATCATCCTTTGCAAAGAAATTTGTTAAAGCTGTTTTTGCTTTTTCATTGTATAAAAATGCTCCTGCCCAACCTTTGGCACTTCCTAAAACATCGCTATTACTGAAACCTCCAACGGCAACAAGCAATTTGGTATCTTCTAAGTCTTCACGACCTTCTATCAAATCGGTCATATGCACATCTTTTACATCAAAACCTGCAAGATGCATCATATACGCCATTTCACGCTCGCTGTTGCTTCCTTTTTCACGAATTACGGCTGCTTTTATACGCTCACCATTTTTTGGTAGACTAGGAAGTTTTCCAGTAAAATTCTTCGGAAATTCAAACTTTAATTCTTGATTTTTATAATTATCAAAACGCTCTTTTGCTAATCTTTCACCACTTTGGTTTTTGTCTAACAAATACGAAGTTTTATACCAAACATCGCGCATTTCAGAAATGTTGAAGCTTAACTCTTCCGAGTTGTTTTTTAGTTGAAGCATTTCCTTTTCTGAAACAGTTCCAATCTTTTTGAAATCGATATTCTTTTCAGAAAGTAATTTTTCAACTGAAGAATCTTCCGAAGCTTGAATTACAACACCAGCATTTTCAGAAAAAAGTAATTTAATCAAATCGCTTTCGCCCAAAGTTGAAAGATCTAGGTTTGCACCTAGATTGACATTTGCAAAACACATCTCCAATAAAGTAGTAATCAATCCTCCTGAAGCAACATCGTGTCCAGCAAGAATTTTGCCTCCTTTAATTAATTCTTGTAAAGTGTTGAAAACAGTCTTAACGTATTTTGCACTTTTTACATCAGGAGCTTCATTTCCAATGGTATTTAAAATCTGACAGAAAGAAGAACCGCCCAATTTAAATTCGTCTTGAGAGATATTAATATAGTAGATACTTCCTCCGTCAATTTGGAGAACTGGTTCAACTACCTTTTTTATATCGTTACAATTTCCTGCAGCTGAAATAATCACTGTACCTGGAGAAATAACTTCATCATCTTTGTATTTCTGTTTCATTGAAAGTGAATCTTTTCCTGTTGGAACATTGATTCCCAAGTCGATTGAAAAGTCAGAAACAGATTTTACAGCTGCGTAAAGTCTAGCATCTTCGCCTTCGTTGTTACAAGGCCACATCCAGTTTGCAGAAAGTGAAATACTTTTTAGACCATCTTTTAGAGGAGCCCAAACAATGTTTGTCAAAGACTCGGTGATCGCGTTTCGGGAACCTGCAGCAGGATCAATTAAAGCTGTTAATGGAGAATGACCAATTGAAGTGGCTACACCTTCTGTTCCATGGTAATCCAGCGCCATAACGCCGCAGTTGTTTAATGGAAGTTGTAGGGCGCCTACTGTTTGTTGTTTAGCAACACGACCTGTTACACAACGGTCCACCTTATTGGTAAGCCAGTCTTTACAAGCTACAGCTTCTAACTGAAGCACTTGCTCCAAGTATTCTTTTACTTTCGAAACTTCGTAATCAGCATTTTTATAATTTCTGTTTACGGTCTCGTCTTTCATTAATGTTTTTGGAGAGCTACCAAACATTTCTTCCAAAGCGAAATCCATTGGTTTTTCGCCATTTTTATTTTCAAAACAGAAACGTTGGTCGCCGGTTACGTGTCCAACTTCATACATTGGAGAGCGTTCGCGGTCAGCAACTTTTTTCAGATTCTTCATGTCGGCTTCACTAATGATCAAGCCCATACGTTCCTGACTCTCATTCCCCATTATTTCCTTATCAGATAGGGTAGGGTCACCAATTGGAAGTTTATCCAGCATGATTTTACCACCAGTGTCTTCAACCAATTCACTTAGGCAGTTCAGGTGTCCACCAGCTCCGTGATCGTGAATAGAAACAATCGGGTTGTGATCGCTTTCCACCATTGCACGAATGGCGTTTGCAGCACGTTTTTGCATTTCCGGGTTGCTACGTTGGATCGCGTTTAGTTCAATTCCACTATGGAATTCACCAGTATCTGCAGAAGAAACTGCTGCACCGCCCATTCCAATTCTATAGTTATCACCACCCAAGACAACGATTTTATCACCTTCAACTGGTATGTCTTTGATAGCTTGGCTCGCTTTTCCGTAACCAATTCCACCAGCAAGCATAATCACTTTGTCGAAGCCTAATTTTCTGGCTTCTTCTTCATGTTCAAAAGTTAGAACTGAACCAGCGATTAATGGTTGGCCAAATTTGTTTCCAAAATCGGAAGCGCCATTACTTGCTTTAATCAATATATCCAATGGCGTTTGATAAAGCCATTCGCGCTCTTTCATGCCTTTTTCCCATGGGCGGTTTTCTTCCAATCGAGAATAAGAAGTCATATAAACAGCTGTTCCCGCCAAAGGCAAAGACCCTTTTCCACCGGCCAAACGGTCGCGAATTTCACCACCGCTTCCTGTTGCCGCACCGTTAAATGGTTCCACTGTGGTTGGAAAGTTATGTGTTTCAGCTTTTAGTGAAATTACACTTTCAAAATCTTTTTCTTCATACCAATCTGGCTTATCGCCACTTTTTGGTGCCCATTGTTTTACTTTTGGACCTTTTACAAAGGCTACGTTATCTTTATATGCCGAAACAATATCGTTGGGGTTTTCAGCAGATGTCTTTTTGATCAATTTGAAGAGAGATTCTGGCATTTCATGACCGTCAATCTCGAAAGTTCCGTTGAAAATTTTGTGACGACAGTGCTCACTGTTCACTTGACTAAAACCAAAAACTTCACTGTCGGTAAGTTTTCTACCCAACTTTTTTGAAAGATTCTCTAAGTGTTCAACCTCTTCAGCGTTTAATGCCAAGCCTTCTTTTTGGTTGTATTCTGAAATATTATCAATTTCGAGAATAGCTTCTGGTGCAATATCCACATTGAAAATATCCTGATCTAATTTTTGAAACTTTTGCGAAAGCATAGCGTCAAAAAGAGCTGTTTTATCAGAACTATGATGAAATTCCTCAATACGGATTATTCCATTTATCCCCATGTTTTGGGTTATTTCCACTGCATTTGTGCTCCATGGTGTAACCATTGCGGCACGTGGCCCCATAAAAAAATCCGTCGTGTTTGTAGACAGGACGGATTGCTTTATTTTAGGTTGGTTGCCAAAAAGCCACTCTAACTTTTTAGTAGTATCTTCTGAAATAGTTCCGTGGGTTTGAACTGCGAAAACTGTGTTTTCAGTGTTCCCAAAAAAGTGAATCATTCTTGCTGATTTTTTTGTTGATATTACGAAAATTCACCACTGCGAAATGCTTTAGTGAATAAGGTTGCAAAGATAGCTATTTTTAGAGATATTTTAATCACTTTAAAAAGCCAAAATCAGGAAAAATCAATTGTGGAAAACTCTTCTTTTTAAGAAGGTCTATTCAAATTCTATTTCACATTGCGTTGACTCTCAATACTTATTGTAAAGACAAAAATAAAGGACTTGATGTTTTAACATCAAGTCCTAGAAACGTTTATTGTAGTTTTGCCGGCAACTGCGTCTGCCAGGATTAACTTCTTTAGTTTTTTATTTTCTTCTCTTCATCTTTTTTCTGCAATAAAGAAATATAAAATCCATCAAATCCACTTTTGCTGGGTAATATTTTTTCTTCTTTGACCAGAGTAAAGTCCTTTCCCTCCTCACGGCCAAAAAAAGCTTTTACTTGTAATTCGTTTTCTGAAGGCAGAATAGAGCAGGTAGCGTAAACTAATTGTCCTCCTGGTTTTACCATTCTTGAATAACTATCTAAAAGTTCTTTTTGAGTAGCGCGAATTCTATCTAAAAACTCAGGTTGTAGTTTCCATTTGGAATCTGGATTTCTTTTTAATACACCCAAACCAGAACAAGGTGCATCAATAAGTACTTTGTCTGCATTTCCAATTAATTTTTTTATCACTTTCGTGCTATCGATAAGACGAGTTTCAATATTGAAAATACCGTTTCTTTTGGCACGACGCTTAAGTTCCTTCAGCTTATTTGCATAAATGTCCATCGAAATTACCAGGCCTTGATTCTCCATCATTGTGGCAATGTGAAGACTTTTTCCGCCGGCGCCAGCACAAGCATCGATAACGCGCATTCCAGGTTTTGCATCGAGAATTTCGGCAACCTTTTGTGAAGAAGCATCTTGAACCTCAAACAGACCATTTTTAAAGGCATCGGTTGTGAAAACATTTGCGCGCTCCTTCAGTTTTAAAGCGACTGGGTAGCCTTTAATGGTTTCAGTTTCAATATCTAAATCAGAAAGTTCATTTTGAAGTTTTTCAACACTAGTTTTCATTGTGTTTACACGTAAAACAACATCTGCCAATTGGTTTAGGGCAGCAATTTCCTTATCCCATTTTTTTCCTAATTCCTTTACTCCCAATTCATCCATCCAATCTGGAATAGATTCGCGGTATTTTCTAATTTTTGAAAGTTCGTCGAATCTACCTTTAATACGGCGGGTTGGCGTGTCTTCAAACTGTTTCCATTCTGGTATAGCAATACCTTTTAAGGTAGCCCAAACGGTAAATAATCTAAATAGATTTGGACGATCAAAAGGTTCGCGTACTTCAGCGATTTCAGCATATAGTCTTTTCCAGCGTACAATGTCATAAGTAGTTTCGGCAATAAAGCCTCTGTCTCTTGCTCCCCAACGTTTATCGCGTTTTAAAGTGTTTTTTAATACTTTGTCGGCTTGCTTGTTTTCATTGAAAATCAAGTGAAGGGAATCTATTGTTGCAAATACCAGGTTTCGGTGTAGTTTCATTTTAAAAGGTGTTCGGTTTTTTTACAAAGAAGACACAAATTTATACTCATGTTTATTTGTGAACTCGTCGTTGACTTTAAGGTTCTCAATCAGTTGAAAACTCTTGTGGCTGCAAAGGTATCTTTTTAATATTAGACTTTTATAAATCGATCCCGATAGTTATCGGGAGAAATCGAAATCAAAAAAAATATAAATTCAGAAATACAATAAGAAACAACCAATCGGAGCTAGCTGATCTTTCTATTTCTGATACATGTATATTCAACATAGGATTTAAAGTAAATTTTATGTGGAAACCACGAATTAACCAATTCCAAATTAACGAATCCCTTTTTTACAATTAGGAATGTTAGAATCCTTACTTTTGCCGAAAATTTTTTAAATGCGATATATCCTTTTCCTTGTCACAGTGTTATCTCTTCTTTCCTGTAATAATAAACCCGAAGTTGAATTTAACTCGGTTAAAATAACCCCCGTTTTTATTGATAGTTTGAGTATCCGTGCTATTCAGCCTCTTGATGAAAACAGAGTTTGGTTTGCAGCTAATGAAGGTAAAGTTGGGTTAATTGATGGCGATACGCCTAAACTTGCTGTAATAAAATATGGTGATACCTTACTTCACTTTCGTTCTATTGCAAGCACCAACGACGCTATTTTTGTTTTGAGTATTGCCAATCCAGCGGTTCTTTATAAAATAGATTTCGATGGAACTGAGGCTACAAATATTGAAGATGTTTATACTGAAAAGGGCGATAAGGTTTTCTATGACTCGATGAAATTTTGGAATGATGAAGAAGGTATTGCTATTGGCGACCCTATAGATAACTGTATGTCTGTAATAATAACCCGTGACGGTGGAGACTCATGGGAGAAACTTCCGTGCGATAAGCTACCTGTTGTTGAGAAAGGCGAAGCGGCTTTTGCTGCAAGTAATTCTAACATTGCAATTTTTGGTGATAATGCTTGGGTAGCCACCGGTGGAAAAAAATCGCGTGTTATGCACACGGCAGACAAAGGTAAAACTTGGGAGATTTTCAATACACCCATTATTCAAGGAAAAGCGATGACCGGTATATATAGTATCGATTTTTTTGATAATAATAATGGAGTAGTTTTCGGTGGTAATTGGGATGATAAGTCTTTTAATGAAGGAAATAAAGCTGTTACAGCAAATGGGGGTAAAACCTGGAAACTTGTTAGTAATGGAGAAGGTCCGGGATATCGATCTTCAGTAAAATATATTCCGGGAACAAAAGGGCAGGGGATCGTAGCTGTAGGGTCTCCAGGGGTTTCCTTTAGTGGTGACGGTGGGAATAGCTGGAAAGAACTTTCAAAGGAAGGTTTTTTTGCTATTGAATTTGTAAATGATAGTACTGCTTTTGCTTCAGGCGATAAGAAGATTTCAAAACTTATCTTTCAGAAATAATAATTACTGAGTACACTTTCCTTTAAATATACCATTAGAACACTTCATAATAACAAGGCTTCGTAGCTACTTCTTGTTCAATAAGGCTTCTACTTGATTATTGCTTGTCTTTTAAACTCGTAGTGCATAGTTGTAAGTGATTTAAAGCCTGTTAGATAGCCCTTTTATTAACTATTCGCCAACAATACTTTATGAAATGATTAGTATACCGGATGTATTAATCTTGACATCTTGCTCGTTCTAAGGATTACTAATTCTATTAAAAACCCAAACTTATGAATTTATTGAAAAATTTTAAAGCTCCTTTACTTGCAGTTATTGCTGCTGGTGCTTTTACTGCCTGCTCATCTGATGATGACAATGGGCCAGATCTTGAAGATGGCCAAGGTCGCTTAGGTGTTTATGCTGCTGCTAGTTATTCCCCAACTGCCGGTAAAAATAATCTAGACGGAAATGTTGTCGAACTTTCAAAATTTCTAGTGAATATCGATGAAATCGAATTGGAGTATGATGATATCATCAATGATGATAATTATTACAACAGCGACGATGATATTGAACTAAAAGGACCTTTTGAATTAAATTTATTGTCTCCGGAGCCTGTAGAGATTGTTGTTGTAGATCTTCCTAATGGACGTCTTGAGGAAATCGAATTTGAATTTGATAAAAATGATCGTCCCGATAGCGAACTTTTTAACCAAAGTATTCGCATGGAAGGAACTTTAGACGGTACTCCTTTCGTATTCTGGCATGATTTTGAAGAAGAGTTAGAGCTTGAATTTGATGATAACGGATCTCAAGGTGTAATTTCCAATGATGAAAACAGCGTATTGATCAATTTTGATCTAACAGCTGTTTTAGACCCAACAGGTGGCGTAGACCTTTCAACCGCGGTTGATGGCAACGGTGATGGTGTAATCGAGATTAGTCCAAATGATGATGATGGTAACCGAGCATTAGCTGGAGCCATGAAACAAGCGATTAAAAATCAAATCGACTTGCTTGAGGATTTATATGATTAATAAAAAATAAATTTCTTATAAATAATAAGCCGGCTCCAATTTTGGAGCCGGTTTTTTTTGTGAGATACGATAATTTTGTTGCCTGTCTTGGTAGGGTTTTGTATTCAAGGGAGCAATTAGTTGATAGTTAGATTCTTATTCAAAAATAAGAGGCGGATATGTGAAAAACATCAGGTTTTTTGTAGCCTAAGGAGGATTAAAAAAGATTTGTTGTTTGGTTTTTTTTATGATATATTTGGGTGAATATTAACAAATAACCCTAATTATGAAGAACAAATTACTTAAAAAGGGGTCGATGTTATTTGCATTTATGATGCTCTTAGCCATGACCTCAACCATTAATGCGCAATCGTATTGCGTGCCTGAAGGCACCAATGATTCTCGTTACATTGATAACTTTTCTACCACTGGTGGAAGCGAAAATGTCTCTAATCTTGAGAGTGGATTTTCACCCGATGGATATGGCGATTTTACTGCCACACAAACTGTTGGTCAAAGCCCTAGTGAATCTGTTGATTTTTCGGCAGATGTTGTAGGAGGAACCGCAGGATTTAGAATCTGGGTAGACTGGAACCAAGACGGTGTTTTTGATGTAGAAGATGAGGTAGCTTATAGCTCAAGCGGGTATTCAGCTAATCACACCGGTAGCATTGAAGTTCCTACTGACGCCTTGGAAGGTGAAACAAGAATGAGAATTGTAAGTCACTGGTTGAACTCCTCAGGAGATATTGATCCTTGTGAAACAGGATTTACCTATGGTGAATTTGAGGATTATGCTTTTAATGTTGTTATTCCAGATGAGTGTACGGGTACGCCGGATGCAGGAACTGCAATGGTTAATCCAACAACTGGAAATCCTGGTTCTACTTATACTGTCTCTGCAGATGGATATACAGTTGCAACTGAAATGTCTTTTCAATGGCAATCTAATACTAACGGAGCAGGTTGGATAGATGAAGGTGATGCTACTGCTTTGCATACACCTTATACTGCAACAGCTCCTAGTGAGCTTGGAGATGAGGTAGCATGGAGATTAGCTTTAACTTGTACGCCTTCAGGAGAAACGGCATTTTCTGATGTGGCAACATTCACTACTGAGTTATCATATTGTGATGCTACTAGTACTTCTGTTGAACCAATTACCAGAGTAATTTTTTCAAATGTTGACAACCCCTCTTCTCCAGATACGAGCAGTCCTGGATATGAAGACTTTACTGCAATTGTTGCAGATGTTGAAGCAGGCGAAACCTACAGTTTTACGGGTGAAGGTAATACCAATGGTCCTTATATTGCCCACTTTACTGTTTGGGTTGATTGGAACCAGAATGGAGAACTTGAAGAGAGCGAAAAGTATGAAATTGGTACTATCGAAAACTCAGATGGAACGGATGGCCAACAAGCAATAAATGATATTGAAGTACCAGCAGATGCAGTTTCAGGCGAAACTCGAATGAGATTAAGAAAAAGATATAACATGTCTTCTACCGATCCATGTGGGTCTTATACTTTTGGACAAACAGAAGATTATACTGTAAACGTTGGCGATGGCGGTGGTGGTGGAACTTTCCCAGCTCCATACTGTGAAATTGAAGACGCTAACCAAGTTATTGTTGAAGCAATCACCGCAGTTGAATTTGCAGATGCTAGTATTACAAATACAGATACAGAAAATGCTTTAATAGATAAAACAGACACTACTGCAAATGTTACACAAGATGATACTTACACTCTTGTAGTTGAAGGAGATACTGATGGTGATAATAAAACTAATATTGTTGCTTTTATCGATTGGAATCAAAATGGAATTTTAGACGATGCCGGAGAAATTTATGAGCTTGGAACTTTAGAAAACTCTACTGGAGACGATGGAGTTTCCGTAAGCATGGATATTGAAGTACCGTCTGATGCTGTTGAAGGACCAACACGTATCAGAATAACCAAAACGTATTTTGACGCTGATTCCCCTGCAGAAATAGACCCTTGTGGAGTATTATTTAATCCTTTTGGACAAGGAATCTATCCTGGATATGGACAAGCATTAGATTTTACATTGAATATAGAAGAATCTACTGGCGGTGGTGAAGACTGCGGACAGGGAGATGACAGCAATGGATTTGAAAATGGTTTCAATATTACCGGAGGTGGTGACTTTAGAAATGCCGACGATTTTATGGTTTCTGCAGACAATACTTTGAACATTAAGTCTATTGAACTTAATCTTCTTGCAATGGAGCCTATCACTTCTTTAGATGTTAATTTCTATAATGACGAAGATGGAGTTCCAGGTAGTACTGTTGTGGAATCTGTAAGTGCAGTTGTTCCTTATGCTCAAGTTCAAATAGGAGCTGCTTTTGGATATAATGTTTATGCAGTTTTTGTAGAAGTTGATTTAAACTTTGAAGGTGGAAGCGACGGAGCAACCTATTGGATGCAACCTGAAGCTGAAAGCGCTGGTACATTTTGGGAAGTAAGTTCTGTAGGAACACTTGGTGAGCCTATTCATACATCTGAATTGGGAGGAACTTGGGAACCTGATGCTGATGGCAATCAAGGAGTCTTTAAATTACATTGTGATGTGGCTACACCGCCAGATTCAGAATGTCTGTTTGACATTACTTCAACTGTAGAGCCAATTACCCGACTAATAATGGCAAACGTAGACAACTCTTCTTCTGTAGATAGTACAGAGGCTTTAGAGGACTTTACAGATACAGTTATTATGGCTGAAGCAGGAGAAAGTTACGATGTTGCTTTAGAAGGTACTACCAATGGAAGCTGGACTAATTACTTTACTGTTTTCCTTAATACTACACCTGAAAACGATTGGAGTGATTACGAAACCTATGAAATTGGTTTCATCGAAAACTCAACGGGTAATGATGGCCAACAAGCTACCAATAACATTACAATCCCTGCAGACCTTGCCGAAGGAGAGTATCTTTTAAGAGTAGTTAAGAACTTTAATAGTTCACCATTAAACCCATGTAGCTCTTACAGCTTTGGACAAGGTGAAGACTATACACTTTTAGTAGGTGAGTTAGGAGATTGCTCTGGTACGCCTGATGCAGGTGTTGCGTCTGTAAACCCAGAACAAGGGAATCCAGACAGTAGCTATACTGTTTCTGCCACAGGATATACCTCAGCAAATGGATTGACATTCCAATGGCAATCAAATACAGATGGAGCAGGTTGGGAAAATGAAGGAGATCTTGAGGATAATTACTCTTCGTTTGAAGCAACAGCGCCAGCAGAAGATGGAATTGAAGTAGAATGGAGACTAGAAGTAACATGTACTTTTTCAGATGAGAGTTCTTATTCTGAAACCGCGACCTTTACAACTACAACATCCAGTATTTACTGTATTCCTGTACTAAATTGTGGGGAAAATGATATGATTACAAATGTTACTTTCCAAGATATTGACAATACCACAGATTGTAGCCCTGATGGATATGGAGACTATACTGATATGGTAGCTATTGTTCAATCAGGCGGAACCTACCCAATTTCTGTAGGAGTAGGAGATGGTTGGGATTATGAGTCAGCTTCTGTTTGGATCGATTTTGACAATAGTGGAACTTTTGATGAAGATGAATTCTTCTACATTGGAACCGGAAGTGATGAAGCTTTAACTGGTGATATTGCTATTCCAACTGATGCAGCGGATGGTGACTACCGAATGAGAGTTCGTGTAGCAGCAGTAGGTGAAACTACTGCTACTTGGGATATGGCATGTGATGAATCACAAGCCTATGGAGAAACTGAAGACTACACCGTTACAGTTGATGGAATGGTTGGTACAGAGGATTATACAGTATCAGACTTCACATACTATCCAAACCCAATGGAGCAAGTATTGTACATTACTGCTAAAAATGATATCCAATCAGTTTCAGCTTATAATGTATTGGGACAGCAAGTATTGAGCAACAAACATTTTGCCGATGGTAAAGTGGATGTTTCCTCACTATCTACTGGAACCTTTATGTTCCGCGTTACTTTTGACGGCGGACAAGTAGAAAACTTCCATGTTGTGAAGAAGTAGTATTCTTTATTAACTAATGAAGATTAGAGAGCTGCCCCATAACGGGGCAGCTTTTTTTTTATTGAGATGATATATAATAGTAAGGTCTTGCTCAATATTGAAGACTCATTTACACTGAAGTATAATGTTCCAAATTCTTAGGTTTAGCCTTTATACAACTCTTTCACCTCATTAAAGTCGGTAGCTTCATTGATTTTATAGAAATACTCCAGTTGCCATTTTTGGGTTCGTTCCGCTTGTTGGCTTTTTGGCGTGTCCCAACTTGGATAAACTCGGAATGCTCGTTTTCCTTCTTTATTTTCCGTAGTGATTATACCTTTTTTTATCAGTACAGATTTTGGAAAAACAAATTGTCCGAATTCAATTTCAGTCTGCGCATTTACAACATAAAAATCGATCTCATCGGTTTCGTGAAAAGGTTCAATTGGTCCGTTGCCATTTCGTTTCCAGAACGTCACAAACTGCCCAGCTTTTTTGGGAGTGATCTTTGCAGTTCTACTTATAATATCCAATCCGTTTAATTTAAACTTGCAAGCGGCATATTCCTTGCTTTCTGGCTCTCGTTTAAAACCTGAAATTTCAAAAGCACATTTATAGTATATTTCTACTATATTTTTTTTCAGTGTATTATCCATTTATTTTATTTCACTTATGTTTAAATTAAGTGCTTTGCTTGTTTATCTTACATAGTTAGAATAACTATCAATTACTCTGGTCGAGATTATGCAAAACTATCTTAGTTGAGCAGAAATTTAGCAAGTTGGTTTAAATTTCGTTATAAAATTTCATTTTAATTATACATAGAGACTTTCAGCAATGATAAAATACTATTTAAGTAGAGCTTAGTTTTCAATCATTTGGTACAACCCCAAAAACTTCTTATTTTCGAGGTCTACACACCTTGTTGAAAGCGAAACGGAATATTCTCAGTTAAAAATATACTGTTAATTTAAACAGATGTCTTATTTTCACACATCAAAATAGAATTCAAGTAATATGAAAAAGCAAGAAAGTAAGAAAAATAAACATTGGATTATAGTTTATGGAATAACAGCAGTTGCGTTAATTGCTGTTCACTACTTGCTAGATTTGAAGGTTTTTGATGCTTGGGATGAGTATGTTCCTTTTCTCAAAAAGCTGAGCCTTAGCTTGTTTCTTATTTCTTTAATTTTCTTGATAAGTAAAATAATTGGTAGCGTAATCAACAACCAAACCCGTTTAGAAGGTGATAGGTATAACTTATTGCGAATTATCCGTTTTCTTGCCATTGTATTTAGCCTTATTGTTGTTGTATCATTTTTGGCTAAAAGTCTTTATGCCGCTGCCCTTAGTGTTGGTTTATTTTCTCTTGTTATAGGTTTTGCGCTACAGGCTCCCATCACCTCTTTTATAGCTTGGATCTATTTGGTTTTTCGTCGTTCGTATTTGGTAGGAGATCGTATTCAAATTAAAGGATTTCGCGGAGATGTGGTAGAAATAAGTTATCTGGATACCTCAATTTTGGAATGTAGTGGTGATTATTTAGTAAACGATAGACGAAGTGGGAGGATAGTTCGATTTCCGAATAGTCTAATTCTAAGAGAGCAAATTATTAATTATTCTGGTCCCGACGTTCCCTTTATATGGAATGAAACTCCGCTTCAAATTGCATATACCAGCGACCTGCAGTTTGTGGAAGAATGTCTGTTGGAGGCGTCCCGTAGAGATTTTAAAGAGCGATATCCGCAGCTTGAAGCCCAAGACCATAAGGATTGGGAACCAGCGGTCTATTTTAGAATTAATAAATATGCTTGGATGGAAGCCGTAATCTCATATCCTGTAGAACCAGAAGATACTACGGGCCGCAGAAACCGCATTTTAGGATATGCATTGCCCGACTTGAATACTGCACCAGAAAAAGTGAAATTTCCTGAAGGTACACTACGGTAAGAAATGGATAAATTTCAATGTTAATAAAATCAGGCTTTATCTTCTAAAAACCTGTGCAGGTATTTTATCGGTAAGTTTAAGAGTAGATTGATATTAAAAAAAAATGATCGGTCAGTACCTGGTAGTAAATTATACATAATACACTTGTAACTGGTAAGCAGTAATGGGTCCTAAACAATAAATTTTTGCCGCAACCCAAGCAGCTACGAAGTAGAGTTTTCAATTTACCCCGAAAACTCGTACCAATAAAAGGGGCTGGTACTCGCCCCGACCATTCCGCCTTTCGGCTAATCTTTTAGTTCTGTTTGCCAATTAATTTCTTGAATCTTACTGTCAATCTCTCTAAATGACCTTCCAGTTTGATCCATTTCCGCTTGCAGTTTTTTAATATTAATAGTCGTTTTTAGATTATTTTCCCCACTATTATTTATTTGTGCCGCGTACCGTATATTTCTTAGTTTTTCTGAAAGCATTTTCAAAGAATCCCTTTTAGCAAGTGCTTCCATAAGAAATCCTTCTCCTTCAACTTTGGTTACATTATTAGTTTTGTTTATTCTTATCACTATAGACTCTAAGTCCTGTATTGTCTTTCTCAATTGAGCAAGCAACTTGTCTGGGTCTTCTTGTGGAAGCCTATCGTCAGATACAATTAACACAGGTCTAATTCTGTTTTGAAGATGTTCTATTTTCTTCAAAAGATCTGCCCTTAACAAAAGTGCTTCAGCAAGTTTCATTTTCTTTATAGGTTTCTTTTTCTGTTCTGCCATTTCACTGTTTTTTAAACTTAATAAGGTATTGATAAGGGGTTGTGCATGAGACCTTGGTGTTTTTCAATTTACAAAACTACTTTAATTTACTCAATTTTATTTTAAACATTTTCGCTGCTGAAGTATATCCGCCTTCAGTTCCATCTACAAAATGTGAATGTTTTGTTTTTCTATCTAAAACGTAACACGACATTACAGAAGCATGCGTTACATGAATACCATAAATAATCTTTTTATCATTTTCTAATTGATTTAGGTATTCTATAAAAAGGTCTATTTTACTTTGTTCGGCTGTAAAAATTGTATTTATCATTCCATCAAGCATAAAGGTATGCGATAACTGACCAATTTGCTTTAAATATTGTTTTCCATCCTGAGTTAGGTTTAAGTAAAATGCGCCGACAAGCGTAGAAATCCAATTTCTAAATAAGTAAATCCAATTTTTCTTAAAGAGACCAATTTTCATTTCTTCCCAAATATTAGAAATGCTATAATTTAATTTTAGCTTATTTGACTTTATTGGTTGTCTGCTTTTAAATGGTCCAAACAAAGTATCCATTTTAGTTAGAACATCTCTATAAACAGCGCCTTGGTCGGTTTCATTAACAGCATCCAATAATAAACAAAGAACTTTATTTTTGGTCTGTGAAGGATTAATTTGCTTCCACCTACATTCCATCCCTTCTAAATTTAAAAGGTCTTCTTCAAAATTAATTATGTTGTTTTCTACAAAAGTATCTTTAATGATTTCTTCAGCTCTTTTTAAACCATTGCCCAATACAATAGGTATTGTTAGCTGTTCTGTAAGTCTATGTTTCGCTATTTTTAAACTAGATTTCTGAGTGGTCAAATCCGCAACAGAAACATGGCCAACTCTGAGGGTTAAATTGGTGTTTCTTTTAATGTGAACACTGTAATTTTCTAAAACCAATGTGATTTTATTCAAAAGCAAATTAGGAAGAAGGAAAGTAGCGCCATCCCCACCAAAAAAATAAGGAACTTCAATATTTTGCTTTTCTCTACTTATGGTATTTAACACAGAGATTATTGCTCCGGTTGCAGTTAAGTTTACCTGATGGTGTTTCCCTTCAGCAACGGCTTGCGTAGAATTTAGAATATCTACCACTACCACATGCCAAGTGTTTGGAACCTCAGAGAAAGAAGATTCATTAGCCAATAAATCTACAAGGGTATCCCTTGAACTTTTTAAGTTGGAATAGTATTTTATGTCCGTCATTATTACAAATACTGATTGATGATCTATAAGGATCAAAACCATTGTTCACGATGTTTCCTAATGGTTTTCGGTGTGATGAAATTACATAAATTGAAAGGTAAATATTCAGTTTTACATTAGAATTCGACTAAAAGAAATACGCTCAATTTTAGCAGTCAATCCGCCATAGCGCCAAACCAGCTTTATACGATTGTGTTTTTTTTAACAATGTGATTATATAAGGTTAGTTGCGTGTTTAGTCACGTAATTTAGCAAATAAAAGCCGAATATAAAATCCGCAAGTTCTACGCTTCAGGATTTGTAAATAAGCTGAGCCAAGCAATTAATTATACAGGATATGTGCGCCCAGGATGATTTCTTTTAATTTACTGAAAGATTATAATTAATCTAGAGGAGCCCCGTCCAGCTGAGATGGTTGGACGCGTGAGGCAGGCTCTGCATTGGAAAGATGGATTGCGAACCGCCGTATACAACCTGTTCCGAACCTGCTTAGGGAAGACCCGCTTGGTTTATCCTGAGCTTGTCGAAGGGTACGGTGGTGTTACACCTGCCCGAACGGTACAGGCGGGGGTACACTCCGTCATTTGATGGCGGAGCCATCCACTCGATTACCTTTTGTTATTTTTTAGCTTGCAAGTTTATAGTTATTCACAAGTACAGAAGCTGATATTTGTAAGATTTTTTCTAATTCTCGGATCATATCAACAGTTAATCTTTTCTTTCGATTCAGAACTTCAGATACTCGGCTTTTTCCTCCGATTATTCCAACCAAATCCTTTTGTCGCATATTCAATTCTTCCATTCGGATTTTAATCGCTTCGATTGGATCTGGTGCTTCAATCGGATAATGTTCGTTTTCGTAATTCTCAATGAGAAGTGAAAGTATTTCCGCTTCGTCACCTTCTTTTGTGTCAATTGATGCATCAAAAATCACTTCCAAACGCTCAAGAGCATTTCGATAATCCTTTCCGGTTTTAATTGGCTTTAATCTCATAATATCTACTTTTTAAATTGTATCAGCATTAATTTTATCATATTCAGCGTGCGTGCCGATAAATCGAATAAATGCCCATTGCTATTCGTAATTGAGCTTTACAATCAGTCGGTAAGAATTTCCTTTTATATTAAAAACTACTCTACCATCTTTTAGAATAATTGCATTAATGTAAGTTTGCTTTACATCGTTGGGTGAAAACCATTTTGCGCTTTTCGCTGTATCGTACCAAGTCTTTAGATATTGTTCAGAATCAGCGTATTTTTCCCAAAACGCTCGAAGTGTACTTTTTGCAATTATTCGCTTCATTCGTTCAATTATATAGCAAATACACAAAAAGTTCTCTAATAGCGAACAGTCGACAGATTTTTTAATGTTCGTTAAGGCACATAGTTTACAAAGTTAAAGTCACATGCTTTACACTAGATTTTGACTTAGTCTAATTGATACTTGTTTATCTCTGATTTTATTTTCATTAAAGTAACCTAAAAATACGTCTCTATAAAATACTCTCCAAATTCCGTTTCCTTGATCTTCGACACCCACGTATTTTCCCTTAAGCCCAGCAGTTAAATATACCCAATAATATGACTTCCACCGCAGGGATGCATTTTGGCATACTTTCATCACTTTCATGGTTGCTGGGTAATCATATTTTGGGATCTTTTCAGGGTATGGTCTATTGGAAAAATCATGGCAATCTGCAGGGGTTTTCATTCCCAAAGCTTCGTGGGGTCTAATGTGATTATATTCCTTTACAAACCGATTTAAACTACGTTGCTGGGCCTTCAAATCGAATGATGAGGGTTTGGCGCAAGCTGCCTTTAAGTCACGGTGCATGCGTTCGTGTCGTCCATTTTGGTCCGGTCGTGCCGGATCGGAATAAACCGGATCTATTCCCAATTCAATAAACCAATAAGATAGCCTGGTATATCTTTGAATGGCAGCTACAGATCCAAAGGGACTTCCGTTGTCGGTATGTATCTGTTTTGGGATGCCATACTTTCTGAAAACCTTTGTAAACTCTTGCTTGGCAGAGATAAAATTCTCTTTGTAATGTCCTTTTGCGGTAAACAAAAACCTGCTTTTGGAATCGGCAATAGTAAGTGGATGACAGTATGTTTTATTGCCCATTAAAAACTTTCCTTTATAGTCTGCGCTCCAAACTTCGTTGCACTTCTTGGGGTCGAAAATTGGGTACACAGGCTTAACCCTCCTGCTTCGCTTTTGAGGTTTAACTAGACCATTTTTGGAAAGGATGTTGTGAACTGTGACCACACTTGGGATAAGTTCCTCTGGATACTGTTTAAACAACAATATGCGAATCTTCTTCGCGCCCCAAAGCATGTGTTTGTTCTTTAATTTTAGAATTGAATCCTCAACTTTCTGATCGGTTCTGTTGGGGTGGTTGATTGGGGCTCTTTCTTGCTCAATTAATCCCGATATCCCCATTTTTTCATACCGGGAAATCAATTTGTAGGCGGTAGGTCGCGATATATTAAATGACCTACAAAGTTCTGTGATGGTGTAATTTTGAGTTAACCATTCGTGAATAAATTCTACTTTTTGTTCCATTTTAGTTTTTGCTTTCCAGACCATGATAAATTACTTTTTCAAGCAATTTATGAATCTTAAAAGTGTAAACTATGTCCCTTTAACTTTGTAAAGGATGTCCCTTTACCGTACCCAAATGTTTTACAACGTGTTTGTGTATGATTAGTGGCGGGAAAATAGACGAGAATTATTTCGTTAAACACAAGCCGATTTTTGTTTTTGAACTTTTATTTTTTTGTTCTAAAGTGATTAAAACAAAAATTGGCGACAAACCAAATACACCAAAATTTTCGAATCGAACCGAACCGCGCTATTCATTATATACGGCTTAAGTTTGATTTTTAATAAATCAGTTAACTTTAAGTATAAATCAGAAAGAAC
>JBQEAY010000028.1:0-33123 GCA_052105975.1 Aequorivita sp. | reverse complement strand
GGTAATGACAACGCTATTTTTGCTACTTTAGATTTTTATCGGACAACAATGATTTGGAATATAATCAGTTGTGCCCGATTCTATGCGTTGAGGGATGAAATGCTGAAATTCAGTTTAATGATCAAATTCAGTTACCAAATGAATTCAATCTTAACAAAAATAAGAACTTTAATGAATTAACAGCTTATCTAATAACCAATAAATCCATAACCTCAACAATTGTTATCGGACACTTCCCGATTAAAAATAACTACTAAAGCCCATATACCATGTGGCAGCTCTTTCGGCCGGATTATTAATAATATCCTTTTGCCATTCGTAACGATAATTTATCCTAAAAACAGTCTTCGATGTAGGTCTAAAACTGATTCCCGGAGTAATCGCCATAATTTGATCTCCAATATTGGTATTGGTTTCTTCAAATTTTCCCACATTCCAGTCCACATAATCAAAACGGGCGGCCACATTAAAGGTAGCATCTTCCCATTCAAAGATTTTCTTTTTATATACTGGTTGGACTACATCCATAAACACACCGTATTGTTTGTTACCGTATTGTGGCGTATAGGTATCTGGCGTTTGGACTTTTATTAAAGCTGCTTCCCCAACGATATAGGTGCCAGTGGCTTTAATTGTAGTATTCCAATCTATAGCAAAAACATCAACTCTTGCCTTATCTTCAATTTCTTCTCCATCATCTTCAAACTTATTGTAAACACCACCCATATAAGACAGGCCAATCTCCCCTATTTTTCTGTTTTTAATGGCTATTTTTCCTGAGAACATGGCTTTACCACTAAAGTTCTCTTCAAATAATTCGTCTCCTTCTTTATAGGCAGGTAGAAAGGTTTTATCCTCTTCATTTGATATTATTTTATTGTTGAAACCATTGGTCAAATAAGCTTCATAACCAAAAATCCAGTTTCCAGAATAAGTTTTTCCATACATTCCGAATCCAGCATTTGAAAGCGTCGCAGCAAGCATATTGACCGCCACATCTGGACGCTCAATAAATTCCCATTTTGGACCATCGTGGTTTTCGTTAAAAGCCCCGATTGGATTCATCACGATTCCCCCTCGAAAATTCAATAATGGATGAAATGCTACATCAAGTGCTGCAAATTCAATGGCTACTTCCTTTCCCCCTTCTTCAAATTCAATTTCAGTTAGAAACTTTACTCTTTCTGAAATGGAGGCGGCCATAAAAATAGTTAGACGTCGCGCCTGAAAGGAAAGACCTTCAGTTATACCTTCTTCGGTTCTGTGCATGGTATTGGCTTCCAAATAACCACCAAGAGTTACGGGAACCTTTTCAAAACCTAAAGTTGGTCTACTGAAAACGGCGTCCATATTTAATTCACTACTATCCTTCTGTTCCGTTTTTTCCACTTCCTCCTCCTGGGCAAATAATGAAGTAAAGCAGAAGAAACTAAGGAGAAAAGTGAATGCTTTAAGATAATTCAATGTAAATATTTTCATTGTCAATTGATGTTTTGAATGTTTTTAAATCTTGGTCGGCAGGACCTTCCAATAAGCCGCCTTTATTATCAAATTCGCTACCGTGGCAAGGACAGCTGTATATGCCTCCACCAACATTGAGCTCACATCCACGGTGGGTGCATTTCATTAAAGAGGCACTATATTGTTTCTCTCCGGTTTTATATAGGCAAATGGGAAAGTCTTGTGATTGTGACTGTACCATTACGAAATCTCTATAATCCGTGCGTTCTTTTTTGATGACTTCAAATTCGGAAAGTGGTACCACGATACGATTGTCGATAATATTGTTCGATGCGTAATAAATACTTTGACAAGAAGTTAAAATCGCTGATGCAAAAGGCAATCCGACCAAAGCGACGCCGCAGGTTTTTATGAATTCTTTTCGATCCATGTTATATGAGATTATAAGGATTCAATAAAATCTAGGAGCTGACTCTTTTCGTCCTGACTTAAGTTTTGATATTGGTTTTTGGAGTTTTCAGCTTCTCCACCATGTAGTAATATGGCCTCTTCAATGCTTCGTGCTCTTCCATCGTGCATTAAGTAGTATTCACCACCTTGTGAATCTTTAGAAAGGCCGATTCCCCATAAAGGAGCGGTTCTCCATTCAGAAGAAAGTGCATAACCTTCTGTGTACCCATCATCCAATTCAGGTCCCATATCATGCAATAGCAAATCGGTATAAGGATGAAATTCTTTATATGAAATAGCTACAATTGGCGAGTATCCTGTTCTTAAAGTTGGTTTATGGCAAGCAGTACATTGCGTTCTGTCAAAAAGGTTTTTACCCGCAACAATATTAGCATCGTCTTCATCACGTTGAAGAGGGGCTTTTAGTGTTTTTAGATAGAACACTACATCGTTAATAGTTTTCCGGTCAATTTCTGGTTGAATTTCATCACCGCTATAGGTATCATAAGGCTCAAAATATGAGGCTATCCCAATATCCTGATTGTATGCATCTGCAGTTTGATGAAGCAAATCGTACATCCTAGCCTTTTTTCCAAAACGAGTAATGTATTTTCCATTTTCAGATATGGTTCCTGGTCGGTCGCTCACATAGTCGGGTCTGTCGTTCCAATGAACTCGCCCACTAATACCATCACCATCCAAATCGTCGGGATCTTCCATGGCAAGTAAATCTTCATCAGGAACCGCATCAAGATATCCCAGACCAGTAACTATAGGAGCAACAAGATCTGCATATGGGGCGCCGGGAGGTAAGGTTTCTGGTTCATAACCTGGTATCGCCCTGTTTTGCAATTGTGGAGCTCCTTGATCTAAATAAGTATTTATCCCTGGAAGATCTTGACCAAAACGGGTGAACTTCATTGCAGAGTGTCCTTTTCCATCTCCCGCGTGGCAACTAACGCAACTAGTTCCTGTAAATATGGGTCCGAGTCCAGTTTCGGCAGTAAAAATTTGGTCATTAAAAGCCACGTCTCCTTCAACAAAACGTCTAGATTCGGCTTGAGTAAGATCTTCAACTGGTCCGTCGAGCAATTCATATTCTTCTGGTTCTTGTGGGCCAAGAGCTTCACAAGCAAGGACAAGAGGAAGAGAAAGTAAAGCTCCTAACAAATATCTTATTGTTTTCATTATTTATATTTTTAGGCAAAGCTAAAAATATAATTTGTATCGGCAAATAAAATATTTAATCTAAGCTATATTATGAGTTTAGACTAAACCTTATTTATTGATTTTCAGATAGATATTATGAAAATAATATTTAATTAAAAATGAATCGTAAATACCAATATTTTCGAGGTAACAAGACTGACAAAGGGGAAAATATTCACTCAAGACTACCAGAAATGTATATTTCCAATTAATGGGGAAACATCATTTATAAAAAAAAATGACTATCTTAGAAGTTCGCAAAAAATTGAAAATATGGGAATTAAAAGTTTTATGGGCAAAAGAGCAAAGCCCGAAAAAAGTTCTTCGGAAAGAATAAAAGTTTCGGATTTTATGACTCGCAATCTAATTACATTCAGACCTGAGCAATCCATTTTGGAAGTTATGGAAGTACTCTTAAAAAAGAGAATTTCAGGAGGTCCTGTAGTGAACGAAAAAAATGAATTGGTCGGAATTATTTCTGAGGGTGATTGCCTAAAGGAACTAAGTGATGCTCGATATCACAACCATCCAATGGAGGACGTAAAAGTAGAGCTTCACATGATTAAAAACGTTGATACTATTGACGGAGAAATGAACGTTCTGGACGCTGCTAACAAATTTTTGGAGTCAAAACACCGTCGTTTTCCTATTTTGGAAAATGGAAAATTAGCGGGTCAAATTAGCCAAAGTGACGTGCTGCGTGCAGCAATGGAATTAAAAGGGCAAACTTGGTAGTTTTTATTTGGAAATAATATTTATCTATTTCTCACGAATCTAGCATATTATCAAAACCTATTGTGCTTCGGTATTAACTGAAGAGCACAGTCCCTATCTATGTTTTTTCTTAATGTTTTTGCGAACTTCTCTCTTCTCTTCGAAGAATAAACTCTTTCATTTCATAAAGTTGAACAACCTAAAGTTTAAGAAACTCCTGGTCTTTGACTGGTTAGCTCCTATTTATTGTTTTTGCAAGTTATCTTTCTTGATTTAAGCTAACATTCATCAAACAGAATTTTCATTTTCCCAATAATACCTCTCATTAAATTAATTTTTAATAATGACAGACACATTTAAGTGAACATTCCCATATTTTAAGCGCAAAAAATTAATTTTTTAACAAAATTTTAATACAACATAAAAAACCATAACCTCTTTCCACTCGTAAGTTTCTCAATTAACATAAAAATAAACCGTTATGAAAAACAAAGTCAAAGTAAGTGAAGTAGGATCAATCAAAAATGGCCGACGCCGATTTCTAAAACTAAGCGGTGCAGCCGTTATAGGTTCAGGACTTTTAATGATGACAGGATGTAGTGATGATGACGACACCCCAATAATGCCACCTAATGGAATTTTTGATTTAGGAACAGGCGATCTCGGCGTACTTAATTATGCCTACGCTCTGGAACAACTGGAAGCAGATTTCTACACAAGAGTTGTAAACAATTCAAATTTTAGATCTGCATTTAGCCAGAATGAACAGGAGGTAATGACAGATTTATATTACCATGAAGTTATTCACCGCGATTTTTTTAAAACGGCAATTAGTACTGCGGTAGGCAACGATATGAGCAAATTACTACCAACATTGGATTTTGATTACGCAGGTTTGGACTTCTCAAACCGTGAAACAGTTCTTGCCACATCCCAGACATTAGAAGACACAGGTGTAAGAGCCTATAATGGCGCTGGAAAATTACTAAGTGATCCAGGGTATCTTTTAGTTGCAGGAAAAATTGTTTCGGTGGAAGCTAGACATGCTTCCGCAATTAGAAACATAATTGCGACAGGTAGTATTGATGGTGGGAATTCTTCTGCTTTTGCTGGAGACGATGTAATTGATCCTGTAACAGGGTTGGGACAAGCACTTCCTCCAAAAGATATTATTGCTGCTGCAGGTGGTTTTATCACCACACCATTCACCTATAAGGAACAAGGTGTTGGATAGATCATAAACTAAACTCATTTTAACTTTAAAAAACACACTATGAATATTACAAAAATTATGGATCATCTTTCTGACAGCGAGCTTATGAATAAAAAAGCTTCGAGACGTGATTCTTTCGACCATTTAAAAACATTGGGTAAAAACATTGCTTTAGCTTCTATTCCTTTTGGATTGGCAGCAACCAGCACCAAGACAAGAGCGGCTACCATGGCGATGGCATCATCATCTATGATGGCTTCCCCTACCGATATTTTGAATTTTGCACTTACATTGGAATATCTAGAACGAAACTTTTATCAAATGGCTTTAGATACCAATGGCCTAATTCCAAGTGAAGATCGCGCTACATTCGCACAAATCTCTAAACACGAAACTTCCCATGTTGACTTTTTATTAGCTGCATTGGGCGATGCCGCGGTAGACGAACCTACATTCGACTTCTCAGGAGCTCCAGGAGGTTTAAATTTAGATACTTTCACCAATTACCAAACATTTATGGCATTGGCGCAAGGATTTGAAGACACCGGTGTCCGCGCATATAAAGGTCAAGCTGGCGGATTAATAGATGATGACGCACTGCTAACTTATGCACTTCAAATACATTCTGTGGAAGCGCAACACGCTTCACAGGTTAGACGGATGCGAGGTGAAAAAGGTTGGATTACAAAATCACAAAATACATTGCCTAGTGCATTTGATGCGATTTATCAAGGCTCCACTCCTGAAAGTAATTTGACTCAAGGAGGGGTTGACTTAACAGGCTTGTTTAATGATCTTGGCGGAGACAACGCAACCACCGAATCTTTTGATGAACCTTTGACCATGGATGAGGTAAATACGATAGCGAGTATTTTTATTGTTCCTTAAGCGGTTTCAATTTATGTAGAACAAAACAGCCTTATTAATAGGCATATTGTTTATTATTATAATCAGAAAGCCATCCTTAACGGGATGGCTTTCATTTTATAATTTTAAAAGCGTATAAAGATTATTCTTTTATAATCTTGCGGGTCTCAACTTGACCGTTAATACTTGCTTTTAAAATATAGGTTCCAACGGGAAGTCCGGCCAAACTGATTTCGGTAGTGCTACCGTCAATTTTATCAGTACGTACTTCTTGCCCCAAAAGGTTAAACAATGAAATGGAGTCAATGTTCTCCTTAGTCTTCAGATAAAGAATGTCTCTTGCAGGATTTGGATAAACGCTAAACTGTACAAGTTGGTTGTCTTCTACACCAAGTACGGGACTACAGTCTCCACTCCAGGTATAAAGACCATCAAGCCCGTCAAGGTCAACAAACCAACCACTACCATCGTTTGAGTTCATCTCATTACCAACAATATTATCATAAGTACCTACCCAATATACATCGGTATTCTGAGAACTCGTAGCTGTCAATTGAATCCAATAGGAAGTTGGGTTATTTGCATCTCCAGTAAATTCAAATGGATCCACACTCATGTTTACTTCGTAAACGTTTAACGAAATATTATCCATACTACCGATTGCATTAGACCCATCAATAGTAACTGAATTCTCAGAACCGATAACGGTGCCAGGTTTTCCATTATCATCGTCATAATAGGTAACATCTACATCAACAATGGGCCATTCTGAAGTAAGTATGGCAGAGATATTTTCAAGGGTAAAGCTTTCATTGGCCTCAAGGCTTAAATCATTGGCATTGGAAAAACCTCCCCCGGAAGTAACCATTAAACCAATTTCAAAAAAGAAATCATAGGGTGGATTCATTTCTACACAGCTATTCCCACCTAAATCCGCTTCTCCATAAATCTGTACGGGAAGTCCCTGGGGATCATCGTTTGGGCCATCCACAATCGCCTGCCAAGTACCATCTAAATTTTGAAGTGAATTTCCGGTAATAGTTTCTCCTAACACCGCAACTGGCGGCGCCCAAGGCCCGGACGAACCAGAACCGTCTAAGGAGTATTCAACCCAATAGGTGCCAGTGTTTAAGGACAGGCCATTAGTATTGGCGGTCACTTTTTGAATTTTTCTGTTTGTGTCGGTTTGATCGCTTTCCAAAACTCTATAAACTTCCGTATCTTCAACATTTTCTAAAATATTAGTAGATAAATCGCCCCAAACAACAGAAGCACTGCCGCCACTAGGGTCTCCATCCCAAACTTGCATATAGATCGCCGTGATGGATGGCGGCGTAGCTCCGGTTTGATAGGAATAAACGTCTATTGAGTTAATGTCAAAATCCATAGGGAGTGTAAACTCCTCAGCAACACTATTGTTACTGGATTTTTGAAGTCCGACACCATAGGTTCCCATCCCTTCACTCACGTCTTCCATAATACTCAAATCTGGACGCTCATTAATAAAGGGGCCGCTGGTATAAATAAGGTTCTCGCCAAATTCTTCGGTTCCATCCGGTCTTGCCACAGGCCCATATGCTCCTAAGAATGGTGCTTGAACCCCTTGCAAATCAATGGAGATTTCCGAGTTTTCAACTCCCTGTGCAGTTTCACGTTCCGGTGCCGTAGTAGTGTTAAAATAAGCAGCTGGTAGTTTTACTGTCCGCTGCGAACTATTAGCTTTAGCGGAAGAATCAACTTCTCCAATTTGATTTTGTGCGTTTATTATGCCCACAGAGCCAATAAAACACAAAGTAATAAGTAAAGTAAGCTTTTTCATAATTTCAATTTTTGTGACTTTAAATTTATAATTAACTGCAAACTATAAAAAGTACTTACTGTACTCAAGACTAATTTAGCAATGACAAGGTTTAGGTTAGTATTCAGTAACATCCATTTAGTATTAAGCTAGACTATCTTCTATAAAAGTTTGAAAATAAATCCAAAATGTGCCTTCTTCTTGGGAGAAAGCGAAAAAATGACCATAAAGTTAAGTTTTCGAGAATAATTCGCAAAACACTAACGCCCAGTAAAATAAGGCTATTATCCATTTGTAAACGCTTACAAACGTTTACAAACAACTATAAACGAAAGTAAATGATTACCAACCGATTAGCACTTGCATACTGTTATATGTTTGTTGTGTCGAATAATATAGACTTCGATAGTATAATTGTTTAACCCGCCTGTCCAGTTGGGCAGGTCTTAAAAATTTAGAAATCATGAGTACACTTAGAAACAAAGTACAGTTGATTGGTAATTTGGGAAACGATCCCGAAATTGTAAATCTTGATGGCGGAAAAAAACTTGCCAAGTTTAGCGTTGCCACCAATGAAACGTACAAAAATCAAAAAGGCGAAAAGATCACAGACACGCAATGGCACAATGTTGTTGCATGGGGAAAAACTGCTGAAATCATCGAAACCTATGTTACAAAAGGAAAAGAAGTGGCAATAGAAGGAAAACTCACTTCTAGATCATACGATGATAAAGAAGGTAACAAAAAGTATATTACCGAAGTAGTTTGTAATGAGCTAGTCATGCTGGGGAGTAAATAATGACTAGTCAATAAGCCTCCTGATTTATTTTGGGAGGCTTATTATATTTAAAGTTTGAATCCCTATTTTTACAAAAATGGAAACAACTACCCAGTCAAACATACTCGATTTGCTCAAAACGCATTTCGGTTACGAGAAATTTCTTTCCAATCAGGAAGCAATTATAAACAACGTATTGGCTCAAAAAGACACCATAGCCATAATGCCTACCGGCGGCGGGAAGTCTTTGTGCTTTCAGTTGCCAGCTCTGGCACTTAAGGGTACCGCAATTGTAATTTCACCACTAATTGCGTTGATGAAAGACCAAGTAGATGCTTTACAGGCCAATGGAATTTCCGCCTCTTATTACAATAGCTCGCAACTTTATGAGGTACAACAAGAAGTATTGCAAAATCTTCAAAACGGAAAGCTAGATCTGCTATACGTTGCGCCCGAAAGTTTGCCACAGCTAAACGCTATTCTAAATGCTACGCCCATAAGTCTTTTTGCCGTTGATGAGGCACATTGCATTTCTAGTTGGGGACACGATTTCCGTCCTGCATACACACAGCTAAAAAGCTTAAAGGCCCAATTTCCCAAGGTTCCTTTAATTGCATTAACGGCAACGGCAGATCGTCCTACCCGTGCAGATATTGCTACCCAACTTGCAATCCCAAACGCCAAAACATTTATCGCTTCTTTTGATAGACCCAATCTGTTTTTAGATGTGAGGCCTGGGCAAAATCGAAATAAGCAGATTTTAAATTTTCTTGCTAAGCGCGGTAAACAAAGTGGTATTATCTACTGTCTGAGCCGGCGCAGCACAGAAAATCTTGCCCAAAAGTTAAAAAAAGCAGGCCACAAAGCCCAAGCATATCACGCGGGACTTACTCCTGAAGAACGTTCAGAAATCCAAGAAAATTTTATTAATGATGACGTGCCTATCATTGTTGCAACTATTGCCTTTGGAATGGGAATTGACAAAAGCAATGTTCGTTGGGTTATTCACTATAATATGCCAAAAAACATTGAAGGCTATTATCAAGAAATAGGTCGAAGCGGTCGTGACGGTCTAACCGCAAATACGCTGTTGTTCTATAGTTATGCCGATGTAATGCAGCTTAGAAAATTTGCCGAAGGTACCGCAACAGAAAAGTTTCAGCTCGCAAAACTGGAGCGTATGCAACAATTTGCTGAAGCTTTAAGTTGCCGACGAAAAGTCTTGCTAGGCTATTTTGGAGAACATATTACCGAAGATTGTAATAATTGCGACATCTGCAAAGCCCCGCCTAAATATTTTGACGGCACCCTCATCGCGCAAAAAGTATGCTCTGCAGTAACAAGATTAAAAGAACAAGAAGCTTTGGGAATGGTCTTAGATGTGCTTCGCGGCGCCCAAAACGCCCAGGTTTACGAAAAAGGCTATCAAAACATTAAAACCTTCGGCGCAGCAAAAGATATTTCGTGGCGGGATTTACAACAATATGTTATCCAGCTATTAAACCAAGGTGTCTTGCAAATATATTTTCACGAAAAAGGTAGGTTGTTGCTCACGCCACTAGCAAAAAAGGTTTTATTTGAAGGTGAAAAAGTGCGATTGGCAAACACAATAAAAGAAACCGTAAAAGTAAAACCAGAGAAAACCCCTAGAAAAAGAGCTGATCTTTTTGAAAAATTGAGGATGTTGCGTTCAAAATTAGCGAAAGATATAGATATGCCTGCATATATAGTCTTTAACGACGCGACCCTGGAAGATATGGAACTTAAAAAGCCTAGAACCCGGGAGGAATTTGCCGAAGTTTCAGGAGTTGGTGAAGCAAAACTGGAAAAATACGCCGATGGTTTTCTTAATGTTATCAACCGGCATTTAGATAATTTGGAACACCAACTGGCTACGCATGAACGCAGCTATAAACTATTTAAAGAAGGACTTTCGCCTGCTCAAATTGCTAAAAAACGGGGCCTTTCAATAGATTCAATATATGGTCATTTTATTAAGGTGCATGAATCTGGCGAGCCTTTAGACTTTTCCCGATTTATAACTTCAGAAGAAATTGAAAAATTTAAAAAAGCAAAAGATCGACTCGAAAACCCTGATTCGTTAAAAACATATTTCGAATATTTTGAGGAGCAAATCCCATATTGGAAGATAAAAATGGGACTATATCTGTAATTTTTAGAAATATATCTCTTTTGCCAACCTGAAAGTATTTGCATGCGCTTCAATAATAGTTTTTATTTCTGGGGAATAACCACCGCCCATACTAACAGCAACGGGAATTTCTAAATCTTTGCACAGTTGCAACACAAAGCGATCGCGTTCTTTACATGCTTCCACGGAGCAATTCAATCTTCCTAATTTATCTGTTTTCAAGATATCGACACCGCTTAAATAAAAGATAAAATCTGGTTTTTGTTCAACAATCAACTTTGGTAAGGTTTCCTTTAATATTGAAAGATAAATAACATCGCCACTACCATCAGGCACAGCAATATCCAAATCACTTTTTTCCTTTTTAAACGGATAATTCCCAGCACCGTGCATTGAAAACGTAAAAACCGAATCATCATTCTGAAATATCTCCGCTGTGCCATTGCCTTGATGCACATCTAAGTCGATAATTAGTATCTTTTTAATAGTAAAATCATCATTATGTGCTTGTAGTGGAATCTCATTATCATTTGGCCCATACTTTTTCAATAAATATCTTGCTGCAATCGCTTGATCATTCAGCATACAAAAACCTTCACCACGATCAGTATAAGCGTGATGGGTTCCACCGGAAACATTCATCCCAACCCCATTTCTTAAGGCATATTCACTTGCTTCAATAGTGCCTTGAGCAATGCGTAGTTCTCTTTCAATAAGTGCTTCGGACATAGGAAATCCAATTTTTCGAGCCGCTCTTTTATCAATGGTAAGATCCAACAAACTTTTATAATATTCCCACGTATGTACTGCCAAGATATCTTCTTCTGAAGGCATCTTCGGTTCAAAGAAGTTTTCAGCATTACAAGTTCCCTCATGCAACAATTGCTGCGGCAACAATTCATACTTCTCCATTGGGAATCGATGTCCTACAGGTAACGAATATTTATAGATTGGGTGGAAAGCTATTTTTAGCATTGAAAGATTTTGAATGAAACATCAGTCCATAACAATGTTGAAACCTAACAAAGGTCATATTTTAAAAAATCAAATACAGATATTTCCATAAAAAAGATAAGAAAAACTATTTTGATTCGACCCGATGAAAAGAAGGCTTATTTCCTGTAAAAACTGTAGCTAATACTAAGTTTGACGGTTAAAGTGAAGTTACCAAACCAGGCTCTATACTAATTATTTCAAGAAAATTGGTCTAAATGTTTGTTACAACTTCTGGGGCCTTGACTTCCTTTCCTATGATTGGAATTTTCTTAGTATAGAAAGTAACTCGAATTCCGAATAAAAGAATCAAACCACCTATAATCATTTGAAAAGTGACTTCCTCATTTATAAACATCCAAGCAAAGAATGTTGTCAAAACAGCCTGTCCCAGTAAACTTACTGAAACTCGTGTGGCACGCATATGTTTGGTGGCATAGCCCAAAAGTAACCAAGCTGCTAATTGACAAATCAAGCCTTGAACCACTAATGACATCCAGCCCATTTGGCTAAAACCTGTAAAAGGTTCATTCATAAAATAGCTCATTATTCCTAAAACAACAGCTGAAGTAAACGTACTCAAAGTTATAAAAGGAACTACTTCTACATCGTAAAGCACAAACTTACTCACCAACATATATACAGCATAAAAAATACCTGAAAGAATGGCAAAAATGAAGGCCAAATCAAAATCTAAGTTTCTGAAAAAGTGGAAACCTACTAAAGTTATCATACCAAAAATTGCAATAAGAGTACCAATCCAGAAATTTCTTGTTGGCTTATTCTTTAAAAAGAAAAATGCGCCTACTCCAACCCAGACGGGAGAAAGATTGGTGAGCAATGTGGCCTGTGTAGCCGTAGATTCTTGAATGGCAATATTCCAAACCGTAACATCCAATGCGAACAAAGTACCACAGACAATTGTAAGAATTAGCACCTTTACTGAAGGAATTTTAAATTTTCCTGTAATCAAGGTAAAGGGGACCAAAACAGCTGCCGCAATCGCCATTCTATAAAAAGCGGAAATTACAGGAGGTGACAACTTAAGTTTCACCAAAATTGGAAAAATAGAAATACAAATGATTCCTATGACAAGGGCGATTCTAGGCTTTGTCATAATACTAAAATTGAGCAGATTAGAATAAAAAGCGCGAAATTAGTCTTTAAAAGCGATTGTAAACTGTTTATAAGAGAAATAAACAAAACATTAACACTGAAAAATTTACTTGTGAAGCTTTAACTGAATCCGTTTCCGCTCCACATCCACATCAAGCACTTTTACGATAATTTGTTGGTGCAGATGTACATGCTCGCTGACATCAGAAACATAAGCATCTGCAAGGTTTGAAACGTGAATCAGGCCACTTTCCTTTATTCCGATATCGACAAAACATCCAAAATTTGTAATGTTATTGACAATTCCTGGTAACAATTGACCTTCCTCTAAATCTTTTATAGTTTTTATTTTTTGGTTGAAAGTGAAAACTTTGGCTTCTTCGCGAATATCCAATCCAGGCTTTTCCAATTCTTCAATAATATCTTTTAAAGTGGGAAGCCCTATTTTTTCGGTAACGTACTTTTCTAACTTTATTTTCTGAAGAATTTCTTTGTTTCCTAATAAATCTGAAACTTTTACTCCTTCGTCTTTTGCCATTTTTGAAACCACCGCATAACTTTCTGGATGTACAGAGGAATCATCTAGCGGATTTTTTCCATCTTTAATCCGAAGAAATCCAGCGGCCTGTTCAAAAGCTTTATCTCCTAAACGGGGAACTTTCTTTATTTCTTTACGAGAAGTAAAAGCACCATTTTCCTCGCGATAGTTTACTACGTTTTCAGCAAGCTTAGGACCAATTCCCGAAACATAACTCAACAAAGGAACACTCGCTGTATTTATATTTACACCGACGGCATTAACACATAATTCCACCGAATTATCCAACGAAGTTCTTAATTTAGTTTGATCTGTATCGTGTTGATATTGGCCAACGCCTATGGATTTCGCATCAATTTTGACAAGTTCTGCTAACGGATCTTGCAAGCGACGCCCGATGGAAACTGAACCTCGAACAGTAACGTCATAATTCGGGAATTCATCTCGTGCAATTTTTGAAGCCGAATAGATGGAAGCTCCTGCCTCACTTACCACAAAAACCTGAATTGGATTTTTAAAGTGAATCTTTTTAATAAATTGTTCTGTTTCTCGTGATGCAGTCCCGTTCCCTATTGCTATTGCCTCAATTTTATGGGCGTCGGCCAGGGAACTTATCTTTTTCATCGCGCCTTTAGCATCATTTTTTGGAGGGTGTGGATAAATGGTCTCGTTGTGTTCCAAACCACCCTGAGCGTCAAGACAAACTACTTTACAACCTGATCTAAATCCAGGATCAATTGCTAAAACACGTTTTTCTCCCAAAGGTGAACCTAACAACAATTGCTTTAGGTTTTTGGCAAAAACATTGATTGCTGTTTCGTCTGCTTTTTCCTTAGCTGCAGACAAGGCTTCGTTAGAAAGTGCCGGAAATAAAAGTCGTTTATAGCTATCTTCAATTGCAAGTTTTATTTGTTTTGAAGCAGCATCGTTTGATTCTATAACACGATCTTCAATTTTATACAGTATGCGAGAATCATCATCCCGATAGCTATCGGGATCTATTTTATTACGAATAAATCCTTCGGAAGTAGCGCGAAGAATCGCCAATAATCTATGTGATGGAATTCTACTTAAAGATTCATTCCAATCAAAATAATCACGGAATTTTTGTGCTTTTTCGTCATCTACATACTTCTTAACAACTTTAGTTGAAATCACTGCATATCGTTCCAACTGATTTCGAAGCATATTCCGAATATCGGTACGTTCATTGATCCATTCGGCAATAATGTGGCGTGCGCCTTCCAAAGCTTCTTCTTCGGACTTCACCTCAGCTTTTACATACTTCATTGCAAGCGTAGAAATATCTGAACTTCCAAGGTTTCGGGATTGGCTCATTATAATTTTCGCCAAAGGTTCTAACCCATTCTCGCGAGCAGTATCTGCTTTTGTTTTTCGCTTCTTCTTGTAGGGTAAATACAAATCCTCCAACGCAATTAAATCGGTCGTATCTTCTATTTTCTTCTGAAGTTCCGCAGTTAAAACCTCCTGTTCTTCCAAAGCTTTCAGAATAGTAGTCTTACGCTTTTTCAGAGTTTCAAACTGTTCCTTAAACTTTACGATTTCCCCAATTTGAACCTCATCAAGATTGCCAGTTAACTCTTTTCGATACCGCGATATAAAAGGAATAGTACAGTCTTCATTCAAAAGCTTGACCGTATTTTGAACACTTTTTTGGGGTAGTTGGGTTTGAGAGGATATGTATTGGAGAAGGTTCGTCATTGCTTGAAAAATTAAATCCTTCGACAGGACAATAATTGCCACAAATTCGAAGGATTTTTATTATTAAAAAAGGAACTAATTTATAGTCGCCCCATTATCCACTCCACTTGTGCTGAGCGCAGTCGAAGTATCAGTGTCAGGATTTACAAAAACCAATTTCCCATCAACGTTTTCAGTCATTAAAATCATTCCTTGACTTTCTACACCACGTAGTTTTCGCGGTGCTAGATTTACAAGAACGGTCACTTTTTTACCTATGATTTCTTCAGCTGTAAAACTCAGGGCAATACCTGAAACGATAGTACGAACATCAATTCCTGTATCAACTTTTAAAACCATCAACTTATCAGTTTTTGGCATTTTTTCTGCTTCAATAATTGTTCCCACTCGCATATCGAGTTTTACGAAATCGTCATATTGAATAGTTTCTTTCTGTGGCATCAATTCGGAAGCTTCAACAGCTGCGGCCTCTTGATCATTAGTCTTATTATCCATTTTAGTCTTTTGTAGTTTATCTAATTGTGCTTGAATCTGTTCGTCTTCAATTTTACTGAAAAGTAGTTCAGCTTTGTTTACTTTGTGGCCAGGTTCTAGAAGTTCAGATTTGGAAGAAACGTCGTTCCATTTCAAAGAGGTCTCGACTGCGCTCGACCTGACATTCAACATATCTTTCAATTTCTCTGAAGTAAACGGCAAAAAGGGTTCGCTTAAAACAGCCAATGCGGAAGCTATTTGAAGTGCGACATACATTACAGTTTTTGTGCGTTCTTCATCTGTTTTAATAGTTTTCCATGGCTCTTCATCCGCAAGATATTTGTTCCCGAGGCGAGCAACATTCATCAATTCTGCTTGTGCTTCACGGAAACGGTAACGTTCCAACGAACTTGAAATTACTGCAGGATAAGCTTTCAATTCCTTTAAAGTCTGCTCATCGACTTCTGAAAAAGTTGATGGCTCAGGCACAATACCTTCGTAATATTTATCGGTTAAAACCATAACTCGGTTTATGAAATTCCCAAATATGGCAACCAATTCATTATTATTTCGAGCTTGGAAATCTGCCCAAGTAAAATCGTTGTCTTTAGTTTCTGGAGCGTTTGCGGTTAAAGTATATCGCAATACATCCTGCTGATTTGGAAAATCCTCCAAATATTCATGAAGCCAAACTGCCCAATTTTTGCTGGTTGATATTTTATCGCCTTCAAGATTTAAAAATTCGTTTGCCGGAACGTTGTCAGGAAGTATGTAACTCCCTTCTGCTTTCAGCATCGCTGGGAAAATGATACAATGGAAAACAATGTTGTCTTTCCCTATAAAATGAAGCATCTTAGTTTCTTCATTTTTCCAGTAATCTTCCCAATTTCTACCTTCGCGCTCTGCCCATTCCTTAGTTGAAGAAATATAACCGATAGGCGCATCAAACCATACATAAAGAACTTTTCCTTCGGCTCCTTTCACGGGCACTGGAATTCCCCAATCTAAATCGCGTGTAACGGCACGAGGACGTAATCCATCGTCAATCCAGCTTTTACATTGTCCATAAACATTGGTTTTCCAATCTTTTTTATGATCGATAAGAATCCATTGTTTTAAGAAATCCTCATATTCATTCAGTGGTAAAAACCAGTGTTTTGTTTCTTTCAGAATAGGAACATTTCCGGAAATGGCACTTTTTGGATTGATTAATTCATTAGCACTTAAGCTAGACCCACATTTTTCGCATTGATCACCGTATGCTTCTTCATAACCACATTTTGGGCAGGTTCCAGTGATATATCTGTCTGCTAAAAACTGATTAGCTTCTTCGTCGTATAACTGCTCGGTAACCTCTTCTGTGAATTTTCCATCATCGTATAATTTCTTAAAGAATTCGGAAGCAGTTTTATGATGGATTTCGGCAGAAGTGCGCGAATAGTTATCAAAAGAAATTCCGAATTCCTCAAAGCTCTTTTTGATGATTCCATGGTATTTATCCACTACTTGTTGTGGCGTTATGCCTTCTTTTTTGGCCTTTATGGTAATGGGAACTCCGTGTTCATCGCTGCCGCAGATAAA
Organism: Aequorivita sp.; assembly: GCA_052105975.1. Taxonomy (GTDB): domain Bacteria; phylum Bacteroidota; class Bacteroidia; order Flavobacteriales; family Flavobacteriaceae; genus Aequorivita. The sequence goes on along the minus strand of JBQEAY010000028.1, from coordinate 16,057 downwards.
AGCGACATCTTTATTTTGAAGCCTTTGGTAACGTGCATAGATATCTGCTGGCACGTAAACTCCGGCTAAATGGCCAATATGAACGGGTCCGTTCGTGTATGGTAAAGCTGCGGTAATTGTGTACCTGTTTGGGTTTTGATCCATAATTTTTTTTGAGATGACAAAAGTACATATAAATGTAGTAATTTGTGGATTTAATCCAATTCATGATAACACCGAGTTCCCTTCAAAACGGCGATACCGTTGCCATTGTTTCCACAGCGCGAAAAGTTTCTATAGAAGAATTAAAACCAGCACTTCAATTACTTGAAAGCTGGGGTTTAAAAGCCATCTTGGGAAAGACTGTAGGCGCTGAGGAAAATCAATTCGCCGGCCACGATGGCTTCCGAGCATTAGACTTCCAAACAATGCTCGACAATCCAGATATAAAAGCGATTTGGTGCGCTCGCGGAGGCTATGGAACCGTGAGAATGATTGATAAACTAGACTTTTCAACATTTAAAAAACATCCAAAATGGATTGTTGGTTATAGTGATGTTACTGTTTTGCATTCGCATATTCATAATTTGGGAGTTGAAACTGTTCACGCTCAAATGTGTTTGGAAATTGAGAAGAAATCTGAGGAAACTAGAGAATCGCTTAGGAAGGTTTTGTTTGGGGAGGAATATTCAATTTCGTTTGAGACAGATACCTACAAGGAGGCTTTCAGCAACACACTTCGACAGGCTCAGCACAACGCCTTGCAGGAATTTAATCGGGTTGGTTTGGGCAAAGGTGAGCTAGTTGGAGGAAACCTTTCGGTGCTGTATTCCCTCTGTGGAAGTAATTCAGCAATTAATACCGACGGGAAAATACTTTTTATTGAAGATTTAGACGAATATCTATATCACATAGACAGAATGATGATGAATTTGAAACGAAATGGAAGGCTTGAAAACTTGGCAGGATTGATTGTTGGTGGAATGACAAAGATGAATGATAACACAATTCCATTCGGAAAAACAGCCAAGGAAATAATATGGAAAATGGTGAAAGACTATAATTACCCCGTTTGTTTCGACTTTCCAACGGGACATATTGAAGATAATCGGGCTTTGATAATGGGGAGGGAAGTTGAATTGAATATTCAATCATCAACGATCAATGTCCAATTTTAAAACTCTAAAGTAACTTTACGTTTTTATGAAGCTCGACCTGATTCAATGGTACATTGTAATTTTCTCATTTCTTTTAGATTCCCTCGTAATCATAATATTCTACCCAAGTAGTAATTCCATACGCTAACTCAAAAGCACCATTCACACATTAAAATCGACTGATTACTAAAAGAGTTCAACTTGGTAATCAAGAGTTTCGTAGTTTTAAACGAGACACTTACATCAATAATAAAGAAACTTAGGTGGTTTTTCCTACAAATAGGAATGAAATATCAATAGCATTTTGAACCCAGATTTTACTACTTAAATACAGATAACAACTATGAAAACCAAATTACTATTTTTAGGAAGCCTATTTTTCCTGCTAACAACGACAGCATTTTATGCACAAAAGGACAATACACGACAGAAAAAAAGTAAAACCAAAATAGAAAAGAGTCAAAAAATACGGGGGCAGCATCAAAAAGAAATGAACCAGGTAATAGTAAATGAACCTCAAAGACCTTTAGTCCCTGTAAAGAGAGTAAAGAACCGGATTCGGATCGACCCACTTACAAAAGAGTTGATTGCTCCATACAATCCATCTTCAGGTAATAAGATCACCATTCTTTATCCACCTTCGAGTATGCAATACCCAAATTCAAATGATCTTCAAATCCAAAGTTTTATGTTACTACAATGGAAAGCTACTCCAGGACATACCGTGGAAATCAAAACACTCAGGGAAAATATCCATGGGTTTTATGGTGTGGTCCAAGATTGGACACCCTTCGTTGTAAGTGAACCCGACGGAATTAAGGATGAGAAGATACCTTTTAGTGGATCTCCAGTAGGCTACCCTTTATTGGTGAAAATATTAATTCGCGATACCGCAGAACCATCGCAAATTAGGACAGTCTTTATTGGCCATGATTGACTTTACTAATTGATTATCTACCTTTTATCAATGTGATTTGAACTTGGCCCAAAATCGCTGTATAAAACTTACATTAAACTCCTTCTCGGACTTTCAAGATTTACTAGTAGGAAATTTGTTACTTTTAAGCTATGGCAAGTCACAACGAACTTGGAAAATTAGGAGAGGAAATCGCCACTCAGCATTTAATGAAAAGCGGTTATAAGATTCTGCGTCGCAATTTCTATTTCGACAAAGCAGAAATAGATATCATAGCCCAAAAAGAGGAAGATACTGTTGTTATAATTGAAGTAAAAACTAGAAACAGTGATTTTTTTGGTGATCCACAGAGTTTTGTAACTCCGGGGAAAATCAAAAATCTAGTAAAAGCTGCTAATGAATATATAGTATCAAATGATTTAAACGTAGAAGTACGATTCGATATTATTGCCATTTTGAAAAATCAAAAGCAGGAACGTTTGGAGCATTTTGAGAATGCTTTTTATCATTTTTAATTTTAACCTTCGGTAAGCTCAGGATAAACTAAAACAGTAATCTTTGTGAAGAGCCTACTCCATTTTCTTCGAACCTTTCATTTTTATAAACTCTTCAATTTTATAAATAATTACAAAAGGATATTTTTTAACAGGAACTTGCCGATAGTCTCTATAAATTAATCGAAAGAGAAAAGGATTTTCTTCAAGGTAATGAATTGTTTGTTTTATTTGATTTAGAAAGGAATTACTTACTTTTTGAGATATTTTTAAATACCAATCGTATCCTTCAGCAATATCGAATTTGGCATCTTCTTCTATCAAAATACGATAGTTACTCATCGGTTCGATGCTTCACATAACTTTCCACCTCATCCCAAGTATGAAAAACCGCTCTACCTTCGTTCTCTTTTTCTGAAGCAAAATCCAAAGCTTTTTTTTGAATTACAGACAATTCACTTGAATTTTCAAACCAATCTTCTGGCAAAAGTGATGCAAGTTTAGTTCTTTCAGAAATCTTCAACTCTCGAAAAGCCTTCGCAAGTTGTTCAACAGTAAGATTTTGTGTTGTCGCCATAAGCCAAATATAAAAAATGATTTACTTTTCTACTCTGAAAACGGCTCCATAGCTTTTAGTGCTTTATCTACCGAGGAAATCCCTTCAAAAGTCAAAATCAATCGCAAGCCATTACGGGTTTGTTTCTCTTTCATCGTCACTTTTTGTGGATGGCTTTGTACATATTGAAGCACTTTTGTAAAAGATGGGCTTTGATAAAAAGCACTCTCCTGATCTGCAACAAAATACCCGACCATTTTTTTCTTCTTCATTATCAATCGCTCAAGACCCATAGAAATGGCTATCCATTTTATCCTAACGCTGTTCAACAAATCTTCCGCTTGTTCTGGCAATTCACCAAAACGATCAAGTAGTTCTTTTTCAAATTTCTGGAGTTCAACTTCGGTTTTAAGCTGATTCAATTTTGTATAGAGATTAAGTCTTTCAGTAATATTATTTACATAATCATCTGGAAAAAGAAGTTCGAAATCGGTGTCAATTGTAGCTTCTTTTACGAAGTTTTTCTTCGGGCCTTCGGTTTCATCATAAAGATCCTTGAATTCTTTATCTTTCAATTCATCAATAGCTTCGGAAAGAATTTTTTGATAGGTTTCAAAACCGATTTCATTTATAAACCCGCTTTGTTCTCCACCGAGTAAATCCCCAGCACCGCGGATTTCTAAATCTTTCATCGCGATATTGATTCCGCTCCCCAGTTCTGAAAATTGTTCCAAAGCGGTAATCCGTTTCCTAGCCTCGTCGGTCATTGCAGAAAAATCTGGAGTAATAAAATAACAGAATGCTTTTTTATTACTTCTACCAACGCGGCCACGCATTTGGTGTAAGTCTGAAAGTCCGAAATTATTGGCGTTGTTTATGAAAATAGTATTGGCATTTGGAACGTCCAAACCACTTTCAATAATGGTTGTTGAAACAAGGACGTCGAATTCATTGTTCATAAACCGAAGCATTAAATCTTCCAGTTTCTTTCCATCCATTTGCCCGTGACCAATGCCTATTTTTGCATCAGGAACCAAGCGTTGGATCATTCCAGCTACTTCCTTAATATTTTCAATTCTATTGTGAACAAAGAAAACCTGTCCGCCACGTGATATTTCATAACGAACTGCATCGCGAATACTCTCTTCCCCAAAACGGATAACATGCGTTTCCACAGGATAACGGTTTGGTGGTGGCGTAGTAATTACCGAAAGATCGCGTGCAGCCATCAAACTAAACTGCAAAGTTCGTGGAATGGGCGTTGCTGTTAAAGTCAAGGTATCGACATTTTCCTTGATGGTTTTCAATTTATCTTTTACCCCTACACCAAATTTTTGTTCCTCATCAATCACCAATAGCCCCAAATCTTTAAATTCTACTGCCTTGCTGACCAATTGATGTGTCCCGATTACAATATCAAGGCGACCGTCTTTTAACCCCTCTAAAACGGCTTTTCTTTCCTTTGCAGTTCTAAAACGGTTTAGATAATCAACTTTTACAGGCAACTCAGAAAGACGTTCGGTAAAAGTTTTATAATGTTGAAAAGCCAAAATAGTGGTCGGAACTAAAACCGCGACTTGTTTTCCATTATCTACCGCTTTAAAAGCGGCGCGAATGGCAACTTCTGTTTTTCCGAAACCTACGTCGCCACAAACCAAACGATCCATTGGTCGCTCATTTTCCATATCCTTTTTAACGTCTTCCGTCGCAGTGCTCTGGTCTGGAGTGTCTTCATAAATAAAGGAAGATTCCAATTCTGCCTGCAAATAACTGTCGGGATCATAAGCGAAACCTTTAAGGGTACGACGTTTTGCGTATAATTCAATCAAATTGAAAGCAATCTCTTTGACACGCTTTTTCGTCTTTTGCTTTAACTTTTTCCACGCATCGCTACCCAATTTGTAAATTTTGGGTTCTCTTCCATCCTTGCCATTGTATTTTGAGATTTTATGAAGTGAATGAATGCTTAGATACAATATATCGCGTTCCCCGTAAAAAAGTTTGATGGCTTCTTGCATCTTTCCTTCCACATCAATCTTCTGTAACCCTCCAAATTTCCCGATTCCGTGATCTATGTGGGTTATATAATCACCTACTTCTAGATTGGTTATTTCCTTTAAAGTTATGGCTTGTTTTTTAGCATAACCGTTCTTCAACTGGAATTTATGGTAGCGCTCAAAAATTTGATGATCGGTATAACAAACTACTTTTAAATCATCATCAATAAATCCTTGAAACAAAGGAAATAATATCGTTTCAAATTGTTCCACATTCTGTTCGTGATCCTCAAAAATGTCATGAAAACGTTTAGCCTGCTGCTCGCTGCTACAGAAAATGTAGTTTTTATATCCATTTTCAGTATTTTCATTCAAATTTTCAATGAGTAAGCTGAATTGCTTATTGAATGAAGGTTGCGGTTTTGTGTGAAATGAAATCGAAGTCCCACCCTCAGCCCCTCCCGAAGGGAGAGGAGTTTTTGAAGAAATTGAACTATTATTTAACCGAACCTTCGTAAAATCCTCAAGTTGTTTTTTCAACAATTCCGAAGTACAAAACAACTCGGAAGGTTTTGCACGCTTAATCTCTGAATCAATTTCATTGAATGCTTCTGTTGCCTTTTTAAATAAAGTGTCGATAGCACTACTGAAAAGTTCCTCATTTTTAAGAAAAACCACTGTTTTAGAGGAGATATACTTCAGAAAAGTCTCTCGATTTTCATCAATCATCTTATTTTCCACATTCGGAATGATAGAAACCTTTTTTACTTGCTCTAAAGAAAGCTGCGTTTCTACATCAAAGGTTCGAATACTATCGACATCATCTCCAAAAAATTCGATTCGGTAAGGTTCGTCATTACTGAAACTGAATACATCTAAAATTCCACCACGGACAGAAAATTCGCCTGGTTCGGTAACGAAATCGGTTCTTTTGAAACGGTATTCAAACAAAACCTCATTTGCAAAATCGATAGAAAGTTGGTCATTAACAGCAATCTTTAATGTATTACGTTCCAATTCCTTTCTAGTGACTACTTTTTCAAATAGTGCTTCAGGATAAGTAACTATAAACGCCGGCTTCTTTCTAGAATTGATACGGTTTAATACTTCACTTCTCAGTAAAACATTGGCATTGTCCGTTTCTTCAATTTGATATGGACGACGGTAACTTCCGGGATAAAAAAGTACATTCTTATCTCCCAAAAGATTTTCCAAATCGTTCAAATGATAAGCGGCTTCCTCTTTATCATTTAAAATCAGTAGAAAAGGCAGGTCACCCCCGAGCGATCCAGGTTTAAATGTTTGGGCCAATACCATTGAAAGCGAAGAGCCCACAAGGCCAGAAACACTAACTGTTGTTTGATTATTGGCAATAGTTTCCCCTAGTTTTTGCATTTGCAAAGACTGGGAATAGAGTGAAGTAGCGAATGTTTTTTGCATTGAACGGCAAATTTAATCCAAACCTCACAAGTCTCAAAGACCTCTGCCATTTTTAATACTGATTTTACCATTTTAATAACATACAGCTCAGAAATGAATCTGTATTTTTAGTGTCGAGGGAAAGTATGTAATAGAAATAAACCTCAAAGGTTTTGAGATTCTTCCTGTAAGGTTTCTAAGACCTTGTAGTTATTTCGACTAAAAGGATACCCGCCTTTTCGGGCATTATTATGGCAATAAAAGAATACGATGTTTTTGTAATAGGAACCGGAACAGCCGGAAAAACAGTGGCGTATGATTGCGCTGCCGAAGGAATGAAAGTAGCAATTGCAGATAATCGCGAATTTGGTGGAACTTGCTCACAGCGAGGTTGTGATCCCAAAAAAGTTTTAGTTGGAATAACGGAGGTAATTCATCTATCAAAATGTTTGGAGGATAAAGGGGTTACTTCGGTTCCAAAAGTTGATTGGGCTGCGCTCCAAAAGTTTAAATCCAAATTTACAGATGCCATTCCCTTTACAACCGAAAGAGATTTGAAAAAAGCGGGAATTGAAATGTATCATCAATCTCCTCAGTTCTTGGATGAAAATACACTCTCGGTAGAAGGAAAAACGCTTAAAGCGAATAAAATCGTTATTGCTACAGGACAAAAACCGATGGAGCTGAAAATCCCAGGAAGAGATTACCTAAAAATTAGTGATGACTTTTTGGAATTGGAGGAATTGCCTGAAAGCATCGCCTTTGTTGGCGGTGGCTATATAGGGATGGAATTCGCACATATTGCCGCACGTTGTGGCGTAAAGGTTACGGTAATAGAATTTGGACCTCGTCCCTTAGGCCCTTTTGATGAAGATATAGTTTCACATCTAACGAAAGCTTCGGAAGAGCTTGGAATTAAATTTATTTTCAATGCAAGGGTTTCAGAAGTGGAAAAACTTCAGAAAAATTATCGCGTTTCATTTCAAACCCGCCTATCGGACGGGCAGGAAAACGATAAAACAGAATCTGTAGATGTGCGAATGGTTTTTAATACCGCTGGTCGCGTCCCTTCTATTGATGATTTAGATTTGGAGAAAGGAAATGTTTCATTTGAAAAAAATGGTATTTCTGTCAATGATTATCTTCAGAATACCACCAATAAAAGTGTGTATGCTTGCGGTGATGTTTCAGCAAGTGGTTCACTTCCATTAACGCCAACTTCTTCACAAGAAGCAAGAATTGTTTCATTAAACATCAGAAAAGGAAATCATACTAAAATGGATTTTCCGCCAGTGCCTTCAGTAGTTTTTACTATTCCGCAAGTGGCTACCATAGGCTTGACTGAAGAAGAAGCGAAGGAAAAAGGATACAATTATGTGGTAGAATATAAAAGTGTTCCTAAATGGTTTAATGCCAAACGAATCAATGAAAAAGTGTATGCATATAAAACCATTGTAGATAAAGACCGGCATATTGTACTTGGCGCCCACATCATCGCCTCGGAAGCCGGAGAAATGATAAACCTTTTTGTTCTTGCTATGTGTGGAAAATTAACATATGAGAATATTAAAGCAATGATTTTTGCCTATCCAACCTGGGGGAACGATATTAAGGGAATGGTGTAACGAAGTACGATTTTCGAGGTGCGAATTACGAAAAAAAAATCTCCCGCAGGCCACTTTGTTGGTCTGATATGTTCTATACGTACTTAATGAGTGTTTTATGAGACTCTGAAAAACCTACAAGGTCTTAGATACCTTGCAGGAAGCGCATCGTTTCTATCGAAATTTCAAATCTGAGGTACCAAATTCCAAAGAGATTATTTCTTAGAGGCGTTATATTCTTTTAATTTCTCCATAGGACTTGTCGCACGATTTTTAAAAGCATGATAACTACTGCTTATAATTAATACCATCGCAACTGCTAAGGCGCTATTGGCAACAGTCTGGCTTTCATCCCAGTTTGCAACGCTAATGGCAATAAGCGCCCAAGCTCCTACTAAAGCAAATTCGCGCATATTTCTGCGCCAAGTGACAACAAAATTTATAATTCCCGCAATAACAATCATTGTTACAGCCCAAGAGATTTCGCTATAACCCCAAGCGTTCCATTCTATACTTGTTAAATATGCGGCTACGTTTGCAATACTCGCAACAGTAACCCAACCGCTATAAAATACGAATGGCCACCAAAGGAAAGCAATTACTGAAATTGGCGCATCCCAAAGCTCCATTCGGTTTTTCATTACAATTTTTAAAAGAGAGTAGAGAAGTATAAAAATTGCGACTATGGAATAGTCCATAAAACCGTATAGCCAGAAAGTGATCCACATAATATTTGCAAAGCAGGAGAGCGCAAACCACCAGCCTGTTTCCATAATAAACGCATCATCGCGCACTTTTTTGAAAAGACTCCGGCTTTGGTAAATTACAAATCCTAAAAGCATTAAATAAATAAGCCCCCAAATGGAAAATGCATATCCGGCGGGAGTAAAAAGGTTATCGTTCGCGTTTGAAATCTTTGCAATAGTAGTCCCGTTTATTGCTCCAGTTCCAGCAAGATAGTTCACAAAAACCATAATTATGAAAATAATTATGTTGGCAATTTGTAGTGTTTTTTTCATGGGTAGTTATAAAGATGAAAAAAGAAATTTTAAAAATACTTTAATAAAAAGTAAATGTTTGATAAATATACTCGCAATCTATGTATAACAATAATACCTGAAAGGTTTATAACTTGAAATATTCTCAATACAATTTTCCCTTATTTTCCAAATCTCCTCTAACGTAAAATCCATTTTCTCTTGCTTAAGCCAGTTCCGGAGAAAACCTTTGTGAAAATTAACCTTAAATTCTGCTACATGGTGAGGCCCGATTTCAATTTCTTCCAAAATATCATTTTTAATTTTCGCGAAATCCGAAGTGGCCGAAGTCGCATCGATTCTTTCATCTTTATACTTTAGATAACAATGGGCTTCGGGAATGTAGACTAAATTATTTTCTGAAAGAAGTGGAGATGTTTTTGGTGTATTTTGCTCTGTCATTTTATAAATTCCCAAAATCAATTTTATTTCAAAAAAATCATTTTCATCTGCAACCACCTTTAGAAAAGCGTGTTTGGAACTGCAAGTGCCTTTGCTCTCTGAGATTACTAAATACAAATCTTTCCTATTTGTATTTCTTCCATAGGGTAAATGCTTTACATAATAGAGCAATGATTGAAAATTATGAATGCCATAAGCTTTTAGTTTTTTAGTAAAAACACCATTTGATGTAAATTTAAAATCCATTATTTTCCGAGTAAATTCTTTGAGAATAGAAATGGTTGCACAATATAATTATTTTAAAGAGCTCTTTAAAATTAACAAATACTTACCTCATCTCGCTGAAAATCAAGAAAGATTTAGAGCGTTTATTACTCGAAAAATACACCAGAAAAATAGTAACAGAATGCATGGGTTTACTCGTAATTGTCAATTACAAGTTTTATATTTGCAACTTAACCAAAACCTAATTATGGCATTTACAAATTTATTTGAAAGTGGGGAACATTCCCGAAACTTAGGACACTTTGCATCAATTGCAAATATTGCCTCAGTTCATGGTCAAGTTCATCCTGAAGAGGAGAAACTATTAAAACGCTTCGCTCGTAAACTTGACATAGATGCAGATGAGTATACCGAAGTTTTAAAAAATCCCGATAAATATCCTATAAACCCACCAAATGATTCAGAACGACGTTTGGAGCGTATCCACGATCTTTTCGAGATGATTTTTGCTGATAATGAAATTGATGACCACGAACGTTTTCTTATTGAAAAATATGCTATCGGTCTGGGTTACGATGCTAAGACTGCGCAACATTTAATAAAGCGTTCTATCGAGATTTATAGCGGTGGACTAGATCTTGAAGATTATAGATATTTATTAAATAAGAAATAAATGCCCCTAGCCCCCGAAGGGGAACTTTTACTCAAATAAACAAATAAAGCTCCTTTCGGAGCTTTTATTGTTTCTAAAATATTATAAATTCTTTATTGGACTTTACTTAATCGCATTTTTCATAAATTCTTCTGCTTTTTCTACCATTTTTGTACTTCCGCAGAAAAAAGGAACGCGTTGGTGTAAACTTGTAGGTTTGATATTCAAAATACTTCCGAAACCATCGCTAGCTTTTCCTCCCGCCTGTTCAGCTATCATAGCCATCGGGTTACACTCGTATAAAAGACGAAGTTTTCCGTTCTTATCTTTTGAAGTGTTAGGATAGATATAGATACCACCTTTAATCATATTTCTATGAAAATCAGAAACTAATGAACCTATATAACGCGAAGTGTATGGACGTTCATCCTCTTCCATTTGACAATATTTAATATAGTCTTTTACACCTTGTGGAAAGTGAACATAGTTTCCTTCATTAACAGAATAGATATTTCCCATTTCTGGAAAAGTCATCGCTGGGTGAGATAAATAATACGTACCAATTGCTGGGTTTAATGTAAAACCATTTACGCCGTGTCCGGTTGTATAAACAATCATAGTTGATGTACCGTACACAATATATCCAGCAGCAACTTGATTCACTCCAGGTTGAAGAAAATCTTCCATTGTAACTGGTGTCCCTGAAGGTGTAACCCTTCTGTAAACAGAAAATATGGTTCCTACAGAAACATTCACATCTATATTTGATGAACCGTCCAAAGGATCTATCAAGACTACATATTTATTATCGTTTTTCTCGTTTCTGCCTTTTATGGTGATGAAGTCATCTTCTTCTTCACTTGCAATTCCGCAGACAATCTCACGATTGGTAAGGGTATTGATAAAAACTTCGTTTGCAAATACATCGAGCTTTTGTTGGTCTTCACCTTGAATATTGGTGTCGCCTGCTGCGCCCAAAATATCTACTAAGCCTGCTTTATTCACTTTGTGGTTTACTACTTTTGCAGCTAAACGGATGGAATTGATAAGTCGTGAAAGCTCGCCAGACGAGTATTTGAATTCACTTTGGTTTTCTATTATAAACTCGCCGAGAGATTGATTTATTTTTGCCATTAGATTTTTGAGGTTCCTGAATTTCACGCAAATATCGGGATTTTTAGGAAATTGAAACGATATTTGTAGAGGGAAAACGAAAACGAAATTAAAATCGAGGTTGAAGCTGAAATTATCTGAGTGATATAAACCAAACCAAAAGAAGCAAAAATGAAAGTAAGAAAAGCCGTTAAGACCGATATGCCCCAAGTTCTAGAGCTTATAAAAGAACTCGCCATTTTTGAAAATGAGCCAGATGTTGTTGATGTTACGGTTGCAGATTTAGAGGGTGAAGGTTTTGGTAAAAACCCTTTATTCACTTGTTTTGTCGCAGAACTAGATAACGAAATTGTTGGTGCAGCTCTTATTTATTATCGTTTTTCAACTTGGAAAGGCAGAACACTCCATTTGGAAGACCTGATTGTTAAAGAAGCTAACCGTGGGAACGGTATTGGCGGAGCACTCTATAAACAAGTTATGAAGTTTGCCGATGACCGCGGTTTAAAACGCGTGACCTGGGATGTGTTAGACTGGAACACGGGCGCAATTCGATTTTACGAACGCAGTGGTGCAAACCTTATGAAAGATTGGCGCGTTGTACATATGAATGAACAAGGCTTAAAGAATTATTTAGAAATATAGCATTGAATAAATGAAGGTTTTCAAATTTGGTGGTGCATCCACAAAAGATGCAGAGAGCGTAAAAAATGTATTATCAGTAATTAACCAAACTGAAGAAAAAAATTTGGTGGTTGTGATTTCTGCAATGGGAAAAACAACAAACGCACTAGAAGAAGTTTTAAAAGATTACTTTTCTGAAAAGAAAGAATTAAAACACTCTTTGAAATCAGTTTATGATTTTCATTATAAAATTCTGGCCGACTTATTTCCTTCATCACATCCTGTTTTTGCTGAAATAGACGAAATTTTTAACGAGTTAAAATATTTTCTTGATACCAATAGATCCAAGAATCATGCGTTTGTATACGATCAAGTGGTTTCTTATGGCGAATTAATTTCTTCAACAATTGTTTCGGTTTATTTCTCGGAAAATGGAATTCAGAACACCTGGCTGGACGTCCGTAAATGCATTAAAACCGACGATCACTATCGCGATGCCAGTATTGACTGGGAAAAAACGCAAGAAAAGATTTCAGAAAGAGTAAATAGAACGGGAATTACGATTACCCAAGGATTTTTGGGAGCAGAGCATACCAATAACTTTACAACCACCTTAGGAAGAGAAGGAAGTGATTATACGGCGGCAGTTTTTGCCTATTGTTTAAATGCAGAAAGCGTAACAATCTGGAAGGATGTGCCTGGAGTGTTAAATGCCGATCCACGTTATTTTGACCACACTGAACTTTACAATCACATTTCGTATCGCGAAGCTATTGAACTTGCATTTTATGGAGCCTCAGTAATTCACCCAAAGACATTACAGCCATTACAGCGAAAGGAAATTCCCTTATACGTAAGATCATTTATTAATCCTACGGGCCCTGGAACCTGTGTTGGAAAAGGTGTTTCACGCGACCCAATGATTTCTAGCTTTATCCTAAAAAACAATCAAGTATTGATTTCTTTATCCTCTTTGGATTTTTCGTTTATGATGGAAGACAATATTGGCGATGTTTTCAAATTGCTTCATGAATACAGAATGAAGGTAAATCTCATTCAAAATTCAGCAATTAGTTTTTCCGTTTGCGTGGACAATAAATTCGACAATTTGAAGCCTTTGTTGGCAAAGCTTCGTGAAAACTTCAGTGTAAAATGGAACGAAAACGTGACTCTATATACCATTCGTCACTTTAATCCAGCTGAGGTAAAAGCACTTGCCGAAAACAAGAATATTCTTTTGAAACAGGAAAGCAAGGAAACAGTACAATTGGTTATTAAGGAATAGTATCAATCGATTTCATCAGTCTTTAATATTTATATTTTTAGAAGACAAACGGAACAACTTGGATGGACATTGATTCGTTTGTTTAAAGTTTATCATCGATGTTTCCTTATATTTGTCACTCATTATCAACCAAAGCTTTTCATGGGATTAGTCAACGCAAAGGAAGTTGCACAGGCAATAAATATCGATAAATTCGGCTTTCTGGGCACCTTCATGGGTTGGTCTTTAATGAAAATTTTGAATATTACTACCCTTAACAAGATCTACGACAGAAATAAGCATTTAAGCGATTTGGAGTTTATAAATGCGTTGCTTGATGAATTTGAAATAAACTTTGAAATTCACGATGAGGATCTCCGAAGAATACCAAAAACAGGAGCATTTATAACTATTTCCAACCATCCACTTGGTGGCATTGACGGCATACTCTTACTAAAGTTACTACTCGAGCGCAGGCCAGATTTCAAAATTGTTGCAAACTTCCTTTTGCATAGAATTGAGCCTTTAAAGCCCTATGTAATGCCCGTAAATCCTTTTGAAGAACGAAAGGATGTAAAATCGAGTATTTTGGGATTAAAGACAGCGCTTAAACATTTACAGGAAGGTCATCCTTTAGGTATTTTTCCTGCTGGTGAGGTTTCAACCTATAAGGACGGAAGGCTACTCGTGGATAAACCTTGGGAGGATGCCGCAATGAAGCTTATTAAAAAGGCTGAAGTTCCTGTTGTACCCATCTATTTTCACGCCAAAAACAGTAAATTATTTTACCGTTTGGCCAAAGTGAGTGACACCTTACGAACCGCAAAATTGCCTTCGGAATTATTAACCCAAAAAGAGCGATTGATAAAGGTGCGGATAGGGAATGCAATTTCTGTAAATGACCAAAAGGAGCATGAGTCTTTACAAGTGTTTACGGATTTTCTTCGCAGAAAAACATATATGCTTTCCAATGCGTATCAAAAGAAAAAGTTATTAGATAATATCCCTAAAACACTAAAATTTCCGAAGCCACCGAAAAAGATTGCAGGCCCAATTCCTTTAAAAGCAATGGAAGCTGAAATCGAAAACCTGCGAAAGAAAGATAAGCGGTTGCTTACCAGTAAAAACTATGAAGTCTTTCTGGCAGATGCAAAGTCGATTCCCTACATTCTGCAGGAAATAGGACGATTACGCGAAATCACCTTTCGCGAAGTGGGTGAAGGCACCAATAATAGTACTGATCTCGATAAGTTTGACAGCTACTACCACCATATGTTTCTATGGGATAATGATGCCCAAAAAATGGCAGGTGCTTACCGTATGGGCCTAGGTTCAGAAATATATACACGATTTGGAATTGATGGGTTTTATCTTCAGGATTTGTTCCGTTTTGAACCCGAATTGTATGATATGATGAGCGAATCCATTGAAATGGGTCGTGCATTTATTATTAAAGAATACCAGCTTCGGCCCATGCCATTGTTTTTACTTTGGAAAGGAATTGTACACACAACCTTGCGATATCCAGAACATCGTTATTTAATTGGTGGCGTGAGTATTAGTAATAAATTTTCGGAATTTTCTAAAAGTTTGATGATCGAGTTTATGAAATCAAACTATTATGATCCTTATGTGGCTCAATACATAAAACCTAAAAAGGAGTTTAAAGTAAAGCTGAAGGAAGCCGACAAAGATTTCATTTTTGACGAAAGTGAAGCAGATCTGAACAAATTCGACAAGATAATTGACGAGGTGGAGCCGGGAAGTCTTCGTTTGCCGGTTCTTATCAAGAAATACATAAAACAGAATGCAAAGGTTATAGCTTTTAACGTAGACCCGATGTTTAACAATGCGGTTGACGGCCTGATGTACATTCGCATCGCAGATTTGCCTGAAAGTACTGTAAAACCCGTTATGGAAGAATTTCAAGCCGAATTGGAGAACAGATATTCAGGAAAAAATGGTGAGGACTTTGATTCTAATGACTCAAAGGAAGAAGAAAATCCAAAGTAATTCTCGATAAAAAAGATAAAAGTTCAGTGCTGGAAATTCGAGTTTCTATTTTACTGAATAGAAGATTGTAACTCTCAAAGTTCCAAGTATCACCTTTAGATTCTTTAAAACAAATGTTCTGTATTGCTCTATACTAGCCTTATAAGAACTTCAAATTAGACTTAAAACCATCCCTTTTTCCCTACTTGATAAGTTTGATAGAATTCTTCGTCACTTTTGGTTAGGTAAATTATACCTTCAATCAAAGGAATAATTCCTCCTATACCGCATGTTACAAACGTAATCACAATTTGAATTATTCCTTCTTGCGTATAGCCAAGGATGAATTTGTGTATTCCCAAAGATCCTATAACGATTGCAAGAATTCCGGCAAGTATTTTTTTATTTTCTTGGTTATGGGTAGCCTGGTTCCAACCTTCCTTAAATTCATTTGCACTATTCCTAGCCTGATTTTCAAAGTTTTCAGCAGTGTCGTCAACTTTCCTTTTTGTACTGTCGTATCCTGAATCTTGATCTTCCATATATATAATTAGTTAGCTTAAATTAATTTTAAAAATCACTAGTGTCCGATAAACATTTTTAAAAGCGGGATTTCCAAGAAGGATTTC
>JBQEAY010000027.1:0-41024 GCA_052105975.1 Aequorivita sp. | reverse complement strand
GAAATCCTTCTTGGAAATCCCGCTTTTAAAAATGTTTATCGGACACTAGTGATTTAAAATGATTTAAATTATTAAGTTGATTGAGAAATTTTTATAAAAATACTGTAATGATTTGAAAACCTAGGGATAAGTTATATTAATTCTATCTCAAAGTTTGAACGATGAACGAACGACGAGGAAAGAGATATGAAAAATGGAAAGTAGAAAGTTGAAAAACGAGATATGAACGACGAGGTACGAGCGACGAACGACGAGGAAAAAAATACGAGAAAATGAAAGTAGAAATTTGAAAAAATGAGACTTGATGGAATATCGGAAATTTGAACGATGAACGAACGACGAGGTACGAGCGACGAACGGTGAGAAACGAAATACGAAAAAATGAAAGTAGAAATTTGATCAACTAGGTAAAAAAGGGAAAATCGAAAAAAGGGAGATCTTTTTTAATTTTAAAGAATAAAAAATAATAATAAAAAATAAATTTTGAACCTTGAACTTTAGCAAAAACAAAAAGGACCATCAGTTAAGACAGCCCTTTTTATAAGTATACTAATTTGTGAACTTTATTTTAAAGGTTTCCCTTCTTGATCTAAAGAACCCGCTTTAATAATTATTAATTTGTCGACATCAATATATTTTTTGATGGCTGCATTTACCTGCTTTAAGGTTACAGCTTCCAACATGGAAGGGTATTGATAAATATAGCTAGGTTGCTCACCACGTTCAACAACGGCCAAAATATTGGCTGCCATTCCACGAGTTGTAGCAAGACCGATTTTAAAAGCACCAACCAAACTAGATTTTTTGTCTTTTAATTCAGCAGCAGTGATACCTTTTTCTGACCACTTTTTAAGTTCCTTTATAGTTGCTTCTTCTCCTATCGCGAATAATTCTGGGTTGAATGATGCATTTATGAACCAATAACCATCTGCAAAAGTATATCCACTTTGACGTGAAGAAATACCGTACGTCAAACCAGCTTCATCACGAACGGTAAGCATCAATCTTCCTGAGAAACCACCGCCTAAAACGCTATTTCCAATATAAAAAGGAAGGAAATCTGCATTACTACGACGCATTCCTGTGTACTGACCAATAAAAAGAGTAGCACTTGGCTTCTCTGGGATGCTTACAACTTTTGTAAGGGCATTACCTTTTTTTACATCGTAAGTTTTAGAACTTCTCTTTACGCCACCAGACCAGTTTTTGAAACTTTTCTCCAATGATTTGTAAACTGTTTTAGTATCTACATCTCCAACAAATACAAGGTGCATATCTGCAGGTCCAAAATATTTTTTATGGAAGGCTTTTATATCCGATAACTTTACATCTTTAATATTCTCTATAGTCTTTTCAATAGAATTTGAATAGTTAGGATGTCCTTTAGGATATATGCTCTGCGTTAAAGCAATGCTTCCCTGCGCTCCAGGATCTGAAAGACCGGGTTGCATATTTCCTATAAATTGTTGCTTTAGCAAATCAAATTCCTTTTCATCGAAAAGTGGGTTGCGCAATTCCTCAGCCAAGAGTGCAATTACGGTATCAACATCTTTTGATAATGATTTAAAACCTAAGCTTACATTGTCATTGTCTGAACTCACATAAATATCAACTCCTAACTTTTCAAGTTTTTGTGAAAACTGGAATTTATCGTTTTTAGTAGTTCCTTTGCTTAACATAGAAGTAGTAAGCGTTGGGATCATTTCGTTGTTTTTACCGTCAAAGAAATCACCAATTGGAAAGCTTCCAGCAACAGTAACGTAACCTTTAGCTCCGGTTTTCTTTATAATAACATCAATGCCAGCAACTGTTTTTCTGATGAAATCTTCATTGCTTGGAGTTTCTGTTACAGCTTTAACTTCTACTTCTGAAGTTGTTTTCACTTCATTTAAACCATTGACAAACATCTCTGGATTTCTGTAGAAATATTTCCCGTCTGTTTCAATATTACGTTTTGCTTCACCTTCTACAGTTTCAGGATTTGATCCAGCTTTCTTCGGAATAAAAAATCCAGTTGTACTTTGGTCAAGCACTAAATATTTATCAGCAACTCGTTTAACATCGGCAGCAGTAACTTTTGCAAGTTTTTTGCTTTCGTTGATATATTCCGTCCAATCGCCACCAGATATAAACTCAGTCAATTCGGAAGCAATGCTTCCTGAACCATCTCTTCCTAATATAGTTTGTGCGTTTAGATTTGAACTAATTCTATCAATATCTGCTTGAGGAACACCGTCTTTCTTAACTTTTTCAATACTTTCTAAAAGTTTGGTATTAATTTCTTCTGAATTTTTTTCAGGATTAAAGCCTAAAGTAACTGTAAACAATCCGTTTTCAGCAAATTGTGAAGCAGAAGCAGATGCGTAATACGCAAGCCCTGAATCTACAAACTCTTTATTCAAAACAGATGAAGGACCACTGCCCAAGGCGCTTGCTAAAATAATCAAGGCTGGAACGTCTTTGTCTAATGCTCCTGGGATTTTAAAGGCTACCGTATTTACACTAGTTTCACCCGCTTTACTTATTTCAATTTTACGAGGACCGTATTGTGGTGGCTCTACTGTGTAAGGTTCTGGAATGATGTGTGACGCTTTTGAAATTTTTCCAAAATAAGTATCTACCAATTTAAACAGATTATCTTTTTGGAAATCTCCAACTACAGTTAACCACGCATTGTTAGGCCAATAGTACGTATCGTAAAAATCGCGTAATACTTTCATCGGCATATTTTCAATATCTGAACGCCATCCAATAGTGGAATGGTGATATCCGTGTGCCATATAAGCTGTTGCCCAAATTTCTTTGGAAAGAAGTGAATTCGGGTTGTTTTCTCCGCGTTCAAATTCGTTACGAACAACAGTCATTTCTGCTTCTTTGTCTTCTTTCAACAAAAGAAGGTTGCGCATCCTGTCCGCTTCAATTTCAATAGCGAGTTCAATTTTATCACTTGGGATGGTTTCGTAATAGTTAGTACGGTCATTCCAAGTTGTAGCGTTCATCTGCGCGCCATATCGAGTTAATTCAGAATCGATAGAAGTACCTTTCTTTTTGTTGAATTTTTCGGTTCCTTTAAACATTAGGTGTTCCAAAAGGTGTGTAGATCCCGTATTACCAGAAACTTCATACTTTGAACCAACGTCGTAAACCATTTGAACATTGACCACTGGCGCGGCGTTGTCCTGAACCAAAAGTATTTTTAGTCCGTTTGGAGTGTAAAGGTATTCTTCAACTCCACCTAATTCCTGTACTTCTTCAAATTTGGAATTTATAGTTTGGGCAATTGCCGATTGCTGAACAACTAACAATGATGCCAGAAGGAACAGAGTTTTTAGCGAAAATATATGTTTCATAGTTTTTATTTTTTTAATATAAGGGGATGACTTGGTTTATTAGAAGTGAAATTTTTGAGCTGAATTTAAAATTGATAAAAAAAGGGGCCAAAGAAATAATATCATTGGCCCAATTCTCCGTTATCCCGGGAAAACAAATCAAGGAACAATCCCGGGAAAACTACTAACCAACTAAAAACAAATCAAAAAACTATATATTCAATGAATCGAATAATTCAATTAATTCAGGATCTGATGGACGTGGGGCATCATAGCTCACTATATTTCCTTCTGGATCTAAAACAATAAAGCGAGGAATACCTTGGATGTAATAATCTTGGATAAATTTTGAATCTATTTCATTATGAGCTAAAAGTTGCGTTCCCATCAATTCTTTATCAACAATCATTTCTCTCCATTTGTCCTCATCTTTTTTACGATCTATAGAGATTCCTACAAACTGTATGTTTTTACCTTCGTATTCTTTTTCAACTTCAATAAGGTAAGGCATTTCATAAATACAAGGAATACACCAAGTAGCCCAAACATCTATATAAACATACTTCCCTTTAAGGTCATCGATAGAAGTTGTGCCACCGTCATAATTTACATAATCCGTAAATTGGGGAGATTCCATTCCAGGGCTTAATGCTGCATTAATCTCCAATTGCTGTAGATGTTGTGCTTGAATATCTTTTTCAAATTTTGCAATGTTGTCCTTTTCTGAAGCAATAAAAGCTGGATTATAATCAGAATCCTTACTGTCCAGATTATCTGTCAAGTCTTTTGCATAAGCAGATGTCTTTGCCTCGAAGTCACTAGTTTCAAGACCGAGGTATTCTTTATAATCGGCGCCCATCAAATCTCTATTCTTTTTGGTTTTATACCTTAAAAAATTATTTTCTTCGGCACCATTACCATTATAGGCAATAGTTTCAGCGATTTTTGATCCGTCAAAATTTACCTCAAGATCCATATCATTTGCAAGATAAAGGTTGAAGACATTGTTGTAGACCGCTGTATAATACGCCGGATCTTTCAGTTTTAACGTATCACGGAAGGAACCGTTTTCGTCAACTTTTACAATTATATTTTCTGAAGAAATAGGGTCGTATAGACGGAGATTGGTATTTTCCACTGGGTTTGTAATCTTACCGTGTATCACGGCGTAGTCCTTTGGCGGTTGTTCCTGCTTACAGGCGGCGAAAAGACAAATAATGGCAATTAGAAATAAATTTTTCATTTGAATGTTTTTTTAGATTGTTGAACCTAGCCAGAAGATTGCTTCTCCCGATATCTATCGGGATCGCAATGACGCCTGTTAGGTTTTAAGAAAATTTAATTAATACCCCGGATTCTGAACCATTGCATCGTTTCCAATTAACACTTCTGATGGAATTGGCAATACAAATTTACTTTCGGTATTTAGGGTTGGTTTTATTGAAGATGCTTCCAAGTTTCCAAGCACATCATAACGCACAAGATCAAAAAGTGGCTCGCCATTTTCGAAGAAAAGCTCCAATAATTTCTCTTGGCGAATGTCTTCTAATAAAGTAGGTGCATCGGTAAAATCTTTAATCTCTACTCCTGCTCTTTCGCGAATTGTATTCAAGCTTTGCAAAGCAAGTCCGGTATCACCTCCAGCACGAGTTAATGCTTCGGCATGCACTAAGTATATTTCTCCAAGACGCAAATGATATAAAGTATTATTTTGTGAACCTGCATTATCAACAAAAGGATATTTTCCTTGAAAATTAATACCTTGTGTATTCGCAGAGTAAGCATAGCTAAATCGTGGATCGTAATCGGCTCCAGTCCCTTCCAAACTACCATCGTCGGGTTCACCAACCTGTTCATCAGCAAGAGAACGTAAATATTCGCTATAAGTGGTTCTGCTAACTAAATTCATGTTGCTTCCTCCCTCGGCACCTGGGCCAGAGAATGGGGCAAAAATAACTTCGGATGAATTAAATTGATTTAAGAATATATCATTATAATTCATCTCTAAAGCATAGCCTTCGGCGTTATTGATTACTTCTTCAGCTAGAGTAGCAGCTTGAGCGTACTTTCCTTCATATAGTTTCACTTTAGCCAATAATGCTTTTGCTGCAAGGCTACCGCTATAGTAATGATCAATGTTCACTGGGCCATTTGTTATGGCATATTCTAGATCAGCTTCAATTAAAGTATAAGCTTCTTGAACAGTATTACGAGGGTTTAATTCTAGTTCCGTTGCAAAGCTAGTACGCAATACAATACCGTAACTAGAGCTCACATCATAATATTGACCAAAATAGCGCAATAGATTAAAATGGAAAAAAGCTCTTTGGAATTTTGCTTCCGAAATCATTTCCGCTTTTCGCTCGTCAGAAATCCCCAATGCTTTTCCAGCTTCCAATTCTTCAATCAAAAAGTTGGCAGAATTGATCACTTTGTAATGTCCATTGTAAAGATTGGCTAGAAATCTGTTTTCTACTGGTACTTCATTGGTGTTGTATCCTTTATCCCCACTAATATTGCTACTAATACCCTCATCGCCATAAGCGGCCAAATGCAGTGGGAAGAAACTAATATCGAAAGCACGTCCTAAGTCGTAAATGCCGTTTAGCACTTGCTGTGCAGAGGCTTCATCGCGAATGGTGTTATCGACTGTTAGTTGGTTAATTGGTTCTATGTCGTCAATACTGCAACTGGAAATGGTAATCGC
This sequence comes from Aequorivita sp., assembly GCA_052105975.1. Lineage (GTDB taxonomy): Bacteria > Bacteroidota > Bacteroidia > Flavobacteriales > Flavobacteriaceae > Aequorivita. Next base: position 34,988 of record JBQEAY010000027.1, on the reverse strand, counting down.
AACTGCAAGTATTAAAAGCTTCTGAAATGTGTTTATATATTTTTTCATCTTTTTCGTTCTTTAAAATTGAAGTTGAACACCTAGTGAGAATGATTTTGACAATGGATATGGATCTTCGGCACTTACTTGATCTGTAATTGAGCCTCTTTCTGAAAGGCTTTCAGGATCTATACCAGGCCATTTGGTCCAAGTATACAAGTTACTAGCGGTAAGCATAAGTCTTACGCTATCAAGACCTAGTTGTTCCATTAAACTAGGATCAAAAGTATAAGCTAATTGCAGGCTTTTCAAGCGTAAATAAGAAGTATCAAAAAGATATCTATCAGAAACGCGACTGCTTCCAGAAGGATCTGTATAAAGCGCTCTAGCATAGCGTGCATCTGTATTTTCTGGAGTCCAAGAATTTAATCCATATTCGCTGTATTTATTTTCGCCAAGACTATTGTTAGTTCCATAAGCAACGCCGTCCCAAATTGTTTCTGCTCCTACTGAATATTGCAATAAAGCTGAAAGGCTGAATGCTTTATAGGTAAATGTATTTGATATACCACCAAAATAATCAGGTTCAATGTTTCCGATAATCGTTTTGTCATCCTCGGTTATCTCACCATCACCGTTGATATCTTCGAATAGAAAATCACCAACTCCTGTTGAGCCCTTGTCATATTGACCTGTTGGGGAAGCACTGTTTAGTGCATCAACCTCGCCCTGATCCTGGATGATTTTCACCACTTTATATCCTTTGATGGTTCCAACAGGTTCACCTTCGATATAAAAGTCTAATAAATTAGGGTCAACGGTTGCTCCAGTTAATTTATCCAATTTGTTTCTATTGAAGGCCCAATTTACGTTTGCACTCCAAGTAAAATCGTCGGTTCTAATTATGTCTCCACCAAGACTAACCTCCACACCTTTGTTTGAAACATCTAAAAAGTTAGAGAAATATATTTTAGGTCCCAATTCTAATGGGAGAGGAGTAGTCACCAAGGCATTGCTCGTTGTTCTGTTATATGCATCAACACTTCCACGAAGTCTTGAGTTAAAGAATGCGAAATCCATACCGAGGTTTATTTCCTCTGTAGTTTCCCAACCAATATTTACGTTTGGAAAAATATCCGACGGAACTACCCCAGAATCTCCATTGTAAATATCACTGGCTTTAGTTTGAAAAAATAGAAGATACGCAAAATCTGTAACGTTTGTAGAACCTACACGCCCAACACTGACACGTAGTTTTAGGTTGTCGATTTTTTCACTTTGAACGAAGGCTTCATTGGCAATATTCCAACCTGCAGAAATAGAAGGGAAATATGCACGCTTATTACCTGGTCCAAATTTAGACGAAGTATCCGTTCTAAAGTTAATAGTTGCGCTATATCTATTCTTGTAATCATAAGTTAACCTTGAAAAAATAGAGTTTAAGCCTGATTCCATACGTCTGCTGGTATAGCCAAGAACCGATTCAGCAGAAGATGCATCTATCAACACCTCATCATCTGGGAAACCACCGTAATAATGACTTTTATTATTAAAGTTTGTTCTATCCCAAGCTAGACCCGCAAGTAAATTAAAGTGGTGGCTAGAGAGTTTAAAATCATAGTTGGCGGTAAGATTGGTAGTAATGTTTGAAACCAATCCATCTGTTTCACTCAAATAAGATTCATTCGGAAAAATCATAAAATCCGTCTGTGTTATTTTAGGCATAAAAACGCTACTCGTATTATAGAATACGGCTGCATTTACATCTGCTTTAATTTTTAGATGCTTAACAGGTTCAATTTCCAAATAACTATTACCTATAAAATTATAAGATTTTCTATTGTTTTTGTTTTGAAGACGCATCAATGGGTTTGGCTCCAAAGTTTCAAAAGGATATGTGTAATCAGACTGTCCCAAAAGTTTTCCGAATTCATCATAAACAGGAAGATCCGGACGAGCACGCGCTATAGAAGTATTTATATTGTATTGACTTATACCTTCGTCTTCACCAGAATCTGCCTCGGTATGGCTTACGTTTACGGAACCACCTACCTTAATATAGTCATTAACATCATTGTCTAAAGCCATACTTAAATTGTATTGCTTCAATTTATCTTTAACCGCAAGACCTTCTTGGTCTATAGCCGAAAGACTAAAAGAGTAGTTTGTTTTATTTCCACCACCATTGATACTGAAATTGGCTTGTTTGGTAACGGCTACGTTTCTAAAAACAACGTCGCTCCAATCTGTATCTGCATTTCCGAAGTAATCTTCCCGAAGCCCATCATAGTTCACTAGAAAAGTATCAAAATCTAATTCTACATTTCCAATATTGGCGAGATCAAAAGCATAAAATGGATCCAATTGTCCTGCATTCATTGCATCAACGCTGTTTCTCATCAATTGTTCGTAGAAACCTTTGTATTGTTCTGCATTTAAAACATCCAAAGTATTGATTGGTTCTGCCAAAGTTGTAGAAGTAGAAAAAGAAATGGTCGGTTTTTGACCGCGTTTTCCACGTTTTGTTTGAATAAGAATAACTCCGTTAGCACCTCTTGAACCGTAAATAGAAGTAGCTGCGGCATCTTTTAAAATGTCAAAGCTTTCAATATCATTAGGGTTAAGGGTTAAAAGTGGATTTGCACCGCCAATGGCATCTATATTAAAAGGAACGCCATCAATAACATATAATGGTTGGTTGAGGCCATAAGAAGAAAGCGGTGAGGTAATCCCACGAATATTCAAGCGCACCGGAGAGCCTGGACGGCCACTACCTTGAGAAACTTGAACCCCTTGAACCAATCCACCCAAGGCACGGTCAAAACCAATATTCCCAACAGAAGACTGGATAACCTCCTTTGTTTTAACAGAAGAAACGGCACCAGAAACATCTTCGCGCTTTTGTTCGCCATAACCAATCAGCACCACCTCGTCCAACTGACTTAAATCTTCCTCCAAAACAAGGTCGATAACTGTCTTATCGTTTACCTCTAAACGCTGCGTTTTATAACCGAGGGAAGAAAAAACCAACACGTTTTCACCATCTGCCAAAGTTATGTCATACTCTCCGTCAAAGTTAGTAATGGTTCCTTTTTGAGTTCCTTCAACAATAACGGTAACACCCGTTAAAGGCATTCCCGTTCTATCTATAATGGTTCCCGTAACTGGTTGTTGTTGCTGCGAAGTAGTGATAAGGTTATTACCCGCGCGTTTTACCGTTTTTTTCAAAACAATCTGATTCCCCAAAATTTGATAGGAAATAGCGCTATTGCTGAAAAGATTTTGCAAAACTGTTACAACAGATTCGTCATTTGCAGAAAAAACGACTCTTTTACGTACGTCAATTTCTTTGCTGTTGTAGAAAAAATTAAAATCAGTTTGATCTTCAATAATCTGAAATACCTGAGTAAGAGGAACGCCATCGGCGATAATGGAAACATGAGTGCTCTGTCCATAGCCATTAGTGGCGTTCATTTGAAAAAGACTGACAAGCAATAATGTGAAAGTGAGTTTCATCTTTAAATGATTGGTGTTGAAAATGCACCGAAGTACATCTTTGATTGGTTCATTTTTCATAATTTTACATCGGTTTTACTTTGTTGGAAATAAGGTTAAATCATTCTAATTAAAGAGGAAGGTGTTGGCGCATCTTCCTTTTTTTCGTTTAAAGTCTTATTATTTTTTCGGTCTGCTAATGGTTACAGTTCCATCTTTTAATACATAATCAAAATTCTTGTAGGATTGGAAGGTGCTTAAAACCTCTTCAATCGTTTCGTTTGTAAATGTTGCGGTAATATTGATATTAGCAAGGGCAGCGTAATTATTTTCAATTTTTACATTGAATTTACGCTCCAGTTTGTTTGCTATTACTTCAAATGAATCGTCCACGAAAATCAGTTCGCCTTGAACCCATGCTATATATTTGGTGACGTTTACTTTTTCTACTTGCAGTTTTCCGTTTTCAAAAAAGACTTTTTCATTCGGATTTAATGTTTTCGTGTCGTTGGGATCGAGTTTGTCGTGCGCAGCCACCTTTCCTTCCACCAAAACAGTGAATGTTTTTTGATCGTCTGTATAAGAGGTCACATTAAAGTGGGTTCCCAAAACTTCCACGCCCATATCTTCCGTATTAACCATAAAAGGATGCGCAGGGTCTTTGGCCACTTCAAAATAAGCTTCCCCGTTTAAGAATACAGAACGATTTTCATCTTTAATAAAGTTGACTGGATATTTCAATTCGGAACCTGCGTTCAAAACAACACGTGATCCATCTGAAAGCTTCAGCTTAAAAGTTTTTCCATAAGGAACAGTAAGGGTGTTGTATTGTAAGGTTTGTGCAACGTTAGTATTATCGTAAATAAGATCATCACGTTTTTGCTGAGAAATGCGATTGCCTTCCGCATTGACAATAACAGTTTCGATATTTTCATCAACCGTGCGGATGCTACCATCTTCCAATTGTAATGTAATTTGAGGAGTAGCAGTTACCGTATTTTCTTGTGGGGAGTTAAAATAAATACCGTAACCAATGATTGCCACTCCCACAAATACAGCGGCATATTTCAGCCAATTGGGAATAAGTTTTCTTATTGGTGTTTTTTCATTTTCTTCGGAATTGTTTGCCATCAACTTTTTGTAAGCTTCTTCAGAATCTACTGATACCGAAATTTTGTTGAGGCGATGGTTTATTTTTACGAACTCCTTAAATATCTTTTGATTTTTAGGAATTTGCAACCATTCCGTAAGCTGAAGTTGTTCCGCTTCGGAAATGGTTTCGTTCAAATATTTAATTATAAGCGTTTTCAAAACTATTTTTTTCTCTTTTATACCCCTATGATGCAGAACAAATGATTTACCCTTAAGTTTTTTTTAAGTATTTTTAATATACCTAACTTCGAACCCGAAATCCAGGATAACAAAACAATGGACGATGCGCATTTAATTGCCGATATAAAACAAGGGAATGAACCCGCATTCAAGACTTTGTTCGATAAATACTACGGACCACTCTGCGCCTACCTTAGAAGCTACACCCCAGATTTTGATACCGCCGAAGAAATTGCGCAACAAACTTTCGTTAAATTTTGGAACAAACGTGAAGAAATTGAAATACACACTTCAGTAAAAAGTTATCTTTTTAGAATGGGGTATCATTCCTTCCTAAAAACGATCCGACAAAAAAACAAACGAACAAATTTACTCGAAGAATTAAAATATAAGGCGTTGGAGGAAGAAGAACAACGTCCAGAAAATGATTTACAAGCAGCCACCGAACGCCTAAAAAAAATAATTGAAACCCTCCCTCCTCGCTGCCAAGAAATTCTTCGGCTAAAAATGCAAGGCTTCAAGTATAAGGAAATTGCAGATCAATTAAATATTTCCATAAAAACCGTCGAATCACAGATGCGTATTGCATTTAATAAAATACGCGAAGATTTTAAGGACGGCTTGATCTTGTGGATTATCCTGAATAAATAAAAGTATTGCCACGAATTTTTTGACTCTCCTGCAAGGTGTTCCCCGCTTTTTCTGCGGGGCTCCTTGTAGGTATAAAACCAATCTCTAATTTCCTGCAAAAAAACAGTGCCACGAATACACGAATGGTTTCAATATTCCTGCAAGGTGTTCCCCGCTTTTTTGCGGGGCTCCTTGTAGGTATAAAGCCAATCTCTAATTTCCTGCAAAAAAACATTGCCACGAATGCACGAATCGAATACCTAGGACTCTCCTGCAAGGTGTTCACCGCTTTTTTGCGGGGCTCCTTGTAGGTATAAAGCCACTAATGCACAAATGATTCCCAAGAACATTCGTGCATTAGTGGCAAAAATCAATTTCTCATAAATCTGATATTTATCATTTTACAGTCTTGGCAACAAAACTAATTTTGGGCAGAATTCAAAACTCCTATGTCTACAAACCTCATTTCAAAATACAATATTCCCGGTCCGCGTTACACTAGTTACCCCACCGTTCCTTTTTGGAACAACGAAAGTTTTTCGTTGAAAGAGTGGAAGAAAAGTGTGACTCAAAGTTTTTCGGAAAGCAATTCCACGGAAGGTATAAGTCTTTATATACATCTTCCTTTTTGTGAAAGCCTCTGCACATTTTGTGGCTGCAACAAACGAATTACCAAAAATCATGGTGTTGAAACTCCATACCTCGATTCAGTTTTAAAGGAATGGCGTCTTTATCTCAAAATGTTCAACGAGCGACCTATTATTAAAGAGCTTCATTTAGGTGGAGGCACTCCTACTTTTTTTTCCGCAGAAAATTTAAGAATCCTCATAAAAGGAATTTTCCGTGATGCTAGCATGGCCAAAAATCCTTCATTTAGTTTTGAGGGCCATCCTAACAATACAAATAATGCACATTTAAAAACACTATACGATTGTGGTTTTACACGGGTGAGCTACGGAGTTCAGGATTACAACACTACAGTTCAAATTGCCATTCACAGACTGCAGCCTTTTGAAAATGTGAAACGGGTAACAGAGAGTGCACGGGAAATTGGCTATACTTCGATCGGTCACGATATTATTTTCGGGCTCCCTTTTCAGAAAAAGGAGCATGTAATTCATTCTATTGAAAAAACGAAAGAATTGATGCCAGACCGTATTGCTTTTTATAGTTATGCGCATGTTCCTTGGATAAAAGGAAACGGACAACGCGGATTTAAGGATGAAGATTTGCCGAGTGCTTCAGAAAAGCGTGAAATGTATGAAACTGGAAAGCGAATGTTGGAAGAAGCAGGATATATTGAAATAGGGATGGACCATTTCGCCCTTAAAACCGATAGTTTATACAAGGCAGTAGAAGAAAAAGAACTACACAGAAATTTCATGGGCTATACCGAAAGCAAAACCCAATTAATGCTAGGTTTGGGTGTTTCTGCCATTGGTGACAGTTGGTATAGTTTTGGTCAAAACTCTAAAAATGTTGAAGAATATCAAGACTTGGTGGAGCAGGGAATTCTTCCCATCCATAAAGGTCATAATCTAAATGAAGAAGATTTGGTTATTCGCAAACATATTTTAAATATGATGTGTCGTCTGGAAACTTCTTGGAGCGACCCAACGATGCAATTTAAAGAGTTGCCTGAGGTTTTGCCTAAACTACAAGAAATGCAAGATGACGGGTTAATTGTAATCGGTTCCGAAAGTCTACAAATTACGGAAAAAGGTCGTCCTTATGTACGCAATGTATGTATGGCCTTCGACATTCTATTACAACGTAGTAAGCCAGAAACGCAATTGTTTTCAATGACAGTTTAAACTCCTTGTTAAAAATTAGAGGAAGCCAAAAATAATGACAATTATCATATTTACTTAAAAAACTATTTCCGACCTTTGTGTCAGAAATAGAACATAAACCAAGATTGACGGCATTTCTTTGTCAAGTTATCGTGGCTACCACACCTAATTATGGTGCTTCAAAAGACTTGATGTTTGAATTGAATTTAGTAACTTTGTGAAAAATTTAAGAAAAATGTGGACAGTCAAATAAGAGTATCCACATTTTTTATGTGCATAAGTCTCAACAAAAATAAAAGCGTACAAATAGCAAATCCTAATTTTAAATAATCAACTAATGAAGTCAATTATCAAAAAAAATCTAATCACCAAAATGCTGCTTGGCATAGGCGCTGTGGCATTTCTTTCGGGCTGTGTTAATGACCAATCAGCCAAGACGTATGAAAACGCTGTAGATATTCCAGTAAACCAGGATCAGGAAATGATTGCGGAGCTTACCTCTCCTCCATTCGTTCCTACCCCTGTTGGAAAGCGAATGGCGAAAAAATTAATTGTCGATTTAGAAATCCAAGAGCGCGAAGGTGAAATGGTTAACGGCGTAGAATATGTTTATTGGACATTTGGAGGTACCGTTCCAGGAAGTTTTATTAGAACACGTGTTGGTGACGAGTTAGAATTCCACCTTAAAAATCACCCAGACAACAAACTTCCACACAACATTGACCTTCATGCGGTGAATGGTCCTGGTGGAGGTGCAGAATCTTCTTTTGTCGCTCCTGGCCACGAAAAAGTATTCTCCTTTAAAGTACTTAACCCAGGATTATATGTTTACCACTGTGCTACTGCACCAGTAGGGATGCACATTGCCAACGGGATGTATGGCCTTATATTAGTAGAACCTGAAGGGGGTCTAGAGCCAGTTGATAGAGAATTCTACATAATGCAAGGTGAGTTCTATACAGAAGGCGGTTACGGAGATCGTGGAATGCAAGCATTCGACATGCAGAAAGCGATCAATGAAAATCCGGATTATGTTGTGTTTAACGGACACGTTGGTGCTATGACAGGAGATAATGCACTTACAGCTAAAGTAGGTGAAAAAATTCGTCTCTTTGTAGGGAATGGAGGTCCTAGTTTAATTTCATCCTTCCACGTAATTGGAGAGATTTTCGACAAAGTACATGTTGAAGGAGGTGACTTGGAAAACCATAACGTTCAGACTACTTTGATTCCAGCTTCTGGTTCAGCTATTGTGGAATTCCGAGTTGAAACCCCTGGATCTTTTATTATGGTTGATCACTCCATGTTTAGAGCTTTTAACAAAGGTGCTCTCGCTATGTTAAATGTAGAAGGTGAAGAAAATAAAAATGTTTTTGCTGGAGAAATCCAGGACGGGATTTATCTACCAGAAGGTGGTGCAATCCAAGCAATGCCAAGTCTAGATAGAAAGAAACCAAAAGAAGATGCAAAAGCTCTTACTTTTGATGAAAAAATGCACATTGGAAAAGACAAATATATGGCTACTTGTGTTGCCTGTCACCAAGGTAATGGACAAGGAATTCCAAATGCTTTCCCTCCATTGGCAAAATCAGATTATTTAAATGCTGATGTTGACCGTGCTATCGATATTGTATTACACGGTAAAACGGGTGAGATCACAGTTAATGGCGAAAAATACAATAGTGTAATGACCGCTCAAGGTCTTAATGACGAAGAAGTAGCAAGCGTCCTAACTTACGTTTATAACAGCTGGGATAACTCCAAAAAAGAAGTTACTACTGAAATGGTGAAAGCCGTTAGAACCAGATAAAAAAATTATATAAAATGAAATATTATATCACCGCCCTTTTCTTAATTCTATCATTATTTTGTGAGGTAACAGCACAAAATGACAAAATGGCTTTAGTAAAAGGCGGTGTTTATTTACCGCTTTACGGTACTGAAGATCAATCTGTAGAAGTTGCTCCTTTTATGATGGATGTTGTTCCTGTGACTAATTCAGACTATTTAGAGTTTGTTCAGGAATATCCAGAGTGGAAAAAAAGTAATGTAAAAGCTTTATTTGCCGATAAAACATATTTGTCAAAATGGACTGACGACAATACCTTTACCGGTCTTCCCAACGCTCCCGCGAACAATGTTTCCTGGTTTGCAGCTAAAAAATACTGCGAGTGCCAAGGCAAGCGTTTGCCCACAATGGACGAATGGGAGTTTGCCGCAATGGCAAATGAAGATGTGGAAGATGCAAGAAAAATACCATCTTACAACCAATATATTTTAAATTGGTATGAAGCGCCAAGAACCTACAATAAACCTGTGGGTGAAACCTTTAAAAATTATTGGGGTATCTATGACCTTCATGGTTTGGTATGGGAATGGACCCAAGATTTCAATTCTGTACTTATCTCAGGTGAGTCTAGAAAAGATGTGGATAAAGATGCCAATCTTTTCTGTGGAAGTGCCGCAATTGGGGCTTCAGATTTAATGAATTATGCTGCTTTTATGCGTTTTGCCTTCCGCGGAAGTATGAAAGCAAACTATAGCTCACAAAATTTAGGTTTTCGCTGTGCTAAAGATGTAGAAAATTAAAAATCAATATGATAAATAAACTCAAATATTTCTTTATTGCAGTTTCATTAGTTGCAATTTCATGTAATGAAACTTCAAAAAAAGATTCAGATACTGCCAAAACGAATAATGTAGAAAACGCCAAAAGCAAGGAAATATCAGAAATGTCTATTTATAACCTTCCCTCCCATTGGACTACACAGGATGGTGAAGAAATAGAGTTAAAAGACCTACAAGGAAAGGTTTTGGCAATGGTCATGATCTACACTTCTTGTCAAGCTGCCTGCCCCAGATTAGTTGCAGATATGAGAAATATCGAAAAACAAATTCCTGAAGACAAAATGGATGATGTTCAATTTGTTTTTGTAAGCATAGACCCAAAAACCGATACTCCTGAGCGATTAACTGAATTCGCCCAAGAAAACGATATGGAAGATGATAGATGGCTTTTCCTACGTGGTACAGAAGAAGACACTCGTGAGTTTGCTGCAGTATTAGCAGTGAACTATAAAAAAATCTCTCCAATGGATTTCTCCCACTCAAACATTATAAGTGTTTTTGATCAAGGTGGCGAAATGGCCCATCAACAAGAAGGACTTGGCGTTGACAATAAAGAAACTGTTCAAGCCATTATTGACTTGGCCAATTAGTCGATATTCTTTAAATTGTAGTTGGTAGTTAGAAAAACTGTTGTATTCTAAATCAGCACTAATCCCTTATTTTAAAAATCTAACGACGATCGAAGAAAGTCTACCTTTTTCTTTCCGGATCGTCGTTTTTCTTTTTCTTATTGTGCACCATATTCTTGGCCTTCTTGCTATTCTTTACATACAGAACAATCGCAATTATAATAACGAAGCAGACAACAATAGAAACTATTGTGGTAACCACGCCGCCCGTAAAATCAACTAAAGGAATAGAATTTAAAATGCTCATAATCTAAGATTTTTAGATGTTATCATTTTCAGAAGGAGTAACTTCTTCATCCTTCTTCTTTTTCGTCCCGCCAAATACAAAGGCAAGTACAATAGCGGTAAGAGCAACACACAATACCGCAAAGAAAATAATTATTGCAGTTCCCATACCCCAGTTTGCAAGTGGTAAGATTAAATTCGTCATGATTGTATTATTTTAATAATTATTGATTGATTCATTTTCTAAAACCATTGGCTCACAATTGTAATTTGAATCCACGGTCTCTGTCATTGGTTTTGGTGAAATATATGGAATGCCCAACCCCAAACCTCTAACTATAAACAGGCAACCTATAATAACTACAAAAACTGGAATAGCACGCCGAATACGCTGACGCACTTGTCCGTTTAAAAAATTTCCAAGATAAATGGCAGAGGTCATCAAGGGAATTGTACCAAGCCCAAACATCGCCATATACAGACTACCTTGTAGGGCATTGCCAGAAGCAATAGCTCCAAAAACTGCCATATAAACTAAGCCACAGGGAAGAAAACCATTTAGGAATCCAATGGTCAAAAATGTATCGGGAGTTTTCTTTTTTAACTCTTTTCCTAATGCCGATTTTACTCTTGAAATAATCTTAAAAACCGGTAATGAAAAATTATATCTATTAAATATTTTCGTCGGTATAAAGATTACGGCAATCATCAAAACACCTATTAAAATTGAGAGCTGTTGCTGAAAACCAAACAGATTCAGGCTTTTTCCCACCAAACCAAATACCAATCCTATTATACTATAAGCCAGCACCCTACCAAAATGGTATAGAAATATCTGCCCCAGCTTTTTAAAGTTGTTGGATCTATCAACCGGTAACATAAATGCAATAGGGCCGCACATTCCCACGCAGTGGAAACTACCTAACAATCCAAATAAAAGTGCGGTTACTAACATTTAATGTGCGATTTCAGTTATCAGTTGCGAGTTGTGAGTTGTGAGTTGTGAGTTAAAAAATACACTTTTGAACTTCTCAACTCATAAACTTTTACACTGCTCAAAAGTCATTCTTCTTTCCTCAATTTTCAATTTCAATTTCGATTTCGATTTCTCCCGATAGGTATCGGTATCGGTTTCATCTTCCTCTAATAAACGATCTCTTCTTTATATAGATAATCCTCTCCTTTATAGCGCCATTGCACTATCGTGTTCCAACGACCGGCCACCAAACGTTGGTCAGGTATGAGCAAATTAGGACTTGATAACTTCAAGGGAAGTTTAAAATCCATTTGTTTGTTGGACGGCCTGTATAGGAACACGGTACCTTCTATTTTGGAGTAATCAATATTCTTTGGAAAAGTAAGCATCCAACCCTCGGCTAATTTTTCACCAGAAACTTTACCTTCTAAAGTGTTTGAATTTGCTTCATCATCCATCTCTTTTTGGAATACCATTTCTTTTTTATAGTATTCCTCAGTTACCAGGTCGTAATCATACTTATCTTCAGTACTGATTCTTATAACAAAATATAAAATGAATGCTATAAAAAGCGCCAACCAAATTGCCAATCCTGTACCCCAGTTAAATTTCATTATTTTATTATTTATTTTTATTACTTATTTTCTAACTCCACAATAAATCTACTAGCTTTCCTTCGGCAAAATACATCATAAGCAATCCTGCATCCAGCCCTATTTATAATTCCCCCTCTGGGGGCTAGGGGGACTATTTATAACTTCGCGGCCCTAAAAACGTAACACTCGTTGTCTCAATCAAATTCTTACCGCTATATACTTCAATAACAGCCCGGTTTTTATCACCACTTAAGGCAGAATTATTTATCTCAATAAATAGCGTTCCTTCTGATAAATCTTGTGCTGGAACTATAATTTCTCCCTGTTTTACGGTACGTATTGTACCTTCGGGTGATTTCAGTTCAAAACGAATATCTTCAATATTTTCAGTCGTTTTATTCAGCAATTTGTAGGTAAACACATTACTAATTATGTTATCGTCCTTATGTTCATATAGCTGTCCTGGAAGTCTTAGAATATTAGCTTCAACATCACTTCTTAAAAATAAAAGACCAGTTAAAACACCAATCAATATTATCAACACTGCTGTATAGCCTTTCAACCTCGGTGTAAATGAGAAAGGTGCTTTCTTTTCAATATTCTCCTCACTGGCATAACGAATCAATCCCTTGGGAAGGTTCACAGCTTCCATCATGTCATCACAAGCGTCCATACAAGCAGTACAGTTAATACACTCCAACTGAGTTCCATTACGAATATCAATCCCTGTAGGACAAACGTGAACACATTGAAAACAATCTATACAATCTCCCTTTCCAGAAGCCTCACGATCTTCATTTTTTCTAAATTTTGCTCTTCCAACCTCTTTTTCGCCACGTTTGTGATCGTAAGCCACAATAATGGATTTGTTATCCAGTAGAACACCCTGCAATCTTCCATAAGGACAGGCTATGATACAAACCTGTTCACGGAACCAAGCAAAAATAAAATAGAAAACTCCAGTAAATATAAGAAGTGAAACAAGGGTACTTATATGATTCAATGGTCCATCAAAAATATATTGTATCAACCGATCTCTTCCTATAAAATAGGCTAAGAATATATTAGCGACAAAAAACGAAATAATAAAGAAAATGAACCATTTCAAAGCTCGTTTCTTAATCTTAGCAGCATTCCAAGGTGCTTTATCTAAGCGAATCTGCGCTCCTCTATCTCCATCAATCCAATATTCAATTCTTCGGAAAACCATTTCCATAAATATGGTTTGTGGACAAATCCATCCACAGAAAATCCTTCCGAAGGCTGCTGTAAAGAAAATAATAAAGACAACCCCAATCACCATCATTATAACGAACAGGTAAAAATCCTGTGGCCAAAACGGAAAACCAAAAATATTGAAACGACGTTCTAGAACATTGAATAGCAAAAACTGATTCCCATTTATCTTTACAAATGGTGCGATAAAGAAAAATGCAAGCAATATATAACTAACGTATATCCTGTACTTATAGAATTTTCCAGACGGTTTCTTAGGAAAAACCCAAGCTCTTTTGCCTTCTGCATCTAAAGTACCAATACTATCTCTGAAACCTTCGTTTTCGGGAGTCTCCACTATTTTGTTCTTTGCGATTAAACATTAGATTCAAGTTTACAATTTGAATCTGTAAGCTTATTTTATAATAAAAAATTACATTTCTGCTGTGGCATCTTCTTCAGACCACAAATCGCCTTCTGGCTCTTTACCATCAGCTGGATTGGTTCCATGTAAGCTAATTACATAACTTGCCACCTGTGCCATTTCATTTGGTTTTAGGTCAGATTTCCATGCAATCATCCCTTTTCCAGCACGACCTCCTTCACTAATTGTGTGGTAAACATTTTTAATTCCACCACCTAAAATCCAATAATCGTCAGTAAGGTTCGGACCAATTCCTCCCCCACCATTGTCCTTATGACAAGCTACACAGTTATCGGCATATATAGTTTTACCAGCAGCAAGATCAGACGCATCCGTTAAAAGCTCAACAGTATCTGCATCAATAAGATCTTTATTGTTCTTTTTGAATTCTGCTATATCCACCTCTGCTTGAGCTACCTCGCTTTCGTATTCATCAATCTGGTTTGGACCATCAAATACCTCATAATAAATAAAATAAGCTACTCCAAAAACAATGGTAATATAAAAGAGGTATTTCCACCATGGCGGTAGGTTGTTATCCAATTCGCGGATTCCGTCATAATTGTGATCCAAGACAATTTCCTGCTCTTTTTCCATTGGTTTGGAATCCAGCATTTCATGATATTTTCTTTCTATCCATCCAAACTGCTTTTGTGTACGTAAGTTTTCAGCAGCTACGTAGCGTACTTGCGCTTCTGGCTTAAGACTAGCAAACAAAATACGTTGTAATGTTGCAGCTATTACTTCCAGAGCAATAGCGAAGAACAATACCATTCCTAATACTGCCCATATAATTGGGTATTCCATTATGGCCATTTTATCACCAGAATCAACAGCGTATTCCAGTAGAAAAAAGGCGAGGATCATAAAGCCTATGACTCTTAAATATGAGGCTGTGGTTTTCATAAAATTTCGTCGTTTTGGTGGTTAGTATCGTCTTCCAATGGAATATTGCTCACTTCGGTAATATGTTCTTTCTTAGCTGTGATTACCCAATAAAAGAGTCCCACAAAAAAGATGAAAAATATCAAAAGTGAAATCATTGGATATATCTGAACATTATCAATGTTTTCTAAATTTCCTTTTATAAACTTCAGCATAATTAGTCGTTTTGAGCCGAAGCATCATCGGCGTTTTGTACTTTAATATCAGTTCCCAATCTCTGCAAGTAAGCAATAACTGCAACAATCTCACGGTTTTTCATTTCTATGAAATCTTCCCCATTGTCCGCAGCATATTTTTTATCAGCTTCATAAGTTGTTACAAAGTCAGGATCGCTGTAAAGGTTCTTCTCTATTTTTGTTCCTTGCTCATCCATCCATTGTTGTGCTCTTTCTATTTCCTCATCGGTATAAGGAACCCCAATGGTTGCAAGTGCACGCATCTTTTTCTCGGTATTATCCTTGTCCAATTCTGAACTTACCAACCATTTATACGATGGCATAATAGAACCTGACGAGGTACTCTGTGGATCGTACATGTGGTTTAAGTGCCAGTTGTCAGAATACTTTCCACCAATACGATGCAAGTCGGGACCGGTTCGTTTACTACCCCATAGGAATGGGTGGTCATAAACATATTCACCAGATTTTGAATATTCACCATAGCGTTCCACCTCACTTCTAAACGGACGTATCATCTGCGTATGACAGTTTACACACCCTTCACGAATGTATATATCTCTACCTTCCAGTTCCAAAGGTGTATATGGTTTCACGGTGGAAATAGTAGGAACATAATCATCAACCATCAGCGAAGGGATAATCTGCACCATACCACCAATTAAGATTGCAATTGTAGCGTAGATAGTTAATTTAACTGGGCGACGCTCCAACCAAGTGTGCCAGCCTTCACCAGAAGTTTGTCTCTTGGTTACTGGAGTAAGTGGCGCTGCCTCAGCAAGTTCATCAGTAACCTTACTACCTTTTCTGGCAGTCATGATCATGTTATAAAGTAAAATGAAAGCTCCTGTTATATAAAGGCTCCCTCCAATGGCTCGCATCCAGTACATCGGCATAATCTGAGTCACCGTTTCTAGGAAGTTTCCATAAGTAAGTGTTCCATCTGGGTTAAATTGGTTCCACATAGATGCCTGCATAAAGCCTGCAACATACATTGGTAAAGCATACATAATGATACCTAAAGTACCTATCCAGAAATGTGCATTCGCCAATGGTATGGAGTAGATTTTTGTTTTAAACAATCTCGGCACCAACCAGTAAATCATACCAAATGCCAAAAACCCGTTCCAGGCGAGCGCTCCAACGTGAACGTGGGCAATAATCCAGTCACTAAAGTGGGCAATGGCATTTACGTTTTTAAGCGAAAGCATCGGACCTTCGAAGGTTGCCATCCCATAACCGGTAATAGCTACTACGAAAAATTTCAAAACTGGATCTACACGAACTTTATCCCAAGCACCACGCAAGGTTAAAAGACCGTTAATCATACCACCCCAAGATGGAGCCAAGAGCATTACCGAGAAGGCAACACCTAAGTTTTGAGCCCACTCAGGAAGTGCAGTATATAGCAAGTGGTGTGGTCCTGCCCAGATATAAATAAATATCAAAGACCAGAAGTGAACAATAGAAAGTCGGTAAGAATATACCGGTCTATTAGCCGCTTTCGGCACAAAGTAATACATCAAACCAAGAAAAGGTGTAGTCAAGAAAAAGGCTACGGCGTTATGACCGTACCACCATTGTACAAGGGCATCCTGCACTCCAGCATATACCGAATAACTCTTAAACAAGGTCACTGGAATTTCCATACTATTCACAATGTGCAAAACCGCTACAGTTACCCAAGTTCCTAAATAGAACCAAAGAGCAACGTATAAGTGGCGTTGACGCCTTTTAACCATTGTCATGATTAAGTTGATACCGAAAGCCACCCAAATTATAGCAATGGCAATATCAATAGGCCATTCCAATTCGGCATATTCCTTAGATGTGGTATAACCCAAAGGCAACGTAATGGCTGCAGCAACAATAATAGCCTGCCATCCCCAAAAGTTTAGGTTACTAAGGGCGTCACTCCACATTCTGGCTTTTAGCAATCGCTGTGAGGAGTAATAAACCCCTGCAAAGATTGCGTTTCCAACAAAGGCGAAAATTACGGCGTTGGTGTGCAGCGGACGTAAACGACCAAAACTAAGCCATGAAATTCCGTCCGTCATATTGGGGAACATAAACATATAGGCTAGCAGTAAACCGACGCTCATACCTATGAGTCCCCAAAAAATGGTCGCATAGATAAACTTCTTGACAATCTGGTTGTCGTAGTAAAACTGTTCTGTTTGCATAATGGTAATAGAGTTATTTATCTGGATTGGTTATTTGTTTTTTTTTATCTGAAGATGAATTCTTTGAAGTCTCCTTTTTGGGTTTGGGCTCCTCTTTTACAAGTTCATCATCAAAAAGCATTCTTACCGATGGCGTATAGGTATCATCATATTGACCTTTTTTCACCGAAAAAACAAACAGAGTGAAAAAAATAATCGCAACGAAGAGGCTGAGCGCCAGAAGCATGTAAATTATGGTCATACCTGAAATTTATGTCTCAAAAATATTATCGCAAACATCATTAAAGTATGACATTTATCAATTTTCCTTATTTATATTCATTCTTAATCTCTTGCCAATATATTGAGTAGCAACAGTGGTAAAAATCACAATACTAATAGAACTCAAAGGCATCAAAATAGCTGCAACCACAGGGCGCAAATGCCCAGTAACCGCAAACGAAATCCCTATTAGATTATAAAACAATGAAAGCAAAAATGCCCATTTGATTATCCGAACTCCACTTTGGGAAAAATTCAGATAGTCAGCAATTTTGTCAAACTTGGAGGCATCCAAAATTCCATCACAAGCTGGAGAGAAAACATTGGTATTTTCTGAAATAACAAAACCGACGTCACTCTGCTTTAAGGCTCCGGCATCATTGAGCCCATCACCTATCATCAAGACTCGCTTTCCTTGATCTTGTAATGTTTTAATAAAATTCAGTTTGTCATCTGGTTTCTGGTTAAAATACAATTTCACTCCTTTTGGAAGTATTGCTTCCAAACGTTCGCGTTCGCCTTCATTATCGCCAGAAAGTACGATTACTTCTTTATCATTTCCTAAGTCTTCAAATACTTCAGCAACGCCGCTTCTGTATTCGCTGTTGAAAATGTAACAGCCCTTATAAACCTTGTTCGCACTGATGTGAACTGTGGTTTTATTCTTAACCTCGCTTGTAGTATCGTCATAAGAACCAACAAATTCATAAGAACCAACTTTTATGGAGTTGTCATTAAAAGTTGCAGAAATTCCCTTCCCTACTTCTTCCTCAAAATCATCCAAAGTCTGGATGTCATTTTTGTCTAATATCTGGTATAAGGATCGGCTCAATGGATGACTTGAAGCGCGGAGTGTATTTGTTAGCAGTTGTTTTTCTTCCTGAGAAAGCTCAACACCTTCATAGGTAATTAGGTTTTTCTTATTGGTAGTGAGTGTTCCAGTTTTATCGAAAACTACGGTATCCAGCTTCGCCATCTGTTCGATTACAGAAGCTTCTTTTAAATAGAGGTTTTCTCTTCCGAAGATGCGCAGCACATTCCCCAGCGTAAAAGGTGCTGCTAAAGCGATGGCACACGGACAGGCGACTATTAGTACGGCTGTAAATACATTAAATGCTTTGGAAGGATCTACAATCAACCAGAAAATAGTAGATATAAAAGCAATAGAAAGGAGAGTTACAGTAAAACGCTTACTAATACTATCGGTTAGCGATTCAAAAATACCAGCTTTGTCCTTACTGAAAATATCATTACTCCAAAGTTGGGTTAAATAGCTTTGGGAAACAGGTTTTAAAACCTCCACTTCCACAATTCCAGCCTGTTGCTTGCCACCTGCAAAGAGTTTATCACCACTTTGTTTGGAGATAGGTTCTGCTTCTCCAGTAACAAAACTATAATCGATAAGTGCATTTCCTTTAATTAGAATGGCATCGACTGGAAGGATTTCATTATTTCGAATCAACAAGCGATCACCTTTTTCAACTTTATATACTTCTGCCTGTTCTTCAACAGTTTTTCCCTCGGAATTCTTCAAAAGTCGCGTAACGGCAATCGGAAAGTAAGATTTGTAATCGCGCTCAAAAGAAAGATAGCTATAGGTTTTCTGCTGAAAAAATTTCCCAAGTAATAAAAAGAAAACCAAACCGGTAAGACTATCAAAAAAACCAGTTCCTAGGTCTAAGACTATGTCTATCGTACTTCGTATAAAAAGCACCGAAACACCGAGTGCAATAGGAACATCGATATTTAATATTTTGGAACGAAGGCCTTTATATGCTGAAGTAAAATACCCGCTTGCCGAATAAAAAACAACCGGAAGTGAAAATGCAAACATCAACCAACGGAAGAATGGCTTAAACTGGTCCAGCCAAAATTCAGAATGCTCAAAGTATTCAGGAAATGATAGGAACATTACATTCCCAAAGGCAAAACCGGCAATGCCCAATTTGTAAACTAAACTTCGGTTGATATTCTTCTCCTTTTTATCGGAATCGTCAAGTGAAATATAGGGTTCGTAGCCAATTCGGCTAAGGAGGCTTACTAAGTCCTTTAGCGAGCTTTCTTCCGCAGAAAAGGAAATCCGTATTGTTTTTTCAGGAAAATTAACCTGAGAGGACTTTACGGCAGGATTCAGTTTGTTTAGGTTCTCCAGGATCCAAATACAGCTGCTACAGTGGATTGATGGAATAACAAAGGAAACGATCTGCATATTGCCATCGTCAAACTCCAAGAGTTTTTCAACAATCGCTTCGTTATCCAAAAAATCGTACTTACCGGCGATTTCCTGAGGAGAAATTCCGGGTGTATTTTCAAGATCGTAATAATAGCTCAGATCGTTATCGTGAAGGATGTCGTAAACCGTTTTGCAGCCGTGGCAACAAAATGATTTTTCGTCATGCGTAATCTCTACGTCTAGACACGCATCTCCACAATGGAAACAGTTTACCATCAATCAAAATATTTGCTCATTATACCTGCGGCAAATATTGTAAATCCTTCATCGATAGTAAATGATATTTATCAGCTTTCATCTATAAATAGAAAGCGGTGAAATCATTCAATAATCAAAGATTTAGGTAGAAAGACGCCTTGTTTTAATATGTTTAAAAAATAAAACTCCTACTGCAAGAGGAAAGAGGCAGCTTAAAACAGCGAGATAAATGTAATAATCCCGGAAGAATGGTAATCCAAGCCAGAAGGCTAGTGCTTTGTAGAATATAAGTATTTCAGTGGTTACAAAAGCTATTAGAAAAAGCCATAAGAAGCTTTTTGGTATATTGAGGAGCTTAAAATAATTTAAGAATGCTATCATGGTTGTAATCACAATCCCAAGAAACACGAGGTGCAAATAACCAATTACAAAATCTTTAAGCTGAAAAGCCAAAGTGGCCATATAAGGAAATGCGGAATGTAACTGCATAAACACTTTTACCACCAATAGGACTCCGGCTATCTTCAAAAGAAAAAATGCGCGTGGAGAAAAGATTTTCTTTAAGACCGGAAAGTTCCCCTTCAACAATTGATAAAGTTCATAGAAAGCGAGTAATTGCGCTATTGTTCCCACTAAGCCCATGATATAAAAAGCTTTAGGCGGGACAAACCAAAGTGCAGAAAGAAACAACGTAAAAATGATGCCGAAATTCAACAGTATAAAAAAGGATTTCAGTTTTTCTGGATTAAACTTCGCTCCTCTTTCCTCAAGAATATAGAAGAGAATACCCAGTAATGCCAAGATAAACCAACCGTTGTATTGAAAATGAAGATAAAAATAAATCGATGTTTTATACCAAATAGACTCCGGACCTAAAGTTGCCATTACACCACCAATTGTCCAGGGACCAATGCTGGAAAGAACTAGGTACCAAAGTGAAGTTTTTATGAGTTTCCATGAAAAGCGATTCTTAAATCGACGGGGGACATGCTTCATTGCAAACCAAGCAAACCAATAGGAAGCAAACAAAAACAGGGTAGAAAAAATAATAGAAAAGAGCGCATATCCTTGGATAGGGAATGTTATTATCATCCCTATGATACTAATATTAGTAATTAGAAATATGCGTTTGTAAAGCTTCGGTTTATTCGCTTGGACAAGGAAAATCTTATAAATTAAGGTTGCTAATCCCAAATAAATCCAACCTAAGAGCGCAGTATGGGAGTGCGCATGGAGCAAGTATTTATAATTGATTGGAAGGGAAGTTACTAAATAGAACCTCAAAGTAAGCCCCATCAACGCCACGACTAAAAAGTAGGCTAAGGCAATACCAATATGTTTCTTTAAATCAATCAAGCTGCAAAATTACAAAAAAACAGTTCGGAGATGACGTCAAACATTCAAAGTTGTCAATCTTCCGAACCGTTAAAAAACCAATCAAATAAAAATCCAGATTTGGGGCTATGGATACTCTTTTATGAGCATTTATTCTTTAAATCCTTTTCCAATTTCAATGATTTTGGGAAAAGAATATTGTTTTCTAAATGTATGTGGTGATGAAGGTCTTGTTCAAATTCATCCAATTTGGCATAAAATGCACGGTAGGTATTGCAAGCGCCTTGAGGTGGTGTGTAGTTGTCGCTTAATTCGGCTATTTTACGCATAATTTCACCGGCTTCTTCGTGCTCCTCCTCCATCATAGCGATAGGGTTCTCAACACTTCCAAAATGGATTGGTGGCACCTCAGTACCTTCGCGTTCAGCTTTTACAAGTTTTTTAATGAAAGGGAAAAGAATTAATTCTTCTTTCTTTTGGTGTGCTGCCATAGCCTGAACTACTTGTAAAACCAATGCTTCTATCTCTGCTAGTTCAGTATAATGACTTCCGTGAACTTGATTAACTCGTTTTGAATATTGTAGAAGTAACGGGCTATTCTCTTCTACATACTGGTGATGTACGTTAATTATATGGTCCGCAAGAAAATCCAATTTCCAGCTGTTGTAATTTGAAGCCCGATCTGGCACATTGTCCAGGTTAACTAGTTCTGATACTAAAATTGCAGGATCTATTTTTGCTTTCTCGCAGGCTTTTGTAATACTTACTCCTCCGCCACAGCAAAAGTCTATTCCGTGTTTTTTGAAAATATGTGCGGCTTTTATGTTTTCTGTAACCACATCGGCTACGGTGCGTTCTTGAAGTGTTGTCATGATTTTTAAAGTTTTAATGAATATTTAATGTTACAAATTTCAACAGAAAAAAATGAAAATTATATGACCCTAGTCATATAATGACATTTTTATCAGAAATTAAAATGCAATTATAGGTAATTAACAATCAATTATTTATACTGTCCTAAAAAAAGAAACTAATTACTCCCAAAATGGGTCGTGAT
This sequence comes from Aequorivita sp., assembly GCA_052105975.1. Lineage (GTDB taxonomy): Bacteria > Bacteroidota > Bacteroidia > Flavobacteriales > Flavobacteriaceae > Aequorivita. Next base: position 12,678 of record JBQEAY010000027.1, on the reverse strand, counting down.
AATCAGGAGTTACTTCTAAATCGTTATGAATTTCTTCGATTTTTTCAAGTTCGGCTTCGGTAGCCACTTTTTGAATTTCATTGAAAAGTACACGTTCTTCAAAACGAATATGGGCATCCAATTCTTCCTCTAAACGATGAAGAGATTTCTCTGTATTTTTGGTGTCATTAAACAAGCGTTTTATACGACGATGTTCTTTTAGTGCTCGTTCAACTAGTTCATTACCATCTTCCATTATTGGGAAAAGATATTTTTCTTCATCCCGGAAATGTGGTTTTATTTCGTTTTCATAAAACCATTCTGCAAACTCCTGCATTCGTTCTATGTCAATATTTTTACTGAAACCTTTGCGAAGTTTCCAACTAAATAGTAGCCCGAAATGATGTTGCCTGCTTAGGGGCTGCAACGCTTCATGACGTTTTATGGGCTTTTTCTTCTCCATAAATTTAGGGGTTTTCTTTATATATAATTTTTTTGCCTCCACAGTCTGGGCAACGTTCTACGATTCGTTTTTTATTTTTAAATCCATCTACATGCTCCACCATAAATTTTCCCACCTTGACATGCTTGTCTATATGATTTTTAACATCAATCTGCTTATCCTTGGGCATATAGCGCGTTTTATTACCATACTCCTGGTATCCCCAACAAAAAGGACAGTTTTTCTCACCGACCTCTTTCTTGATGTCCGCTTTGGATTCTTCTTTCGGCTTCTTTTGAAAAAAAGCCAGAAAACGTTGAATATAGCCCATTATGTTAAATTAAAAAAATGAATTTTCGTTCAGAAAGACTTAAGACTTGACGACCTAAGACCTAAGACTATATATTTTATATTCTATAATTAGTCCTACGTCCTATGTCTTTTCGTCCTAAGTCAATTTTACTCCGGTGCTTTTGGGTGAAGTGGTCTTATGGTCATTTCACTTATCAACATATTATCTGGTGTTTCCAAAACATGCAATAGCGTAGAAGCCAAATCTTCTGCTTGAAGCATATTGTGGTGTGCCTTAATTCCAGAACTCTTAAAAAAGCTTGTATCTATAGAACCTGGATTTAAGCAGGTTACTTTAATATTATCTCCTCTTAATTCTTTAAAAAGCGATTCACTAAAACCACTTATCCCATATTTGGTAGCAGAATAAGCAGCACCTTCGGCTCGAGTTGTAATCCCGAGGATAGAACCAATATTTACTATATGTGTACTTTCTTCTTTTTTCTTCATAAGCTTGACAACTTCCGAAGTGATGCAATACATTCCATTCAAATTGGTATTGATCATTTTATACCATTCTTCTGATGGCATTTCATCAATCTTTCCAAAGGAACCTGTGCCAGCATTATTGACCAGAATATCTGGAGATTTTTCTTCCGAAAAAGTATCGGAAAACCATTCTTTTACGGCTTTTTCATCTGTAATATCAAGACTAACTGGAATAAACTTACTTCCAATATCATTCTGAAGTTCTTGAAGTTTATTTTTATTCCTGGCAAGTCCGTAAACGCTTGTGCCAGCAAATACCAAAGCTTTAGAAATAGCGGCTCCTAAGCCACTGCTAGCTCCTGTTACAATTGCTGTTTTATTTTGAATATCCATTTTATAAACTTCTTAATTGCATTGTTTTAAAAGCTTAACTTAAAAATCAATTGATACTATTTATAATTCTGAATTCATAATTTTCTTTATGAATTATAGCTTCCAGGCTCCTTACGAAAACCAATTGCTAATCTATTCCATCCATTTATGGCAACAATCGCCATAGATAGCGCCAAATGCTCCTTTTCATTAAAATGTTTTTCAACTTCTTCGTATAACGAATCAGGTAAATCATTTTCAGAAATTAAGGTCATGGCTTCTGTCCAAGCCAAAGCAGCTCGCTCCCGTTCCGAATAAAAAGAAGTTTCTCGCCAGGCAGATAGTGCGTATAGTCGCTGTTCTGTTTCCCCAGCTTTTCGTGCATCTTTTGAGTGCATATCAATACAATAAGCACAAGAGTTAATCTGTGACGCGCGAAGCTTTACCAATTCATAAAGACTGTGTTCTAGCCCTGAACCGGCAACATATTTTTCTAGTTCCAACATTCCCTTAATTGCTTTAGGGTCAGTTTCATTATAATCCAATCTTTTTTTTGTCATAACCTTTTAAATTCTACGCTTTTCACTAAAAACTGTGAAAATTAAATTAAAATGCTTCTTTTACGATTTTATCGGCTGGGACTTTCAAATCGGCCAATTGCTTTTCAATAGCATCCATCATAGGTGGTGGACCACATAGGTAAAAATAAGAACCTGAAGGTCCATTGTTCTCTTTTAAGAAATCCTCTGAAATCCGTCCATAGGCATAATTATCAGTTTTTTCATTAGAAAGAATGTTGATGAAGTTATCGCCTAACATTTCGGTGAATTCTTCTTTTAGAATAATATCACCCTGCGTTTTATTAGCGAATATCAGTTTGTTGATTCCTAGTTTTCTCTTTTCTTTTAAGTCTCGAAAAATAGAAATGAAAGGAGTAACTCCTGCTCCACCGGCGATAAAAGTACCATCACCTTTATATTCAATAGCTCCGAAAATATCGTTTACTATCAAGTTATCTCCAGCTTTTAAACTGAGTAATTCATTGGTAACACCTTTTCGCTCTGGATATGTTTTTATTGTAAATTCAAGATGATCATCTTTGGGCAGGCAAGTAAATGTAAAAGGCCTGCCTTCGTTTTGCCATCCTTCTTTATCAATAAAAATTTCTGTGGCTTGGCCGGGAGTAAAATCGGCGCCAAAAGGCTTTTCTGTAACAATCTGCAATACGTCGTGAGTAACGTGCTTGATTGATTTTATTTTAACGGGTTCATTTTTCATAGTTATTATAATTTAATTAATTATTAAATACTATCCTTTGCACTACCGTCAATTATATATAGGATAGCTGCTATTTGCTGTGCTTCTCCATTTCCTCCATTGCAAGCGTAGCATGTGCATAAGCTGCTCCAGCGCGCATTTCTGAGGCTACCCAGATTGCTTCCATTATTTCTTCCTTACTTGCTCCTTTCCGCATAGCTTGTGGAGTGTGGGCACGAATACAATATGGGCATTGGGTAACGTGAGCCACCGCAACTGCGATAAGTTGTTTTGTTTTTTGATCAAGCGCTCCCTCCTGAAATACTGTTTTGCTAAAATTTCTCCAAGCTTCAATATTCTCTGGTGCAAGTGCTGCCTTTTTCTCGGCTAATTCACGAGTTGTATCTGGAAACATATTCTTACTATCCATAATTCTTCTTTTTAATCTATTAATATTTAAATGAGATTCACTTTAAAGCTTGCTCAGCATTAAAACTCAATTGTTGATCCCGATAGCTATCGGGATCATAATCCCAATTGTATGAAAATCTTCATTAATTTTTAAACTTCATTTTATATCCTCTTCCTACACGATAGCCATTCTTTAGAAGAAGGATTTATACAATGCCGGATCCCAATACATAATGAGATAGAACAATCCAAAACCGAAAAACATAATAACTAAGGCCCAAACCCAAGCTGGTATTGCTTTCGGCGTTTCGGAACCTTTTATAACAAAGAAATCGTTGGTTTCACTTCCGTATGCATTGATTATCAAAGGCACTTGAGTATCTACCGTTTCGTTATCTTTTATTCCCACTACAGAAATAGAGGGACCATTACGCACCACAAAGGGAACTTCACGAACACCTTCTACTCCATTGGTTGACTTGGCTACAATTCGTAATGTGTGCTTGCCATCTGGAATTTTAGTTGTGTCCAAAGTAATCTTTACTGGAGGTGCAAACGTTGCAAATGGTTTCGTGTCTCCATCCAAAAATACTTTTATGATTCTGTTATCTTCCATAATTTAAAATCCTTCATTTCTAACGATATTCTTAATATGATCTGGGTTACCCTCTTTTGGTCTGATTAAATATTTTAGACTCATAATCAAGGTTGCCACCACAATTACCACTCCCCCCCATATAATTATATAGTCGAGCATTCCTGAGGGGCCTGCTCCGTGGGTAATATTCTCAAAGCCAGCCGGCTGATTCTTTTCACAGACATCGCAGGCCCAGCTTATTTGATTGCCTAAAAAAAACAAGACCGCAAAAACTGATAGTATCTTTTTCATCTTTTATTGATTTAGTTCATTTTTAATCATTTCTCTGACTTTCTTCACATCCTCTTCCTTAACGGCAGGCGCATCGTTACCCCAACTGCTACGCTCATGTGTTGTAATTGCGGCAATTTCTGCATCTGTTAATTGGTCTCCAAATGGAGGCATTATACCATAATTAGGCAATGCATCATAACCTTGAATAACAATTTGTAATAGTAATGTAGGGTCTTCATCATTTACAACATCACTACCCGCCAAAGGTGGAAATGCTCCAGCAACCCCTTTTCCAGAATCTTGGTGACAAGCCGCACAAGTTTGCTTAAATAAGTTCTCACCATCAAGACCTCCACTGGCGCTACCACCACCATCCATTCCCTCTTCTTGGATTTTTCGCAAAGCGGGAATAAAATCATCTACGCTACCACTAGGTAGTTCTGTTTGTTTCAGGGATTTTAAATATGCTACCAACATCATAGCATCTTCAGATGCAACCACTTTTGTTCCAGGTTTATCAAAATAATCTTTAGGAACGGCTATTGTTTTGTCATCCTTTTTTACCATTAGACTATCTACTTCTCTAAATAACCAAGGATAAGACGGCATTACAGACTCTGACACTACAGCTCTTGGATTGTATAAGTGTAATAGGTGCCAATCTTCACTTGGTTGGCGTTTTCCAATATTAGTAAGGTCGGGTCCAGTTCGTTCACTTCCCAAAAGAGAAGGAGACTGTCTCCAAACATCCTGTCTTTGTTTACTATAGTAATAGTCTGATGGAATTGAAGGACGACTCCCCCACATATTGTCCATTTCAATATTTCTAACCTGTTGCGTATGGCACGCCATACAGTTTTCTGAAACATAGATTTCAAGCCCTTTTCGTTCATTCGCCGTTAAAGGCTCTTGTTCCGGAAGGGGTTCCGTTTCCTGCATCTGAAATGCTGGAAGTATCGCTACCATTATACTCAGGGCTATAAACACGACTCCTGCCGTCAGCACCAAATTTTTATGTTCTTTATGAAAGTTGAGCATTTTTAATCTTATTAAACAGTTATATCTTCTATTTCTTGTGACTTAACTTCGGTTTCCACTTTTTTATAGTTTTTTACCATATAATAGAAATTATAGACAAAAACTAAATGCGAAAGGAACATCAGTGAACCTCCAACAGCACGCCAGACCCAGTAAGGTGTCATAAGTGTAACCGATTCAATAAAAGCATTTCCTTCTATCCAGCTAAGTCCTTTATAAGTTCCTCCCATCATTAGGGAAATCATATAGGCAAAAAGGCCTATAAATGCCAACCAGAAATGCGCTCCAACCAATATTTGTGGTGGTTCCTTCCCAGTCATTTTAGGTAGAATCGCATAAATACATGCCCATAAAAAGAAGGCTATAATACCATACATCGTCATATGACTATGCGCTACGTTGAAATCAGTAAAGTGCCAAACGAAGTTCGTAAATCTAAAGGCTTGAACACTTCCCTGCATAGAGCCAACGAAGTAGAAAATAGTTCCAACCAAAAAGAAAGGCAATACATAACTTTTGGAAATATGACTCCAACTACCACGCATCGTCATCAAGAAGTTTGTTGTTCCCGCAATAACTGGAATCGCCATACCTGCACTAAAAACAATAGCAACTGTTTGTAGCCACCAAGGCAATGGACTAAAAATAAAGTGGTGCGTACCAATCATGGTGTAAAACAACATCTGTGTCCAAAATGCAAGTACTCCCAAGGAATAGGAATAAATTGGTTTGTTTAAAGAGGATGGTAAATAATAATAAACCAGCCCCAATGTGAATGTCATAAACCACATCCCAACACCTTGGTGCATATAATATCCTTGAACTACGGTTTCACCTAAGCCATCTTGATAAAATGGTAAGTAGGCTATCGTAGTCAATACTATTGTCCAAATTAAAGCTGCTAGAATAAACCAGTTTGATATATATATTTCTGAAATTTTACGTTTTGCAACTGTTCTATAGAAGTTGATAAAAGTAATAACCAAAGCAGCAGCGAAAAGTACCATAACCGGCCAAATATATTCACGGTATTCTCCACCTCCGTTATTGATACCTGCCATTAGGAACAAACTTCCCAGTACAATAGTTGCATTGATGAGAAACCATCCAACCCAAGCTAATTTCACACTGTGAATTAAAGTGTTGGACGTCCTCGCAATAACAAAATACCCCAAGCCAATCATTGCCATGGATGACCATCCCCAAAAGACCATATTAGTATGGACAGGGCGTAATCTACCAAAAGAAAGCCAGGACTGATGGTCCATTTCTGGCCATACAAATTTCATTCCCAGGTATTCGCCAATAAGAGTTCCTAAAACCAACCAGAATGCCGCGGCACCTACATAATAGATAACAATCTTCTTTAAGGCTTCAGGAGTTTCAATACTAAGCGTCGTTTTCTTTTTTTCATCAAAAAAGGCATTACTAGGCTTATTGTCAATATGATGAATCAATCCCTTTTCATCTACGGCCTCATTTTCACCGCCTAACTCCTCACCTGTTAATTTATATTTAAGAGCGGCTTTTCTTTTTTCGAGAATAGAATCAATGTCACCACCTTCCATTCCAATAATTTCATCATCAAAAGCCATCTTATTCTTATCGTGCTGCTTCTGCTTCAGGGTGTCTATATAGGCATTCAATTTAACCAGTAGAATTATCACCGCAACTACCATAACAATGGCAATTAAAACGAAGGTGCCTATAATCCCGGGACTCGACATCCAGTTTTCTGTTGAAATACTACCCTTGTTTTGCGACATCACAAACTGAGGTATGCAGCCCAGAACCAATAGTATTAACCAATTTAATTTTTTCATTTGCATCTAATTATTAGCTTTTTATTTAGTGGTTTATTTCAATTATTAATTTCTCACCTTTTTGTCCGAAATAAGTTTACGCTTTTATCTTTTTAAAAATGAAATACCTATATCCAAGCCGTTTGCCAATTCAAATAGACTCGTATTTTCAAGCATTTCTCTAAGGCTTTCTCTAACACCAACAAACTTGTTATGCATTGGACAGGGTTTAAGTGCATCGCAGGAATCAAATCCCAAGGCGCACCCCATGTAAATGGAATCACCATCAATTGCCGCAACAATATTGCTCAATTTTATTTTTTCAGCTCTGCCTTTTGGAATTTCAAATCCGCCGGTAGGACCTTTCAAGGATGTCAAAATATCCTGCTTAGCCAATTGATGCAGAATTTTAGCAGTAAATGCCTCTGGAGAATCGATATTTGATGCTATCTCCTTCAAACTAACGCGAATACCCAATTCAGACTGCGATGCAATATACACCGAAGCCTTTATTCCGTATTGGCACGCTTTTGAAAACATAGGTTGTTAATAATTCACAAAGATATGTAAAAATCCTATTTCTGATAAAGTTATCAGAAATAAATATTTCATATTATTTTTCTAAACTGATTTGTAGAAGATTACAGTTTCAAAAATGTCTCGCCTTTTCGAAGTTTGTCGGCAAGTTGAAGTACGGTAGTATTTTCACACATACTTTTTAATCCAGCCCTAACGTCTTGAAATTGATCGTGAACTGGACAAGGACGTTCAGAAGAACACTCAGGAAGCCCCAAAGTACACCCCTTAAATATAGCATCCCCATCAATACTAGCAACAATATCTGCGAGAGTGAGCGTAGAGTCTTTTTCTATATAGAAGCCTCCATTTGGTCCTTTTTTGGACAAAATTATTCCTCCTCGCGCAAGTTGTTGGCAGATTTTTGCTGTAAAAGGTTCGGGAGAATCTACAGCTTTTGCAATTTGTGTGATATTCGGACGCTTATCTTGTTCTGATTGTTCTGCAATGAAAAGCACCGCCCGAATTCCATATTCACAAGCTTTTGAGAACATAACATTGGTTTTTTTCAAATTTAGATAATTCCACTATACTTTAAAGATAAAGTTATCTTAAAGTCTACATATTCGCATCAAAACTCTTTAAACCTTTTTGAGTATAAAAATTAATGGAATCTCTTTCTAGCCTCACGCTCCAAAGCTTCTCGATGATCTGGATGTGCTATTGAAATAAGGGCTTTTGCGCGCTGCTCCAATCCTTTTCCAAAGAGGTTTACTACACCGTATTCTGTTGCAACGTAATGAACATGAGCACGCGTTGTCGTAACACTCGCACCTTCCTTTAAAAAGGGAGTGATTTTAGAAATACCCTTATTAGTTATCGATGGCATTGCAATAATAGGCTTCCCTCCTTCCGAAAGCGAAGCACCACGAATAAAGTCCATCTGTCCACCAACTCCAGAATATTGATACATACCGATACTATCGGCACAAACTTGTCCTGTTAAATCTATTTCGATTGCGCTATTGATAGCTGTTACTTTAGGGTTTCTGCGAATAATTGCAGTATCATTTGTGTAGGCGGCCTCCTTGAAATGGATATTAGGGTTGTCATCAATAAAATCATAAAGCTTCTTGGTACCCATTGCGAAGCAAGTAACAATTTTTCCAGTTTTTATTCCTTTTTCTTCACCGGTAATAATTCCTTTTTCAACTAGCGGAAGAATACCATCGCTAAACATTTCGGTATGGATTCCCAGTCTTTTATGGTTATGTAAATTGTGAAGTACCGCATTTGGAATGTTACCTATTCCCATTTGTAGTGTTGCACCATCTTCCACTAACTCAGCGACGTTTCTTCCAATTATAGCTTCAATACTTGATGGCTCGCCAATAGTAGCAGCATAAACTGGTGTGTCTATTTCCACTCCAAAATCTATACTTTTTATATGAATGATGCCATCACCGTGAGTTCTTGGAACATTTGGATTTATTAAGGCTACAACACGTTTTGCAGTTTGGATAGCCGGTAAAGTAACATCTACTGAAAGCCCAAGAGAGCAATACCCGTGTTTATCTGGCGGGGAAACCTGAATAAAAGCAACGTCTAGTGGAAGAATATTTCTCCTAAACAGCCAATGGATTTCACTTAAAAATACCGGAATATAATCACCGTGGATAGTATCTACACCTTTACGTGTGTTTTCACCAACAAAACAACTAGCAAGATGGAAAGCTTCGTTATACGGAGGATCCATATATTTTGCTTCACCGTGGGTATGGATTTGAATTATTTCAACATTTTTAAGTTCGCGGTATCTTTCACATAAGGTGTCTATCAATAAATTAGGCGTCATTGCTGCGCCTTGAAAAAACACACGATCATTAGATTTTACAATGGATACGGCTTCTTGAGAAGATACTATTTGCATGGTTTGCCCCCTAACCCCCAAAGGGGGAATCCGGGTTGGATTTTAAGTTAATATTTATGCAAAGGTTAGAAATCTATTGATTATTAGAAATGATATTGGTCAGGTTTTTTCAGAAAAGAGACGGTTAGAATCACGACCGCTTCGCTGTACGACGCACGACCAAAACAGAATAGTTTCTTTTATAGAGTCGTGGTTCAAAACGTCTTGACTCCCTTTAGTCTATAAACTTTACGCTTTCACCTCAAGCGTTTCCAAAATATCATTCACAATAGAAATCCCTTTATCATTATTATACCAAACTTGCAGCATTTCTTTAAAGGTATCATCAATTACTCCGTGTTCGGTTTTGTAATCGCTAACCAACTTTGTAGCTGCTTTTGATCGTGGACCCCAACTTTGTAACACATTTTTATCTTCATCTAGCATTATAACTATTGGAATAGATTGTGATCCATTAGTTAAAAATTGATCCATCAGCTCTAGATTGTCATCGCGAAGTACGATTTTCAGATCGATGTTTTCAGAAAGTTGCGAAATCTTGTTTAAAAACGGAAGTGTTTGTGCAGCATCACCACACCAGGGTTCACTGATTACCAGCCAAGTCTGTTTTCCAGATATGTTTTTGAAAGCTTCCATTGCTTCATCAGAAATTTTGGCTGTTTTGTCCAATCGCTTACTACGGCTAAAATTCAATTTGGTATAATCCGTTTTTTCTTGAGTTTGTTCACCTGTAGATCTCCCCTCCGCTACCAATTGTTTGAAAAGTAGATTGTATTGAGGGTAATCCATCGCTTTGGAAATCGTCTTATTTATTAAATCTTTCATCTTATTTATCCTTTTGACACAAAAATACAATCCATATTATCAATGCCATATGATAATTATCAATTAAATGAGGTGATGAGCTTTCAAAAATCCTGTCTGCAATTAAAATGGTTCGTAATAAATGATTTCTGGATTATCTAATTTTTGAAATAAGTGATTTTCTTGAAAAATTGGTTTATTTTCCTTGTGAATCTCGATATCAAGATTTCGATTGTATGACAATTATCATTCCCTAGAAAAGCATCAAAACTTACCTTTAACGCTTGTAATTTAAGAATCAAAATGGTCAACAAACAACTGCTTCAACCAAATAGTATAGTAATAATTGGTGCCTCCAACGACAGCAAAAAACCTGGTGGCAATATGCTGAAAAACATAATATCTGGTGGTTATGAGGGAAAATTAAGCGTTGTAAATCCAAAAGAAGAAAAAATACAAGGAATTAAAAGCTATTCTTCCATTGAAGAAATTCCCAATACAGACCTCGCCATTCTCGCTATTGCCGCAAAATATTGTCCAGGGACCATTAAAACCTTGGCAGAAGAAAAAAATACCAAGGCCTTTATAATTATTTCGGCAGGTTTTGGGGAGGGCGATGAACAAGGAAAACTGTGGGAAGAGGAAATTACAGAAACTGTAAACAGTGTAAATGGATGTTTGATCGGTCCAAACTGCATTGGTGTTATTACTGAACATTATAAAGGCGTTTTTACCGCGCCAGTTCCACCTTTTAATCCAAAAGGATGCGACCTTATTTCAGGTTCAGGAGCCACGGCAGTTTTTATTATGGAAGCTGGAATGGCTTTAGGCGTTTCCTTTGCCAACGTTTTTTCCACAGGAAATGCCGCACAAACGAGTGCCGAAGATGTTTTGGAATATATGGATATCAATTTCAATCCTGAAACTGACCCATTGGTTAAATTACTTTATTTGGAAACCATTTCTAATCCAAAAAAACTTTTAAAACACGCCACTTCCCTGATTAAAAAAGGAGCTAAAATCGCAGCGATTAAAGCTGGAAGTACCGAGGAAGGCAGTCGTGCCGCAACCTCACATACAGGTGCAATTGCAAGTAGTGATATGACGGTTCGCGCTCTGTTTGACAAAGCGGGAATAGTATATTGCAGTAGTCGAGAGCAATTGCTTAGTGTTGCGGCAATCTACAATTATAAAAAATTAAAAGGAAAAAATATCGCCATTATTACCCACGCCGGTGGATCGGCCGTAATGTTGGCGGATCAACTTTCTAAAGGTGGACTTAAAGTCCCTGAAATATCTGGTCCAGATACAGAAAAACTAAAGTCCTTCCTATATCCCGGTTCCTCAATTGCTAACCCCATAGATTTCTTAGCTACAGGAACTGCGGAGCAGCTAGGAATTATCATCGATTATTGCGAACATAAATTCGATAATATAGATGCAATGGTGGTGGTTTTTGGAAGCGCAGGCTTGTTCAATGTAGAAAATGTTTATAACGTTTTAAGCGTAAAACTTGAAATATGTAATAAACCGATTTTCCCCGTATTGCCATCAGTAGTTAATGCACAGCGAGAAATTCAATCCTTTTTAAAAAAAGGTCATATTCATTTTCCAGATGAGGTTGTACTCGGAAAAGCCTTGGCTCAAGTTTATAATACTCCAGATCCAATTTCAGAGGAAATTTCTTTACCAGAAATTGATGTTGAAAAAATTAGAGAAGTAATGGACTCCACTTCTGATGGATATCTTTCTACTTCCCAAACTGTGGAATTAATGGATGCCGCAGGAATTCCACGTGTTCAGGAAATCGTTGAAAACTCAAAAGAGAAGTTGCTAAACGCTATGAGAACGATGGATTATCCCGTTGTCATGAAAGTGGTCGGTCCGCTTCACAAATCGGATGCTATGGGAGTGGTGATGAATATCGCCAATAAAGAAGAAGCTGCCGATACTTTTGATCAACTGATGCAGATTGAATCCACAACCGCTGTGATGGTTCAGCCACAATTAGCTGGATTGGAACTTTTTGTTGGGGTGATAAAGGAACCAGGATTTAATCATACTATTTTATGTGGTTTAGGTGGAATTTTTATTGAAGTGCTAAACGATGTTTCCGCAGGATTAAGCCCCATCTCCAAAAATGAAGCAAAAGCAATGGTGCAATCCCTCAGAGGATATAAGCTTATCCAAGGTGCCCGCGGACAAAAAGGTGCTAATGAAAAGATATTCGTAGAAATTATTCAGCGACTTTCGGCATTGGTGGAAGCGGCTCCTGAGATTATTGAAATGGATATCAATCCGCTTATCGGAACGCAACGAGCTATTACTGCAGTTGATGTGCGGATAAAGGTTTGTACTAGATCTGAGACGTGAGATGTGAGGTGTGAGACGTGAGAAATTGGAAAGTAGAAAGTAGAAAGTAGAAAAATGTACGTCCCTGATATAGGTTGACCACTTAAAGCGTGGAAAACTATGA
>JBQEAY010000026.1:0-47336 GCA_052105975.1 Aequorivita sp. | reverse complement strand
TCATAGTTTTCCACGCTTTAAGTGGTCAACCTATATCAGGGACGTACATTTTTCTTTATTCTTTTTTCTTTACTCTTTACTCTCTACTCTTCACTCTTTATTCTCTGTCATATAATTTAAAATTATTCTAAGGAGAATTTTGTATATCTTAATCCCACAATCCATTAAAAACAGAAACACTATGAAAATAAAGAAAAAACTACTCGCACTCTTATCAGGAATTGGACTTTTAATAATGGTAATAGGATTATATGCTTTCAAGGCTAATCCTGAAGCAAATGAAGGCTACTCGCCGCAACCTCCATGGGAAAACCTTAAAGTGCTACCAAAAGATATTTCAAAGGACAGTCTGAATCATCTTATGAAAAGCTACACCCTTGCTCTTGGGGTTAAATGTAATCACTGTCATGTACCCAGTAAAAAGGATCCAACAAAATTGGATTTTCCGAACGATGCCAAGATTGAAAAGGAAATTGCCCGTGGAATGATCAGTATGACCGATGAAATTAACGAGAAAAATTTTAAGCCCTTCTTCCCCGAACCCATTCCACATCAAGTTTACGTTGTAAACTGTGTAATGTGCCACCGCGGTAACGCCAACCCAGAAAAATATCTATCTCAAATGGGAGATATGTATAAAACTTATGACGAAAATAGAGATAACAGAAAAGAGAAAATTTTGGAAAGTGGTAACTGGAAGGAATAGTCTGTAGGTGATTTATTGGCAATCGAGCCAAGTACTCTATATTTTAGGAGAATAACCATAACAGCTTTTAATGGCAAGCTTTTAAGGTTATTCTCCTAATTTCGTATTTTTAAGCCTAGCTCTAGTTTAAATTGAGATTCGTAATCTTGATTTTTGAATACAAACCCTCTATAGGAAAAATCGTAAGTCTTTTAGCAAAGCAGCCCGCCCGAACCTGCCTTTTAGATAGGAGTGAGTATATTATCCAACTTTATTTTTATGGATTTTATAACTATTAACTAATCTTACAAGGCATTAGAAACAGACCGAAAGTCTGTTCCACCTTCCGGCAGGCAGGTTCGTGAAATCTAGAATAAGCTGTTTACGGCATCATTTTCAAGAAAAGAATGAATTCGTGAAAATTAGTGTCATTCGTGGCTCTTCTTTAAAACTAACTCAATTCGTTAACATTTACATAAAATATCCAATTAAAGCCCGTTTTCTGTGGAATTTGCAATACAAACCTCTAGTTTTGCCCTTTATTGATTAAATAATTGAAAAAACAAACATTATGAGTCAAGTAACAGGAAATGAAACCGTAAAACTTCATTACACAGGAAAACTGAACGACGGACAAGTGTTCGACAGTTCTATAGAACGTGAGCCATTAGAGATAAAGCTTGGAGAAGGCCGTTTAATCCCGGGTTTTGAAAAAGGATTGGTTGATATGAAAGTGGACGAAAAGAAAACTATTACTATCCCAAAAGAGGAAGCATACGGTGAAGTTCAAAAAGAGCTTTTCCAAAAAATACCTAACGAAAACCTACCACAGGAAATTAAGCCAGAAGTTGGTATGGGTCTAGTATCTAAAAACCCTGATGGTTCCGAACGCCAATTGCGCGTGGCAGATGTCAAAGACGATTTTATTATCGTTGATGCAAACCACCCACTTGCCGGTCAAGACCTAACTTTTGATCTAGAATTGCTTGAGATAAAGTAATCTTTTAGAAATATATTTTGAAGAAAGGCTGCCGTTATGGTGGCCTTTTTTTTGTTATGAGACGGTTTGTGGGGTTAGCCAAGAATGCACGAATGTTGACACTAGGATTTTAGTAAATTAAGGGTTTTATCAATAATCCCTATCAAAATAGGCAACGCAACATCGTCAATATGAGAATTGATTTAAGTGGAGTAAATTTCAAGATAGAACCTCCTTTTGAGGATAAATATTTATAGTCTATTTAGAACTTTCTAAAATAAATTTAATTCGTTTTCCTATTAAATTTTCAACTAATTGATCAGTACCATATTTTGTAAAATGATTCGTATCAAACATATAAGGTATGTCACTATTAGCATCAACATAATTTAACTCAGAGAATTTATAGACATCTATGTAGTTTCTTTTCGGAACTATTTTGCCAATTTCATTATTAAAAATAGCCGCTTTCTCGTTAATGTATTGTTCAGGGTTTTTTCCATAGTTCTCAAGCATAAGAATTTTTGGAAAACCCAATGAATAAGTTTCTGTCTGACCTATTATTAAATAATCGATGCTATTTTCATCAAAAAAACGAATAGTCTCATCCAACATATTTAAAATTTCATCCAATGTGTAGTTAAGGTAAACACTATTATTCATTAACCAATGTGTTGAGATTAGAACTAGATCTATTTTATCTTTATTTTTTGGAATAAAATCGGAATACATATAATCATTAAGTTCAACCAAACCTTTTCTCCCTCGTGAATTTATAAGTGGGAATGTAAAGCCAACACTTGCTTCGAGTATATTATACTCCGAAAGGCCTCTTAAAGAAGCAGAGAATTGGGCGGCATGACTATCACCCATTAATAATATATTTTTTTTAGATTCTGAACATTTTAAACAGGTTTCTTTGTTGAAATCATTAATAGTTTGACCACTCGTTATAAAACAACCTATTGGATTGAACTGGGCATCCTTTTTTCCAGATTCAAGATAATTATTTTTAAAATTACCAATTTTGAACTCATCTGATTGATAGATTGACAGGTTCCGAGTGATTTCAGGTTTAAGAAACAATAGCAGCCCCAAAATCCCCACAATCGCTGCAGAACCTATAGCAAACTTAGCTGTGGCCAATTTACGATTGCTCTCTATAAATTTATAAGACAAATAAGCTGATAAAATAGAAAGAATCGTAATTAAAAGTATTGCAGACCAATTTATAAAACCAAAGTATTTAAACAATATGTACCAGGGCCAGTGCCATAAATAAAGTGAGTACGATATATTTCCAAAGAACCTTACGATTGGGTAGTCAAAAAAAGATAATTCAACATTGAGCGTCAAAATAGCAAATGTTGCCAAAACAGGTAATAACGTGAGCGCTGAGGGCCATAATTCACTTGGCGTAATAAAGAAATTACTTAGAACGATTATTAAAATAGAAAAAGAGACAATTAAAGTTTTAATCGTCTTGTGCGGATTTAGATATCTCCCTAAGCCATAAGCTAAACCGCCAATGCTTAACTCCCAATAGCGCGCAGGCAGCATATAAAAAATGAAATTGGTAGATGATTTACCTACTAAAAGCATAATAATCAGTGAGATTGCAGTAACAAAAGTCAAAATACTCCAAAATAATTTTTTGTTTTTTGAATATGTCTTCCTTAAGGCCATCAAAAGAAGTGGATAGATCAAATAAAATTGCCATTCCACTCCAAGCGTCCATGTATGCAAAAGAATATTGTCCGTAGAGCTAAAATAATCCTGATATTTCCAAAAATAAATGTTTGAGACAAAGGCGTCTCCAAGGGCGACATATTTTGCATTTAACCTTATATCAGATTCAAAAAAGAAAAAAACAGAAATGAGTAAAACAAATAGAAGAAGGATTGATAACGCAGGAACCAACCTTCTAATCCTTCTTATATAAAACCCTTTTAAGCTGAATGTGTCCTTTTCAAATTCTCTTAAAACAATCATGGTCATTAAAAAACCTGAAATCACAAAAAACACATCGACCCCTAAAAATCCACCAGAAAACCCAGGTATTTGAAAATGGAAAAAAAGTACTATCAGCACTGAGACAGCGCGAAGAAAACTAATATCTGTTCTGAATTTCATAAATTAAAGTTTCAATAAATAATTCAACCACAATCTTGTAATATGATGCTTTCGTATAAAACAAGTGTGTACTCTTTTTATCAGATTTAAAATTGGTTCATTGTGTTCTTAATAGCCAAGCTTTTTCTCCAATATGTAACATAATCTCGTCTGACTATCATTGACCTGTCGATGGTTTTTGAATTTAAGCGCGCTGCAAGTTATTTCTTTTCTATAGAAGTTTTTGGTACTCTTCCAGCAGAGCATCCCAAACTTGTTGCCGTTCAAAACGACTTGTAATTTGTGATCTGGAATTATCTTTTAGTTGCTGATATAAATAGCTGTCATTTAGCAATAATATCATTGCTTCTGCTAAGGCTTGTGTATTTTTAGGAGGAATAATTATTCCATTTACACCTGGAATTATAATTTCGTTACAGCCATTGATATTTGATACGATAGATGGCAACCCCATGGCACCAGCTTGCATTACAACATTTGGAAAGCCTTCACGGTAACTTGGAAAAGTCAAGACATCTGCTGCAGCAAAATAAGGACGGACATCATTCTGAAAGCCAACAGCAATTATATTTGGATTATTTTCAATTGCATTTAAAGTTTCTTCCTTTAATGGATCTAATTCAGTTTCCACAGAACCAACTAGCAAAAGTCGAGATTGGTGACTGGGGAGCGACAAATTTAAACTTTGGAAGGCAGCTACCAACTCATTGATTCCTTTATCTCCTACTAGCCGGCCGACAAAAACGAATACAAAACTGTCTTCTGGGATGTTGAGATCTTTACGTAAAGTGTTTCTAGTGGTTGCAAAAAGTGATGGGTCAAAATATTTTGTATCGATTCCATTAACATTACCATTTGATAGAATATTTAATGGCTTTTCTGTAATTTTATAGTTAATCAAATCCTGTTTTACACCTTTACCTTCGGGATAAATATTAGTAGCAGACCAACATAAAAGTCTATCCATTTGAATAAGTATTTTCTGCATAATTCCTGTTTTAGAAGGAAAAATCAGACCTGTAAAAGTATGAATCCGAATAGGCACCCGAGCAAATCTAGCTGCTAGCATTGACAATAGACCTGCTTTAGGTGTAATAGAATGAACTATTTGCGGTTTTTCGGCTTTGAATACTCGATACAGTCTAATTAAAGATCCAATATCTTGAAAAATGGATATTTTCCGTTCCATTTTAACTGATATCGTCTTTACTTTTTCTCTATTTCTCACATTTTCTAAATGAACATCTTCTCCCGATAAGGCAATTACTTCATAGAATTCGTTAAGATACTTTAATTGACCTTCTAAAAGGAAATCGAGAGATAGTGCAACAGTAGAGGTTCTTATAATTGTTTTCAAAGTTTTTTATCCTTTTCAAGTGTTTAAGCTAGTTTTACTAACTAAAACGAGTAAATTCATTTATTATCATTCTCTAGAATGTCATTTACAACACCTCCAATATCGTCTATACTTACAGAACTAGCTACGTTAATCCATCCCTTTTCAATGTTAGACAAACCTTTTTCTAGGATATCATTCCAGCGAATTAAGTATTCGTTATTATCAATTTTCCCTAAGCCCATTAGAACATTGACACAAAGCACGACTCTTTGATCAAATTCATTTATCGTACTTCCTAAAATTTGAGATGGAAGTACATCATTAGTATTCACTCTACTAGTCTCAAGATTGGATCTTTCTAACCAAAAAATATTTTTCACTACAGTCTTGTTTTCAATATTTTCCGATCCAAATACTTCACTTGGTAAAGCCCATTTAACTTGAGGGTTATGATTTCGTGCAAAATTCATTAAACGAGGAAATGGTGATAACATTTTTTTAACCTTAGGAACAATTCTAGAAACCTGTTTAGTTAAACCTGAAGGAATCAAACTAGGAGATTTATCAAAAATCTCTGGAAATAATTTTTTGTGATATGGATATAAAACCATCGGTTTAGGGAAAGAAAACACCTCTCCGGAAGAATTAAGTATTAATAAATCATCCCCTATGACTTTATAATCATATTTTTTAACAAAATCATTTAGTATAGCGGTTTTACCCACTCCACCCCAAGATGGAAAAAGGGTGGCTTTTCCTTCTTTTGAAACAGCGGCGCCATGAATTAGAACAGCATCACGTTTAAGTAAGGCAATTTGAAGCATGTACATTAACCATTCTATAAATCGAAATTTCGTGTTTAATATAATTGTATCGCTTGTTATAATTACTTCTATTCCATATTTAATATCAATCAGAGATTTCGGACTAATATAAATTCCATCTGAATATTCCCTGTGGTCAGATAAATCAATATTTGTAACTTTATTGATCAATATTTTAAAGCCTGTGTCCGGCGTATCATTATTGATTGAACCTAGGAAATCATGAATACGATTTGTTTCCTCTAGGTTATCATCAATATTGATTGATACTAAATTGTGAATATTATATTCTCTCATTCTATTTTTACATTTAAATACCTTAACTTAATAAGTCTAATGATTATTTGGGATATTTAATTTTTTATTAACTGAACCCTCTTTCTTAAAAATCAAAAAAAAGTATAAGAGGATACCTGGTAAAATCGCCGGGATTGTGAGATAAAAGTACTTATTGAAAACAATCTTTGTATATTTATTTATTAAAATGCACCCGGCTACATAATGAATAGCATTTCGAAATTTAATTTTTAAGCTGTTATTGCTACCCATCATAAGAATTCTGTATAAAACAAAGCCCTTAGGATTTTTAATGTAAGAAGATATTTTATTAGAAGAGTTTCCTCCTTCTTGATATTCAACGATACAAAGAACTTCATTTATTGTTACAAGCCAGTGATCTTTATCTATTTTTCTATACAAATAATCTTGTGCAGGAAATTTTTCTCCTGCAATAGTTGGGTAAGGCCCATATTTTTTTAGCAGCTTTGATCTGTAAACATATTTTTTGTCCCCACCAACTTCCTTAACATCACGGAATTTTACTTTTAACTGGCTCGCTACAAATTTACTACCAATTATATTTCCATTAGTGAAGCTATCAAGTCCTACGAATCCTCCTACCGATTCGTCGTCTTTAAATTTGGACCAACTTTTATAAATTATATCTACTGCATCAATACCCAAAGAGTCATCAGAATCTATACATACAGCCAAAGCTGTGTCAATTAACTTATGAGCAGTGTTATGTGCGGCTAACATCCCACCATTTCTTTGAAATACATATTTTATTGGAATCAGGTTTTCTTTCTTCCAAACATCTATCATCTCAACACTATTGTCGGTAGATCCATCATCTATTATTAACCATATAAAGCCTTTATTCTTCTGTTGAATTAGGCTCTTATATAAAACCGGCAATGTCTTAGTGCGATTATATGTTGGAGTATAAACTGTTAAGGTAGTTGGAAGTGGTTCTAACATATTCTAGATATCGTCTATAAGGTTTTCTACCTCTTTTACTGTTTTTTGGGTTGAAAAGAAGGAGGATCTTCCTTTTACTTTTTGACTATACAAATTTAAAAGCTGTTTATGCCGTAGCATCTTGCCCAGGCCATTATATAAAGCTTTTTCATTATTTTCAACAATTATCCCGTATTCATCATTTTCACCTAGTATTTCAGCCATTCCTGAGGTATCTGTGGTTATAACTGGTACACCTAAAATAACACTTTCCACTACTACTGAGCTAAAACCTTCGGTAAGAGATGAACCTACCAATAAATCGCTCTTGGAAATATACTTATACGGATTACTTTGAAATCCAGCTAAAAAAACATTCTCGGTAAGATTATTTTTTAAAATTAATTTTTCTAATATCGACCTATCTGAACCTTCTCCAACGATGGTTAAAATAAAAATATTTCCTTCTCTCTTCAATTTTCCTAGAACATTGATTAACCGGTCAAAACCTTTAATCTTATTTAATTTCCCAACGGCGCATAACATAATTGGTCCCTCCTCTTTATATTCTTCATCTAGTTTTTCTGATGCTTTATTTTTAATGCCTTCTACATCAAATGTATTGTAAATTACATGTAGTTTCTCTTCAATTCCTGAAACAATTTTGAAGGACTCCTCTACACTTTTACTAACCGAAACAACAGCATCATACTGTTTAAAACAAGATTGAAGTTTTTCTTTAGATTTAAAGCTCTTTATAAAAGGAGAGTTTTGCATATTGGCATGCAAGTAAGCGATTGTTTTTTGTGATGATGGTGCATTTGCTACTATTTTTGTTAGTACCCCGTGTAAGAAAACCACAATGACATCAAATTGACCATAAGCTACTTTATTGTATATATACTTCTTAGGCATAAGATGAAGATAATTTAATCCTCTAAACCCCTTTTTGTAAACAGACTCATAAGTTACCGTATTAGTTAAAAACTGTTTGTTCTCTCCCTGGTCCACCAATGTTCTTAAAGTAATATCATATTTACTTTTATCCATATTGTTCACTAAGTTGACCAAGACTTTTTCAGCGCCACCGCCACTTAGATTATTGGTTAAAAATAAAATACGTTTTTTTGGTACCATTTTTAACTACGCTTTTATTTTATTATAAAGTTTAATATTATGATTTGGTTCCGGTAATTCTAAATAAGATCCAAACAACTTTTCAATCTCTTTGGTTTTATGATAGAGTGGACGTAGTCCTGACGCCGTAAAAAAAGTTAATTCACCTATAAGTATAATATCTTCATAATTGTAAAAATCGACCCTTACAAAAGGAAATTCCTTACTCAAAGCTTTTGCAATTTCGATCAACTTTTCTTTTGCAGGGGGAGGTGGAATTACATAGTCCGTATTAAGATGACCAGTCAGGGTTATTCCCATTTTATTCCAGTCCATATCGTAAAAATCAATATAACTTTTATCCTCGTGTTTAGAGTTTATTTGGAAGTATTTTGGCTCTCCGTTAAAACAAGTGACTTTATAATCAACCAAAGGTTTATAATCAATAATTTCTTCAAATAGTATTTTAGGTTTCAAATCTTTATAATTCCATTCTCTTCCAAAAACAAAAAGGTTGAGTTTTAACCAATGTTTAAAAATCTTTTTTTGAAGCTTCCAATCTAATTTATCTTTATCCCAACAAATCAAATTCCAACTACTACCATGGGTTGCCTTTGCCACAAATGAACTTGGAAGTGTCTTCAAATCAATATTATCAATCTCTTCATCAGTTTCATAGACACCTATTACCTTGTTCAATAGATGCTCATAGCCGTGTTTTTGAAGATAGTACTTGATGTCATATTTGTCTGAACAAATGGGCATATTTTCGTTGCGATAAAACAGTTTGAGCCATTGCAATTTTTCAGAAAGAGTTTTAGGGTTTTTCAGGTCAATCGTGGTTCCATATCTCTTTTTATAATTTCTTTTGATATAAGTATAATCGTCCATAAGACTGAGTGCCAGACGTTCTCTGGCTATTCTTATTCTATAAAACAACAAGGAGCCAACACTTGAGTTTAATAGTTTCTTTTTTACTACTTTTTTTATATTTTTCATTTATAAATTTTATTAAAGTAAATGAATATTATACTTTTAATAAGAATGAGTATCACTAGTTTTTATCAATTAAATAAGCCAATGTAGATTACCTAATTAACGGCCTTGTAATAATCAAAAAGCCACCCGAGTTTCTGTAATAATTTGAGTGATATGATAATTGGTCAATTCATAAATAGATCATTCAAGCATTTTGGTAATAAACATCCGATTTTAATTTATTTTAAGCGGACAAAAATAGTCAATTTTGGATGATTTTGTCCAACAGAATCATATATCCTTTCTTTAGTTATGCTCGGCGCTGCTCAATACGTAGTTTAATTCTTACAAAATACAACTAGAGAGTTAATTCATTGTATATTAGTGAATTAAAAATAATATTTAATTCCAACTCAGTTTTCTATATATCTTTGAAAAAAAAGTAACCCCTAAACTCTCAAAAAACAATAGGTATTTATGTTGAACTTTTAAATTTTTCGTTCTAAGAATTTGATTATTAACTTCCTTAAAAACTTCTTTATGGTTAAGTTTTTTATCTCTTAAAATGGCTCCCAATCTATACCCAAGTTTTATCTTTGTTAATTCAAAATTTAAATTGCGCACTTTAAAGTCATTTTCTAAATGTTCAATTACTTTTTTAATCATTTGAAAAGAATCATCGGACAAATTATTACTTAAAGAATTTTCATCCATGATGTAGTGATAAACTACATGAGGAACATAGGTTAATTTGGGGTTTTTAAAAAGTATTCTAATCAGGATTAGTTTATCTTCCATATAGTTGATACCTTCTTCAAACTGAACTCCCTCATAGAGACTTCTTTTTATAAGTTTATTCCATAAAGCACCGTGAAATTTGCCATCCAATAAACCTTGGATTAGATCATCACTATTTCCTTGAAAACTTTGTTTAACAGCATTCGATGTTTTTCCTCTTACTACTTTATAATCACCTATCGCTATATCCGCATTATTTTGGACAATAGCTTCATAGAGGTTTTTTAAGGCGTCCAAAGGCATATAATCATCCACATCATGATGAATAATATATTCGCCTGAAGCCATCTTCAAGCCTTTGTCGCGAGCAGAAGCAACTCCAGCATTTGGTTGGTGAAACACCTTAAATCGACTATCATTTTCACAAAAAGCCACAGTAATTTTTTCAGTAGCATCTGTTGAGCCATCATTAATTATAATAACATCAAAATCTTTAAAACGCTGTTTGGCAATTTGCGCTAAGGTTTCTTGGAGTAAGCCTTCTCCATTATAAACCGGTAAAATGATTGAAATTTTCACGCTCGCATATTTTTAAGCTTCCTAGTAATCTGAACTTTTATTTTATAAATGATTGAAAGTCGGTAGTTTTAAAAAGTAAAAATAGACCAACATCAATTTCCCTAAACATAAACTAAGGTTTCAAAAAAATACCATAAATTTAATTAAGATTCGTTTTTAAAAAGTCAAGCGCTTTAGCCTTCTCCTTATCCAAAATCTGATTTACCTTTTCCCAGTTTATTTCTTTATTAATGAGCGATTCTATTTTAACATTCTCTAAATTATCAGAAATTAATCTATCCTCGAGTCCAAACATACTCAGTAAAGATTCAAAACGTGCCATTCCCCTTTTTGGATTCCCAATGGAAATAAAAGGGATATTAAACATAATGGAAAAAGCAGTTCCGTGAAAGGAATCTGTAATAACGAATTTCGCATCTTGGTAGGCTCGCAGCCATTCTGCTGGACTGGGATAGGCAAAATCATTGACATTGTGACTGGTTACAGGTTCAGAGCCTAATCTTTTTTTAGGAAGGACTTCAAACATTTTTAGACCAAGCTTCTTTTCAGCATCGCGAATTATTCGCATTTTAGAATCTGACTTATCTAAAACATACACTTTAAGATTCCCCTTAGAAACTTTCGTCTCTTCTTGTTCAGCAATTTTTTTATAATAATCTATAGCGAGTAACATAGTTGGGTCAACTACATGGACGGCATCATTTCTACCTAAATATTTATTCACTAATACAATCCCTGATTTTTCCCGCACGCTAATTGCGTCAAAACGCTGTAAAAGCTCTTTACAATCTTGTGTTTCCTCGTTTGTGAATTCCCAATCAGAAACCCCAAAGGAGGCTGCAAAAGATAACCTCTTGATATTACTTTTCTCCTTAGCAAAATCGAGAAAGTAATTTCTTATATACGGTGAATATTTGGGTCGCCAACACTGATCGCTTCCCACAATATAGGCGTCAAAGTTCATATTGTTTAATTTATACATTCCTTCATTATCCTCAATAACTTCAGATAAGTTAGGAATATATTTTTCCCGGAAAGCTGTAGTCTCTTTGGAAATTATATCTTGGTGCTTCTTACTAATTACCTCTCTACCCAAGAGTTTTCCTTTAATTCTAGAGGCAATCTTCCGCAATCCTTTTGGCTTCCCTCCTCTTCTATCTATTATTATAGCCTCGTGCCCTAAAGTCGTTAAAACTTCTTTTAAGGCATAAGCCTGGAGGAGTCCACCATAATTATCGTGTAGCGGTTGCGTTAATATTGCAATCTTTAAGTTGTTTTTCATTTCTAATTTTTTAATTGACTCAGCAACAAAAGTAACATTCCTTGTGAAAATTCACTTTTTCCAAAAAGACTTGAATAATGATTAGGTCCATAAGTATCTCCTGAAGTTTCAAGGATGCTACCATCTGTTGAAAGGTAAGGCTTTAACTTATTTAAGACTTCATTTTTATTCATCTTAGTGTCTTCAAGAAAGCTGAATGAATATAAAAAAGTAGTGGTTGCCGAGGCATCAAATTTCCCATAACTTCCTGGGAATTGTTGCCAAAGTCCTTCCGTAGTCTTCAATTTATCTAGAGAAGCCAAAACACCTTTAAATTCCTTTTCAAATTCTCCAGTTTGCTGATAATAATTGGATAAAGCGATTAAGTACCAGCCTATTCCGCGTCCCCAGTTTATAGAGCCTACTTTTACCTTCGATACTCTATGAACAGCATGCGCAGGTAAAAAGGATTCTTTATCTATACCATGTTGGATATAATACTCTAACTGAGATTTGACCAATTCCAATAAATTTTCCTTTTCCCTGTATTTATTATATTTAATAAGGAACGGGACAAACATACCCAGTGTATCAAAAAAGACTACATCCTGACCTTCACGGTATGAGATGATCCCGTCTTCTCCAACAGATTTAAGTACATAGTTATATAATTCTTCAGAAAAATATAGGTATTTATCTTCCTTAAAGGCTTCATAAAGCGTTAAAGCGGTCAAACCGAAAGGAAGTTGATCTATCCTATTGATTTTAAATGTATTTTGATTTTCAAAGCCAATGAAATTATCAAAAACTTTTTTTAATTCTACTAGTTTATCTTTATTTTGAGTTTTTACAAGATATTCAGAAAGCCCATAATAAAGATAAGCCCGTGGATAGTTGTATAATCTATATTCCTTTGATTTCGAGTAATGCTTACTTTTTAGAAGTAATAGCTCTTGTGTAAAGCCTTTAGGTTCATTCCAATTCATCAAAGACTTATTGGTCTTTAAAATTTTCAAGCCCCTGTCCGCTATTACTTCGGGAGTACTCGCCGCTATATTGGTTATCGTTTTCCGTTTCTCAAATCTATTTTTAATTTTTGGCCAGATAAATTTTACCGTATCAAAATAGATAAATAAGATATTAAGAATTAAGGAAAGTGTAAGAACACTATATATAACTTCTATTTTCATGCTGTAAATTTATGTATTACCTAAGTTTAAAGGGTATCTACTGCCTGAATACTGAAAATTAGCGGAAATATCCCTTTTGATAGTAGCAGAATTTAAAATTATCAACGCTTAAATTTTTTTATAATTGGTTGAAAAACTCTTATGGACGCAAGGTAATAGGCTTTTGCAGGAATATGATAATTTCGATCTTTAGCCTCATCAAATATATCTTTTGCGAAAACATAATTTGCTCTATATTTTTTATAAAGCAAATGAGCTAGATATTTATTTTTGTTTTTAGCATAAATATTTAAATCAAAAACATTTTTATATAGCTCAAGTTTACCCAGAATATCCAACGTAACCATAGTTCTGACACATTTTTCGCATTTTGAGCAATTTTTAGTGGTTGTCTCTAAACTGGCCCCGGCATAATCCGAAGTAACTAAGCACACATTTAAGTTATCATAAGAAATTTCATTGCTAGAAACAACTTTAGTTTTGTCAATCCTATTTTCGATTAAACCGGTAATATGAAATTCCAATGAGTTAGTGGTAATTGCCTTTGAATTTAATAAGTCATAATTGGAAGGATCTGACTGTGTAAGAATAAAATTATTAATACTAAATGTAGAAGCGTAATAATATGTTTTAAATAGTTTTTGCAAAACCAAGACGCAGGCAAAATTCCGAAAGGTATGGGACTGAATATAAGGAAATCTAAAATTTTCATTAAGGTTGGTGTCGACCCAAGCAAACCCCAAGTCGTTTTGGGTTGCAAACTTATCAACTCTATCCTTCATGGCATCAAACAATTCATCTGCTTTTTCACCTCCATAATTGCCATAGGCACCTGCATTGAAAAGTGTTAAGTAATTTAATTTCTGAATGGAGTTATTTCCTTTGATAAGGGTGTAGAAGGAATCTATCCCAAAAGACATTGCCGTGCCTACTGCTTTTGCTTCTGGATAAACACTGTCATCTTCCAACTCAAACGAAAACTGTTCTGGTCGCGCCTTAAAACCCATCTCTTGAAAGGCTGGTAATAAAACTTCCAATAATCCAAACTTTAAGCGTTTGGAAACTGGAACATCAGACTTGAATTCCAAATTCTCAAAAACCGCATAAAAAAAGATAAATAGAATAAAAGCATCTGCATTTGATGTTGAGATATATTTTTCATTGGCAATATCTGTGGAAAACCACAAAACTTGCAATTGGTTCTCTATTAAACAATCTGCTTTAAAGAAGACCGTGTCTTCAGCTTTTTCGATATATATGTTTTGTAATTCTATCATCCTGCTTTTTTTGGCAATTATAATTTTTAGACCTATTAAAAAAAATCTTGAAATGTGAATTAATTGTCTTTTAAAGTTTTATTTTCAAAAGCAAAATCTACAATTCTTTTTGAACTTTGATTATCCAAGTATTTAAAATATACATCTCTGATTTTATGTCGTTTTACTTGATAAGAATCTTCCCCAGTACTTAAAAAATGCTCTATTGCTTTCAAGAAATCATCCTGATTTTGGAATAGTTCTGTTGGCACCCAATTTTCATGATCGTCAAAATATAAGCCTTGTGTTTTTTTATATTCTTCTAAATCATCTGCTACACAGAAAACGGGATTGTCTAAAAGCGAATAATCAATCATTACGGAAGAGTAATCAGAAATCAAAGCATCCGTACAAGCAAGAAATTGATAAAGTGACATATCTCTCTCAAAAATCCAATCATTATTGATTAATTTTATATTTGATAAATAAGATTCGTCTATATTCGTTGAGAATAACTGATGCGGTTTAACCAAACACAGGGCATTGTTTTCTTTTAATATTGCATTAAACCGTTCTGCATCAAAATTGCGCATTTGGAATATACCTTCTCTTTCCATTTCCTTTCCGGCGGGCATTCTATCTGTCCCCTCCACTTCAGACCCCATAATCAATCGATACGTAGGCATCCAAATGACAAAATGTTTATAATTGCCGAGTTTTGACACTAATTTTTCTCTTAGTTTGGCCCTATCTTTTTGCGCGTTGAGCATCATATCATTTCGTGGATAACCTGTAATTACGACGCTTTCCAAGGGAACATCAAAAAATTCCGAAAACATTTCACAACATAGTTTTGAAGTTCCAATAGTTAAATCAGCAGGAATTCCAGTTGATCCCCTACCCCTACCTTTTGCCATTTTTTTATAAGGAGCTCCATGCCAAACATTTATTATTTTTTGTCTTTTGGAAGAACTGTAATGTGCTAAAGCATAAGGATACGTATAAAAAATATATTTACTTGTTAAGGCTTTAAAAAGACATTTATAAGTGGAAGCAGCATCTAAAAACTTAACTTTTGGAGAAAGCAAGTGAGAAACATAAGGAGCGTATTTTTTAGACAATTCATAATAAACGGGCATATCATAATGCGTAGCTATATAATCTGCTAATCCAACTGCATTATCTTCAATAGTATGGTTTCCAATTACAATAACTCGATTTCGTTTAGGTAGTGTTTTATTCAACAAATCAATACCTGTTTGATAGGTTTTTGTTAAGCCTTTTTTTAGGGTGACTTTTAAATTTTTCATTAAATTTTTTGAATTCTAAAAAGTTGGTCTATATGTAGTAAATCGCAAAAGTAATATATTTATTCGACTATATTTTCTTTAGTCAAATCAATGACAATATATCAGGAAACCATATTAGCTTTTTATTTTGGGCACATTTTCTTTTAACACATGAGCAACCAAACGTTCGCTGCCTCTGTCGTCATTATATTTAAAAAATACATCTCGTATTTTACGTCTTTTTTCGACATAAGGATCTTCATTATTTTCCAAAAGAAAATTCAAATGATTAAAAAATGAGGTATCATCTTCTATAAGCTTTGTGGGCAACCAATTTTCAATATCCTCAAAATATAGACCTTGGGTCTTTTTATAATCTGCTACATCCTTACTAAAGGCAATAATGGGTTGATCTAGTAAAGTATAATCGATTTGGACTGAGGAAAAATCCGTTATCAGAATATCAGTGCAAGCCAATAATTGATATAACAATAAACCATCTTCTAATAATGCTTCATCATTGATTAATTTGATATTGCTATATTTTTCAAATGTATTGTCTTTTGAATAGAAGTAATGAAGTTTAAGTAAACAAACAGCATTTCTTTGCTTTAATTCTTCATTAAATTTATGGATGTCAAAATCTGCAATGTTAAATGCATTAATCTTTGAAACATCAAAGCCTTCCCCTATTTTATTTGATCGTCTAAATGTTGGCATCCATATTACAATTTTATTATAATTTTCAAGACCTAGTCTGCACTTTCGCTTTAACTCTATCTTTTCTTTTTGAGCTTTAAGCATCATATCATTTCGGGGATAACCGGAAATAAATATCGATTCCATTCGTACGCCAAAAAATTCTGAGAATGCCTTTTTTTCTAATTTTGAAGTGGCCAAAGTTATATCAGCATAAATTCCTGCTCCACCACGAGCCATTCTTAGTTTCTTATAAGAGGCACCGTGCCAAACATTCACGAAAACTTGACGCTTACTTGCATTTCCGTCAAATGGTAAATGATGCGTTGCAAAAACATATTTAGATGAAATATAGGAAAGAATAAAACGTCTGCTTTTAAGAGAGACTAACTTAACATTAGAGTTTAAAACTTTATAAATGTTCTTATGAAATTTATGATCAACAGCAAAATAGACCTTAATTCGATAATTATCTTGAATATAATTGGCTAATGAGATGGCATTTGATTCTAAGTCCTCATGGCCAACTATTAACACTCGCTTTAACTTAGGAGTGATTTTATTGAGTAAATCAAATTTGGCATAGCCTTTATAATTAATCATTCTTATATTTATTTATAAAAACCTAGTTATGTTTTTTGTTTAACAATACCTCTATTATACAAAGAGTTTCATCTCCCAACTTTAAATTCGATTATCAAAATGAAATGATATTAATATCGTGCAAAATGAAGTGTCGTAAATGATGCTTCTTGACGAAAAATAATAATGTCTAATATTTTAAGTAGCATAGAAGACTTTATTAGTTCTTTGCCTTATCTACTAATGTAAAACAAATAATATCTTTAAGTAAAACGACAACGTATTATGCAGAACTTAAGAATTAAGTTAATAAATCACTAGCCTAACAGTAATTTATAAACCATAAAGCAACTAATCCTTGTCCAAAACCTTTTTTAAAGCCGAAGTGGAGATTCCTTTGGTCCTTGGGAAATAACGAACTTCACAAAATTCATTTAAATGATCGAATTTTCCTTCCCAGTCACTTCCCATTACAAAGACATCAACATGATGATTTTGTACATCATCGGCTTTTTGCTCCCAAGTATTTTCAGGAATAACGAGATCAACGTAAGGCAGCGCCTCTAACAATTGTTTGCGTTTTTCATATTTAATAACGCAGACTTTGTCCTTGCCTTCATTAAATGTATCGGTTGACAAGCCTACGATAAGCCTATCTCCTAATTGCTTGGCGCGTCTTAAAATCTCTAAATGACCGTAATGCAAGAGGTCAAATGTTCCATAGGTTAATACCGTAGTATAATTCTTTTTAAAAAGTTCATCGAAGTCTAAGTTGATGGCTTTTTTATTTTCTCTTACCAATAAGGAAATTAACTCTTCTAACAAAGGAAGCTTCTTTCTTAAGTCATCTGAGATGATGGAATCTATCAATTTTAAGGTTTTGATACCTTCTAGAACTACAGAGTTTTCTTGGAAGGAGG
Organism: Aequorivita sp.; assembly: GCA_052105975.1. Taxonomy (GTDB): domain Bacteria; phylum Bacteroidota; class Bacteroidia; order Flavobacteriales; family Flavobacteriaceae; genus Aequorivita. The sequence goes on along the minus strand of JBQEAY010000026.1, from coordinate 29,529 downwards.
CATTATAAAATCCTTTTCCAATTAAAAGACCTAGCGTACGGTTTCTACTTAAATCGTTGAGTGCGGTTAAGGAAATATCACCAACTCCACAACTTAAATCCATAGTTTCGGGCTTTCCTCCCATTGCCTTAAGGATAATTTTTATTTCGGAAAAGGACTTGGTAAGAAATAAAAACCGTGTATTGGCAGCATTGTATTTGGCATCAATTTGCCCCAAAAGAATGGCATAAATATTTTTTAATGCGCTTAATAACTCCACCCCTCTTATATCTGTTGTATAATCCAGGAAAATATTGGATTTTGAAAAGGCAGCTTCTACTTTAGTAAGTTGGGCTTTATTATCAAAACCTAGGGTTACAAGCGTAGGCGCTGAATTAATCATCTCTACACTAAAAGAGGCTCCTTTTAAAGTGATGATATTATCACACTCCAGTTTTTCTCTTAAATACTCAACGATGGTTTGTCCTTCGTCAAAAAGTCCTTTTGCTACATTGACAATTAGACATTCCGGATTAAGGTATTTCTTTAATGAACTAGTGATTTGCGGAATACTCTTAGTGGGAATAGCGAGAAACACCAACTCAGCATCACGCAAAGAAGCTAAGTCCGTAGAAGCTATTAAATTATGTGGCAGTCTTTTATTCGGAAAATATTTCGAGTTAATATGCTCCTTATTTATTTCCTCTTTAACTTGCGCATCGCGAACCAAGATGGTGACTTGGTTTGTATTATTTTCCGCTATTTCGCATGCTAAAGCAGTTCCAAAAGATCCGCCGCCAAGAATTGTAATTTTCATAATAGAGTTGATAAGGTTTTGTTTGCTTAAAAAGCAAATGCAAAAGTAAGGTTTTTAAAGGAACTGTTTAGAAGTAGTCGATTATATTGTTTGGATTGCTGATAGCTATAATTTTAAAATCTCTTCAGTTACACGTTTACTTGAGTTACCGTCCAAATATTTATGGAACTGGTTTTTAAAAGATTTATAGCTTTCTTTATATTCCTTATTCTCCATCCAATTATTATTTGTGATTCTCTCTAAGAGCTCTTCTTCTTTAAAAACAAAGGGTTTAGGCAATATTTTCGCTAAGTCATAATACATAGACCTACAATTCTGAAGATATAATTCTAGATCGTACATATAAAGTAGAACGGGTTTATTTGTGATTACAAAATCAGTTATAATACCACTGTAATCAGAAATTAAAAAATCTGTAACTAAAAGTAATTCTTGAGGATCTTTAATTAATTCAGAATAATCCTTAATATTAGAATAATGGGTAGGAATTTCTAAATGCTTATCCCAGGGATGTTTTTTGACTATAAAAACCTCATTGTTTTTAAATAAGTGTTCATTTAATTGTTTCCAGAAGTTATCAGAAAAGGGAAGTTTAGTTAACGTTTCTCTAAAAGTGGGGGTATAAGAGATGACTTTGGTATAGTTCTTTACATTATATTTTTCTCGCAAGCTAAGAACGTAGTCTTTCCCTTTAAAAAACAAATCATTGCGAGGCGCTCCAGTAATACTAGCATTATCAACAAGAAATGAAGCATTTTTTCTAAGTGCATCAGATTCCGAAGTTGAAACAACTAATTTAATTTGAGGCGATAATTTTTGAGCTATATTGATATAATTCTCAGAATGTTCAGTTAAGAGGACTATATTTTTAAAACCAGTACCATGCCATAATTGAATAATTGAAAATTGACCATATACTAGTAATGGATCAAAAACAATCATATCGAGAATGACATGTTCGGCTCTTAAAATACTCCAATAACCTGATAATGTGCTTCTTTTTACATCTAAACCATTTTCTTCTTCTTGGATAACAATCCTTTTGTCGCCAAAAATGACCAAATCACATTTTATTTCAGAATGATTTCTTTGGATGTATTTGAGAAGTGCTAAACTGTTTCCAGAAAGAATGCTCTTACGATCGTGGGTAGGAATAAAAACAAAGTAATTCTTTTTTTTGGGAATAACTCTTGACAAAATTGGGGCTAAAATTGCTATAACTTCATGAAATAGTTTCGCTTTCCAATTCATAAATTAAAATATTTTATTTAAGCATTGTTTTTTAAATGCTGTCTCAGCGAAATTAGTATATTTTCGCTGAGTTCCAAAGGTTTTAAAACATTTGGTGGCTTTGGCCAATCTTTATCTCTATAAATCTGATCATCAAATTCTATTGAGTCTTTATATCTTGGAATAATATGGAAATGCACTTGATGATCGAGCATCATTAATGCCAAATAATTAATCTTCTCGGGATTAAAAGTTTTCTGCAATAGCTTCTCAACAAATTTGAAAGCGCAACTCAGTTCTGCGCCCTCTTTTTCGGTTATTTGACCAAGATGTGGACATTTACGATCTAAAGATAAAACCAACGAACATAAGGTCACTTGTTGAGGCCTTAGACTAATAATCCAAGAACCTAATTTTTGGATTTGAAATTTTTCAATTTGAAATTTTTCTCTAAACTCATTCATGATTTTGCTCGGTAACAATAGATTTATTTTTTAAGAGACTTATATAGTTTTGGGCCCAATAAAAATCGAATCCAAAATCTAAAGTACTTTCGTTCCATCTTCAATGGAAATGGAATATATTCAATATAAAGCTTTAGCATTTCTAATCTACTAAAATTATCCAAACCCTGATATAACATCGCAAAACTAAACTGCTGTTTTTGTTCTTTAATAATGTCGTGGTATTCCAAATCAGAATTCTTATTAAATAAATCGCGACTTTTCTTATAATTATATAAACGTTTCCGCATCCATTTTTTCTGTTCTTCTTTACTACCAAACCTTCCATGATTGGTAGAACCAGGCACACCCACCCTATAAACTGCCATAGGGTTACCTCCAATGTAGCCGATATTTCCTCGTAAGGCACATAACATTTGTAAAGGATAGTCCCCTATTGGAGAGTCTAACATCCACGTTGGAGCGTTATTAAAGACAGAAGTTTTAATTAAAAGCGTTACTGTTCGGGCATATTTACTTTTTATAAATTCCTTAGAGGTGTATTTTATATTTACCGAAGACTTTGGACCAACAATCTGATCTACCATATTGTTAGTCATAAAGCTATGCCGTACTGAATGATAACACATACTGCAATCAGAATTTTCCTCCATAAAATCTACTTGTTTTTGTAATTTTCGAGGATCTGTCCAATAGTCATCGCCTTCACACAAGGCAATATATTTTCCTTTTGCTTGACTTAGCGACCATAAAAAATTATTAATCATGCCCTTATTAGCGGAATGTTTAACATAATTTATCCAATGACCATTTGGATGGTTATCTATGATATTAGATACTATAGCTTCCGTATTATCATTAGAGCCATCATCTGATAAGATAAGTTCTACACCAAAATCACAAACTTGCATCAAGACGCCTTCTATAGCCTCCCTAATATAGTTTTCTTGATTATAGGTAATCATAGTTACACTAACTATGGTTTTCTGCTGAGAATGGTTCATGTAATTTTGTTCTATAATTTCTGAAGTATTAGGTTAAATCGTTTTGAGAAAAGACATTAATTAAAATGATGCCCTTGCAATTTGTAAAATTTTAAATATTAGAATCCAAAAACAAAATTAAAGATTCAAAAATAATTTTTCCAAGTTTAAAGATTATAAAATCCGTTTTGTTCTTTGTAATTCGTTCATTTCATTATCCGGAAAAACTTTAATGATTGCTCTTCTTTAAAAGCTGATTAAATATATTTTTTAGATGTGTTGATGATGTCCCTTTGGTATATGGAAAATATTGAATTTCCACATCTAATTTGGCGAACTTCTTTTCTATTTCATTCCATCTTTCCGAACCTTTCCAATCGCTGCCAACAAACATTTTATTAAAGTGCAGCTCTTCCCAAGCTGCCATCTTATTCATTGATGTTTGGGGAACAACCTTATCCACGTATCTTATAGCTTCTACTATTTTAAAACGTTCTTCAAATGGAACAATAGCATCGGTTCCTTTATAAGACACCATTTCGTCAACGGTTACGCCTACAATAAGGTAATCACAGTTTTCTTTAGCGTTTTTTAATATATTTAAATGGCCTAAATGAAACAGGTCAAAAACTCCTGTGGTGTAACCGATAATCTTGGTATTATTATGCATTCGAATATTTTTTATAAGTGATAAAATTACATGGATTGATTACAAGATTGATTTGAAAATAAGGAATATTATGACTTATTTTTTTAATTCAATTAATTTTTGGAATATTTTATTTCCAAGAAAAAATCGAATCCAAATAATGGCGTTCTTTCTATCTGGAATAATCAAAGTTTTAAAATGTTTTTGAATTATTTTAAATTGATCGGAACGATTAAAATTTCTCTGTACATATTCTACTCGACTCCTAATCCAATTGTTGTTCCTCCTGCCAATAAGTTCGTGATATTTATAGTTTGTAGCTTTATCAAAGAGCGAATAAGCTGTATTCAAATCACGGATTTGCTTTAAACGCCATTCAACGGATTGGTTATTTTCACTCCAAGCACCAGGATTGCCACGGTTATAAACTGCCATTTCTTCAGGTAGATAACCGTATTGCCCGTGTGAACCACAGTACAATTGAAGAACTAAATCACCAATAAAGGATTTCATCATCCAATTAGGCATGGTTAAAACATATTGAGATCTAATCATCATTGCAGGAGTACGAATCCCCATGCCATTGTTTGTTTTTATGAAATCTTCTAAAGTGAATTTTGTTGGTTCTTCAACATTCACACCAAAAAAGTAATCCTCTGTGCTATTATCCGCCATTTTTACGCGTATTTTATGATAACATAATGAGCAATCTTCATTCTCCTTCATATAATCAACTTGCTTTTGGAGTTTCAGAGGATCCGTCCAATAATCATCGCCATCACAAATTGCAATGTACTTGCCTTCTGCCCTCGGAAAATTAAAGTGAGCATTCATCCCCCCTGTGGTTTTCGACCATTGATTTTCTGTTTGAAAAATAGGTTTTATAATATTAGGATATTTTAACACATACTCGCTAATAATATCCTGTGTTTTATCTGTTGATGCATCGTCATGAATCAATATTTCAAACTCAAAATTACATTCCTGCATCATAAATCCTTCTAAACATTGGCGAATATAAGGTTCATGATTAAATGTAACACAAGAAATACTTACCAATGGTTTATTCATGTTCTTCAGATTCTGAAATCCTATAATGCTTAATCATCTTTATATTCTGAATATTTAACGCAACAAATTTTATCTTTTAATATTTTTAAAAACGCGATTGGGAAATCATTTGTTATCTCTAACCACCTTACACGGATTCCCATAGGCTACCACATTTGATGGAATATCTTTTGTTACCAAACTGCCAGCGCCTATTATTGTATCGCTCCCAATTGTAATTCCGTCGATAATCACACATCCGGAACCTAAAACAGATCCCTTTCCAATTTTAACTCTTCCAGAAATCACAACTCCGGGATTAAGATCTACAAAATCTGAAATTATACAATGGTGACCAATTAGAACACCTCTTTTAATGGACACTCCGAAACCTAATATTGTTTGCGAACTAATAACTACCTTTTGCTCTATAAAGTTTCCATTTCCCAGTTCAGTAGAAGGTGCGATTGAGCATGAACTATGGATAATATTGCAATAATTAGATTTTTGAATATTATGTTTTTCCTGAAAATAATTAAAAACAGGTATTTTATTCTTAGAATTTGTCACTCCAAAAACCACCGGATTTTCTTTATCTGGAGACACACCCTTAAGATGATTCGTAAAGTGAATGCTTTTTACAGGCGTAAAAGGCAATATTTCTCGATCTAAATTAGAATAAACCTCGATTTTATCGGTTAACTTCTCTTCTGTAAGAATATCAGCTATAACGCTAAAAACATAGACCGATGTCCCTAAAACCTGAACTTTATTATACATATTATTTTCGATTGTAAAATCCTAGTTTACCAAAGTCTTCAGGTTTAAAAAATTCCTTTCCGTTTATTTCAATTAAACTATGGATACGTTCAATCAAATCAATATTGGTAGCTAACCTAGTTCTCTTCCGGTCCCACCAGATATTATCTTCAATCCCAACACGAACATTATACCCCATCGAAATTGCTACCGAATTAATTGGTAACTGTTCTGCACCTAAACCCGCTAAACCTACAAAATGATCTGAGGGAATTTCATTTAGGGCAATTCCTATTTGTCCAAATGCGTTTTGAAAACCGGCGATATTACCGAATAATAAATTCCAATAAAATGGACCTTCAATATATCCTTTATTTATTAAATATTTACCGTAATTAATCATCCCTAAATCAAAGCATTCCATTTCAGGTATCACCCCATTTTCTTGCATTCTTTTAACTAATCGAACAATCATATCTGGACTATTAACGGAAGCTTGAGATACAAAATTAAGTGAAGATAAGGTAAGGGAGCACATATCCGGTTTTAAATCTATTACCGCAGATCGTTTTTCGAACTCTGGAAAATCACGCCCCGAAGTACTGCCACATATCACTAGATGCGGGCAATGCTTGCGTACACCTTCAAAAATTTCGCGATAGACTTCCGGCCTCCAAGTTGGCGTACCATTCAACTCGCGGGCATGCAAATGCGCAATGGTAATTCCTAATTCATAAGCCTCATGGGTTTGTTCTATTATTTCGGTTGGTGAAACGGGAACATGAGGAGTTAGCTCTTTAGTGGGAATCATCCCTGTAGGACAAAAATTTATTACTACTTTGTTGTTAGTCATTCTTTTATAATTCAACTTAAATTCGTCGTCTTTGACAAGAAAGACTTATTCAACAAAAAACTACTTAAAGACTATAGCATTTCGTTTATTCCCACCTAATATGGTGTAAATTTTCTGAGGAAAGAAAGTTACAATTTCTTCTAACAATATAAAATCCTTTGATGGCTCTAATTTTATTCTTGTTGCATTTATCGAAATGAAACTTACGACACTAGTTGTCACAAATCCGGCAGGAAGTAGATTTCAAGCTAAAACATGTGTGAAATAATTCCCTATCTATTTCACGAATATAACAAAATTTCAGTCTTTTTTAAACACTTATAGCTACGATTAGACCAGAGTACACTAGTTGCAATGCAGGTATCTATAATTTGCTAAACGCTTTTAAGATTGTTATTTCTTTAAAAGATGAGTCAATACATTTTTTAAATGTGTTGATGATTTTCCCTTACTATATGGAAAGTACTGGATTTCCACACCTACCTTGGCAAACTTTTCCTCTAAGCTATTCCACTTTTCTTTGCCTTTCCAATCGCTTCCAACAAACATTTTGTTCAACTAGAACTCCTTCCAAGCCGCTATTTTATCCATATAGGCTTGTGGAACAACCTCAACTACCTATTGAATTGCCTCTATTATTTTGAGACGTTTTTTGAATGGAATAATAGCATTGGTTTCTTTATGAGTTAGCATTTAGTCTACGACTAAATAGTCGCAATTTTCTTTGGCATTTTTTTAAAATATTTATTTATAAACTTGAATATTTTACGGCAAATGTTTTTTAAATTCCAAATTAAAAACTAGAACAGTCTAATTCTTTAATTCAACCATTTTTTTAAAGGCTTGATTATATCAGGATGTCTTTCTTGATATTCCTTTATGATTTCTTGAGTATTAACTGTTGAAACATCATCATAAATCAATACTTCAAAACCAAAATCATATTGCTGTCTTAATATTCCATCAAGACATTGACGAATATAGGATTCACGATTGTAGGTAGAACAGGATATACTTACTAGCGGCTTATTTTTTAAAAGATAAATATTGATTTATAATGTTACTCCGCAAACATAAATTGAAACGCAGGAAGAACCAATCTGGAAACACTTTTATTTAGACTTTGCAACACTCTTATAAAATTCAATCCATTCCTGCATTATTTTTCCTTCTTCGAATTTATGCAAATCCCGATACGTGTTATCAGAAAACTCGTTGAGCAACTTAGGGTTGGAGATTAGTTTAAGAATCTTATCCGATAAATCCTGAACATTGTATTCCTCTATTAGATAACCATTTATTTTATCAGCGATAATTTCTTTAGGACCACATTTGCAGTCATAACTTATAACCGGTGTTTTATAAACCAATGCCTCTAAAAGAGTTCTACCAAAGGATTCTGTGATTGAGGTACTTATCAAAATTTTACCGGTATTGTATATTTCAGAAATTGTAAAAGTAAAGCCTTTGAGAAAAATAACATTTTCAAGTCCATATTCTTTTATACTTTGTCTTAATGTCTCTTCTTGACCTCCGTTTCCATAAATATGAATTTTCCATGAACCCAATTCGTTTTTAATAAGACTGATGGCTTCTATCAAATCTTTAAAATTCTTTTCCTCGACAAGCCTTCCTACTGCCAAAATTATATTTTCTCTTTCCTTGAATGGTTTGATTCCTTGTTCGATAGAAATGGTATTATAAATTTGTTCTTGATTTATCTTTAAAGCCTCTCTGTCTTTTAAATCTTCTTTAGTAAGTGATACGGCATAATCATATTTGTTTTGTATGGTAATATCATCAGGATAAATTAGCTTTGAAGGAGAAACACATTGTTTTACTTTCTGGGATATGGTTTTGTTTTTTTGAAAACCTTCATTTAATTTTTTACGATTGATAGAATTTCTAAATTCTATTATTTTTACTGCGTTCGTCTTTAAGAATGGAATAAGTTTTCTGAGTTGTCTATCATCTAAAGAAGTAATAATATCTGGTTTTATATCGTCAACATACTTCTGCAAGGCAATTTTCACTCTCCTTCTAAGAATAATGCTATCAACTATAGGGAAACGAGGTCTCTTCTTTTTTAAAATTTCATTGAGATGTAAACAATGTATGCTAATTTTATTGTCAAGTTTATCTAACTGCTCCTTATGACTTTCTATTTCTGCCAGATAATGAATTTCAAAATCAGTGTTTTCAACGAGGTAATTCATTCTATCAAGAATGGTTTTACTAATCCCTCCCGTTCCTAAATGAATATGGACAAATAATAATTTCATAAATAGCGATTTAATTCTTATCAGCCAACCTGATTTTTTTTAACTTTAAAGGGATGAGTAACTTAAAAACTCTTAGTTTTTCTTTTGTGTTCGAACAAATAGATAGGATTTCTCGCAATAATCCACTTAACTGCAAATCTTTAAACTGTCCTTTATTGACTTTTAAATCTATAATTTTTTCCGTACTTCTTAAATACCTTCTTCTATTAATTTCATCTTTATTGACTTCATAAAGTTCTTGATAGATAAGATAGGCTTTGTGAAGATTCTCTTCTTGAGACTTAAGACTATAAACCCCACCTTCATGCATATTATAAACTCCAAATACCTGTTTGAAATAATAACCTTTACCCTCTTTTAAAAGATGATAGAATAAATGATTGTCGTTACTATACTTATATTTGCCATACTCGGCAATAGCGGATTTATTATTAATAAAAACGGCGGTTAAAATCTTTCTTTTCCAGCCTTCTAGAGTATCTTCTAACAGGAAGGTAAACCCCTCTTCATTCTCTTGGTTTGAAGAAACAACGCCGCTTTCTATAATCTCCTTGCTTTCCCCCTCTTTTATAGATTTGAATCCACTAACCGTTAATGTATAATCCGGATGGCTTTCCAAAAAGTCAATCTGTTTCTGCAGTTTTAATGGATCGGTCCAATAATCGTCACCTTCGCACATGGCGATGTATTTTCCATTGCTTCTTTCATTTTGAATTCTGGTTATAGCGCCTCTTTTTTTTGAATGTAAGTTTTCGGCTTGAAAGATTGGCTTTATAATTTGAGGATATTGTACTTCGTACTCTCGAATTATATTTGCCGTATTATCAGTTGAAGCATCGTCATGAATTAGTATTTCAACAGGGAAATTGGTTTTCTGCATTAAAAACCCTTCGATTGCCTCACGTATATAGTTTTCGTGATTATATGTTATACATTGTATACTTACAATAGGTTTTGTGTTCTTATCCCATCCTTGGATTGTAACGAGAATTTCCTTTTCAAGGCGTTTTTCCATTAATTAATATATTTTTTATTTAAAAATAGCTTTTTCATTCCACCAAATTTTTTAGAAATTTAGAATAAATGAATTTTATATATCATGTAGCAAACATACTATCATTTTCCTTCAGCCTTTTTATAAAGTTATAATATTTCAGATGTCCTTATAAAAGAAACAAGGTTATAACTATAGACTAAACACAAACCCTCGAAATCGGAAGATTAACTGAGTTATAGAGGTTTAATTTTAGATATAAATTCTTTCGCTGGATTTCCATATACCTTCTTATTCGATTCTATGCCTTTAATGACATTGGAAGCCATTCCAACAAAAGTGAAATCACCTAGTTCAATATAGTTGTTAAATGTACAATTTAACCCTATAAAATTTCCAGATCCTACGTTCATATTGCTCCCGAATACATTGTGAGCAGCAATAAAATTATAATCTTTCAATTTAGTATCGTGGCCGATAAGAGAATTTGAGTGTATAGTGCAATGATTTCCTATAGATGCGTTGGCATTTATCACTGAGTTGGCCATTATAGCGGTTCCAAACCCGATTTTCGCACTTTTTGAAATAACTACAGATGGGTGGATAAAAGTTGCGAACTTGTTATCAGGGATATTGTAAGAACTCAATAAATCAATTCTCTCTTGAATAAGATCCGGTCTATATAATTGAAAAATGAATTTTACATTAGACTCCTCTTTATATTTATTATAGATATCATGGGTTTTACCTAAGATCGGAAAACCTTCTATTTCATTTCCGTACGATTCATCGTCAAAAGCAAACCCTAACATTTCCACCTCTGCTCCTTTTTTCTCCGCATCATAAATTTGTTCTGCTATAACAACAGCACTTCCTTTTCCGCCAATTACTATTATTTTATCTTTCATAATATTTTATTTAATAAGTATTCCATATCATTTTCAGAATATCTCTGATCTATTGGAAGGTGAATGGTTTCCTTTGAAAGTTTATACTCCCAAGAATTTTCATTAGCCCAGGTTAATACATTAGGCCAATATTTTGCACAATAAATTTTATCATCAATTAAAGTTTTGTATAAATTCTCATTACTCGACATATATGGATAAGTTAGAGGTACACATTCCTTTATCTCTGAAAAACTTAATAAATTTGAATCTTTTAATTTTTCATGTAAAAAGTTGAAATTATTTTTTCTCCTTTCAATAACAAATTCGTAATTGATAGTATGGAGAAGTTGAAAACTAAATTCAGAAATTTTACTTAATGTTTTATTAGCCAAAATATTTTCGGATTTTTTGTATGCTTGATAACCATTTTCTGCAGACTCATCGATTCTTTGAATTAAATGTAAAGACGACTCAAGTATCCTATTTTGATTTAAATTCTCCGGTTTAAAGTAAGGTCCAAATACATACGCTCCATCAGGAACTCCAAAGTACTTTCTTATTGAATTGAATGAAAACAAATCAAATTTAGGCTTATGGAAAAATGCTTGAGCATTATCAATGATTATATTTGAATTAGAGATTCTATCTATATACTTATTTTTTAAACCAAAATAATTAGTGTATAACAAGAAACAGTTTCCATTGATTTTAGATAAGTTTAAAATAGGTTCAAGATTTTCGTCAATGGAATAAAATTCATATTGAAGGTTTAACTGAATTATAGGTGTCAAAATAGCTTCACAAGAAAAGTATGGAATATATAGTTTGTTAATTTTTAAATTTTTTAAAATAAGTAGTAATGCATTTCTACCTGAATTTAAAATTAAATTTTCTTTTGAATAAAATGTATTATAATTTTTATTCAATTCCAAACTAAAATAACCTCCTATAGCCATAGCATCATCGTTAAGTTTAGTAATTCAAACTTATTTATTTCTATTCTTTATTAGATTGTCCTTTTTTAAAATTTTATTTGCATTTTTAATCATAGGTGGTCCAATAAATTTTCCATTTTTTATGGCAACACCTACTCCAGAAAGTTCGGCCTCCTTTGCTAAACTTAGCATTTCATTTGCATCTTCAATTTCCTTTTGAGATGGTGAAAAGTATTTATGAACTAGGGGCAATTCTTTTGGGTGTAAAACCAACATACCTTCAAACCCTAGATTTCTAGAAATAATAAGGTTTTTCTCTAAATCCTCTAAATCATGAACCCTAATATGAACTGTGTCTATCGGAATTACACCTGCAGCTCTCGCACCCATGGCTATTACCGCTCGCGGAGTGGATAAACTATTATGTTCATAATCATGTATACCTTCTAAATCCGTAATGAAGTCTTCAGAGCCAAATGCGATTGCAACCACACGGCTGGAGGCTCTGCATATTTCTTCGACATTCAAAACTGCAGAAGAAGTCTCGATTAGAGGGATGATTTTAAACGAGCCTTTTTCTATTCCTTTTTCAAATTCTACTGTCTCCAATAACTTATCAAAGAAGTAAATATCCTCCCCTTTTTTTGACTTAGGGTACATAAATCCAGTAATGCCTTCCACTGTTAATGCCATCACATCCTTCAGCAATTGTCCGCTTTCTCGGTCATTTATTCGCGGAAATAAAATCTTATTTTTAAATTGATCTTTTTCAAGATATTTCAAAACGGTATCTCTTGCCACTTGTTTATTGGACACAGGTTGTACGGAGTCTTCAATATCCAATAACAGGATATCTGCTTCAGATTTTGAAGCACTGGTCATTAATTTTTCGTTGTGACTAGGTACAAATAGAAGACTTCTGAATAATTGATTTTTCATATTAGTTGGGTTTTTTAGGGATGAGGACTTTTCTTCTAAAACTAAGTACTTCTATATTCTTTTGATTATATGCAATGCTTTCAACATAAATAATACCTCTATCTTTCTTTGATTTCGATTCACGTTTATCTAATATTTTTGTTCTAACATAAATAGTATCATTTACAAATACTGGATTTAAATGCTTTACCGATTCATATTCCAGGTTAGCTATAGCTTTACCGCTAATGTCACCAACGGTGATCCCAACCGCTAAGCTAAAAACAAGAGTACCTACAACCAGAATTTGACCATGTTGATGTGTTTTCACATAATCTAAATTAAGATGAACAGGATGATGATTCATTGTTAGTAAACTAAAAAAGTTATTGTCACTTTCAAAAATAGTTTTTGAAAGTGCATGTTTGATAATTTCACCTACGATAAAATCCTCATAATAATTCCCGAATTTACTTTCCATCTTTTTTTTTATTTATTGTTTTTAATGCCGTTTGGATATGCATTTTTTCGATTATTTTTCCTTTTAAAACGAATGGCTCTATTTGATCTATATTAAAATTATTAGGAAGCGCATTTATTATGGTTTCTGCCCATTCAAGCCCACCATCATCCATGGATAACAAATTTTTAAACCAATTCATTTGTGTAGGATGAATAAGGAATTTAGCATCGTAATTAAATTCCTTAGCTATTTCCACTTCATTTTGAAATTTTTTAGAATCTTTTAACTCCATAGATGCAACATCTATATTGATTATTTGAAACGCTTTGGAAAGATAGGTTAGATAGGATTTAGGATAGTTTAAAACCTTTTCACTATATGCTGTGTTCATAGTACTAGTTAAGTCATGAGAACCTAATCCAACCCCTATGAGTTTCATGTTTTCAATGTTTTCTCTAAAAATAGCCTCCAAATCAAATAGAAATCTAGGATGTTCAACTAAAAGAATAAATTTAATTTTGTGCGTTAAACTATTGGATATTGTAGTTAACTCTTGTTTTGTTTTTAGTTTTGGGAAGATAAATTTATTAATGTTCTGCTCTTCGAATAATCTAAGATACTTAAGGTTAATATTCTCGTCAAAACTATTTCTCAATGGCACTCTATACCAAAAATCCAAATAATCTGGAAATTGTATAATATCCTCAAACGCTTTTAATCTATCTTTTTCCAAAACAGAATCTTCAAAGTCAATAATGATATGATCTACTCCCAAATCTTTAATTGAATTTATTTTGCTGCTTTTTGAAGCAGGTATAAAAAAAAAGCTTTTCATGATGAAGTGATTATTGGCTTTTGCAATTTAAAATAATATATTAAATTATGTTCAATAAAAAGCTGCCAAAATACTAACTCTTCAAGTAAAACAAGAATGATTATTTATAATGCCATTTAACAGCGTAATTTTCAATATTCAAGGATGACTCCTGTATATTTTTCAATTGTTTGCATATGGTGTTCTAACTCATCCAAAGTATTAAATTTCATTATCAGGGTGCCTATGGCTTGATTAGCACCTGTAAAAGATTTCACCCTATCTCCACTCGACACCCATAAATCTATTTGATAGACAAATTTATCTTTAAACGCCGCATCTATTTTAAACTCTTTGAATCTACCTTTTTCAGATGAATATAATATTTGCTCCGCCCAATACCCATGATACTTAATTTTTTTAGGAAATGGTAGCGTAGGCATACCTACAGAAGCTCTAATGGTGTTTTCAATTAAATCTATACTTGTCGAAAACTTCAATATTTCAGATATCCTATTTCCTCCTCCCCGAGGTGATACTTCCATAATATATGGAGAACCATTTTTTCCTACGCGAACTTCAATATTATAAATAGAAGTTTTCATTTCTAACAATTTGATTAAGCGTTCCAATTCACTTTGTAAGTAATTTTGATTTTCCAGTGAAATAGTGGATGGCCAACTATAAGCTGAAGGAGTATAGGGATTTGCTGCACTTGCATCAAAACGTTGATTAGAGAAGGAACAAAAAACTAAATTACCATCCACTGAAAAACAATCTGAATCTGAAGAAAAATCTTCTTGCTCAATAAAATCTTCTATGATGAATTCTTTAGACGGAGAAAACTTTAAGGCATACTTAATCTTTTTATCCAGCTCCTCTCTATTTTCAACTTTAGAAACTCCTTTACTTCCTGCTGAATCTACAGGTTTTACGATTACTGGCAATTCAAAGAAATCAATGTCTTGTAACGCTTTACTTAAATTAGAATAGCATCTAGCTTTAGGCACATTGAATTGATGCCTTTCTAAAAACTCACGAAACAAGCCTTTGTTTTGTAGAATCTCAATAGATTTATAAGGACCGGCGCAAGGAAGGTTTAATTTTTCACACACGTAGGCGGCTGTGATTACCCCTGGATCAACGGCAAAAGACATAATGCCATCAATCTCAAGTTTTTTTGCCAAACTTAAAACCGCTTCTTTATCAATAATACTCACATTATAATATTCATCTGCGTATTGGTGAGCTATATTATCGGGAAGGTTATCACAAGTAATGACGTAAAGCCCCATTTCCCGAGCTGATTTTATAATTGGTATTAGGTAACGGAGACCTCCTAAAAGCAATAATTTCTTCATTACTAATTATTTTGAACTCTCAACAATAATCTACCAATCAACTCTACTTCTTCCAAAGTCAAATTAAAATATAAAGGTAAACACAGCACCTTTTTAGCAATTTCATCTGTAATGGGCATTTCTGTAGGTTTTAGATAAGGTAATGCTTTAGCTAAAGAAGGATAAAAATAACGTCTTGTAAAGATTTCACGCCCTTTTAAGTACTCCATGGCTTTTAGCATTGCTTCTTCTGTTTCAAAGACAATGGGATAATAAGCATAGTTGATACTAGCTTCTTTATGCCAAATAGGTTTTAAAACTTTTAAATTCTTTAACTTTAAGTCATATCGTTCTGTTAGCTCTTTTCTTGTATTATGTATCGCCTCAATATGTGGTATGTTGGCCAAGCCCATAGCCGCATGAAACTCCGAATTTTTACCGTTTAGCCCCAATTCATTAAAAGCTTCTGGACCAGCAAAGCCAAAATTACGCATAGAGGCTAACTTTTTTAGCACTTTTGGGTTTTTTGTAACAATTAATCCCCCTTCCCCTGAATGGTATAATTTGGTGGCATGTAGGCTACAAATACTTATGTCACCATACTCAAAAATAGAACGTCCATATACCTCAACCCCAAATGCATGCGCGCCATCATAAATTACTTTGAGGTTGTGTTTTTTTGCGATTTCTTCAATTGCTAGCACATCACAAGGATTACCATACACATGTGTCGCCAAAATGGCAGAAGTTTTTTCGGTGATGGCCGCTTCAATTTTTGTGGTGTCTATGTTTAATGAATCTTTATCTATATCTACAAACACTGGGGAGCATCCCTCCCACACTATACTACTGGTGGTTGCTACAAAGGAAAAAGGAGTTGTTATGATTTCTCCTTTTAAATCTAATGCCTTTATAGCCATTTGCAAGGCAACGGTTCCGTTGGTAACAAATAGTAGATGTTTTACAGCTAAGTGACTTTTTAACTTCATCTCTAATTCACTCGCCAAAGGCCCCATATTGGTCAACCATTGTCGCTGCCATATTCCTTCCAGATATTCTTGATATTCTGCCATAGGCGGCAGAAAAGGTTTTGTGATTGGAATCATAATTATTTGATATTAGCAGTTTTATTTTCCCACGGAAAATCCATTAGATCGCTTTTTAAGTTTAAAAACTTGCAAAACTTTTGATATGCACCTTCTTTAGCAATATTTAGAATTAATAAATCATCTGGACGATCTTTAAAATAATTAATTACAGAAGTATTATAATCATTATAACTATTGATTAAAATTTCTTTATTATATATATCATTCTCAGGTGTTTTATACATTAATCGATTGCATTCCCACATCCATCCTTTCCAGACATAATTAGCATTTTGAAGATCATTTTTGTTAGGAATAGTGTCGGCCCCAAACCTTTTCGCATGAAATTTTGTCACAGAATTAAACCATTGTTCAGGGTCATTTCTTATTGTTAGTATAAATTTGGAATTTGGATATGCCTTATCCAAATATTTGTAGGTTTCGGGATAACTAAATGGAAAATCTTGAAAAACTTGTGCCGTATTACAGTAGGCAGTTATAGCATCAAAATCATTGTTTTTATAGGCTCGTAATAATTGTTCCGCTTTTCTTTGATTACCCACGACATATTCTAAATCTTTAAAAGCCTTTTTTAAAGATGTGGTTCCAGTTTTATTTCTGCCAATACAGAATATTTTCTGTTTTCCTTTTACCTTAGAAAGATATCTAGCTCTTTCCTTGTATTCCCGCCTAAGTTTATTAGTAATCCTAGTTACTAAGTTCATGTTCTATAAATTTTAGACTGTTGCTTGCTTTTCAATTTTTAAATTTCCATCTATTTTAAAATCATTCCCGCTGCGGATTAGATGCGAATTGTTGCGAATTTATGCTAATTTGGTCGTTCTATTATTTCTTTTAAATAATTATAATAATCTCCTTTTTTACCGGCAATATCATTTTTTAATTGTTCTTTAGAAATCCATTTATAACGCAAAGCAATCTCTTCCAAGCAGGCAATTTTTAATCCTGTGCGTTTTTCCACTGCTTTTACAAATTCGGTGGCTTCGGTTAAAGCTTCGTGTGTTCCCGTATCCAACCAAGCAAATCCTCTACTTAGAATTTGAAGCTTCAAATTTTCCTGATCAAGATATTCCTGATTTACGGAGGTGATTTCTAATTCTCCGCGGTGTGATGGTTTTACATTTTTTGCAATATCTATTACCGAGTTTGGGTAAAAATATAAGCCAACCACAGCATAGTTTGATTTAGGATCTTTAGGTTTTTCGGCAATACTAATAACGTTTTTATCTTTATCGAATTCGGCAACGCCATAACGTTCTGGGTCGTTAACGTAATTACCAAAAACAATTGCTTTTCCTTCTTTCTCAACAGTGTTTACCGTTTCCTTTAGGATTTTTTGCAAGCCAGCACCATAAAATATATTATCACCTAATACAAGACAAACGTCCTCGTTTCCAATAAATTCCTCCCCTAAAATAAACGCCTGCGCTAACCCATCTGGACTTGGCTGCTCTTTATAACTCAATTCTATACCAAGTTGCTTTCCATCTCCTAAAAGTTCTTTAAAATTAGGCAGATCGTGCGGAGTGGATATAATCAAGATTTCTTTAATGCCTGCCAACATTAAAACCGAAAGCGGATAATAAATCATGGGTTTATCATAAATGGGTAGTAACTGTTTACTCACAGCTAATGTTAATGGATGTAAACGGGTGCCGGAGCCTCCGGCTAGTATGATTCCTCTCATGATGTTGTTAGTTTTTTTGTATTGTAAATAGGTTTATTGCGCGTTTTTAGGTTTAAAATTGACTGCGACGAGGTGAATGGGCGACTTTTGGGGACGAGGCGAGCGGGCGACTGGGCGAAAGGGCGACTGGGCGAAAGGGCGACTTGGCGAGGGGGTGAACTTTGGCGACTTGGCGAAAGGGCGACTTGGCGAGGGGGCGAACTTTGGCGACTTGGTGAAATGTTTATAATGTCCATTTGTTTGGGTTATTTATCATGTTAACAACAATTGAAATAATATGGTCGTATTGGTCATCTAAGTTTTTGTGTTCGTCTTGTTTTATATAGCCACAGGCTAAAGCGTAATCTAACCAGTTCTGGGTTTCGGCGGCTTCGCCTTCTACGTCAGATAATTTAGCTATAAATGCTTTAGGATAACGTCTTTTGCGCCAAGCTTCAGCTAAGTTAGCAGAAACTGAGCGTGACGAACGTCTTACTTGATCAGTCAACGAATACCTTTCCTCTTTTGGAAAAGACTTACTTAAGTGAAAAATATCCATCCCTCCTTTAAAAGATAGTTGATACACTTTTAATTCCCTATGTGTACGTATTTTCTCCATTTTTCATTTCACTCAGGCGCCTTGTCGCCCTTTTTTCGCCCAGTCGCCACCTTTCGTCTAATTTCGCCCACTCGCCTTTTTTCACATCCTTTCGCCCAGTCGCCACCTTTCGCCCTTTTTCGCATCCTTCGCCCACTCGCCTTTTTTCGCCTAGTCGCCTCCTTTCGCCTTTTTCCGCCTAATTAGCGTCATACATTTTCTCATAATACTCCTGATAGGCCCCAGTGGTCACCTGTTCCATCCACTCTTCATGCTCTAAATACCAATCAATTGTTTTTGAAAGTCCTTCTTCAAATTGTAGGCTTGGTTTCCAATTCAATTCTTTTGCTATTTTATTTGCATCAATAGCATAACGCACATCGTGACCAGCACGGTCTTTTACGAAAGTAATTAATTTTTTGGATGAGTTTTTCGGTCTATTCAGTTTTTCATCCATCAGGTTACAGAGTACATGTATCAAATCGAGATTTGTCCATTCGTTATGTCCGCCTATATTATAGGTTTCTCCTGTTTTCCCTTTAAAGTATATTTCTTCAATTGCTCTAGCATGGTCTTCTACCCACAGCCAATCTCTCACATTAAGTCCGTCCCCATAAATAGGCACGGCTTTATTATTTTTGATGTTATTAATAGCCAATGGAATCAATTTCTCTGGAAACTGATTTGCCCCATAGTTATTTGAGCAGTTTGAAATAACTATATCTAATCCATAAGTATCGTGGTAGGCACGTACAAAATGATCTGAACTTGCCTTAGAAGCCGAATACGGGGAATGCGGATCATACTTGGTTTCTTCTGTAAATAAGCCTTCTGCTCCTAGCTCTCCGTAAACTTCATCAGTAGAAATATGATAGAATCTAAAATTTGGATTATTAATGTTTTTTGCAGCATTGAGAAGATTTACTGTGCCCACAACATTGGTCATCACAAATTCCAAGGGATTACTAATGGATCGATCTACATGAGATTCTGCTGCCAGGTGAATAATACCTTCAGGCTGATGGGTTTCAAATAGTTCGTGTACAAATTTCGCATCGACAATGTCCCCTTTTATAAACTGATAGTTTTCAGCGTTTTCAAGATCTTCCAAGTTGGTAAGGTTGCCGGCATAGGTTAACTTATCAACGTTTATAATTTGACAATCAGGATGGTTTTTTACAAACCGACGTACTACATGTGTACCAATAAAACCCGCTCCTCCAGTTATAACAATTGTTTTCATTAATTTCAATTTTCTTTAGTCTGATTATTCTCTCCTCTCCCCTGACTTGTGAAATAAGATTTGAGGCGCTTTCCCAAAAACATTTTACCATAATGGGTTTTTAAATATTTTTCCCTATTTAAAGCATCTTTTTGGGAAAGGCATGCTTCAAAATAGATAAGTTCAAAAGGCCTACGATGTTTTGTTGATTGTACCTGACCTTTCTGATGCTCCTCAAATCTTAATGGCAAATTACTGGTGTAACCGGTATAAAATTTCCCGTCTTTTTTTGAAAGCAAGACATAGGTATAATAATAAGTATTAAAAAAATTTGCCATTATTTCACTGGTTAAAACCCAGCACCTCCTGTAATTATGATTTTTTTCATGTTTGGCTATTTAAAAGGAGCAAATGTAATGAAACTTGAGAGAGCTATAAAGTGTTTTGCTCCAGTTTAGGTTTTCTTTAGTACAACTAAGGACTTTGGTTTTCTGTTAATGATGTATTGCAAGTCTTTAAGGATATTTGTAAATAGGAAATGCTGTTCACATATAACTTATTTTTAATAATGTGAGGTCAATTTTATTCCCATTTAAAAAAATCATTAAAATTTACAACTCCTGCAACTCCACCATCTTTCTAAATCTATCTTGTTTCTGAACTAGGGCTTCAAAATTATCCACATCCAGAATTTGTCCTTTATCCATAAAGACGATACGATCGGCATTCCGAATAGTAGAGAGACGGTGTGCAACAGAAAGTATAGTATATTCCCCTTGCAAGGCATCGATACTCCCTTGTATCGCTTTTTCTGTTTCAGAATCGAGGGCAGAAGTAGCTTCATCCAGGATTAGGATATCAATTTCCTTAAACAGCTCTCGAGCGATAGAAATTCTTTGTTTCTGTCCACCACTGAGATTTATTCCGTTGTTACCGAGGTGGGTCTCTTTTCCGTTTGGCAACTCACTGAGGAAATCAACCAAGGCAGCTTGATGCACACTGCGCTCAAAGCGATCAAGGTTTTCAGGGGTTGGTGGGGCCCAGAAAGTAATATTGTTATAAATGCTATCATTAAAGACTACCGGATCTTGGCTTACATAACCAATTCGCTTTTGATAGCTTTCTTTATTTAGTTCCTTTAGGAGAATGTTATCAATCAAAATCTGGCCTTGACTTTCGGGTAAAAGGCCGGCTATCAGGTTGACTAAGGTAGTTTTTCCGCTACCGCTTTCCCCTACAAAAGCTATGCTCTCATTGCGTTTAATCTCTAAATTTATATCTTTTAGAATTTTTTCATTCCCATAGGCAAAATTGACATGTTCGATGCGGATATTTTTCTCAAAACTCTTAATAGAAGTTTTTCCGACTTTTTCTTTGCCAGATTCTAATTCCTTTTGGAAATCCTGCATATTTTCAAGGGAACCGGAAACTGCCATATAAGAATTCCAAAAACCTTGCAAGGCCATTAATGAACTTAGCGCTCTATAGAAAAACAATAAACTGATTAAGATTACACCTATATTACCCCCAAAAAAAGTGGTTTGAATAAAAATAACAGCGGCAATAATAATCACCAGCATGGGTTCGCGCGCAGCCGTGGCGATAGCGTTTAAAGAGCCAATACGTCTAAGGGAATGTTCTATATTAAAAATGGTTTCTTTTAGCTTGGCACCATAAGCATTTACCATGCCGGTAGCTTTCAGATATTTAAAATGCCCCACATGTTGAATGACTTGTCCTTGAAAAGCAGAGTTATAACGGGTCAATTCTCGAGAAGCTCCTTTTGTACGTTTATAAATAAAATTGTACAAGAAATTGGTCAAGGCACCACCAATGGTTACCAATACAGCAAATTGGGGATCAGCCATAAAGGCGAAGCCAATATAAACCAATACCATAACAGCTTGCTGAAAAGTATTAAAATAATTATTAAAAGCAAGCGAAACTCTCCCCACCTCTCCAGTCATCGTATTTTGAATACGCCCTACATCAGACATAATAAAGCGTTTAAAATCCAATCGGTTTAAAAGGTTTAAGAGATTAAGTCTAATTTTTCGGTTAAAACTCTGTTGTAAAAGAACTAGATAAATACTCCTTATATAAGTGGCTATTCCCTTTAAGGAAAAAAACACTATCATCATTACTAAAACCCCAACCAAAGTCATAGGAATGCCTAAGCCTTGAATTGCCTTAACAAAAATACCCAATTGCCCCATTTCATCAGGGTTCGCCAAACCGCCATCCTCTACTACTTGCAGTAAAGGAATAAACATTGTTAACCCCAATCCATCCAGAAAGCTCACCGCAATACTTAGAAAAAAAGCAATAAAAATCTTACCGCGTAGATAACGGTAGAAAAAGGTAAAATCCTTAAAGTATTTTTTTACTAAATTTTTTAGTTTTTGCATGAACTCGGTAGCTTTTTATTTATGCTTTTCAAATAAGTCGCGAAATTATGCAATTTTGATAAGATAAACGATGCTTGTTAAATAAATAGACTACTATATACTTTTAATTGGTGATTAAAAGATTTGTCCCAATAGTTAGCGGGAGAGATTTGGGTTGTGGATTGTGAAAATAAAGTTTTAAAGTCGAAACGAAGCCGTAATTTTCTTTTGTATTAAGAGTGGTGATCTGGAAAAGTCTCCATCTCGGCTATTTTGGTCGTTGAGCGTATCCGATAGTTATCAGATCGAAACGCGATGACCTAGTCACTTCTTTATCACAATTCCTGTAATTCTACCATCTTTCTAAATCTATCTTGTTTTTGAATCAATTTTTCAAATGAATCTACATCTACAATTTTCCCTTTGTCCATAAACACAATTCTGTCCGTGTTTCTGATGGTTGAGAGACGGTGGGCAACTATTAGCAAGGTGTACTTTCCCTGTAAGGCTTCTATGCTGCTTTGAATTGCTTTTTCGGTTTCAGAATCTAAAGCCGAAGTGGCTTCATCTAAAATCAATAAATCAATGTCTTTATAAAGTTCTCTTGCAATGGATACTCGTTGTCTTTGTCCACCGCTCAAATTGATACCGTTATTGCCTAAAACAGTGTTTTCACGCTCACTCAACTCTTGCATAAATTCTACTAAAGAAGCTTTTTGGATACTTTCTTCAAAACGAAGTTGGTTTTCAGGTGTCTTTGAGTCCCAAAAAGTCACATTATTAAAGAGATTATCATCAAAAATCACCGGATCTTGACTGACGTAGCCGATACGTTTTTGATAGGATTTAGATTGAAAATCACTTAGAGAAATGCCTTCTATACTAATACTTCCACCGTCTTGATGTAAAAGACCGGTGATCAAGCTAATAAGGGTGGTTTTACCACTACCACTTTCTCCGACAAAAGCGATGCTTTCATTTTTTGAGATTTGAAGGTTTATATTTTTTAAAATGGGTTTTGATTCATAAGAAAAATCGAGGTTTTCAATGGAGATTCCACTTTTAAATGTCTTAAAAGCGATTTTACCATCTGTAGATTGATGTTCTTTTAAGGTGTTGCTAAAAGATTCAATATTTTCTAAGGAACCTGATACTTTTAAAAAGGTATTCCATTGGGCTTGAAGGCCAATTAAGGAAGTTAAAGCCCTATAGAAAAAGAGCAAACTGACCATAGCCGTACTTAAAGTACCTCCGAAAAAATAAAATTGTACCCACATTACAAGTGCCAATACAACAATCACGACAGGCTCTATCACCGCGCCGCCAATACTGGAGAGTACACCCAATCGCTTTCGAGAAGCTTCAATGGAGAAGATTGTTTCTTCTAATTTCTTCGAAAATTTTTCGATCATTCCAGTAGATCGTAAATATTTGAAATGTGAAACATGCTGAATAAGCTGCCCCTGAAAAATGTGATTTTGGTCAGTCAGACTTCTGGAGGCCTGACGAGTGCGGCTATATATTATTTTAAATAAAAAATGAGAAATAATACCAAAGACAATGACCAAAATAGCGAATCCAGGATTGATAAGGAACGCGAATCCAAGATATACCAATGCCATTACGACGTTTTTAAGTGTTCCAAAATAAGTGGTAAAAGCATTGGAAACCCGATCCACCTCACCGCTTAAAGTGTTTTGAATGCGACCTGAATCCGTTAACATAAACTCTTTAAAACTGATTTCGTTCAGTCCTCTTAATAAGAAAACCCTGATTTTTCTAATAAATGCCTGTTGTAAAATAATATTGTAGATACTACCGAAGTATTTTACGATCCCTTTTAGGATAAAAAAGACCAACATAACGAGTATAATCTTGGTCAAACTAAGGTTAATACCTAGATCTTGAATACCTTCTACCAAAAAACCTATTTTCCCCATTGCGGATGGATCGACGCCTCCTTCTTGGTTGAGCATTTGTAATAAGGGCAAAAACATCGATAATCCCAAGGCATCCAAAACACTGGTGAGAAGACTGACGAGTAAGATTAAAAATACCTTATTACCGAGATGGGCGTAGAAAAAAGAAAACCCGGCTGTGTATTCTTTAAAAACTCCTTTGGAATTGCTCATATCTGTAGTTAATGATAAGTTTTAAAAAACCTATTCAATGAAATTATTTAATTATTCCTAGCCCGAGAAAATATTTTTGAAAACTTGGTTTTCAAAAGTTTAAGCTGTAAAGGTATTAAGCTTTTATTTAATTTTTTTCTTTCTTTCTTAGTCTTCAGTAAAGGTTTGATTTCTTTGTATAGCGTTCTAGCCCCTACATTTCTATTTTTGAGCTCTGGTGTTCTTATCTTTCGGGTAGACATTAATCCAGAAATCCTTAGATTGATAATTTTGTAAGAAATGTCTAAATACTTTTCTCTTACAAATTCGTTTTTATCTTTTTCATAAATCTCTTTAAAGATATAATAATGAACTAGCAATAAATCTTGGGGTCTAGTTCCGCTATAAACTCCGCCTGAATGCCGGTTATAACCCGCTAGAATCTCTTTGCGGTAATACCCTTTATTTATTTTTAAAATATGATAAAATAGATGAACGTCAAAAGGAGATTCATAATCTTCCAAAACTTTAGCTTTGTTTTTTAGGTTTCTAAACAACACTGTAGAAGGTCTTATAAACCAATGTTTTATTAAATCTCCTAAGTCAAAGCAAAAACCTTTATCGTCTTCATTTTCCGAAGATACGATACCATTTTTAACAATCGGTTTAATTTCGCCACTGTTAATTAGATTATAAGCGCCACAGATCATTGAAAAATCAGGGTTTGTTTCTAAAAAAGTTACTTGTTTTTGAAGCTTATCCTCTCCAATCCAATAATCGTCTCCATCACAAAGTGCGATATACTTTCCCTTAGCTCTTGGATAGTTAAACCTCAGATTAATTCCGCTAGCTTTTTTCGACCATTGATTTTCAGTTTGTAAAATAGGTTTGACTAGTTCTGGATACTGTTGTTGAAACTCCTTAATAATATCCTGCGTCCCATCGGTTGAAGCATCATCATGAATTAGAATCTCAAAAAGAAAATCACATTTTTGACTTACCAAACTTACGAGGCAAGGCCTTATAAACTGGGCGTGATTATACGTGACACATAGAATAGAAACTAAAGGCTTTTTCATATTTTTCTAATCAAGTACGTGCTAGTTGGACCTTTTTCAGTTTCGTAAAAGCCCAATTTTTTATAAATGAATATTAATATTTGATTATCGTTACGAACTTCGGTATGAATATGTTTTATCGGTGTTTTGTTATCTTCTACAGAAATACAAAGTGCTTTTGCGAAATCTAGACCTAGATTTAGTGTTTCAGGTGATATTTCTGAATAACGTCCTTCTAGAAACTTTATAAGTTCAACAATCAACTGCATCCCTTGACCCCGATACTGTTTCTCGATACTGAAATTGGTGATAAAAAGAAACTGCTTTTCTGTATTGTAATAACTAGCCATCAGGCCGATTAATTTTTCTTCCATATAATACTCTAAGCGAACAGAACTTTCTGCTAGTTTTTGTGCATAGACATCAATATCAACATAAGTGTGTAAAGCAGGTTTAAAGTCTTTATCTACGCGCCATAGATGCTCTTTAATTTGCTGCTCTGTAGATTTATTAAAAGAATAAGTAAGTGATATCATGGATTAATAATTTCAAAATTTCTTAAATATTCACGAATTTGGGAGATATCATTAAACATACAAACATCTATAATAGAAAGAAAGGGAATGAATTTATTATCAAATTGAGGATACTCAATTTGACTTGTTCTATAGAAGAGCAGCTCCAAGTTTTCTTGTTGGAAACTTTCTGAGTCGTATAAATGCTTGCCCCCAAAGGAATTAATATAATGAGTTGCATGTAGCGCTTTGCATACCCCGATTACTTTATCCTTTGCCTTTAGTTGATGAACATCTTTTCCCAATTTTGAAAATATTCTTACTGGGGTTTGAATCTTTAAATAGTCTTTTAAAGTATTTACACTATTAAGAATATAGTTGAATAGGTTTCGGTCTTCAAAATATATTATTTTTTGCAGTACAGGATAAAATTCTTCAAAATAAGGAGCTTTTGAGTAATTGGACTCTATTCGCCTTAACAATTTACCTGCTTCTAAATCGAATTCATCTACTAAATAACGCTGATCTACATCTAAAAAATCAGAATCCTTTTTGATAGGCAAGGTAAAGAAAACATCTTTTCCGTTTTGAAGCATTCTATTACGCCTAATCCAGCTAGCTTTCGAAAACTCTATATTGTCATAAATAACAAATTCATCAACCATTTCCATCAATTGAAAATACCCAATATAAGGTAAAAAATAGGGTTGCATAATTCCGATCTTCTTCATTTGATGATTTTTACTTATAGTTTTATTAGAACTTTGCTTTACTTAATCAATATCCATAAAAATGATGCCTATAAAGGAAATTTTACAAATAATTACAATTAAATCGACTAATCCTACCATAAAAACTTTAAAAGCATTAAAATTTTGCTTTTAAGTGGAGTTGCTTAAACAAATTGAATTCGGCTCAATATTCTTAAATCTAGACTGGATAAAATACCCGGTTCAAACTATCTCTTAGAATAATCTATTCCACTAACAGAAGAACCATTAAAACAAACTCATTTAGAATTGTCGAATATCACAAAGTTGAATCTTGTGATAGCATTTAATAAGCTGACTTGAAATATATTGTACCAACTATTCTATGCTAGATCTACATCTATTTATATTCTGAGAGATAAGCTTCAGGTATAGTACCCAAACAAGCTGATAATTGCTTATTGGTCGCTTTCCATTCTTGTTGCATTCTTTTAAAAATATCGTCTGCAGGAGCATAGAGTTTATAAAAGTCTTCAAATGGCTGTTGCGGTAGTCGTTTCATTTTATTTAGTGCCAAGCGCTTTGTCAAAATATTTTCAAACACCTCTTCATTACTAAAGCCTGATTCCAATCGCTCTAAACTAATTCGATTAAGATGATTTAAATATGGATATAATACATGTTCTCCCATCCCTCTGCGAAATTGCTGATTGATATGTAATAAATTAGCCTGTTCACTTTTCTTTAAAGATGGGTTATCATTCCAAATTGGTAAATTTTTATTCGTTATCTCCAAAAGCTTTGAAATGCCGGTATTGATTTCTATTTCAGGATTACTCTTCCAGGTTTCAAAAAATTGCAAATGAATGTTATTATCTCCAAGTTTTTGTTTCAGAATGTTATAAACTTGCGGGTAATTCAAGAATTCCCAAAAGTTTCGGTCTCGGTAACCCCAAACCCACTGAATAAAATTAGAAAAAGTTTCAGGATATCCCATCCTAATAAATTCACCGTATAACGACTTTAAAAAATCAAACTGCTCCCTAATTACTAATAAAACATGAATTTCATAATCTTCAAATAACAAATTGATACGTTCTATAATCGTTTCGAGATCTAAAGATGAAAATGGAAAAACTAATGTTTCTAGTGAAAAAACAGTTTCTTCATTTGAATTGCTAACAAAATCATCGACTATTTGCTTAGCTTTCTTAAAGTTTCGGTCAAAAAATGGTTTATTAGCATGTTGCAATAAACTCTGAAAAACAAACTCTAAATCGTTGTTGGCATAGCTAAGATGATCACCGACACCCATTCCTCCATATGCAATTTCTGGGTGTTTTTCAAAGAAAGCCTTTTGAAGACTGGTGGAAAAACACTTTGGATAACCCATATGGATCCATACTTTTTTCATAATTTTACACTTGATTTTTAGTGAAAATGTAGATTTTATATTGATATTTCAAAATAAAATATATAAATCAATTCTTTTCTCCAAACTTAGGGTTTACAGTAACTTTAAACGATTGGATTTGTAAGTTTGTTTTTCTGTGCCTTTGTTCATATAGACCGAACAAGCTGCAGTATCTTTAACAATTAAACACCCCATACCAACTACGGTATGTTCTCCTAACTTTATATTGGGGCCAATAGTAGATCCCAAGCCAATAAAAACATTCTTTCCAACTTCTATATTTCCTCCTAAAATACTTCCCGAAATAAAAGAATGACTCATAATACTGCAATGATGACCGATGTGCGAATCAATAATTATAACATTATCACCAATTGTAACGAAAGCAGAAATCAGTGTTGAAGGACCAATAAATACATTCTCTCCCACGCTGTAATTTGAAAGTTCATGCGGTGGACTACATATACAATTTACAAAGGAATATCCTTTCTTTTTTGTATCTATAAAAAGTTCTTCTCGAATTCGGTTAACATATTGTGGCCCTATAGCAATAAACATCTTAAACTTATCTGGCGGGTATTGATCAATAAGGTCTTCATACGCAACGACTGGTAGCTCTCCTAATGTTGATTGTTGAAGAAACTCTTTTTTAACGGTAAAAGCAACTACCTCATGTAGGCCACTTTGAGTCATATAAAAAGCGGTTAATTCAGCATGGCGCCCCGTGCCATATATTACAACTTTCTCCATATTATTCAACGTGCTTGCTAATAAATTTAATTAAATTTCGTAATGTTAACATAGATACGTAATAAAATTCTAGATAGATGTTTAATTATTTTTAGCATTTCGAAAAATGATTATTTAGATTAGATAACCACGAAAAATCTGCGTTTAAACTTTTAAAGCTTACTATAACTAATTTTGGTAACACTAAGTTCTTATTGCGCTAAAATCAACCTTTAAATCTGTTACTAAATGAAGATGCAAAGATACTAAATTCATCAAATTAACATGATTTTAAGAATTTAATTCTTTACCTCATTTTTGTGTCGATAAACTCAAAGGAAATAAACTACCTGGATGCAAGCTTACGAGGTATCCATCCCGATAACTATCTAGACAAAAAAAAAGAAATCCCAAACCCGCCTGCCGGTCAGACAGACTCCAAAAAAAAGAAAAACGATGCACGCATCGGGTAAATAAACCCTAAGTGAGTAAACTATATATTAGGACGAACTGTAATATTCCCTTCCTTTTCCTCAACCCTCGTATGTTTGATTTTATTATAAGAGCAATGTAAATTTACATCAATTATT
>JBQEAY010000025.1:0-49751 GCA_052105975.1 Aequorivita sp. | reverse complement strand
TAAAATTAAGAAAAAAAAGTAGAATAACTTTGTTTTTTACATAGTATCTAAAGGGAAATAGGTTGAAATCAAATTTTATACTATACAAGATTACTTTACAAAAAACACTCCCAAATCAAATTTATGATAAATTGTCAGTGAAACCGATTCAATCCTGTCCTAAATAAATATTCCAATCAACTTATATTCAAAAATCATTTATCTTTTCTTTTTTGCATTGCCCAAAAAAGAAACAAAAAAGTCTAGGCTGACGAAACTTTATCTAAATTTATCATTCGACACCTAAATTTTAGGAACTCGCTTGATAAATCTTGCTAAATTCAAGATTTTGCTTGCTCAAACAGCCTAAAATTTTACGGTGTTTTCATTTCAAACCTGCCCGTTCCATTCAGGCGGGTTTTACGATAAATCTTCGATAGGCCAATATGGAAATCTTTAAAACAAACCATCTAAAATTAAAATTCACCAAACCTCAATGAATACAATAGATTCGAACTAATATATAATTGTTTAGGACGCTATTTAAACCGATTTATTAAAATTGTAATTTTGAAAAATATGAATGCACCTCTCGCCGAACGAATCCGCCCAAACACCCTTGATGGATATTTAAGCCAACAACATTTGATTGGCCCCAAGGGTTCGCTGACCTCTCAATTAAGCACAGGAATGATGCCCTCGATGATCTTTTGGGGACCTCCTGGAACTGGAAAAACTACACTTGCAAACATTATTGCCAACCAAAGTGGAAGACCATTTTATCAATTGAGTGCTGTGGACAGTGGCGTTGCCGCTGTACGAGAAGTAATAGAAAAAGCAAAGAAAAGCGAAAACCTATTTTCTACCAAAAATCCAATTCTATTTATCGACGAAATACATCGCTTTAGCAAATCACAACAAGATTCGCTTTTGGGTGCGGTGGAAAAAGGTTGGATAACACTTATTGGAGCAACCACAGAAAACCCCAGTTTTGAAGTGATTCCTGCATTATTGTCCCGTTGTCAGGTTTATGTTTTAGAATCTTTCAGTAAAGAAGATATGGAAGCTCTGCTGAAAAGAGCTTTAAAAGAAGACGAAATTTTATCAAAGAAAAAGGTAAGCCTAAAGGAAACTGAAGCAATTATCAGACTTTCTGGAGGCGATGCGAGAAAACTGCTGAACATTTTGGAATTGGTGGTGCTTTCAGAATCTGGTGACAAAGTTGAAGTTACCAATGACCTAGTAATGCAGAAAGCACAAAAAAACACGGTGCTCTATGATAAAACCGGGGAGCAACATTACGATATTATTTCTGCATTTATAAAATCAATTCGCGGGAGCGATCCCAATGCAGCGGTATATTGGTTAGCACGTATGATTGAAGGCGGCGAAGACATCAAGTTTATCGCCAGGAGATTAGTGATTCTCGCTTCTGAAGATATTGGGATGGCAAATCCAAACGCTCTTCTACTTGCCAACAGTACTTTTCAAGCAGTAACTACAATCGGTTATCCCGAGGCGCGTATCATTTTAAGTCAGTGTGCAATATATTTGGCAACTTCAGCTAAAAGCAACGCTTCCTATAAAGCAATTGGAGAGGCACAGCAGTTGGTTCGTCAAACAGGTGACCTATCTGTGCCCTTATCTATTCGAAATGCACCAACAAAGCTTATGAAACAATTGGGCTATGGCAAGGAATATGAATATGCACACAATTATGAAGGTAACTTTGTTCCCCACGAATTTTTACCCAAAGAGATAACGGGAACAACATTCTACAAACCCGGGAACAATCCTAAAGAAAATTCGCTAAAGAATTACCTTAAACAACTTTGGAAAGAGAAGTATGATTTTTAGTCTTCGTATCTGTAGTTGGTGGTAGAAGAATCATTATTAACAGTAAGATTACCCGAAGCATCGAAAGTTGCATCAGAAACATTCCCAGAAGTGTCCATATATTTCACCATCTTATCCATCAGAATGACCTTCCCCTTTAAAAGAAGTCCATCTTCTGCACTGGTAGATTCCTCGTATAAGGAATAGCCTTCCGTCGTTTTCCGAAGTAGAAAAGATTTCCCTGAATTGGAATAGTTCGAAAATTTGGCATCTGGTAGTAAAACCCCTGATTCATTTGATACCTTAGGATCTTTCTTAACAATTGTTTTCGCTTTCATCTTTGAAGGCTCACTAGCAGTAATGGGAGTATCCTCATCTGCTTCAAGCACAATATCCCTTTGATGCACATTCATAGCTTCTATACTAGCAAAACTTTTCCGAAGTGCATCTTGATAGGTTTTATCATTCTCTTTGTACTTACTTTTCCCCTCGTTTCCTCTGTAAATCTCGTTATCGTTACAATCCTTTAAAACTACTTGCAGTTTCGTTCCCAAAAAAGTCTTCAATTCCACCACATCTGCAAAAAGTCCGTCACATCGTTTAGCATTTGGAGCTGAATCAGCCAAATATGCATTAAAACCACTCTTTTCAAAATAGAATTTGGCCATGGAGTTAACTTGATACTGATCTTTCGCTGTTAGAAACTCGAACTGTTCTGGAATAACAACATAACTGTAGTCGCTCAAGTTGGTTTTCTGCGAAATAGCACTTGTTGAAAGTAATAAGGCAAGGGAGAGTAGTAAGAATCGTGTCATTAATCGTCAATTATTATGTTGAAACCTAGCTGTAAAGATACACTTTTTGCATTTGCCAAATTGGCGTAACCTAGCAGATTATCTGCCGCCAAATAGAAATTAACTTTTCCAACATTCGCCGAAACACCGAGTCCAATATTATAATACGAAAATGGATCCACCGTATACGTTGCTTTTGCAGAAATAAACTCTGTAATTCTTCTAAAATAATATAAGGTTCCCGCCATTTGCGGGCCTTTTGGTCTAAATATTCCGTAAAATTGAAATCCAATTCCTTGAGCGTGTAATCTTTCACTGTTCGTATTCAGACAATCACAGGCTCCAGAAGCATTAAATCTGCCAAAACCAAAGCTCAAACCGGCATTCACTTTTACAGGTCTTAATTGCGTATATCCATTGTGCAAAGTATCTACTTTCTGCTCCAGCTCATCCATAAGATCATCATAGTACGGAATAGTAGATTCTCCATCTGCCAATGGGGGGAAAATCAAATTTATACCGTCTAACGTATAGCTTTCCTCCTGAATACGATAGTTTTCAACATCTTTAGAATGAAAAATAGCACCCACATCCAGCGCACTTGCAGACACTCTCCATTGATCATTTATTTCATAAGTAAAACCTAGATCCAGTCCTACTCCAATGTTACCACCAAAAAGTGCACGACCCAAAATCTCCTTGGTAACTTGACCAGTTCCATCGAGATCTCCTAAGGAGGCATAACCAGAAGTTTCTACAGAGATATCAGCGTTTTCAACCGTATGCTCATAAATATTGTTTGATTCGTCATCTCCCAATCGTGTTACAAAGACTCCGGAATTGTTCACACTTCGATAACTAAACATACTGGAATAGAGCTTTATTCGTGCACCAACAGTAAGCTTGTCATTGATTTTTTTGTTAGCCCCAAAATGATAAACGGTCAAAAAGTCACCAGCTGTGCTTATTTCACCCAAATCAAATTCGTAATTCAAATAATCGTAGTTTCCTTCCCATGCAAGAATGGCCAAGTCTTTGGGAAAATAAGCTATAAAATCCAGCTCTTGATAGATTCCACCTGAAAAATAGATATCATCCTTACCGCGCCAACCAAAATTGATAAGTTCCAATTGTTGTGTAGCCGTAAAGAAATCAGTATTCTTCATTTCAAAAAT
This sequence comes from Aequorivita sp., assembly GCA_052105975.1. GTDB lineage: Bacteria > Bacteroidota > Bacteroidia > Flavobacteriales > Flavobacteriaceae > Aequorivita. Next base: position 45,967 of record JBQEAY010000025.1, on the reverse strand, counting down.
CTTCCGAGAAATCCGGTCATTGATATTGTCATTCCCTTCTTTGAAAATATCATAAACAGAAACACCAGAAGAACCACCATTAACATGGATATGAGACATAAAAGGAATTCCATAATGCTTTTTCTGAGAAACCTTACTACCAGGATTTACAAGCAATGACTGGGGAATATCATCAAATCCATAGAGTATTTGCTTATTTTGAGAAATAGCAAAAAAGCCCATCAGGGAGAATATGAAAATAAATAAATTTCGCATTTACATTAGTTCTCGAAAAAGTATGTGGCTTTGGACTTTAGGTTCAATGTCCCCTCCAGGCTATCAATGGCATCCGGTATAGTAACCGAGACCACAACTTTGTTTGCTTTTGTAAGTTGTAAAATGGCATCTCCTTCAACATTTTCAATAAACTCAGTGATTACCGGGGTTGAAAGGGTGCCTTGATCCACAAGTGTCTCTACTACATAAGTAGTATCGTCCACCTCGCTTAAAAATTGAAAATCAACTTGAAAATCACGAGGAATACTATTAGTAAACTTAAAATAGAATTCTGCGCGTTTCAGGTTTTTCATTAAACTACTGTCGTTTAAAAATTTAATCCTAGTGGTATCACGAACAGTAAGTATTGGAGTATTACTAATAGAATCGAAGAAATTATCCGCTTGCAAATTGAAATAGATTAAATCTAAATCTACAATAGGCGACAAGACAATATTTTCGGACTGGTCGAAATCCGTATTTTTTATACAGGCCGTAAAGAATAGGCATGCACATAAGGTAAAAAGAAGTGGGGATATTATTTTTCTCATCGTTAGGATTAATATACAAAACCTAACGAACTCACATTTAAATTATTACCTATAGATGGCGTTTAATTTCCAAAAGCTCATTTACAGAAGAAAACGGAGGCAGTACTTTTTCATTTCGATAATTAAAAAATAAGGTATGCATACCCACATTTTTTGCACCTACGATATCGGCTTCAAAACTGTCTCCAATCATAATGCTTTTTTGTGGTATTGTATCGGCTTTCTTCAAGGCAGTATTGAATACGGAAGGATGCGGTTTCTTTAAACCTACATCTTCGGAAGTAGTAACACTTCGGAAATATCCATTAATTCTACTATTGCGAAGTTTTAAGTGTTGTACCTCTTCAAAACCATTGGTTATAATGTGAAGTCGGTATTTTTCTGATAAATAATCTAGAATTTCAATAGCACCAATAAAGAGATGGTTATCACCCGGAAGTTCTTCTATATAAGAGCTTGCCAAGGAGTCGATAATTTCAAGCGAATATTTCAATTTAAAAACATCAAAAGTTTCGGTGAGTCTACCTCTTCTAAGTTCTTCTTTTGTAACGCGTTCTTCCCTGTATTCTTTCCAATACGCCAAGTTAATCGGTTCATATTCCCGTAAAAAATCGGAGAGTGGAAGATCAATTTCATGTGTTTTGAAAACACGTTGAAAAGCCAGCCCAGAATTGCGATCAAAGTCCCAAAGCGTATGGTCTAAATCGAAAAAAACATCTGTTACATCACTATTTTGCATATTGCTGTAGTTTTTCTGAAAAAATCTTTCGCCATACTTTGTCGCTTTCGATAACAGAAAAATCCTTGTTTGAAAAAATCATTGTAAATGTACCATTAACTTTCTCTACGGCTGCAATACTATTGTTTACCGTTTTTTCAATATCTGAAGCATATTTCTGATGAAAAGCAGAGGTAGTCATTGCTGATGGATGTATAACCAAGGGGGTTTTTACTTCATAGTCTAAATCATAGAAAAGAAACGGCGTACAGGTTCCCGCTCTAAATCCAATTGTATTTCGGAACACCATTGTAAAGTCTCTTTTCACTTGCAGTTCTACCAAATGGCGATAGATATCGGGTAGGTTTACCAAAAACTCAGAATTCATTGAACTTACCAGTGAACGATTGGTTATTTCTTGCATTCGCCGTTTTTCAATTTTCAGCATTTCATAATTACTCAATGAATTGTATGAAAATATCAACCCCACTTCTTTATAATCGGCAACGTATTTAATCAACATCTTAAACTTCTGTCGATGGGTATTCATACTTTCATTAAAAGAAACCGAGTTTCCTAAAAGGAAGAAGATTGTAAGGTCGAAATTACTTTTATTTGCAATGTTTACAATCCACTTAAAGGTGTCTAAAGGATCTCTTTTAAAACCCATGATTGCCTGGGTGCGTGCAATGATCTTTCGAAACTCACCCCGAAACAGGGAATTAACGTATCCAACTACAGTTCTAAACAACCCCTTTTGTTTATATGCGTAAGTTTGGGAAGCTTCAATTATAGGATGAATAAGCATTTTTCTCTCTGGAAACTCTAATTCAGGAAAAGCTTTCAAAAGTCTGTCTTTAAACAAATATGCCCAAATATCAACGATGGGTTGCTGTAAGAAGCCCTCTTTATACGCTAAGCTTTCCGATGCCATAAAACGCCCCATGTCATCCTTAACATGAGGGAGGTATTCTTCATACCGCGTTATCATATAGAAGCTGGATGAAAAAATATCAAAAGGGAGTCCACTACTAGATGAAACCGCAAAGAAACCATAGGTATTATCCCATTTTTTCACTGTAAATTCAACAGCTTCCAAACCTTGCTGTTCTAAAAGACCATAACTTTGAAAGAAAAGCTCGTTTCCCAAGGGCTTTTTTCCATAAGAAATTTTTGGCCCTCCGTGGGCAATAAATTCCTCTATGCCAGAAGTAAAAGTAACATCAATTGCCAAAATCCGCAGGCAAATGTGTTTAAAGATATAGGATATTCTCGGGGTAAGTTTTTGAGTGTATATTAACAGCATAGTGGTTTACAACATATTTTCATCGGCAAAGCTAAAATACGCTTTTTCAGTAATTATAAGGTGGTCCAGCACTTTTATGTCCAAACTGTCACCTGCGATTTTTAGTTTCTTGGTTAGTTGGATATCCGCTTGACTGGGCTTCAAAGTACCAGATGGATGGTTGTGAGCCAAAATAATACCAACCGCACCCAGTTGCAGTGCCTCTTTAAATGCTAAGCGAACATCCACCACCGTTCCAGTGATACCTCCTTTACTAAGCTGTGCACTTTTTATTACTTTGTTTGAATTGTTTAAATAGAGTATCCAAAACTCCTCATGCGGAAGTTCACCAATCACTGGCTGGATAAATTCAAAAACCGAATTGCTGGAAGTTATTTTTTGTCGCTCCAATGCCTCTCCTGTTCTTCGTCTCCGCCCCAATTCTGTGGCCGCAGCAATACTGATTGCCTTTGCCTCGCCAATGCCCTTAAACTCCATTAATTTGGAAATTGAAAGCCTTCCCAACTCACTTAAATTATTATTAACTGAAGCCAAAATGCGCTGACTTAAAGAAACGGCACTTTCGTTACGACTTCCAGAACTGATGAGAATGGCAACAAGCTCGGCATCACTGAGCGCAATGCGCCCCTTAAGTAACATCTTCTCTCGCGGACGATCGTCTTCATTCCAGTTTTTTATGGAAAATGAATTATTTTCTTCCATGGTGATTTGTCTTTCCCTAAAGATAGCAATGAATGTTTAAAATGACATATTAATTATGGAAAAACAATCTTGCACTGCTATAGGATTTAAAAAATTATTCAATGAACTTTCATTGTTGCTAAGAACTAGAATGAGCCTCTCTTAGAAGGCTCATTCTTTATTTAATTCGGTGATAATCAATTCTAAAATTCCATTTTTTTTCAAAAGCACCAATTTGACCCATTACCCATTTGTACACTGTTGGTCTTTCAATCTTTTAAATGAATTAAAAGCTCATCACTCATATAAAACCTATTAAATTTTCGAAATTTTATTTTATTCTTTGGATCAAACTTATCAAGAAAACCTAATTCAATTATGCCGTCATACTTAGTTTGGTAAACTTCCAAAATCAAAGTGTCTTCCTTGTTTCTCATTTTGATAGAAAAATTTGATTTTTCTATCTAGGAAATAACTTAAAGAATCCAAGAAGATTTTTTGAATCATTCGAATCTGATTAGAGTCTAATATACTATTTTTTTGTGAATTTTGAAATTCAACAATAACTTTATCGATTTTCTGAAAATCAAAATCATAAGACTCAAAAGACTCCGTGCCAAACCCTCCAAAACCACCTAGCATCGTCCCATCGGGGTCTATAAAATATACGGGGTTATCAAAAGCACAGTTGTACGGCGAGTGCCTGCGCATCATCTCTGACAATGGGTCGATGTTCATCCACCTGCCCAGGGCTGGGTCATAGTTCCTTGCGCCGAAGTCGTAGGTGTTGATATCGAACTCATCCTGGTACTCCATGCCGCCAAACTTGTACTTGAAGAAATTTGCCATTACTCATTCACAACTATTAGCTTTATTTCAATAATAAAATTATTCCTTTACAAAAATATCCTTTTCGAAATAATAATAATGTTCCTTATAATCTGCATTCATAGCATCTGAAAACTCTCCATCAGAATTGAATTCGACAATAATTCCCTTGATTTTTTTCAGACCTATAGTATCAAAATAACGACCAAAGAAAACACTTCTTCTATAATCGCCATTAAGGCTTGCTTGTTCTCGATAATCTTTTTCTGTATTAAGATTATATATTGTGTCTTTTAAAACCTTAGATATATTTGAAAAATCAGAATTAAAGTTTTCAGAATTTTTTTGTGGAATCAAAACCATAATAGAGGAAGGTTGATCATTAAAAAAAGCTCCTTTAAGATCGACTAAAGCTTTTACAGGCTCATTTAAGGATATAGTGTCTTTCTCAAAAAGTATTTTATAATAATAGCTTAATTCGGGAATAGTATCTCCTTTAATGTCAAAAGTCCAGTTTTGGTTTAAATACGGACTATTCTTTATATCAATGAATTGTTTTACTTCCAAAAGTCTATTTTTAGAATCATAATATCTCCATAAGCCTATTGGAAAGTCATTCCTTAAAAATGTTCCTTCTCCTACAAGGTCATCAAAATGTATACGGCTTAATGTCTTTGACTTTTGCTCTTGATTGTTTTTTGATTCTTTTTCCCCACACGAAAAAAGCAACACGGATACTATTCCAATTATTAATCCTTTCATATCTATTTATTATTTAATTGTATCTCTTCTAATGGATAGTTTTTTGAAAAAATTTGTTTCTGAGAATCTAAGAGAATCTCTCTTAGCTTTATTGTAATCTTTTGTAGAGGACGATTCGCCTGTCCCGCCATAATTTGGACTATTTACTCCATAACGGGAATTGGGTTTAAGTTGCCCTTCCACAGTGTATTCAATACCATTTTTAGGCGGTTCAACAGGCTCTTCGTTTCTGTTTTCCATCGTACTCTCGTTAGATTTTAATTTTTTAGCTATTTTATCAGCTCTTGTTGCCGTTCCAAATAATTTATCAATAAGTTTTAGAAAAAGGTTTGAAAATGTTTTTCTGTTGCTGTATATAGGAAAGTCATTTATGTCAACGCTTCCTTGAACTGTGCCATCTTTCTCTCCACGATCTTGATATCCAATACCCCATTCGTGAAGGCCTCCATCTACGCCTTTATTTGTCATCTCTTTCTTTTTTGCGACCACCACCACTTCATCGAGTTTCTGTCTCCCACTTGTATTGGGATATTGTGGGTCGGGCTGCTGTTGACTGAAATCTCCCCCACCCCCTAAATCACTACCGCCACCGCCACCACCAATATCCTTCACGCCATCTATTCCCATACCAAGACTGGTAACGGCCATTGGTATGCCCATCATCCCGTCGGGATCGATATAATAAATGGGGTTGTTGAACGCATAATGGTAGGGGCTGTGGGTAAAGGCATATTCCGCCAGCGGGTCTATGTTCATCCACCGTCCTAAAGCAGGGTCGTAGTTCCTTGCGCCGAAGTCGTAGATGTCAAACTCATCTTGGTACTCTTTGCCGTCGAACTTGTACTTTAATCACGACAATATTTTAGATGTATTTTTTTTCCATTTTTTAGTTCCAATAGAATATCTTCATTTTTAATTTCTTCCATTGCCATCAGGGAATCCGTAAAAGACATTTGTAATCTTGTGGTATGAAACCTTAGGCAAGTAATACCTGAAAATTCCCTTAACTTTATATCTCCATTGTTGCTATCCAATGTATCAACACCTTTAATTATCATTATTTTTTCTATATAACTCTGATAATAATTACCAGATATTTTCTTCCCTTTAATCTGCTGCAAAATTTGAGTATCTTCAATAGCATAATATATTGGGGATCGCATTAAAAATTCGGTGGGAAAATTAAGTTTCTCAACATAGTAACAGGGCTGTAAATCAGATATGCATCCCATATAGGTGCAAAATATATATAGAAATACAAATTTATGTTTAATTACCAATTCCATAAGGCTTATAATATTTATTGATTTCTTGAGACGAAAGATGTTTTCCGAAATAATCATAAGAAGTTCTCTTAAAACCAGGGCTCGTACCAAACAAACTCCAATGTTGTACTTCAGCCCTTGCTGCCCTCATTTCCCAAGAAGTTTCGTTACTGCGACTTACTCCATTTATAAAATCTTCTCCGTGAGTACTTAGTTCATGAACCAATACATTAATTGCATCGAATTTATTTAAAACGTCCAGACCTATTCCATTTGGAGCAAAATTAAAAGATAATATGCCTCCATAATTTGAAGTTGTCCAACCATCACTTAGCGTTCCGCAATATTGGGTTCCAGATGCTCCAGAAGGAATAAGATTATAAGTTTTGGCATAATAAGCATAAACTGCTGCATCAACATCTACATCACCTGAGTAAGTTGTATAATTTTCAAGTTTACCATCTTTCCAATCTTGTTTAGAAATAAACCTAATTTCATTTGTGTCTCCTTTTCCCAAAAAATCTCCCGTATCTTTATCAAAGTAATCAGGTGGTGTTAATCCACCGTTTCCACCGCCATCAGAAGAAATTGCACCACCATTTTTATTGTAACTTACACCTTCTAAGCTTGAGACAGTCTTAAAATCTAATGTTTTTCCATTTTCTTTATCATAAGTACGTACATCGAACCCATTTCCACCAGTAGACTCAAAAGATCCCGTATCAGCACCGCCAAACGGCAGGCTCATCATCCCATCGGGGTCTATAAAATAAACTGGGTTGTCAAAAGCATAGTTGTACGGCGAGTGCCTACGCATCATCTCCGCCAGCGGGTCAATGTTCATCCACCTGCCCAGTGCGGGATCGTAGTTCCTTGCGCCGAAGTCGTAGGTGTTGATATCGAACTCATCCTGGTACTCCATACCGCCAAACTTATACTTGTAGCTGTCCCCCAAAAGCGGCGTTACAGGAGTAAGAACAACATTGCCTCCGGGATTAATTTCCCAAACTGTATGTTGGGGATTGTACCCGATATGTTTTAAGCCATAAGGGTAATATTGGTTTTCTTCTAGAAGGGATACATGTCCATTAGATGGGTCTTGAGTATATTTTAAGCGTATATTTCTCAAATGATCCGTGTAATTAAACACATATCTAAAAGAGTAGGTAGTACTCCCTCCTCCAATACTTGAAGGCATTGCACTTACGTAGCCTTCTGCATGTGGAAAGAAATCCAAGGTGCCATTCGTGTATTGAAAACCGCCTGTACTGAGCCTAGTCGAAGTATCCATATATTCTGTGCTGATTATTGTGCTGCCCTTACTGAGTTGTGCACTCCTTAATACCTTGTTTGAATTGTTTAAATAGAGTATTCAAAACTCCTCATGCGGAAGTTCATTGGCTGGATAAATTCAAAAACCGAATTACTGAAAGTTATTTTTTGTCGCTCCAATGCCTCTCGGGTTCTTCGTCTACGCCCCAATTCTGTGGCCGCAGCAATACTGATTGCCTTTGCCTCGCCAATGCCCTTAAACTCCATTAATTTGGAAATTGAAAGCCTTCCCAACTCACTTAAATTATTATTAACTGAAGCCAAAATGCGCTGACTTAAAGAAACGGCACTTTCGTTACGACTTCCAGAACTGATGAGAATGGCAACAAGCTCGGCATCACTGAGCGCAATGCGCCCCTTAAGTAACATCTTCTCTCGCGGACGATCGTCTTCATTCCAGTTTTTTATGGAAAATGAATTATTTTCTTCCATGGTGATTTGTCTTTCCCTAAAGATAGCAATGAATGTTTAAAATGACATATTAATTATGGAAAAACAATCTTGCACTGCTATAGGATTTAAAAAATTATTCATTAATTTTAATATTCCAATCTTAACTTTAAAGGTAGAATAAGATGAAATCACTTTTTAATCCAGAGGCTTTTTCCGAAACGATAAATAGAATTAATCAACTTTCGGAAGATTCACAGAAACAGTGGGGCAAAATGTCGGTTGCACAAATGCTACACCATTGTCAGGGGCCTTTAAATATTATGTTAGAAAAGGATGATTACGGATTGAAACCAAACTTCTTGGCCAAGTTGTTCTTTAAAAAAATGCTTTATAACGATACTCCATATCGTAAGGGCTTACCAACTGCAAAAGCTTTAAAGGCAAGCAAACCCAAAAATATCAATTTAGAAAAGAAGAATCTTAATTTCTTATTGGATGAATTTGAAGGGCAACGGAATCGCGAAGAATGGAAGCCTCATCCAGGTTTTGGATATTTTACAAAACAACAATGGGGTCAAATGCAATACAAACATCTAGACCATCATTTGAAGCAGTTTGGGGTTTAAAAACAAAAGAACTTAGTTAGTATCTTGTCTTTTCAACCATTCGAAGGCTTCTTTCCGCTCGTTGAATTCGAAATAAGATAACAAAAACGAAAGAGATTACCTGCGGCGACCTCTCAAAACTCTCCCGATAGTTTTTGGGATTGAAAATGAAATAGCTTTACTGGAAACCGAAGAAATCTTAAAACAGCAAGCACGAAAGGATTCGCTTCGCGCATCCCTCAATGCTAGTCTCGATAACTATCGGGAATGAAAAGGAAAAAGCTTTACTAGAAACTGAAGAGATCTTGAAACAGCAAGCACGAAGGGATTCGCTTCGCGCATCCCTCAATGCTCCGCATTGAAAATAGAAAGAGAGATAAAGATTTCTTGAGCGAGCTCAAAATCTTTATCTCTCTTTCTATTTATTCGTGACCGCGAAGGGATTCAAACCTCTTCTCCGAAGCATTAGTTTCTTTGGGATTTCAAGATGTCAATAGCTTTAGGTAACCGAATAACTACCTTGTAAATTGATTGAAATTGTTCTCAATTGACTTTCATTCTACCCTAAAGGTACAATTCAAACAGTTTAAATCAAAGATAAAGAGGTCGAATTTTCAATCTTAATCGCATATTCCTAAAAAACCCGGCTAGATATCGCCGAATTTATTTAAAAGACGATATGAATCTAAAAATCAGGGACATTAATCTAAAATAGGAGAATGATTCGATTTCCGAAGAACTCTTTTTGTCTGCCTAAACAAGAATATCCAAATCGAAAACAACTACGACATCCAAAATATTAATTTAATGAAGAATTCATAAAAACTTTTTTGGACAAACAGTAAAACAGGCTGAGCGAGTTCGTTTATGCCTTCTAAAGAAGGGGTGCCATTAATAGCGGCACGACAGATATCAAAGAAATGGCGTCATTATTTGGGTTCCTAATATAAATCGAGGAAATTACAGCCATACCTTTATTGAGATAAGAGCAAGAAAAGGCTGAAAAACATAGTATTTTAATAGGCTCGAAGAAGCCTTAACTTCAAGGTTTGTGGCATCCATTAATTAACCCACCCTCTTCCCAAGTTGGGAAATCAATTTTTGAGAAATTTCCCATTAAATTTATATAGAAATGGTATCCATATCGAAATTGATCACATCCAATTCATCCTAATATCCCATAAATCTTATTTCGAAAAATCTTTCCCACCTCTGGATTGACTATTGAAAAATAGTCATCAAAACACTTCAAATTTGTAGAACGAAAGTCAAATCAAATCAGGGACTATTAAATCATTTAATCTAAAACAATAGTCCCTTCTTTAAAAACCGTTCTATTATGCCAACAAGTATTATTACCACAGACGACCTTCGAGAATTCAAAATGGAATTACTCGATGAAATTAAAAATCTTTTATCAAAACAATCTAAAGGAAAACTCAAGAGATATCTCAAATCTTCCGAGGTTATGGACTTGCTACAAATAAGTCCAGGAACTCTCCAAAATCTTCGAATAAATGGCACTTTGCCCTACACAAAAGTGGGCGGTATCATTTATTACGATGCCGAGGAAATTCAAAATTTAATGACTGCAAATCGCGTGAATCACAATCTAAACTCTTAAATGATGAACTACATAAAGCTACTTAATGCGGCTTTTGAAAAGTTTTATTTCGATGACCGCCTAAATCCAACCCATATCAGTTTGTATATGGCACTGTTCCAAGAATGGAACAGTAGCCGCTTTGCCGACGAATTTTATGTAAACCGTAGAGATTTAATGCGTTGTTCCAAAATAGGCTCAAAATCCACTTACCATCGATGCGTTAAAGATTTAGACGCGTGGCTTTATCTCTGCTATTACCCATCCAATAATCCATACAAGGGCAGTAAAATTAAGATGACCATTATCGGGACAAGTGATGAGCCTGTAACGGGACGCTACAATCCCATATTAGAACAGCTTGCGGAACAGTACCATCCCATAAATGGACAAGCTGTGGACTTGCACCGTCCCACCAGTGGACAAGCATTGGTATCTACTATAAACAATACCAAACAAGTAAACAATATAAAACAACCAAAGGGCTGGCAGACCGTTATTGATTTTTTTATTGAAAAAGGTTTTAATGCTGATGAAGGAAAAAAATTCTTCGAGCATTATAAAAATCGGAACTGGCAAACGAGTGATGGAAATGAAATTAGGGATTGGCGTGCTTTGGCCACGAACTGGATGGACAGAACAGAATTATATGCCGAGGAAAACAAATCAAACAAAAAACGACCGTCCCATTCCGATAGCTATCGGAACAAGGACAACTTGCGAACCACTAAAAACAAAGATTATGGACAACCCCTCTAAAATTACCGAAGGTGGCGTGGAATACTCTCTCGGAAAGTTTGATGGTAAAAGCGTTCTCTACGATTTTGACAAAATCCTGATTTATTTGGATGCAAAAGGAAAGTTGCTCTTTGGCAAACAATTTAGAATCTATGATGAAGATACGGTTATCATTCGCAAACTATGTCACTATTTCATCAAGGACAAAGAAAATTGCCTGAAAGATGATATCGACCCTGACAAGGGCATTCTTCTATCCGGTCCTGTAGGGTGCGGGAAAACCACTTTGATGAAACTACTACGACATATAGCACCAATGCAGCGGCCATACGAAATGGTTCCGTGTAGAAATATAACCTTCAGCTTTAACCATCTCGGATTTAAAACTATTGAAGAATATGGAAATACTAAATTTTTCTGTTTTGACGACTTAGGCATAGAGCCCGCCGGAAGATTTTATGGCAAGGATCTCAATGTGATGGGAGAAGTTCTTTTATCTCGATATGAACTATATCTTCAATCAAAATATAAAATAAAAACCCACGCAACCACCAATTTGAATGCTGAGGAATTGGAAGAGCGCTATGGGAATCGTGTTCGTAGCAGAATGCGAGAATTGTTTAATCTGATTGCTTTTGATAAACGAGCTGGGGATAAAAGGAAATAAATAATGATGAAGAAGTAGACCTTTAAAATTTAGAAATTATCCATCAGATGCAGTGACCTATATGAACGATCCAAGAATAAGTGATGGGACAAGTTTAACAGAAAGTTTGATAGTCTGTAGCTAAAAGTGGACTAAGGCTGCTCTACATATAAACGAATGTGATAATTACTTATTAACGCAAACCCAATACCGAGTAATTCAATAAGTGGTAGGATGAGCTTGAATCGTCTTGAAGGCAGAGAATACTTATTATTGTTGTTTTTAAACCAATTTTTCTAATAACGGTGAATAATAAAGATTTAATTGAATAATATGCAAATACTTAAATATATTTGTTCTTAAGCTTAATTTGAAATGTTTGAGATGAAAAATTATAATCGCATAAAAACATTACTTGAAGAAACTGGCAATTTTAATAAGTGGTTGGCAGCACAACTTCAAATGAGCTAAACAATTGCCGAACTAATTATCACCAACCCTCATTACCACGTTATTTAAAGTAGTGGCTATTTTAAAAATAAAACCTCAAAATCTTTTACATACAAGTTGAGCAAAACAGCAGAAATACAAGCAAAATTACTTGCAGCGGTTCAAACTAATCCGCCCAATTTGGACGATATTATTTCGCTATCTACTGAATTAGCAAAGCAAGATCCCACAAATCAACGATTTTATATTGATGCCAAGACTCTTATACATTTAGGTCGTGATAGTATAAAAGATCATTCAACTGCTTTGCTCGAATTGGTTAAAAACAGTTATGATGCTGACGCTACAAGTGTTAGCATTGAAATATACTCTCATACAAAAAATCTTATTCGAGTATCTGATAATGGTTTTGGAATGACTGCTGCTGAACTTAAGAATAGTTGGTTACGAATTGGTTATTCTGGTAAAAGAGTTTCAACAAAAAGTAAACTTGGTCGACGAAAAACCGGAGAAAAAGGAATTGGTCGTATCTCAACAGATAGATTAGGTTCAAAACTTGAATTAAGAACTATAGAGGTCAGTAGTTAGTTGCATATAATTTGATTGTGATATACTTTTTCCTTGTTGACCATTTTAGTTATTAGATTATTAAAGATTGTGGCCTTGCTCTGTGAACGGTTTATCCTGAAACAGAATTCATTAAAATATCTGTTTATGTTGAAATCGCTGACCCAGGAATATGTTGTTCTTATCCAAGATTTTACTTGATGAATCATTGTATGCAACGCTTTAAAATTTAAACCAGAGTTACTTTCAATCTGTGTTATATTATATGCTTTGGCAATGGGTCTATAACCTCGCCATTTATCAGTTGTCACTTTTGCATCGCGACTTATGTGGTTTATAAAAATATACTGTAAGGATTGTGCTGAAAAATCTTCAATACGCATTGCATACATTCTTTTCACTTTGCCTTCTTCTGTAAGCTCAACGGCTGTGATGGCCTTCTTTTTCTTGGCGTTGTAACTCCTACCAACTTTTTCCTTTTCTCGTCCGCCCAGTACAAATTCATCTACATGGACATTTCCTTGCATTGGATTATTGCCGCTGGATTCCATTGCCTCTCTTACCTTGTGCATCCATAATCGAGCTGTCTTTTCAGTCACACCATATCGAACTCCCATATAACTGGCAGAAAGACTTTTAGTGCTTGTTCCCATTTCAAATGTGATGAAAAACGACTTGCGAACACCAAACTTTACTTTATGGAATAAAGTGTTGGAAGTCGCAGATTCTTGATGTGAACATATATTACAAGTGCGAGAGTAATCCTTTCGTATTTGGGCTTTTCTATGCCCACATTTAACACACTCAAAACCATCTTTCCACTTAATTTCAGCTAGGTACTTCTTGCAATCTTCGTCTGTTTTAAACCGATCAGAGAACTCTAGAAGGTTTTGACCCTTGAAAATATCCATATTATCCGTATTTTTATTGAACTAAAAGGTATGAATTTAGGTACTGACCTCTAAAGAACTAAATCAAATGACGGTAAATTAATTGGTCTTCTGGTAAATTGGGATGATTTTGACGTGGAAGGTAAATCATTGTCTGATATTAGAGTTGAAATTTTTGAACCCAGTAAAATCATTCTACCTTTAACTAAAGGTAGGCCATCAGCAACTGGTACAGAAATTATAATTGAAAATCAAAGACAGCCTTGGTCTAAAGTGAATATTGAAAATCTTGCTCAAGAATTATCTGCATTAACCCCACCCTTTGAGGACGTAGAAGATTTTGAAATTTCATTGACAAATGATGTTTATCCTATTCCGCCAGAAGATATAAATGCAAAATATTTGGATGCAGCTGAAATAAAAATTGAGGCTTATTATCCAGGTACAGGTACAGAAATTATTTATACCTATTGGGATAAATACAATAAGAAAGAAGTTATAGAAAAAATTGAATGGTCAAATTTACTAACTGTATCAGGTATAGATTATAAATCAAATGAGCCAAAGATTAAGACTGGCTCAATGACAATTAAGCTTTATTTCTTATTAAGAGAAGGTGCATCTGTCAAGGACTTGGACTTTAATCTCAAGTCATTACGTGAATTTTTAGATAATAATGCTGGCATAAAAATTTACCGCGATAGAATAGTTGTAAAACCTTATGGTTTTCCAAGCTCCCAGTTTGGTTATGATTGGTTGGGTTTAGCAGATAGAAAAGCCAAAGACCCTGCTGGAATTAGTAGGTCAGATAATTATAGTGTGACACCCAACCAATTAGTTGGTGCCGTATTTATAGAACGTGATTCCAATATAGAATTAGCCGATAGTGCAGCAAGAGAAGGATTAGTTGAATCCGAAGCGTTTTATGATTTAAAAAGTTTAGTACTTGGTACTGTTAATATGTTAGAATCATATCGTAAAAAACTACTTCCGCAGATAAAACAAGCCAAAAGAAAATCCCGAAGTACAGAATCAAGGTCAGAAAGAATTGTTAAGGCATTAAATAATATTGAGCAAGATTTATATTCTATTAATAAGGAAATTCAAGAAAATGCTGACATTCAAGAACATTTAAAGGAACGGGTTCAGAGGAATGTAAATGATTTAAGTGGTACAACAGACAAAGTAGAGAAAACAATTACAGAATTGCTTAATTGGAATAGAACGTTAAGCGGATTAGCGACAATTGGTATATCTTCGGCAGTTTTTGGTCACGAAACAGAAGGCTCGATAACACAATTAAAAGGTTCAGTTCAAGCGGCTAAATTGCTATTAACGAGAAAGGAACCACAGGTACAGGAAGCACTTCGTGAAATTGAGAAAGCTGTAAAATCCTCAAAAAGAGTTGCTGCGTGGGGTGCTTATGCATTAACACGTGTACAACGGGAAAAAAGAAGTAAGAAGGATATTAATATCGCAAAAACACTTGAAAGCGTTATAACTGAACTTGAACCAGCATTTAAGGCAGCATCCATTACTATAGAAACAGATTTGGAAAAATTAGTTAGCTATACCTTTCAAATGGATATTGAAACTATATTGATTAATCTGTTAACCAACTCATACACCGCAGCAACTTTAAAATCGGGAGAAAGAAAAATAAGAGTTGTACTTAAGTCAGATGATTTGAAAGAACCCAAAAAATTAATCGAAAACGGTTATTCTATTACAGTTAGTGATAATGGGCCAGGAGTTTCTAAAGAATTTGAACATCGCCTTTTTGAACCTCTTTTTTCAACCAAAGTGAATCCGAATCAAGGTAGTAAAAGCATTGGGACAGGATTAGGCTTGACTGTTGTGAACTCTATAGTGAATGATTTAAACGGTCAGATTTATTTTGATAAAGATCCTGATTTAAAAGGAGCAAGGTTTAAGATATGGATTCCTAAAGAAAGAAAAAATAGATGATAAAAATAGGCATAGTTGACGACGATAAAAGTCAGCGTGAAACTCTCAAATCAATTTTGGAATCTCATTTAGAAAATTTGGATTCTAAAATTGAAGTAATAGATATATTCCCTTTTCCAGACCAATCTTTGCAGCCTTATGCATCTTGGATTAAAGAAAATGAAATTGTATGCTTAATTTTTGATGAAAGAATGCATAATGAATCCGAAAATGATAGTGGACCTGTAGGTTATAGAGGTAACGAACTTGTTTTAGAAATCAGAAAACTTTTCGCTGAAATGCCAATTTATGTAATAACATCTCATAAAAGTGATCCTGAACTAATGGATAAATTCAGTCAATTTGAAGATATAATTGGTCGTGGCGAATTTATTGATGATGGTGCAAAATATGTAAATAGGTTTATTCGTGCAAGTCACAGTTTCATTGAAGATAATTTGAGCGAACTGTCTGAATTGAAAGAATTATCAGAATTGGCTGCAACCTCTAGTTTAGATGCAAAACAGAGAGACAAATTAAACGCGCTCCAAACAAAACTTAACTTAACGATTCCTGAAAATCTTACTTCTCGTCAAGTATGGTTAGAAGAGTATGAGTCGTTAATAGGCAAAATCAATCAATTGAAAGCTGATCTTGAAAATAATCCACAGGATGATGAAATGGCCTAACGTCAAAAAAAGTTCTGAAACTCAACCTGAAAAAGGGATTTATTCTGATTGGAAAGAACAAGTAGCAGCAGAATGTTGTCATCAATGTATTTACTGTGCAATTCACGAAGGTCAATTCGGAGGTATTGATCATTACCATATAGAGCATTACAGACCAAAATCAATTGATAGGTTTGCGTATTTAGAAAATGATATTACTAACTTATATTATTCGTGCCCTATTTGTAATAGATTTAAAAGCAACGATTGGCCAAACGATCCAGTCGATTTGGATACAATAAGCTACCCTGACCCTTCAATTAATGATTATAATGATTTATTTAATGTCGATATTATTTCACATAAAATTGAAGGCAAATACATAAGTACTACATATATGACAGAAAGGTTGTATCTAAATCGTCCACAATTACTGTCAGAAAGAAAAGAAAGTATTCTTAAATTAAGATGTGATGAGCTTACAGATTATTTTAAAATGAATAAAGGAAGATTAAATAATGATCAAAAAGACATATTGATAGATCATCTATCGTCATTGACGGAGTTGCTTAATAAAAAAAGTAATATACGTCCGTATCTCTTAAAAGAAATTAGGAAGTGAAAAAACGTAAGTTAGGATCATATTATACGCCGCAACGGTTAGCGAATTACATTGCTCAATATTCAATAAGGAATTTGAATGATGAAATAATCGATATATTGGAGCCAAGTGTTGGTAACGGTAATTTCGTGCAAGCAATTTCTTCTGCTTTTCCAAAAAATCTAATATCAGATGTTAATTTTATTGTTGTTGAAAGTGAGTTAAAGGAGCTAAATAAAGCTGTAAAAAAAAATCATTCAGAAATCTCATTATCGACGTTTCATTCAGATTACCTTGATTTTCATTCTGAAAATAATATGCAATTTTCGCTTATTATTGGAAACCCACCTTATGTTAAAAGTTCTTTATTAAATAAAAGTCAAAGAATTAAATGCAATTCAATTCATAAAGAAAGTAATTTAAAAGATAGACAAATTAATAATATTTGGTCAGCATTTTTAGTGAGTGCTGTTCAGAAACTAAAAGATAATGGTGTTTTATCATTTGTACTTCCACTTGAACTACTTCAGGTGAAATTTTCTGAAGAAATTAGGGACTTGCTCAAAACATCATTTGCGAGATTGGAGATTTTTATGTTTGATGAATTACAGTTTCAAGAGTGTAAAGGTCAAGATACAGTTAGGATAGTAGGATATAAAAAACATACAGAAACCGGAACGTTCTATACTACCGTAAAAAATATTGAAGAATTAGAAAAAGAAGAATTTAACTTGGTTCAAAATATTTCAGTATCGGAATCGAATACTAAATGGACTCATCATTTTTTATCACCTGATGAGCATACATTTTTAAGTAGGTTAAAAGCCGATTTGAATACAACTTCTTTCTATCTTAACAATAAAGCTGGAATCGTTACTGCTGCTAATAAATATTTTATTGTAGATGAGCAAATTGTTAAACAATATAGATTGCGTAGCTATGTAAAACCGATAGTTCAAAAAGGGTATTATGTTAATGGTTCTATAACTTTTGAAAAGGAAGATTTTGATTTTTTAAGAGAAACAAATAAACCAACTTATCTTCTTGATTTCAATAATGTTGACCCCAACAAAATACCACAAGGATTGAATGCCTATTTATCTGAGGGTGTAAAACAAAAATTGCCTGAAAGGTTTAAATGTAAGCAACGAAAATATTGGTATAAGATTCCAAATATTGCACCCCAATCCGAAGCTTTCTTTTTCAAAAGAGCTCACGATTATCCAAGATTTTTAATTAACAATGCTGACGCCTACGTAACTGATAGTGCTTATATGATAGAATCTAAACAGGAATATCAAATTGAAAATTTAGTTTTTTCATTCTATAATTCACTGACTTTAGCATTTGCTGAACTTGAAGGAAGATACTATGGTGGTGGTGTATTAGAAATTACACCAAATGAATTTAGAGCATTGCCAATGCCTTATATTGAGAATAATGATTTTCAATTCTATAAGTCATCATTTCAAACGAAGAATGGTATTGATGATATTCTTTCTGCAAATGATTTTCGAATCTTGAATACCTCTTTGAAATTAAATAATGATGAAATTCAAAAAATCCAATTAATCAGGAAAAAACTTATCAATAGACGAATGAAAAAATGATTTCCAACTTCTGGCATTTGTTTCTTCTGAGTTGCTAGCTGGTATTAAAGCTAGGCTTTATTATCCCAAAAAATAAGGGTGTATTCTCAAAAACTTTTTGATAACTGAACATTCAAATTAATTCAGCCTCTTAATAATTTGAATTATTTCTTTAGAAAGAGTTACAATAATTCGCTCAATAATTTTCAAAATCTTTTCAAAAAACTTAGTCATAAGATTATCATATTTGTTATTTTATTAAATAGCAATATTGCAATCATTTGTAAACCTTTGTCATCTGAAATAAAATTCATCTCCTCTTTATTTGATAAAAAACCCAACTCCAAAAGCACTGCTGGACAAAATTCAGCAGTTTCACGTCGTACCTGAAAATTCGCAAACTTCACTCCCCTACTTTCAAAATCTAATTTTCTTTTGAACGCAACTTGCAATTGAAATGCCAACCAAGTGGCATCATTTGAATACTGTGAGGTAGCCTTGGCCACATAAACTTCAATTCCTCTCGCATTTTGATTGTCAGAATGATTACAGTGCAAGGAAATAAATACATCCGCATCTAAGACCTTTCCCAGTTTTGTCCTATCCGATAAGGAAATAAGCGTGTCAGTATATCTCGTTAAATAGATATTTAGTGGATTTTCTAACTTTCTGTTTACTCTCAAAATTTCCAGAGCAATATCAAGCACCACATCCTTTTCTTGAATGCCATTTATTCCGATGGCACCAGAATCTTTTCCACCGTGTCCAACATCAATAATTATTCTTTTTTGGACGACAGTTTCCTGTCCAAAAATGAAGCACATTTTTAGAAGCAAAAAGACAAAACTGACGTTTTTTAGCACTTTTTTCATTTTCAATTTCCAGGTTATCAACAACTCTACTTCTAAAATCCATAGAATTTGATGTTAAATAATAACATTCGAATTCATTTGAATATAAATAATATTTTATTCAGAAATACCTGATTTACAGTTATTTATAAACAAATATATGTAAATTTCTAACAACGAAAATGAATTAAAAATCTAAACTTTTCCGTTATGAAAAAATCACTCTATTTGGCAACATTTCTATCACTGTTATCCACTTCGCTTTTTGCCCAAATTGGTGGCATCGAGGATTCTGTAAACGACGTAGGTGACACCATAAGAACAATCTTTCCAATCTTACTTGGTGTTATCTTCCTCGTCGGCTTTTTATTTAATGCTGGACACTTCTTCGGAGAAAACGCAGATCTCAA
The DNA here is from genome assembly GCA_052105975.1 of Aequorivita sp. Taxonomy (GTDB): domain Bacteria; phylum Bacteroidota; class Bacteroidia; order Flavobacteriales; family Flavobacteriaceae; genus Aequorivita. The sequence continues at coordinate 26,311 of JBQEAY010000025.1, read as the reverse complement.
AAAAGGGATCACTCGTGTTCTCGTATTCGTCCTTATTGCAGGGGCTGTTGTAGGAATATTTACATATCTAATCGGGATTGTAGTATAGCAATGAGAACGTTCGAGGTCTATAAAAACATCAGAAAACGGGCAGTCATTTTTGGACTGCCTATTTCCCTGTTCGCAGTAATGATGATCGCCATACTTGCTTCGCTTCTGGTTATCATCTTTTCATTCAGTTTCGGGATGATTATAGGCGTGCTCATAATCAATGCTGCACTATACATTGTCTTGACTCGAATAAATAACAACCCACAGATCTTTCAGATGGCGAAGGCTTTCCCAAGAATAATTAGTAACAAAAGAAATTCCGGTTTTGATTATGAACAAGATTAACCTTTCAGCATATCAACCCATTGCAGATATTCAGGACAATATCGTCTTTGCCAATAATGGCAATGTCGTTTTTTGCTATGAAGGTAGCTTACCAGAAATATATTCTTTGTCCGAAAAGGACTTTGAGGATATGCACGGTGCTTGGTTTCAAGCTTTGAAATCATTGCCTGTTGGAACTGTAGTTCACAAACAAGATATTTACCTGAAAAAATCCTATTCTTCTGAACAGCTTCCGAATAAAACATTTTTAGAAAAAGCAACGCACGAGCATTTTAAAGGTCGTGGACATATTGAACATAAATGCTATTTGTTCTTCATATTGACCAAAAACAAAGCACTCAACAACCCAAAATACGTCAATCCATTCCGAAAAGTTTCAAAGGGAATTGTACAAGAACTGGACGACAACATCAAAAGCTTCGTCAACTCGGTAAGCGATTCTGTTTCCTTCATTAATAATAGCCGAAAAATGGCATTCCTTCCACTTAAATCGGAAGAGATTCAGAAGCTCACAAATGGTTATTTCAACGGCTTCAACAAAGGCTTTGATACCGATATTTTACTGGATAAGAAAAGCGTCAATATTGGCGAAAACCATTTTGATGCCCTTGCCATCAATAGCGAACTGTGCTTTGGCGAAAGTGTACAGAGTAGCAAAACCAATGAGAAATTCACTTCAGACGATTTTGTGTTTCATCAAGGGTTTATTGATGGTTTAGGGCTTACGCTTAATGAAAATCATATTGTCAATCAGATAATCTATCTCGATGATAAGCAAAAGTGGCGCAAGCTGCTTGATAAGAAAATCGAGGAACTTAACAAAAGTTCCAACTTCGGCTCACAGAACAAGGTAGTACTTGGAAAGATTCAGCATATTCTTGACCAAATAAATGCAGATGACAATGCACGGATTATACGTGGTCATCTAAATATTGTCTATTGGGCGAAGGAAGCCAAAGAACTTGATAAAATTACCTCAAAGATTAAGACCGAGTTTAAAGAATTGGATATCATCCCATACTATCCAAGAGGCGAAGAACGCAAGAATTATATACTGAATAGTTACTGCTGTTTCTCATCCAACTTCTCAAACAACGATTTATATGTAACCGATTTGAAACACGCACTTTGCCTGTTCATCAACAATACCAACTATAAATCGGATGCTACCGGAATCATCTTTAACGACCGGGAACATAACATTCCAGTTTTAAAGGATGTTTGGGATGAACGCAAAAAACGAATCAAGGCTCGAAACTTTGCCATTTTCGCACCGACGGGCGAAGGCAAATCCTTTTTGGCCAATAACATTTTGCGCCAATATTTTGAAAGTGGTGTTCGGCTTGTAATCATTGATTTGGGTGGCTCTTACACCAAATTCGCCAAACTCTATCCTGAACAATATACCGTACTTCGTTATGAAAGCGGAAAGAATTTGGGTATTAATCCATTTTACATCAGTAATCAAGATGACCTGACACCAGAACGACTTGAGGATTTATCGGTGTTCCTGTTTGAATTGTTTGCATCGGACTTAAAGGTGACCAAAGCACAATCGGTTTCCATCAAAAAAATATTACGCCATTATTACGATAATATTTCAGAAAATCACTCTTTAGATGGTTTTTACAGCTTTATAGAAAGGAATCAGAAAGACCTTCTGGACACTTTAAAAATCCATCCCGACTACTTCAATGTTACGAGCTTTTTGCACGTAATGTCAGAATATGTCGGCGATGGTCTATATAGCTTCCTCTTCGAGGTAAGCGAAGACCAGACCTATAAAATTGAGGACAAACGATTGATTGTTTTTGAACTGGATGAAGTCAAGGACAATAAGGAAATCCTGTCCGTAATGTTGAAACTGATTAAGTCAGCCATCCAAAGAACAATCTGGAAGAATCGTGCTGAAAAAGGTGTCATTCTATTCGACGAGTTTGCCAAGCAACTGAAGTTTGAAAACGTACTGGAAAGCGTAGAATTCTATTACCAAGCCATCCGTAAACAGAATGGTGCGATTGGGATTATTCTGCAATCCATCAATCAATTGCCGAACAATTCAACTTCTGCAAGCATCTTGGAAAACACGCAGGTCATTTATAGCCTTAACAATGAGAAAGGTTATGACGAACTGGTTAAAAGACTTAACCTTTCGACCCACGACTTAAACCAATTAAAGTCTATTAAAAACAATCTTTCCGGACCACGAAAGTACACCGAAATGTTTATCAAAATCGGGAGGGAAAGCAACATTTTCCGTCTTGAAGTTCCGAAGGAAGTGTATGCAGCTTACCTGACTGATGGAAAGGAAAACGAAGAAATAATGAAGCTCTACGAAGCGCATCACGATATGAAAAAAGCAATAATTCAATTCACATCTAAAACATAATATTATGAAATCGCAGATTCACGAATACCAAAACAAATATTTAGCAATGAGTAAAACAAAAATTTTAATACTCGCAATGGCATTGCTGTTCAGCTTGAACATTAAAGCACAAGGAATGCCAGTTTATGACAATACCAATTTTATTAGTTTAATAAAGCAACTATTAGAGTCCGGGAAGCAAACCGCAAACATTATCAAGACGGTTCAATTTATGAAAAAAGCAAAAGAAAACATTGAAAAGGTCAACGATGTGGTTAGGCAATTGAACGCTGTTCGTGAGATTGGAAGGAACAATCAACGTCTCATCAATATGATGCAGGACGATTTAAGGGACATTCTTGATAGCCCTTACATCAAACCCGATGAAGTGTCAAGGGTTTCTGAATCATTCACTGCCATTGTAGAAAATTCTTTAGATACAATGAATTTCATAGATGAAATCCTATCCAGCGATTATCTAAAAATGAGCGATGCTGAACGTGCTGAAATCCTCAAACAAAAAGAACTGGAATCAAAGGAAATGGTTTCAAATGTAAAAGCCAAAACGAAACGCTACAAGGATATTATTTCCTTCAGAAAAATGCAGGATAAAATCAATAACCGCGAAACTGAATATTAAGGATGACTGCAACCATCATTTTAGGGATTGGACTGGAATATATAGACACTGTTTTCCAGACCATACAGAACAGCAGCTTCTCGCAATATACTATTGCAGGAATGAAAACGCTTGCTGTTTTGTTTTTTCTGATCAATATCCTTAAAAAATATAATGAAGGTGTTGCAGATAAGGATGGTTATACTTGGGGATTGAGTCCTGGGGAATTGGCAAAGAATTTTGCCATAGTTCTTTTGGTCGTTTTCTCGACACAGGTGTTAGGTTTTTTCGATAGTATCTTGGTTTCTATAGAAGCACAATATCGAGGAACTGCACCAGCTTTGTTGCCTTTACAAATGCAGGACATTCCTATAGAGGAAGATGTAAATCTAATTGATGCTGCAAAAAATGCAATGACATTGCTTTATGAAGCTTTGGTAACGCCACTATACGGGTTCAAAATATTTGCCTTTATCATTGGGATTATCCTATGGATTTTGGACCTGTTTATTTATCCGCTCTTTTTAGCAGAACGATTCTTCCTTTTGGGTATTATGCAGGCATTTTTTCCATTGGTTATCAGTTTAGCTGTATTTGAGAAATTCCGGTCATTGGCTTATAATTTTTTTAAACTTTATGCAGCGGTCTATATGCTCGTGCCAGCCTTCTTTTTGGTCAATGTATTTGTTAATGCGCTATACACAGAAATCAATACAAACTTTTGGAATAACCTTTTTGGTACGGATGTAGGTCAAGGTTTTTTTGCTCCTGTAGTACAACTTGGTTCAGTAGGCTTCATTGTTTTCCTGAAATTCAAATTATATAGACGCGCCACGTCCTTCACGTTAAGATTATTTTCCAACTAAAGCAAAATCAGAATGAAAACACCTTATAAGAATATTTATAACATCCTAAAACTAAATAGGTTCATCGTTTTGGCAGTCGTAGTATTTGCCTTTTTGGCGAGTACATTTTCCGTTTGGATAGCATTTAGAACTAACAAAAATGCACTTAATAGTGCCTTTGCCATCAACACCGATGGTAGCATCATTCCATTAAAACTCGTTACCCAAAAAGAAAATTTCAAGGTTGAAGCTTTGGCGCATTTGGAACTGTTCCACAATTACTTCTATAACATCGATGCAAGCAACTATGAACGGAACTTGGAAAAAGCGCTTTGGTTGGGCAATAGTTCAGTTGACAATCTGTACCGCCAGAAAAAAGCGGATGGCGTTTACAACCGCTTACTACAGTATTCGTTGGTGCAAAAAGTGTTGAGTATCGATTCAAGGATATTTGAAAATAATGGTTCATATAGTTTCACTACGACTACCATTTTTGAAATCAATAGAGGTACCATAATTGACACCTACGAACTGGTTTCAACTGGAAACCTCATTATGGTAAATCGGAACTTCCCAAACAATCCACACGGATTATTGATAACCGATTATTTTGAAAACACTTTAAAAAAACTATCCGATGAAAATTGAAAAAAACAAAATTGTCTTTGCAGCAGTATTGGCTGTGATTTTCATATTTCTAATTTCCTATTCCGTTATGGTAATGGGCGATGATGAAAATGAAAATGAAAACCTTGAACAGACCCAAATACCAGATTTGGAAGAAAATCAAAAAGAATACGATTCCAAACTGGATGCCATCAATGATTTAAAGGAAGTACGTGAAAACAATGCTCCGAGTATCTATGATGAAAAACTGATTGATTCCCTTGGCTTTTATAGTGCAGATTTGCCTGAACGTGAAAAAGAACGTATCGTGGATAGCATCTATTCAGCAGGAAAAATCAAATATTCTGATTTGACCTATCAGAATATTGGGAACAGAAGAACAGCTCCCAAAAAAGTTCAAGAAGTAGATTCCGCAGATATAAAAAGAGAACAGAAAATTGAGTCCAAAGAATTAGGCTTGGAACATCAACTGTTCTTCGCCGCTTCTCCAAAACCAAACGACATTTCAATCATTGGAAATACTGATGAAACAATCTATGTGGTCGTCGATGGCGACCAAGTAGTAAAAGCAAACTCCCGATTGAGAATGCGACTGACCAAGACAGCAATGATTAACAATAAGCAAATGCCAAAAAACACACTCGTTTTTGGATTTATTAGTTTTCAGCCAAATCGTGCTTTAATAGAAATCGAGAATATCAAGCACCATCCCACCAAACTCAAAGCTTTCGATTTACAGGATGGTAGTGAGGGCATCTATGTACAAAACAATTTTAGGTCAGAAATTACCACGGAGGTTCTGGACGATGTTATAGGCGATATCAATATTCCAAGTGTTCCCGAAGTTGGTGGTATTACTAAAATCCTAAAACGGAAAAACCGAAGCATTAAAGTGACCGTGTTGAACAATTATAAGCTTATTCTAAAACCAAAACTATGAACCTAACGGGTTCTTAAAAACTCACTATTATGAAAAAATATATCATAACTTCATTATTTATAGCTGTTGCAACTTTTGTACCTCAACTTTGTTGGGCGCAGATAACAGCTCAAGAAACAATCGTTATAGACACCATTTATGCGAATGACACTAAAAATGTTGCTCTGTTTTTTCCAGAGCCCATTCGGCAAGGCATAACCGGTTCGGACAATTTTATATTTACGTATAACCGAGAAAAAGAACAGTATTTCGGTTTGCTTCAAGCAAAGCCTGGAAAAGAAAGCAATCTACTGATAGTTAATAGAGATGGTTCAATTTTTTCGTATATTGTAAGGTATAAAAAGAATTTAACCAAGTTCAATTATTTCATTCCGAAGTCAAGTAGTATTGGGAACGAAAGACCAATAATGAATGATTCTATTTCGGTTGCTACCGCTGAAAGTAAAATTGATAATAAAAATTATTATTACCAGAAATTCAGTTCTTACCTTCTTGAAAGAAAGCAACGTGTAGGTAGGATTAAAAAGCGAACCGAAGGTATAGTTTTGAGCGTTGAGAACATTGTTTTTGATACGGACGAACTTTACTTTGTCATCGAGATTAAGAATAATTCTACTTTGGATTACGATTTGAATTTCTTAAAACTCTCGGTTGAAACAAGACAGAAAGGAAAAAAGAAATCGTTACAACGTCTCTATCAAGAACCGTTATTTAAACTCAATCTGCCTTCCAAAATAAAAGAAAATGAAACAGCACGGTTTGTATATGTAATACCAAAGTTTTCATTATCCAATGACCGCAGAGCGATTTTGGAACTGCACGAAAAAGATGGCGAACGTAATATTGAACTGAAAATATCACATAGTTATATCAATAACCCAAATTAGTAACATTATGAAAAATTTAGTCATTTGCTCGCTCGTATTGTTGTTCTTCTCCTGTTCAGAAAATAAAAATCTTTCCCCTTCTGAAACCGCTAAAGTTGTTGCCGAAAGTTTTTATCACGGCGATGAAGCTACCTTAAAAAAGCATACAACTGCGGAAGGCTATGCAAACCTTTCAAGCATTCAAGCAATGTTTACTGAAGATAAAGATTCAGAAGCTAATTTTAAAGTGGTGGATGAGGCTATGGATGGCGAGGTGGCTTGGGTAAAATATTCAACAGCTTATGACCCAAAACCCGGTGTTTTTAAACTGGTTCAAAAAGATGGCCAATGGAAGGTAACCCATAATGGGCCGAGGGATAATGGGCCTTTTTGAAATGTTATTTATTATTTGATAAGTTTCAATATCAAAACCTCCTAATAATCACAAACTTTGTTAATTTTATTGATTAACAAATTTGTGATACTATTTAATGGCATTATTCCAGACATCAGTTCTAAAGAAATATTTAGCACAACAAGACGAGACAGCAATTGATAAAGCGTACCGCAAGTATTCCAAATACTTTTTAAACCCTGAAGTACAAGAAAACATACGCAGCAGTAAAGAAGAGCAGTTTCAAGCTACATTTCTTACTGAACTTTTTGTGAATGTGCTGGATTATACTATAAATCCAAGCCCCAAATACAATCTTACTACTGAATATAAAAACGAAAAAAACAATCGAAAAGCCGATGGGGCTATTTTACACAACGAACTTACCGTTGCAGTTGTCGAACTCAAGGGAACTAACACCAAAGATTTAGAGAGCATACGTAGACAGGCATTTGATTATAAAGTAAACCATAAAGGTTGCCGGTTTGTAATCACCTCTAATTTTGAAAAGCTTCGTTTCTACATTAATGATGCTACCGATCACGAAGAATTCGATCTCTTCCAGCTTACACTAAAGGATTTTGCGTTGCTGTATTTATGTCTTCAGAAAGACAATTTGCTCAAGGCAGTACCATTAAAAATCAAGCAAGACTCATTGGTAAAAGAAGAGCAAATTACCAAAGATTTTTATAAAGATTATTCCCAGTTTAAGCGTGAACTTTATAGAGATTTGGTAAAGCGAAATAAGAAAAAGCTTAAAACTACTCTACAAAGTGACGTTAACATTACTGATGATTTAGAACACCTAAATGACTTGGAACGTCTTGAGAAGAATATCAAACTCACACTTTTTAAAAAATCCCAAAAACTTATCGATAGATTTCTATTCATCTTTTTTGCAGAGGACAGAGATTTACTAGAATATAATTACACTAAAAAGTTGTTGGAGGATTGGCAAAATGTTCGCAAATTAGATATTGATGAACCTTTATACGACCGCTTCAAAAAGCATTTTAGCTACCTAGATCAAGGTCGTAAAAATGAAAATGGAAGAAGTGAAATTTTTGCTTACAACGGAGGATTATTTAAACCAGATCCTATACTTGATAATTTAGAGATAGATGACGATTTACTCTATAATCATACATATACATTATCCACTTATGATTTTGAAAGTCAAGTAGATGTCAACATTCTAGGACATATTTTTGAAAACTCTCTTAATGAAATAGAAAGCATTACTGCGGAAATAGTAGATGGCGAATTCGACAAACAAAAAAGTAAGCGAAAGAAAGATGGTGTTTTTTATACGCCTAAATACATTACCAAGTATATCGTAGAAAATACTATAGGAAAGTTATGTGAAGAGAAGAAAGCTGAACTTGGTTTTAGAGAAGAAGAATATTTTAAGGGAAGGAAAAATCGAAAAGGATTTTTTCTTCAAAAGTTGGTGGATATTCTTGACAGTTATCGCGACTGGCTCTTACAGATTACCATTTGCGACCCTGCTTGTGGGTCTGGAGCATTCCTAAATCAGGCATTAGATTTTCTCATCAAGGAACATCAGTACATAGATGAACTCAAGGCAAAAGTTTTAGGTGGTGGGTTACAGTTTCCAGATATTGAAAACACAATTTTAGAGAATAACATATATGGTGTGGATCTTAATGAAGAGTCGGTAGAGATTGCGAAACTCTCACTTTGGTTACGTACCGCTCAACCACGAAGAAAGCTCAATGATTTGAGCAATAATATAAAATGTGGAAACAGTTTAATAGATAGCAAAGCCATTGCAGGAGACAAAGCTTTTCATTGGGAGAATGCTTTCGCAAAAGTATTTACAAATGGTGGGTTTGATGTTGTTGTTGGGAATCCACCTTATGTTCAATCACACGCTATTGGTTCAAAAACCAAGGATTATTTTTATAAACATTATAAAACCGCAGAATATCAGATAAATCTATATGGGCTCTTTTGCGAAAAAATAATTTCAATAATTAAGGACGAAGGCATTTACAGTATTATAATTCCTAATTATTGGATATCTACCAAATATGATAATCGGTTAAGAAATTATTTAATTCGTCAAAATTACTGTTATGAATTAATAAATTTATATCGAGTATTTGAAGATGCAACCGTTGATACCTTGATAATATCTGGACAAAGAACGGATGAGCCAACATATCCAAAAACAACTTATTTGCATAGTGTAAGTAATTTGTCAACCTCTATAAACGAGCGATTGCTCGCTCTTGACCAAGAAGATTGGCTATTCTCTAAATCTTTAAAAGTTAAAACGGATTCGAGTAAAATAAATATTAGTTTTAATGAGAATATAGAGTTGACTGGAAAGTATACAATAGGAGATTTCTTTGATGGCTACCAAGGAATGAAACCTTATGAAAAAGGAAAAGGCACACCGGCAATGACACGCAAAATGATGAAAGAACGGATATATCATTCCGATAAGAAAAAAAGTGAAAATTATTTTCCCTTGATTGGTGCAAGCAATGTCCAAAAGTATTTCATTAGAGATTCTGAAACTTTTATTTTGTATGGTAAGAATTTAGCAGCACCTAGAAAATTAGAAATTTTTGAAGGCCCAAGGTTATTGTTAAATAGAATACTATCAAAGTCTTCTATTGATGTTACATATGTCAAGCAAACACTAATTAATAACACGGATGTTTTTAATTTAATTCCCAAAGCCAGTAGTGAGAATAAAATGTTTACTGTGTTGGGGATATTAGGGAGTAGACTGTGCGCCCAATTTTTTAAAATGAACAATGTAAATTTGGGTAGAAAAGCATTCCCAAAGCTTAATGTCAATCATATTTTAGATTTTCCGATTTCTGATAAAGACATTGATTCTACTCAAATAGAGAAACTTTTAGAATTATCTAATGATAAAGAAACTTCTAGAATAAAGCTTTTATCTTACTTATTACATACACTTGAAATAACTAAACTATCTCGAAAACTAGAAAACTGGCAAGACCTTGATTTTGGAATGTTTATAAATGAATTGAATAAAGCCATAAGAGCCACTAACAAAAAACGTGAAAAGGAAGGCCAAAAACCGATAAACATCCTTACAAAAACAGATGAGTTTGAATGGTTTGACCTCTTTGAGCAGAATAAGAAAAAAGCCCAAAAGCTGCAATCAAAAATTAATTCCATAGAGCAACAAATAGATGCTATGGTTTACGAGCTGTATGGATTGAGTGAGGAAGAAATTAAGATTGTGGAGAATGGGTAATATGGAAGGAACTTGTGCATTATATAGAACAGAAGGAGAATTAAGGAATAGTCACATTCTCCCAAAATTCATCATTAAACATTCCAAAAAAACAGGTTCAAAGTATCAAAGACGTGTTGTAGAACCTAATGTAAGAATGCAAGATGGAATAAAAATTCCTTTACTAAGTCCGAAAGGTGAACAGGAATTTGGTAAGCGTGAGAAATGGTTTGCAGAGAATATTTTTCATCCTTATTTAAAATCTAAATACAAGCTTCCGTATAATGAGAATCTTTACTATTTCGCTATTTCATTACTATGGAGAACAATTCAATTAGAGCTAAAAACGTCCGAAGGAATTTCGGATAAATGGCATTATCAACTTTTATTAGATTGCGAAAAAGAATGGCGAGACTTTCTCACAACATCAATATTCCCTACAAACTATTCAAATTGTTATTTATGGTTTACAGATAGAGTTAAGTTTCATACAACTGAACTTGAAGGTGTAGATTATTATATGACGAGAATGTATGATCTCACAATAATCAGTAATCCTGAAAAAACTTACCTAGCCATTTATGCAAAGTTCAACAGGTTTATTTTCTTTTCAGTACTCAAGTCTCCAGGTGGCGAAGATGATTTGACTGCATTAGCTATAAACCCTATTCGAGGAAATTACGATATACCACAACAATTCAATTACTGGGCTTTGTCAGAATTTTTAACTAACAGAATACACGGTATAAGTAAGCACAATTTAGCTAGCGAAGATCAACAAGAGAAAATATATGAAGAGATTGCTAAAAATCCTGAAGCATTTTGGGAATCAGATGCAGGACAATCTTTGTATAATGATCATTTCAATTTAAAGAAATAAAAAAAAATGAGAATAGATTTTTTACACATACAAAACTTTAGAAAACTTAAAAACTGCCGTATAGATGTATCAGCTAAAGAAACTTTATTAGTTGGTGCAAATAACAGTGGAAAAACTTCTGCTATGGACGCGTTGATTCTATTTCTCACGAAAAATCGATCATTTGATCTTAAGGATTTTACTTTATCAAACTGGTCTGCAATTAATAAAATTGGAGATAATTGGCTGAAAGAAAAAGATGTTGAAAAGTTAGAACTTACTTGCAAACTTTGGGAATCTGAAATTCCTACGCTTGATATTTGGCTACAAGTTGAAAATACAGAATTACAGCACGTAAGTCACATAATTCCTTCACTAGACTGGAAAGGTGGATTGTTAGGTGTGCGATTGCGATTTGAGCCTATTGACATAGAATCACTATATTCTGAGTTTGTAAAGAACATTGAGAATGCAAAGGAAATATACGATTCAAAAAAAGGAAAGTCTGCAACTTTCAACTTATGGCCTAAAAATCTACAACACTTTTTAGATAAGAAACTAAACTCATATTTTAAAGTCCAAACTTATCTACTAGATCCCGCACAAAATGATAAACCACAATCTATTACAGATATGGATATTGCGGTTAAAAATGAAGTTTTAAATAAATTGATAAATGTTGATATTATAAATGCACAGCGCGGTTTTACTGATGTAAATTCAGAAGCTGTAGAAGGTAGCAATACTAAAAATCTGTCATCACAATTACGCAGTTATTACGAAGAACATTTAAACCCTAGCGTTAATCCTACCAAAGCTGATATTGATGCTTTAGTACAGTTACACCAAGCCAAAGAGACATTTAATACTAATCTAGAATCTAGTTTTAAAGATGCATTAGGAGAGCTTGAAGATCTCAATTATCCAGGTTTTGGAAATCCACAGATAAAATTAAGTAGTGAAATAAACACAGCGAGCAGTTTACAGCACGATTCAGCAGTACAGTATGCATTAAACGATGGCGTGTCTAACTTATCATTACCAGAAAAATACAACGGTTTAGGTTATCAAAATCTCATTTCTATGATTTTTAAGCTTATTAGTTTTAGGGATAAGTGGATGAAAAAAGGAAAAAGCTTAGACCCAAATGATCCAGAAGTTATTTTTCAACCCATTCATTTAGTTTTAGTGGAAGAGCCAGAAGCGCATCTTCACGCCCAAGTGCAGCAAGTATTTATTAGAAAAGCATATAATGTTTTGCGTAATCATAAATACCTTGGAGACGACAAAACTTTTATAACACAATTAATAATAAGTACCCACTCTAATCACGTGGCTCACGAAATTGATTTTACAGCTTTACGTTATTTTAAAAGAAATATTTCAGAAAAAGGCACAATTAATACATCTTCTGTAGTCAACTTGTCAAAAACTTTTGGAAATGATGATGAAACTACAAGATTTGCAAGAAGATATTTGAAAACAACTCATAGTAATCTTTTCTTTTCTGATGCGGCGATCTTAGTAGAAGGTCCAGCAGAAAGAATGCTATTGCCATACTTTATAACCCATCATACCCAATTAAGTAGCTGTTATGTTTCAATTTTAGAAATCGGTGGTAGTCACGCTCATACCTTAAGACCGCTTATCGAATCTTTAGGATTAATAACCTTAGTGATTACTGATTTAGACTCTGTTATTAAGGACTCTAGAGGGAAAAAAACGCAGCCAGCTTTAGGTAAAGGTTACGAAACCGGAAATTCGTCACTCAAAGAATGGATTCCTGCGGAAAAAGATTTAGATAAATTGCTTGCTACAACCTATAAAAACAAGGAAGATAAAAATAACCCAATACGAATAGCTTTTCAAACACCTTTAGAAATAGAGGAAGGTAAAAAACAAGTCAAGGTTTATCCATACACTTTTGAAGATTCACTCGTACTTGAGAACGCTTCAATTTTCAAGAGTTTGACAGATGCCAAAGGTTTACTAAAGAAAATGGTTGATGCTACTAATGAAGTTTCAGTTCAAGAATCAGCAGATAAAATGTATAAAATCATTACAGACCCATCATCAAAAAAAGCTGAATTTGCTTTAGAATTATTTTATTTCAGAGAACCAGATATACTTAAAACTCCAAAGTATATTGAAGAAGGACTTTTATGGGTTGAAGAGAAATTGAAGATGGAAAAAACAGGTTTGCAAATTAAAACAGTAGAAAAATGAGTTTAAATAATGGCAACAATGTGGATGACAACGTTGATATTCAGATATCGGAATGTTTGAATCCCAAAAGCCCAAAGAGTTTTTTTCTCTTTGCTGGAGCAGGTTCTGGCAAAACCAGATCGCTAGTTGCGGCATTAACTGACTTCAAAACAAATCACGGTAATAAGTTCATTCTTAATAATCAAAAAATTGCGATTATAACTTACACAAATGCTGCCGCTGATGAGATTAAGCAACGATTAATGTTTGATCAAATATTTTACGTGAGCACCATTCACAGTTATGCCTGGGAACTTATACAGCTCTTTACTTCAGATATAAAATCTTATGTGCAAACTAAGCTAATAGAAGATATAAAAGACCTCGAGCTAGCTCAATTAAAATCTAGGAATTTACAAAATAAGACATCAATAGATCGGGCACGAAAAATTAAAACGAAAACTAAGCGATTAGAAAACCTTATAAACGTTACTAGATTTACTTATAACCCTAACGGAGACAATTTTAAAAAAGACTCATTAAATCATAGCGAGGTCATTGGGATAACAGCAGACTTCATTGCTAATGAAATTTTGATGCAGGATATTGTAGCTGCAAGATTCCCTATAATTCTGGTTGATGAAAGTCAGGATACAAAAAAGGAATTAATCGATGCGCTGTTTATTTTACAAAAAAATAAAAAAGAAGTGTTTTCTTTAGGCCTGTTTGGAGATACTATGCAGCGAATATATGCTGACGGAAAGCCAAACTTGGGAGAATCATTACCTCCAGATTGGGTGCTTCCTGTAAAAAAGATGAACCATCGCTCTAACAAAAGGATTATAAAATTAATAAATGACATCCGCCAAGATGTCGATGAGCAAAAACAACAACCACGAAAAGAAAAATCAGAGGGAGTAGTCAGGTTATTTATAGCCGATAGAGCTACGGATAAAGTTGCTACTGAAAAAACTGTAGCTGAAAAAATGTCTGCACTGACAGAGGACAAAAATTGGATAGAATCTGATAACGTCAAGACTTTAATTTTAGAACACCATATGGCGGCAATAAGGATGGGATTTTTTGGACTTTTCCAACCTTTATATAAGGTTGATAGATTAAAAACCAGCTTAATAGACGGTTCGCTATCCACGTTGAACCTTTTTAAAAATACAATTTTACCTTTAATAGAAGCTCACAAGACTAATGATAAGTTTTCAGTTATGCGGATCATCAAAACTAACTCTACTTTATTTGACAAAAAAATAATTGAGAATTCAAAAGATCAATTAAAGCATTTATCTAATATTAATGGTTATGTAACAAAATTGCTAACATTATGGGATGGTGAAAATGATCCAAGTCTAAAAGATATACTTCACGTGATTTACGAAACCAAATTGTTTCCTTTACCAAGTATGTTTAAGGTTATTAGTTCGAGAACTAAAGATGAACAATCAACCTTTGAAAATCTGGATACCGAAGATGAAGAACCAAATGATGAAGCTATTGAAGCTTGGGATCTAGCGTTAGAAGCTAAGTTCTCCGAAGTATCTAAATACAATGAATATTTGAATGAAGGATCTAAGTTTGCTACACACCAAGGAGTAAAGGGATTAGAGTTCCCAAGAGTTGTAGTAATTATAGATGATGAGGAAGCAAAAGGTTTTATGTTTAGTTATGATAAATTATTCGGTACTAAAGATCCAAGTGCTACTGATATAAAAAATGAGGCTGAAGGCAATGAAACAGGGATAGATAGAACAAGAAGATTATTTTATGTTGCTTGCAGTCGTGCGGAAGAAAGTCTTGCAATAATAGCTTACTCAGACAATCCTAATTTAGTCAAAACAAATGCTATGACTTACGGTTGGTTTGCAGATAGTGAAATTGAAATAATATAAAGCCAAAAAATATAGAGAATATTTTGAATCATTGAAATAATCCACTTACCTCCTTATAAATTCGCTCAAAATTAGCTGCTAAATCAGCTTGAGAAAACTGCTTCGATTCTTGTGGAAACTCTCTTTTTATGTTGGCTAACTTGAACTGTATCTTTTTATCCTTCCCATCCGCAAACGTAATAAACTCGCCCTGTTTCAATCTAAAAAAGACATCAGCCCTTATCTTTGGAATCTCTTTTTCTCCAGTAGTAATTCGGGTATCAAAATCAAGGTTATGTCCTCGGCTTATACTTTTTGTTGGGGCTTTGATAATCTCAAAAAAGCGTTCGTAATATTTTGCGGTGTCCGGGTCGTTTACCTTTCCGAAAAACTGATAGGAAAGATTGCTTAAAATTGCTTTACTCGCTTTATCGCCATACATCATATCGTTTTGTATTTTGTCCTGCATCACGTAAACCGTAGAAATATTATAGCTTCGAAGTGTCGCAGGAATACGGTGCATATTCAACAATCGTATCGTAGGCGCTTCTTCCATCAGGAGAAAAGATGGTTTTGAATTGCGCACACTCATTTGCTTAGTAATCGTGTGAATGATGGTGGCAATTACAGGCGAGTACGAAGTTTCAAATTTGGGGTTGTTCACAACTGAAAATACTGTTGGGTTTTCTGGGCTATTTATATTGAGTGGTACTTCATCCGCAGACAATGCCATAAAAATCCGCTGTGTACTAATTCGTTTCAGCGCATTGGCCAAGGTACTTTTTACTCCTGCGGTCTGTCTTTCGGAATCCTTGCCACTAATAAAAGCATCTGCCATTGCCCTCGATGTCGTATTGGTTTCCAAAAATTGGATAAGGCTTTCCGTGTCCAGATACTGATAAATGGCAATCAAATGTGGAAGTGTACAGAATCGTGGATAGGTCGTTTTCAATTTCCAAATCAATCCACCAATCAATCCTTCCGCAGCATCGTTGAAGAATTTTGTTGTTCCGGTTGTTCCTGATTCCTTTTGTTCCAGAAGGTTTTCAATTAATACCCTTGAAACTTCGTTTACGCTTTCCTCGTTCTCTAAATAGCGTGGCGCAATAGGATTTACCCTATGGATGATTTTATCGAAGGAAATGACCTTAAAAGGGATGTCGCCATCCTTAAAGAGTGGATAAGCCATTTCGGTAAGTTCAAAATCTTTGTAATCGTGGATAATTCCGCAAAAACCTTCATTTTGAAAGTGTTTTAGAAATCCGTACACAACACTCTGGGTCTTTCCGCTTCCGGCAGAACCGATGATGGATGCACCACGTTTGATGTTGTCCAGTTTAAAGTTGCCTTTTGTAGTGGCAAAATTGACCTGATATTTGACAATTCCACTTTTAGGCTCGTCCACTTTATGCAAGAATACATACATTCCTATATTAATTAATATCAGAGGACAAACCAAATAAAGTGCTACTTGCACCAATGGTAATTGTTCAATTAAATAATATACAAAAGCACCAATCAATAGAAAATTGACGACAAATGCATATCTGCTTATCCAAAATATTCCATAGAAAACACTACTGGCCAAACCAATAATAAAAAGTACAGTTACGAGATTGTCCATTTGCATAATTTAAATTAGATTCCGATGGAACTCGATTTAATGGCTACTTCCGCACCACGTCGTAGCCTATTAAAAATTTTCATTGCCAATTGTGCTTGTGTGACTGGAATGCTCGGCATCATTGGGATGCCACTTTTGCCCATTATTTTGAATGCCAATGCTTTTTCGTTGGTGGGCAGTTTCATTAGTGAAGCAAAATAAATTTTTGGATTCTTGATGAAATCCTTTCTTGCCTTATAAGTTTCAGCGAAGTTCCTTTGATAGCCAAAAGTCTTATCGAAAGTCTTTTCTGCTTTTGTAAAAAATCCATCTCTATCGAATCCCCGCTTTACCGTTTTGCCGTTTAATTCAACATTAGAAGCTTTGTATTTACTTCCTGGGGACAAAGAGAATTTATTGGAAGCATCCTTACGGCTCACAATAATATGGATATGACTTTGGTTTCCTGCTTTTGGCATTCCTTGTACGATTCGTTTTCCGTTCTGTTGGTGCGGGGCTTCTCTTTCGAGTTTCGCAATTTCTTTTTCCAATTTTTTCACATATCCTTCTGCTCGTCCATCTTGCACATCTCGGATTTCAGTTTTAAGCTGAAGTATTTTTGTGGCATAAGGTTGGTTTTCTTTTATCTGAAAGTCCGTTCCTTTGAAGGTTCTTTGGTGTTCAATTTTTGCATAGTATTTAATATCATCGATGGTAATGGGTCGCCCATTGATTTCACGATTGAATGAAGCCACATAATCCTTCATAATCTCACGGGTATATTTTTGCAAATCCTCACTGTGGTTCTGCAACCGTTTCAGTTCGTATTTTGAAGGACTTACGGTAATAGAGTAAAACCGCGGTTCGTGCTTTTCAAGTTTTGCAGTATTACCATCAATTTCCCTGACCACTTCCTCTGCTGAAATCTCGTCGCCATATTGGTTAAAAAAATGTTCCATACCCGCCTGTCCGGCAGGCAGGTCCTGCTGTTCCAATCCTTGATTTTCCTTCTCCAGATAGCCAACAAAATCAGCCGAACTTTTAGAATAATTGCCACCCATTTTTTGAGCTGTGATTGTGATATACATCGCCTATAATTTAGTGTTCATTTTTAAGGTTCTGCTTTTCGTGAAAGCGTACTTCCCTTTTTTCTTGAGCATATTTCTTTTCCACTATCAAAGGTTTTTTGCTTGGCTGTTCTGTCTCAAAAAGGGATTGAATCATTGCAACTGTAGGCTTTGTTTGGGTCTTTTCAACATCCCTCATTATAGCGATTACGGCATTGATTCTTTTAAGTAACTTGGCTTCGATGGTTCGTCCTGTCGGACCTAATTTTTCTTTTGGCGATATCTCATTATAGAAGAAAAAATCAAGAATGGCTTCCATCGTTTCCGTATGTGTCTTGAAGTGCTTTTTTGAAAATTCTTGAAAACGTTTGGCAGTTGCCCGCTTAAATCTGATTGTGATGAATGAGTCCATTTTCTTTCGCTTTTTTTTGTGGTTGACGTAAATCCATCCCTGTTTACAGGCTGTTCGGGGGCTTTTGATGCAAATCGAAGAAATTTACACGAATCATTGAGTTTCAAGTATTTGAAATTCAATGGTTTATGCGCGATAAGGAATATGTAACGTGGCTCTGCCCGTTACCCTCTTGCTATTCCTTTTCGTTCGCCACAGGCGAACAAAAATTTCATACAATCTGGCTAAAAAGCCAATTGCCTTTTAGGAATTCGAAAATTCCTATATGTAAAATATAGATGGATATAGCTATCAGCGAAAGTCAAAAATGGGATAACTATATGTATTTATGTGCGCCGAATTTCAGCGTAATAAAGATACGTTTTTTTTTTAATTTATTCAAAAACGTTTTGATGATGAGAAAAAACATTAACTTTATTGCATAGGTAATTCTTTAATTATCTGTAAGAAAGGGAAAGTTCAGTTAACAGCGGATTTTCCCTTTTTATAATTATTATCCGTAGTTAATTCTTGGTTTTAAAAGCCTATAATATCCGAAGAACACTATAAGTATAATTATAATAGATAAATAGGAATCGAGGGTGAGAAGTTGATCTTAACTGAAAATATCTATCACTACAGGTGGGCGTAGTAGAGACTTTCAAAGATCACTTTTAATTTCTAAACAAAGAAAAGCGTACTGAATAAATAAAAACCCCAGCCATCACGCCAGAGTTCATTTATTAAATAAATAGGGAGTTGTTATCTGCTTAAAAGCTTTTCCAAATAACTAATTTTTTCCTGCTCGGCCTGAAGCAAACGCTCGTAAAGTTTTTTGTTTTCCTCTTGAGCTTCTAAAAGCTTATCAAGAGGATTAAATGTACAATGATGATTTATTGTAGGGCCAGCATTAATAACAGATCCATCATAATTATTCTGGATATTGTTAAAAACAGCTTCGTCACTGTATCTTCTTATAGCTTCTGATGAAACTCCAAGCACTTTAGCTATCTCTTCAAGTTTTCTATCTTCAATCGCTTCCGATTGTTCAATTTTAGAAATAGCTTGTTGACTAATACCTAATTCTTCTGCCAAGGTTTCCTGCTTCATACCGCGAAGCTCACGAATGCGACTTATCTTTCTGCCTATATGGTTGGATGTGGTTGTGCTCATATACCAAAGATAAATATAATTCCAATATATAAAAAAGTAAAACACAATCTAGGCTTGGTAAAATACAACGTGCCATAGTTCGGTACACTCGCAATAAGCCTTTATTTTATCCAAAATAAAAAGTTATGGAAGCAAATATCATAAATCTAGAAAACAACAAAGATGAGAAAACCATCACAAAATTGGTTTCAGAAATTACAAAGCAGGTGAACATCAACCAGATTTATATGATAATCGGAGATGAAGAATCAAGGTTTTATTATAGATTTATAATAATCATTGAGGATATGGCGAAACGCTTCAAACAACGTGTAAAAGAGGTTTTGGAAAAATGCCTCAAAGAATATCCAATTTATTATGGACAATTTTTCTCACTACATTATATCCAAAATATCACCTCGGAAGGCAATACTTTCTTTTTGAATCACTGTACCAAAGAAAAGCTTATCTATTATCATCACGCCTATGATGAACGATGGCTTTTCCATAACGTAGACTTAACTGCATTTACCATAAAAGCCAGGGAGAATTTCCTAAACCAAGAAGAAAAAATATCGGGTTTTAAAAATGGTGCTGATCTTTTTCTGGAAAAAGAGAGTTTTGGACACGCAGCATTTATGCTACACCAGACTGTTGAACATAGTTTTTTGGCCGCCGAATACTTTTTAATGGGGAAAACCTTTACAGGACATTTGATTAGCGACCATCAAGCATTTATGGGAAGTACCCATAAAGAATTTGAAAAAATATTTCCAAGGGAAAATGAAACGGATACAAATCTTTTAAACAAATTAAACAAAGCCTATTGTGATACTCGGTACACCCTAAATTACCAAATAAAAAGAGAGCAGGTTCTGGAAATCAAAAAAAGGGCTGAAGATCTGATCCAATTAGTAAAGAAATATGTTGAGGCAGAAATTTTGAAATGCGAAGGATGTTTAAATACAAGATCCTTAGGTCAACCAATTGAAAACATAAATACCCAGAATGAGCATAAAATGAAAACTGACGAAATCGGAAGCGAGCCAGAAATGATAAATAAGATTCGAGAATTGGGTAAGCAAAATTTTTTGACAATGACTCCAATTAAAGGCAAGGGAAGAGGATATTATCTTAAGTATGCGAGAATATATGATTATTTGGATCTTTTCTGTCTCCTACAATCGACTCTAAATGTTTGTATTCTCGCCTTGGAAGATCAGCAGGATTGCACTCTTGATATAAAGAATAAGGAATCTGATGTAAAAGCCGTTCTGAATTTCGCAAAAAACCTAATCCCATTAGAGGAAGCCAATTTTCTGGACAAAATGCGGGAACTGCTCTCAACGGAGAAAAATGATTAACAAACAAAAAGACAATGGAAACAAATAAAAGCATAGCTAAAACGGACAAGGAAAAGTTGGAGGAAGCAATCCAACTTTTAAAACCGAGAAAGCGCCGACATTATCGAAGGGACAACAATGATACGATGCAGGAAGTATCATTTGAGGTAACGAGCAATGGGGAACTCCGCTATATCATTTCTTGTCTTCTGCGGGTTTGTATTTTGGCATTGGAAAATGAAGAAGGGTTTTGCTCTCCCCGATTGTCAAGCTGCTCGGAGGACCTGACCATTGCAACAATATTGGATTTAGCAGACACCCTTATGCCCGATGCGCAATTGGATAGCTATGATTCTTTGGAAGAACTTTTGTTGGAGAATAAAACACCTCCAAAAATTTAGAGGTGCTTGACTATAAAGTTTAGAAAATTAGATATTGAATACAAACATATAGGAATATAAATTGCGCAATGCTTCTTCCTCTATCATCGTTTCAAAACAGGTATAATTTTCTCTTACGTATTTGCGAATATCGTCACCAAATTTTCGTTCCACATCTTTTCTAGAATCTTCTAAAAGCCGGTTTTGAGCCTCTTCGCTCAGATCCGTATAATTGAGATATCATAGCTTTAGATTTTAATATTCGCTTGGTAACATCAGCGTATCATTTACAAAAAATAACCGCAGTTCATCGAGTGGAAAATCAGTTACCCGATAGCCGTGCTTTTCCAAAATATTGTCGTTGCCATCGCTGTAAATTATTTCGGCTTCATAACCCGAATAATCCTGTTTTTCTACGGGCAATCTTTTAAAATCTATGGTTATAAATTCGCTTCGGTTCATCAGACTTTTTGCAATTACGGAAGTGTCCGTAATGAGCCAAAAACAATCTGCCACATTAGCAAGATATTTTAGTCCGTCTGTAAAACGTGTTCTTAATAATGGGATTTGATAGAACATTTCCGTTCCGTGAAAATGTCGTAATCCTTCTTTGATTTCGTTAACTTGCGCTTTACTCATCGGTTCATATTTGTTTTGGAATTCGTGAATCTTTGATTTCATTTTAGTTTGTTTTAAAGAGTTAAGAATGAAAAAGAGGGCGCATCTTTCGACGGTTACGCCCTCTTTAATTTTAAGGTCTACTTGTCCTTAGTTCCAAGCAAAAGGATTTCATTTGCTTCGATTTCGGTAACATATCGCTTGATACCCTCTTTGTCCTCGTAGCTTCGGGATTTCAATTTTCCCGTAACACCTACTTCCTTGCCTTTGTCTACAAATTTTTCGATAATTTCGGCAGTCTTGCCCCACGCCACAACCGTATGCCAATTGGTTTCTGTTTGTTTTTCGCCTTTGGCATCCTTGTAATACTCGTTAGTTGCGAGTGAAAAACGGGCTACTTTTTTACCGCTTTCAAGGTTTGTAATGGTTGGCTCTTGTCCAACGTTTCCGATTAACTGTACGTGATTTTTTAAAGTGCTCATAATAAAATATTTAAGAATTAATTAAAATTGCTATCTGAACTATTCAGACAGTTTATTGTTATATTTTTTTGAAGTGATTTACTTATTATATCTTGAGCGTTTTCCTTTTTTGTTTTTTTCGGTGCCGCTTCCTTTTTGATGTTTTTGTAAGATTTCATAAGATTCATTTTAGATTTACTTCCCATAGCGCCCTCGCTGTTACCTTTTTTTGTTGCTGATACATTTTCAAGATTTTGAATTGATAAGGACTTATAAAAAGTGAAGCGCAGCGAGAACGGTTTATGCAGTCTGTTCAAGTTCAAAATCTTGGTATTTTGCTGGCAAAAAAAGGTTAGGCCAGCGAGGGTGCGGAAGTATTTCTAAAGACTTTTGTGAAGTACAATAACATAGGAGGTGGCATCAAATGATTAAATGGAATTCCGATTTGGCGGACTCCGTTCACGATTTCGGATTGGGAATGAAGCGTTCCGCTCCAGCGCAGCGGACCGGGTTAGCGTAATGGAAAGTAGAAATTGGGGATGGTGTCCAAGACTTTAGAAGAGAAGCTCTTTTCCCGAAATGTAGCTTTTCGCGGAATGCAGAGAATGTGCTGAACGGGTTATGAAAAATGATTATTCTTGTTTAGCAGAATTTAAAACGGACTTAACTTTAAGTTATAGGTTGAAATGAAGTTTGACCACTTCCCGATTTTCTCGGGAATGAGTGGGAAAGTGGAATGGAAATCGGAAGCTTTGAAGTTGTGTCCAAGACCTTTACAAGGAAGCTCTTTTCTCGAAATGTAGCTTTTCGCGGAATGAAGAGGAATGGGCTGAACGGATTATAAGTACTGTATTTGATTCTTAGTAGAATTTAAAAAGGAATTAACTTCAGAGATGAAGATGAAATACTTAATTGAATAGACTCAACCAAAGGGGAGTTTTAGTCATACCCCCTTTTTAGACCACCTCATCAAACTCACCTCCACCATAACCGTTATAACAAATCAAGATTCTAAAACTTCCTACCAAACGCATCATCAACTGTCAACTTTAAAAAATCCTCCTACAGGTTCAGCACTCTAAAGACATTAAAATACAATCACTTAGCTACAGCCGGATCCTCATAGTCGATACGGTATAAAGTAGATCGGTGAATTCCCGCCCGTTTTAAACCTTGTTCCGAAGTGAGTTTTCTTCTTTTACGTGCCAACTTAATATTCTTCCCAATTTGGCTAAAAACCTTTTGATATTTCGGAAGCACTATCGCTTTCTTTGAATTCATAATGATGCTTATTTACAGCAGATACAGTTTTTTTGTACTTAATAAGCATCATCTATAGTTTTGCTACTCAATTGAAAGCATGGATAAAGATTGTTTTTGTTTCCTTCATAAAACAAAATATTCTTTTCCTAGCGGACTTAATAGCACCTGAACGAGCTTCGGTAAGTTTTGGCTGTATCTTTCAATGTTATTTTCCTCGTCGTTATAACGATTAAGCAAAGTGAAAAAGAAAAGAATCTCCTCTTCCTTATAAATTCATCTTTCCATATTTATATTCCTCTCCATTACTAGCGCGAAGAATAAAAGTATTCTCGGAAACAGGGACTAAAAATTGAGTATTGAGCTCAAACCGTTCTTCTTTTGTTACACCAATTCCCGCAGAAAGCAGCGCTTCCCTGCTCAAAGTTTCGCCAATAGGTGAAATGACTTCCTGGATTGGAAAGCGTCGGTTGAACACCACGTGTATTTTTGCAGTATTTAAATCTCTTGTTTCGTTATATAGCAAAACCAGATTAGCACCATCCACATAAAACAGAGTTGATAAAAAATCCCCATTGTCATTCTTTGTATTGGGTTCTGCAGTATCAATAGTTTTTGACCACTCCAGTTTTCCAGTATTTATATCCAGCCTATTTACCACAAAGCCATTATTTAAATAACTGTAATCATAACTATAGTCACCATTGGACAAATTACTTGATCTCGACTTTTTTTCAATGAAAACACGGTCATAAATAGCCCAAATTCCGCTACTGTCAAAAAGGAAATCCTTAAGGTTTAAGTTAGACGAACTCTTCTCAAAATCGTTTCTTTGGTTATAGACGATCTTTCCTCGGCTATCAATTTTTACAGCTAGGATCCCATTTCCTGTAACCCCCGAATTTCGGCCGTTCACATCAATCTTTAACTCAAAGTTGCTTGATTTTTGATGAGTCATAATAGCCAAAAAATAAAAGCTCCCATCATGGAACTTTCCTTCAAATTGTGGGATTTGATAATCGTCCTCCTGTTTTAAGGAATATGTGGACTCCGTGTTTTCAGCAGTATTCCATGTATATAAATTCATATACGGCTTTTCCTTTTTTTCATCAATCTTTTTTACCAAAATCACGTTGCCATCATTAGAAACATAAAGCGAATGCTGCTTGTCCCATTTGTCCTCTACTTCAAATTGCAGTGTTTTTTCTTTCTTAATGGTAGCCTTTGCGTCCAATAGGAAAAGCTCCACTTTTTCATTGGTTTTTTTGGCATAAGGAAGTTCCTTCAAAACCGCAAAGTATTGTTTGTTGTCGCTTTGGGTTACTAAAAATCGACCATCGTTGGAGTCCATTTCCATAACAGTTTGCAACTCCCCTAGCTTTCCGGAATTTATATCCACTTCTCGAAAAAGCAAGTTGTTCTTTTTGGTTTTTCGGTCATAATCCGTATAAAAAAACACAAAATTCGAGCCTTCCTTTTGAAACATGCTGTTAAAAGTCAAACTTGCATCTCCCATCATTGGCTGCTCGACGGATAAATCACGACTGCCGGTTTTCTCCAAATCATTCACTGAAAACTGATCCGCAATAACTTTTTGATTAAAAGTACCCAAATCATAATTAGACGAAATTCTGTAAAGTTTATCCTCAGTTACAACGTGGGTTATGGTCTTCTCAGTCTCATCAACTTTTCCAAAAGGAAAACCCCAAGAAAACGTTTGCGTACTCGCATTAATTGAAATAAAAAGTAAGAAAGAAAAAGTAAATATTTTCATCGGTCTATTTTTTACAATTGGCATTATATTCATCAACTATGGCCTCAATGTTCAGCAATGAATATCCCTTTTCCTTATTTTTTATCTTAGCGGCCAGTGCTTTGTCGTCCTTTACCATTTCTGCCATTTTATCCGCATAACCCATAATAAAATTCTGGGTATTGATCGCCTTGTCGTCATTTTTTAAAATCATAGTGGTTGACCAGGCACCATCGGAATATGTTCTGTAAGAATATTGGTTTAAACACCCCTCTTTTTCCAACACTAAAAATTTAGTGTTCTTAAAAGGTATATCCTGAAATTGCACGGTGTGATATACCTTGTCGGCAACTTTATAGCCTGCAATGTTTTTCGGTTTAAATCGTTCTTTTTTGCCTTTTAAATCCTTCTTAAAAGTTACTTTCTCATATCGGGCAGATTCATCATCATAAAGAATGTAGCCGCGTTCTTTAGTGTCATCATTCTTAATAATATAACCTTCATAATATTGAGATAATTTGTAATCTTGCCCTTGCGCAAAGGCAGATATTGTTAAAAAGATAATTAGGATTGTATTTTTCATAATTCAGTGATTTTGAGGCACAAATCTACCGAAAATATAATAATAGCAGCCAATTCAACTGAATAAGATAATTACTGTCGTGTTGCTTTAAGTTATTTTGAGAGGAACGGGAGATGCACCTTCACAAGCTACTTTATATCAGTCCGACCGACAACGAATATTGATCATCCCTAAAGAAGAAAGAAAAAATAGCAGCTTAAAACACCTTATATAAGATCGGTTTTAAAGAAATTATGGGTTATCAAGAACTCAAGAAATTGGTATCTCCAACACCTAAATTTGACATTTATTAAAAAATAATTTTCTTTCTTTTTGTTTTCTTCCATTTAAATTCCCTTCATCGGGAATAACTCAAGATTAAAAAGAAGACTTTCCAATAAAATATTTGTAGGATCATTCTCAAAAGTTGTGTGTGAATTGAAATAGAATTCTGATTTTTGTTTAAAAAACAAGCTTTGGACAACTATCTAGACCTATT
>JBQEAY010000024.1:0-70801 GCA_052105975.1 Aequorivita sp. | reverse complement strand
CCAAGGCTTCGGAGGATGAAGACCCGGCCTACGCCAAGGCTTCGGAGGATGAAGATGAAAATGAGGAGGAAGAGGTAGAATCCTCAGAAGACGAGGATAGCGACGAAGACCCTGAAGAAAAAGCTCAAAAAGATTACACCAAACTTTCCAAAAAAGAGTTGGTTACCGAATTGGACAGTCTTCTAAAGTCAAAAAAAATACAAGAGTTAAAACACGATGTAGAGGAAATTCGTTCAGAATTCAATAGTCAGTTTAACGAAGAGTTGGAACAAAAGAAAGAGGAATTTCTTGCTGATGGCGGAAATATCATCGACTTCCACTACACTACTCCATTAAAAAAGGAATTCAATTCGCTTTATTTCGATTATAAAGAGAAGCGAAACAAGCATTATAAAAACCTTAAAAAAGATTTACAGTCCAACCTCGATAAACGTTGGGAGTTAATTGAAGAGCTTAAAAGTCTTTTGAGCACTGAAGAAAATATTAACACTACCTACAAACACTTTAAGGATATTCAAGAAAAATGGCATGTAGCAGGAGCAATTCCGCGTGATAAATACAATACCGTTTGGAATACATACCATCATCATGTTGAAAATTTCTACGATTTCCTTCATTTAAATCGTGAATTTCGCGATCTAGATTTCAAACATAACCTAGATTCCAAACTAAAATTAATTACCCGCGCCGAAGAACTAGGGCAGGAAGAAAACGTAAATAAGGCATTCCGCGAATTACAGATGCTCCACAAAATGTGGAAAGAAGACATTGGTCCTGTAGCCAAAGAATATCGTGACGAAGTTTGGGATAAATTCAGCGATGCAACAAAATTAATCCATGACAAGCGCCAAGCACAAATGGCCAACATGGAAAAAGACTTTGAAGTAAACTACGATAAGAAAAAACAACTTGTTGCAGACATAGTCAAAACAACTGAAGAGGCTAAACCAAGTCACCAAGGTTGGCAAAATGCCATAAAAAAAGTACAAGAGCTTCGCGATGCCTTCTTTAACACAGGTCGTGTACCAAGAGCTAAAAATAAAGAGATCTGGAAAGCTTTTAAAGATGCTACTGGCAGCTTTAACCACCAGAAAAACAGCTTTTATAAAAATCAGAAAAAAGAGCAGTATACCAACCTAGAAAAGAAACGGGAGTTAATAAAAACTGCTGAAGAAAACAAAGAAAGTGAAGATTTTGAGGCTACAACGCCGTTGATGAAAAAAATCCAGAGCGAATGGAAAAACATTGGCCACGTACCGCGAAAGGACAGCGATAAGATATGGAAACAGTTTAAAAAAGCATGTAACCATTATTTTGACCGTGTTCACGCGCAGAAAAATGAAGCCAATAAAGAAGATATGGTGCATTTTGAAGCCAAAGAGAAAATGCTAGAAGAGCTGAGTTCATTTGAACTAAGTGGCGATCACAAACAAGATGTAAAAGCTATAAAAAGTCATATTACCGCTTGGAAAGAGATCGGCCGCGTACCTTATAACAAACGCAATATTGAGCAGAAATTCAATAAAATTCTAGATGGTCTCTTTTCAAAACTAGACTTGGGTAAAAAAGAGGCTGAACTCATCAAGTTTGACAATAAGCTGAATACGCTAGTTAATAGAGAGGATGAACGCAAGTTGAAAAATGAACACTTCTTTATCTCGAAAAAGATTGATGAAACCAAAGATGAAATCCGTCAATTGGAGAACAACTTAGGCTTCTTCCGTCATGTAGATGATGACAATCCAATGGTAGTAGAAGTTAATAAAAACATTGACCGTCATAAAGAACAGCTTGAAGTATGGAAGGCAAAACTTTCCAAAATCAAGGAAGTTCGCCAAGACTAAAACTTAAAAATGCCGAATGAAAATTCGGCATTTTTTTTACTGTAAACTTAAGGAACACTGCTTAAAGACTTTTCGCTTCATTCCAATAAACATCCATTTCCGCAAGGGTCATATCCTTCATGGATTTATTCATTTCTTCGGCTTTACTTTCTAAATACTGAAAACGCTTTATAAACTTTTTATTGGTACGTTCCAATGCATTTTCAGGGTTTACTTTTAGAAAACGCGCATAGTTTATCATTGAAAATAAAACATCGCCAAATTCGGCTTCTATCTTTTCTTGGTTATTCTCGTCAATTTCGTGCTGCAACTCTCCAAGTTCTTCTTCTAGCTTCTCAAAAACCTGTTGTGGTTCCTCCCAATCAAAACCAACTCCAGCTACTTTATCTTGAATTCTACTGGCCTTTACCAGTGCAGGTAATGATCTAGGAACTCCTTCCAAAACACTTTTTCTCCCCTCCTTTAACTTTAAGTTTTCCCAGTTTCGTTTTACCTCTTCTTCATCAGCTACCTCAACATCTCCATAAATATGAGGATGGCGGGAAATGAGTTTTTCACAAATAGAGTTACACACATCAGCAATATCAAAATCCTTGGTCTCACTACCAATTTTTGCGTAGAAAACTATATGTAGCAGCACGTCGCCCAATTCCTTCTTTACTTCCTCCAAATCATTATCCAAGATGGCATCGCCCAACTCATAGGTTTCCTCAATTGATAGGGGTCGTAGCGTTTCCATCGTTTGCTTTTTGTCCCAAGGACACTGCTCGCGCAATTCGTCCATGATGGTTAATAATCTATCAAAGGCTTGTAATTGGTCTTTTCTTGAATTCATTCTACTATGTGATTCGTTAATTTGAAATACGTAATCTTAAAGCTATAAAGTTTATAATTCACTCTTAATTCGAGGTTAAATTCAAGCTCCAACTCTCTTAAAAAGAAAAATCCCAAAAACCGAATCGGATTAAGGGATTTTTCAGAATTAATATATAACTAAGTAATTAAATACTATTATTATTTTTTACGTGAAGCAGTATTTTTCGCTGTTCCTCCTTTTTTAGCAGAAGATGCTTTTGGCGATGCTGCCTTTGGTGTAGCAGCCTTTTTAGGTTTTGCTTCTTGTTTCTCTTTAGATTTTACTTCTGCATCTCCTCCCTCTTCTGTAGTTGCATTAGCCTCCTCTTCTCCAGCTGAAAAATCAGTAAGACCGTTTTTCACAAGCATATTATACCATTGCACCACTTTCTTGATATCGCTTACATAAACTCTATCTTCATCATAATCTGGCATAACCCCAAAGAAAAACTCTTCAAGTTCTACACTAGAAACTTTGTGGCTGATAGTTTCCTTCCCTTCTTCTTTTTTAGAAATCTTATTGAAAACTTCACGAAGTGGAACTTCTTCCGTCAGGGTATAGATAGCGATCTCAGAAAGCAAGCTAACGTTATGACGACCACTTACATTGATGGTTTTGCCATCTAAAAGAGACTCTGCAAGAAAGCCTGCGCGAGTCTGAGTTTTAAGTTTATAAAGACCGGGTTTGCCGGCGATTGAAAGCACTTTTTCTAAGCTCATAAAATTCTTTTAAAAATTTTTAACGGTTGCAAATATCTTTGGTTTCATCCATATACACAAGCCTGTTAACGTTTCTTTTTTGCATTCGGAAATTTCATTCTATAATCAATGCTCACTTTCCCTTTTGAAATATTAGTCAACTTGCTTTTTATCAGTCGTTTCTTTAATGGCGAAAGCTTATCAGTAAACAGAATTCCTTCAATATGATCATACTCGTGCTGAATAATTCGTGCAACAATCCCTTTGAAAGTTTCTTTGTGTTTTTTGAAATTCTCATCGAAAAATTCAATTACAATTTCCGGCTGACGGAAAACATCCTCCCGTACATCGGGAATGCTTAAGCAACCTTCGTTGAAAGCCCATTCATCGCCAGTTTCCTCAACAATACGAGCATTGATAAAGACTTTTTTAAAGGTGGCCAAAAACTTTCGCTCTTCTTCGGTAAGATCTTCATCATCCTCAAAAGGCGTTGCATCCACTATAAATAGACGTACGAGTTTACCAACTTGAGGTGCCGCTAGGCCAATGCCACGTGCCTCATACATGGTCTCAAACATATCTTCAAGTAATTCATCCAGTTTTGGATAATCCTTGGTTATTTCTTCGGTCTCTTTTCTTAAAACGGGATCGCCGTATGCAACAATTGGTAAAATCATTATATTCTCTATTGTTATTATTTATTCTTTATTAATCTATCGAACTTTATCTTGAAAGTAGAATAATTAATTATGAATGAAAACCGATTAATTATAAATTAAACAATCTACATTAATCATTATAAAGATACTGCTGAAGAATTATTGTGGCACTAATTTCATCAACCAAGGCCTTATTCTTTCGTTGTTTCTTTTTCAGGCCGCTATCAATCATGGTTTGGAAAGCCATTTTACTAGTATATCGTTCATCAACACGCTTTAGTTCTAAGTCGGGAAAAACCTTGGAAAATTTCTTTAAAAACTTCTGTATATCTTCTTCAATACTAGAAGGAGCTCCATCTTTTTGCTTTGGCTCACCAACTAAGACTAGGTTTACATTTTCTGAAGTGATATATTTCTTCAAAAAATCCATCAATTCAGAAGTTGCTACCGTTGTCAAACCGGAAGCAATCATCCTCATTTCGTCTGTAATGGCAATGCCTGTGCGTTTTCCGCCGTAATCCAGCGCTAAAATTCTTCCCATACCGGCTGCAAAAATAAGGGTTTCAGAAATAGTATGCTAAAAATCATCAGTTAATCGAATTGGAGGTTTTATATTTGTGGAAATCGGATACAAAAAACAGGACTTATTACAAGCAGGACAAATATATCATTCTTGCCAGTCTTGATTCTTGATCCACAATAATCTCGATTCCAAAAAACATGAAAGAACTTCAAAAAACTATAGAAAAAGCTTGGGATGACCGTTCCCTACTTACCGAAACTGAAACCATTGTCGCCATAAGACAAGTAGTAAATCTTTGCGATAGTGGTGAACTGCGCTGCGCCGAACCGACTGCCGACGGTTGGCAAGTAAATGAATGGGTGAAAAAAGCAATCGTTTTGTATTTTCCCATTCAAAAAATGAAGACCTTGGAAGTCGGGATTTTTGAATATCACGACAAAATTCCGCTAAAATCAGGCTACGAAGAAAAAGGGATTCGCGTAGTTCCTCACGCTGTTGCACGTCACGGAGCTTACATTTCAAAGGGAGTAATCCTTATGCCCAGTTACGTAAACATAGGTGCTTTTGTAGATGAAGGTACAATGGTAGACACTTGGGCAACCGTGGGTAGCTGTGCGCAAATTGGCAAAAATGTACATCTTAGCGGTGGCGTAGGCGTGGGCGGTGTATTAGAACCTTTGCAAGCTGCACCCGTTATTATTGAAGATGGTGCTTTTATAGGTTCCCGTTGTATTGTAGTTGAAGGTGTTCGTGTGGGGAAAGAAGCTGTATTGGGCGCAAATGTAGTACTTACGGGATCCACAAAGATTATAGATGTAACAGGTGAAAATCCTGTAGAAGTAAAAGGATATGTTCCAGAGCGCTCCGTAGTAATTCCAGGAAGTTACACCAAAAAATTTCCTGCTGGAGAATACCAAGTTCCCTGCGCACTGATTATTGGTAAGCGTAAGGAAAGCACCAACTTAAAAACCTCATTAAATGATGCGTTACGCGAGTATAGCGTCGCCGTTTAATATGACCGCCATTAAATCAAATTAACCAAATAACAACTAACTAGTATAAAATAAAAATCATGAAAAAACTATCAACAATCTTTCTACTTCTAATTACACTATCTGTTTGTGCGCAAAAAGACTTCGCAGCCACTGACAGCTTTGTAGTTAAGGGAGAAGTGAAAAATGAACTAAAATTTAGTATTGACGATATTGAAAAGTATCAGCCAAAAGAAATTGATAATATTTCAATTATTAATTATCGCGAAGAGTCAGGAAATACTGCCAACCAAATGAAAGGAGTTTTGGTAAAAGATTTATTGAAAGGTCAACAGTTTAAGAATCCAAAAGCTCTAACCGAACTTCAATTAACATTCACCAGTGCAGATGGTCACAAAGAGGTTTATTCTTGGAACGAGATATTTAATACCTCTATTGGAGATAAGATCTTTATAATTACTTCAATGGATGAAAAAAAGTTTAGTGATTCTGAAGAGCGAATTTTAGTAATAACTCCTTCCGATTTGAAAACGGGACGTACATATATTAAAAACTTGAGTGAAATTGATATTCAAAGAGCAAAATAAGGAAAGACATATCTAATTAGTACAAAAGTCAAATTTGCAACCACCTCGAACAAAATAAAAATCATGAAAAGATTATTTACACTTTTCCTATTATTAATTACGCTCTCAGTTTGTGCGCAAAAAGACTTCGCAGCCACTGACAGCTTTGTAGTTAAAGGAGAGGTGAAAACGGAATTGGAATTCAATCTCGCCGATATTGAAAAGTATGAATCAAAACAAATTGATGATGTTTTGATTTCAAACCATCGCGGCGAGGCGCGCAGCAATGCAAAACAGCTAAGTGGTGTTTTGGTGAAAAATTTATTGCGAGATCTAGAGTTAAACGCCGAAAGTCCAAAAGTGCTAAGCGAATTCCACCTAACGTTCATAAGCATAGATGGTTACAAAGCTGTTTATTCCTGGAATGAAATCTTCAATTCGGCAACAGGCGATAATGTTTTCATTATAACTTCAAGAGATGGTAAAACGTTAAGCGATATGGGAGAACGAATTTTAGTTATGACTCCTACCGACTTTAAGACGGGACGTAGACACATTAAAAAACTAAGTGAAATCAATGTTCAAAGAGTAAAATAAGAGTTTAGAGTGGAAAGAGGTGATTAAGCGTAATGCTAGGATTTTAAACCATTCCTTTTAATCAAGTTTAATTACTTCTTTTTCGTCTTCGAAGCTTTTTACTATTTACCTTTTTCTGAAACTCTCTGCTATATTTCAACATTAATGCATGGGTTTCTTCATAGCTCTTACCGTAAAGCTTTGCATATTCTGCAGCCATCACTTTAATCATGGTTTTTGAAAGCCATAGTCTACGAAAGTTATGCATTCGTTTTTCAAAATCCATAGGCTCAAAACGCATACGGTTTAAGTCTATCAGGTAGAAATCATACTTATCATTGCCATTATCAATAATTAAAGTATTCCCTGGCGAGTGATCTAAAAAATTGACATTATTTTCGTGAAGTCTAAAAGTGAATTGAGTAAACTGTTTTAAAACTTCATTTCGTTTCTTAAACGTAGGGTTATGGATCAACTCCCTAAAATCAAAATCGTAATCTATGTGTTCACTCACATAAAAACTCTCTTTTAATCCGTTTGAAAATATTTCCATGTAAGCAATAGGAAAGGGAGTATTGATATCAAAACCTATCAATTTTGAGGCGTATTCAAAAGATCGTTTAGCTTTGCTTTTCCGAAGAAATTTGTACACTAAAGATTGAATCGTATTTGGGGTTTTAAACTTTTTAATATTGAAAGAAACACCTTCAAAATGTACCCTTTTTATAACATTGCGATCTCCCCTTGTCACAAATTCTCCTTTTTCTGAAAAATTGTGAAGCACATCTCTTAGCTTTGCAGCCATTTGTGAGTAATTTGGGTGAATTACAAAATTCTCTCGCATTTATAAAAAAGATATTATCAAAAAAGGTATTTTGCGAAGGTAATCTTTTAAAATTCTCGTCCCAACCCTAAAGGGAGGGATTTTAATACATAATAACAATTTATCCTTTACGCACGGCGGCTTAGATCGGAGTCTTAAAGGACAGTCTTTATGAAGAAAATACTCGTAATACAAAATAAAAGAATTGGCGACGTGCTAATAAGCTCCGTTATCGCTAATAATATAAAGAAGGTTTTCCCCAAAAGTGAGGTAACCTATTTTGTATATGAGTACACTGCAGGGGTATTGGAAAACAATCCTAATATTGACCGTATTATTGCAGTAAAAGAAAAAGAGCTTAAAAATTATTCCACTTTTTTTCAAACCATTCTCGATATAAATAGGGAAATCTTCGACATCATTTTTGATCCGTATTCCAAGTTGCAAAGTAGGCTTATCTGCCTTTTTTCTCGCGCTGAATATAGAATTGGATTAAAACGTGCACATAAGGATTTAAAGTTTCCATTTTACACCCACCCCATCAGCTTTTTAGAAAACCGTTCTAGAACCTGCGGAAAGGCTATCGAGGATAGAATTAATATGATTACCTCAGTGTTTGAACTGAAAGAGCCCGAATTCATTCCAAAGATATACTTGACGGAAGAGGAAGAAAACTACAATAGAATCGACTCTCTACAAAGACCTGTGATCATGCTTGGTATTTTGGGCAGCACACCACAAAAATCAATGCCGTATGAATATATGGTTGAAATAATCAATTATATAACCAAAACCTATCATGGCACTGTTCTCTTTAATTACATGCCAAACCAAAAACAAGAAGCGCTTAAGGTTTATGAAATGTGTCAAGACAAAGACCAGATAAATCTTGATATTTACGAAGACACCATTCGCGGATTTATAAAATTGATAAACAAATGTGATCTTTTAGTTTCTAATGAAGGTGGCAGTGTACATATAACCAAAGCGGTAAATACACCAACTTTTACTATTTATTCACCTTATGTAAACAAGGAGCATTGGTCTAGTTTTGAAGATGAAAGCCACCACGATTCTATTCATTTATTAGATGAAAAACCTAATCTTTTTAGTAGTTTCACATTAGAGAAAAGACGAGCGATTGAAGAAGATCCAAATGCACTTTATAAAGAATTGACTCCAAAAATGATACTTTCTAAACTCATCCCTTTTTTGGACCACAATCTGAAAAGCAACGCAAAAAAATAATTTCTATTAATGTTTTTAGAAGATTAGAATGGCCAACTTTTATTACACACAGTTTATTGGCAAATCCTAAAGAAAATAATTAGTTCTTCACAATCCCAAACTCTGTCCATTTCTTTTTCTCGTCCCGAGTTGTTTTACGAATTGCAAGATTTTTATCAATGGATTCTTGGTTTTTATAGCCTCTTGGGTGATCAAGGTGAAGCACAACCGCATTATAGCGAATCTGTTTGCTCTTTATTCCCAGATTCGTTAGGCGTTCTCCCAGTTCACGATCTTGTCCTCCATACTGCATGCGTTCGTCAAACCCATTAACAGCAATTATATCGTCCTTCCAGCCTGAAGCATTATGACCGTTCCAACTTGGATTTGTGGGCGTAAAAGAATTGAGTAAACCTGGACTAATAAAGCCAGAGTCCAGTTTATTATTGCTAAAAGAATATTTTAAACCAAGATTTTTTAACCAAGAAAGACTAAAACACTTCTCGGTGTAAATATCTTCCTTTGTTATAGTTTCTGAAATATTAATGGGTAACATAAAATAACCTCCAGAAAGAAAATAGCCTTCTTCCCTATATTTTACGTGTTGCTCCACAAAATCTTTGCGCGGAATACAATCCCCATCGCTCATTATTACATATTCAGTATTGCAATGAAGCAGCGCCTTATTAAGAATCTGTGATTTTTGAAATCCATTGTCTTCGTGCCAAACATGAACGATTGGATAAAAAACTTCCTCTTGCATAATTTTGAGCAATTCCCGTGTTTCATCGGTAGAACCATCATCTGCAATAACAACTTCAAATTGCCTATAAGTCTGATTATTATATCCGTACAAAACTTTTTCCAGCCAGTCTGTGGAATTGTAAGTACTTATAATTATGGAAGTATCTAGTTGCTTCATCATTGCAAAGATAAAGTTATTTATCAAGTTGCCTCAGGTTTAAAAAAAGTTGTAATTTAGATAAAAATTCAGAGGATGATTACTAAGGCCGCATTGAAAAAACATATTGAAAAATTTCCTGAGGAATTCACTGTAGATGAACTGATTGAAAGAGTTATTTTTATCGAAAAATTAGAAAAAAGAATTCAAAGTTCTGATAAAAAAGACGTTTTAAGTGAAGAAGATTTGGAAAATGAAATGAGTCAATGGTTCAAATAAAATGGTTGAGCGATGCCAAAAAGGATTTAAAAGAAATCTATGATTATATTTCTATCGATTCCAAAAGATACGCTCGTCTCCAAGTTGAAAAAATAAAACACGTTACAGAAATACTCAAAACTCAACCAGAAATAGGAAAGGTTCTTGAAGAATTAGAAAAACCAAGCATTCGAGAGTTAGTTGCTGGAAATTACCGAATAATTTATCGGATAGTCGATTTAAGGACCGTTCATATCTTGATGGTTCATCATTCTGCACGAGATTTGCACCGAAGAATTAAAAGATAAGTGATACATAAAATTAAAACGCCACGAATACACGAATATCTTGCAAGGTTTTTAAAACCTTATAGGTCTTTCCCCTTCGTGTAATCACGGTAAAAAAACATGTCGAAACTCACAGTAATAATACCCACCTTCAACGAGGAAGCATATCTGGAAGATGCGTTATTTTCGGTAGCCTTTGCCGATGAGATAATTGTTATAGATTCCTTCAGCACTGATAAAACTCCAGAAATTGCCAAAAAACACGCTACTAAATTTTTACAGCGACAATTTGACAACTTCTCAAACCAGAAAAATTTTGCACTGACAGAAGCTACTAACGAATGGGTTCTATTTCTTGATGCAGATGAACGGGTTACGCATTCTTTGGAAGCGGAGATCCGAGAAACTATTGAAAACCCAAAACATGCGGGATATCTTATAAACTTCCCACATTTCTATATGAATCGGTTTCTGTATCATCACAGCAACGATGTGTTACGATTAGTAAAACGTGAAGGCGCGCATTTTACTGGAACGGTTCACGAAAAACTACAATGTGATGGCAGTGTTGGCAAGCTGAAAAATGAAATGCTTCATTTCACTTATAAAGGATTGCGTAATTATATCACTAAAAAGGAATCCTATGCTTGGTTTCAGGCTGAAAATCTTTTTGAAAAGAATAAAAAAACAACTTGGTTCCATTTAATTTTTAAACCTGGGTATAGATTCTTTAGCTCATATATTATAAAAGGTGGATTCCGAGATGGTATTCCGGGGCTGACGGTAGCAGCAGTTAACGCCTATGGAGTTTTTCAGCGATATGCAAAGTTGTTGCTTCTTCATAAAGGAATGCGGTAAGCCCCCTAACCCTCGAAGGGGGAATTCAATGGGGTTCTGCCCATCTGTGAGGATGTCGGGTGTGGTCTAAAACAATTTTCCAAACCGGATTTTCTGTCTAAACTTCAATAATGACCACTCTCCTTTAACATCTATTCTTTCAATTTCATAAGGTTTTTTGAAGGGAAATTGGTTTATTCGGTTGCCAATTCTTAGACCGAATTGAATTCCATTTTGTTCCATTATTTTATTGAAAACTTCATTTCGCTCTTTTTCCTTTGGAAATTTACCGTAAGGATATGCCAAAATAGGTGAAAAGTTCAGTTCATTATCAGCAACAAACTCCATAGAACGCCGCAAGTCAGCCTCAACTTCGGCATTGGAAAGTTCGCTATATACTAAATGGTTATAAGAATGAAAGCCTAATTCCACAGTCTTTGGATCCAAAGATTTTAGTTGATCTACAGAGAGAACAGGCAATTCCGAAGTATTCCAGCCGTCTTTTTTACCAAGATATTCCAAAGGAGCAAAAAAGGTGGCTTTCAAATTATATTTCTGCAGCAATGGCAATGCAAGCTCCATATGGCTCACATAACAATCATCAAAAGTTATAACAATATTTTTTCCCTTTGGCAATTCTTTTAAATCCAACAAGTCGTGTAAATGATGACTTTGATATCCACTTTCAGACAAATACTTAAACTGCGCTTCGAGATTTTTAACCGATATGATCAAACCCTCGCCCTCACCAGTAATTATA
The DNA here is from genome assembly GCA_052105975.1 of Aequorivita sp. Classification (GTDB taxonomy): domain Bacteria; phylum Bacteroidota; class Bacteroidia; order Flavobacteriales; family Flavobacteriaceae; genus Aequorivita. Next base: position 58,994 of record JBQEAY010000024.1, on the reverse strand, counting down.
TGATGATACATTAATATAGGAAGCTTTGCCATAATGGGAATTTAATATTTCTAAAATTCATACTTTTACGCAAATTACAATACTTTTTGGAAAACCCTATTAAAACTTCTGCGCTGGCCATTACCCTTAATGAGGCTCACAATATTGAAAGCTATATTGAAAGTCTTTGGTTTGCGGATGAAATAATTATCGTAGATTCGTTTAGCACGGACAAAACAGTAGAATTAGCTTCAAAACACGAGAAAGTAAAGATTTACCAACGTAAATTCGACAATTTCTCAGCTCAGAAAAACTTTGCTATTTCCAAAGCAAATAATGATTGGGTTACCTTCTTTGATCTTGATGAGGAAGTAACCGAAGCCGTAGCCCATGAAATTTTAGAAGTCTCGAAAAAACCAAAAGCGATCGCTTACTTTGTAAAACGGGATTACAACTTTATGGGAAAACGCATAAAATACAGTGGTTTTCAAACTGATTATGTAATTCGCTTCTTTAATAAAAACCAATGTCGTTATAATTCAAATCTCGTCCATGAGCTCATTGAGGCAAATGGTAAAACTGCGAAACTGACCCATAGTGTACCACATCACACCTATAAATCTTTTGATCATTACACTGGGAAACTTCATCAATATAGTCGGCTACAAGCCAAGATGCTCTATAAGAAAGGTAAGAAGCCTACACTTTATCATTTCCTGTTTAGGCCTTGTTATCGGTTTTGGTACCAATATCTTATCCGTCTTGGAATTTTGGATGGCAAGGAAGGTTTTATTCTCGCTTATGTAAGCGCTTTTTCAGTTTTTAAAAGATATGTGAACCTTTGGCTTTTGTATAGAAGAATAAAATAGGTAATAAATTGATCACGACATTGGTTTATCCTCGAAGAGGTTAAGGAACCATCCTTTTATAGCTAAACTATAGATATTTATCAATCCCTTTTTCGCACCATTTGCTACCTTCCGCAAGTGCTTTTTCCTGTAAGCTATCATTGATTTCAAAACGGCTTTGGTCTTTTACCTTGTGCCAAATGTGATAAACAATACCGCGATAACGCAATCTTCTACCCAAAACACCATTGTGCATCATTCTTATAATCAATTCGGAATCTTCCCTGCCCCAACCTTCAAACTCTTCGTTATAACCATTAACGGCGACCACGTCCTTTTTCCAGTAGGAAACATTACAACCACGCATCTTTCCCGAGATTTCATCAGTAGTTTTATATAGACTACTCAATGCAGGTAAACGCAGGTTTCGCGTACGTTTTTTTATACCTTCGTCAAAGAAATTGAATTTTATTTTCTGTGAAGCAAACAACTTCGGAAGAAATTTCTCCTGAATATTAACCCGGCTTCCAAAGAGATAGACATTGCACTGCGCCAAGGCTTTGTGGTCTCGAACAAAATCCTTGTGCATTATACAATCGCCATCCACCTGAATAATATACTCTCCTTTTGCAGCGGCAATAGCCTTGTTCAAAATAATTGCTTTTCGAAAGCCTTTATCCTCATGCCAGAAATGATATAACGGAACAATCAACCTCTTCTGAAAATCTGCTATTAAAGCTTTTGTTTCTTCGGAAGAACCATCGTCGGCAATCAGGATTTCATCAGGTTTTTCAGTTTGGTTATCTACACTCAAAAGCACCAATTCCAGTGCTTCTGGCCAATTGTATGTGGAAATTAATAATGAGGTTTTCATCTGCCTATTTAAAAAGGTGTTTAAAATACTGCCCAAAATTCTTCTTAAAAATAAAGAATGAGGATGGATGCAACTCAGGTTTTGCGTTTAGTCGTTCTTTTATCTCGTCCATATTTTTAGAATCTACATAGTCCAAGGTTTTCCAGCCTTCGGGTTGTAGGTAGAAAAAATCTTGCATTTCCTTATAATTATCTTTGTTTACCGAACGCCACTTTTCAACATACTGTTCAATATCAAAATCTTTTGAATGTCCCCAATTGGTAAGCTTTGTCATTAAATCGGTTTCACTTCTGGAAATGCATTCATGCATCAGTAAATTGTCGGTATAAATTATACGTTTCCGGTTTTGGCGGGCAAAGGTGTATTTTGGATAATTGGTCGCGAGTAACACCTTAGTAGGGTTGTCAACATAGAGCAAACCTTCATCGGTATATTTATACATATTTATAAGAAACCCAGCAATTTGAACCGGAGTCTTTTCAGGGTTCTTCAGGAAACTGTCATACTTCCGAAGGGTTTTGACAAAACCTTTAAAGTCGATAAAATATTCATCGGCATCTACTTGTACTAACCAATTGCCAACGCCCATTTTCTCGGAAAGCATCGTGCGCTCTCGGGTATCGTTTTCAATGGCCGAAAGTTCGGGAATATAGAAATCATCTTTATAAATCTCAATTTTACTTTCAGTGTCAAATTCTCGTAGCCAATCGTAAAACGACGGCGAAACCTTAAACTTTTCGCCAGACCACGTTCGGTATTCCTTGTCCTCAGCAATAAATATGGCATCAGCTTCCTTATATACAGGAGGAATGGCCTTTTTGAGATTTTCATAATCGTACGACAACAAAAAACCGACGTGAATTTTTTTCATTTGTATGTAATATTTGATTTAAAAGTTGTCAATGACTATTTGGTATTTCAAATTTTCCCAAAGATACATTTTCAAGATTAATTCAATAATATTTATATTTTTACCAAAATCCCATTTATGCAAATATGCCTTATCAGTTTCGACTTCTGGAATTATGACCATCACATTGTTGATGCGCTTCAAAAAAAAGACATAGATGCGCATCATATCAATCTTAGAGGCTATAAACATAGCTACCCTACCCCTTTTCACAGGATTGGAAACTTTTTTGGCAAACTCTTTTTAAAACGCAATATCAAAAAGATAAAACGAGAAGAATATATTATAAAAGAACTATCCGCATTAGGAAAGCAGGATCAAATTCTGATTATAAATCCCGAAATTATCTCAACTGATACACATCAAAAAATCAAACAACTAACAAATAGATACGTCGCATATCTTTACGACAGCAGTAGACGCAGGCCTATAGTCCATCTATTAGATGCGAATCTCTTCGACACGGTTTTTTCCTTCGATCCTGAAGATGTGAAAACCTATAACCTCAAACCGATTACAAATTATATTTATTTTGACAAAAAGCCCATAACCAAAACTGAAGAGCTAAAATATGATTGCTTTACGGTCTGTTATTTAGATGAACGCTTGGAGACAATTAACAGGATTGCCGAAATTTTTAATCGAAAAAATCTAAAATCAAATTTTATAATTGTTGGAAAAAATAAACCCGAACACATTCATCAAGATGTTATTTTTTCTGAAGGCAGATTCAACCAAGATCAAGTACATCAGCAAATAAGCGAATCAAAAGCTATTTTGGATTTACTGCGGGATGACCAAAGGGGATTAAGTTTTAGGATTTTTGAAGCAATGGGTTTTCAGAAGAAAATCATTACTTCAAATAAATACGTTGAAGATTTCGATTTCTACAACCCCGAAAACATTTTAATCATCGATCCTGAAAATCCAGAAATCCCAGAAGATTTTTTCAAAACGCCTTACGCATCTATTTCGCAGGACATTTACCGGAAATACTCCTTGGAAGGTTGGGTGGAAGAGGTGTTTGGCCTTAATTAAATCTACGTCAGGATTTTCATCACATTTTTCTCAATTTCTACTAAGGAAAAAGGTTCCAATATTTTTTCAGAATTATCACTTACTCGTTTCCACAATTTTTCATTTGTATAAAGCGCAATTATCTTTTCAGCAAAAGCAACAGGATTGTCCATTGATGCAACCATAACGTCCACATTAGGCGAAAAATCAAAACCTTCAGCGCCAATTCCAGTAGTGACCAGCGGAAGGCCAAATTCTAGACTTTGTCCGATTTTACCTTTTATTCCGGCGCCAAAAGCCAAGGGAGCGACAAACAGCTTAGCACTGTTGAAGTGTTCCGAAATATCCTCAACAAAACCTAAAACTCTAAATTTCTCTGAGTTGAGATCCAGAATTTCCTGTGGCGCGTAACTTCCTATTATATCAATTTTTAGAGAAGGTAATTCCTCCAATAAGATTGGGAGAATTTTATCGTAAAGATATTGTACAGCTTCCAGATTAGGCGCGTGAATAAAGCTTCCTATGAATAGTAAGTTTTCTCTTTGACTGAAATATTTAAAATCCGGATTTTCATTTTTAAACTGATGTATATTTCCAATCACTGTCATCTCGGTTTTTTCTTTCAGCAATGGCAATAGTTCTCGCTTATCTTCTTCGGTTATGGGCACCACTACATCTGCCATTTCAGCATTGTCAAGTTCCATTTTTAAATATTTCTTCATTTCTATCTCCAACGAAAGTTCCTTACTTAATTCCCATGCTCGCTTTAAGCGCAGATAATGAAAATCTACCATATCAAAAATCAACTTTGCTTTAGATTTTTTCTTGATCAACTCGTAATATTTATTAAAAATATCCGGTCTATGCAACCAAGCAAAATCAATATGTGGACTTACTAGCCCAATGAATTTTTCACGGTCAATAAGTTCATTATCTCTATCTAAAGCAGGTACATAAACTACCGCACCCATATCTCGGTACTTCTGACAATATTGATTTTTAAACCTATATTCCTTGGTATCTGCCATTAAAAAAACATTGAAATTTCGCTTTAAAATAATTTCAATTATATGGAAAAGACGTCGTGAACCTGAATCTCTATCGTATTCGGGTATAATAGTGTCGATGACAAGCACACCTCTTTTGTTTCGATCAAAATCTAAAAAGTCTGAATATAATTTTTCTTCTCTTAACTCCTTTTCGAGACTTTTTTTCCTAAAATAGTGCTTCAAATCTTTATACATCAACATATATTTGTTCCAAAAATACTAAAATCATTGGGCGAAGTAATTAAAATGGATAATTGACAAGTCTTCTTTTTAAAAAACTCTGATAAACTATTTTACCTATACCTTTGTATCGCCAAAATTTGAGATAAAAACAAGTAGTTTGCATTGAATAGCAATACTGTCCAGTTTGTAAATCTAAGTATGGCAAATGAAGAAATAAATTCGATTAAATATTTATTTCATAATATAAGAACAAAAGAATGCACATTCTAATAGTAGATTGGTCCGGTCCAATTCCAGCGATAAAATACGGCGGAACCGAACGTGTTATTTGGGGACTCGGTAAAAGTCTTAACGAACTTGGCCACAAAGTAACTTTTTTGGTGCCAGATGGTTTTACTGGCGATTTTGCTGAAAGCATTGCCTTGGACCAAAACAAGGACCTCAACGAGCAGATCCCTGAAGATGTTGACCTAGTACATTTAAACTATCCTCCTAGACAGCCTATCAATAAGCCGTACATTATAACGATGCACGGTAATCCGGAGCCAGATGAACATATAGACACAAACACCGTTTTTATTTCAAGAAACCAAGCAGAACGCTATAATTCTGATGTTTATGTATACAATGGATTGTATTGGGATGATTACGGATTACCCATTTTAGATAAGCCAAGAACATATTTTCATTTTTTGGGGAAAGTTTCGCGCAGGGTAAAAAATGCATTCGGTGCTGCAAAAATAGTTCTCAAAGCAAAAGGAAGATTAATGATAATGGGCGGAGAACGCTGGAACAGCCGTAATTTCTCCCGTGGATTTAAATATCTTTTCAATCCCAAGATTACTTTTTTAGGAATGCTGGATGACACCGAAAAGATGAAGGTGATGGAAAAATCAAAAGCCTTGGTATTTCCTGTGGAATGGCATGAACCTTTTGGTTTGGTTATTATTGAAAGTCTTTATGCGGGTTGTGCCGTGTTCTGCACTACAAATGGGTCGCTTTCTGAACTTGTAAATGACCAAGTTGGATTGGCGTCCAATGACTCCAATGAATTGGCAGAGGCTCTTCTCAATTTTGATTATAACCCAGAACGCTGCCATCGCTCCGCAAAAGAGCATTTTAACGCCAAAAAGATGACCGAGGAATATTTAGAATTATACGAAAAGGTATTAGCAGGAGAAACTCTCCACGTTCAAAGTCCCAATTTCAACCCAGAACGGAATCAAGTAAAACCGTTGTTATGATTAAACAGCCATGATCAATACATAAATACATGGTAAGAGGATTAAAGGATGTTCCATACCTGTACTGAACGAAGTCGAAGTATGACCTTTTAAAAACAAATAATAAAGACAGATGAAAGAAGAAATTGAAAACGCATTAATTGCTCTAAAAAGAGGTGGTCTTATCCTCTACCCCACAGACACTGTTTGGGGAATAGGTTGTGACGCTACCAATGCCGATGCTGTTGAAAAGGTTTTTCAGCTTAAGAAAAGAAGTGATAAAAAATCTCTCATCTGCCTAGTTAGTGATTTTAAAATGCTAAATGAATATATTGAAAATGTACCAGAAGTAGCTTATGATATTCTGAAATACGCACAGAAACCCACAACTATAATTTATGACGATCCCATTCGCGTTGCGGAGAATATTATTGCCGAAGATAACTCGCTAGCCATTCGGGTTGCGAAGGACGATTTCTGTAAAAAATTGATAAAGAAATTGCGTAAACCTATTGTTTCTACCTCGGCAAATATTAGTGATTCTAAAACCCCACAAAGCTTCGCCGAAATAGACCCATTAATTTTGGAGGGCGTAGACTATGTTGTAAATTTGCACCACGAAAAAAAATCCGGAAAACCTTCGGCTATTATTAAGCTGAAAAATGATGGCAGCGTTAAAGTAATTAGGAAATAAAAGGGTTCACCACGAATACACGAATGTTTTTCTATTTTCTTTGTGGAATATGACAGATATAATTTACAGACAGGAAAGTTATAACATAGTTGGCTGCCTTTATGAGGTCTTCAATTGCCTTGGCAATGGATTATCTGAAATTGTTTATAAAGATGCTTTGGAATATGAATTTACCCAAAGAAACATCCCTTTCGAAAGAGAAAAAGAATTCTCTGTACCCTATAAAGATATTGTTCTTAAACATAAGTTCTATGCCGATTTCGTTGTTTACGATAAGATTATCTTAGAAATAAAAACAGTTGAAATACTTACTGACCGACATTTAGGCCAGTGTATAAATTATTTAAAAGTCTCAAAAAATAAATTGGCCATTTTGGCAAATTATAAAGGTGAAGGCCTAGAGTATAAAAGAGTCGTATTATAAAAAAATGGTCTATTTTAAATTCAGGTAATTATCACGAAAACACACGAGTAAAAACAATATTCGTGTATTCGTGGTCAACAATTCTTGAAACTTGTATTAGGCAAAAAACAAAAAATAGTGGCAAAACAAACCTATATATCCGCTTTAGAAAATCCCATTTTTAGAACTATTTCCAAAGCCGCTTCAAATTTAAACCTTGAAAGCTATGTAATTGGCGGCTACGTTCGCGACTTTATTTTGCAGCGTGGTGAAGCCAAGGATATCGATATAGTTGCGGTAGGTAGTGGAATTGACCTAGCCCAAGAAGTTTCAAAGCTATTACCGGGAAAGCCAAAAGTCTCAATCTTTAAGACTTACGGTACCGCAATGCTGAAAAGTGGCGGAATAGAACTTGAATTCGTAGGTGCAAGAAAAGAATCCTATTCCGAAGAAAGTAGAAATCCAGCTGTGGAAAATGGCACTTTGGAAGAAGACCAAAACCGAAGAGATATCACAATAAACGCGTTGGCATTAAGTCTGAGCAGTGAGAATTTTGGTGAATTATTAGATCCATTTAACGGAATTTCCGATCTTCAGAAAAAAATAATCCGAACTCCACTCGATCCAGATATAACCTATAGCGACGATCCGTTACGAATGATGCGCGCAATCCGTTTCGCAACACAATTAGACTTTAAAATTGAAAAAGAATCGCTGGAAGCTATTACCAGAAATGCGGAGCGTATAAAGATTATTTCCAAGGAGCGAATTGTAGATGAATTGAATAAAATTTTACTTGCCAAAGTACCTTCAAAAGGCTTTTCACTTCTTCAGAAAACAGGTTTATTACCTTTTATTTTACCAGAATTGGTTGCGCTACAAGGTATTGACGAAAAGGAAGGACAAACGCATAAAGATAATTTCTGGCATACATTAGAAGTGGTTGATAATATTTCAAAAACTACTGATGATCTATGGTTACGTTGGGCAGCCTTGCTTCACGATATTGGAAAAGCACCAACAAAAAGGTTTGATAAAAAATTGGGTTGGACATTCCATACGCATGAATTTGTCGGTGCTAAAATGGTATATAAACTTTTCAAACGCCTTAAAATGCCCTTGAATGATAAAATGAAATTTGTTCAAAAAATGGTGTTGATGAGCTCACGTCCAATTGTGCTGGCGAGCAATGTTACCGATAGCGCAGTGCGAAGGTTGATTTTTGACGCGGGTGAGTATGTAGAAGATTTAATGACACTTTGCGAAGCGGATATAACCACAAAGAATCCCAAAAAGTATAAAAGATATCACGCCAATTTTCAGTTAGTTCGCAATAAGATTGTGGAAGTTGAAGAGCGCGACCAAGTTCGAAACTTTCAACCCCCTGTTTCAGGAGAAGAAATAATGAAAACTTTTAATTTAAAGCCATCTCGTGAAATAGGTATAATTAAAGATGCTATTAAAGAAGCAATTCTTGAAGGCGAAATCCCGAATGAATACGAAGCTGCAAAAGAGTTTATGTTGAAAAAAGGAAGTGAACTTGGATTAATCCCCCTAGCCCCCAAAGGGGGAAAACTGGACGGAAAAAAGGGAGAAGAGAATAAAGAATAAAGAAGATTGCAATGCTTATTCTACAATCGTATATTAAAAGGTTAAAAAGAAGACATTTCAAATATTTGTGTTCTATGTACCTTTCATTGTGAACTTTGTGGTTAAAAAAAATAAATATTAAAATCTAATTTGCGAAGTTGTGGCATACTTCGACAGGCTCAGTAACCTTTATATGATAGGCAGTTTTCAGTATTTAAAAATAATACCAAGAATAACAATAAAATTAATAAAGTGAAAGACAACAAAAAGGTGATATACTGGCTCTTAGCGGGCTGTTTCCTAATTTTCATTATGGTAGTTATAGGCGGAATAACACGCCTAACCCACTCTGGACTTTCAATTTCCAGCTATAAATTAATTTCGGGCTCAATTCCACCGTTGAATGAAGCGGAATGGATAGCTGAATTTGAACATTATCAACAATTTCCAGAGTATCAAAAACTTCATAATCACTTCGATTTAGAGGATTTTAAGGATATTTATTTTTGGGAGTACATCCACAGAGTTTTGGGTAGACTATTGGGAATCGTCTTTGTTATTCCTTTTTTATATTTCCTTTTCAAAAAACAACTTACCAAACCAACGATCAAAAAAGCTATTATCCTTCTATTCTTAGGAGGATTTCAAGGGTTTCTGGGCTGGTATATGGTAAAAAGTGGTTTAATTGATAGGCCGAGCGTGAGTCATTACAGGCTTGCAATGCATTTAACTACGGCTTTTATAACTTTCGCATATACTTTTTGGGTAGCATTGGATTTAATATATCCCATTAAGAAACAGATAAATAAGCATTTTAGGAACCTTATTAGGTTCGGTTTGGCTATATTATTAGTACAAATTATCTGGGGTGCCTTTGTCGCAGGATTGGGTGCCGGTTGGATTCATAATTTCTGGCCATTGATGAGCGATAATCAATGGATTCATGAAACTGTTACTACCGAACAAGTTCCCGTGTGGAGAAATTTTGTGGAAGGTAAAAGCGGGGTTCAATTTATTCACCGTTATTTGGCGTATGTTGTTGTAGGTTTTATCTTTTTTATTTGGTACAAGTCGAGAAGTATGCAGCTTAGCATTCCGCAGAAAAATGGAATCAATCTGCTACTGCTTCTCGTTCTGGTCCAATTTACTTTAGGAGTTTTCACGCTTCTATATCAAGTACCCGTAGCTTTAGGAGTTATACATCAGGTAACAGCGTTTTTCTTACTTGCTGGAATGACTTTTGTGCTACACCGATTTTCTAAATAAATAGATTCCCAAAACTGTTAAGTGCCAACGAAAACTGCTTACTTTTTAATAACTTTGCATTCCAAAAAAAATAAAAAATGATTTACCGTTTCAGAATAATCCTCGACACGCACGAAGACGTTTTCCGCGACATAGAAATTAAGGCTTCCGCAACCTTGGAAGATCTTCACAATGCAATTATCCAATCTTTCGGTTTTGACGGACAGGAAATGGCTTCCTTTTATTTAAGTAATGACTTATGGGAAGAAGGAGAGGAAATCTCTCTTTTTGATGTAAGTGACGAACCCGGCGCCGTTCGCGTGATGGGTGAAACTTACCTAGAGGATGTTGTTGATGAGCACAAAACACGCATGCTTTTCGTTTATGACTTTTTGAATATGTGGACCTTTATGATAGAACTAGCGGATATCGCTGAACCCGAAGAAGGAATACTATATCCAAATTTAATGTTTGTCCAAGGTCAAATTCCAGATGAAGCTCCAGAAAAAGAGTTCATCGCTGAAGACATTGACGATGATGACGACGACTATGATGAAGATTACGACCTAGATCCTGAAGATTACGACAGTCTAGATTTTGACGAAAACTGGAACTAGTTAAACGTTAGACGTTAGACGTTAGACGTTAGACGTTAGACGTTAGACGTTAGACGTTAGACAAAAATAATAAATCGATTTTCCTTTTTCGGTCAAAGTAAAACTCAAAATTTATAATTCACCATTGTTAATTCACAATTTCAGAAATGATCAATCTTTTTTCTACCCATATTGAATCTCTTTCCATTCACCGAGTGGGTAACAAAAGCCGAAATGAACCTATTTTTCTTTCTGCCGCACCGTATAAAATGGATGATGAAATAACGCCATTGTTGAAAGAATTCTTCCTAAAACCATTTCGCGAGAAGGAAGAGAATTATTTTCACTTTTCACATGAAGCAGATCTAGAGTTTCACGAACTCAAAAAGAGTGTTACAAAGATTTTTGACAATCCGCAGAACATTCACGAAGAGAGCCGAAAAATAGCGAGCTATTTATACAACCAGTCTGAGCATCCACATATTAAAAGTGGTGAAGTTTACGTGGCATATCTTGAAGGTGTACAGTTAGACAATGTTAAGATGGACGCCATTGGAATTTTCAAAAGTGAAGTGAAGCAGGATTTTCTTCAGTTTGCAGAAGAAGGAAACCAATTGGATGCAATGCTGCAACATGGGGTCAGCCTTAACAAACTAGACAAAGGCTGTCTTATTTTCAATACAGAAAAAGAAGAAGGCTACAAAATCCTTTCTGTGGATAGCAATCGTTATGATACTCGCTATTGGTTAGAGAGCTTTTTAGGAGTTGAAGCCCTTGCAGATGATAATTTCCGCACAAAAAAGTACTTAAAATTCTGTCAGGATTTCGCAAAAGACGTGGTTTTGCCTGCCGAAGATAAAAAGCAGGAAGTAATGTTTATGAACCGCGCTGTAAATCATTTTGCCAAAAATGATACTTTTGAAGAAAGTGCGTTTATGAATGAAGTAATAGACAACCCAGATTTATTGCCTGAATTCCGTCATTACAAAACAGAAAAAGCGCCAAAATACAGCATCGAAGATTTAACAACCTTTCCTATTGCAAATACAGCGGTTACAGCAGCTAGAAAAAAGATAAAAAACGTTATCAATCTAGACACAAACATTCAGATAAAACTTGATTTTATAAACCCTGAAAGTGCTGAAAAGTTTGTTGAAAAAGGTTGGGATGAAGAAAAGCAGATGTATTATTATTTAGTATATTTCAACAAAGAACAAAAAAGTTAGAGGTTAGTTGTTAAAAGTTATATTTGTAGCTGATATTTAAAAACTATATTAAATGAAAATAGGTAGTCTTATTTTATTGCTTGTCACAGTTTTCACATTAAATTCTTGTAATAGTGATGATAATGATATCCCATATTGCGAATCTGGACCATTAGGTTTAAGTTTTCAACTTTTAGATAAAACTACAGGTGAAAATTTATTTACTAATGGCACTTTTGATCCAGCGGATATTCAAGTTTTAGATCTGGATAATGTTAATAGTAATGTTCAATTCACTTTCAATTCTGAAGATGATAGAAATGTTATTAACTTGGGTCCTTTTGGCTGGGGTACTAATATCGCACATTATATCTTAAAGGTTGACGAACGTGACATTCTCACGCTATATTTAGATGCAGAACGAAAATCAGAAGATGGGTGTTCTTTTGTTGCGATAAACAAACTAGAAATTGAAAACGCCGAATACACCCAAAATACTCAATCTGGAATTTTTGAGGTTTTGGTAGAAATATAACTGCCGCCTCCGACAGCTAATCAATAATACTTTAAAGGAAAGCCCGTTACCAGCTAAAAACATTATAGGACACAAATTGTTCACTAATTAATAAATGCTTTTTATGAAGACTAAGGTTTTAGTGTTATTGTTTATCACGGTTTTCACTTTAAATTCTTGCAGTGTAGATAAGTGTGATGTTGATTGTACTTCAGGACCTCTAAGTTTAAATTTTCAACTCTTAGATAAAACTACTGGTGAGAATTTGTTTACAAACAACACTTTTGACCCAGCGGATATTCGCGTTTTGGATCTGGATAATGACAATAGTAACGTGCAATTCACTTTCTATCCTGATGGTGACAGAAATGTCATCAACTTAGGCCCTTTTGGTTGGGGTACTAATAATGTGAATTATATTTTAAAGGTTGGCGATCGCAATATTTTCACCCTACGATTAGATGCTGAGCAAAATACAGAAGATTGCTGTTCTTTCGTACAAGTAAACAAATTAGAAATTGAAAATGCTGATTATTCGAAAAATCCCGAAACTGGGATTTATGAAATTTTAGTTGAGTTGTAACTTTATGTTAGAAATTGACCTCTTTAACATTAGCATATCCTTAGTTTGCTATCGAATCCAATAAAAGATTGAAATAATTTTACTTCTACCGACTACCAACTTAAGACCATCCACTATTTAATTCCCTACCTCGCTAATAAACTTAATTCGGTATAGGCGTAATTCCTCTTCATCATAATCACCATCGAATTCTCCCATAGCTTCTTCAATTTCATCGGTAGTCGCTTCTAGAAAATATTCATGAATCTCTTCCTGTTGGTCTTCGTCTAAAACCTCATCCACCCAATAATCAATATTTAATTTGGTTCCGCTATAAACGATTGCCTCCATTTCCTTAATAAACTCAGGCATTTCGAGTCCTTTGGCATCGGCAATATCTGTCAATGCAAGTTTTCGGTCAACGTTTTGAATAATATATAATTTTAAAGAGCTATTGGTTCCCGTAGATTTTACCACGAAATCCTCAGGCCTGATGATGTCATTTTCTTCAACGTAATCTTGGATCAGCTTTAAAAAAGATTTACCATATTTTTTTGCTTTTCCCTCTCCTACTCCATGAACATTGGCAAGCTCCTCCATCGTGACAGGATATTTTAGCGCCATGTCTTCCAAAGAAGGTTCCTGAAAAATAACGAAGGGAGGTAATTCCAGATCGTCAGCTACTTTTTTAAGTTGGACTTTTAAAAGTTTAAACAGGTTTTCATCGGCTACCTCGCCACCTTTAGTCAAACCAACAATAACATCGTCATTCGCGTCTTTGAACGAATGGTCTTCCGTCATCATAAAAGAAGTTGGCGATTTTATAAATTCTTTCCCTAAGTCGGTAAGGTGGATAACGCCATAGGTTTCAATGTCCTTTTTAAGATAACCTGCTACTAATAATTGGCGTAAGAGCGCCATCCAATACGGTCCTTCTTGTGAAGCTCCAGAACCAAAATATTCTTGAGCATCAGTGCGGTGCGACTTGATAAGGGCATTCGCCTTCCCTATTAAAACATTTACAACTTCTTTACTTTTGTACTGTTCATTGGTTTTAGAAACCACTTCCAAGAGTTTTTTGGCGTTGTCCTTAGCCTCGTGTTTCTTTTTTGGGTGACGCATATTGTCGTCCATCATACCTCCTTCGCCAGTTTCATTATCGAATTCTTCCCCAAAATAATGGAGGATAAATTTTCTTCTCGACATGGAGGTTTCAGCAAAAGCAACCACTTCTTGTAAAAGGGCATGCCCTATTTCCTGTTCGGCAACAGGCTTACCACTCATAAATTTTTCTAGTTTTTCTATATCTTTATAACTATAAAAAGCAAGACAATGGCCTTCTCCGCCGTCTCTTCCCGCACGTCCTGTTTCTTGGTAATAGCTTTCAATACTTTTTGGAATATCATTATGGATAACAAAACGAACATCTGGCTTGTCAATTCCCATTCCGAAGGCAATAGTTGCCACAACAACATCTACATCTTCCATCAAAAACATATCTTGATGTTTTACTCGCGTTTTGCCATCGAGACCGGCATGATATGGGACGGCTTTTATACCATTTACCTGCAATGCCTGCGCAAGTTGCTCCACCCTTTTTCGGCTTAAACAATAAACAATACCCGTTTTCCCCTCATTCTGTTTTACAAAACGAATAACATCAGCATCAACACTTTTGGTTTTGGGTCTTATTTCGTAGTAAAGATTGGGACGGTTAAACGATGCCTTAAAAGTATTGGCATCTGGCATTCCCAAGTTTTTTAGAATATCTTCCTGCACTTTTGGAGTTGCGGTGGCTGTGAGGCCAATAATAGGAATGTTATCCCCTATTCTTTCAATTATTCTCTTCAAATTTCGGTATTCTGGTCTAAAGTCGTGACCCCATTCACTAATGCAATGAGCCTCGTCTATGGCCATAAATGAAATTTTCTGGGTTTGAAGGAAATTTACATATTCTTCTTTGGTGAGAGACTCGGGTGCTACATATAATAGCTTGGTTACTCCCGAAGCAATATCACTTTTTACTTTTTTTACTTCCGTTTTATTGAGAGAAGAGTTCAATACATGGGCAACTCCTTCCTCCGAAGAAAGTGCTCGCAATGCATCCACCTGATTTTTCATCAGTGCAATTAGCGGAGAAACCACGATAGCAGTCCCTTCCTGCATAAGAGCTGGGAGTTGATAACAGAGTGATTTTCCTCCTCCTGTGGGCATAACCACAAAAGTATTTTTACCATCAAGAATGCTTTTTATAACCTCTTCTTGCAAGCCTTTAAAGCGGGTAAATCCAAAATGTTTTTTCAGGGCTGCATAAATATCAGTTTCTGACACGCTGTTTATGTTTTATGTGTGATATTCAGTTTTAGTCAACAATATATTGTTTTAAAGATTAACAGTTGTAATTTTGCAACCGTATTAAGTTGACTGCATCTTAAAAGAGAACATCTATATTAAGATTCTGAATTGAGTATTTTTTCTAATCTAAATATACTAATTTCTGAAACAGTTACAAACATTCAAAAGCATTAAAGTTTTGAACAAGCAAGATAGAATCATTTCCGTAGCGAAAAACACCATAGAAACTGAAAGTAAAGCAATTGCAAAACTCGTCGATTTAGTAGATGAAGAGTTTGCCGGTGCTGTTGACTACATTTATCATTCAAAAGGAAGGGTAATTGTTACCGGAATAGGCAAAAGTGCTAATATTGCCACTAAAATTGTGGCTACATTGAACTCTACGGGAACTCCAGCAATATTTATGCATGCAGCAGATGCAATTCATGGAGATTTGGGAACCATTCAAGAAAATGACACTGTAATCTGTATTTCAAAAAGTGGAAATACACCCGAAATTAAAGTTCTTGTACCTTTATTAAAGGGAATGGAAATTAAATTAATGGCTATTACGGGTAATCGGGATTCTTTTTTAGGGCAACAGGCAGACTTTGTACTTAACGCCTATGTGGAAAAAGAAGCTTGTCCAAATAATCTTGCACCAACAACAAGCACCACCGCACAATTAGTAATTGGTGATGCGTTGGCAATGTGCCTCTTGGATCTTCATGGATTTTCGAGCAAGGATTTTGCACGTTTCCATCCAGGTGGATCCTTAGGAAAAAAACTTTATTTGCGTGTTAGCAATCTAACTTCTCTCAACGAAAAACCACAAGTAAGTCCCGATACAGGCGTTAAGGATGTAATTCTAGAAATTTCAGAAAAAATGCTTGGTGTTACAGCCGTTATTGAAAACGGAACAATTGTTGGAATTATTACAGACGGGGATTTACGACGAATGTTAACAAAAGTAGATAGCTTTGCAGGATTGACGGCAAAAGATATTATGACCCACAATCCAAAGCTAATAGCAAACAATGCCATGGCTGTTGAAGCTATGGAAATGATGGATAAAAACGGTATAACCCAGGTTCTCGCCGAGGATAAAGGTAAATACAGCGGGGTGGTCCATATTCATAACCTTACTAAAGAGGGAATTATTTAATGAAAAAGAAAGAAGAAGCCGCCCCGGAAAAAGAAATGTCCTTCCTAGATCACCTGGAAGAGTTGCGCTGGCACCTTGTCCGCTCTACAATGGCAGTATTAATTTTGGCCGTTTTGGCATTTATCTTCAAAAGGTTCATTTTTGATGTTCTTATTTTTGGGCCAACAAGACCCGAATTTGCTACCTACGCTATCTTTTGTGACATTAGCCGCTCCTTAGGAATGGACGCTTTCTGTTTTCAAGAAATGCCATTTAAAATTCAGAGTAGAACAATGGCCGGACAGTTTTCGGCGCATATGTGGACCTCTATTTACGCGGGTATAATAATTGCATTCCCATATATTCTTTATGAGTTTTGGAAGTTTATAAGTCCAGGACTAAAGGAAAACGAACGAAAATCCAGTCGTGGATTTATTGTCATCGCTTCGTTTCTCTTCTTTTTGGGTGTTTTGTTTGGATATTATCTAATTACACCACTCAGCATTAACTTTCTAGGAAATTATCAGGTAAGTGATGAAGTGATAAATCAGTTTGATTTAGACAGTTATATTTCATTGGTAAGAACATCTGTCCTAGCTTGTGGAATAGTCTTTGAACTGCCAATCTTGATGTATATCCTAACCAAAATTGGTTTGGTAAGCCCTGAAATTCTGAGGAAGTATAGAAAATTCGCCTTAATAATCGTTCTAGTACTCTCGGCAGTAATTACCCCTCCAGATATTGTGAGTCAAATAATTGTGGCTATTCCTATAGTTATCCTTTATGAGGTGAGTATTTATATCTCGAAAGTTGTCATTAGAAATCAGGAGCGAGAAGAACGGAAACAAAAAGGAAAATAATAAGAGCTTTCAAGCTCCATAATTCCTTAAATATTAAAGATTATGAAAAGCAATCAGGTTGAAGAATTCAATGCGTATCGGGAGAAGATGAATGAAAAAATGCTTGAGGACAACAACAAGATTCTCAAGCGCATTTTTAATTTGGATACCAATGCTTTTATGGAAGGAGCACTTTCTAAGAAAACAAAGGAACTTCTCGGCTTGGGCAATTCATTAGTACTAAGGTGTGATGACTGTGTGCGTTATCATTTGGAAGAATGTTACAAACTGGGCTTAACCAAAGAAGAAGTAGTTGAAGGAATGAGCATCTCGTTACTTATTGGTGGCACTATTGTAATTCCACATTTACGAAGAGCTTTTGAATATTGGGAAGCTTTGGAAGATCAAGAGAAATAAACATTTACCATTACGAAAACGCAAATAATTGATATATTCGTGATACAGATAGCTATCTTAACGTGGTGAAAATTTAAAGCACAATGAAACTAAGAGCCGAAAATTTAATGAAATCCTACAAAGGCCGAAAGGTTGTAAAAGGAATTACCGTTGAAGTAAATCAAGGTGAAATAGTCGGTTTGCTGGGACCTAATGGTGCTGGAAAAACCACCTCGTTTTATATGATTGTGGGCTTGATAAAACCAAATGGCGGCAGAATCTTTTTAGAAGGAACCGAAATTACCAAATATCCAATGTACAAACGCGCACAAAATGGGATTGGTTATTTGGCACAGGAAGCCTCAGTCTTTAGAAAATTGAGCGTTGAGGATAATATTTTAAGTGTATTACAGCTCACAAAACTTTCCAAGAAAGAACAGCGTGACAAAATGGAGTCGCTTATTGAAGAATTTGGACTAGGTCATATTCGTAAAAACCGAGGTGATCTATTAAGCGGTGGCGAAAGACGTAGAACCGAAATCGCTCGCGCCCTTGCAACCGACCCGCACTTTATTCTTCTTGATGAACCCTTTGCAGGAGTCGACCCCGTGGCGGTTGAAGATATTCAGCGAATTGTTGCGCAGCTTAAAGATAAAAACATTGGCATTCTTATTACTGACCACAACGTACAGGAAACGCTTGCTATTACTGATAGAACTTATTTAATGTTTGAGGGAAGTATCCTTAAACACGGAATTCCCGAAGAACTTGCCGCAGATGAAATGGTCAGAAAAGTATATCTTGGCCAAAACTTTGAACTTCGGAAGAAAAAACTGGAGTTTTAAAACGGATATCTTTTGTGTAATTGTTGAATCATCGACAAAAAATACTTGTTGAAAAACGCGTAAAAAATTCCACGTTAACCCTTGACCCAACTTATATATTTAAAGTATTTTTGCTTATGCAAAACAACGTCCTCATTTTAGATTTCGGTTCGCAGTATACCCAATTGATCGCCAGACGCGTACGGGAACTAAACATTTACTGCGAAATTCATCCTTATCACAAAATTCCAGAAAACCTTGAGCCTTTTAAGGCCGTAATACTTTCAGGTAGTCCTTTTTCCGTTCGAGCGGAAGATGCACCACATCCAGATCTTTCAAAAATCCGGGGTCACAAACCTCTTTTGGCGGTTTGTTACGGCGCTCAGTATTTAGCACATTTTAATGATGGAAGCGTTGAAGCTTCAGATATTCGTGAATTTGGAAGAGCAAAACTTTCCATGATTAAATCTGGAGAGGTTTTCTTTAAGGATATCCCTGAAAACACAAATGTATGGATGAGCCATGGTGATACCATCGCCAAACTTCCTGAAAACGGAGTGCGATTGGCAAGTACCGTAGATGTTCTAAACGCAGCCTATAGAATTGAAGGCGAAGAAACTTACGCAATACAATTTCATCCTGAGGTTTATCACACAACGCATGGCAAACAATTACTAGAAAACTTCTTGGTAAATATTGCAGGAGTTGAACAATCTTGGACACCAGCAGCTTTTGTAGATACTACAGTCACTTCTCTAAAAGAGCAAATTGGCGATGGCAAAGTAGTTCTTGGCTTAAGCGGCGGAGTAGATTCTACTGTTGCGGCAATCCTCTTGAATAAAGCCATCGGAAAAAACCTATACTGCATTTTTGTAAATAATGGTTTACTTCGGAAAAATGAATTTGACAGTGTCCTTCACCAATATAAAGATATGGGGCTAAACGTGAAAGGCGTTGATGCTTCCGAACGATTTTTGAAGGCCTTGAAAGATGAAAGTGATCCCGAAAGGAAGCGTAAAGCTATCGGTAATGCATTTATTGAGGTTTTTGATGATGAAGCACATCAAGTTACAGGCGTAGATTGGCTAGGACAGGGTACAATTTACCCAGACGTTATTGAAAGCGTTTCGGTAAACGGTCCTTCGGTTACTATAAAAAGTCACCATAATGTTGGTGGATTACCAGATTTTATGAAACTGAAAATTGTGGAACCACTACGCATGCTTTTTAAAGATGAAGTGCGTCGCGTAGGTAAAGAAATGGGAATTGATCCAGAATTATTAGGGAGACACCCTTTCCCAGGGCCTGGACTTGCCATTAGAATTTTAGGAGATATTACAGCAGAAAAAGTTAGAATTTTACAAGAGGTCGATGCTATTTTCATCAATGGTTTGAGAAAGTGGGATCTTTACGATAAAGTTTGGCAAGCAGGAGCAATATTGCTTCCTGTAAACAGTGTTGGTGTAATGGGAGACGAAAGAACTTATGAAAAAGTTGTCGCTTTGCGCGCCGTAGAATCTACCGACGGAATGACTGCAGATTGGGTAAACCTTCCCTACGAATTTCTACAAGAAGTGAGTAATAATATAATAAACCGTGTGAAAGGCGTTAATAGAGTAGTCTATGACATCAGCTCTAAACCGCCCGCAACTATTGAATGGGAATAAAAAAATAACTTGAAGCTATGTTTAACAAACCTAAAAAATCTATTATCCGAATGTTGAAATGTTTCATCTATGTCTCCGTGATTATACTTTTCACGGTTAGTTGCGGTTCCGTGGCACAGCAACAGTATAAAAGCCACGCCGTACAAGAGGGCGAAACAGTTTATAGCATCGCCCAAGATTATGGTGTTTCTGAATCAACCATTTACAATCTCAACCCAGATACAAGGGATGGACTAAAGGTAAACAGCATACTTATTGTTCCTTCAAATAGCTTGGTCAGCACCGGTTCAAGTGATAAAAACTTTCGCGAGCATAGAGTAAAGAGCAAAGAAACTCTCTATGGAATTGCTAAGATGTACAACGTAAGTGCTGACGACATTAAAAAACTGAACAAAGACTTGTACGCTCGCGGACTTAGAAAAGGAGAGCGTTTATTTATTCCACCAGCTGCCAAAAACGCAGAGGCGGATGCTTCGGGAGATATTATACCTGGAACGCAGGAATATACTGTAGAAGCAAAGGAAACAGAGTTTGGAATTGCAAGAAAATTCGGGATTACTATAGCTGAATTAGAAGATTTGAATCCAGAGCTAAAAGATGGTTTAAAAGTAGGCGCAACAATCATCGTTCCTGAAAAAACCGTGATAGACGATGACGTAGCGATGGACGAAGATAACTTTCAGTATTATGAAGTTAAGCCAAAAGAGGGTTTTTATAGATTAAAAGTCAAATTCGGACTTTCTGAGGAGGAAATTATAGCCTTAAACCCGTATGCTAAAGACGGTTTGATAGAAGGAATGGTTTTGAAATTACCAAAAAATGGAGATTTCGTTTCTACTGATGATATTTCAACAGTTAATCTTGAAAAAAGAATTGACAACAAGAGATTGAAAACGGTGGCGCTAATGCTTCCTTTCCGTTTAGAACGCAGTGCGGGTGACTCTGACAAAGATGATCAAGATTTGGTAAAAAAGGATCCAACACTTCGTGTAGCGCTTGATTTTTACAGTGGTGCATTGATGGCTGCAGAATTTGCAAAGGACAAAGGTATTCCAGTTACTATGAATGTATATGACACAGAGAATAGCAACAGTAAAGTAGCCTCTATCGTATCAAATAATGACTTTAAAAATGTAGATGCAGTGATTGGACCACTTCTTCAAAAGAATGTAGAAAAAGCTTCAAGCATTTTAAAACGGAATAAAATCCCAGTCTTTTCTCCTTTAAGTAATAGAGATATGGCTATGAATGGAAATCTTTTTCAAACAATACCAACTGATGCGGTGCTAGAGAAAAGAATGATCCAATATTTGGTGCAAAACTCTTTAGGAAAAAATATTATCATTATTTCTGATTCAAAAAGAGCAAAGCAAAGAGAAATGATTAAAAGTGCAATTCCATCGGCAAAAACAGTATCACCTCGCAATGATGGATACGTACAAGAAAAAGACATTACACCTTCTATTTCTGCAGGAATGGAAAACTGGGTAATCCTTGAGTCTGTAAATCCAGTTCTGGTGAGTAGTGCGGTGAATGTATTAGCAGCAATGCCTAGCAACAATAAAATTCGTTTATTCACTTTAGATAGAAGCCAAGCTTACGAATGGCACGAAGTTTCAAGCAGCAGACTTGCTAAATTAAACTTCACCTTTCCTTCGGTAAATCGTAGCTTCTCTGAAGATGATAATCGCGAACCATTTATTATTAGCTACAAAAACAAATATGGCGTTATACCTAATCGCTATGCCATTCGTGGTTTTGATGTAACTTATGATGTGTTACTGCGCTTAGCTTCAGAAAAAGATATTTATGACGCGATTATGCCTGAAAGTGAAACGGTTTATATTGAAAATAAATTTCGTTATGAAAAATCGAAAACTGAAGGTTACTGCAATGAAGCAGCGTATATTTTAAAATATAACGACGAACTTAAATTTGAAGTAGTACAATGAGCACATCAAAAGTAACTTACTTAGGAAATCTTCGCACTGAAAACGAACACCTAAAATCTGGGAATAAATTTATCACAGATGCACCTACGGATAACAACGGCAAGGGAGAAGCATTTTCTCCTACCGATACCGTAGCTACTGGCCTGGCAAATTGCATGATAACAGTTATGGGTATCAAGGCGAAAAACATGGACGTAAATATTGACGGTACAACTGCTATGGTTACCAAAACCATGGCTGCAGATCCACGACGTATTTCAAAAATAGAAGTTGTCTTGAAATTTCCTGCTGGAATAGACGATAAGTCTAAAAAGATATTAGAAAACACAGGGCGAACTTGCCCTGTTATGCAGAGCCTTCATCCCGACATTGAGAAGGTGATTGATTTTAATTGGGGGTAAAAACTAATTTTGAATGTCAGTTTGAGCTCAGTCGCGAACTATCAATTAGGTCTCGACTGCGCTCGACCAGACAAAGCAGTACAATTTTGACTAGTCAAGAATTATAGTTTTGGGTACTATTTTTGATTTCAATTTAATATGAAACTACTTTTCGCCTTTATATTTTTCATTCTAGTCTTTCCTCAATCTGATTCTGAAAAAATTCTTTGGCAAGAAAGCCAAAAGCTCACTTGGGAAGACTTTCGTGGAAAACCCATTGCTAGTGCAAGTTTTGTTGCTAGCACAAACACAGGTATTAATTTTCAGTATTCTTATTCTTTGAAAAATGGTGACGTCTCTGTAGAATATTCAGTGGCTAGCTTTTTTTATCCCAAGAAATCTTGGTTTCAGCCGGGAAAAGTAAACCAGCATATACTGAATCATGAGCAAACGCATTTCGATATTTCGGAGCTGCACGCGAGGATGCTTCGGAAAAATCTTGCTGGTAAAAAGTTTTCAAAAAAGATAAAGTCAGAAATTGAAAGTATTTATCGTCAAATAGAACAAAAACGACGCGCAATGCAAGTTAAATTCGACGCCGAAACCGACCATTCCCGAAACATGGAAAAGGAAATTTTATGGGAAAAACAAATCGCAAAACAGCTCGTTGAATATGAATCTTGGAAGTAGCCCGGACCCCAATCACCTGATTGAACTCGCCAACTATAAAATGCCATTCGGAAAGTATGAAGGCTATTATTTGGCGAATATTCCTGAATATTATTTTGTGTGGTTTAAACAAAAAGGTTTCCCCGAGGGAAAACTAGGAAGGATGATGGCCGAAATGTATGAGCTAAAATTAAATGGACTTGAAGGTCTATTAAAAAAACTCATAAAGAAGTAGCTTTTCAATGTTCAAAATCTAATATACAGGGTTTAAAGATTCTTGTTTCTTTGATATATAAAAATTAGATTTAAGAATTCAGAAATTTGACAAAAATGAAAAAAATTCTTAGTTATATCTGGCCAACGACGCGACGGTTTTCTTCGGAAATAAATGGTACCTTAGAAGTTACTTATGTGAACGGTAAAAAAATTCTGGATACCGAAAATGCTAATTATTCCTACGGTTCACTTCAAAAAATTTTAGAAAAAGGACTTACAAAAGTTGATTTAAAGTCGGTTGAAAACTTGCTACTTCTCGGAATGGGCGGCGGAAGCATTATTAAATCACTTCGAGAAACTTTCGAATACAAAAACAACATTGTTGCAGTTGAAATTGATCCTGAAATCATAAAACTTGCGAAAGATGAGTTTGGAGTTTCCGCTTCAGAAAGGCTTCAAATTATTGAAGGAGACGCTTTTGAATATGTGAAAATTTCCGAAAAAAATTTTCAACTAATTATTATCGATCTTTTTATTGATATAAACGTCCCTCCTATTTTTTATAAAAAAGAGTTTTGTAATAATGTTTCAAAATTACTTCATAAAAACGGGTATATCATTTTTAATGTCGGCGTCAATCTCAAAAAGAAATCTGAGTCCGTTGAAAAGATTACCTCCAATTTTGGGAATAATTTTGAGTTCAAAACCCTTTCGAAAGTAAATGGGACGAATACTTTACTCATAGCACAAAGACTAACGCCTTGAGTTCATTTCTTCTACTTCAATTAAGCGGAAACAAATAACAGATAACCTTTCCCCGTTTACACAATAAAAATGTACCTTTGCATCCCGTATAAACAATTGAGCAGAGGCATCCATGAGCACCACAAAATACATCTTCGTTACGGGCGGAGTATCATCTTCATTAGGAAAAGGAATTATAGCCGCATCACTGGCCAAACTACTACAGGCTAGAGGGTATAGAGTTACTATCCAAAAATTAGATCCATACATTAACGTAGATCCAGGAACCATGAATCCGTATGAACATGGCGAATGTTACGTTACTGATGATGGCGCTGAAACAGATCTTGATCTTGGTCATTACGAACGCTTTCTGAATGTAAATACTTCACAAGCTAATAACGTTACCACTGGACGAATCTACCAAAGTGTAATTGAAAAAGAACGTCGTGGAGAATTTCTTGGAAAAACTGTTCAGGTTGTTCCTCATATCACAAATGAAATAAAAGAACGCGTACAGTTGCTCGGAAAGACGGGTGACTATGATATAATTATTACTGAAATTGGTGGTACTGTGGGCGATATTGAATCACTGCCATATATAGAAGCAGTAAGACAAATGAAGTGGGAAATGGGCGATGACAATGCCTTGGTTATCCACCTTACACTTGTCCCCTACCTTTCTGCCGCTGGGGAATTGAAAACAAAACCCACACAACACTCCGTAAAAACCTTGATGGAAAGTGGAATTAGAGCTGATATTTTAGTTTGTAGAACAGAACATCAACTTTCTCAAGACTTAAGAAGAAAACTAGCTCTTTTCTGCAACGTAAAAGCAGAAGCGGTAATTCAATCTATTGATGCTTCTACTATTTATGATGTTCCAAATATGATGCTTGAGGAAGGTTTGGACACGGTGACACTTCAGAAATTAAATTTGGAAGACAATACAAAACCAGATTTAACAAAGTGGAATAAGTTTTTAAAAAGACATAAAAACCCAAAAGCCGAAGTTAGAATTGGTCTCATTGGAAAATACGTCGATCTTCAAGACAGCTACAAATCTATTCTTGAATCTTTTATTCATGCGGGAGCTGAAAATGAAGTTAGCGTAAAAGTAGAATACATAAACTCTGAACACATTAATGCCAAGACCATTGGCAAAAAGCTTTCAAAACTGGACGGAATATTAGTTGCCCCTGGTTTTGGTGAGCGCGGGGTTGAAGGAAAAGTTGCAGCAGTGCAGTATGCCAGAGAGAACGATTTACCTTTCTTAGGTATTTGCCTAGGAATGCAAATGGCAGTAATTGAGTTTGCTCGAAATGTACTCAAGCTGAAAGATGCCAATAGCACTGAAATGGATACACAAACCAAAGATCCTGTGATTAGCATCATGGAGGATCAAAAAAACATTACGGAAATGGGCGGTACTATGCGCTTAGGTTCTTGGAAATGTGATTTGAAAAAAGACAGTATTGTTAGCAAGGTGTACAAATCAGAAACCATAGACGAGCGTCACCGTCACCGTTATGAATTTAACAACAAGTACCTGGAGCAATTTGAAGCTAAAGGACTTATTGCTACTGGGGTAAATCCAGAAACAGGATTGGTAGAGATTATTGAGATTCCTGAGCATCCTTGGTTCGTGGGTGTACAATATCACCCAGAATACAAAAGTACGGTTGCCAACCCACATCCGTTATTCGTTGCCTTTGTAAAAGCAGTGCACGAACACGCGTCAAAAAAGAAATAGGACAATTTGACGGATTACAAAAAAAGGCGGGATTGTTGTTAAAACAAAATCCTCTCGCAAGGTTTTAAAGTCCTTGTAGGTATAAAAATTAAAAACCAAACCTCCTGAAAGAAATTTTCAGGATTCATTAAAACGATTGCGGAACAAGTTCGCGACATAGCATGGAACAAAAGAAATTCGACTTTAACTCACTCATAGGCTTTGTATTAATTGGCGGAATCCTAATTTGGATGCTCTACCTCAACCAACCTACCGAGGAAGAACTTCAAGCCGAAAAGGCAAAAACTGAGGCCGCAGCAAAAGAAGAGGCTGCCGCCAATGAGAAGAAACCCGAAGATATAAGCTTATCTGAAGCAACTTCAGATACCATGAATAGCTCAAAACCGGGAGATTCTTTGGCTATGGAACAGTTAAAGAACAAACTCGGTTCCTTTGCATATTCAGGAACACTCCCATCTGCCACCGACGAAAGTACAGTTTTTGAAAACGATGTGCTTTTCTTAAAGGTTAGCAACAAAGGAGGTTATATTACCGAAGCACGCTTAAAGAACTTTACAAAATTTGATTCGATTCCTGTTTATCTAATAAAAGATGGAAACGCTTCGCTTAATCTTCAGTTTACTGCAGAAAACAGAACTTTAAATTCTCAAGACCTTTACTTTGAGCCTACGTTAAGCAAAGATGGCGAAGACAACGTGCTTTCCATGAAGCTTAAAACTTCAGAAAATGGTTTTATAGAGTATCGATATACGCTACATCCTGGGGAGTATATGATGGATTTCAACATCAACAGCCAAGGCTTGGATGGTGTTATCAGCAGCTCAAACCCAATGTATTTAGATTGGAAGCTGAAAGGGTATCGCCACGCAAAAAGTATTTCTTATGAAAACCGTTATACACGCCTAACCTATGAGTATGAAAGTGAGAAGCACTCAAAACTTTCTGCAGGTAGTGACGACACAGAAGTAGAAAAAGATGTTGCTTGGATGAACTTCCGTCAGCATTTCTTTAGTTCAATGTTATTGACAGACACTCCTTTTAAAGAGGTTACTCTTAGTTCTGAAAATCTTGTTCACGACGAAGAAATTGACACGGTATACACAAAAAAATACGGTGCAAAGATGCTTTTGGAGCCTAAAGGTGGGGCGATATCTTATGATATGAACATGTATTACGGTCCATCAGACTATCAGATATTCAAAAAATACGGACGTAATCTTGATGAAGCAATGCCTTTAGGGTGGGGTATTTTTGGAGTGATAAACAAATATCTTATCATTCCTTTGTTTGCATTCTTGACGGATTTCCTTCCTGCAGGAATTGCAATTATCGTTTTGACCATTCTTATAAAACTTTTACTGTCTCCTGTTCAATACAAACAGTATTTATCTCAAGCAAAAATGAAGGTTTTAAAACCTGAAATGGACGAGATCAAAGAGAAGTATAAAGACAATAAACTTAAGATTCAGCAAGAAACTATGAAGCTGCAAAACTCCGCTGGAGCGAGTCCGCTCAAGGGATGTTTACCGGCTATATTGCAGATTCCGGTGTTCTATGCCTTGTTTACATTCTTCCCTTCGGCCTTTGATTTGCGGCAGAAAAGCTTCCTTTGGGCAGATGACCTTTCTAGTTATGACAGCATTGCGGAACTACCATTCCACATACCATTTTACGGAAGTCACGTGAGTTTGTTCCCGATTTTGGCCTCTATCGCCATCTTTATTTATATGATGATGACCACAGGACAAAGTATGCAACAACAGCAGCAACCGGGAATGCCGAACATGAAGTTTATCATGTATCTTTCACCGTTGTTTATGTTGATATTCTTTAACAACTATGCAAGTGGACTATCATTGTACTACTTTATTTCGAACTTAATTACCATCGGGATTATGCTTGTAATCAAAAACTTCATTATTGATGAAGATAAGATTCACGCTAAAATTCAGGTTAAAAAGGCGAAACCAAAGAAACAGAACAAGTTTCAGCGCAAAATGTCTGAAATGATGGAACAAGCTGAAGAGCAGAAAAAGAAGAAATAAAATCTCCAAAGCCTACTTCAACAAGCTTAGTATAATTTAAAAGGTTGGGGAATTCAAAAAGAAAGGATTTTCCTGCAAGGTGTCATTGCGAGGCACGAAGCAATCTCCTTGAATCTCCTTGTAGGTTTAAAAATAGATTCTAAATTTCTTCGTTGTCTGTATTGACAAATGATTAAAACAATGAAAAAACTAAGTCTTCTTTTTTTCTTCGGAATAGTTTTCTGTTGCGTAGATGCGCACTCACAAAGTGATATCAACCAGATGGATGCCCAAGGTGAACGAGACGGAGTTTGGAGAAAAACCTATCCCGGAACCGAGCAATTACGATATGAAGGTGCTTTTGAGCACGGAAAAGAGGTTGGTGAATTCAAATTTTATTGCGCTGACTGCAAAGACAAGCCATCTGTAATAAAAAACTTCAATGACAAAGACGATATTGCCAATGTGAAATATTTCACCATTAAAGGTAAATTGGTCAGTGAAGGAAAAATGAAAGGTAAAGACCGCATTGGGGAATGGGTTTATTATCCTGAAAAATCCAAGGAAGTAATAACTCGTGAGTTTTACGAAAATGGCAAGCTCCACGGAAAAGTTATTACCTACTACCCCAACGGAAAAATAACCGAAGAAACAGACTACAAAAATGGAGTTAAGTACGGCGAAGATAATTACTATTCGCCTGATGGAGTTTTGCTAAAAAAACTTCGTTACAAAGACGACCAATTGCAAGGAGAGGCCATATACTACGATGCTTATGGTAACGTACTAATCGAAGGTTTTTATAAGAATGGCAAAAAGCACGGCCTTTGGAAATATTATAAAGATGGTAAAGTAACCGTAGAAGAAACATTTCCAAAAGAGTATAATAAAAAGTAGTTTTTAAAAGTTTCAAAACTGTTACTTATAACCTTCTTCTTTGAATGAATAAGGATATTCATTGATTATCCACTTTTAGTTCTTTCTAAAAATCTCCCTTTTGACCTTATGACAACCTGGTTTTCACCGCTTGGAATTTGATACTTGGTATTTTTGGTTTTTGTTGCTTTCCAATTGTATCTTTGCACCTTCAAGAATCGAAGTCATTGAGGGTGGAGATTTTCTTTCAAAATAGTTATGAAAAAACGAGTAGTAGTCGGATTAAGTGGAGGCGTTGATTCAAGCGTTGCAGCCTATCTTTTAAAAGAGCAGGGCTATGATGTTATTGGCCTTTTTATGAAAAACTGGCACGATGATTCTGTTACTATTTCGCAGGAATGTCCTTGGCTTGAAGACAGTAATGACGCAATGCTTGTAGCCGAAAAATTGGGTATTCCCTTTCAAACGGTCGATTTAAGCAAAGAATACAAAGAGCGCATTGTTGATTATATGTTCAGGGAGTATAAAATGGGCCGAACGCCAAACCCAGATGTCTTGTGTAACCGGGAGATAAAGTTTGATGTCTTTATGAAAATCGCCTTAAACCTGGGAGCAGATTTTGTGGCAACCGGGCACTATTGCAGAAAAGGAACGCTTGAAAAAGATGGGAAAGAAATATATCAACTTCTTGCGGGGAAAGATCTAAATAAAGATCAATCCTACTTTCTGTGTCAACTTTCGCAAGAACAACTTTCAAAAACACTTTTTCCTATTGGCGAATTATTAAAACCAGAAGTTCGGAAAATAGCTTCTGAACAAGGCTTGATTACGGCTGAAAAGCGCGATTCTCAAGGTTTATGCTTTATCGGAAAGGTGAGGCTTCCGGAGTTTCTTCAACAGAAACTGGCACCAAAAGACGGTGCAATTATAGAAGTACCTGCAAGCTTTTCAGAATATCAGAGAAATCAACCAGAATTTGCTTCCGAAAAAGAAAAACTCAAATATCTTTCAACCCGACGAAAATATTCTAAAGTAGACGGTAAACAAGTTGGTGTTCATCACGGAGCTCACTATTTTACGAACGGTCAACGCAAAGGACTCGCTGTTGGAGGCACTAAAGAACCTCTTTTCGTTATTGCCACCGATGTTGATGAAAATATAATCTACACAGGACAAGGAAAAGATCATCCAGGATTATTTGGACGTGGAGTTTTTGTTAAAAATGACGAAATTCATTGGGTCCGAGAAGACTTGGCGTTACCAGAAGGTGAAAAACTAGAAGTGGAAGCGAGAATCCGTTATAGGCAACCTTTAGAAAAGGCAAGTTTGTACCGCGCATTTTCGGGACTTTATATTATCTTTGATAATCCACAATCTGCAATAACTGAAGGCCAGTTTGTTGCATGGTATGAAGGTTCCGAATTACTCGGAAGTGGTGTTATTTCTTAAAACAATCTAAAGCCATTGGCAACAGCCATTTCATGGTTTTAGAACATTTCACCACTTTAAAAAATATTGTATCTAAATGAAAAAACTACTCTTATTAACTATTGTTCTTATTTCAACTTTTAGCTTCGCACAAGTACAAGATGCTCTTGTATATCTTGAAGATAAAGATCCATCCGTAGTTGCTGCAGCATTGGCTGATCCTATTACTATTATGACTCAGGCTGCAATTGACAGAAAATCAATTCAAGGCACTCCTATTGATGACCGAGATGTTCCATTAAACGAAACACAAAAAGCTTCTATTGCTGCTTCCACAGGAATATCAGTTTTAGCAAAATCAAAGTGGTTAAACGCTGTGTATGTTCGAGGTTCTCAAACAGACATCGATGATCTTTTGGATCTCTCTTTTGTTACCAATATTGAGTTTGCAGATAAAAGCTTAAACAGATCTTCGGGAAAACAATTTTCTAAAGATAAATTTGAGATTGAAAACCGATCAATGTCTGAATATAATTACGGTACTGCTACCAATCAAACGGAAATGATTAATGTAAATTCCTTACACGACGATGGATATACTGGTGAGGCTATTCTTGTTGCCTTTCTAGATAATGGCTATCCTGGTGTACTGACAAATCCGGCATATACAAGGTTACGAAATGAAGATAGATTACTTGGCTATTATGATTTTGTTGCCCGGTTGGAAAATCCAAACGGTTCGGGAAGTCATGGTGCATCAACTATGAGTGACGCTGCTGCCGTATTAGAAGATGAATTCATGGGTACGGCTCCAGATGCTTCATATTATTTGTTTATTACGGAAGATAGTGGAGAGGAATCTCCTGCGGAAGAGGCCTATTGGGTAGAGGCATTAGAACGTGCAGATAGTTTAGGGGTTTATGTAACCAATACCTCATTGGGATACCAAGCTTTTGATAGATCTGAATACAATCATACTTATGAAGACCTTGATGGCCAAACCACTATAGGCTCTCGTGGCTCTAACGTTGCTTTTGACAAAGGAATGGTAAATGTAGTTTCCGCCGGAAATGAAGGTTATGGGTTTGGATATGTAGGTTCGCCTGCAGATGCTCCGGGCTCACTTACCATTGGCGCTGTTGACTCTCAGGAGGATTATGTCTATTTCAGTTCTCACGGCCCTACCTCTGATGGAAGAATTAAGCCAGATGTAATGGCTAAAGGTGCTGACGCTGCCGTAGTAAACCAATATGGAGATGTAACCACCGCTAGTGGAACTTCCTTTAGTTCACCAATTACTGCAGGAGCAGTAGCTTCTCTTTGGTCAGCATTTCCACATGTAAAGAACGAAGTGATCGTTCAGGCCATTCGTGAATCGGCAGATCGGTACAGTAACCCTAGTGATTTTTACGGCTACGGAGTTCCGGATTTTGGGTTGGCATATGATAATATTAAGCTTTTGAGTACAGAGCAATATATGCAAGAGCATAATTTTGCCTTATATCCAAATCCAGTATCGACGCAAATAAACATATCTTTTCCAGAATCGGCAGAAAAAGCTGACTTTGTATTGTACAATGTTCTAGGAGAAAGAGTTCTTCAAAAAAATATTACCGCATTGAAAAACAGTATTGATGTTTCTGAACTTACATCAGGAATGTATATTGCTTCAATTACCTCAAACAATAGGACAATTAGTTATAAAATTATAAAGCAGTAATGCAAAATCGTATTGCCCAACTTTTTAATATAGAACATCCCATAATTCAAGCTGGAATGATTTGGAATAGTGGCTGGCGACTTGCCAGTGCAGTTTCAAACTCTGGTGGACTGGGACTTTTAGGCGCAGGTTCTATGTACCCTGAAGTACTGCGCGAACATATTGTGAAATGTAAAAAGGCAACCGATAAGCCCTTCGGAGTAAACGTGCCTATGCTCTACCCCGATATTGATAAAATAATTGATATCATTATCGAGGAAGGAGTTAAGATTGTTTTTACTTCAGCTGGAAACCCAAAAACCTATACCTCAAAACTTAAGGAAAATGGAATTACAGTTGTCCATGTAGTAAGTAGTGTGAAATTCGCACTAAAAGCACAAAGTGCGGGTGTTGACGCCGTAGTAGCAGAAGGTTTTGAAGCAGGTGGTCACAATGGTCGCGAGGAAACTACAACCTTTACTTTGATTCCAATGGTAAAAGAGCAATTAGAAATTCCCCTAATAGCAGCTGGTGGAATTGCCACAGGTCACGGAATGTTAGCCGCAATGGTTTTAGGCGCGGATGCTGTTCAAGTAGGAAGTCGCTTTGTAGCTTCGGAAGAGGCTTCATCACATCGTGCATTTAAGCAGATGGTTGTAGAAGCTAAAGAAGGGGATACACATTTAACCCTAAAAGAATTAGCACCAGTACGAATGCTAAAAAACAAATTCTTTGAAAGTGTGATGCAACTCTATACTACTAGCCCCACAAAAGAAGACTTAAAAAATCATTTAGGGAGAGCACGCGCCAAACGCGGAATGTTTGAAGGTGATTTGGAAGAAGGTGAATTGGAAATTGGGCAAATTGCTGGACTTATTCACGATATAAAACCAGCTACACAGATTTTAAAAGAAATGGTGCAAGAATTCGAAAGCGCCAAAAAAGAAGTTTCTAAACTTTAATAAAGACTTATCTTAAAAAAACAGAAAACCCCTCCGTCTAAAAAAACGGAAGGGTTTTACTTTAAATTAAAGCTTAATACTTATTCTTTAATAAGCTTTTTGGTTATCTGACCGTCCTTACCTTGAATTAAAATAAAGTAGATCGAAGAAGCCATTTCAGAAACGTCGAAGGATTTTTCAAGTCCCATATTACGCATATCAACTGATTTTATCAATCTTCCTCTCAAATCAAATATTCTCAAGTTATCTACTGAGACCTGCTGAGGATTCGTAATCGTCACCATATTTTTGGCAGGGTTTGGGAACATCTTAATACTTCCAATATCGGCATTGTGATCTTCTATACCAACTGTAGCATCTATTGTTAGCTCAAAGTTACAAGTGGAGTTATTTCCATATTCATCTTCAGCAGTTAAAGTAACCGTATAAACCCCATCTCCAAGTGTGGCTCCAGGAGCAGGATCCTGTGTAGTTTGGGTTATTGGCTCTGTACAATTATCTGTAGCAGTTGCTTCACCATTTGCAAAATAATCCGGAACAACATACTCATTTCCTGCTCCAGGATCTTGGGTTTGGTCTTCAGGACATTCGATTATTGGAAGTTCAATATCACTTATTGTTACATCAAAAGAACATGTCTGGACAGGGTTTACACCATCGTCATATTCAAAAGTATTGGTAGTGGTTCCAACAGGAAAGGTACTTCCACTAGCCTGACCTTCAGTTTGCGTCAAAGTACCGCCGTTACAGCCAACTGGAGAATCAACCGTGTAGGCTATTACTGCACCACATAAACCTGAATCATTATCTTGTGTAATATCACCTGGACAACTCAAGGTTCCTCCGCCACCTCCGCCGATTACATTAACAATAGCAGAACAAGTGGATGTTGCACCGGTATCATTTGTGGCTTCAACAGCTATGGTATTCTCACCAACATCAGCACAAGTAAAACTCACTGTTGCAGCTAATGGACTTCCAGCCAATACCGAATAATCTCCACAGTCAACTGAAGCACTAAAGAGCAATTCGTCCGCATTTATTGTGGCGTTACCCTCGCTGTCTAAAACAACATCCAAAATTGGGGCAACTATTTGATAATCATAATCTATTCCCCAACTATTTAAATTTCCTGTGAGTCCAGATGCAACATCGGAAACCTTAAGCTCCCAAACGCCCATAGCACTCTCTCCATCAAATACGGATAACGGATTGTTTGGGATAAAAGACCCATCAATTGTTGGCACAGAAGAAGAGCATTCGTCCTCAATCGGAGAACTGGCCTCATCGTCTAAAGTAGCGAGTATATCCGATCCACTACATCCATAGCCGGAAGAGATTCTTCCTGGTCTATCAACTATAATCGCTGAAGTTCCTGCCGGCGATTTAATTGAAACGATAACATCTCCTACCCAACTATGTGAAATATCTAAATTGACATTTAAATCTGTAATTGAAACATCTTCAGTCACATCCATTGTCACGGTTACTCCTGAAGAACTATTATCCGGAATGGAAACTCCTGGACTGCTTGATTGCGACCCGCTCATTGGGATTGTACCCGAGCCCATACATATAATTTCTGGAGGATTATTTGTCACATCAATATCATCGGTCAAGGTGGTGGGTGCTCCGGTACAGAAATCATCTACCATATAGGTAACAGTCACTAAGCCTGGGCCTCCAACCTCTGGGTCAAAAGTGAATGTAGAACCGTTACCATCATCAGTTACTCCAGTACCACTATAAACTCCTCCTTCTGGGTTTCCTCCAGAAAGTCCTGTCTGGATACCGTCAGCAAGGCAAACCTCATCCACAACATCTAGACCTGAAAAGCTAGGTGGTAAATCAAAAGCTTCGGTCCCGTCAGTTTTGCTGCCTGAAGAACCTTGGCTAGCACTATAACCTAAACCTCTTCTGGCAAATGCTTCCCAAATAGCACAAACATGAGCTCCTCCATATAATGCTTGATCTGCGGCTAAAATGGCATCACGACCATCAACAAAACCTGGACTACAAGGTTGCAATTTTAGGCCTTCAGTAACAAGCGCCAACGCAACATTGTTTCCTCCAGTTCCGGTATAGATATTTGGATCAAAAGACTCTGTAGCCATTATTTCCCAAGTCATCTCCCATAGCATGGTTGCCCAAATTTCCCCAACACCATGTGGGGCTACAGCCGTTTTAATGTTATCATAAGTATGTGGATTAACACCAAAATTCGTGCTGTAAGGATGTACTCTAATACCCGGACCATTAGGCCCCTCACCAATAAGCCAAGTTCCTACACCTCTTGGATCTGCTCCAACATCTCCAGGTTGCATTGTGAGCAATAGTCCGTAAAAGTCACTCCATCCTTCACCCATCTGTTCTCCGTTCCACAAGCAGTCGACTGATGAAGGACCACCAGTTAATCTAATTGAAATACCGTGACTATATTCATGGACTATTACAGGATTATCTAAGTCACCATCACGAGAATCACAAACGTACATTTGCATTCTGGGTCTCGAGCCGTCTGGAGGTGTTGAAAAATTAGCATTACACGATCCTGAACCATCTTGGGCCTCTGCATTTACAGGGTCATTTCCTACTCCGCCATTTCCATAGTTATTATGTTGAAAGTTTCCACTAGCTTCATCAAATCCGTATTGATAAGCAACATCATGAATGATGTTTGTCCAATAAAAAAGATTAGTTACTGCGGCATCTTCAGACTGATCACCGTAGCTGTAAGTAGTATTTAAAGGAAAGTCAAATACCAAGTTCCCACCCGGACTAAACGCATATTTACCATCTGGATTATCATTTGCATTATCGTCATCATAGGCATCCGCATTATTTCCGCGGGTATTGGTATACTCTGCACCCTCCACTCCATCTGTATCGTGCCATCCATAAGGGGAGGCAGTTAGATTCTCGGGGTTAGTAACCAAAGTTCTTGGGCCATGATTCGGACTTTCGGTAGGCATGGCAAAAACTCTATACTTTGCTGTAGGCGCTGCAATTACATTTTCTGAAACAACAGTATTATCTTTTACTGGCTCTCTCATTGGTCCTATAAAAGTATCTGAACTTGATGAAGCGGCATGTAAATGATCTTTATGGTCACCCAAGATATTACATGAAACAGTCCAATTATTTTTATCTATTATTTTTCCTGTTGACGCATCTATGCGAAAATTCCACCAATCCGAAGAGGTAGTCTCGGCTATAGAAAGTTCCCAAATCAATTGGGTGCCAATCCCATCTCTGTAATAATACACCAGCTTTACTGGAATATCCTGAGAAGAAATACCAGCTTTATTAAAAACTGCAGCTTTGTTTTTCCCGCCAATACTTTTTATCTCCTGAAGTTTAGCGATTTTATATCCCATTTGTGTAGACACAGAAGTTATGGCCTGTCGCGCAGTAACTCCTTGAGAGCTATTTATAAGAGTAGATTGAATATCTTCTAAAAACCTGTTGTGTTCTACCAAGACTTCACCTGTTCTGTCAAAATGCACACTGGATTCGGTTCCAAGAACCTCCAGACCATTTATAGCCTGTCGTAAGTAAACATTGCGAACCCCACTAGTTTGGCTTAGGTTTTCATCGGTGATTACATAGTCTCCGGTATTTTTTGTTATAAGCTGTTCTAGCGAAACGGATGAAGGTTCCGTAGCCAATCGTGCAGCTTTCTTTTCTCTTTCTGAGTTTTTGTTTTGCGCCGAAAGCTGAAGAGTCAGCACACACAAAACCAACATAAGTAGTGTAGATTTTTTCATTTTGAAATTTGATTTAGTTAGTCTTATAAATTTACAGTATAATCGTATAAATCAACTCATTGTCATCAATTTTTTTTTCAAAATAAAATAAAATGATAAAAATCAAAACAAAAAAAGCCTCCCAATTGGGAGGCTTCGTCTTAAAAAAATTGTGTGTATTAAAGTACTTTTACGTTAACCGCGTTCAATCCTTTTTTACCTTCTTGAAGATCAAATTCTACTTCATCACCTTCGCGAACTTCGTCGATAAGACCTGAAATGTGTACAAAATGTTCTTTGTTGGTTCCTTCTTCAGTGATAAAACCAAAACCTTTGGTGTCGTTGAAGAATTTTACTGTTCCTTTGTTCATTGTATTTAAATAAATAATTAATATAAGTCGCAAAGATAATGTTTTTATTTAAACACTATCTTATTTCGAGTTATTTATTTTGATAAATATAAAAAAACGCATTTCTTATTGATATTTAACACCTAAAACAATCTTTTCGTACGCTACCTATTATTACATGGCTCATATAAGTACTATTTTGCTAATCCTTAATGTTATTTTATCAAACAACACTGCCCTTCTTTACCAATTGCGAATAGGCTTATAAGTAAAAACCTCTTAATCACAATCAATTTCAAGATACGCAGCCAAAAAACGCTACCGATCAATTGCTAATTGCTCACTTCCACTCTTCTCTCTCTAATTGCCTAATTATACTTGCAGTTATACTTCGTTTCTTCCGCTGGGCGATAATATAAATTACAGGTACCAACCATCGTGAAGTAAGACCTTACAACATTAAAGAAAGAAAAATACCTTCTCTATTATACCCTGTCATCGAATAATCGGTAAAGATTGAAGCTTGAGGGATATGGCGGAGGAATAGAACAGAAACCTTGGTTACTAGATCACGAACAATAAAACACCGGATAAGCTAAGACAAGTGTAACAGTGTTCTAAAGGTATTCAAAATATATTAGCCCATTTCTGTAACATTTGCTATTTTTGCACTCCATAAACAAGTACAAAACCGCAACTATGAATTTACACGAATATCAAGGAAAAGAAATTTTAAACAGTTTTGGCGTTGAGATCCAGCGCGGGATCGTTGCTACTACTCCAAAAGAGGCAGTGGAAGCCGCAAAAAAACTTACCGAAGAAACCGGAACGGACTGGCATGTTATCAAGGCACAAGTTCATGCAGGTGGCCGTGGAAAAGGCGGCGGTGTAAAACTTGCTAAAAGTCTTAAAGAAGTTGAGGAAATTGCTGGAGAAATCATCGGAATGAACCTTGTAACTCCACAAACTTCTGCAGAAGGAAAAAAAGTACACCAGGTTTTAGTTGGTCAGGACGTATATTATCCTGGTGATAGCGAACCTGAAGAATATTATATGAGCGTTCTTTTGAACCGTTCTACAGGAAGAAACATGATTATGTATTCTACTGAAGGGGGAATGGACATTGAAACTGTCGCTGAAGAAACTCCACATTTAATTTTTACTGAAGAAATTGATCCTGCAGTTGGCCTTTTAGGCTTTCAAGCAAGAAGAGTAGCTTTCAATCTTGGATTGAGCGGAAAAGCTTTCAAAGAAATGACAAAGTTTGTTGCAGCTCTTTATAAAGCATACAACGAATCTGATTCTTCACTATTTGAAATCAACCCAGTTTTAAAAACTAGTGATGATAAAATCATTGCAGTTGATGCTAAAGTAAGTCTTGATGACAATGCACTTTATCGTCATAAAGATTATATGGAAATGCGTGACAAACGCGAGGAAAATCCAGTAGAAGTTGAAGCCATGGAAAAAGGCCTTAACTATGTGGATTTAGATGGTAACGTTGGCTGTATGGTTAACGGTGCCGGACTTGCAATGGCAACGATGGACCTTATTAAACAAGCTGGTGGTGAACCTGCAAACTTCCTTGATGTAGGAGGAACAGCAGATGCCGAACGTGTTGAAGCTGCTTTCAAATTGATCTTAAAAGATCCTAATGTAACAGCAATTTTGGTTAATATTTTCGGAGGAATCGTTCGTTGCGACCGTGTAGCTCAAGGAATTGTTGATGCTTATAAAAACATGGGTAACATCGAAGTTCCAATTATTGTTCGCTTACAAGGAACAAATGCAGATATTGCTAAAGAATTGATAGATAGCAGTGGCTTAGACGTTCAAAGCGCTATTGAATTTCAAGAAGCTGCAGATAAAGTTAAAGCAGTACTTGCTTAATTATACTTAAACAACCTTTTTTACAGCCTTCCAAAGAAATTTGGAAGGCTTTTTTTTACCCGTGTTTTTCCATTCCAGCCAATTTTCTCAGAACAAACGTATCCTTTTCAGAATCAAAA
Organism: Aequorivita sp.; assembly: GCA_052105975.1. Classification (GTDB taxonomy): domain Bacteria; phylum Bacteroidota; class Bacteroidia; order Flavobacteriales; family Flavobacteriaceae; genus Aequorivita. Next base: position 20,090 of record JBQEAY010000024.1, on the reverse strand, counting down.
TCCATATCATCAATTAGCACCTTCAATTCATTATCAATAGTAGTTTGATAGGAGTCGTCAACCGCTGGTTGATTTTTTAAATAATTAAGCATTACAACAAGCTTTTGCATCACAATGGGATCGTGCTTGCAATAAGTGCGTATTGAAGCCATAACATTATAAACCAACTCTTCAAACTGAATAATAGCTATTTTTATATGTGTTTCTCCTTCGGTTGTAATTACACCTGTATCGCTTTTCTTCATCCGTAGCGAAAAAAGTTCCGTTAGGTAATCAATTGCATTAATAGCAGTTCCGGGATCATTTATTCCTGGGGACATTGCTTTTACTGCAATTTCAGTAATCTGCTTAAATGCCAACGTGTAGTTATCCTGGATATATTCTCCACGTGCAAAATTAATATTCGAAAAAATATCATCCACAATACTGTCATCTAATGATTTACTGGTTTTTAATATGGAATTATTCTTCAAAACATATAATCCTTTCGGGATCGTAATATAAACTCGTACGTCATTTTTTTTACAGATATCTGTTATATTCGTGATAGAAAGATTCTGAAAATAACCATTCTTATCAGAGGTGTAATTGTACCAGTCCGTTGTATCAGGAAAGTAAGGAACAGGCATACTAGTCGCTTCTTTTTCCGTATCGATAATTTCACTCAGTCTATCCGTTGCTTCATTATAAATACCATCCATTATATTGTTAATCTGTATGCTTTGAGAAATGTTATGTATAAAAAATATAAAAGCAGAAAGACAAATGATAGTGAAGAATACACCCAGTAGTATTGAAAAACCAGGAAGCGTATACTTTTCTTCACTCGTATTCACAGAAAACAAGGTGAAAATATTATAGACAATTGTAGCCAAGAAAATACCTAGAATAACCTGGTGCCTTTTATTGGAAATCAGCCCAGGAAGCAATCGTGGGGAAAAGTTACTGGATGCCTGACTCAACAAAAGCATCACCATAGAGAAACTAAAAACCATCATAGAGATAAGCCCACCTATACACGTACTAAGTACATTGAGAGCGGTATCTCCATCCTCCACCATTAGCATTGGAAAAACCTTAAGTATGCTTCTAGAAACACCTTGCTTCTCTAAAACTATCATCCCTAGTGATAAAAAGAATCCTCCTATTGCAATGAGAGAGGGATAGAAAGCTATTTTACTTTCTATGGTTCTAAAAAATGTAGCAATACGTATTATAAAATGTTTCATTAATTCTTGTTATACGACAAAAAGACAGTAAAAATATTTTGTAAGCAGTCAAAATGTCTTGTTTTTAGTAATGGAACTGTTATTGACTATGAATCAATGAAATTAGTAAAAAATAAAACAATATATAGTTATGAAAACAGTTAATAAAAGTAATATTTGGTTCCCAGGTCTCTTGGATGATTTGTTTTTAGAGAATAAACTTGACGCCTTAAATAATTATGAAACATTTAGCATTCCCGCAGTAAATATCATCGAAAATTTCCCGAATTTTGTAGTCGAATTGGCCGCGCCTGGATTACAAAAAGAAAATTTTACCATTGAAGTTGAGGAAGATACGTTAAAAATTGCCTCGAAAAAGATAGAAACAGATTCCGCTGACAAGGAGGAAAAGAAAGTAGCAAAAAATGATTCCCAATATAGAAGACAGGAGTTCAATTATAAAAGTTTTGAACGTTCTTTCAAGTTACCTGAAAACATAGAAGTTGAAAATATTCAGGCTAATTATGAAAATGGGATCCTTCGGGTTACTCTCCCAAAAATGGAAGAAAAGAAAGTATTGAAGAAAATGGTTGAGATTTCATAATTGAAATTTAATTTGGTTAGTTAGTTGAAAATGACCGCGTGCTACTCAATCGGCCGCGGTTTTTTCTATTTATTAACTTGGCCCTCTTCTTCTTTTCCCCCCTGTACTTCGTTGCTCTCTTTTTAACTTACGCTCCTCTCTCCTTAATACTTCTGGCTTTTTTTCCTCAGGCTTTTCTTGATTAGCTTTTGGATAATTCTTTGGTTGACCATCACTATCCTTAACCGAATCTTTTAAGGTTTTTAGTTCTTCCGCAGTTAGGTCACGCCACTGGCCCAAAGGTAAATCACCCAACTCCAAATTCATTATTCTTACACGTTGTAAGGCCACAACTTCATACCCCAAATATTCGCACATTCTGCGAATTTGTCTATTTAAACCCTGAACCAAAAATATCTTGAACTCAAATCGGCTAATCCGTTCTACTTTGCAACGTTTTGTAACCGTGTCTAAAATGGGTATTCCTGAGCCCATTCGCTTAATAAACTCGTCTGTAACGTGCCGGTCCACTTTTACTATATATTCCTTTTCGTGTGCATTCCCCGCACGAAGAATTTTATTTACAATATCACCTTCATTTGTCAATAAAAGCAAACCGTTACTGGGTTTGTCTAATCTTCCAACAGGAAAGATTCGTTCGGGATGGTTTACAAAATCCACCACATTATCGTCAAATCTTGTATCTGTTGTACAGGTAATCCCAACAGGTTTATTAAGCATTATATAAACCAGGTTTTCATTTTCTGTAATGAGTTTTCCGTCTATCCGCACTTCATCCCCGGGCATCACTCTATCACCAAGCGTGCTTTTTTCACCATTTATAGTCACGCGGCCTTTTTCAATTATAGTATCAGCTTCACGACGTGAGCAAAATCCACTGTCACTTATGGCCTTATTTATTCTAACGGAATCTGGATGATGCATATATTTCTTTTTTGTAAAGATACTGTTACAGATACGAAATCAAAAAGGTTAAAATTGATTTAAAAATACTTTATGTTAAAGCCAAAAATCGTAGTTTCAACAAAATTTAATAATAAACATTCATGGCAATACTTGGCTCAATTATTAAAACGGCAATAGACCTTCGCGGAGCTATTGTTTCTGAAAAATCTCCCTTAGAATCTCAAAAGGAAGTACTTCACGATTTACTAGAAAAAGCGAAAGACACCGCTTTCGGCAAATATTATGGGTTTGAAAAAATTTTAGAAGCAGAGGATATCGAGAAAACATACGCAGAAAAACTACCGTATTTCGATTACCATAAAATGGAAGCAGATTGGTGGAGTAAAACTCAGGAAGGTTTAGAGGATATAACTTGGCCTGGATGTCCAACATATTTTGCACGCAGCAGTGGCACTACGGGCAAAACATCCAAAAAAATACCAGTTACTCAGGAGATGATAGAAGCCATCCGTCTTACGGGTATCAAACAAGTGGGAGCACTTGCAAATTTTGATGTTCCTTCAGATTTCTTCGAAAAGGAAATAATGATGCTTGGTAGCAGTACAAACCTCGAAGAGCAAAACCAATTTCTAGAAGGGGAAATAAGTGGAATAAGCGCCAGTAACATTCCATTTTGGTTCCGTGGATTTTATAAACCAGGGCAAGAAATCGCAGAAATGGAGGATTGGGACGAAAAAGTAGATACCATTGCCAAACGCGCATTGGAATGGGACATTGGAGCGTTAAGCGGTATTCCCTCTTGGATGGAGTTGATGCTTAAAAAGGTGATTGAACATCACAACGTAAAAAATATTCACGAAGTCTGGCCAAATTTACAAGTTTACACAACTGGTGGCGTAGCTTTTCAGCCTTACGAAAAAAGTTTTAACCAACTACTAGCCCACCCTATCACCATAATTGATACGTATTTGGCTTCGGAAGGCTTCTTGGCATTTCAAAACAGGCCAGAAACAACCTCCATGAAATTGGTCGTGGACAATGGAATCTATTTTGAATTTGTCCCCTTTAAGCCAGAATATATTAAAGAAGACGGCTCCCTTTCACAAGACGCTCCTGCCCTCACCCTTGCCGAAGTAGAATTGGATACTGATTATGTGCTAATAATAAGCACCGTTTCTGGAGCTTGGCGCTACTTAATTGGCGATACCATTGCTTTTACAGATGTTGAAAGAGCTGAAATCAAAATAACGGGGCGCACTAAATTCTTTTTAAATGTAGTTGGATCACAACTTTCCGTTAATAAAATGGAAGTTGCTTTGCGCGAAATGGAAGAGAAATTCGATATTAAGATTCCAGAATTTACTTTGGCGGCAGTTAAGGTTGACGGCGAATTTTATCATCATTGGTATTTAGGTTCCGAAACAAAAATCGATTCTGAAAAAATAGCAGATGCTTTGGATAAAGCTTTAAAAGAAGCTAATAATAATTATTCCGTAGCGCGCTCTAAAGCATTAAAAGGAGTAAAAGTAACAACGATAGATCCAGCAATCTTCCATGAATGGAATGCCAAGAATAAGAAGAAAGGTGGACAAGTAAAAATGGAAAAGGTTATGGATGAAGAAAAATTCGCCGAGTGGGAAGAGTTTGTGAGTTCCCAAAAAACTTCATAGGTTAGATTTCATCTTCAACAATTTCAGGTTCCTTGTGGACTTTATTTTCGTTAATGAGTTCCATTACTTCTTCAGGTGAAATATAAAGCCTACGGATTCGCTCTTTGTATTTTTCAGAAAGATCAGCGTTATCTAAAATGAAATTTTTAGTTTTTAGAATATAATCTCCCATTCCGTGAGAGATAGCAAAAGTGTCGGCTGCACGCTCCACTTCTTTTATATGAGCGGATGAAAAAAGATACTTTAGTCCAAAAATAACCATACCCATATTGGTCCGATGGCTATAATCTACAACATGGCCCAATTCGTGACCAATCCAGCCAATTTTTACATCTGAAGGAATATCATCCATCGTAAACCTTTCGCCTTCAATCTGAATATTTCGGCTTATGAGAATAAGATACTCACGATTTTCCTTTCGTTTAAAAAAGCTAGCAAATCTTGGCTGCGCCTGCATTGTAGATTTCTTAATATTATCCTTAAATCTAAATTCAATAGCAGTTTCTGCAAGTTCTGGATAAAAAGAAAGTGCTTCTAATGCTTCGTTTTCTATATTCTCAGGAATAATCTTATTGCTTAGGTCAATGTTTTGTGCTGTAGCCATAGAGAGTGTAAAATACAAAATAGGTTTTATGAAGGACGTTAAGGTCATTGTAAAGTTTATGTTCGCGGTTATCAGATCTCAATTTTCAGTTGTCGGTGGTCCATTGTCGGTTGTCGGTTGAAAATTAAATATAAGATAATTATTGTTTATAAGTCGATAAATCTAATATCCTATAAGACTGAATGTTAACCGATGTTTTTGGGCCTCGATACGATTTTATTATTACTGCTACTGCCAACTGTCACTTAACAATGAAAACTACACCTCTTCCAATTGCTTCTGATAGGTTTTTATTTTATCCCGCAGTTTCGCTGCCATCATAAAATCAAGCTCTTTCGCAGCTTTTTCCATTGCTTTTCGAGTATCGCGGATTTTCTTTTCAATCTGTGGTTTAGTCAGATACTCTACTTCAGATTCTGCTGCTAGGCTTTCGGCTGTTTCAAAAGTGTAAGCAGCTTGTTTCGATTTTGTCAGGGAGTTTTCGAATGATTTTTTAATTGCCGTTGGAGTAATGCCATGCTTTTCATTGTACTCCATCTGCTTTTCTCTTTTGTAATTCGTGCTGTCGATTGTTTTCTGCATACTGTTGGTTATTTTATCAGCATACATAATCGCTCGACCATTCAGGTTTCGAGCAGCACGTCCAACTGTTTGGGTTAGTGAGCGCTCACTTCTTAGAAAGCCTTCTTTATCTGCATCCAAAATTGCAACAAGTGAAACTTCTGGTAAATCCAGTCCTTCTCGCAATAGGTTCACTCCCACCAATACATCAAAAAGTCCTAAACGCAAGTCCTGCATTATCTCAACACGCTCTAAGGTATCCACATCACTGTGAATATAACGTGTACGAACTTGAACTCTTATTAAATATTTTGTGAGCTCTTCTGCCATTCTTTTGGTCAATGTAGTAACCAGAATACGTTCATCTTTTTCAATTCGAAGATGAATTTCCTCCAATAAATCATCAATTTGGTTTAAACTTGGACGTACTTCAATCGGTGGATCAAGTAAACCTGTGGGACGGATAATTTGCTCCACATAAACTCCGCCACTCTTCTCCAGTTCGTAATCTGCAGGAGTTGCGCTCACATAAACAACTTGATTTTGTATAGCTTCAAATTCCTCAAACTTCAACGGACGGTTGTCCATTGCAGCTGGTAAACGGAAGCCGTAGTCCACCAAATTCTCTTTTCGAGAGCGGTCACCGCCATACATCGCACTCACTTGTGGAATGGAGACATGACTTTCATCAACAACCATAAGATAATCCTCTGGAAAGTAATCCAAAAGACAGAAAGGACGTGTTCCTGGCAGGCGTTGATCCAAATAGCGTGAATAGTTTTCGATACCACTACAATAACCGAGTTCTCTAATCATTTCAAGGTCAAAATTGGTACGTTCCTCCAAACGTTTTGCTTCTAAATGCTTCCCGATATCTTTAAAATATTCTAACTGTAGCACCAAGTCATCCTGAATATTTCTGATAGCACCTTGCAAGACATCTGGTGAGGTTACGAACATATTTGCGGGGTATATGTTTAAGCGCTCATATTTGTCTATGATATCATTGTTCTGTGGGTCGAATACTTCAATTTCCTCAATTTCATCTCCAAAAAAATGAATTCTAAAGGCATTATCCGCATATCCCGGAAAAACATCAACCGTATCTCCTTTTATACGAAAATTTCCGTGGTTGAATTCCGCTTCGGTTCGAGAATAAAGACTTTGAACCAAACGGTGTAACAATTTGGTGCGAGAGAGTATCTGACCTTTTTCCAAACTGATTACATTTTTCTGAAATTCTACAGGGTTTCCAATTCCGTATAAACACGAAACCGAAGAAACTACAAGCACATCCCTTCTACCAGAAAGCAGAGAGGAAGTTGTACTAAGTCGCATTTTTTCGATTTCTTCATTGATAGAAAGATCCTTTTCAATGTACGTACCACTACTAGGAATAAATGCTTCGGGCTGATAATAATCGTAGTAAGAAACAAAATACTCAACCGCATTTTCTGGAAATAGATTTTTAAACTCGGTGTAAAGCTGTGCTGCGAGGGTTTTGTTATGCGCTAAAACGAGTGTAGGTTTTTGAACTTGCTCCACCACATTGGCCATGGTAAAAGTTTTTCCAGAGCCTGTAACACCCAAGAGTGTTTGATATTTCTCTTCGGAATTTAGACTTTCTACCAAGGCTTTTATCGCTTGTGGTTGGTCTCCTGTAGGTTTATATTCTGAGGATAATTTGAAGTTCATAGGGTCTTTTTCAATGCATTGCAAAAATACTAAAAATAGCGATGAGATTTGAGAAATCGTGAGTGGCAACCTAGAGCATTAAAGAGTTGCAAGTCGAGTTCAGGTTATAAATATTAATACTCACCGTAAAAGAAAACAAAGATGTAGTTATCTCTCGATTTTAATTTGATATTTATTCAAAAGCCCAACAACCTCAGTTAACGAAAACTTTCCCCCTTTTATCCGGTTTTGCTCGGGATCAATGGAATAGTTGGTTGCATTTCGTAAATCCACCATTTCTAGATTTGTGTTTTGGAAAGTCGCTTCCTGCAAATTACAGTTTGTAAGTTTGGATTTTTTTAAATCTGCTTCACTGAAATCCACACCATTTAGCTGTGAATTATAAAAGTAAGTTCTGTTCAGTTTCATTTTAAAGAAAATGGAATGGTCTAATTGGCAGGTATCAAAAGTTGCAGCAAAACCGAATTCATTACAAGCGTCAAACTGCAGGCCAAGCATTTTGCAGTTTTTAAACTGAACATCCTGAAAAGATACGTTCGTTAAGTTGGCGTTGCTGAAGTTACAATCAAAAAACTCACATTCCAAAAACCGTATCTCAGCAAGGACAGCGTTAGAAAAATTACAATTCTTGAAAGTGCAATATTCATACTCGGCTACTTCCAACGGCTTCTCAGAGTAATTGCTGTTTTTGAACGTCTGCTCGTCTATATATTTAAAATCCATTCTTTTTTACTTTAATTCTAGGCTATCGATTTCAAGACTATCGGTTTTTGAAATTGTATCAATTTTTTCGACTCTTTTAATTTCAATTTTTTCGCCATAAAATTTAGGCTCGACCTTGAAAATGACATCAAAAAAGGCCTTTGTTCTAGCAAAATACTCACGAAACTTGACTTTAAAACCATTTTTACCATCAACATCTTTTGCGTTATAGCCAATGGCATTGATTCCATTCTTTTCAGCGAGGTAAATAGCTCTTTCATTATGGAATTGTTGCGAAATGACAGTGAAAGTTTCCTGGCCAAAGATTTCATTAGCGCGTACAACGGAATCCAAGGTTCTAAATCCGGCATAATCCAAAAATATGACCTCCTCTGGGATTCCTCTTTTTATCAGTTCCTTTTTGAATGTTTTGGGCTCATTATAGTATTGAGAGCTATTATCGCCACTCACCAAAATAAAATCAATTTTATCGTTATTATAAAGCTCCACGGCTGCGTCTATCCTGTATTTAAAATATAGGTTTATACCACCGTCTTTGTAATATTTTGCCGTCCCCAAGAGCAAGCCCACTCTATTATTTTGTATTGTAGAAACATCTGAAAATGTCTTGTCTTTTGTAGAATTTGTTATTGTATAATTTGAAAAGAAAATCAACAGTAACACTCCAAAAACCATCAAGCCAACAATCTGTATAAATCTCTTTTTGATCATGTTTTTAGAGTTGTAAAGCCAGTTTTAATTATTTTGAAATAAAGCGTTTTTTATAAAATAAAACCACCTCAAGATAGCCTATCGAAATTAACAATTAACGACAAGGCAAAGCTACGGAACGGATTTTATCTTGACTTATATTTTTGCGGGAAATAACGTGAGAAATGACATTATAAAATTTATAAATACCAGCGTTTTTACACCTTTGGATCTCTTCTGAATACTTCTCCTAAATTAAATAGAAGAATACAGAAAAACACCCATATTAGACCAGCAATGTATCCACCTGCAATATCTGAAGGGTAATGGACTCCCAAGTAGATTCGACTAATGCCAATGCTCAAAATCGCAACTATCAAGAGGAGAACAATACCGTATTTAAGCACGGTATTTATTTTAAACCTGTAGACCAGATAGACCAAAAAACCGTAAAAGGCCATGGCAGCCATTGCGTGTCCACTGGGATAGCTCAAGGTTTCTACTACCACTAAATGTTCTGCCCCAGGTCTTGCGCGATTCACCAAACGTTTCAAAAAAACATTAGATATTGAAGACAACATGAGCACGAATATTGTCTGCAAAACATATTTCCAGTTTTTAAAATAGAGAACAGTTGCAATTATGGCTATGCCGAGCACAATTATGTACCCATAAACATCACCAATATTAGTAATGAAAATAAAATATTCAGTGAGTAATGGCGATCGAAATGAAGTGACATAATCTGAAATCTGTTGGTCGTATTGGGCCAACAAATCGTTCTTTAAAAATTCGGTTAATTCAATGAAGATATTTATTCCAGCAACTACTATAATAAGTGCTACTAGAACAATAATTATATAAGGTAGCTTGGGGTTGTCTTTCCTAAAATGGTATTTTAAGAAATCCCTGAACTTTCTTATAAATTCAAATAGAGTTTGCCTCATTTTTTAAAGGAAAAACTTTAAAGATAAGCTCATTTTAGAAGGTAGCGAGGATTCTTGACCTATAAATTTTAGGAGCAGGAAAGTATTCTAGGTTTAAAATCTATCAATATCATTTGAAGATTACAATTATTCTTTTCATTTAAAAAATCAATGTGCAGACTTCATAGCTAAGCCTGGACAATAAAAATTCACTTAAAACCTAGATTTTGCCATTTTCGATGAGTTGGCTATACAGGTTATAAAATGTGTTTAAGATTGAGAATGCACACCGAACATATTTCCTTCGGTATCATAAGCCAATACCATAAATCCATATTCTCCGATAGATTGTTTTGGTTTAAAAACTTTCCCTCCAGCATCTTTAATTCGCTTTTCCTCAATACCACAATCATCACTGCCAAAATATACAATGGTGGAGTTCCCTCCGGCCTTAACACCTTCCATTTTCACCAAGGATCCCGCGGCTCCCGCTCCATCCATTTCCATTGGGAAGAATAACATGTTCATTTCCGCTCCAATGTCTGGCATTGGCAATTCACTTAATTCAAGTTGAAGAACTGTTTCATAAAATTTCTGAGCTCTATTTATGTCATTCACATAAATTTCGAACCATACAACGGGATTATTAGTTTTCATATTTGTTAGTTTTTATAATTGAACCTTATCAAAACTAACATCTTTAATCGTGGATTTTCTTGCCATAAGACAAGATTTAGGAATTGAGAGAGATTTCTTTTCTAATTCTGCTTAACGAAGTGTCGGTAACGCCCAAATAAGAAGCGATATATTTTAATGGAAGTTGTTTTATAATCTCCGGTTGTTCTTTTATAAGATCTAAATATCTTTCAGTTGCACTTTTTGTGAGCATATGTACAGCGCGTTGTTTTGAAATAAACAATTGATTGGACATCCACGTTCTTCCCCATTCTGTAAAGCCTTCAATACTACTATATAACTTTTGAAACTCAGAAAATTCGATTCTCCAGGCAGTTCCTTCAGTTAAAGCTTGTAGGTTTTCCAAGGAAGGTATTCTTAAAAATAAAGAGGGAACTTCAATCAATATTTCATTTGACCCAAAAAAGTTGGTGGTTATTTCATTGCCCTTAAAGTCGATTACAAAAGACCGGAACAGTCCGTTTTCAATTAAATAATAAGCATTGCTCGTTTTCCCCTCATTCAGTACTATTTCATTTTTTGAAAAAACAATCTTTGTATGTGAAGCCATTAACTCCGTATAATCTTCTTTTTTCATCGAGGGATGATTGTATATTTTTTCAAAGAAGAGCTGGTCCATTGTTGGTCTGTTTGCTTTTGTTACTATTGAAAATAAAAATAAACCAAAAATTTAGGAATGCTTCAATAATCTATTGATATATCAGAAATTAGAATATCACCGGTATGGGAATTTCTGATATATGCTTTGTCAGGTGTACTCTGAAAACAAAAAAGACCCCAAATGGAGTCTTTTTTAATTGGTTTCTGTTGCAATTTATAGAGCTTCTGCACCAGCCGTTGCTACTGCGTGATCGTTTTCTACAGCACTACCACTCACACCTACGGCACCGATTATCTCGCCGTTTTTATTTTTCACTAATACACCACCTGGGAAAGAAATCAATCCACCGTTGGAATGCTCAATATTGTATAGAGATTCTCCTGGTTGCGAAAGTTTTCCGATTTCGCCAGAGGGCATATCAAAGAATCTAGCAGTCTTTGCTTTTTTTAATGCGATATCTGCAGACCCTAACCATGCACCGTCCATACGAACGAAAGCAACTTGGTTTGCGCCTCCATCTACTACTGAGATATTCATTTTAGTGTCTATCTCTTTTGCCTTTTTCTTTGCTGCGGCTATAATCTTTTCTGCTTGTTCTAATGTAAGGTTCATTGTTGTTTTTGTTTATTGTTATTATTGATAACCAATATAAGAAGGAGTATTTTAAAAGTCGTGAAAATTGTGTTAAGCTTCGTTGTGACCCAGGTTATGAAATAGAAAAAGGACTATAAGATATCAAGACTCAGGATTAAGCCGATTTACCACACAAGTTATTAACTCACTTCAGGATTGAAATTACTTATATTCATCACGTACCTCATCGGCATTGGCGAAGCATACCGGAGAGGTGTTTTGTGTTACTGAGTTCTTAGCCTCAATCCATTTGCTCATATATTTTGTGCCTTGCAGCGTATGATGTTGCAAAATCTGTCCGATAAAATTCTCTTGACGGTGTGTTTCGTGGTTCATCAAAAGCATAGCGATTTGCTTTTTAAATCCTTCAGAAAAAAGATCCTTTCGGAAGCGCTTTTGAATAATTCCAAAACCATTTTCTTGTGCTTCCTTCCAAGGTTTTTCTTCGGAATACAGTCGAACTGCAGCGTAGACGAAACCTTCTTTGGAAGAAGTTATTTCTCCACCAAAAGGAAGATCTCCGCGCAATCCTTCCGCTCCTATTTCTGTTGTCACTGAAGGCATTCCAAAGCGCATCGCATCCAATAGTTTGCCTTTAAGTCCAGCACCAAAACGGATTGGCGCCAAAAGCACACGATAGGTTTTTAGAACTTTTCCCAAATCTTTCGACCACCCCTTAACAATAAAGCCTTCCTTTTTATTGTTGAGTTGAAGGATTTGCTGTGGGGCATAAGCTCCGTAAATATGCAGTTCTGCCTTAGGAATTTGTTTTCTTATTTCTGGCCAAATTTTCTTTAACCGTAGTACCGAATCAACATTTGGAGCGTGCAACAAATTACCGATAGTTATAAAATGCTGTCTTTCTTCAAAGGATGGGGCTTCTACTTCATTCGGATCTGTATCGACCAAGAGAGGCAAATAATAAAGTAATTGTGTCGGAATTTTAAAAGTGAACTGAAGCAATTCCATTTCATATTCTGAAATAATCAGGGAGAGATCACATCGCAAAATACTTGCAAGTTCTCGCTTGGCCATTTCTGAAAATAAGTTGGCTTCAGAAACTGGCTTGTCTTTTTTCACAGCTTCTTCCCTAGCCTTCCTTAAAAAGTGTAAATCTTCGGTATCGAGAATTTTTAATGTATCCGGACATTGCTCATTAACACGCCATCCAAATTGTTCTTCAGTTATGTAACGATCAAAAATTACAAATTCAGGATTTATTTCCTTTATCAAGACATCAAAAGAAGGATCGTTCAACAGAATACTTTTTACTGAAATATTTTGAGTCTCCAGATTGAAAGTGCGCTCAGAAATTGATGCAGTACTAGCAAAAGTGATTTGGTAATTATCCTCTTTAAACAATGCAATAAGCTGCATCATTCTGCTCCCCGCAGCTGTGGTACTCGGTTCGGGGAAAGTATGGCCAATGATGAGAAGATTTTTCAATTGTATTTTTATTCAAAGATACGGATTTGACAGAAGCGCAAAATTCCATTATAAACTCTTAATAGAAATAGACGCCGTTTTAATAGAATTTTTGTTTCCATCAACATTCGTCCAAGCTGCATAAAGTGAATCTCCTACTAGTTCCAATTGCGGAAAACCACCTGCTCGCTCAAAACTTGTTTTTGAAATAGTAACGGGAAAAGCTTTAGCACCATTTTCGGAAACCCGCATTGCCCGAATCAGAGTTTCATCACCTAAATTTTCTAGCCAACTTACAATAGCTGTATTTTCTGATGTCATTACAACATCAACCCTACCCATAGTTTTGTTTTCATTTACTTGAATTGGTGCTATAAAAGTTTTGCCCTTATCCTTTGAAAAAGCAAGCTGAACTTTAGGAATATTGTTAACAGCGGTAAACCACGCAACCACCGCATTATCTTTATATGCAGCAATTGAAGGCCCATTAACTGGACAGCCGGAGATTTTCCAATTGTCATTATAAACTGGAGACGGAGCAGAAAATGAATCATCAAAAAGTCCGATGCGGGAAATGTCTCTCACTTCGGTATCAGACCGGTCTCTATAAACGAGTACTGGGGCATCGTCAATGGAAGCCATTCCTGTTTGACAGCAATCACAAACACGATTATCTAATTCTACATCAGGTTCCATGGTACCATCTGCGTGAACCACACGTCCACGAAGCGACATGGGCGCTCCACCGTGAGTTTCATGGCCACCTGCTCCCGCTACGGTATTTCTTCCGTCCAGCCAGATTATATAAAAAGAAGATTTACCGTAAGGAACCACCGAAACAAAACCGTGCTCACTTGCAGTTCCATCATTATGTAACAAAATATCCTTTTTCCACGACTGCGTCTCTGCTGAGAAAAGATTTATTTTTACATTATAAGTATATTTGTCATCTGCTGATTTTTGAAGATGACTTACTAGTATGTTCCCATTGTTTTCAGCAATGGCCGGAAAATCTGCCCAATTAATAAACCAATCGTTTCCGGAATTTACTTCGAAAGGCGGCGTCCATTTTCCATTTTCAAGGGTAGAAAAATACAATACTGAAATTGAGTCTTTCTCTTCCACCCAAGACATAAAAAGTTCGTTTTCAGTTCCAAATAGTTTCGGTAAAGAACTATTACCTGAGCTTGGGTTTTCTAATAATGATACAATTTCTGTAGTTGCAGCAGTCTCGGAAGGTATTATAGTTTTCTTTTTTACTTCATTTTTACAAGAAACCAGTATGGCTACAGCTACAAAAAGTATAGGAATTAATTTTAATAACTTCATATGCTAGATATTTATACTAGGTTCGGGTAAGTTGTGACCTATGATTAAGAGTTGTTTCAAGTTTAAGGTTTGTCATTGAACTTTTGTCCTGTGGTGAAAAATCACCCCGGAGGCGCAGATCGCATAGTTTTAGTTGTTTTGAGTTTTTTACTCCAGTAAATATCACGTTTTCTCTAAAATGAATACTACCCTTCTTTTCTTTGCGCCCTTCGCGTCCCTGCCTGCCGGCCGGCAGGTCTGTGATAAATACTAACCGAAAAGAGCCCAGCGTTTTACTTACTAATTAAAACCCGTAGAATTCACACATTAATCCTAGATTAAAAAAAGCAGAAATCGCTCCCATAACGAGCATGGCGCTGACAAATAACGTAGCGAAAATTACAATTTTCTTTTTCGAATGATAATTGACGTAATTCAATATAACTTGAAAAACCAAAGCTATAGATTGAGCAATTAGCATGCGTTTAGCACAAACAATAACAGGTTCTTTAAAATATAAAAAATAAGTCGCAATCATTAAAATTATATACAACGCGGTTATTCCAAACAACACGGTCTTCGGTAGTTTAAATCGTTGTGAATTTGTCATGATGTAGATTTACTTCAAAGATAGCGAATCGAAAACCAAAGAAACAATAGCTAAATGTGGTATTCAGTCTTATGGTTTAATCAAAAAAAAGCTTCCCAAAGAATAAATTCTTCAGGAAGCTCATACTATTTGGTTAATTAGCGAAGGGCGTTGAATTTCCTTCGTTCATTTGTTTTTGGAAGTTTTACACTTCAATTAGCAAAGTGTGTTTTTCCAAATTATTCAATCTAAACTCAATAATATTTAAAAGAGTAAGATTGGCCATCCACCTCAACTTTCACCGTACATACCCCAAATTTGTGCGATGAAACGTTGAAGGATAGACTTTGAATTTTTATGTGATAACATATCAAATCCAAGCACAAAAATATAAGGAAGAAGCATCATTTGAAACCCCTACTTAGTATTTGAACGGGATGGATTAGTATTCAGTAAAAATCTTTCACAAGTTTCTAGTTAAGTGAATTCAAAAGTTGCAAAAAAAATGAAATGAGCCACAGTTATGCAGCTCATTTCTTTACTAATCAAACAATCGCTTTTTTTATTTTCGATATTTTATAAATTCTAAGTTTAAGCTTACTCAAATAACTCACCACATGGCGTATCTATAAATGTGAGATTTGATGATGTATAATTTGGATTATATGATTGCGAATGGAGCAATTTACCATATACACCACAAGAAGCTAAATCTTTAAATTCCGTATCATGGATGTTAAGTTGTGCACTATAATAGAGAAAAACTGCCCCCTTATTGGTATCCGGATTTTCTCCTGCGCCACTTATTTTTGCATAACCAATCTCGTTCATACCATTTGTACCTGAGATAGAAATATCCTTCCAAAATCCGGAGCCAGGATTTTCCCCTCGGATTATTATAGGTAAAGCTTCGGTACCTACTATCTTTAAGCCCCCGCTTTCGACCTTAATGTTGCTTCCAGTAGCCATCTCTATTTCTACTCCTGGTTCTATTGTTAATGAACCATCAGTTACAACACGCAAAGTTCCCTTGATGAGGAAAGGAACATTTATGTTCTGCCAGACATGATTTTCACCCAAGGCTCCGTCACTTATTGTAACTTTATCTATTTCATTACCTGTAAAATCATTGGATGCAGATATTTTATCGGCATTCTTACAAGTCATTGTCATAGGCGCTACATTTTCAGTAAAGGTATTATTCTCTAAGCTTACTTTTGAACCGCTTACCGCCGTATAGGCAGTTCCTTCGCTATGACGAATGCTAGAGTTATTAAGGTTAAGTGTACCTCTATTATATACGATTATACTGGAATTACCAATCCCATTATAAGTTTGACCGCCGCTATAGCTAATATCAACATATTCCATAATACCGGTATTGTTGGTAGTTATGAAATTTAAGCCACTCCACCACCCAGGACTAGCTTCTGTTCCTCTCATAACTATTCGTTCATCAGCGGTACCCATAGCCTGGATGGAAGAGGTTCCATGAAAGGAAAGTCCAACATCAGGACCGAATTCGATAACCACTCCGGGCTCGATAGTCAGTTTGCCTTTTACTTGGCCATTACAGTTTAAAATATAATCTACTGGTGCGTCTGGGTTGTTCACGAGTGTTACATCTTCCGCAAAAATTGAACAATCTAGCTCAATTGGTGGTGCGTTGCCAATTGCCCCCCCAGGGCCATCATCGTCACTGGAGCAGGAGACTACAAATAGAGACATTGTACATACTGTTAAAAGTAATAATTTTTTAAATCGAGTTTTCATAATATTTTTCATGGATTAAATAAGTTTGTTGAGGAGTCGCTACAAACATACTTAGAGCAATAAACACTTTGCACCCCGAGTTAGAATTTGGTCGGTATGACTTAGAATTCAGTTTGAGGGAAGAAAACTACCGAATACTAAATAGAACCTGCCAAATGCTAAAAAACCGGAAAACGTAGTATCTAGATTAGTATTTTAGCTAGAATGACTAAAACCATCCCGATAATAGCATGTTATTTTCTATTGGGTATAACCTACCTATCGGGGCAAGTTATGCCCAATTCAATTGTAGATAAATTAGAATTAGTCAATAACAAAGAGGTTAAAGCACTTAGAACCAATTTGAAAACTACTTTCCAAGAAGTTAAACAAGAGCTTTCTTGGAAACCATACGATTCTACGTACTCAGCCTCATCTGAAACTACACTTTGGCTAAATTTTGAAATGGAGAACCAGTCCGCAGATACAATTGAAACCTACCTGTATAGCTTAAATTACTACACCACAGTCTATCAACAAAAAAATCAAGAGTTTAAAAAAATAGAAAATGGGTATTATGTCCCTCGGCCACAACGCGCCAATAAAGCAGAAGAGTACTTTACAGAACTAAAACTTGGACCTTTTGAAAAATCCCAGATATATATAAGGCTCAACGGAAATAACTTATTTCAATCAACAAACAATCCTTATCTCTATTCTGAAACTAGTTATTTAAAGTTTTCTCAGGATGACTTTATAAGTCAAGTTAACTCCATAGCATTCGTTTACTTTTATATAATTTCACTGCTAACCATTATCGTATTTGCCTTTGTTTTTTGGCTCCGATTATCTAAAAGACTCTATCTCTACTACTTGGGGTATTTATTTTTCCAACTTGTATATGGATTCATAGTACTTCGAAATACTTTAGCACCGGTGGGTAACTTTTTTGAATATGCCCCGAAACTCGCCAATGATTTATTTGAGCCCGTACAATTTATTTTTATCGGCTTCTACGTTTTTTTTATTTTACACTTGCTCAGAGTAATAAAATATGACAAGCTGTTGGCACAGATTCTTAAATACTTAGGTCTTGCATGTTTTGTATATGCTGTTTCTCGTTTTGTATTAAGCCATTTTTTCTATGATCCAGAACTAGCCGGAACTGTGTTTGCCATAGTCAGATTAATTATCCTTCCTATAAACTTTATTCTCATTTTTTGGATAATTTTTAAGGTAAAGCATCCTTTATTAATCTATTTTATTTTTGGTCAGTCGTTCTTTTTTATAGGAGCACTTTTAGCCTCGTATGTCGGGTATTTAGGCATACAACATTCTCCAGAAAGCATATTCAACTTTAAGGAGGCACCAAATATTATTTTTCAAATTGGATTGTTAGCAGAGGTTTATTGTTTCTCCTTAGCTTTGGGACAAAATGTTTTTCTACTTCAAAAAGAAAAAGAAAAAACCAACGACGAATTGATCGTACAATTACAAGAAAACCAACTTCTCCAAGAAAGGATGAATAATGAGTTAGATGAAAAAGTTCATAAAAAAACCGAAGAGCTTATCCAGCTTTATACTGAGCTAGAAGACGAAAGAGAACAAAAAATTAAGGATGATTTTGCCCAAAGAATAAAGGAAACTGAAATGGTGGCACTCCGCTCCCAAATGAATCCTCATTTTATTTTTAATAGTTTAAGCGCCATAAAACACTTGATTATGACCGCTAGAAATGACGATGCAATTACCTATCTTGATGATTTTTCCAGCCTACTTCGTGGGATACTTCAAAACAGTAACCGGAAAAAAATTACTGTTGAAGAAGAGTTAGAGATTTTAGAGTTGTATCTTTCTTTAGAAAATAAGCGAATGGGATCAGGTTTTGAATACAACATACAAGCTTCGTCTAGAGAAGAGCTCTCGCAACATGAGATTCCTCCATTGCTCTTACAACCCATTGTTGAAAACGCTATCTGGCACGGATTGCAACCGAGTCTAAAAGCTAAAAAAGAGCTGAAAATTATCTTTGACACTACCGATAATCTAAAAATAATCATTGAAGATAATGGTATTGGTAGAAAAGAAAGTGCCAAGAAAGAAAAACTTCACAATGCTATGGGTAATACTATTGTTCAAGACCGATTGACGCTGTACAATCATTTATCCAATCATGCTATTCGTCTAAAAACCACCGATCTTGAAGAAGATGGGCAAGTTTTAGGAACAAGAATTACGTTAACCTATCAATATTGAGCCATGACTAAAGTAATTATAATCGACGACGAAACTCACTGCACGAATGTGTTGCAGAGTTTAATAGGGAAAATACATTCAGACTATACCATTACTGGGGTTTTTACCAATCCGCTGCAAGGTTTGGAATTTATAAAGAAGAACCCGCCAGATTTATTATTTCTAGATATCGAAATGCCAAACCTCAACGGTTTTACTTTGTTGGATAATCTGCTTCCTATAGACTTTGACGTTATTTTCACTACAGCCTATGATCAGTATGCTATCAAAGCGTTTCGCTATAGTGCCATTAATTATTTACTGAAACCAATAACCGAAAAAAGTATTGTAAAAGCGCTTTCAACTTGGGAAAAACGACGCAAAACAACTAGTGACAAACAATGGAAATTGTTACAAGACCAATTAAAAGTTTCAGAAAGATTAAAATGCTCCCAAATAGCCTTGCCTACAGGAGTTGGTTATCAAATAGTTGAAATTGAAAATATCGTTAGGTGTCAATCAGATAGCAATTACACCAATATTTTCTGTAAAGATGAAAATAAAGTTCTAATTAGCAGGACTTTAAAAGAGATCGAGGAGCTTTTAAAAGATCACGGTTTTCTAAGAGTACATCAGTCGCATTTAATAAATCCGCAATTTGTAAAAGGAATATTAAAACACGATGGCGGTAGCCTTATTATGAACGATGATCAGGAAATACCGGTCTCCAGACAAAAATCAAAACAGATAAACGAAATTTTAGAAACGATGCTTCGGTTTAAGTAAGTGTCAATTTTAATAAAAATTATTACCCACAAGAAAAACCTAAGATAGATTCTTGGTCACTCACAATTTATATATCTAATTAAATCATAGCTATCTTTTGATAGTTAGGTAAAGATTCTCTTCAGAAATATTAAATATCACCATTTCCAAATTTGAAAACAAAAGCTTCTTGCAAGAAAATATCAATGTTTTACTAAACTAATACATTGATATTAAGACCCTAACAACACCATTTCTTTCTTACAAAGCATCAGTTGAAATCCTCAATAAATAAAAGCTCCTCCAGATTAGAATAAATATAATTGTAGGAAAATTCCTGAATACTAAGTCAAAACGTCCAAATACTCATAAGACCATACTAAACTCTGAATGGGTCTTGTATGAAAGTATCAGGAATATAGCTTTGTACCCATATTTAGTTTCAAATTTATAGAGGTCGCTATTTAACCGCATACAATTTGTTTGTGTAAAACATTAT
>JBQEAY010000023.1:0-73545 GCA_052105975.1 Aequorivita sp. | reverse complement strand
TCAAAATTAAGATTATTATTCTTAACTTTAAATGCGGGCTAAGTTAGCAACTCCAGTCTATATTTCTAATCGTGTAAATTCTTACTCTATAAATGCTATAGACCTTAAATATTTAAATCACATACCAACCTTAAAGGCCATTGCCGTTATCAACTATTCTGAGTTTAGTGAAATGAATGCCGAACTTGAGGGGAAGTTTTGCGAGAAACCTTTTAAAACGTTTTATAATATTCAAGAAGGGATTATTTGGGCAGAAACTTTTTTATAGAATAAATTTAAAATAATCCAACAGCACTTTATCATTTACGGTTGAAGGTGTAAAAATCTCCAACAAAGAAGGACCTTCTTTTTGTTCGAAGAATTCATTTATTTTTGTTGCTAATTCCTCTATATTGTCAATAGATTCATATTTGAAACCGTACATTTCCGAAAGTTGTTTCGCACTTAGATTGTGTTTTGTTTCAAAATAAGTATCAAAAACTTTTGAATTTTTTTCTCCAGGAAGAATTCTAAAAATACCTCCGCCCCCATTATTAACAACAATTATTTTAAAATTCTTCGGAATGTAATTATTCCAAAGTGCATTACTATCATAGAAAAAGCCAATATCTCCTGTTAAAAAGACGGTTGGAAGTTTTGAAGCGAAAGCAGCGCCAACAGCTGTACTGGTACTGCCATCAATCCCACTTGTTCCACGATTACAAAATACTTTGGTTGAAACATCCATATCAAACAACTGCGCATAACGAATAGTAGCACTATTACTCAA
Organism: Aequorivita sp.; assembly: GCA_052105975.1. Classification (GTDB taxonomy): domain Bacteria; phylum Bacteroidota; class Bacteroidia; order Flavobacteriales; family Flavobacteriaceae; genus Aequorivita. Next base: position 72,776 of record JBQEAY010000023.1, on the reverse strand, counting down.
TTGAAGTTGTATGTTCTTTGGAAGCTGATGAAATACTTCAGAAAAAGCCATAAAATCTGAATACGGAATTGTTTCTTCATAAGCCTTATGGCGTAACAATCGATGGACTTTAATTGCTAACCAGCTTTTCTGATAATCACTTTTTGAAACAGTCGTTTCTGGAAGAAATTCAGATAAAAAGTGATTGATATTTGTTTTAAAATGATGCTTCAACACAAAAAATGTATCGTAGGCTTTTTTAGCATCAACATGCCAATGGTTTTTTGGAGGATAGCTCCGCAGAAAAGCCTTTATCCTTTTAGAAACTACCATTCCACCAAAAGTCAACAAAATATCTGGTTGTAGGTTTTTAAAACCTTCTTCATCCAAGGGACTTATAAGTTGATCTATGGCCGAAATGAAATTCTCGTTATAAAGATTTGATGTAGTTTCGGTCAATACCAAAACACTTTCATCCTTTGCTAGTTGTTCAATAAAGCGCTGTTCTATGCTGTTCGGTGGAAGAACACCTACTAATATCATTTTCTTTTTACTTCCGTTCCACAATTCTATAAAAGGAGTTAAATCTTCCTCTAAAGTTTCAGTAGCCATTCGCGATGGTACATTTTGGGGCCAAACCAACTGGTTTTCAGTAGTATCATAAAGCGGCTCAGAAAATGGAACATTAATATGAACAGGGCCATTTAATTCTATGGCACTATTAAGAGCTGTATTTATCTCCGTTTCATTTTTTACTTGAAAATCTTCTCCTTCAATACAATTAGCACTGTAAAGAATATGGTTGGCAAAAACATTTTCTTGGCGGATGGTCTGCCCGTCACCAATATCAATTCTATCTAAAGGCCTATCTGCCGAAATAACTACTAACGGAATATCGCTATAAAATGCTTCCGCAACAGCTGGATAATAGTTTAGCAAAGCCGAGCCGGAAGTACAAATTACAGCAACTGGTTTTTTTAGTTGTTGTGCCATTCCCATTGCGAAGAAAGCTGCACAGCGTTCATCAACCACGCTAAAACATTTAATCTCTGGATGTGATCCAAAGCCAATAGTTAAGGGTGCATTGCGCGATCCCGGAGAAATAACGATATGATCAATGCCCTTTGCCAAACATAATTGCAAGAGGGTCTGCGAAAGAATTTTATTTGAGAATTTCATGCTGCGCAAAGGTACAAAGTCGGCGAAAATATTACAGCATTGGTTTCAATACTTGTAACATAGTTTGCATTTTATTTTGGGTTTCCGTCCATTCGTCATGAGGATTGGAACCCAAAGTGATTCCACCGCCTACATAAATTCGGGCAGTATCATCTTCGATTTTCATACAGCGCAGATTCACCATTATAGATGCCGCAGCGCCATTTAACGAAATTGGGCCTAGAAACCCGGTATAAAATTCCCGTGGACTGTTTTCATTTTCAAGTATAAACGTCTTTGCAGCTTTCTGGGGAGTTCCACAAACAGCTGGTGTTGGATGAAGTGCAGCAGCTATTGTAGTCAAAGTAGCTTTGCCATTTTTTAAAATCCCCGTAATATCACTACGAAGATGTAACAAGGATCCGGCGCGATGTGTATACGGATTTGAAATTTTTAAAACTGAAGTAACCCGTTGCAAGCTATTTGTTATTGAATCTGTAACTAGTTGTTGCTCGTCCAATTCTTTTGACCCCCAAGCAACTTTCTTCGTAATAGTAAAAGGTTGTGTTCCTGCCAATGCCATCGTTTTAAAAGAGTTATTTTCAACCTGAACCAGTGTTTCAGGAGTGGCACCACACCAAATTCCAGTTTTAGGATGATACCAAACATATCTAAACGCCGTGGGATAAATAGAGAACAATTGCTTTATTAGTTTTTCAATAGAAAAGTTTTGTAATGGAAAGTCTTTCTGACGCGATAGCACAATTTTCCTTGCTTTCCTTCCTTTTATTGTATCAACTGTTTTATCCAGCAACTTAACATACGCCTCTTTTTCCTTACTCGTTTCAGATATTGCTACAGGAGCTAAGTCGATTTCATCCGTAACTAGATTTGTCTCAATACTTTTAGATTCACTTTCAGGAATGAGTACCGCACTTTCTTTAGAGTCGAATGGAGCGAGTACAAAACCGTTTTCGGTCAAATTTTCAAGCCTGTGTAACTTATCGGAGTTTTGCAGCTTTGCAAATATGCGTTCGCTGTCCGGTAAAGAGTAAATTACAAAAGGTAGGTGTTGGTCATAATGTTGGGCAATTTTTTCAATCAGTAGGTTAAAGTCCATTATTTGTTTTTTGGTAAGCTTAGTGTAGTAAGTTTAACAAGAGAAACTAGGGCACCTTCCTCGTTAGTAATTTTTATTTGCCAGAGCTGTGTTGTTCGTCCTTTATGAAGAATACTTGCATGCGCATAGACATAGCCATCACGTACACTTTTTACGTGGTTGGCCGCAATCTCAATTCCGCGGATAACGAATTCTTCTGAATTTAAGAAAAAGTAAGCACCTGCACTACCCACGCTTTCGGCTAGAGCTACCGATGCACCACCGTGCAAAACGCCGTCTGGCTGGTGGACTCTTGGGGTTACAGGCATTCTGGCAACTAAAAAATCATCACCGACTTCTGTAAATTCAATTTCTAGGGTTTCCATTAAAGTGTTCTGGCACATTTTTTTGGAAACAGCTAATATTTCGTCTTTAGTATACTTCATTCTATTCAATTACTTTTGTAAAAATACAAAATTGAAATTTATAAAATGAGCATTCAAAAAGAAGCATCTTACAATGCAACAAGTACCTACTCTACCTTAAATACTTTATCAGAAAAAACAAAAAATGTATGGATCGTTTTTCATGGACTGGGATATTTGAGCAAATATTTTATCAATTATTTTTCGGAATTAAATGAAGATGAAAATTTTATCATTGCTCCACAGGCTCCATCAAAATATTATCAGGATAAAAGCTTTAAACATGTAGGCGCTTCATGGCTGACTCGCGAGAATACTGTTGCCGAAACCAAAAATATTTTAAATTATGTTGACGCTGTTTTTGAAAAGGAGATTTCTGGAAGCGGTCCAAATCTTATTGTATTAGGATATTCACAAGGAGTTTCAATAGCTGCACGTTGGGTGGCTAGCCGAAAAATACAATGCGAGAAACTGATTCTACATTCGGGAGCAGTTCCAAAAGAACTACAAGCATCAGATTTTGAATTTCTGAAAGAATCTGCTAAGGTGATTTATATATACGGTAATAAAGATCAATATATTACCGAAGCTAAAAAAACTGAAGAGACTTTAAAAAGTAAGCAGCTTTTTAAGGACCGGTTAACTACTGAAGTTTTTGAAGGAGTCCATGAAGTGAATAAAGAATTTCTATTAAAAGTATCGCAACAACCTGCTCATTATTAGTGAAATAAGCAAGCTTTTTATTTTAGCTTTATGGATTTTTTCCGAATTTAATTGTAAGCTTAACAAGGCGATTCAAAAGATTAAAATCTCTCTATTTCCACATTTAAAAACCCTTTGGATAGGCTTTACTAATTCTTAAAAATCGTTAAAATAAATATTATACCGTTAAAGTACCTTGTAGGGCTCTAAATTATTATTAAATTGCTCCCGGTCTTTGGAGCAAGTGGTCCCCACCCATTCCAAAGTCCTTAAAGCTTAATATTTGGTTAAAATAGCTTTTAAATTGAGCGACCTTTCATTAGGTCGCTCTTTTTTTTTGATAGTATTTGAAGTAATTATGGATTAGAAATGTTTACAGAAATATCTTTAGCACTTTTTCTTTCTAAAGCTATGATAGTTTTAGTTTCCACTAATCCTCAGTAGAAAAGTATAATCCACTGATTTTTGGCTTATCACTGGCTGTATTTCTGACTCTTTCCAAGACTTAACTTTTCCCTGTTGATGACAATTTTTAAAAATATCTATATATAATTATAACCCATTAAATTTATAATTATGAAAAATGAGCTTTTTAAACCAGAAGTTGAAAAACTACTAAATCAACTTGAAAAAATTTCTCCAAAGAATGTTTCAGTATGTAAAAAAGCATGTAGAGACAGTTATTCATCATGCCTAGATGCTGGAAAAAATGCAGATTCGTGCAAGTCAACGTTTCTTAGCTGTATAGACAGTTGTTTGAGTTCAGGGCTGAATAAATCTGAGAGTACAAGAGCAAACGAACTACTATTAAAATTAAAGGAAAAACTATAATAATACCAAATTAACCATGTAATGTCGCATTTAATCTGGTTCATTCCCCGTTCCATTTTCTTGCTCATGATTTCCATAGCTATGGCTATGCAAACCAATCGCAGCGTCATAAAACGAAAAGCAACTTCGTTTTCTATACGACATTATAAAAGTAGTTTGGTATAACTCTCCATTGTTTGATAGTTGAAAAACGAAAAAACCGCAACCTAAAAAGGTTGCGGTTTTTACATTAAAATAATCTATTTGCTTGTAAAGATCCCTCGACTTCGCTCGGGATAAGCGATTCGCACATTCCCGATGAAAAATCGGGATTGGCTCTCTGCTTACTTCACTTCTTCAAAATCTACATCTTCAACATCGCTATCGCTGTTTTCAGATCCTTCGCCAGCGTTACCTTGCTCTGCTCCGGCATCACCGGTTGGGGCGCCTTCTTGGTCTGCTTGCGCTTTGTACATTTCTTCAGAAGCAGTTTTCCAAGCTTCGTTTATTTTATCCAAAGCTGGTTGAATAGTTTCAACTTCTTTGGTTTCGTAAGCTTTTTTCAATTCTTCCAAAGCATCTTCAACTGGTTTCTTTTTATCATCAGATAATTTATCACCAAATTCTTTCAATTGCTTTTCAGTTTGGAAGATCATTCCATCAGCTTCGTTCAATTTGTCTACTTTTTCTTTAGCAGCATTATCGCTTTCAGCATTTGCTTCTGCATCTGCTTTCATCTTCTTGATTTCCTCTTCAGTCAATCCAGAAGAAGCTTCAATACGAATGTCCTGCGACTTGTTAGTAGCCTTATCAGTAGCACTTACTTTAATGATACCGTTGGCATCAATATCAAAGGTTACTTCAATTTGTGGCGTACCTCTTTGCGCTGGTGGAATTCCGTCTAAGTGGAAACGACCAATTGTCTTGTTGTCGTTTGCCATTGGACGCTCCCCTTGCAATACGTGAATCTCAACACTAGGCTGATTGTCCGCTGCAGTAGAGAATACCTGACTTTTCTTAGTAGGAATAGTAGTGTTGGCCTCAATTAATTTGGTCATTACACTTCCCATAGTTTCAATACCAAGAGAAAGTGGAGTTACATCTAAAAGAAGTACATCTTTCACATCTCCAGTCAATACACCACCTTGAATAGCGGCACCTACGGCAACTACTTCATCAGGGTTTACACCTTTGTGTGGTTTTTTATTGAAGAATTTCTCAACAGCTTCCTGAACAGCAGGAATACGAGTAGAACCACCTACAAGAATTACTTCGTCAATATCGCTTTTGCTCAAACCAGCAGCTTTCATTGCAGTCTCACAAGGCTTCATTGTTCTTTTTACAAGATCTTCAATTAATTGCTCAAACTTCGCACGAGTCAATGTTTTTACCAAGTGTTTTGGTCCGCTAGAAGTAGCAGTAACATAAGGCAAGTTGATTTCTGTTTGTGCTGCAGAAGAAAGCTCAATTTTTGCTTTCTCAGCTGCTTCTTTCAAACGTTGCAATGCCATTGGGTCTTTACGAAGATCAAAATCTTCTTCAGCTTTAAACTCATCAGCCAACCAGTTGATAATTTTCTGATCCACATCATCACCACCTAAGTGAGTATCACCATCAGTAGCAAGCACTTCAAAAACGCCGTCACCCAATTCAAGGATACTAACATCATGCGTACCACCACCAAAGTCAAATACTACAACTTTTTGGTCGGTACCTTTTTTGTCAAGACCGTATGCCAATGCAGCTGCAGTTGGTTCGTTAATGATTCGCTCTACTTTAAGACCAGCAATTTCACCAGCTTCTTTAGTTGCGTGACGCTGACTGTCGTTAAAGTATGCAGGAACTGTAATTACCGCACGGGTAACATCTTGTCCTAAATAGTCTTCTGCTGTTTTCTTCATTTTCTGAAGAATCATAGCACTCAACTCCTGTGGAGTGTACATACGACCGTCGATGTCTACACGGGCAGTATCGTTATCACCTTTTACCACTTTGTATGCTGAATGTTCCGCTTCGTTTTTAGACTCGGAATATTTGTTCCCCATAAATCTCTTGATGGAGCTAATAGTTTTAGTAGGGTTAGTAACAGCCTGACGTTTTGCAGGGTCACCCACTTTAATTTCGCCACCTTCCACAAATGCGATTACGGAAGGAGTTGTTCTTTTTCCTTCGGCATTAGGAATAACCGTTGGCTCGCTACCTTCCATTACGGCAACACAGGAGTTGGTTGTACCTAAGTCGATTCCAATTATTTTACTCATAATAGTATTGTTTGTTGTTTATAGTTTATTGTTGTGTATTCTTATTTTCGAGTTCTATAAGTCAATGATTGTGCCAGCAGGAAACTACTGCCATCATGTCATAAATAAATTTAAGACCTTTATAGTTAGTGATCGTCAGTTTCTTAAAATTATTACTTTTACCAAACGCAGCATTTAAAAAGTATTTCGTTGAATAATAAAGAGACTTCCCGCCAGCACATATTATATATTGTTCTACTCATTCTTGCTGGAGAGGCAGTGTTTATCCTACCTTTTGTATTGGCTCGCGTTTTTCGGGCGACCGTGCTTGAAGTTTTTCAAATAAACAATACCGAGTTAGGTATTTGCTTTTCAGTTTATGGAATTGTTGCCCTTTTCTCATATTTATTCGGTGGCCCCTTGGCAGACAGATTTCCTCCTCGTAAATTGATGGGAACAGCTTTAGTCCTTACAGCATTGGGCGGCTTGGTCTATGCCAACTCCCCTTCTCTTCAAACATTAATCATTCTTTATGGCTTCTGGGGATTTACAACGATCTTCCTTTTTTGGTCATCTATGATAAAAGCCACACGCGTTTGGGGCGGTACCGAAAATCAAGGAAAGGCATTTGGTTTTTTGGATGGCGGCCGCGGTTTAGTAGGCGCCCTCTTTGGGTTATTGGGAGTAGTAGTATTTTCATTATTCGTTTCAGATTCTCAAATAACACCGACTGAAGAGGTAGAAGCCTTTCACTATGTTATATATGTTTCTTCAGCACTTGTTGCCTTAATAGGTATTATCGTATTCTTTTTTCTGAAAACAAACGAAGAGGCAGAAGTTACCACACTTGATAAAATCACTCTTAAAAATATAAAAGCAGTTCTAAAACTTCCGGCAATTTGGCTGTTGATGATCATTATTATATGTGCTTATGTAGGGTATAAAATAACCGACATATTTTCACTTTATGCCAATGATGTAATGCTTTATAATGAAGTAGATGCTGCCAAAACGGGAACATTTTTATTGTTTATTCGTCCCGTTGTAGGGGTTATTGTTGGTTTTCTCGCAGATCGTTCCCGCGCATCGATTTACCTGTGTATTGGTTTTCTGCTTTCTATTTGCGGAGCGATGCTCTTTGCTTCCGGAATTGTAGATAAAGGAACTGATATCTTGTTTTTCCTTTCAATAACCGTCGTTGCTGTTGGTGTTTATGCCGCCCGTGTCCTTTATTTTGCGGTTATGGAAGAAGGCAATATTCCATTGGTACTTACAGGAACTGCAGTCGGAATTATATCTTTTATCGGCTACACTCCAGAAATTTTTGCTGGCCCAGCCATTGGATATTTCTTAGATGCAGCGCCTGGAAAAGAAGGACATCAAGCAGTATTTTGGATGTTGGCAATCTTCTCAATAGTGGGTTTTGTGGCTTCGTTTATTTTTTACCGAATCTCCAAAAAGAGTAGCGGTAGGCAGTTGCAGCTGGAACAGGAAGAAAGTGATTTGTAAGAAATATAGTTTTAATCATTTGGGCGTGCCCCTAAGCCGGGTCGGGCTGTTAGCGCTACACGGTAGCGACTGCCATCCCTCACGCAGATTGTAACTACACCTGATAATTCATCATCTTATTGGGAATTAACTTTGCCTTAGAACAAAAGCAATCCTACAATCATTACTTTTAGAATCATTAAAAAATCTATTTATCAATGTGGAATCTAAAAAATAAAAGAGCTGTCATAACTGGTGGTACCAAAGGAATAGGAAAAGCAACGGTTTTGGAGTTTCTTTCACTTGGCGCGGAAGTTATTTTTACCGCCCGAAACAAGGAAGAAGTGAAAGCTTTTGAAAAACAACTTCAAAAAGATGGCCATAAAGCCTTCGGAATTGTAAGCGATGTTTCGGAAAAAGAAGGTATCGAAGCCATTTTTTCTGAAGTTAAAAAACAGTGGGACACCTTAGATATTTTAGTAAACAATGCAGGTATAAACATCCGAAAATCTGCCGTAGATTATTCCGAAGAAGAATACCAAAAAATAATTGCTATAAACCTCACGGCTCCATTCCTGTTGAGTAGAAAATTATATCCTTTTTTAAAAAAATCTGGAAATGCTGCTATTGTTAACGTTGCATCGGTTTCAGCGGTAACGGATACCAAAACGGGTTCTCCCTACGGAATGTCAAAGGCTGGACTGGTTATGCAAACCAAAAATCTAGCTACGGAATGGGCAAAGGACGGGATTCGCGTAAATGCAATGTCACCGTGGTTTACCGAAACTCCATTGACCCACGACCTCTTAAAACTCAAAGAACGGATTGATCCAGTTATAAAGCACACTCCCTTAGGCCGCGTTGCACAAGCCGACGAAATGGCAAACGTAATTGCCTTCTTGGCAATGGACAAATCTTCTTATATAACTGGTCAAAATCTAGTTGTTGATGGCGGAGTAACAATTACAGCTATTTAAGATAAAAGCATCAAATTCCAAAAGTAAATTTTTAAGACTTGATGCTTTTTTATTTGGAATTAACTTTTCGTTATTGGATTATTTCCATATTTTTGGAATAAATCCAAGTGCATGTTTTTAAATTGTCATACATACTATAGTCTTCGTTACGGAACCTTGAAAATCAGCGACTTGTTGAGTTTAGGACAAAAAAGCGAAGCTACTTCTATGGCACTTACAGATATTAATTCTACATCGGCTTGTCTGGAATTTGCCCGAATTGCTTCTGATTATAATGTGAAACCAATTCTAGGTGTGGATTTTCGAAATAGTGCGCAACAGCAGTTTGTATTGTTGGCAGAAAATAATGAAGGTTTTCAAAATATAAATGAATATTTGTCAGAATTTCTCCATCAGCGAGAAGGGACTGAAGATGCCGAAATCCCTTCTAAAGCAAAACAGATTCCAAATACATTTGTGATTTATCCATTTGCTTCTTTTAAAGGTGAAACACTTGCAGAAAACGAATTTATTGGTGTAAAGCTAGAAGATCTCAACCGTTTTAAATTTTCGTCATGGAAAAATAGCCAAGACAAATTGGTGATTTTGCAAACAGTGAGCTTTCAGAATAAAAAAGGTTTCAACACCCACCGATTACTCCGTGCGATTGACAACAATACATTACTCAGCAAGTTGCCAACTTCAGAACAAAGTAGCGAGAACGACATATTTATCACTGAAGAGAAATTGAAAAAAGCTTTTGAAGAGTTTCCAAAACTTATTGAAAACACAGAAGTACTTTTGAGTCGCTGTAATATTTCTTTCGATTTTTCTAAAGAAGCTACTTGCAATCAAAAATCATACACCTTCAATGAAGATTTAGATTTCAGATTACTGAAAAAACTAGCTTACGCTGGAATCCACTATCGCTACAAGCGTCCAGGCGAACGCGTAATGCTACGGATGGAAAAGGAATTGGGAATAATAAAAGAAAAAGGATTTGTCTCCTATTTCCTCATCAATTGGAAAATCCTAAAATACGCTCGTAGCAAAGGTTATTTTTATGTTGGCCGTGGAAGTGGCGCCAACAGTATCATTGCCTATTTACTACGAATCACAGATGTTGATCCCGTAGAGCTCGATCTTTATTTTGAACGTTTTATAAATCTATATCGAAAAAACCCGCCTGATTTCGATATTGATTTTTCGTGGCAAGATCGCGACGATATTACTAACTTTATTTTCAGAACATTTAAAAACACGGCACTTATAGCTGTTTACAACACTTTTAAATTTAAAGCATCGGTACGTGAGTTAGGAAAGGTTTTTGGGCTACCAAAAGAAGAAATTGACAAGCTTTCTAAGCAGAATTATAATTTTGAAACCTTGGACAAACTGTCGCAATTGGTAATTGTTTACAGCCAATACATTCAAGGTTTTCCAAATTATTTGGGTATTCATGCTGGGGGAATTTTGATTTCAGAAAAACCAATCCATAATTATATTGCCACTTTTATGCCTCCTAAAGGCTACGCTACCACACAATTTGATATGGTAATTGCCGAAGATATTGGGCTGTATAAATTTGATATTTTGAGTCAACGTGGATTGGGAAAAATAAAGGATGCCGTGGAAATCGTAAAATACAACCATCCCGAAATACCGCCCTTAGACATTCACGACATTAAACGTTTCAAAAAAGACGAAAAGATAAAAACGCTATTGCGAAACGCACAGGCAATTGGCTGTTTTTACGTGGAATCGCCCGCAATGCGGATGTTGCTCCGCAAACTGCAAGTAGATGATTATTTGGGTTTGGTGGCGGCCAGTTCGGTAATCCGGCCCGGAGTTGCAAAAAGTGGGATGATGCGCGAATATATTTTGCGCTATCGCTATCCCGAAAAAAGAAAAGAAGCACATCCCGTTTTACTGGATATTATGCCAGAAACCTATGGTGTGATGGTCTATCAGGAAGATGTGATCAAAGTAGCACATCATTTTGGTGGCCTTAATTTGAGTGAAGCAGATATGCTGCGACGTGGAATGAGCGGTAAATTTAGATCGCGGGAAGAGTTTCAAAAAGTAAAAGATCAATTCTTCAATAATTGCAAAAATTCTGGAAAAAATGAAGCATTAACGGCAGATATTTGGCGACAGATTGAAAGCTTTGCCGGCTATGCTTTTGCAAAGGGGCATTCCGCTTCCTATGCTGTAGAAAGCTACCAAAGTCTTTTTCTGAAAGCTTATTTCCCGTTGGAATATATGGTAGCCACGTTAAACAACGGTGGCGGTTTTTACAGTGTGGAGCTTTACGTACACGAAGCACGAATGCACGGTGGAAATATCTTGCAACCCTGCATCAACCGTAGTTATAGCAAGACTATTATTGAGGGGAAGGATATTTATATCGGTTTTGGGTTTTTACAATCTCTAGAATCAAAACTTATTAATAAAGTAATTGTTGAACGAAACAGAAATGGTCTTTTTGAAAACTTAGATAATTTCTTAGAACGCATTTCCATCGGGATGGAACAGGCGACTATTCTTATAAAAATAAATGCTTTCCGCTTTACGGGAAGAAACAAGCGTGAATTGCTTTGGGAAGCTTATATGAAAATAAACAAGGTGAGTTTTGAGGAAAATGTATATACACTTTTCAAACCTAAAAAGATTAACTATAAAACCCCTTCCCTACCGCATACTAAGTTAGAAGATGCTTTTGATGAAATGGAACTCTTGGGTTTTCCATTGTGTAGTCCTTTTGATCTACTGACAGATCCTTCAAATACTAAATTACGCGCAATACATCTTCCGCAACTTATAGGGAAAATCATCACTATTGAAGCCTATTTAATAACAACAAAAAGAACCAAGACTTCAAGAGGCGATTATATGTATTTCGGAAATTTTTTGGACCGTAATGGTGATTTCGTGGACACCGTACATTTTCCACCAATTGCAAACAAATATCACTTCCGTGGAAAAGGAATCTACAGTATTACTGGAAAAGTGATTGAAGAGTTTGATTGTATAAATATCGAGGTTTTAAAGATGGAGCGACTGGCAATTATTCAAGATCCGAGATATAGCAATTCGGCCCCACCCATTAAAGGAGAAACAGTCACGGACAATAGGCGTAAAACGATAAGACCTATGACGTAAAGTAAGGTGTAAGACCGTCTCGATAGCTATCGAGACTATATGACAGAAGACTTTTTAACTATGGAAAAGCTTTGCGGCTTGGCGATTTTGCGTGCTATTTTCTCGCAAAGATGCTAAGGAGTGATATTAAAAAATAAAAGATTCCCGGCCTCTAATTGTTTCACCACAAAGACGCAGAGAATATAGATAAAAACATAGATAGAATCCTTTCTAAATTACAGTTATTTTGTTTTACGTCTTAAGTCATTTAGTCCTAAGTCTATTTAAAAATATGAACAACAAAAGAAACATAGTACACATGGATTTGGACACATTTTTTGTGTCCTGCGAACGCTTGTTGGATAGCAAGTTGATTGGAAAACCTGTGCTTATTGGTGGCACGAGTGACCGTGGCGTGGTAGCTTCGTGTAGTTATGAAGCCAGAACCTTTGGAATCCATTCTGCAATGCCAATGAAGTTGGCCAGACAGTTATGTCCCGAAGCGATTGTGGTTCGCGGTGATGCCGGCACCTACAGTAAGTTTTCAGACAATGTTACCGATGTAATCAAAGAAAGTGTACCACTTTATGAAAAAGCATCCGTAGATGAGTTTTATATCGATTTAACGGGAATGGATAAGTTTTTTGGTTGTGAAAAACTAGCTTCTGAATTACGGCAGCGCATTATAAAAGAAACCGGATTACCAATCTCTTTTGGGCTTTCTGTAAATAAGACCGTTTCAAAAATAGCTACTGGCGAAGCGAAACCCAATAATCAGATTCACATTTTAAAAGGAACTGAAAAGCCCTTTCTTTCGCCTTTACCGGTCAATAAAATACCAATGGTAGGTGAAGTTACCTACCGCGCTTTCTGTGATCTCGGCATAAAACAAATAAAGTCAATTCAGGAAATGCCCGTGGAAATGATGAGAAAAGTGTTCGGAAAAAACGGACAGACCATTTGGCAGAAAGCGAATGGTATAGATAATACCCCAGTACAGCAATATACTGAGCGAAAATCTATTTCTACCGAACGCAGTTTTGACCGTGACACCACCGATGTAAAAAAGCTGGAAGGGATCATCATTGCAATGGTAGAAAACTTGATTTTTCAACTACGGCGTGGCAACAAACTTACCGCCTGTGTAATGTTTAAAATACGATATTCAGATTTTCAAACCTACACCATGCAGCAAAAAATACCTTACAGTTCAGCAGACCATAAAATCATTCCAGTAGTAATGGATCTTTTTAAAAAACTGTATCAACGCAGACTTTTAGTGCGTATGGTTGGTGTTCGGTTCAGCCATTTGGTGGAAGGTGGATTTCAAATAGACTTATTTGATGACGATGAAAAAATAATCAACCTCTATCACGCTATGGACAAAATGCGAGACCGCTATGGTGACCGTGCTGTAATACGCGCCGCAGGGATAGAAGCCAAGAGCATTGGCCGATGGAATCCTTTTTCAGGAGCTCCACCACCACTTTTGCCGAATAGAAGAAGGTAGTTATTTCCTGTTTCTAAAGTTCTAAAAATAAAATTCATAGTTCTGAATTCTTCATTCATAATTATAAGATGCTATCTTTGTTTTCAAAAGAAATTTATATGGAGAGCATCAGTGTTTTTGACATGTTATCAATTGGAGTAGGCCCATCAAGTTCACATACTTTAGGCCCTTGGCGAGCAGCTTTGCGTTGGATTGAGGAACTAAAGGAAAAAAATCAATTTGAAGAGGTAGTAGGGATCACGATAGATCTTTATGGCTCACTATCACTTACAGGTAAAGGTCATGCTACTGACTTAGCAGTAATGCTGGGACTTTTAGGCTATGATCCAGTAACATTTCCTATTGAAAACATTGAAAAAGAAATTGATTTTATCAATTCAGAAAAGAAGTTGGTATTAAATGGTGAGCGAGACGTCGCCTTTATTCCTGAAGAAAACATCATCTTTAATAAAAAGTTTCTCGAGTTTCACCCCAATGGAATGACTTTTAGAGCGACCTTAAAAGACGGTTCTATAAAATCTTCATCATTTTATTCGATAGGTGGTGGATTTACGATAAAAAAAGAACGGAAAAGTAAAAAAATTAAGCTGGATAAGTTTGCGAAATTTCCATTCCCAATAGAGAAAGGAGCGGAACTTTCGGCATATTGCAAAGCCGAAAATAAAAGTATTTCAGAAATAGTTCTCGAAAATGAAAAAACATTGAGAAGCGAAACTGAAATAACCGAGGGTTTAAGAGCGATTTGGGATGTAATGCTCGATTCCATGTATATGGGGTCACATACCGAAGGAACACTACCTGGAGGACTTAATGTTACCAGAAGAGCTTTCGACATGAACAAAAATCTAATTGGCGACACAAAATACAGCAATGCTGAAGGATGGATAGCTGCCATCAGAAGTACCGAAGTGAAATTCCGTCAAATCCTAAAATGGGTTTCATGCTTTGCACTATCCGTAAACGAAGTAAATGCTTCATTGGGAAGAGTTGTAACAGCTCCCACCAACGGAAGTGCCGGCGTAATTCCTGCCGTTATGATGTATTATATGGTCATAGAAAACCACGATGCAAACTTTGACGACGTTCAAAAATATTTGCTGACAGCTGGAGAAATAGGAAGCCTTTTCAAAAAAGGTGCAACCATTTCAGCAGCTTTAGGCGGATGTCAGGCTGAGATTGGCGTTTCCTCCTCAATGGCTGCCGGCGCACTTTGTGAATTGATGGGCGGTACACCAGATCAATGTCTAATGGCTAGCGAAATTGCAATGGAACATCACCTAGGGCTAACTTGTGACCCAATTGCAGGTTTAGTACAAATTCCTTGTATTGAACGTAACGCAATGGGAGCTATAAAAGCCATAAATGCCTGTGAAATGGCACTAAACAGCGATCCTGCAAAAGCGAAAGTGCCTTTGGATAAAGTTATAGCAACTATGTGGGAAACCGCTAAGGATATGACCTCAAAGTATAAAGAAACAAGTGAAGGAGGCCTTGCGGTGCAAGTTAATGTAAGTGACTGCTAAAAAAATATAGTGAGCAGTTCTCGTTTATGATTACTGATTTTAAACTTGTTTAACGAACTGATAGATTCCAAACCATCAACTGAAAATCGTACATCTCTAATCGTAATTTATTACTTTTACCGTCCAATTTCAAACTAATTATGAGCATAGCAAAAAAAGATTATAAGCGTATCACTACCAAAACCCTGGTAGATATGAAGAAAAAAGGCGAAAAAATTTCCATGCTTACCGCCTATGATTTCACAATGGCAAAGATTGTGGATAGCGCAGGGATTGATGTAATATTAGTAGGTGATTCAGCCTCCAATGTTATGGCAGGACACGAAACGACTCTTCCCATTACCTTAGACCAAATGATTTATCACGCAGCTTCTGTCGTGCGTGCAATTGACAGAAGTTTAGTGGTGGTAGATTTACCTTTCGGAAGTTATCAAAGTGATCCAAAGGAAGCACTGCGATCTGC
This sequence comes from Aequorivita sp., assembly GCA_052105975.1. Classification (GTDB taxonomy): domain Bacteria; phylum Bacteroidota; class Bacteroidia; order Flavobacteriales; family Flavobacteriaceae; genus Aequorivita. The sequence continues at coordinate 57,282 of JBQEAY010000023.1, read as the reverse complement.
TATTCGAATTATGAAAGAAAGTGGTGGCCACGCTGTCAAGCTTGAGGGTGGAAAAGAAATAAAGGAATCTGTAAAAAGGATTTTAAATGCAGGAATTCCAGTAATGGGACATTTGGGACTAACCCCACAATCTATTTATAAATTTGGGACCTACACCGTTCGTGCAAAAGAGGAAGAAGAAGCTGAAAAATTAATTGAGGATGCTATGCTGCTTGAAAAAGTCGGCTGTTTCGCAATTGTTTTAGAAAAAGTTCCAGCTAAATTGGCAAAAGAAGTTGCCGAAAGAATCAGTATCCCAGTAATTGGTATTGGTGCCGGAAATGGTGTTGACGGACAAGTTTTGGTTGTGCACGATATGATTGGGATGACACACGAATTTAACCCACGCTTCCTTAGAAGATATCTTGATCTATATACTGAGATGAAAAATGCATTTAGCCAATACAGCACAGATGTAAAAAGTGGTGAATTTCCTAATGAAAGTGAGCAATATTAAAAAGTGGCAGTGTTCAGTGTTCAGTGTTCAAAACTAAAAAATAAAAATACGTACGGGTGACTCGCGAGTCACCCGTACTTCTAAACTCTTCTCTCCATTTCAACTTCCAAAATACATAGTACAAAGGATAATCTTCAAGTTCTATTTGAAGACAACCATTTAATTGTAGTCAACAAACGTCCGGGTGATCTTGTGCAAGGGGATAAAACTGGTGACGCTCCACTTTCAGAAGTAGTAAAGGATTATATTGCCGAAAAATACGACAAACCGGGTGCTGTTTTTCTTGGCGTAGTTCATAGACTAGATAGACCTACAAGTGGAATTGTGATTTTTGCAAGAACTTCCAAAGCCTTGGCACGGTTGAATAAAATGTTCTCTGATAGAGAAACTGAAAAAATATATTGGGCGATTGTAAAAAATACGCCACCAAAGATAGAAGATACTCTGATTCATTTTTTAAAAAGAAACTCTAAGCAGAATAAATCTTACGCTCATTTAAAAGAGGTCCCAGAAAGTAAAAAAGCAATTCTTCATTATAAGCTTCTAAAGACTTTTGAAAATTACCATTTATTAGAAATTGTATTAGAAACTGGAAGACACCATCAAATTCGATCGCAACTTTCGAGTATTGGCTGTTCAATTAAAGGAGATTTAAAGTACGACGCGGACAGAAGTAATAAAGATGGTAGCATACATCTTCACGCACAAAAACTAACATTTATCCATCCAGTGCGAAAAGAAGAAGTAGTAATTATTGCACCGGCTCCTGACGACGCTTTGTGGAATGCTTGTTACTAAAGTTTTATCAAATTCTTCTTTAAAGCAAACATTACAAGCCCTACCCGATTCTTAATATTAAGACGTCTAAATAAATCTTGTCTATATCCATCGATTGTTTTAGGGCTTAAATTCATTATATCTGCTATTTCCTTATAAGTCATTTCCGAACACGCCAATTGAAGAAATGTAAGTTCGTTCTCCTTAAAATTAAGAATATTATCATCCTTTTCGGGATTTAGGGAATGTAATAAGGTTTCTGAAACTTTATCGGAATGATAATATCCTCTATCCATAAGTTCCTGTAGAGCAACATTCAAAATCTCTGGATTGATATCTTTTAGCAAATAGCCCTTTGCTCCATTTCGTAACATTTTCAATATGCTTTGTTCATCATCTTCCATAGAGAGCGCCAAAGTCTTTATTTGTGGATGATTTTTAGTAAGCCACTCTGCTGTTTCAAAGCCATCCATAACAGGCATATTAATATCTAAAAGAATAATATGCGGAATTTCGTGTTTTTCAGAAATCATTTGCTGAAGCACTTGTCCATTTTTTGCATGATATAGAACTCTAAAATTATCAAAAGAGTTAATTAACTTCTCCAGGGAACTTGCAAAGAGAGCATGATCATCCACTACAACAACATTATATTTATCTTTTTGGCTCATTATAAACTTCTATAAGGATATTTTAGAAACAATTGCGTTCCTCTTCCTATTTCTGAAATAATTGAATATTCGGCGTTTAAAAGCTCTGCTCTACCGCTCATAGTCTCCATCCCTGAGCTATTCGTTTTTTGTGAGACATTAAAACCAACGCCATCATCTGTTGCCGATATATCCAAAGTTTTTTCATTATAATCTAAATATACAAATAAATTTGAAGCTCTTGCATGTTTAATTACATTCGAGAGAAACTCTTGAAGAATACGAAAGATAATTATTTCACTGGCGCTATTCAGCGGTACAGGATCTCCTATTATTTGCAGGGAGGCATTCAGGTAGCCCAAGCGTTTAAATCTTTCTAATTCAACATTTATAGATTCTAAAAGTCCATTTTTAAGTACAACTTCATTATTGAGAACTTTAGATAGTGAACGAACTTCTTGAACGCTTTCTTGAACTACATCTTTTGTCTCCTTTAATTGGGTTTGGAGGGTTTTCGGAGCAGAACTCATGATAATGTTTAGCTGTATATTGGCCACAGAAAGTAATTGCCCCACGTTGTCGTGAAGTTCCCAGGCAATGTTTTTGAGCGTTTGTTCTTGGATTTCTATTTTTGAGTTCGCCAATTCCCTTTGATATCGTTTTTCAGCCTCATAGCGCTCTTTTAAGAATTTATTTTTTCTACGTTGAAAGGCAATCACAAAAACAATCGAGAATATCGCGAAGAACAGTAATACCGCAATAAAATAAACTATTAAGAGTTTTTCTTGATCAAGTAAGGGACCTTTTTCTGAGAGCATATTATAAATCCAACAATGAAAACGGAGTATAACAAAATGTTAGTTCCAAAGATAATGTGTGTGTATAAATTAACAAAGCTAGGGTCAATTGAATTGCTGTAATAGACACTATATATAAATATAGGCGTAGTACATAAATGGAAAAGTAAGGCGCCTACAGAAACATAAAAAGGTAAGCTATGATGTACCATCAGAATTTGATCACTTTTCAGCAATTCCAAATAGTAAAAAGCAACACTTATAATAACAAATAATGTTCCTACTACATTAGTAATAGGCATTAACCTAATGAAAAAGCCTCCTGAAAAGAGTATTTCCGAAATAGCTATAACCAGAAATATTACTGAAAATAAATCAAGAATTTTTACTGATTTTTTATCTCTTAAATACCTTTCAAAATAATTAATATAGAATAAATAACTAAAAACACCGTAAATATTTCCAGACCAATAATTGCTTTGAAATACGGTGTCTTTTAAAAAGCTTAAAAAACCAGAATCTATAAAGTAAGCATACCAATTAAAGAGTTCGGCAAAAACGGTAATGCCTAAAAACCACACAAAATAATAAGTAGGTTTCGATTTGTTTCTCGAATAATAAAAAAGACCGAAGACAAAGGCTAAAAGCTCAAAAAGGTTTATTAAAAGTGCTTGTGCCAGTGTCACTCTGATTAGTAGTTATTAGGTGGATACCCAGTTATTCCACGATTGAGAGCCTCTAATTTATAATTATTCTCGGCTCCAGCTGACGTCCCCAAAGTTGGTGCTAAGAAAACAGTCGCCTTGCCTGAACCTTTTTTATCATAGGCTCCAAAATAAATACGAACACCTAGTTGGGAAACAGAACCTGAAGAACTTTCTTTTTTTATATAATCTAAAAATTGTTCTAGTTCGGCAACACTGAACAGAAACTCACGAGTATCTTCAGATCCTCGGGACTGTTCTATATCCGCAGCTCGTGTGGCTACCCAATTATCCTGTAATTGTCTGGCTTCAGTAACGGAAATACAATTTGATGGTTTTGACATAATTTAAATTAATTTAGTGATTAGTTGAGAACGAATTTAACAAAAACAATCAGATAAGTTTTTCTTTATTGAAGAAAACAGGAAAAAACCTTTTTTATATGGGTTTTACCCTTGAAATCTTGTAGGGTTTTTCTTTCATTGGGTGCAGAGTCATCTACTTTATTTTTCATGCAATACATTCAAGGCATAAATAGCAAAGCTTCCCAACCAATGGCCTCCTTCATAACTGTCACCTACAAGATTGGGGTATGAATATGCAACATGTTCATTAGCTAAGTTTTGAAGGTGTTTGTATTTCGGAAATTGACTTGACAATCCATAAAAAACCCAAGCTCGGCTAAAGTTTAAACCATCCAGATGCACCAATTTACCATCTGTTCTATCACTTACCTCCCCTACTTTCAAATGATAATTGGTATCGGCAAGTTGTGGTAAAAAGGTATCCATCCAACTTATAAATTCTTCGGTAGAAAGAACACGTCTCATAATATCGACCTCCTCTAAACAAGGTGATAAAAAATCGTAACCACTAGGTTCCCAGGTTATCGGGCAGTTTTTATCATCTAAATAAAAATCACGAGCTCTTTGCTTTATTAATTCTTCAAGTTCTATATCTCCAGTTGATTTAGCATAATCAAAAGCAAAAGTTAGAGCAAAAGCAGTATTTGTGTGTTCCCCAACACGAATTGGATAATTTAGCTTTGGAAGAAACTCCTTAAAGCGAAGTACCATTATTTTCGTCAAAGGTTTTAAATTTCCCTCCAATTCCCGAGCCATAGGGTCTTCCCAATTGTGAAGTTCTTCGGAAAGCTTTAGTAACCACGCCCAGCCATAGGTTCTTTCAAAAGATTTATTGATTGGTTTATTAAAGTATGCTACTTCAGTTGTAACATTTTCAGAAGTAATCTTTTCTTTAAGAATATTTCGTACTTCATCTGCGTTGTCCATATCGGGAAACTGCTTTAATAAACTCACCATAGACCAGTAACCATGGACGGCACTGTGCCAGTCAAAACAACCATAAAAAATTGGATGTACCGAAGCTGGTTCTACCAAATCTGCCTTGCTTTCCAAGGTTTCTCCAGGTTTATATGGATATTCCGTACCTACGCAATGCAAAGGCAACTCAATTAGTTTATTTGCATCCGCCAGCGTAAAAGTTGGTTCAGGGTAGGTTTCAATAATATTTGCTACTTCTTCTGCTGTTTGAGGAGTTTCAGATTGATTGTTCTTACAGCCAATTAGTAGCGCGGCACTTATAAAAAGGAAATAGTATGTCTTCATAAAAATTTAAATAGTTTTAAAGATATTAAATTATGAAGCCACCTATGCACGAATTTAAAAATGAATTTTTGACTAGGAACAAATATGAATAAATTCAATTTATATCATCCAAACCATCCGTCACGATCAAGGCTTCTGTATTGTATAGCCTCAGAGATATGGTTTCCGTTTAACTCTTCTGAAGCTTCTAAATCCGCAATGGTTCGCGATACTTTAAGAATTCTATCGTAGGCTCTAGCAGAAAGATTTAATCGTTCCATTGCAGTTTTTAACAGCTGTAGTGATGCTTCGTCTAACTTGCAGTATTGACGAATCTGCTTAACGCCCATTTGTGCATTATAATGTACATTTTCAGATTCTGAAAACCGAGCCGATTGAAGTTTTCTGGCATTGGTAACACGTTCGCGAATAACTATACTAGACTCTCCTCTTCGCTCGTCACTTAACTTTTCAAAAGGAACTGGTGTTACTTCAATATGAATGTCTATTCTATCTAATAAAGGCCCTGAAATCTTACTTAAATAGCGCTGCATTTCTGCTGGAGATGACATAACAGGAGCATCTGGATCATTAAAATACCCACCGGGACTCGGATTCATACTCGCCACCAACATAAAACTAGATGGATATGTTACCGTAAATTTTGCACGTGAAATAGTGACATCTCGATCTTCCAATGGCTGACGCATTACCTCCAAAACACCACGCTTAAATTCGGGCAGCTCATCTAAAAACAAAACACCGTTATGCGCCAAACTAATTTCGCCAGGCTGTGGATATTGTCCACCGCCGACTAAAGCAACATCCGAAATTGTATGATGTGGGCTTCTAAAAGGCCGCGAAGTCATTACTCCTGCTTTTTCCAAAGTTCGTCCAGCAACACTGTGTATTTTTGTAGTTTCTAGGCTTTCCTGTAATGTCATAGGAGGTAAAATGCTAGGCAAACGTTTAGCAAGCATTGTTTTCCCTGAACCGGGAGGACCAATCAAAATAATATTATGACCTCCAGCGGCAGCAATTTCCATACAACGTTTAATGGATTCTTGACCCTTTACATCAGCAAAATCAAATTCGGGATGCTCTAAATGGTTGTAGAATTCGGCTTCTATATCTACCACTGTTTTTTCGAGTGGGATATTCTCATTAAAAAAGTCAATTACTTCTTTAATATTTTCAATACCAAAGACATCAATACCCGCAACAATTGCCGCTTCCTTAGCGTTTTGCTTCGGAAGGATAAAACCTTTATAACCTTCTTCCTTCGCCTTTAAAGATATTGGCAATGCACCACGAATGGGTTGAAGGTTTCCGTCCAATGACAGCTCCCCCATAATAATATATTCTGACAATGGATTTTTCTCTTCAATCTGTTCTGTAGCAACAAGAACACCCATTGCCAATGTAAGATCATAGGCAGAACCTTCTTTTCGAAGATCAGCGGGTGACATGTTAAGGATTAATTTCTTTCCAGGGATTTTATAGCCATTATTTTGCAATGCGGCAGCAATTCTATAATTGCTTTCACGAATGGCATTATCAGGTAGGCCAACCAGATGGTAACCAACTCCCTTATCAACATTGACTTCGACCGCAATTGTAGTTGCTTCAACTCCAAAAACGGCGCTTCCATAGACTTTTGTTAGCATAACTCAGTTTGTATAAACGGGGAGTCTATACCTGAAAGATACTAAAAATGTTTGTAGTTAGGTGCTTGTACGTTACAGTTTACTCTTGGTTTTTAAAAATCGAGCTAAAAGATTTTCTGTAGACTGATTATTAATCATCGATGGCTTCTTTTTATCAATGGCATTTAAAGTATCCTTTGCCACTGTTTTTCCCAATTCTACGCCCCATTGGTCGTAACTAAAAATATTCCAAATAATACCTTGCACAAAAAGTTTATGTTCATAAAGAGCAATAAGACTTCCAATATTTTTCGGCGTTAACTTATTTATCAGAAGAGTATTAGTCGGTTTACCTCCATCAAAAGCTTTAAATGGATTATCAACATCTTTATTATGGGTGCCTTCCCATAAAGCTTCAGTTTGAGCAAAGAAATTTGCCATTAAAATACCGTGGTTTTCCGTATTTCCATGTAGAGGCTCACAAAAACCAATAAAATCCGTTGGAATCATTTTTGTTCCCTGATGTAAAAGTTGGAAAAAAGCGTGTTGTGAATTACTACCAACATTCCCCCAAACAATTGTTCCAGTTTGATAATTTACCTTCTCGCCATGCCTATCAATACTCTTACCGTTGCTCTCCATTATAGCCTGTTGCAGATACGGAACAAGTTTATTTAGATATTGCGAATACGGAATCACTGCTTCACTCTCTACTTTAAATGAATTATTGTACCATATTGACAATAAAGCAAGTACTATAGGAATATTATTTTCAAATTTTTCATTTTTGAAATGCTTGTCCATCTTGAAAGCACCCTTTAGTAATTTTTCGAAATTTTCAAAACCTAGGCTACAACATATGGAAAGTCCCACAGAACTCCAAAGTGAAAACCTACCTCCCACCCAATCGTTCATTGGAAAAATATTCTTTTCTGAAATTCCGAATTGTTTGGCACCATTTTCATTTCCTGAAACAGCTACAAAATGTTTTGGAATATCTTCTTCTGAAGCATTTCGTAAAAACCAATTTCTTGTCACGGTAGCATTCGCTAAAGTTTCCTGTGTAGTAAAAGTTTTTGAGACTATAATTAAAAGTGTCGTTTCCGGATTTAATCTGTTTAGAGTTTCCGAAACATGATCCCCATCTACGTTAGCAACAAAATGAATATTTAAATGGTTCTTATAAAACTGAAGTGCCTCAGTAACCATATCTGGGCCCAAGTGACTTCCTCCAATACCTATATTCACAATATCAGTAATCTTTTTGCCGGTAAAACCTTTATGTGTGCCATTAATGATTTCTTCGGAAAAAAGCTTCATCTTTTCAAGCGTAGCTTTTACTTCAGGTTTCATATTATCAAAATCACGTAATGCGGTATGTAGAACAGCGCGATCTTCGGTTTCGTTGATTTTCTCTCCTGAAAATTGCTGCTCGATAGCGTCCTTCAGCTTAACTTCTTCAGCCAATTTAAGTAGAAGTGACATAGTTTGATCATCAATTCTATTTTTTGAATAGTCTAAATAGAAGCCCTCCCACGCTATACTAAAGCGGCTAGCACGTTTGGGATCCTTTGAAAAAACATCTTGCATTTGCTGATGTTCAATTTCTTGAAAATGTTTTTTGAGTTTTTTCCAAGCTTTAGTCTTAGTTGGGTTGATTGCGGGTAAGGGCATTTTAGTTTATTAGTTTGAACTTTTATTTTTATAGTACTCAATCATTCCATCAATGGGACGTTGCACGATATTACCGAGTTTCAAATTGCGTTCTTCAAAACACTCTTTGATAATGTTTTCGGAGAAATGTGCTATGGATCCAATAAAATGCACTGGAACTTTATGTGTTTTTTCAAAAGTAAGAATTCTACATTCAATAAAAGTTTCTATACCCTCCTTGATCAGCTTGTGAAAATAAGGAGATATTTCATCCCTGGTGAAAATAAATTCTGCAAAGGAAGCTAAATATGCGTTAGGATTGGGTTTTTTATAAAGGTTCATCTTTATTTCATCTGCCTCAAGATTATAGCCCTTTTTGAATTCAGAAGCGATTTCAGAAGGCATTTTATTGTAATAATAATCTCGAATCAGTCTTTTTCCAAAGTAATTACCACTTGCCTCGTCCATCAAAGTATAGCCTAAGGAGGCGATTGGAGCATGGATTTCTTCGCCATCAAAATAGCAGCTATTACTTCCTGTACCCAGTATACAAACAATTCCAGGATCTGTAGTTACAGCGTAAACTGCCGCTGCCAAATCCTCTTTCACTGTAACTTTTGCATTGGGAAATAATAAAATCAGAATCTCCTCTAAATTTTTTCGAGGGATTGATGTACCGCATCCCGCACCATAGAAGTCTAGAATTTCAACTTTATGGGAAATATTATTAAGTTCGAAGTTTTCAGATATCCGAAATCTTAATTCTTCGCTATCAATAACTGCTGGATTGAGGCCTTTGGTTTTTGTCTTTAGCAGAACATTTCCCACAGCATCGAGCAATACCCAATCACATTTTGTTGATCCGCTATCCGTTATTAAAGTCATATTTTAAATGGTTGCAACGTGAATAGCTAAATCAATCATTTTAGCGGAGTAGCCATATTCATTATCGTACCAGCCCACTAACTTAAAGAAATTATCGTTAAGGGCAATTCCTGCGTTGGCATCAAAAGTACAACTGTACGGATCGGAAACAAAGTCTTGCGAAACTACTTCATCCTCAGTATAATTGACGATGCCTTTATATTCGTTTTCAGAAGCTTTTTTGAAAAGTGCTTTTATTTCGTCGTAAGTCGCAGCTTTTTCTGTTCGCACGGTCAAATCTACAACAGAAACATCTGCGGTAGGAACTCGAAAAGCCATTCCTGTTAATTTATTTTCCAATTCTGGAATAACTTTGGTTACCGCAATTGCAGCACCTGTGGTAGTAGGAATTATATTGTTGAGCGCACTTCTACCTACGCGATAATTCTTTTTTGAAGGCTGATCTACCGTGGACTGGGAGGCCGTAACAGCATGTACTGTAGTCATCAAGGCTTCAACAATCCCTAATTCGTCATTTATTATCTTCGCCATTGGAGCAAGACAATTTGTAGTGCAAGAAGCATTGGAAACGACTGTATCTGTAGGTTTTATATCTTTATCATTTACTCCCATTACAAACATCGGAACGGTTTTGGAAGGAGCCGAAATAACAACTTTTTTAGCTCCCGCTTTTAAATGGGTTGAAGCAGAATCCATTTCCTTAAAAACTCCTGTACACTCAAGAATAATTGTCGCTTCAACTGCATCCCATTTTAGATTTTCAGGATTTGTCTTGGAAGTGACTCTTATTTTTTTTCCATCAACAACTAGATTGCCATCTTTAGTTTCGACTTCTCCAGGGTATTTTCCATGCACTGAATCATATTTCAATAAATATGCAAGATGGTCAAGTTTAAGTAAATCATTTACCGCCACTATTTCCATGTCATCTCGTTCTGATGCTATTCTAAAGACTAATCGCCCTATTCGGCCAAAGCCATTGATTCCTATTTTTATCATCTTCGTTATTATTTTTTATTGTAATACCTACAAGGATTCAAAAGCCTTGCAGGAAGTTCTTGTTTTGAGCCATTCCATAAGAAAGGTCTATGTTGAAATTATATCTGCTACACGGATTAATTCTTCATCAATTTCAATATCTCCTTTTATTGCTTCGGAAAAAGGAACAGAAATAATTCTCCTATGAATAACCCCCATCATTACATTAGTTTCTCCACGCGACAATGCATCTACGGCCGCCACTCCCATTCTACTTGCCAGAACACGATCGTAGCAGCTGGGAACTCCTCCACGCTGAATATGACCGAGAACAGTAACCCTAAGTTCATATTCCTGAAGATTAGTCTCAATATATTCCGCTAGTTCAAAGATATTCTTTCCAATTTTATCACCTTCGGCAACCACAACGATACTCGATGTTTTACCCGATTTTTTACTTCGATCTAATGATTCTAAAAGACGTTCACGCCCCCTATTTAGCTCTGGGATAAGGATTTCTTCTGCCCCTGCTCCAATACCTGCATTTAGCGCAATATCTCCGGCATCACGGCCCATTACTTCCACCAAAAACAGTCGATTATGTGAACTTGCAGTATCACGTATTTTATCAATAGCCTCAACAACAGTATTTAACGCTGTATCATAACCAATGGTATAATCAGTTCCATTTATATCATTATCAATTGTACCAGGAATACCTACAATGGGAAAGTTGAATTCTTTTCCAAAAACTGATGCTCCAGCAAAACTTCCATCACCACCAATAACGACTAACGAATCTATGTTTTCTTTTTTAAGATTCTCGAAGGCTTTTTTTCTTCCTTCAAGGGTCAAAAAGTCTTTACAACGCGCAGATTTTAGAAAAGTGCCACCTCTGTTAATCATATTTTTAACAGATCTTGCATCTAATTCTTTAAAATCACCTTCAATCAAGCCTTGAAATCCACGGTAAACCCCGACCGATTCATGATTGTTATAAGCACAAGCCCTTACCACAGCTCTAATGGCAGCATTCATTCCCGGTGCATCTCCTCCACTCGTGAGCACACCTATTTTTTCGGGTATTTTCATAGTCGGAAAGTTACTATTTATGTTTTACACTGAAAATGATTTTAATCAGACAAATATACGTGTAAGTACGTATTGTGAAACTCTAAATGCCGCCCTATATTTGAATCATAGAATTAGTGGATAATGCACAAAGTAATATTTTTTGTGGGGATAGAAAATATTCTTGGTGCACTTTAAAGTTTACTAAGTTAGGTTTGTTAAAGAATCCCGGCCAATGGTCGGGATTCTTGTTTTTTTCTTTTCCCATCACTTCTTTAAAACTGTAAATTCTAATGAAGAATCGTTATAAACTCTATGGGTTTGCTTTTTGAAGTCTTCAGCTTTTACTTCAAAAATATTTGGAACAAAGGTTTGTGGATTTAAGTCGATTAATGGAAACCAAGTACTTTGAACCTGGATTTGAATTTTGTGTCCTTTCTTAAAAGTATGGTTGATATCCTGAAGTTTTATATTAACCGCTGTTTTTTCATTTGGAATAAAAGCTTCTGGATTACTAAAACTATTTCTAAAGCGACCACGCATAACTTCGCTGCGAACCATCATATAGTAATTGCTCATTTTTAAATAATCCTGTGTTTCTTGATAGTCTTCAGCCTCTTCTGGAAAAACATCAATCACTTTTACAATCCAATCTGCATCTGTTCCCGTAGTTGAAACATTCAATTTTGCCAAGACAGGACCCGCCATTGTGATATCTTCTGTGAGAACTGGAGTTTCAAAAACCAATACATCTGGTCTGCGAGCAGCAAAACGTTGGTCATCCGTCATGTATTTTCGAGGAGTGAAAACCACTTTAATATCCTCAGAATAAGGTACAGGCTTCTTTGGATCACTGATAAATTCCTCAAAGGATATACTTTTCTCCATTTGTTCATTCAGACGTTGCTGGTCTTGAAGAAAAAAGGTCTTGCTTTCACTATTCTTTGGAGGCCATTTTTCAAAGGAGTTCCATTTCATTTCACCGGTATCAAATACATAGGCTTCAGGAAGTCCAGAATCTCCCTTGCCATCATTTTTCAAAAAGTGATTAAAAAACTTAGTTTCTATATCTCGCTGATAATCCAAGGAGATATTATCTCCAAAATAGACATTGCCAATAGCTTGTCTTTCTGATGTTATTGTCCAATCACCAGGGCTCCATGGACCGAAAACCATTGTGTTGTAATTTTTACTTGTTTTTTCAATAGTTTTATACGTTTGAAATGGTCCGTACAGGTCCTCGGCGTCAAAGAGGCCACCAACAACCATTACTGCTGGTTTGATGTTATCCAAATGCTGAATTATTCCACGTGACTTCCAGAATTCATCATAATTGGGGTGTTCCTTTAATTGCGTCCAGAAAACATTGTCTTTCTTATAGTATTTATCAAGATTTGACAAAGGTCCTTCGTCTAAAAAGAACTGATATTGATCTTTTGAATCAATTTCTGGAAATGAATACCAAGGTTTATCAATAGGTTCAGTTTTCTGATAACCAAAAAGTGCAGTTGCTCGCCAATAACTGAGCAAATAAGCACCGTTGTGATGGAAATCATCAAAAAAGAAATCACCGATAGGAGCTTGAGGAGAAGCTGCTTTTAATGCTGGATGAGCGTCCAATAAAGAATATGTAGTATAAAAACCAGGATAACTGATTCCCCACGTTCCTACATTTCCATTGTTGTTTGGAATGTTTTTTACCATCCAGTCTATCGAATCAAAGGTATCGCTCGCTTCGTCCACTTGCATTTTCGTTTTGTTGGGAATATAGGCTCTCATATTATCAAAAGTCCCTTCACTCATCCAACGTCCGCGTACATCCTGGTAAACAACTATATTTCCTTCTTTCATCAAAAATTGATTTGGACTTATTTTAGAGCGGAATTGATCATCGCCATAAGGTTGACAGCTGTAAGGTGTTCTTTGAAAAAGTATGGGGTATTCCTTTGAAGTATCTTTTGGAGCGTAGATTACGGTAAAAAGCTTAATGCCATCCCGCATTGTTATCGTAGTTTCCGTTTTGGTGTAGTTTTCTTTTACGTAATTTTCATCCTGCGCAAATGAAACTGCAACAACAAACATGAAAAACAGTGTGATTTTTAGTTGTTTCATCATAGATTATGATTTTGGATTAAAGCTGATTTTTAAAATTTTCTCTGTGCTTTTGGTTACTTTAAAATGATCATCCATTCGGTAGCCAATAACCCATACTATTTTTTCATCACTTAAAAGAAGCCAGATTTTATCCTTTTCAATCAAAGAGATCTTTTCATCTTTATAGAATTTGCTCAGTTTTTTTTTACCTTTCATCCCAAAAGGCTGAAAAGTATCACCACTCCTCCACTTTCTAAGTTTTAATGGAAAGTTTAGTTTTTCAGCAGAAACGTAAATCAGGTTTTTTTCTGTTTCTCCTATATATTCTGAGGGCTTTATTTTTAAATTAATTGGCGAAGTGATTCCTTCTTCAGAAACTAAAAACTCTTCGCTTATATCTTCTAAAACAATTTCAGAAAGAATTAACTCTTCTCTGTTTTTTAGAAGTTGATGGGTTTTTGAAAAAATCTGCTTTCCTGTTTGAGCATTGAGTAAATGAGAAATATCCTGCCATTCAGTAAACCCGAAACCATTTAGAAGTTCGTAAAGTAATTCGTCTGTATGTGGTAACTCCTTAAGCTTTTGGATATTTATTTTATAGGAATCTGGTGCTTCGGAAACCGCTAGCTTATATACCAAAGCCATATAATCTTCAACAAGAAGTCGCGAAGCTTGTAGGTTTTTCTGGGTTTTTTGAAAGTTTTTTAATACAGTTTTATTCGTCTCTTTGTATTGTGGCAAAACTTCTAGACGTAACTTATTTCGCAGGTAGTCTGCTTTTTGGTTAGTGCTGTCCTCTCGCCATTTCAGTTTATTCTTTTCAGCATATTCCAGTATCTCTTCGCGAGAAAAGTCGAGGATTGGTCTTATGACCTTATTGTTTTTCTTCGGAATTCCGGTCAAGCCATTTAAGCCAGTTCCACGGGAAAGATTTATAAAGAAAGTTTCTAAATCGTCATCTAGATGGTGCGCAGTTAATAGGTAATCAAACTTAAAATCTCTTAAAATTTCATCGAACCAATTATAGCGTAAAGTTCGTGCTGCCATTTGAGTGGAAACTTTATGTTCCTCGGCAAACTTATGTGTATCAAATGTTTCAGCAAAAACTGATATATCCATCTGCTTTGCCAAGCCTACAACAAACATTTCATCACCGTCGCTTTCCTTTCCGCGTAACGAAAAATTGCAATGCGCCAAAGCGATATCAAAGCCAGCATTTTTCATCAAATGCGTTAAAACAACACTGTCTAAGCCACCGCTACAGGCAATAAGTAACTTTTCCCCGATTAGATATGGAAAATTGGAGGTAATATGTTCTTTAAAATTAGAAATCAATTTAATCGTAATTTAAAATAGATTAATTACTATTCCTGCGATTACAGCAATCCCGAAACTGAGCATGGTACCTATAAGTACATACTCCGTTTTTAGCGTTTCGTCATTTCTATAACGCAAGATTGATTTGGCTGCAATAAGAAAACCAACTGCTGAATATTGCGAAACGATAATAAAGGTAAGAGTTAATATTCTTTCTAAAACGCCGATTACTTTTCCAGCATTCGGCATTTCGTTATCGCTACTAACCTGTATATCGGTTGACTTAAATACTTCCTTTACAAAAATATTTGCGGGTTTTAGACATACTAAATATCCCGTTATGATCAATAAATACTTGAAATTCAGTGAAACATCTATGGAAGGGTTTATTCCGTACCATTTGTCAAACAAAATAACAACTACGGTCATAATCATTATATGCAAGGCTTGATCTATAAAAAAGGCGTAGCGTCCTATCATTTTACTATTGTTTAAGTGATGTTTAAAGCCATCCATCAAAAAATGAGTGATTGTTATCACTGCCGCTCCCAAAACGAAATTTAGTTGTAATGAAAATAGCCAGGACAATATAAAACATGTAAGTGCATGCCAATACAAGAAAGGGCTTTTAAAACCTATTGCATTTTTTTGTGCAGCGAGTTTATCGGTTTGAAAAAAGTAGTCCAAACACAAATGTGCAATAAACTGAAGTAGTAAAAATTCTCCTAAACCCATATTGTTTAATTTGAAATTACCATTTTAAAATAATCTACGGCTTCTTCTATCGCATTCCAACCAACGCTGGTAGAATGTTGATTCACTGCAGACTGGCCAATACCAAGCTGTTTTGCTATTGCTTCTTCCTGATTATCCATCAACTTTAAATACAATACTTCGCATTGTCTTGCGGTTGCTTTACTGATCAAAACATCCAATAGCGCCAATAAAGGTTTAAAATTTTTATTTAATACTTCGCTTTTTGAAGAAAAAAATAAAGTGTTTTTTATCACGATACGCTCTTTGTCGTATGTAGTTTCACCACTTATTTCGCGACCTGAAAAATAAATGGCATCACCGTCTATAACTCCCTCTTCCGGTTGAAAACGGCTCAATTCACCATAACCAATAGCAAGTCTAATTCCGTGTATTTTGAATTGTCGAATTCTATTATCTGCTTTTTTGTAGTTATTGGTATCAATCGGGATTGCTTTAATAAAACTCTTAATAGCCAATGCCACTCGCAATCCATCGGAAGCAGTTGGAATTACACATTCCAAATAATCACCTTTAATGATACGACCATACGTATTGAATTTTTGCTTGAGATCTTCAAGTAGTATTTTTAGATTTTCTTCAACAAATTTACGATCTTCATTGTTCAGACTTGTTGAGGAAACAATATCTCCAGAGATAACAGAATAGTTCATTCCTTATAGTTTTATTCAAATATAGACATTTATTAGTTATAATGCTAATAAACATACATTATAAGCTTAAACACTAATAAATAAACGATATAAGTTGAAAAACTAATAGAAACCACTATCTAACTAAGAATCAGACGTAGCGTTTAATACTTGTTGCATTGCTTTTGCTTTCAGTAAGCATTCTTTATATTCATTTTCAGGAATAGAATTCACAGTAATCGCACTGCCAACAGAAAAGCTGACGTATTCTTTTTCAGAGTTATAAAGAATACTTCGAATAACAACATTAAAATCAAAATCGTTATCAGGTGAAAAATAACCAATAGCACCACTGTACAGTCCACGTTTGGCATCTTCGATCTCTTCAATTATTTTCATTGCTGAAATTTTTGGAGCTCCTGTCATACTACCCATTGGGAAGGTATTTCTCAAAATCTCAACACTGGAAAAGGTAGAAGAAACATGACAGGAAACAGTAGAAATCATTTGATGAACTTGCTCAAAAGTATAAACTCCACAAAGTTCCTCCACGACCACACTACCTTTTTCTGCAAAGCGAGAGAGATCGTTCCGTACCAAATCAGTAATCATTATATTTTCGCTACGTTCTTTTGGATCGGCCGCTAATTGCCGGGCCATTTTAAGATCATCTTCCTTATTTGGCAAACGTTTTGCCGTGCCTTTTATAGGTTGAGAGATAATTTTATTACCACTTCTTTTTAAATAACGTTCTGGCGAAGCGGAAAGCGCATATAATTCTTCCAATTTCATAAATACTGAAAACGGAGGTTCTGAAATTTCATTAAGGTGAAGAAAAGTCGATAAAGGATCTATTTGCGATTCTTCTGAATAGAACTCCTTACAGAGGTTTGCTTCATAGATGTCGCCTCGGTTTATATGTTCGAGCAGCTCATTTACTTTTTCAATATAACTGTCTTTTGAAGTTCGAACATGTATAACAACAGTTTTTGAAATATCTGTTTTTTCAGGTTTATAGATTGTTTTGGAAATTGCTTCCCAATCTTCCTCTATTTCATCTGCAACCATATTCAAATAATGAACCTCAACATATTCTTCAGCAAAGAGAAATAGTTTTTTAGGTTGAAAAAAATATAATTCCGAAGATTTTAATCTGTCAATATTATTCGATGAAAGTTTTTCTACATCATTTTTAAGGTCATAGGAAAGATAGCCGAAAATCCAATCTGCTGTAGTTTCTTGATATTCCTTTAATTTATTAAAAGCACCAAAAGTATCTGTTTTTAAGCTTGTAAAAGCATCAACAGCGAGGACTGCTTGATAGCTTCTGTATTTTTGCGAATGCTCATTACTGTCTAGCCAAACAACTTCTGTAAACTCTTGTGCCCAGAATAGAAATCGTTTTTTTGCATCTTCGGTTAAAGAAAAAGAAAACTTCTTTACTGTACGCATTCCTGCCCTATTTGATGTGCAAAGTTTTGAATAACATCCGTAAAGCCCAATAATAAAACTTCATTGGATATTGTTTGGGATTCTTCCGAAAAGTTGAGAGCAAAAGAAGGAATACTAAAGCTTTCAACAATATTAGCACCAAACTTAGGTAGTATATACTTCATATATTCCAAAGCTCCAGCCCCTCCCCGTTTTCCTGTGGAAGTACTCATAAGTAATACTTGTTTCCCCTCTAAAAACTTTCGATCTAGTCTTGACAGCCAATCTATCGTGTTTTTAAAAAAAGCTGAAATGCTCCCATTATGTTCGCCTACAGAAATGATAAGAGCATCTGCTTCATCAATTTTATTGTAAAGCATTTTCAAATCTATAGGGTATCCCTTTTCCTGCTCAATATCTTCACTAAAAATAGGCAAGACGTAATCTGGTAATTTGATAATTTTAATATCATGGCCAACAATTTGTGAAGCTGCAAACTTTGCAAGCTTATCGTTAATTGATTTAGAGCTATTACTGCCTGAAAAGACGAGGATTTTTTTCATTCGCCAAAGTTATTAAAAAAACCCACGCCAAATAATAGGACGTGGGTTCTTTAAAAAATTTAGATTTAATTGACTATTGTTTTACAATACGCTTTATTACAGTTGCATTTTCAGCATTAATTTTAACGAAATACATACCTGAAGCAAGATCTACCAATGAGAAATTGGTCTCAATACCAGCTCCGCTAAGGTTTAAAGTTTTAATAACTCGTCCTTTAACATCCGTAATAATAATATTGCTCAACTGAGACGCTGTTTTATTTATCAAGGTTATACTACCATTTGTAGGGTTTGGATAAAGAACTAGATTGTTAGCAAATTCATTATCATCAACACCAACCAATTCATCAACCGTTACAGTGAATGTACAAGTAGCTTCATTATCTGCAGCATCGGTTGCAGTCATTGTTATTGTTGTCTCCCCAGCATCAAGCAAAGTTCCAGCAGCTGGATCTTGAGTAACTACTGGTTCTTGACTACAGTTGTCAGTAGCTGTTGTGGAAGTAATATAGTCAGGAAGTGGGTATTGCTCCCCTGCTTCTACACTCACAATTTCGTCTTCGGGACAAGTAATAGTTGGATCTATGCTATCTATTGTTACACTTGCAAGTGCACGCGAATTACATAAACTTCCAGATACTGGTATCTCTTCAGCATAAACATCTATGTCTCCAGTTGGTGTGAAAGTGTAAGATTCACCACTAAATAGTAAATTACCATCTGTAGGAGCATCGTACCATTCTATTGAGTTTGCTGAATCGATAGGAGTTGCAGTAACTGTTACAGTCTCTCCTGGACAATAATCAGCAACACCTTCCGCCTCTGGTGAAGGTAGATCAAAAGCTTCAGTACCATCAGTTTTACTATTTGTAGAACCTTGATCTGCACTATAACCTAATCCTCTTTTTGCAAATGCTTCCCAAATAATACATTCGTTAGCTCCATCATATAAAGCTTGATCAGCTGCAAGAATAGCATCGCGACCATCTACGAAACCAGGGCTACAGGGTTGTAGCTTCATTCCTTCAATAACCAAAGCCATTGCCATAATATTACCAGAATCTTGGCTTACATCACCCGTAAAGTTGTATGGATTTGGATCATAACCGTGTGCATCTATTAGTCCCCAAGTCATTTCCCAAAGCATTTGAGCCCATACTGAACCAACGCCGTGAGGAGCTATAGCATTTTTTATAAAATCGTATGTCTGAGGATTTATATTCATATCTGTACTGTATGGATACTCACGAATCCCATCGCCATCTATACCTTGTCCAAAAAGATATGTTCCTACTGCGCGAGAATCAGAACCTACATCGTCAGGCTGAATAGTAAGAAGCACGCCAAGCAAGTCACTCCATCCTTCGCCCATTTGCTCCGTGTTTTGTAAACAATAAACAGCAGATGGTCCACCCGTTAAACGGTTTGACACACCGTGACCATATTCATGCATAATTACAAGATTATCAAAATCCCCATCCTTATCCCCACAAATGTACATTTGCATTACGGGATTGCTTCCATCAGGAGGAGTACCAAAGTTTGCGTTACAAGTTCCAGATCCATCTTGTGCTTCTGCAAATACATAATCATTTCCTAAGCCTCCTTTTCCGTAATTGTTCTCTTGAAAGTTTCCTGCAACTTCATCAAATCCATATTGATATAATATGTCATGAAAAACATTATTTATATAAAAAAGGTTGGTTATAGCTGCATCTTCGTATTGATTGGAATTGGTGTAATGCTGGTCAAAAGGATAGCCTGTAAAATCCAAATTTGTTCCACCATCTGGTTGATAACCTGGATTATCACCGTCTTCATAAGCATCTGCATTGTTTCCACGAGTTACGGTGTACTCAGCTCCCGCTACCCCATCTGTATCATGCCACCCATATGGCGATGCGATAGGATCTGCAGGCAAAACCTCAATTGTTCTATCTCCATAATATGGGCTTTCAAGTGGTAATGCAAAAACTTCATAACACTCTGTACAAGCAGCAGCTTGATTTGAAACAAGCTCATTATAGTTTGGGATGTCATATAAGTTTGTGTTGAAGTTCATTTCTTTAACATCATCACTATGGTCATGATCGGATGCACAACTAACCATCCAGTTTGCGCGGTTCACGATTTTTCCAGTAGTAGCATTTACTCTAACACTCCACCAATCGGTTTTTCCTTGAATTGATAAATCCCATGATAAAACGAGAGATCCGTTATCTGTAATAGCATACATTAATTGGACAGGAATTGGTCTCAATGAAACTCCTCCTTCGCTCAATAATGTTTTTTTAGCAACACCTTGAGCTTTTTCGATTTCAGAAAAGGAACCTTCAACCGTATAACCTAATTGCATTGCAGCAGCTTGCACAGCTTGGGCTGCAGTAAGACCGGGTTGAGTTGCCCCACTTAATTTATCAGCAGTGTTTTTTATAAACTTATTGCTTTGTGAAAGTACTTTTCCATTGCCCATTGTATGAATGCTTGAATCAGTACCATATATTTCAATTTCATTTAAAAGCTGTCTGAAGTAAATGTGTTGGATTCCACTTGTACTACTTACAGTTTCACTAGTTACTTGCCATTGTACATCTTGAGGCATTAGTTCTTCTTGTCCTACAAAATCTGTTAATTGCTTGGTGATTGGGTTTGAAGAGTTTTGGGCTAGCATTGCGGTAGAAAATACGCACAAGACCAGAAATAAACTCTGGGTAATTTTGTTCATTTTTTAGTTTTGTTTAGATTATTATTAGTTTAAGCGGGTTAAGTTTCGGTAAAGCTATCAAAAAATTAATTTTTCACAACGTCTTCTTAAATCTCTTAAGAGTTTTAACACTTTAATCCGGATTATGAAGATTAGATTCTTTGTAAAACTAGAGTCAGTATTTATAACTTAGGAAATTATTTTCTTACATTTACTATCAAAAAAAGCGAATGGAACAACCCGATGAACTCATTACGGCCATGCAAAATGGGGATGAAAAGGCCTTTTCCCGCCTATACACAATGTATAGCGAAGCTATTTACGGAATAATATATAGTATTGTTTTAGATGAAAAAATAGCAGAAGAACTATTACAAGACGTCTTTATAAAAGTATGGAACAACGCTCAGACTTATTCTGTCAAAAAAGGTCGATTTTTTACTTGGCTTTTGAATATTGCTAGAAATACAGCTATAGACGAAACACGTTCCAAAGCTTTTAAAAACTCAAGAAAAAACCTGAGTACGACAAACTTCGTAGATATATTGTCGTCGTCTGATAGTTTAAACAGAAAAACCAATGCAATTGGTATTAAAAAATTTATAGACGCACTTAAACCCGCCTGTATAAAGATTATAGATCTCTTATACTTTAAGGGATATACACAAGTGGAAGCTTCAAAGACACTGGAGATTCCCTTAGGAACATTAAAAACAAGAAACCGAACCTGTATTAAAGATTTACGGGTTATGATATTAGGATAAAGATATGACCCCCGAAGAAATTATAGAATCTGGAAAATTGGAAATGTACCTCTGCGGTGCATTGCCACCCGATGAAGCATTGGAGGTTGAAAAGGCCATTCAAGACCATCCAATAGTAAAACAAGAAGCCGAGCAAATAGAAGAGTCATTACTTCACTTGGGAGAAGCCGTTTCACCTCCATTACAGGCTATGACTTGGACATATATCCTCGATAAAATAAGAAACGTAAATAATCGTAGCGATACTAAAGTACGCCGATTAAACTTACCAGCAATTACTGGATGGGCAGCTGCTATTTTGTTTATGGGAGGAATTATGTATATGCTGAAACAAACCAATGATTTAAATGATTCACTTAGAGTTACCACTACCGAAAATACGGTTTTAAAGGAAGAAAAGAGTACTGTTGAAACTCAACTTGCTGAAAGTTCCGAAGTACTTGATGTACTAAGATCTAAAGATTATCAAGCGTACACTCTTCCAGGAAATCAAGCTGTAGCACCCCAAGCTTTTGCAAAAGTTTATCTAAACAAAAAAGAAAGTGTGGCTTATATAGATACAAAAGGCTTACCCACTCCACCAAGAGGAAAAGTTTATCAGGTTTGGTCCTTAAAAATGGAACCCTTAACCCCAACAAGTATGGGCTTAATTGCATCTGAGAACGAAACGGGAGAAGGAATATATAAATTTGATAATTTCCCCGATCCTGAGGCATTTGGAATAACACTAGAGCCGGAAGGTGGTAGTGAGACTCCTACTATGTCACAATTGTATATTTTGGGAGCAGTAACCATATAAAACGAAATTATTAATTACAAGAAATAGCCTGAACTCACGCTCAGGCTATTTCTATTTAAACCAAAAGCGCCTACCATAATGGCAGACGCTTTAACTAACAAAAAAACTCTGAAAAACCGATTCTAAAAACCGGTTTCATAAAATCTATCAATTTCTTGATAGATAACCAACCTCAATATTATTTACGTAAGAAATAGAAAGCTGGTTTTAATTAATTATTTTTACTCCTTCTCTAGCGATTAATTTTAAATACTTGTTTTTATAGTAACATCCTGATATTTGGCCAACAACAAGAATAATTATAGATACTTAAAATGAATCCTTCCGCATCAGATTGGATCTTAAAATATTTAAATCTTTTTGAAAGAAAGGAACTCATTGATATTTTCGAAAATGATCATAAGTTTTATAATTCTTTAAAACTAACCGGATTTGTATATGGGGTTTCTGTTGCTACAATGTCAAATATATCTCTGGGCTACTTAAAACTGACAAAAGAAGAGCTCACTAAAGTAAATCTTTTTCACGCCCTTCTATTTCAGTTTTTTCAGAATAATCCCAAAGCTAGCAACCAAGAAGCTATTGCGGATATACTAACTTTTTATAGACATATTGAAAAAGGAAAAACAGGTTTCTTTCATAAATTTTCAATCGTGCACAGTCCCTCAAATGCGCTGGAACATATTTTGTCCGCCCGTTTACAGGAAGCAAATTCTTTATTAAAGAAAAACACAATTTCTCTACTCACCTATTCATTATTATTTTTGGATGTATTGGTCTATAAACAATGGCAAAAAGATCGAAACTCTACTAAGGCATATTATCGACAAAAAGAAAAAAATGTTCTTACAGCTTGCTTTTATACTTTAAAGTCAAAAAAAGAAAAATCAAAATACGATAAACTACTAATCGAACTATTTGAAACATCATCAGAATATCTAATTGATGAAACAGATGTTGGTTCCGCTACTTTTTTAGAAAGTCTTAATTATTTGGATGACGATAATGATTCATTAGAAAAGAGATATATGCTTGATCTTTGCTGTCTGACCGTATGGGAGGATTTGAAGTTGGACGATAGTGAACATCAATTTTTACAGCAGTTATTGATAACATTAGATTTTTCAGAAGAAGAGTTAACGCAGAGTCTCAATGCTTTAAATGAATTTTCAATAAAGTACACTCCAGAAATTCTTCATTTTGAATATTCTCATCCAATAAAGCAGTTTTATAAACAGTCTTCCTCCACCGTAAAACTCTTAATTATCCGAAATAAAGATCGATTAGCACGTGAGCTTGCAGAAAGTGGTGAATTAGTGATGCTTTTAGGGCAATCAACCTTACGGGATCTTTCAGTTGAAGAGAAAGGAAAAGTAAAAGAACAGTTATTGGATATTTGTAAAACCATACCTTCCCTCACAATTTTCTTGCTACCGGGCGGTACGGTACTCTTACCTCTATTAGTAAAGTTTATTCCTAAGCTTTTACCTTCTTCATTTCAGGAAAATAGAATTGAATCCTCCAAAAAGAAGGAATAAGATTACTCCAACCATAGCTTAAAATCCCTCACCCGTTCGCGGGCAACTATAACATCTTGCTGTGTATAACTATTTAATTTCAATTGAAGGCGTGAGTTTGTATAAGAAATGATATCTCTTATAGAATTAATATTTATAAAGAATTTTCGACTAATTCTAAAGAATGTTTCTGGCGAAAGTTCCTGTTCTAATTGTTCTAAAGTAGTTTCCAGAAGATAATCCCGTCCATCTATAGTATGTGCGTAAGTACCTTTATTTTCAGAATAAAAACACTCAATCTCATCTACCAAAATCATCTTTATATGCTGTCCAATTTTTGTGGTAAAGCGTTTTTTGTAATCGTGCTCCATTGGATTTACAAGTAGTCTTTTAATATCTTCAAAATTGAATTGTACGTTTTTAGAGCTTGGTTTAAAAGATTTATATTTCTTAACGGCCACTTTCAACTCTTCTTCGTCAATAGGTTTTAGTAAGTAGTCAATACTGTTTAGCTTAAAAGCTTGTAGCGCATATTCATCAAAAGCGGTGGTAAATATTATGGCGCTGCTCACTTCAACAACATCAAAAATTTCAAAGGAAAGGCCGTCACCCAGTTGAATATCGAGAAAAATTAAGTCTGGCTGTTCATTCTTCTGAAACCATTCTACCGCTTCTCCAACGCTGTGTAGCATTTGGTTTACGGTTACATCCTGTTTCTCCAGCATACGCCGAAGATAACGCGCAGAAGGTTTTTCGTCTTCAATAATTAGTACGTTCATTTGGCTGATTGATTCTTTATTGTTCACTAATGAATTTTTCCAATTGTCTTTTTTCCCAGTCCACTATAAATTTAAATTTATACTGAAAAACTTTCGCAGCATGAAATAGTAAACCAATCCCCCAAAATATCGGAACTATAAGAATATTCCAATCCACCCAATCGATAAAGTTTTTATCTGTTGAGCTATTTTGAAAAAACTGCAATACATCAGCTCTCACAATAAACAAGACAATATTCACTAAGGAATATATGAGCAAATGTTTGTAAAAGCCTTTT
Source organism: Aequorivita sp. (assembly GCA_052105975.1). Taxonomy (GTDB): domain Bacteria; phylum Bacteroidota; class Bacteroidia; order Flavobacteriales; family Flavobacteriaceae; genus Aequorivita. The sequence continues at coordinate 32,366 of JBQEAY010000023.1, read as the reverse complement.
ATCGCTTCTACTCTTTTTCTAGCTTTTCTCAGTTTTATTCCTTCAGTTACGTCCATATCAATTCCAGCGATTTTGATTGTTTTCTTCTTCCTCCATAAATTGCTTCATCTTTTTCTCTTCCCAATTTTTCCCCATAAAAGGAGTCCAACTAAACACTTTTATCGCTTGAAAGAATATTCCAATTCCCCATCCGAAAGCTGCCCATAAAAACCAAGGATTGCGCAGTTCATTTACATAATAATTTAGTCCTGCAAGTGCGCAAATAAAAAAGACATACATCATAACATTGGAGTAAAATTTTTTCATGTCTTCAACCTTCTTTTTTGCCTTTATATATTTTTGATCTTCTTTATCGATTTTCATTACTGTGTTATTTTATAAGTATAGATTAAAAGTACCAAATATTGAATGCTATATAAAAAAGCATTCTCTGAACTGTAGGTTTAAATGGATGAAGTGTAAATTATTCATCTTTGTTCATTAATTCGCGAATCTTACGTTCTTCCCAATTCTTTCCAAAAAATGGATTATAATTGAAGGTTTCAGATGCATGCCCCATTATACCAAAGCCCCATCCAAGAATTGGAAATAGTGCCCAAGGAAATCCCGCTCGTGAAATAATATTTAGGTAAATTAACACTGGTATAAAAATTATGTAAATAGCTAAGTGTATGTAAAAGCCTTTAAGCTTCTCCAATTGCTTTTTCGCAAGTTTGTACTTTTTTTCTGAAATATATGTTTGTGATGTATTCATAATTTGCACGTTTTCTGTTAGAATAGGGATGGTAATTCTGAATTCTTTTTCATTTTGGTCAACTATTACAGGACGCTTAGTTAAAATTGCATACCTATCGCGAATATTCCGTAAACCAACGCCAGTACTTTCCTTTAATACCTTTTTTGGCTGGCTATTATTAGTAATCACCAAGTTCCCTTTTTCTTCTGAAATTGTAATATGAAGTTTTTTGGACGGTAGAACTTGATTGTGCTTTACAGCATTTTCCAATAACAATTGAAGTGACAATGGAACAACTTTAGCCTGCGAATCTTCCAAATGTGAAGGGATTGTAAAAACAATACTATCCTCAAACCGAACTTCCAAAAGCGACATATAGAGTTTAGCGAACTTCAACTCTTCCTCTAAGGTTACCAACTCTTTATTTTTCTGTTCTAAAACGTAACGATACACTTTTGAAAGTGAAGTAGTGAAACGTGTTGCCGCTTCAGGGTTTTCCTCAATTAAACTTGTTAGTACGTTCAGGCTGTTAAAAAGAAAATGAGGATCCAGCTGATTTTTTAACGCATCAAATTGTGCCGAAGCTGTGCCCGCAATTATCTTTTGCTCAGTTACAATGGTTTGTTGTTTGTTTCGGTAATAATGGACGGTATAGAAAATGGCCGTAATTACCATCGAAATAACAAAAGTTATGTAATAAAACTCAATCTTTTCAGAAGAAATAAACTCTAAAAAATTCCTTCCTTCAAAAACCACCTGTATGAAAACGCGAATTAGAAAGAGACTTAAAACGGTAATTACTATTCCACCTACTAATGCTTTTAAAAGATTCTTTGCTTTAAAAGCTTGATTGGGAAATATCTTTAGTAAAAACCCGAAGTAACGTGCGTTTACCATATATAAGGTAATGGAGTATAACTGATTGTAGAGAAAAGAAACAAGTAATTGTCTGAAATTATCAAACACAAATCCATTAGCATACTGAATTACTTCAAGCACTATAAATACAAGGATTCCTACAAAAAAGGCCTTTCCAAAATCTTTTAAAATACGCGTCATTATTTTTTTGAATATATAATCTTTCTCGGCTAGAAACCTCTAAAATACCTACAAGATCCAGAAGACCTTGTAGGTGGGTTTGATTGATTATTCGTTACAGCTTTCTGCCAGAATTTTCTTAGCTCGCTCTTCACCATCGGCAGGGTAGAATTCACCAGCTGGCTTAAAGGTAGCAAAAAGATCTATGGCACGTTGAACGTCTTTACAATAGGATTCAACGGATTCTCCAAAATATTTTGCACTGCCCATATCCCATTGTGCTTTTGCAAAAATCATTCGTGGATTCCCCGGCGCTAGCGCTAAGGCTTGATTGTAAAGTTCCGCAGCCTTTGCAGAATACGCCATTCCATATTGTTGAGGATCAAAAGCTAACCATGCAGTATACCAGTGGGCCTGTAACGCGATTAGCTCTGGATTGTCCTTTGAAAGTGCTGTAGCATCGTTTATAAAGTCTTGGGCTTTTTCCAATTGCGCCGTAATCTTAGTTTTATCTTTTTCACCAAAACTATTAACTACGTTTATCTGCGCTACATAATACGGCGGCAACCACTTGTCTGGTTCTGCAGCTGCCACGCGTTCAAAAACATTGGCAGCTTCCCAAGGCTTGTCTTCATGCCACAATTTTAAAGCTTTTTTCATTCCCTGTTGGTACTTTGTAGATGTAGAATCTGAATTTACAACAGTGGTCCCGGTTTGTGCCTGCATTACAACTACTGTAAAAAATAGGCTGAGATAAGTGAGTACGTTTTGCATTTTTATATTTTTTATTGGTTATTATTATTTTTTATTACATTCAAATTTCTCTTAAAATATCTGTTCTGAAAATATTTATAAACCCAACTGTTGATTTATAGAGCTGAACTGTATTCTCTTCCTAAATTTAACAAGTTTCAACTTCCAGTATCTGTCTTCCGTCATCTAGCATCCATCATTCTCTATAAATTATCCAATTGATTATCCTTTCCATCCTGGCTAATTGTCCAGAAAAACCCAACAAAAAAGAATTGATCGGCTGCAGGACGAAGCGCTCTTCTGCCAAAGTTTCCATTTGCATCTGGGGTATTTGCATACTGATATCCATTTACATTCTTAAAAGCAAAAACATTATTTATAGAGGCATATAGAATTTTTTGTTGTGAAATTAAATAAGCCCAGTTTAAGCTAACACTATTGTAACTTTTGGTTTTATTCTGAAGAAATCCGAGAGTATTCAGATCAGTATAAGTTCTTCCACTACCGTATTGATATGTGAAACCTATCTGACTTTTCCAATCGTCAATCCAATACTTCGCAACTACGGAAAGATTGTGCATATTCGCAAAATTGGGCCTAGCTTCAATAGGATAATTTTTGTATTTCCGTTTTGTATCTAGATAGGAATAACTCACCCAATAATCCACATTTTTAATTGTTTCATTATCGCGCCAAAACAAGTCCAGTCCTTGGGCATATCCATCTCCATTGTTCAAAAATGTGCTGTTTATACCTGGAATCTCATCACTGTAGGTTACAAGATTACTGTAGTTCTTTCTATAAGCCTCGGCTCGAAAAATTCTATTGTTCGCTGAATATTGATAATTCAAAATGTAATGTTGTGTATGCTGAGCTTCCAGTTTATTCGAAAATTTCAACACCTCCTTCTCAGGTTGTTGATAGAAATCGCCGTAAGCTAAAGACAGCTGACTTTTCTTCCCTGTTTTATAGGCAAATGAAACCCTTGGGGAAAATGTAAACTCTTTAAACAGCTCACTATATTCTCCACGAACACCGAGCTTAAGCGCTAGTTTTCGTGAGAAAATAATATCAGCTTCCGTAAAAGCAGCTGAAATATTATTGTTGAAACCAAGCTTTGCGGCAAAATCCGGCTCGTCATAATTTTCATTGAAATCCGTTACAAATTGTTCTGCTCCAAAATTTAATTTAAATCGATTACTATAGCGTTTTTGCAATTTCAATTTAAAGTGTGCAGAGTTTTCCACATCTTTAATATCTGCCGTATCAATTCCTACTTTTGTATTTCCGAAGGTATAGCTCCCACCACCAAAAATCGTCCAATCATTATTCAACCTTCCATTGTAACTGAAGTTTGTGTAAAAATTTTGATTGTTAAGTTTAAATCGAGTTCCTTCAGGTTGGTTGATGTCTTCCTGCGTGAGTTCAAAATTGGAAGTGTCAAAAGCACCGTAAATTTTCAATAGCCCATCCCCTATTTTCTGACGAAATACAGCTTCACCAGATGCGGTTTCATAAGGTTTCTTCCAGTCGTTTCTGTCCGGCAAAATTGCGATATACGGCGCCAAGTTTATATAGGAAGCATTTACGCTTAAAGAACTTTTGTTCCACTTTTTAGTATGTCCCAAGCTACCACCCACACTCATTATGCCTATTTCGGTCTTATCGTGCGTTGGTTCGTCAATAGTATTTAGAAGTAAAACTGAAGAAAGTGCTTGGCCAAATTCCGCAGAATAACCACCTGTAGAAAATGTGATTCCGTCAAATAAAAATGGGCTGTAACGTCCGCGAGCTGGTATGTTATTGGCGGTGGGCGCATAAGGTGTAAATACACGAATACCATCAATAAAAATTTGCGTTTCGCCAGCATCACCACCACGAACAAAAAGACGTCCATCCTCTGCTACTGTACTCGTTCCAGGCAGCGTTTGAAAAGCTCCAACAATATCGCCCACCGCACTGGCAGTGGTAACAATATCCAAAGGTTTTAAAACAGAAACCTTGCTGTTATCCCCTGCTGAAAAGGAACCTGCAGAAATAGTTACAGTTTCTAAGGAGTTTACATCTTCCCGAAGCTTAATAGTCAAGTTTTTCATTTTTGAAACATCCTCGATAAGTTTGGAGGTTTCAAAGGAAATATATGATACAGTCAAAGTTTGCGAGCCAGTTTCCGAAGTTTCAAAGGAAAATTTCCCACTTTCATCTGAAGTACTTCCATCAAATCCACCTTCAAGATAGACATTAGCACCCATAATTGGTATTCCTTTATTATCTGTAACCGTTCCTGAAACCGTAGTTTGTGCAAAAAACAGACTTGGAAAAACAAGAAAGAAAAAAGTGAGGACTGAAGTTTTCATGTGTTAGTTGATTTAATTTTCAGTTCAAAGATTAAACTTCAATATATATATTACTAAAAAAATAAACCGAACTGTAAAAATCAAGTATCCAACTGTAATTTAATGACTTGAAAAACCCTTTACCTTTAATTTTCACATTTTAAATATGTAATAAAGTCTAATTTAATCTACACCTTCTCGTTCGTCGAAAATTGAGCTAATCAATACATAATTACTTCTCAACGTATTCCAGAATATCTCCAGGCTGACATTCCAAGGCTTCACAGATGGCTTCTAAGGTACTAAACCGAACAGCCTTTGCTTTTCCTGTTTTTAAAATGGAAAGATTAGAGAGTGTCAATCCCACTTTTTCGGAAAGTTCATTCAATGACATTTTCCTTTTTGCCATCATAACATCTAAGTTTACTACTATCGGCATAATTAGATTGTTAGTTCATTTTCTTTTTGAATCTCTACTCCTCTTTTAAATACCAATGCCAGGATATAGATGATACCTGCAAAAAATAAAAATTCTTGCGCCCCCCAATTTATATGGGAGGTTTCAGCACCTCTTTTTATTAACCTATCGTTGTATTGATCGGCAACCAAAGAAACGATACCAATACTTAAAGCATAATAACTAATTTTAGAAATAAAATCCACTACGCTTTTGTTGAATGGATTGTTCAAGTCAAACTTCATAAAAAGTCTTACCGCCAAATAGGCGATATAAGCTTTCATTCCAGACAATACAAAAATAAAACTTGCTACATTTATATACTGGTTAAGGTTCGATTTATAAAGATCAAAAAGATCCAGTCCAAAGTAAAGATCTTTAGCAGCTTCTGGATTGCCAAGAATACTGACAAGAAACGAAATTAAAATCGCTCCTGTTTTAATACATAATCCAATAAATATTAACCAGAATATAATATTCGTTAGCTTCATAATATCAGTTGTTTTCATATTGAAGTGGTTTAGAAATATAAAACGAATTTAGATTAATATTTATTGATAAACAATAAATTTATTTTATTTAACAATAAATAATCTTTAAAAACATTTCATATTTTTTGAATAAAACACTGAAACCGTTATATTTTATTGATGTTTTATAAAAAACTCGCAATCGCCTCTTGGGAAGTAAGAAAGTGAAAAATTACGTAATGAAAGAGAAGAAACAGGAGGACTTTCCTATATAAAAAGTAATTAGAAGGTTAAAAAAGTATTCATAAAAGCCGATTGAAATATTTGTATCTTAAACACTTTAAATCTCTTAAACCATTTAACTATGAAAACCGACACTTATACCAAATCAATACTGACTATTATAGCCATTTGTTTAACTATCAATGTAGTTAAGGATTTTAATATTATTCCTTCGGCTTACGCAAATGAATCTGAAAAAACATCAGATATTCCAAACGGTTATAAAATAGTACCAGAGAATGATGTAATGGATGTTCGATTAGTGAACATCAACACTACTGATAAGCTGAACGTTAACTTAAAAGGTGTTGATACTTATGATGCATTAAAAGTAAACGTGGATAAAATAGAAACCAAAGACCCTTTAAACGTTAATCTTTTTAGTCTTGGCGGCAGTTGGGTTTCAAATGGTGGGCCACTTCCTGTTAAGGTTATAGTCCATTAATTCAAAAAATTCTCCTAGGAACTCTTAAGTGACTCCTCCCTTTTGGGGAGATTAGGAGAGGTTTTTTTATAAGGTCTAATTATTAAACGTGCAGCTCTATCATAATTAATATAGCTATAGGTCCAATTAAAAAAAGTTATCACTCTATTTCTAAAACCAACCAAAAACCAAAGGTGAACAAACATCCATAAAAACCAAGCAAAAGCACCTCCAAAGTGCATTTTGCCAATATCGACGACTGCTTTATTTCTACCCACCGTTGCCATTGTGCCTTTATCATAATATTTAAATGGTTCCATCTTGTCGCTGTCGCCTTTAAGCATTTTCCTAAAGTTTTTCCCTAGATTCTCACCCTGTTGTATTGCAGGTTGAGCAACTTGTGGATGCCCCTTCGGATATTCGTCAGATTTCATAAGGGCTATATCACCCAGCGCATAAATGTTATCAAAACCTTTTACTTTGTTGAATTGGTCTACGTTGTAACGGTTTGCTCTTTCTACCAAAGCCTCTCCATTTATACCTTTAACCGGTGCACCAGTAACTCCTGCCGCCCAAATAAACGTAGCGGTCTGAAACTTTTGGCCATCATTTGTAGTCACTGTTTCTCCATCATAATCACTTATAAGCGTTTCAAGATGAACCTGAACACCCAGTTTTTCAAGGAATTTCTGAGCTTTTTTTGAAACCTTTTCACTCATTGGGGGTAAAACTCTGTCTTGACCTTCAATAAGGTGAACATGCATTTCTTCTTCTTCAAGTTCAGGATAATCATTTTCTAAAATCCCTTTTCTGAATTCTGCTAAAGCACCCGCAAGCTCTACTCCTGTTGGCCCTGCTCCTGCGATTACAAAATTCAACAATCGCTCTCTTTTTGCTTTATCTGCGGTAATATCTGCCTTTTCAATATTTTGAAGTATTAAACTTCGAATGTTTAAAGCTTGTGGAACAGTTTTCATTGGCATACTATTTTCTGCAATACTATCATTACCGAAGAAATTGGTACGTGTACCCGTTGCAACCACTAAATAATCATATTGCAAGCTTCCTATTGAGGTTTCAATAGTATTACTATCTGTATCGATACTTTCAACTTCAGCCAATCTAAAGTGAAAATCCATATTCTTCCTAAATACTTTTCGAAGTGGGTATGCAATAGAGTCTGGTTCTAATCCAGCTGTAGAAACCTGGTATAGTAATGGTTGAAAAGTATGGTAGTTATGACGGTCAAAAAGAACAATTTGCACTTTTTCTTTTCGAAGTTTTTTTACAAAAGAAATACCAGCAAATCCTCCACCAATTATAACGATTCTTGGAACGCCAATTTCGGGTATATTCATAAGAAATAATTTACACCTTAAAATTAATCATTGTCCAGCGAGTTCTCTTAATTTTTATCACTTTTGTAACAAAGCGCCCTTAAAGAATACTAATAAGTAGCCAAGAGACAAACCATTGAACAAAGAACTTGAACATAGTTTTGTATCCCTATTGGAGGAGAACCAAAACATTGTACATAAAATATGTAGGTTATACACCCACGACAGCGAAGCACACAATGATCTGTTTCAGGAAATCACCATTCAACTTTGGAGAGCATACCCAAAGTTTAGAGGTGATTCTAAATTCAGTACTTGGATGTATCGCGTAGCGCTTAATACTGCAATTACCCTTTACAGAAAATCAAAACGAAGAATAAAGACACAGGATTACGAAGGAGTGAGCTTTAAAATTTCATCAGTACCCTATGACGATACAGTTGAGGAACAATTAAAGCTTATGTACAGTGCTGTAAAGGATTTGAACGATATTGATAAAGCGTTGGTTTTTCTATACTTGGAAGATAAAAACTATAGAGAAATTTCTGAAACTTTAGGTATCACTGAAGTAAATGCACGTGTGAAAATGAATAGGATAAAAGGAAAATTACGAACAATTTTAAATCCGTAAGCATTATGGATCAATTAGAATTATTAAAAAAACAGTGGCAAACCCAGGAGCAAGAGCTCCCGCATTTGTCCTATAACGATATCTATAAAATGGTATTGAGAAAATCTTCTTCTATTGTGAAGTGGATATTCTACATCAGTATAGCCGAAATTCTCTTTTGGACTATTCTCGCCTTTTGTGTTCCCGAATCTAGCGCGAAGTTTAGTGATGATATCGGGCTACATAACACCTTATTGGTTGCCAATATTTTGAATTATTTGGTTTTTGGATTCTTCATTTTCCTCTTCTATAAAAACTATCTAAGAATTTCGACAACAGATTCTATTAAAGATCTAATGAAGAATATTTTACGCACACGAAAAACCGTCCGATATTTCGTGATTTATAACGTGCTGACTTTCGTTATCTTACTTATAGTTGTAAATGCATTTTACTACTTAAATCAAGATGAAATCTTTAGATATATGACGGAAGATTATGGAGTTAAAAAGATTTCTCAAGAAAAATTTATAAACATCTTTTTTCTTATTCAAATAGTGGTGGGAGTTGTTATGGTTGCAGTTGTACTGTTGTTCTACCGACTTCTTTACGGAATCTTATTACGAAGACTTTACAGAAATTATAAAGAACTCAAGAAGATAGAACTGTAGTAATAAGTAGCGCTATACTGTAAAAGTTGACAGTGGCAGTTTACAGTACTGATTACTGCTACCAACCACTTATTTAATACTTCCACTGTCGTTCTTTGTTCAATTCTTCCTCCGTCTGCTTCACTTCTGATGGAATAACTTTTAAGAAGGATGGATGTTGTTCAATTGCATACTCCAATTGCTCTACGATTTTCTCCATAGAATCATTTTCGTAATCAATTTCCAAAGGTGGTTTTATTTCAAAAGTTTGAAGAATACCTCGCTTTTTAATGCGTAATCCTTTTTTGTCGAAGGATCTTCTAAAACCATCAATAACAATAGGTACAACAATAGGTTTATTCTTTTTTATAATGTGTGCTGTTCCACGTCTAATTGGCTTCCAAGGTTTTGTAGTTCCTTGTGGAAAAGTAATAACCCAACCATCGTTTAGCGCTTTGGTTATATTACTTACATCGCTCATTTTCACTTGCTTATTTACCTCTTTTCCTTTTTCACGCCAGGTACGTTCAATACTAACAGAACCAGTGTACGCCAAAATCTTAGTCAATAAACTCGCTTTCATGGTTTCCTTTGCGGCAACATAGTAAATGTTGAGTTTTGGACGCCACAAATAACCTACATTTTTTATGCTATCCTCTCTACCGCTTAAACTAGCATTAAAAACGTGTAGCATTGCCGCCACATCTGCAAAATAGGTTTGGTGGTTGCTCACAAAGAGCACATTAGTGTCAGGAAGCTCTCTTATAATCTCGCTTCCATGAATTTTCAATTCGTTAAAACCCTTGAATCGTCTATGAGTTAATACCCCAGAAATCCGTATTAACCAGAGTTTTAAGAAAAGTATATGCCCAAATGGGTTTTTTTTGAAGAGACTCATTTATTAGTGATCAGTGGTCAATATTCAGTGGGAGTAGCAGAGTGGTTTCGTTATTCATTCTGCAGTTTTCGTTATTCTTTCAGGGCAAATATACTAAAATATGCTTTTACAGTACCTTTTTCAACAATTCACGTACCTCGTTAAGCATCATTGCCGTTGCACCCCAAACTATATGTCCGTTAAGTTTAAACGCAGGTACCTCAAGACTAGTGGCGTATGACGTGGTTAAAGTTTCAGTGGTTATATTAACATCGTCCATAAAATCTTGTAACGTTACCTCGATTAAGGCTTCAACCTCGTCTTCCTGGGCTACAAATTTAGGTAGCTTCGTGGTTATTCCTAAAAAGGGCTGCACAAAAAAATTACTTGGTGGAATATATATCTCGGTCATTTTTTTTAAAACCGAAATAGTTTTTCGTGAAACCCCTACTTCTTCTTCCGTTTCACGCAGAGCCGCATCCTCAATACCATTATCTTCAAGCTCCAACTTTCCACCAGGAAAACCTACTTGAGCTGAATGAACGCCTTTATATGTTTTTCGAAGAATTAAAATCAGTCGCGTTTCAAAATCTTCCGAAGGGTAAAAAAGAGACATCACTCCTGCTCTTCTCGCTGTATCAATATTTTTTGCATCGCGCTTCAACTCTTGTAAACGTTCTATGGGTGCCATTTTAAATTGTACGGACTCTCCTGGAAGTTCCATTTTTGTTACATTTACAATCCGTTTTTCAAAATCGCGAAAATCCATTTATGAAAAAATTATTTATTTATTGCTTCGGAATAGTCCTGTTTTTTGGAAGTTGCGAAGATAAGAAAAAGGCCTCCCAAACGGAAATCGAAAACAAAGTCAAAGCTTCGGAAAAGGTCGATACCAACAAACCAACCAAAACTGAAACTGAATTAGAAACTGAAAATAAAGATACGACCGATTATCCTGTTATTACGAATGAAAATGTAGTTTCCTTTTTAACGGAGTACGGTGAGAAAAATACTGAAACCAAGGTTTTAATCAATACTCGTTTTGGTGATATTGAAATTGAACTCTACAAAGATACTCCGCTACACCGAGCAAATTTTATTTACTTGGTAAAACAGCATTATTTTGATGAGACCTTTTTTCATCGTGTTGTGCCAAACTTTATTATTCAAGCTGGCACCAGCGACCTTACATCAACGCCAAAAAAACGTGCAAAACTTGGTAATGAATATTTACTTCCTGCGGAAATAATTCCTGGTCGTATTCACGAATACGGTACGGTTTCAGGAGCCAAGGAATATCGTAAAAACCCAGATAACAGAACAGCACCTTATGAATTTTTCATCTTTCTAGGACCGAAATCATCAACTGGACATTTAAATGGTAAATACACCATTTTCGGAAAAGTGATCAAGGGGATGGATGTAGTAGAGGAAATTTCAAAAGTGGAAACAGACGATGGAGATTGGCCATTACAGAATATTTATATTACGGCAAAAGTGATTGAGTAACAAAATTAAAAAGATTTAAACTTCTAAACCCCTCACTTCATCTCCTCATTAGTATAAAGACTGGGAAGTGATAATTTAAAATAGACTGCCAACAATCGAGCTGTCATTACAGTAGCCCCAGAAATAATCACAACAAGATCTGGAGATACAGATGTTCTAATAAGAATAAAATATACCGAAGCACCTAAAATACAAGCTGTTGCATAAATTTCCTTTCTAAAGATAATCGGAATATCATTACAAAGAATATCTCGGAGTACACCTCCAAAACATGCAGTCATAGTTCCCAAAGCAATACAGATAATTGGTGCAAAACCTGCAGCAATTCCTTTCTCCACTCCTACAATGGTATAAAGTGCAATCCCAATAGTATCGAACAAAAACAGCGACTTCCGAAAATACCCAAGTCTCTTTCTGAATATTATAGCAAATAAAAGAGAGCCAAAAATAACATAAACGTACGTGAGGTTTCGCATCCATGCTACATCGGCACCAATAAGAATATCTCGTAAAGTTCCACCTCCTACCGCTGCTACGAAGGCAATTATTAAAATCCCGAATGGATCCAGTCGTTTATTCATTGCGGTAAGTACGCCAGAAATTGCGAACGCAATGGTTCCTAAAATATCTATTACTAGTAGTAAATTCACATGTTCTGGGTAAAGTGGTTATAATCTCGCAATACAGTGTCTAAATACTGTTTGTCATATAAATCTGATGATGTTCCCAAAATAGATTCAACCTTAGTACGGAGCATAGTTAAAGTTTTAAAATCGTTGGACTTAATAGCAATAAGATATGTTTCTTTAATAAGGCGGGCATCTTTATCTGTGAGTTTGGTAACATTCAAAAATTTAGGTTGATAGTCTTCGGCAATTTCTTCCAAAATTGTGTGACTTATTTTTACTTTATTCTTTGTACTAATCACAACTGTTCCAGCGGCATGATCACCCACACGTTGGCTTCGCTCCGAAAAAATTATAGTGAGTAAACCAATAGAACCCAAAAATATCCAAATATCAACCAATCTTAGCATCCATAAAACCATAAAATCACTCCATCTGGCCGGTGTACCATCTACTTTTACCACTCTAGTTTTCATTGCCATCTTTCCCACCGTTCTTCCATCGAAGAGTATGTGCATATAAAGTGAATAAAACATCACGGGCAAAAGTAACAATTGTTGGAGTCCTAAAACAGTCCAATGATCGCTAAAAGCCAAATCCATTGCCGACGTAGCAAGCTCTACAAGATAGAGATACAGGAAAAAAAGAAAGATATCTATCAAAAATGCAAGAATGCGTTCACCAACACTAACTATTTTATAGTCTAGGTTTACGTTTTGAGTAGTATTAATTTCTAAGTTTGCCATGTAAAAGCAAGTAGCTATATTTATCGAAATTTACAAAATATGCGCGAAGCAGCATTCGTCAAGCAAAATAAGGAAAAATGGATTGCATTTGAAAAGGCAATTACATTAAATTCAAAAATAAGTCCAGACCAGCTTGCCGACCATTACATTCAGCTTACTAATGATCTAGCATATGCACAGACCTATTACCCTGAAAGCAAAACACTTCAGTATTTAAATTCACTCGCTTCCCAGGCCCATCAAAAGATTTATAAAAATAAAAAAGAAACCAAAAATCGTATAATAAGCTTTTGGAAATACGAATTTCCGTTGTTTTTTAAGCAGTATCATCGCACTTTGCTCATTTCATTTCTAATATTTGTAGTTGCTTCGGCTATTGGTGCGATTTCAGCTATGAATGATGATTCATTTGTTCGCTTAATTTTAGGTGACGCTTATGTAAATGAAACCTTAAATAATATTGAAAAAGGAGACCCAACTGCCATCTACAAAAGTGGAGGTGAAATCGGTACATTTTTAGGTATTACCATCAATAATATTCGTGTAGCATTTCTAGCATATGCTTTTGGAGTAATCACTTCTCTAGGAACCGCATATTTACTTTTTAGCAATGGTATAATGCTCGGAGCATTTTTTACATTTTTCTACAATCGCGACCTGCTTTTCGAAGCTTCAAAAAGTATCTGGCTGCACGGTACTATTGAAATATCAGTGATTGTTATTGCAGGTTGTGCTGGTTTAGTTATGGGAAACAGCATTCTCTTTCCAAAAACCTACTCACGGAAAGTTTCATTTTTAAAAGGTGCTAAAGACGGATTGAAAATCGTTGTGAGCACCATCCCATTCTTTATCATTGCAGGGTTTATTGAAGGCTTTATAACACGTTATAGTAATATGCCTGTTTGGTTGGCTATGTGCATTATTTTTAGTTCCTTGGCACTGATTATTTATTATTATCTTATTTATCCAATTATCCTCAACAAATTACATGCAAAAGAAATACATACCGCTTAAAAGACAGCGTGACGTAGGTGAAATGATCACCACTTATTTCGATTTTTTAAAAAAGAATTTTAAACCTTTTTTAAACATCTTCATTAGCTATAATGGCCTTTTTATACTCGGCTTTTTAGGTGTGAGCTATTTATTGGTCACTGGTTTTATAGGAGCCTTTGTGGCAACGCCGACTTTTGGAATATCTAATGACACTACGAGTTATCAAATTTATTTTGGAGCTGGTTTAGTAGGTTTCTTTATCCTCTTTATTATTACTGCGGTTCTAAACTACAGTCTCGCTGCAGTATATATGATTCAATATGAGCAAAATAAGGGAGCTAAAGTTGAAAAGATTAATGTCTGGAAAGTCGTAAGACAAAATCTCGGTAAGATCATCCTCTTTATAATTCTGTTAATGTTAATGTACCTTGTTATTATGATTGTTGGAGCTGTTATCTCTTTCATTCCAGTATTAGGGACTTTTGCATATTACATATTGATTTTGGCATATACCAGCTGGATGGGTCTCTCATTTATGTCCATGATCAATGATAATAAAGAAGTAACGGAAGCTTTCGGCGAGGGCTGGAACCTCTTAAAAAAATACTTTTGGAAAAGTGTGCTTTCAAATTTAGTAATTGGAATGCTCCTGGGTATTTTAATGATGGTTGTTTTGATGATTCCAGGAGTCTTAATCGGTGTTTATGCGTTCCATTCGCTAGATACAGGCGTGGACTTGGCAAACTCACCAATGGCAAATGTGGTATGGACTCTTGCCCTTTCCTTGGTTTTGATACTTTATACTATAAATCAATCCCTAGCGCAGTTTGTAAATGGAATCCTATACTATTCACTGCATGAAGAAACATACAACGAAGCAACTCGTGAACGAATTGATAAAATTGGCGAGGGTGAGTAGATTGTTTCTCATATTATTTTTCCTTTTAAATACCTTTGCCGTCACCGCATCAGGAAAGGACAGCCTGAATGTTACTGTCGACAGCAGTAAGGTTGTACAAAAACATTTCTCAAACGATCTATCTGATAAATATTTGGGTGGAGATTTTGATTACGATTCGATGGAAGGCGATGCTGAAAACTTTTTGGGCCGAGCCATTAACTGGTTTTTTGCTAAGATTGGTGAAATTTTCGGGTTCGATATATCACCAGGAATGTATCAGATAATAAAACTTATAGTTTATTCGCTGCTTATAATTTTCGCAGTCTATATCTTGGTTAATCTACTCGTCGGCAAAAATGCATCATCCTTTTTCGGCCAACAAAGCAAGCTAGTTGCCCCACTCAATATTCAAGAAGAACACATCGAAAATATTGACTTAGACAACTACATTAAAAATGCATTAAAAGAAGAAAATTATCGTCTGGCCATTCGTTATATGTATCTAAAATCCTTAAAATTGCTTTCGCTGAACAATATAATTGAATGGCATTTTGAAAAAACCAACAATGATTATTATCGTGAAATAGAAAGTCTAAGTTTGAAGGAAAATTTCAAAAAAGCATCTTATTTGTATGACAATATTTGGTACGGTGAGTTTGCATTAGACAAAAGCGGTTTTGAGAATGCCAAAAAGGATTTTGAACGCCTAAACCAACACTTAACAAATGCTTGATAAACGTTCAAAAAGAGTGTTGTGGATATTCGGAATTGCCTTGCTCGCAATTGTGATTACGGAGTTGGTACGTCCTAAACCCATAGATTGGCGCGCTAGCTATACTTCTTTTGATAAAATACCATTCGGAGGTTTCGTATTTTTTAAAGAGGCTCCATCTCTTTTTAGTAATTCTGAAATAAGAAAAATTGACGAAGATCCGTATGAGTTTTTAAGCGACAGCACCTATTCGCAAAACTCGGCATACGTATTTATAAATGATGAAGTTTTTCTAGACAAAAGACAAGTTGAAGAGGTTTTAAAGTACGCAGAAAGTGGTAACACTGTATTTATATCTGCACGAAGCGTAGGTTATATCTTGAGAGATACCTTAAAACTATTCTCTTCTACCAATTATAATATTTTAGAAGATGAATTACATCCAAAATTATTTAATAAATCATTAAACCAAGAAGTCTCGCCCACATTCAAAAAAGGTGTTTTTAAATCAACCTTCACAAAGATTGATACCCTGCAAACAACAGCACTTGGATATTTTGATACAAAAGAGCCACTATTAGACGAGCTGAACTTTATAAAAGTAAAGTTTGGAAAGGGTCAGTTTTTACTTCACAATATTCCTGAAGCATTTTCAAACTATTACTTATTAAAAGACAATGAGCAATATGCAGCCAATGTGCTCTCTTATATTGATGCAGACGAAATTTACTGGGATGACTATATAAAGTCAGGCAGAAAGGTTATCACCTCCCCAATGCGGTTTATTTTGAATCAAGAACCACTAACTTGGGCATATTATGTCTTAATAGGCGGTTTGTTGATCTTTGTTCTTTTTAGAGGAAAACGGGAGCAACGCATAGTAGAAGTTATAGAGCCTTTGAAAAACACATCAGTTGAATTTACAAAAACCATTGGAGATTTGTATTTTCAGCATGAAGATTACAGTAATATTATCGCAAAAAAGATCACTTACTTTTTAGAAACTCTTCGTTCGAAATACGCTATAAATACAAATGAGATTTCTGAAGATTTCATCAAAAAATTAGCTTTAAAAAGTGGAAATTCTTTAGAACAAACTCAAGAATTGATGCTTTTAATAAAGCGCATAAAAGAAAAATCTGTTCACAGTGAAGCCGATTTACTGGAGCTTAACAAAAAAATAGAAGCATTTAGATTATAAATTATGGAAGAAACACAAGAAAGCCCATTAGAATTCAATTCAAGAATCGATTTGAATAATCTGCAAGAAGCCGTTCAACAAATAAAAACGGAACTTGGAAAAGTAATCGTAGGTCAGCACGATATGCTGGAAATGCTCATAATTTCAATATTGACGGATGGTCATTCACTAATTGAAGGTGTTCCTGGTGTTGCAAAAACACTGACAGCTAAATTATTGGCAAAAACGCTGGATGTTGATTTTAGTAGAATCCAGTTTACACCAGATTTAATGCCGAGTGATATCTTAGGAACTTCTATTTTTAACGTAAAAAACAGCGAATTTGAATTCAAAAAAGGTCCTGTCTTTTCAAACATAATATTGATTGATGAGATAAACCGCGCTCCCGCAAAAACACAAGCTGCACTTTTTGAAGTTATGGAGGAACGCCAAGTTACAATGGACGGTACTGAATATAAAATGGAACTTCCATTCTTGGTTTTTGCCACTCAAAATCCAATTGAACAAGAAGGAACCTATGCCTTACCTGAAGCGCAATTAGACCGTTTTCTTTTTAAGATAAATGTTCCCTACCCTACTTTGGAAGAGGAAATTCACATTTTAGAAAATGAGCATAATAGAAAAGACAAGCTTGTTCTCGATGCTATTAAACCAATATTAAACGCGCAACAAATTGCCGAATACCAACATATTATAAAGCAAATAGTCATTGAAAGTAATCTGCTAAAATACATCGCAGCCATTGTTGACAACACAAGGACAAATGCGAATCTATATCTAGGAGCATCGCCACGAGCATCCCTGGCAATTATGAATGCTTCAAAAGCATTGGCAGCTATGAGTGGCCGTGATTTTGTTACTCCAGATGATATTAAAAAAATAGCACCTTCAGTTTTACGACATAGAATAATGCTGACACCAGAGCGTGAAATGGAAGGAATTACCGCTGATAAAGTGGTGCAGCAGATTATTGAGACGATTGAAATTCCGCGCTAGCTTCGATACAATTTTAATGCTCCCGATAATATCGGGAGCATTAAAATTACTCAGCTACCTTTGATTTTATAGGAATATTGAAAATTGGGAACAACCTGCAACGTGTTGCCGACGAAGAAGGCCTCCTTGTAAGTTTAACTCTGGTTATTCAAATTGAATCTAGAATTATAAAACTTAAACTTTGAATTAAAATAAATTGAAAAAATTTCTTAAAAGCTTATATCTAACAAAACGATTTTTTATCGTTCTGTTTTCCCTTGCATTCCTATTTATGGTTTCTTACTTCTTTCAGGAATTGTTTGCGGTAGTGAAGCTTTTGTTTTATTTACTCCTAGCTGCTTTTATTTTTGATATTTTAATACTGTATCGCAATAAAACAGGTGTTCAGGCACAGCGCGTCTTACCAGAGAAACTTTCAAATGGGGATGAGAATACTATTGAGATAAAAGTAGTAAATAGATTCCAGTTTAAAACTTCAGTAAAAATCATTGATGAATTGCCTATTCAATGGCAAATTCGCGATTTTAAAATTGAATCGGTTTTAAACTCTTCCGAAGAAAAAAGGTTTACGCATCAAGTTCGACCTACCGAGCGCGGAGAATATCACTTTGGGAATCTAAATGTATTTTCTTCCTCAGTTTTAGGGCTGGTTTCACGGAAGCAGGAATTTTCGGCAGAACAAATGGTGCCTAACTACCCATCTTTTCTACAGCTAAGGAAATATGACTTTATTGCTTTTACAAATAAATTGAAACTTTTCGGCCTCAAAAAAATTCGGAGGATTGGCCATACCATGGAGTTTGAGCAGATTAAGGAATACACCGCTGGAGATGACGTTAGGAATATAAACTGGAAAGCAACCGCCAAACGAAACAATTTGATGGTTAATCAATTTCAGGACGAAAAATCCCAACCGGTATATTCTGTGATTGATAAAGGAAGAGTAATGAAAATGCCTTTTAATAATCTGAGCCTTTTGGATTATGCCATTAATGCTACCTTAGTTATTTCAAACATTGTATTAAAAAAGCATGATAAAGCTGGGATGTTTACCTTTTCTAGAAAAGTAGACGATCGCGTAATAGCACAACGAAGAAGTGCCCAAATGCATCTTATTTTGGAAACGCTCTACAATGTTGAAACTGATTTCTCCGAAAGTGATTTCTCAAGACTCTATGTTGATGTAAAACGACATATTAAACAACGAAGTCTCCTGTTACTTTACACTAACTTTGAAACTATGGATGCACTTCACCGTCAATTACCCTATCTACAGGCCATCAACAAAACACATCTGTTAGTGGTAATCTTTTTTGAAAATACTGAACTCAAATCATTTATTGACAAGAAGGCGACAACTACCCATCAGGTTTTTGAAAAGACAATTGCTGAAAAGTTTATTTATGAAAAGAAATTAATTGTCAACGAACTGCATAAATTCGGTATCCAATCCATCCTTACCGCTCCTGAGAACCTTACCGTGAATACCATTAATAAATACCTGGAAATCAAAGCCAGAGGCCAGCTTTAAGCGCCTAATCTCCTAAAAGCACGCCATTTTCTTTTTTAAAATCGTATTTCTCATTATTCATGGCTCCTGGTTCCTTTTAATCCTTATTGGTGATTACGCTCAGTCTGAATATAAACTTATACTATAAAGTATATTGATAGAAACACTATATTTGTATAAACAATACTTACAATGACGATCACTCAACTTAAATATGTACTGGCTGTTGCGGAGCATCAAAATTTTACTAAAGCTGCTGAAAAGACTTTCGTTACGCAACCTACGCTCAGTATGCAAATCCAAAAATTAGAGGATGAGCTTGAGATTCTTATTTTCGACAGAAGCAAAAAACCAATTGAGCTAACAGGTGTTGGCAAGAAAATAGTTGAACAGGCTCGGAATATTGTGAATGAATCAGAACGAATGCAGGATGTTGTAGACCAGGAAAAAGGATTTATCGGCGGAACTTTTAAACTGGGAATTATTCCCACGATAATGCCAACTTTATTACCAATGTTTCTCAAGAATTTTTCAAACAAGTATCCAAAAGTTCAGCTGAAAATTGAAGAATTGAACACCGATGAAATCATCACCAAAATTAACGACGGTTATCTAGATGCTGCTATTGCAGCAACTCCATTAGATCAAGCGAAAATTAAAGAAAGACCTTTATATTATGAACCTTTTGTAGGCTATATTCCGGAAAACCACCGACTAGCTTCAAAGGAAAAGCTAGAAGTAAACGATTTAGATATCGACGATATATTGTTGTTGGAAGATGGACATTGTTTTCGAGACGGAATAATAAACCTTTGTAAAGCCTCCAAACATGGAAATACTGAAAAGTTTCAACTGGAAAGCGGAAGTTTTGAGACTTTGGTAAAATTATCAAATGAAGGTATGGGGATGACGCTTCTGCCCTATTTGCACACTTTGGACATAGATTCAAAACAGACAAAAAACCTCAGGTATTTTAAAGATCCTTCTCCAGCGCGAGAAGTAAGCTTAATTTACAGTAAAAGCGAACTAAAAATGCAGATTATAGAAGCTATCAACGATATTATAGCCAGCGTGATACGCGGCGCAATCGCATTTCAGGATGTAAAAATTATCAGTCCAACGAAAAAATAGCCTCCCAATATATCGCGTGAGATATTGTCATTGGTCAGTATTTGCAGCATTAAAATTTCAAATAACTAAAAATCCCTCTGATTTCTCAGAGGGATCCTTTTATGTATTTAAATAGATTAGACACTGATTTAGTTGCGGGTTCTGTTTAATAAGTGAATCAATCCAAAGTCTGAGTTCCTCTACTTCGTAAGGAAGCAATCTGGTCAGTGCTTTTTGTAATTCTTTACAGAACAAATTAACATCAAAACTTACTTTTGCAAGTACGGCTTTGGTGTAATCAAACATTGCTCTTGCCATAGCTAATTGAGATTTTATAAAATTAGATTAAGTAGAGGTCTTATCAATAGGCGAAGATATATTGTTTAATTTTGAATTAAATATAGCAAATATATTCCAACTTAGTCCGTATTCAACTAGAATTAACCTAGTTAAAGATTTGTTAAGGTAAGAAAAATCCTTCCAAACCATTACAAGTCCGATGGTTAAAGCTCCTTTAATTTAAGGGTCCATTCAAACTCAAAAACAGAAACTACATTTCCTTCAGCATCTCTTCCCTCAGATTTCATCCAAATGGTCTGTCCCTCTCCAGTGGCTATCGTTTTTTCTATCGCTGCATCAATTAGATTTCCATCGGTACAGGAAAAGTATATTCTGCCGCGGGCTTTTTTAGAGAATGTAGCTTTGTTACTCGCAACTAGCATTGAAATCTTCCGCTCTGTCCGCTGTATCTTGGACATTACCATTGCTCCAGTACTTAGTTCTGCTGCCATTCCTTGAACTGCCCAAAACATAGATTTAAACGGATTTTGACTGATCCAACGATGTTTTACTGTGGTCTCGCAGGAGTTTTCGGAAATAGACTTTACTCGAACTCCTGTTAAGTATGCAGAAGGCAACTTAAACAGTAAGAAAGTGTTGATTTTACTAGGACTGAGTTTCATTCGGACTTAATTATTTTGCGAAGATATTCAATATATCGCTCACTTCCTATTTGTTAAAGAAATGTTAATTATAGTACTATGCGTAACACACTACTATCTTTTAGACATATATTTGTATAGGAAAATATCAAGCTATGACAACTACAATATCACAGAACGAAAGAAACACAAGTACTTTCATCCATTTATCAACATTTTTAAAGTACTTCTTTCCTTTCGCAAATTACATCGCCCCGCTTTTAATTTGGACTTTTAATAAAGACAAGCCTTTTGTTGATGAGAACGGAAAACAAGCTATCAATTTCCAGCTTAGTGTTTTGGTT
The DNA here is from genome assembly GCA_052105975.1 of Aequorivita sp. GTDB lineage: Bacteria > Bacteroidota > Bacteroidia > Flavobacteriales > Flavobacteriaceae > Aequorivita. Next base: position 10,804 of record JBQEAY010000023.1, on the reverse strand, counting down.
TATACCATACTAATAGGATTAATCTGCCTACCATTTTTTGTCATTTTCGCAACAGATTTTATTGCGTTGATAGATAGTATAAGTAATAATACGGGACATTTTTCGGCAAGCAATATTCAAAATCTCTCGGGTTACATTCTCTTATTCGGTATAGTAATGATGGTATTAGTGGGCTTATACGTCTTTGAGCTATATGCTGTGATCAATGCTTCCATTCACGCTTCACGCGGACAAGTTTATCAATATCCTCTATCCATACCATTTATAAAAACCAACCCTCAAAACCCAATTCAAAATGAGCACATTAATTAGTTATCTATTAGCTGCCATTTTACAGTTTATAGGCATAAGCATGCCGAAGGAACAGGAACCTGTTAGCGTATTGACTCATCAACAATGCGAAGAAACTACAAGTGTGCAGCCTTATTTATTCATCATCAATAACGATCAGAAATCAAAACAAACAATTAGAGAAAAATGAAAATCGAAAACACAAAAGCGCAGATGCGAAAAGGGGTTTTGGAGTTCTGTATCCTCTCGATCCTCAAGGACGGAGAGGCGTATACTTCAGATATACTTGAAACCCTAAAAGACGCGAAAATGCTAGTCGTGGAAGGTACTATCTATCCGCTGCTCACAAGGCTTAAAAATGCGGGACTGCTTTCATATCGCTGGGAAGAATCTACCAGCGGACCGCCACGAAAGTATTACAGTCTTACCGACACAGGTAAGCTCTTTTTAACTGAATTGAACAGCACTTGGAGTGAATTGCAACAGGCTGTGAACAAAGTAACCAGCGAAAAAAACACAAAATGAACAAGACAGTAAACATAAATTTGGCAGGTATTTCCTTTCACGTAGACGAAGATGCCTTTGGAAAACTTTCGCGCTACCTCGATGCCATCAGAAGATCTCTAAAACACGATGATGGAAGTGAGGAAATAATGCAGGACATTGAAGCCCGTATTGCTGAACTTTTTTCAGAAAAAGTTGAAGGTCCAACGCAAGTTGTTACCTTAAAAATGCTTGATGAAGTAATCGAAATAATGGGGCAACCCGAAGATTATAAAGTTGACGATGAAATTTTTGAGGACGTCCCTCCTTCTTCAAAGTCTTATGATAACTCGCGTGGCACTACCCGTCGTAAGCAACTCTTCCGGGATATTGACGACAAATATATTTCTGGTGTTTCATCAGGGATAGGTCACTTTTTAGGAATAGACGCTATTTGGATCCGTCTTTTATGGGTTCTTTTGATAGTTGCCGGATTCGGTTCGCCCGTTCTCGTGTATATTCTGTTTTGGATATTGGTTCCCCCAGCTTTGACTACTTCAGATAAATTGAAAATGACTGGTGAACCCGTGAATATTTCAAATATTGAACGGAAGTTTAAAGAAGGTTTTGACAATGTTGCCGATCGCGTAAAAAATGTAGATTATGACAAGTACGGCAATAAAGTAAAAACTGGTGCTTCAAGCTTTTTCGATTCCTTGGGAGATATAATTGTGGCACTATTTAAAATATTTGCCAAGTTAATTGGAGTGTTAATAATTATAGTTTCACTCACAACGATCATTGGACTAGTCATTGGATTTTTCACCTTAGGAACTATCGATTTTTGGGGAAATACTGAAATAGCTGAAAAAATTGCAATGGTAGACACTACCAATGCTCCAATTTGGCTAATGGCTCTTTTAGTATTTTTCGTAGTTGCTATTCCGTTTTTCGCACTGTTTGTATTAGGATTAAAATTATTGATTAGCAACCTAAAGTCAATGGGTTCTACTGTAAAAATATTCTTAATCGTTATTTGGGCACTTTCACTTATAGGTTTAGTAATCTTAGGTATAAAACAAGCAACCGAACAAGCATACGACGGAAATTATATTGAAGAACAAGCCTTGAATGTACGCCCTGGAGATACCTTGCGACTCTCTATGCAAGCCGATAACCAGTTCAGTTATAAAGTGGGACGAAGTAGCGGTTTGGAATTAAAATATAATGAGAACAATAAACGTGTGATTTACTCGAACGATATTTCGGTAAATATAAAATCTACAAAAGATTCGATTGGTAAAATTGTAATTGATAGAGAGGCACAAGGCAACAATCATTTGGATGCAAAAAAACGTGCAGAAGCTATTAACTATAATTATTCGCTAAACAATGGTACGCTAACCTTAGACGGTTTTTTCACAACCAATACAGTTAATAAATTTCGAGATCAGCAAATAGAGATAACTCTTTACTTGCCAGAAGATGTGGTTATTTATTCCGAAGAAAACACAACTTCATATTATGGTTTTAATTCAAATTTCAATGAATTGAGCAATTGGGACAACGATGCGCATTATTTTAGAGTGTTGAGAAATAAATTTGAATGTATTGATTGTCTAGAAAGGGAAGAGACCATTAAAAAAGTTGATTCTTTAGAAATAATAAACTCTGAAAAAGCTGTAGATTCCCTAGAAACTATTCAAAATAAGTCTTGGGAACAACAAGTAAAAGATGATTTTGAAAACTGAAGTTCTTATTAAAAACTAACCAATAAATATTAAAATTATGAAATCAATACACATAATAATTCTTGGCTTTACAGCATTAGCAGTAACTTCCTGTAACATAAACATTAATAATGGTGAAAAAGGAAATGGAAACCTAGTAACCCAAGAAAGAGATGTTACCGAAAACTTTACAGAAGTACGTGGCAGCGCTGGCTTGGATGTTTACCTAACTCAAGGTGATACAAATAAAATCGTTGTAGAAACCGATGAAAACCTACAGCAATACATTGAAACTAATGTTAAGAATGGAAAATTACACGTTACCACCTCAGAAAACATTGGGCGGTCTAAAGCAAAAAAAGTGTATGTAACTTTTATGGAGCTCAACAATATAGAAGCTAGTAGCGGTGCAGATGTTATTGGAAATTCGATTATAAAGAGCAAAAATCTATCACTTAGAAGTAGTAGCGGTGCAGATTTAGAAGTTGAAGTTTTTTCACAAGAATTAACTATAAAATCTAGTAGCGGTTCAGAAGTAGATGTATCAGGAAAAGCCTCGACTTTGAAAGCTGATGCCTCTAGTGGAAGTGAAATTGACGCCGAAAAGCTTATGGTGGTAAATTGTAACGCTGAAGCCTCAAGTGGAGCTGAAGTTACGGTAAATGTCAAAGATAGATTGGAAACACATGTTAGTAGCGGTGGAAGTATAAAATATTATGGAGACCCTGTTTCTGTAGATTCAAATAAAAGCCATTCGGGAAGTGTGAAAAAGATGTAATATTAAGCTATCGCCAAAATTTATGATATAAAGAATACCCGAATTGCTAAAAAAGGCTTAACAGTATCACAAAATATTGTTATGCCTTTTATCTTTTATAATAAAATTAAGAGGATTTCTTTCTCAATCCTTCACCTTTGGTAAAAACCTTAAGTTATGAAAAAAATTCTTGTATTATTAGCAATAGTTGTTTTTGCATCCTGTAGCTCAGATGATGACTCGGGTGATGCATACACTAGTGAATTTGAACATATAAAAACCACACTTCCACAAGGCGAATGGATGATTAGTACACTCATTGATGGTGAAGAAGACAAAACCATAGACTTTGAAAGTTTTGTTTTTACTTTTAACGAAGATGGAACTGTAGAAGGAGTAACTGATTTATTTAGTGAAGCAGGTACTTGGACTTATGACAATACTTCAAGTTCTTCAGAAAAGCTGATTATTGAGTTTGATAACATCGACCCCTTTAATGAAATCAATGATGACTGGGATATTGTTTCAGTCAGTAATTCTAAAGTAGAACTTATTGATGACGATAATGAGAATGGTGGATCTGAACTTTTAACATTTACTAAGCTATAAGTTTCAATTTTAGACTTTATATCATAAAAAATGCCGCTTCAAGAGCGGCATTTCTTATATATATTATAAACCGATTAAGCAATAACTTCGGTTTCAATAGTTGCTAGATAACGTTCAGCATCTAAAGCAGCCATACAACCAGTTCCTGCAGCTGTTACCGCTTGACGGTAATCTTTGTCTTGTACATCTCCACTAGCAAACACACCAGGCATATTCGTCTTGGTAGTTTTCCCTTTTGTGATTACATATCCTGTCTCGTCCATATCCAACTGACCTTTAAATATCTCAGTATTTGGCTTATGTCCAATTGCTATAAACAAGCCGGTAATCTCTATATCATTCTTTTCACCAGTTTCATTGTTTACCATTCGTAGCCCTTCAACTACGGTATCTCCTAGGACTTCATCAACTTCTGTGTTGTAATGAACTTCAAGGTTTTTAGTGTTGTTAACGCGGTGTTGCATCGCCTTTGAAGCACGCATATAATCCTTACGAACCAACATCGTAACTTTGTTACAAATGTTTGCCAAGTAAGTAGCTTCTTCAGCAGCGGTATCTCCAGCACCTACTATTGCTACATCCTGATTTTTATAGAAAAAACCATCACAAACTGCACAAGCTGATACTCCACCTCCACGTAATTTTTGCTCACTAGGAAGTCCCAGATATTTAGCAGTAGCACCTGTCGAAATAATAACTGATTCGGCTTCAAGTTGAGTACTATTATCAACTGTAACTTTATGGATGCCACCAACCTTATCGCTAAACTCAACGTTAGTAACCATTCCAATTCTAACTTGGGTTCCAAAACGTTCTGCTTGTTGTTGAAGTTGAACCATCATCGTTGGCCCATCTATCCCATCTGGATAACCTGGGAAATTATCAACTTCTGTCGTTGTAGTCAACTGTCCTCCTGGTTCCATACCTGTGTAAAGAACAGGCTTAAGATCTGCGCGGGCGGCATAAATAGCAGCGGTATATCCTGCTGGTCCCGACCCAATAATAAGACATTTTATTCTTTCAATAGTTTCGCTCATGATATTCTCTTCAATAAAATTTTTCAATTGGTAAAAATAGTAACTTTCAGAGGATTGTACCCTTAAAAGTTATGAAGAATTATTATAACTCCATTAAGCATGCTTATTAACTTAGTTTGGAAGGTTAATATTAAGTGTTTCAGAACATTCCTTTCTGACATTCTTGAATTCCTCCACATTTTGCTCAATTTCTTTGTTCCAAAAAGGAACCATTTCAGATAACTTCTGCTGCCATTCTTGAGATTTTACCTTATCTGGATATGCAAAGTGCAGAAGCTTTACCATAATGTCCACTGCAACCGAAGCCCCTGGTGATGCTCCCAAAAGCGCTGTGATCCTGCCGTCCTTACTATGAACAACCTCAGTTCCAAACTCCAGAATACCTCCCTCCTCTTCATCTCTTTTAATAATCTGAACACGTTGTCCAGCCACCTTCAACTCCCAATCTTCAGCCTTTGCATCTTTCACAAATTTCTGTAATTCTTTCATTCTATCTTCGTGGCCCATGCTCACTTGTTCAATCAAGTATTTTGTAAGTGAAATATTATGCCAAAATACGCCCCACATAGAAGGAATATTATCAAGTTTTATACTTTTAAAAAGATCGAGAAAAGAACCTTCCTTTAAAAACTTCGTACTAAAACCAGCAAATGGCCCGAACAAAAGCTCTTGTTTTCCATCTATATAACGAGTATCCAAATGCGGCATGGACATAGGAGGTGCACCGACTTCCGCTTTTCCATAAACCTTAGCGTGATGTTTTTCAATAATATCTCTGTTCTTGCATATCAGCCATTCTCCACTTACGGGAAATCCACCGTAACCTTCTTTTTCTTCAATTTCAACCTTTTGCAGAAGTGGTAATGCACCACCACCAGCTCCAATAAAAACGTGTTCGGCATCGCAATAGAATTTTTTCTTGGTTTCAAGGTTTTTAATTTCTATCAACCAATCTTCATCTTTGGTTGGGTCTACGTCTTCTACCTCATGCATTGTGTGTACGGGCGTATCAAACTTATCTTCCAAGATTTTAAAAAAGGTATGGGTTAGTAGACCGTAGTTAACCTCGCTTCCTAATTCCATTCTTGTGGCTGCAATGTGTTTGTCGTCGTCTCTTTCTGTCATCATTAATGGAAACCATTTTTCCATTTCTCTAAAGTCTTCAGAAAATTGCATTCCCTCAAACATAGGGTGCTTAGTCATTTCTTTAACTCGTTTTTTCAAAAACGCCACATTATCTTCTCCTTCCACCCAACTGTGGTGTGGCACTGGATGAATAAAATCCTTGGGATCATCAATGAGATTATTTTTTATCAAAAAAGACCAAAACTGCTTCGATTTTTCAAACTGCGTACATACATTAATAGCTTTTGAAATATCTATGGAGCCGTCTTCCATCTCGGGCGTATAGTTCATTTCACAAAAAGCTGAATGTCCCGTTCCAGCATTATTCCATGCCGCAGAGCTTTCTAGAGCAACACTATCGAGCCTTTCAAGGATAAGAATTTTTTGATTTTTATCAATTAGCTTCAGCATTAATGCCAAAGTAGCGCTCATAATTCCACCTCCAACACAAATTAAATCGTAATGACCCTTGATGTCTTTTTTCCTCATTTTTCTGATTTTCCTCAAATTTAAACAATGAAGTACCTGTTTACACTTAAATAAATATTAATACTTAAAATTAGTCAGGGGAAACGACTCTAGGATTCATTCAATTATTCCATAACCAACTTGCAAGGCTTTATAATTTGGCTACTTTTGCCGTTCACTTTTGGAATTTTACTTTGATACGTTTCGAAGGATAAATAGGTTGCTTAAAATTAATAATTTAGAAACTTTCAAAACATGGTTCTTGAGCTTGTCGAAATATTCAGTAGTCTTAAGTTTGGAATTTAGAATTTTGCGGCGTTAGCTGAATATCGGGGTGTAGTCCTTCGACTACGCTCAGGATAAACTGCACTACTTTAAAGTAAAGGAAGCAAAAAATGCAGAAGGAAGAGAATTATACTCTCAAAAATATAATCAATCGGGATGTAGCGCAGCCTGGTAGCGTACACGCCTGGGGGGCGTGGGGTCGCAGGTTCAAATCCTGTCATCCCGACCAAGTCAAACACCATTTGACTGCAAAACCCTGTAAATCATATGGTTTACAGGGTTTTTTCATTTTCTGAAACATAGCAAAAAAGCATTAAATTTGGTCTAAAACCATCTTAAATGTACCCTACTTCGCTCCATTCAGTCGCTACCCTTGCCTCTCCCAACGCCGAAGCAAAAATTCGTGCCAGCCCTGCCGTAAACGGTAGGCGTCTGCCGCCCTCATCCCTCGGGCTTATGCATCCACCACCCTTGCTCCGCTCGCAGGCGGCTCGCATTATAGTTCCAGCAATCCATTCCGTTGCCCTCCATTCCTTGCTTCCACTATAGCTCCGCTTTCGTTTACCTGCCTAATTAACATCAACCATTAAACATTATCCGATTGAAACTATAAACCTCGGTAATTTCCAGTAAATCCAATTAACCTGAGACTTGGAACCTGAAACTTGGAACTTGGAACCCATTCATTTATAGAGAAGTAAAACTCCAACATAAAGCAAAGGTACAGGCGTGCGGATGCGAGAGCTGCAAGGGTTCGCTGCGCCTGTTTTAAAAAAAAATCTCCATCCGCCTTCGGCTGGATAGTATTTTTTTTAACAGCCCTTGCATCAGTCGCACCGATCCTGTGGCATAAGGCATTATGTTCAAATTTTTATTTAGAGTCCGTTTAGGCAGCCGGTGGTTGTTGGCGGGCATACGCACCTCGGGCAGTCCGTTCTTCTATGGTGTGCATCACGTAGGCTTCAAGGAGTATACGTTGCGCATCCTTTGGGTAGAGTGTTGCCTCACAGAGCTCCCTTTTTAGGGGGCTCTTTTTTTTAATCGTTTACCGAAAATTTATAAAAAGAGTTCAGCAAAGGTAGGCGGGTTGCTCTCTCCTTAATCATAGTCATAAAGGGTTTTCAAGGTCAAGCCCTCCGGGTTTAGATGAAAATCTCCATCCGCCTCCGGCTGGATAGTATTTTCATTCAAAAACCTTGACAACCCTAGCAACCCGCCTGAACGAATGCTTTCTCTTTTCTTTTTTTTCGAAAGAAGATATAAGCGGAAGGGAAGCAATTCAAACAATGTTTAATTTAAAAATGATGATTATGAAAGCATTCAAAATCAAAACACACAAACCAGGAGAAACCTACCAATCTCCTCATTTCTTCATCCTGAACAAAGGGAACAATGCAGGAAAACCAAACATTTGCCCCTTTACAAATTCATTTGTAGTGTTTGCAAATTCAGCAGCCGAAGCGCACCAGTTATTTTGGATTTGTAACATTCTCTATTGTGGAAGCTACTTTAAAACCTACCTCTGTGGTTCTGCAATTCCCTTTATTCACATTGGGGAAGTTCGATCAATACTCAAGAAAGTGATTAGAAATTACGAAGGAAACTACTGGAACGATCGATTTATGGCTCTTGAGAAGCTCGAGCGTCTAGCAGAACGTCTCCAACATCAACAACACTGCTTAAACGAGTATAAAATTTCTCTTATGCAGTCCTATAACCTCGACAGAAAATAGTCTACCTATCTAATCGAGTAGGAAGCAAAGGTGGGTAATTACTCCCAACTTTGCTGTCCTCTCACACCACCCAACGTACGTCTCTTGTATTAGGAGGTTCTCTCAATCTTTAACCGCAATTCACTGGTAAGCTGTACAATCCCATTTTCTTGAATCATTGTAGGTTCATTCTTCTAATGTTCAGCGTGGGTCATTGACAACCTGAACCAACCTTTAGAACTGCCTGCCGTTATCCAGCATCGCTTCCATGGTAAGCCCAATTTGATCAGTAACCTTGTCATACCCGAAAATCCCTTGCATTGTTTTAAACGGTAGCATCTCAATCTTCGGAGTAGCCAATCTTCGATCTAGTTTAGACGACTTTTCATCCTTTCATGCCGTACCAGCCCGTTTCGGATACTGAATACGTCAGTACCTTTCACCATTTAGCTGCACTCCCATTCGTCAAAAAGACCCATCTGGAAGTTCTCGTATTTTTCTAGCTTCATCATAGTTGTTACGATTAACAGAACTACCGCTCCTTAATTGAAAAATCAGCCCTTTCCTGTATTGGCGTTACCCCATATTTATAACGGTACTATGGCTGCTGCTGACTTACCCAACCCTCTCAGACCAAAGGCCTCCTACGTTATCTCCATTATCTTCATGTCAATAATATGCATTTACTAACCCCGATTTATGGACGACTTTCTATCGTCTGTGTCTATTGCCACATTACCCCCCGACTAAGCTTTAGTATGCAGTTTCTATTCGTTAGTACCGACTTTTGTTTTAGGCTTCTTTCAGATTCCATCTTACGATGGACACCCTTGCCCTTAACTAACGATTCTCGTCAAAATAAGACTGTCCGGAACTTTAACCCTATAGATAATAAACATGCATAGCAAACAAAAACTTCCTAAGAAATAATCTCCTTAGGAAGTTTTTTGGTATTTGGCTAATTAGTGAGTGTAATTATTCTCACAATTTTCTGAAAGTATCGAGAAAAATAAGTGAACTAATCTTTAACCCCGCTCAAAGAGCTCTGTACACGGTGTATTAATAAATGTAAGGTTGGATGATGAATAATTTGGGTTTTCTGATTGCCCCACTTGTAATAAACCATATACCCCACAAGAAGCTAAGTCTTTAAACTCGACATCATGGATTTTCAGTTTTGCATTAAACCAAAGGCTGACTGCTCCCTTACTGTTTTCTGGGTCTTGACCAGCGTCACTTATTTTGGCAAAGCCTATTTCGTTCATTGGGTTTATACTACCTAGTCCGATCCCTAACCAAGATCCTGGACCAGATTGGACACCACGGACCACAATGGGTAACGCTTCAGTTCCCAACATTTTAAAACCACCTTCATTTATATCAAAACGTGTTCCTGATTCCATCTCAATGATGGCTCCCGGTTCAATAGTAAGACTGCCAAGCCTAGATACACCCACATTTCCCGTAACTTGGTATGGTACATTTATGTTCTGCCAAACAACACTTTCCTCAATTGCTGATGGATTAGAGACTATAATAACTCTATCTTTATCATTCCCGCTAAAATCATTAGTAGCTGAAGCCTTGTGCGCGAGTTGAAGACTAATTCTTAAGGGCTCAATGTTTTCCGTAAATGTGTTATTTTCCAAAGTTACTTCGGAATTTCTATAGCGCGCCTCAAAAGCTGTTTTCTCGCTATGGCTAATAGTACTGTTTTTCATTATAAGACTAGCTCCAGAATATACCACAACACTCGATGGACCATCACCATTAATTATTTGGCTTCCACCATAGCTTATATCCACGTGCTCCATAATATTATTATTATCACTCACGAATACAATACCCTTCCAAAATCCAGGTCTTAATTCGGATCCCGTCATAACAATCGGTTTATCCGGAGTACCCATTGCATGGATTGAAGATTGTGATTTAAAATCAAGTCCTGCATTTTGATTAAATTCTATAACCACTCCAGGTTCAATAGTCAGTTTTTTTTCTACTGCAGCATAACAACTTATAATATAATCTACTGGTGCATCTGGATTATCAACGAGGGTTATATCCTCCTGAAAAGCCGAACAATCTAGCTCCATTGGTGGAGCGATACCTACCGGATCTCCAGGCCCATCATCATCACTGGAGCAAGAAACTACTAGTAATGAAATTGTACACACTGTAATTAAAAACAAATTATTTAATTGATTTTTCATAATATTTTTCATAAATCTAAAATTTGAGTTTAGTTTGAATTTCACTAGTGTCCGATAAACATTTTTAAAAGCGGGATTTCCAAGAAGGATTTCC
>JBQEAY010000022.1:0-79734 GCA_052105975.1 Aequorivita sp. | reverse complement strand
TTTTTAACAATGAAAATTAATTAATAACGGTCAACTCTAATCAGGGAAGTTCATGGTGAGTAAAAAATTAATTATGAATTCAGAAAAAGTACGTTGTGGGTGGTGTGGCACTGATCCTCTATATGTAAAATATCACGATGAGGAATGGGGTACACCTGTGAAAGACGATAAAACATTGTTTGAATTTTTACTTTTGGAAACCTTTCAAGCAGGATTGAGCTGGATTACCATTCTTCGGAAACGGGAAAATTTCAGGGAAGCTTTCGATGATTTCGATTATAAGAAAATAGCCAACTATGATCAATCAAAAATCGATTCACTACTTCAAAATAAAGGTATAATTCGCAACAAATTAAAAGTGCGGTCTGCAGTTACCAATGCGCAAGCTTTTATGGAAGTTCAAAAGGAGTTCGGTAGTTTTAGCAACTATATTTGGAGTTTTGTAAACCATAAACCCATAAAGAATAATTGGAAAAACCATACGGATGCACCGGCAAACACGGCAGAAAGTGATGCCTTGAGTAAAGACTTAAAAAAACGTGGATTTAAATTTGTAGGTAGTACTGTAATCTATGCCACTATGCAAGCAACAGGAATGATAAACGATCATATTGAAGATTGTTTTCGTTATAATCAGGTGTAGTTATTTTAGAACGGAGATTTTATAATCTCCCAAATTATCCATTAAACCTTAAGCAGTCGTAAAAACTCTTTTCGTGGAATTTCCTCCGCCCCTAAACTTTCCAGATGAGCATTATAAATCTGACAGTCAATAAACTTATAATTTTTGTTTTTTACATATTCTGAAAGATGGTAAAATGCAACTTTTGAAGCATCACTTACCAAACTGAACATACTCTCCCCACAAAACACTTTTTTCTCTGGAATATCTATCCCGTAGAGTCCGCCAACTAATCTGTAACTTTCCCAAACCTCAACAGAAACAGCATGACCAGCTTTGTGAAGTTCTAAATAGGCTTCTTGCATTTCTTGCGTTATCCATGTTCCCCCTTGCCCTTTTCTTGGAACGCTTGCACATTGAGTAATTACTTCTTTAAAATTTTGATTAAAAGTAATTTTGAATTTTTCATTTCTAATAGTCTTTCGGAGACTTTTGGATACCTTAAATTTTTCGGAAAACAGAAGCATTCGTGGATCTGGACTCCACCATAAAATAGGTTGCCCATCTTCATACCAAGGAAAAATACCTGAATTGTAGGCTAACAGCAGTTGTTCTTTTGAAAGATTACCACCAATAGCCAGCAAACCATCAGTTGTGGCGTGCTCCGGATTTGGAAACCAAAGTTCTTTAGTTAGGTAATGCATTCTTCAAAATTGCTGATTTTTATTCATAAAAAAACCTCGAGGCGTATTTAAACGCTTCGAGGGTTTCCCATTTATCCATAAATTCATGGATGTAACTCTTTAAATTAAAACGGAAGATCGTCGTGCTCTTCTTCGTTAAAATCTTTTGCAGGCTCAAATGCTTCTGCTGGTGGTACTGGAGGCATATCTCCACCTGAAGGAGCTTGTTGTGATACGTTTTCAATACGCCATCCTTGAATGCTGTTAAAGTATTTGGTTTCGCCTTGTGGATTTACCCACTCGCGACCGCGAACATTAATACTGATTTTTACATCCTGCCCTACTTTATAACTATTCAACATATCAGTTTTGTCTTGTACAAACTCGATCATTATATGCTGTGGATACTGCTCCTCAGTAGTAATTACCATCTCGCGCTTTCTAAAACCATTATTGCCGTAGGTTTTAGTTTCATCTATCATCTTGATTTTTCCTTGTAATTCCATCGTTTTTATTATTTATTCTTTATTGTTATTTTTATTGGTCATTCCGAGCATTCGTCAACAGGCGGTTGTGAACGAATATGTTGCGTTTTATTATCTTTTACCCAACAACACTTTCCAAGCTTCTGTAACTTTTCCTTCGCAAAGAAATTCTTGTGCCTTTTTATGGATTACTTCTGAATTGTTAGAAGTCACAATTTTTTTGAATTCTTCCGAAGTATTTATAAAGGTATCAATTTCTTCTGAATTTGGGAAATTTTCTACGTTCCCTAACATTCCTAAATCATTTCCTGTCAACACGTTACTATTGCGAATTTCCTCAGGAAGCATATCTATACCTACTCCTAAGGTTCTCAAAGGTTTAGGCACTTCAAAAAGCCCAGGTTTTGCGCGACTATACCAATTGCCACCTAGTCTTGATACCGTGTCGATTTTATGTGGATCGATTGCTCCATTTTCATCAAGAATATCCTCTTTAATATGAAGTTTCACTACTTCACAAATAACTAGATTCCCAGCACCACCTTCTTTCCCAAGGCTAATAACCTTATTAACTTTACACTCCAATTGCACTGGCGCTTCCGCTACGCGTGGTGGTTTAACGATTTCCGAAGGGGCTTCGGTAAAACCTGCTTTTGTAAATTCATTTACTCCCTTATCGTATTCTGTGGAAGAAAGTGACACCTGATGTACCATGGAATAGCTAACAACATTTATAACCACTTCTGGTACTTTCAGAACATTCTCATAGGTGTGTTTGGTTGTATTATCACGGCCTCGTCTCGCTGGTGAAAAAACCAAGATTGGTGGCTTTGCACTAAAAACATTAAAAAAACTAAAAGGTGAAAGATTAACCTTACCCTCTGGATCAATGGTGCTTGCAAAACATATTGGTCTTGGCGATACGGCTCCTAGTAGGTAACCGTGCAACTTTGCTGTCGATAATTCTTTTGGTTCAATAGATATCATTGCGGCAAATGTACCCAAAGATTATAGCTTGTAAAAACTTGATTGTACAATAATATCAACATATTTGCTTTATATTTAAACCTGCCCTCGGCAGACCAAGAGGATAACAATTTTTTTATATGCTGCGCAACAAATCACTCTCCCGTTGGGGTTTTATTCTAGCTTCAATTTTTATAATTAGCCTGATTTTATGGAATACCTATATTTTCTTTAATCAGTTAAAGACTAATGAAAGGAGAAAAATGGAAATTTGGGCAGTTGCGCATAAGGAACTGGAGCAAAACGCCGTTGGAAGCGAAGATCGGCTGAGTGAGACTGCTCTAACTATTATTAGAAGTAACAGCTCTACTCCTATGATATTGCATACTTTAAAAGAAGACAGTTATACCGGAAGGAATATTGATGAGAAAGTTCTAAACAACGAAAATGCCCGAAAAAAGAAAATAGAACAATTTATTTCCGAATATAAACCTTTGGAAGTAAAATACAACAATCAAGTTTTCTCTGTAATATATTATGGAAATTCACCCATAATAAACAAATTGAAATATTATCCAGCAGCCCTTATTTTGATAATTTTTCTCTTCATCCTAGCTGTTTATCTTTTCTATAAAACCTCAAAATCATCAGAGCAAAATAGGCTTTGGGCAGGAATGGCTAAAGAAACCGCGCATCAAATAGGCACTCCGCTTTCTTCCTTGGTTGGATGGACCGAAATTTTAAAAGATGAACAGGTGAATCCGGAATATATTCTGGAGATGGAAAAAGATATCAGCCGATTAGAAATGATAACAGATCGTTTTTCAAAAATTGGTTCTGTACCAAAACTAGAACGTTGCGATCTGGTTGAAGAAACAAAGACCACTTTTTATTATCTAAAGAAACGCACTTCTAAAATGATTAATTTTGAGCTTAATATTACTGAAGAGCCTATTTATATTCAATTGAATCCACAGCTTTTTAGTTGGACTCTTGAGAATCTAGTAAAAAATGGAATTGATGCGATGAAGGGAAAAGGAAATATTACTATTTCCATCAGTAAGAATTCAAAATATGCATTGGTACATATAACTGATACCGGCAAAGGATTGACGAAAAGCGAATTCCGAAGAATATTTACACCAGGCCATACTACTAAAAGACGTGGCTGGGGTTTGGGACTTTCGTTAGCAAAGCGTATTATTGAAGAATACCACGACGGAAAAATAAGGGTTTTAAAAAGTGTCCCAAATCAGGGAACAACCATGGAAATCGCATTAAAGATTGAAAATTAATAAATGAGCACAAAAACCCACAGTCTACACACGGCGCGACTTCACAATAACTGTCCTACTTGTTTTGGAACAGATGGCTTGGAATTTACATTTACACAAAACGAAAAAGAAACGCCTTTTTTCCATAAACCTGAAAAAGAGATTAACGAAAAGTTATATTGCCACAAGTGCAACACCCAGATCTATCCGGTAAATTGGACAGAAGATATTGAAAGGGTATTTGATTACAACAAAAAAATAGCGGAATCCAATAAACAATATTTAAAGGTTAAACCGCTATTTTATATCTTGATAATTGCAGCAATCATTTTAGTTGCTGCGGGTATTTATTTTTTGATAGCCTACTTAAGCTAAGAAGATAGGTTTTCACTAATGGCGAGAGCCAAAGCTTCAAACTCTTCTGACGTCATATTCACTTTTTTAGTGAAACGCATATCGTCCATTTCATTCAGTGGAATAAGATGTACGTGAACGTGTGGTACTTCTAAACCAACAACTGCCATCCCTACACGTTTGCAAGGAACAGTTTTTTCAATAGCATGGGCTACTTTTCGGGAAAACTGCATCAATTGTAGATACATATGTTCCCCCATATCAAAAATTTTATCAATTTCTTCCTTTGGAACACATAAGGTATGTCCTTTTGTATTCGGGTTTACATCTAAAAAGGCGATAAAATTGTCATCTTCCGCAACTTTATAGCTGGGAATCTCGCCTTCAATTATTTTTGTGAAAATTGACGCCATATTTAATCTCTTGATATTTCTAATATATCAAACTTAAGGACTCCATTTGGGACCTGAATTTCAGCAACCTCGCCTTTTTGTTTCCCAAGCAATCCTTTTCCGATAGGTGAATCTACGGAAATTTTTCCGGTTTTTAGGTCTGCTTCGCTTTGGGCTACAAGTTTATACTTCACTTCCATGCCATTTGCCTGGTTTTTTATCTTCACTGTAGAGTGAACCAATATTTTGCTCATATCCAATTGAGATTCATCAATTAGTCTCGCATTTGCAAGAATTTCTTCCAACTTAGATATTCTCATTTCGAGCATTCCTTGAGCCTCTTTGGCGGCATCGTATTCGGCATTTTCACTCAAATCTCCTTTATCACGTGCTTCTCCAATAGCGTTAGATGCTTTTGGACGCTCCACATCGCGAAGTTGATCTATTTCGGCTCTTAACTTTTTTAATCCTTCTGCTGTATAATATGATACTTTACTCATAACTTCATCGTTTGTGTATGCAGAACATACATATTCTTTAATATACAAAATCCCGACTAGTGGCGGGACTCACTTAAATAAACTGAAAAAATCCCATTCGCTGATGGGATTATATTAAACAAATATACTAAAAATTTCCTTGCATTGTTATTTGTTGTAATTTCGGCATCAAATTTTAATCGTCTCAATAAGAGATTATAATTTTAAAACAAATTAAAAATATCGAGTTTGGCAATGTAGCCCAAACTTTTCAATTTTTACCTATTTACACATGAAAAACAAATCTCTTCTTCTATTAGCTTTAATCACTTTTGTAGTGCTTTCGTGTTCAAAAAGTGATGATAAATTAGATCGCAATCCATTTTTGACTGACCCTTTAGTAAATCTAAATCTAAATTTGAACTTACCGGAATACAACTCTTTGAAATTCCCAGGAAGCTCCGTAGTTACGGGACAAGGAATTAAAGGTATCGTGGTTTTCTGCGTAAGTGAAACTCAGTACTTCGCTTTTGACCTTTCCGATCCCAATCACGTTCCCAGCGAATGCTCACGAATGGAAGTCAATGGACCAATCGCTACTTGTCCATGCGAGAATGATGACAATGAATACAACATTGTCAATTTTGGAAGACATACAAGTGAACCTGACACAAAATACCCTATGCAGCAATATCGTGCAGAACGTAACGGAAACAATATAATTATCAGTAATTAATACTGCGATAAGTCACTATTAATACTGCCGAAATGATTAAGCTAATACTTGATCATTCCGGCAGTATTTTAATTTTATAGACTTTTTAAAACTTTATCGTGGCTCCTAATAAAAAATTGATAGTTGCCTGTGGATAATAACCCGCACCTTCAATAGTTGAAACCGTTCCGGGATTGCTATAATCATCATCATAAGTATAGAAATACCCATTAGATTCATATTTAACGTTGAAGATATTATTTACTAAAGCTGAAAAGACCACCTCCTTTATCCACGGAAGCCCATCTAAAGTATAAACAATGTTTAAATCGTTTATAAAATAACTGTCAAGTTTTGAAGCATCACTATCTATATTCCCCATATACTGCTCCCCCACAAACTTTGAAAGAAAACCGAATTGCAGTTTTTTGGTTGGAGAATATTCCAACATATTCCCAGCAACCACAGATGGAGAAAATGAAATATTCGTATTGCCAAGGTTTACAAGCTCACCATCAATCGAACTTACAAAATCTACATTTTTATTTGTACTTAAAGCAATGTTCGGCATTGTTCTTAAGTTTTTCATGAGTCGAATTTCGGCATCTACTTCTAAACCTAGACGATAACTTTTTCCGCTACTCGTTCTTAAAGCTGCACCTACATCATTCATTTCACCCGAAAGCACTAGCTGATCTGTGTAATTCATATAAAAGACATTGGTGTTGACTTTTGTTTTTTCAGAAGCGAAACGCCATCCCAATTCAAAATCATCCAGTTTTTCTGGAGTAATAATTCCTTGTTCATAATCATTTCTCGAAGGTTCGCGATGTGCCTTCCCATAGGAAAAATACAAATCGTTTGAAGGATTCAGTTTATAAGTCAACCCAGCTTTGGGGTTAAAGAATGAATAACTCTCATCTATCTCCATTAATACTAAATCTGAAGTGATTCCGGTAGTTGAATAATTCAAAAATCTGCCCTGCAAATCTCCGAAAACACTCCACTGTTCATTAATTCTATAGGTTGCTTTTGAAAAAACTGTGAACTCAGTTTTCTTCGCATTGCTATCGTAATAGCGATCACGAATCTCAGAATTACTCGCATATCTCGCCCAGATTACTTCCCCATAATGATCTCCGGTGTAGTAGCTATAAAAAGCTCCAGCTGACACATCAATTTCATTGTTTTTATAATTTACGTTGGCGTTGGCAGCATAAAAATGATTGTCCAACCAACGACGTCTGATTAAATCAGTGGTATTAATAGTATCACCATCAATTGTTATAGGTTCAAATCCATAGGTTTTAAACTTCTGATCTTCCTTGTATTGTTCAAAATAACCTCGCCCGCGTGTATAATTGAAAGAAAGATTTGTACTCCAATTATTGTCAAAACGCTGATTCCAGAGCAATTGATAATGATCTTGTGCATAATTATCTATTTCATTATCATAAAACTGAATATTTCCATCGTCATCGGTGTATAGCCCAGCGGTATTGTAGGTGCGGTCATTTTCGAGTTTTTCTGGATCTTCTAAACCATTCCAAGATTGATATGTTATATTCTTACCTCCAAAAGCTAAGGCTTTTATCAAGGTATTTCTATCCACAAATGCAGCTTGAAGGAAATATGATTTCAAGTCGGAACTGGCTCTGTCAATATAACCATCAGATTTAATGGTTGACAACCTTCCCGCTAATTCAAAATGATCTGAAAGTAAGCCAGTACTGAACTTGACATTGTGTTTATGTGTTTTATAACTTCCAAAGGAATTTGATATTTCGCCATAACTATCGTTTGAAACTGCATCACTCAATAAGTTCAAACTTGCACCGAATGCACCCGAACCATTTGTTGAAGTTCCAACACCACGTTGTAATTGCAGGCTTTGTACCGATGAAGTAAAATCAGGTAGATTCACCCAAAACGATCCTTGACTTTCAGAATCGTTGTATGGAATTCCATTTAGCGTCACATTTACACGTGATGCATCGCTACCTCGTACTCGAATGGAAGTATAGCCTACGCCAGCTCCAGCATCGCTCGTCGTAACAACAGAAGGTAGGTAATTGAGCATATATGGAACGTCTTGACCAAGATTTCTCTTTTCAAGCTCTTCCTTATCAATATTGGAATGGGTAATTGGCGAATCTGCATCTACGCGAACAGCTCGAACTAAAACTTCGTCTAAAGCTTCGACCGTAGTGGTGTCTTTCGATTTTTGTGGAGGTGTCTCCTGAGCGGAAACACTAAGAAACAGTGCTAAAAAAACTGCGGAAATCAATAACTTTTTCATTCGTAATAATTTATATTTTACGAATAAAAGGGGCGTTATTCTTTGTTGTTTAAATGGTTATATAAAAAAACCCTGATAACATTGCGTCGTGCAATATTACAGGGGGTTCCTATTAATATCCCTTGGCAGCATTACCCGCCCAGGTTCTTTGGGTATAATCTCAGCTTCTTCAAGTTTAGAGTTTTTCAACTCGCGACTAAAATCTGCACCCCTTTGAGATGTCCGGCAAAGGTACATTTCTTTTTGTAATTATATTTCAGTTTTAAATTCATTTTAATTTGAATTTTCTTCTAGATTCCTTCATTTTGCCCTCAATTTTACCATATCCTTAATACTTCGGCTTTTTATTAGTCTTTACATTTGGCCAATGGCCACTTCAAAAAACAAATTTACTTTCAAAATCATCCTCAGCTACCTTGTTCTAGGCGCTTTATCTGTACTTGTAGGTATATTTCTCTTTTCTGAATTTAAAAATTATTCGGCTCAATTAAACGAATCCAAGAATGAAAAGAAGTTTATTGAAACTGGAACTCTTATCAACTTAGTATATAAGACAGACGGTTTTTCAAGACTCGCACTTTTAACGGAAACCGATGAAGATTTTGAGCGATATACCTCCAAAAACGATTCACTTTTCAAGAAAATTGAAGAGATAAAGTCCATTACAACCAACGACTTTCAAGTAAAACAGTTGGACAGCGTAAAATCCTTATTGGAAGACAAAAACCGGAATATTGAACAACTCCGTATTCTCCGTCTTACTAACCAAAAAGATACTTCGCTAGACGATATTATGCATGAAGTGCGCAAACTGGAGTCTTCTGTTGGTTTAAATTCGGTGGAATCATTGGTGAGAAATCCTTCGCAATTAAGCAGTAGAGAGCGTAGAGTTTACCAATCCTACGCAGACTACCTTAATAGTGATACAACACGGGACACATCTACTGTAAGGTCAAAGACGGTTGACTCTATGCTGGCTGCTTCGCGATATATTGTTGCAGAGGCAAAGAAAGAAAACTCTCGAATTCGCGAGTCATTAGTTCAAAAGGAAAACGAACTTATCCGTAACGATTTGAATATTTCAGAACGTCTACGACAAATTATAGTCAGCTTTGATAATGAAATTACCAAGATTAATGATTTAGAAAACGAGAAAAGAGCTGAATCCATGGAGCGTACTGGTGATATTTTGAAGTTTGCTGGAATCTTAGGAGGTATTGCTGTATTACTCTTTTCATACTTTATTTTGTCAGATTTTTTTAGAGCTGAAAAGTTTAAGAATCACCTGGAAGAGTCTAAGGATTACACCGAAAGGCTATTGCGAAGTCGCGAACTGCTCATTTCTACTGTGAGTCACGATTTAAAAACACCCTTAAACGCCATAAGTGGCTATTCAGAATTATTTGGTAATTCCACGCTTACTGAAAAACAAAAGTATTATTTAACGCAAATCACGTCAAGCTCACATTTTATTTCGCATTTAGTTGACGACTTGTTGGATTATTCAAAATTGGAGGCTGGGAAATTACCCTTGGAAAGCATTCCGTTTTCATTAGAAAATATTATTGTAGAGGCTGGAAATGCTGTAAAACAGCTATACCCGAATAAACCAGTAGCATTGAAAATTTCAATTTCCGATAAACTTAAGAATCAGATTTTTGAAAGTGATCCTTTACGAATTCGTCAGATTATCAACAATTTGATAGGGAACGCCTTTAAATTTACTGAAAAAGGAAGTGTAGAAATAAGAGTTGAAGAGGTTGAAACCAAGAAGAAAATCTCAACAGTACAAATCACCGTAATCGACACAGGAATAGGTATTTCGAAGGAAAAACAACAATTAATATTCAATGAATTTACCCAAGCGGAAATCGAGATTGCCCATAAATTTGGGGGGAGTGGTTTAGGACTCGCTATTTCAAGAAAGCTAACGGAGCTTTTAGGTGGTACTTTAAAAGTGGCTAGTGTTTTAGATGAAGGAAGTACATTTATACTAACCCTTCCTTTGAAAAACTCTGAAAGGATCATACCTAAAACAGCTACTGAAGCAACAAATTTATTTAAAGGTTTAAAAGCGCTTATTATTGATGATGACGATGCGATGCGTTCTCTTTTACAGGAAATTTTTGAGCAGATGGATATTACCTCTGAGGCTTTCAATAGTTATACAAATTTCGCATCTGCAGCAAAAGAAACAGATTTCGATTTCGTTCTTACCGATATCCAAATGCCAAATACGGACGGGTTTGCAGTGTTAAAAAACTTGAAAGACGGCAAAATAGATTCCTATAAAAATCAACCTGTTATTGCAATGACTGGGAGTCGTGAACACACTCGCGAATTTTATCTAGAAAAAGGATTCTCTGAAATGCTTCCGAAACCATTTTCAAAACGGGCACTCATTAAAGCTTTAGAACGTATATTTTCTGATGGTGTGGGCATATCAGAAGAATTAGAATTAGAGAAGGCAGTAGAAACAGACACCTCCAGTTCAAAAGAGTTTGATCTTTCTCTTTTAAAGTCATTCTTAAACACACCACAAGCTTTGGATGAAGTGCTCTCAATTTTAGATGTACAGACAGAAAAAGATCTACACCAAATAAAGCAGTGTATAGCAGAAAAAGACTTGGAAACCATTAAGGAAACAGCACACCGAATGTTAACGATGTTCCGACAGATCAGTGCAAAAAACGTGATTCCAATTCTCGATAAGATGGAGAACTATTCTAAAATCGAGAATGATGCCTATTGGAACAAAGTTCAAATAGATCTTGAAAGATTAGTACTAAATATTAGAGATTTACAAAAAGAGCTCGAAAACCGATAAATTAAAGTTCTATTTGATAGTGCTCCAATTTATTATACAGCGTTTTTCGGGTGACATTAAGCAGCTTTGCGGCCTTGGTTTTGTTGAAGTCTGCTTCTTTTAAAGCGTTTAGAATAAGTTGTTTCTCGTTACTTTCTTTTGAAAAATCCATCTTTTCCTTTTCAACTTTTTTAGAAAAAAGCACTTCTCGAGGTATTACGTCCAAAGGAATCATTGTAGAATTAGTTAGCAAAACAGAGCGCTTTATTACATTTTTCAATTCACGAAGATTGCCCGGCCATGCGTAGTTTTTAAAAGCTTCTTCCACTTCTTTAGAAAGTCCTATAACTTCCTTTCCCAAAGATGAATTTGCTTCCGCTAGAAAATATTCTATAAATAGAAACAGATCTTCCTTTCTTTCGTGTAACGAGGGAATATGAATGGAGAATTCATTTAATCGATGGTATAGATCTTCTCGGAATTTCCCATCAGCAACGGCTTGTAATAAATCTTCGTTTGTTGCTGAAAGAATCCGAACATCAACTTCAATTTCGGTATTACTACCTACGGGTTTTATTTTTCGCTCTTGCAAGGCTCGCAGCAACTGTATTTGATTTTCATAGGAAAGATTCCCTACTTCATCTAAAAAAAGCGTACCGCCGTGAGCAGCTTCAAAATGACCTTTTTTATCATTAATAGCTCCCGTAAAGCTACCCTTTACATGGCCAAAAAATTCGCTAGCCGCGATTTCCTTAGGTATAGCACCACAATCAACAGCAACAAAGTTTTTATTTTTTCTAGAACTGTAGTTATGGATTGCTTTTGCAGCAACTTCTTTTCCTGTACCACTTTCACCTTGAATAAGCACACACATATCTGTGGGACCAACAAGTTTTATATATTCATTAAACTTTTTTGAAGACTCACTGATTCCAACAACAAATTTAGGTTTAGCGCCCTGCTCCTGCGTAGCGTTTATAGTATTCTTCGATGACTTTGCGTGGCTCTTTTCAGATTTAGATGTCTCTACATTTTCGATAGATCCAATACTTTGTTTAGAATCCTCTTCAATAATCATTAACAATTCCTCAGGTCGGAACGGTTTCGAAATATAATCTAAAGCACCTTTTTTAATAGCTTTAACCGCGGTATCCACTTCGGCGTAGCCTGTCATTAAAATAACTTTTGTTTTGGGAGAAATTTCTTGAGAGTATTCCAAAAGCTCTAAACCAGAATCATCAGGTAGTCTTAGGTCTGTAATCAACAGATCGAATTGGTTCTCATTTAAAAATTTTCGTCCATTTTCCCCAGTAAGGGAAACAGTCACCTCAAAGCCCTTTCGTTCAAGGAAAGAGCTTAGCATTTTTCCAAAAGCTACGTCGTCTTCTATTATGTGTATTTTCTGCGTCATCACGTTTTCTCAAAAGGTAAAAATAACGACTATAACAGAGAGCAATCTCTAAAGTTATCATAAAAAAAGACGTCCATTTAAGGACGCCTTTTTAAGAAGTATTGAATCTAAAAATACCTGCAGTTTACTGCTTCTTTAATTCACTTTTAATCCACTCACCTTTTTCGTTTGCATATACTGTTGCTTGTTTGGCATCAGCAGTGGCCAGTTGGATTTTATAATCTCCATTAGAGTTTACGTAAGCCTTAGAAATAGAGGCTCCTTCAAAATCTGTAGCTACAGCTTCTTGAACAGCCTTTGGCAGTTCAGTAGATTTGATTTCTTTAAAATCTTGTACTGCTTTAGTAGCACTAGCTTTTGTTTCAGCACCTTTTTCAACAACCGTAGATTTCACATCTTGAGCCTCAGATATGCGCTTTTCAACTTGCGCTTCAGAAACGGTTTGTTGCTTTTCGTTCATTGCGGTTATCTCTTTTTTATCAGATTGTGCAGTTACGGCGGTTAAACCTCCTAATACGATTGCTGTACTTAAAATTAATTTTTTCATAGTTTATTATTTTTTACAAATTATATATTCGTTTCTAAGTTTGTTTGTTGTCTTGTATATAGAGAAAGTTGTGCCACGGAAAAATTAAAAGCCCAAAGCACGTCAATCATCTATTAAATAGACACTTAGCTAATAAACGATAATTATGAGATATTTAAAAAGTGTGTAGAAAAAAGAAGGTTTGTGTAAAATTTACACAGTTTTTGTGTAAACGTTATTAAAATTTGGGTGGTTTACGATTGGCTTTTTTCATAGCCTTCTCTTTTTTCGATTTTAATCGCCGTTCTATTGAGCCTTTGGATGGCTTCGTCTTTTTTCGGCGTTTTGCAACTTTTAAACCTTGTTGAAGTAGTTGAATCAACCTTTCGATAACTATGGCCTTGTTGCGATGTTGACTCCGCGTTTCGCCACATTGTAGTGTAATTATTCCTTCATTAGATATTTTCGACGATAGCTTACGACGAAGTCTTTCTTTTTCTCTGTCAGATAGCGCTTGAGAAGCATTTAAATCAAACGAAACCTCAACCTTTGACGCCGTTTTATTAACATGCTGGCCACCAGGTCCACCACTGCGGATGGCCTTAAAGCTTAGTTCTGTTATTAGAAGATCTGTATTCACTTTGGTTGATGTACTTTATTTAATAAATCATTTACCGTTTTCACTGGATTGAAAGTAATAAGCGGCACTTCCACAAAAACCGTGTTCCAGTTTGCCATTGCACCATTCCAAAGCCCAGGTAGTTCAAGCGCTTTTATCGATTTTCCGTGATAGGATTTATTTGATATAAAGCCCGTATCAGGATCTGAAAATTCCAAAAGATTGAATTTCTCACCTTTATAATTACGAAGACCACAAACCAAATCTACAGGATTAAAGTGAGTGGCTTTATCAACTAAGTCTTTTTGCTTTGGATTTTGAATATCAATTTGTGACATTTCAACGATTTGATATGAAAGGTTTCCATTTCTATCTTTTACTAAGAATGGCCCACCGCCAGGAGCACCAGTATTTTCAACAACGCCACAAATACGGATTGGACGCTCCAGAATCTCCAGTAGTATTTCCTTTTCTACAGAAATATTTTGGATATTTAATTCTTCGAAAATAAAACTTGTTATTTCTCGTAGCGTTTCTTCGGAAAGATTTTCAGAATGAAGTTTTTCAACAAATCCAAAGATTTTCTGTTGGAGCGAAATCAGTTTCCCGGCCAACACTTTTTTCTGAAAAGCTATAGTTTCAACATAACTCTCAGAAACTACATTATCAATGTTTTTGATAAAGACGATGTCTGCGTCCACATCATTCAAATTCTGAAGTAAAGCACCGTGTCCCGAGGGACGAAAAAGCATGTTGCCATTTTGATCCAAAAAGATTTCATTATCCGGGGTTGCAGCGACTGTATCTGTTTCCTTTTTCTGAAAGGAATACGAAATATTGAAACTCACTCCAGTTTTCTTTTCAACAAGATACTTTATTTCATCAAAACGTTTTTTAAATTTCTCTTCATGATTTTCAGAAACGGTAAAGTGTAAATTTGCGATTCCATTGGATGTTGCGTAGAACGCCGCTTCATATAATTGCTCTCCAAAAGCAGTAACATAATCATCGTCGTATTTATGAAAAGGAATCAATCCTTTTGGTGTATTGCCAAAGTTTAATCCTGATTCCTCGAGTATCTCTTTTACAAACAAGAAATATTGTTTCCCTTTTTCAAAAGTTTGATAGTCAGGATATTTTTCTTCTAATTCTCTCTTTACCAAATCATAAAAAGCAAAGTCTTCCATTGAACTAAAGAATGTTCTCAGATCGGTGTTTTCCTTCTTCTGAAGAAATGCCTCGATATCATCATTTTCAGAATCAATCCCAATAGATGTCTGGACCAAAAACTGATGTAAAAACTTGAACATCCGTGTCGCAGCACCAGAAGCTGGGACGAATTTCAGCAAGTCCAACTTGTTTTTCTCAGTATCAAAAAGTCTGATAAAACCTTGTTGTTCTTCTTCCGAAAACACTTCAATTCCATTACTGGCAGAAGCAGGTTCCACTACATTCGCAAATGGAATTCCATCTTTATATATATATAGTTGCTCTTCAATCTTGGCTTCAGAAAGTCCGTGAGCTTTTATTTGTTGTAAGTTATTCTTTGTAAACATTTTTGCAACTTCAATTTTCATGTGTTCTCTGTGTCTCTGCTATAAAAAACTCGTGAATCACAAAGTTTAAATAGCGCTCTTTTCTTTCAATAAAGCATCTATAACTTTGACCGCTTTACTAAATCTTTCTTCTTCATCTCCCTTTAATATTTCATATGGGAAACCCTGCTTTTTTAATTCGGCTTCGAAAGTACGAAACATTTCCGCACGATTATTAGGCCGGTCACGTAAAACATCTGGTTCCCAAGGAATATCGATATAAGTTAAAAGGTAGATACTATAATTGTCTTTGGTTGCTTCCTCTTTTATTTCTTGAGGACAATATCCGTCGTAATAGTATTCAGAATACACTTTTAATTCCAGCAAATTAGTATCGCAGATGAGCAGATTATCAACCTCTTGAGTCACCTTATTCTCTAATTTTAATTGTCCTCTTGCAATTGGAATTAAATCTTTCTTTTCGACCAATTCTTTTGATGAGTCCCACTTTTTCTCAAGGTATTCCCGCATAAATTCAGGCACCCATCTTGTTTTGTAATGTTCTGACAGCTGTCTTGCTAAAGTGGTTTTCCCTGTAGATTCGGGACCGTATAAAACTACTTTTATCATTTTAAGAGGCTGGTTTCGGGTTTATTCAAATTTTTCTTCCATGCGCGGTAACCATAAATAGCGACAATGGTGAATAAAATGTATTGAAATGAAGTGAAGACAAGCCCCTTGTATAGGTACAATGGAATTGATATAATATCGCCAATAATCCAATAAATCCAGTTTTCGACTTTTTTCTTTGCCATTAACCACATTCCTACGAAGAAAATAGCTGTCGTAATTGTGTCGACATAAGCCGTCCAGCTGTTCCATTTTTCAAAAAGTTCATAGACTACAAACACGAAGATTAAGGTTGCAATAAAAATATAGACTGACTGTATGTTCTCCTTTTTTGTTGTTTTTGTAATAGGTGTATAATGTGTTGCATCTACTTTACGGGTCCAAATATACCAGCCATAAATACTCATTGAAAAGTAATAAGCATTTATCATCATATCTCCCAATAGGCCATAGATGGCAAGAATATAAACGAAAATCGCCGTACTGATTATTCCTGTAGGATAAACTAGAATGTTATCCTCTTTAGCGTACCAAACGCTCAAAAAGCCAAAAATTACTGCAATAATTTCAAGTACAACTAAGTGCGTTGGAATCTCGTTATATTGCGAAAAAAGCCAATCAAAAATGAGGTTCATAGCTACTCTGTTCTTATTGTCTATGGCTTTTAATGAAATCCATAATTTCAGGTTCGCAACGTTCTCGTAATGGAGATAATGTGAGCCATACTGAGGTTTTCATTTTTTAATTTTTTTCAAATTTACAAGTTTCCTTTTTAGTCTTAGTCACTTTATTGTATGTTTTTCTTACCACAGAAGTACTGAGGACACAGAGAGTTTAAAGAAGTTTTGGAATTTGTTATTTGCTTTTTGGTGCTTGATTTTCATATGCTGTTCCCATGACAATCATATCAGCTCCTGCATCGTATGCAGTCCGTTTTTGCAATTCTGTTTTTATTCCTCCACCAACAATTAATGGTATGTTTATCGCTTTTCTTACTTCTAAAATAACCTTGGAATTCACAGGAAACTTAGCACCGCTACCCGCTTCCAAGTAAATAAATTTTGCACCCATATATTGTCCAGCAAGTGCTGTATGCACAATAGTTTCAATATTTTTCTGTGAAAGCGGCTCTGTTTTGGTCACTTTTGAAACTGCGGAATCATTGCCTCCATCGATCAAAATATATCCTGTAGGAATGATTTCCAATGCCGAATCCTTCAATTTTGAAATGGATTTTATCTGTTGCCCAATTAAATATTCCGCATTCCTTCCTGAAAGTAAGGTCAAAAATAAGAGCACGTCAGCAAGTGGCGTAATGTGAGTATAATCACCCGGAAAGAGAAAAACTGAAAGTTTTGTTTCAGCTTTTAAGGCTTTAACTGTTTCCTCCGTTTCGCCATTTGCCACCGTACTTCCACCAACAAAAAGATGCGTGGTTTCTTTTGGAATTTTATTTAAAAAGGAAAATGTTTCAGAAACATCAAACTTATCAGGGTCAATCAAAATAGCCAGTTGATTTTCTTTTTTGGCGATTGATTTCAGAAAAGTTTTATAGAATACTGCTTCCATCTAAGCTTTATCAGCAACAAGCGCATAGGCACAAGTAAAGTTCTCAAATTCGAAAAAATCAATATTATACCTTCCTTCAACAGCCCCGTAAGTTACAGTAGCAGTCGTTTGATCATCATCCATTGAGAATTCGTCCACATCTATATGTTGCAAAAAACTCACACTTTTTTCAGCAAAACTTTTATAAAGCGATTCCTTTGCGCACCAAACAATAGTGAGCTTTCGCATTAAGGCATCGTCATTGGCTATGGTTCGATACTCTTCGATAGGCGTAAATTTATGTGCGATTCTAAGAATTTTATTGCGTTGTTTCTCAATGTCTATACCAACTTCCTTGTCACTGATTATTATTGCGGAAAAATTAAAAGAATGTGTAATGGAGATATGCTTGTTATCAGTTAAATGTGGCTTACCGTTTTCATCGTAATACAAATCGTGGTCGGTATAGCCTTCCAAGGCCATTAAATGCCGAATACTCATAAAACCACGACGGTGAAGCTCACTTTTCATATTGCGCACACGATTTGCACAGTTTTCAGTTAATTTGATTCCCTCAGAAAGAGTTTCAAAAGATTCTTCGATCTTCCAAATGAAGACTTTAGTACTTGGATTTACTGTTATAGTTTTGTAAAGTGGCATAGAGTTTTGATGGATATTTAGTATTTTCGCAAACTTAAATGTAGAAAACTAATTTTTAATAGATACCACTGGAGATTATTCCTAGCGATAACCGAAAGACGGGTATAAATATAACAAATATGTCAACGAAAACTGTGCCTTACACGGCGTTTAAAGTAAAAGATATTTCCCTTGCAGATTGGGGAAGAAAGGAAATTGAACTAGCCGAAGCCGAAATGCCTGGGCTTATGTCTCTTCGTGAAGAATACGGAAAAGAGCAGCCATTAAAAGGAACTCGTATTGCAGGTTGTTTGCATATGACTATCCAAACTGCAGTATTAATTGAAACCTTGGTAGCCTTAGGTGCAGAAGTTACTTGGAGTTCTTGTAATATTTTTTCTACACAAGATCACGCCGCTGCTGCTATTGCTGAAGCTGGAATCCCAGTCTATGCTTGGAAAGGAATGACCGAAGAAGAATTTAACTGGTGTATTGAGCAAACTCTTTTCTTTGGAGAAGAGCGCAAGCCATTAAACATGATTCTTGATGATGGTGGTGACTTAACAAATATGGTTTTGGATACATATCCAGAGCTTGCTGCTGGAGTAAAAGGTATTTCTGAAGAAACTACTACCGGTGTTCACAGATTATACGAGCGCGTAAAAAAAGGAACTTTACCTATGCCAGCTATCAATATTAACGATAGCGTTACTAAAAGTAAATTCGATAATAAATACGGATGTCGCGAAAGTGCAGTGGATGCAATCCGCCGTGCTACAGACGTAATGCTTGCCGGTAAACGTGTAGTTGTTTGTGGTTATGGCGATGTTGGTAAAGGAACTGCAGCTTCTTTTAAAGGTGCTGGAAGTATTGTTACCGTTACTGAAATTGACCCAATTTGTGCTTTACAAGCTGCAATGGACGGTTTTGAAGTGAAAAAATTAGAAACTGTTGTTGGTAATGCGGATATCGTAATCACTACAACCGGAAACAAAGGTATAGTTCGCGGAGAGCACTTTGAAGCAATGAAAGACAAAACAATTGTTTGTAACATCGGACATTTTGATAATGAAATTGCAGTAGCTTGGCTAAAAGATAACCATGGCAAGAGTCATGTTGAAATCAAGCCTCAGGTTGATAAATACACTATTGATGGGAAGGACATAATTCTTCTTGCTGAAGGTCGTTTAGTAAACCTTGGTTGTGCTACTGGCCACCCAAGTTTTGTAATGAGTAATAGCTTTACCAACCAGACTTTAGCACAAATAGAGCTTTGGAAAAATGGTGAAAACTATGAAAATAAAGTATATATGCTTCCTAAGCATTTAGATGAAAAGGTTGCAAAACTTCACCTTGAAAAAATTGGAGTAGAGCTTACTGAACTTAGTCAAGAGCAAGCCGAATATATCGGTGTAACTGTTGAAGGACCGTTTAAACCTGAGTATTATAGATATTAATAAATTCCCGCGAAGGCGGGAATCTTATCAGTTTAGACAAAATCCTCGCTTGCGATAGTTATCGCAAGCGAGGGTTTTTTGTTACAAAACATTTAACTTTTAAGAAGCCAGATAATTCTTATTTTAATTGAACGATGGATTATGAGGAAGAAAAAATAAAAGTCCCACGTTTTAACGAAGAATCTGGATTCTACACCACAAAGAAACGCTCAAAAATAATGAGCAAAATCCGTGGTAAGAATACCAAGGCGGAATTGCTTTTAAGAAGAGCGCTGTGGAAAAAAGGAGTTCGTTATCGTGTGGATAGCAAAAAACTTCCCGGTAAACCCGATGTATCCATCCAAAAATATAAACTAGCTATCTTTATTGATGGGGAGTTGTGGCACGGATACAATTGGCAAGAACGCAAGGATAACATAAAAAGCAATAGAGGGTTTTGGATTCCAAAAATTGAGCGAAATATGCAACGTGATCGCGAAGTGAACAGACAACTTCAAGAAATGAACTACACCGTTTTCCGTTTTTGGACCAAGGAAATAAATACTAACTTGGACAAATGCATTAATGACATATTAGTCTATATAAATATTGGTCAAAATGATTAAAAACTCCAAACTCCCAAACATCCCAACATCCATTTTTTCAATAATGAGCAATATGGCAGCAGACCACAACGCCATTAATCTTTCACAAGGTTTTCCAAACTTCCCAAGCGATCCAGCTTTAAATGCATTAGTGGATCAAGCCATGCGTGATGGTTTTAATCAATATGCTCCTATGGCTGGCGATTTTGAACTGAGAATGACGATTGCAAAAAAGATTGAAAATCTACATAAGCACTTTTACAATCCCGAAACGGAAATCACGGTGACTGCTGGAGCTACACAGGCAATTTTTACAGTAATTGCTGCAACAATTACGAAGGATGATGAAGTAATTATTTTCACTCCAGCATATGATTGTTACGCCCCAACGGTAGAGTTATTCTGTGGAAAAATTGTACCGATTCAATTAAAACCGCCTTTTTACGGTGTAGATTGGAAAGAAGTCTCTGATAAAATCACTTCCAAAACCAAAATGATAATCATCAACTCACCTCACAACCCAAGTGGGATGCTACTTTCTAAAGATGATATGATGGCATTACAAGATTTGGCAGTGGAAAATGATCTGCTGGTTTTGAGTGATGAAGTGTATGAGCATATTATTTTTGATGGAAATATTCACCAAAGTGCGTCAAGATTTGAGGCTTTGGCAAAACGAAGTTTTATAACTGCTTCCTTTGGAAAAACGTTTCATAACACTGGTTGGAAAATGGGTTACTGCGCCGCTCCGGAAAACTTGATGAAAGAATTTCAAAAAGTGCATCAGTTTGTGGTTTTCTGCGTAAATCATCCTATCCAAAAAGCCATGGCCACCTATTTAAAAAGTCCTGATCACTATTTAAAACTCTCCAATTTTTATCAGCAAAAGCGGGATTTCTTCTTGCATTTAATGAAAGGCTCCAACTTTAAAATAATTCCTTCGAAGGGAACTTATTTCCAAATGTTAGATTTTTCTGAAATCTCAGATGAAAATGATGTTGCTTTCGCAGAAAGACTTACTAAAGAACATAAAATAGCTACTATTCCAACTTCAGTTTTTAATGAAGGAAAAAGAGATTTTAAACAAATTCGTGTCTGCTTTGCCAAAACAGATGAAACACTTGCTGAAGCAGCTTCAATTATGAAGGAACTATAGATTTTTTCAAGATGTAGAATTAAAAACAAACTATAATTTCAAAAGAAAAAATGGAAGAAAATTTAAAAATAACAATCATTCAAAGTGAATTGCACTGGGAAAATACAGAAGCCAACAGGAAGATGTTTTCTGAGAAAATTCAAGATATCGAAGAGAAAACAGATTTGATAATCCTTCCTGAAATGTTTTCAACAGGATTTTCAATGAACCCAGAAAAACTTGCTGAACAAAATGATGGTAAAACCTTACAATGGATGATTTCTGAAGCAAAAAAACACAACTCTGCAATTACAGGAAGTGTTATTATTTCTGAAGACAATCATTTTTACAATCGACTCTTCTTCGTTTTCCCTGATGGAAGTTATGACAAATATGACAAAAAGCACACCTTCACTTTATCAAAGGAAAACGAAAATTATAATGCTGGCACGGAACGTTTACTAGTAGATTATAAAGGTTGGAAAATTTGCCCGCTAATTTGTTATGATCTCCGCTTTCCAGTCTGGGCACGAAATACTGAAGATTATGATGTGCTGATTTATGTAGCCAACTGGCCTAAAGTCCGCACTGTAGCTTGGGACACGCTACTCCCTGCCCGAGCCATCGAAAACATGACGTATTGTATTGGTGTAAATAGAATAGGCTTTGACGGCAATGAACACGAATATGTGGGCCATTCCGCAGTTTACGACGTGTTAGGGAAACAAATTTCCAACTCAACTCTTAATGAATTTACGGAAACCGTAGTCTTAGAAAAAAAACATATCGAGACTAACAGAAGACACTTTCAGTTCTTGAATGACCGTGACTCTTTTACTTTAACTTAAAAGTTTCATTTAGGCTCCAGTTGGCACGCACGTCTATTTGTGTAGGATAGTAGATTATTTTTTCGGGCTTCATTCGGTTTAAGAAACTACCTGTATCCCACATTCCATTATGGTTGTCATCATAAATTATTCGAAGGTAATATTTATCTGGTGTCAGTTCATCAAAATATAAATCTTTGTTTTCCGTAAGGTAGTCTTCGGCTACAATCTTGTATTTACTATCAAGAATCTGCACTATAATTGGAAAATGATCTACATTTTCCAAAGTTAAACCCAATGTTCCATAGTCAGCATTTAGCCGCGTGCTTAGATTAAAATAAAGGGTGTCATTCGTTTTCTCGAAAAAATCTGTCAGAGCACCAGGAAAGAGCTGTACATTATAGCTTTGATCTTCTTCCTTTGGAAAAAACAACTCTACCCAGTTATATTCTTTGTTCAACTTTATAAAAGGTTCAACCAGTGAGGAGTCCTTACCCAATATCTGGAATTTTTCGGGATCAAAGGAAACCAGAGGAATATTTGCACGCAATTTAAAGGTATCTTTTAGTTTTAATGTTCCTGTTTTTATTGCTGAAATATTCAGCGAATCACTGTAAAACTGACGCATCCGCACTAAGGCCGTATCAATTTTATTTCCATTTGAAACTTTAAAAATAAGGGAATCAGTTTCTATCGAAGGTTTAAACCAATAGTGGAGAGTATCTTTTTTTTCATCCTTAAAATATGTGAAAGTATAGTCATTGGGAACTTCAGAAAGAACTTCAATATCCATGCTTTCGGTGCGACCGCTATAACCAAATAAAATATGATTCTTACCAAGATGACTTGGGCGTTCCAACTTGTAATTTGGAGTTTCCTTGAAAAGAGTAATTGTGTAGACGGTATCTGTAGGAACAGAAATAAATTCATCTGCAAATCCTATTTTATCACTTTGAGGTTGAAAAGTGTAGTCATTGTTTTTTTCCTTTAACGCAAGCAGCAAATATTTACCTTCTTTTAAGTTGGTGAGTTCAAATGTTCCAGTGCTGTCCTTGGTAACCGTTATATAAGTTGGCTTTTCCGAATAAATTAAAGAATCTTTAAAACTCTCATTCACTTCATAAAGCATTACAGTGGTAGGGATTTCTGGCGTTACAAGTTGTGCATCTTTGACTTTTCCCGAAACTTTCAGGCTGTCGATATAACTTCCAGTAGAAAAAATATATTTGAAATATTCAAACGCATTCCCCTCATTGTTGTCCACTATACTTTTTCCAAAATTAAAGGAGTACGTAGTGTTGGGCTTTAAAGTATCTAATATTTTAATTTTTAGTGTTTTTGAAGTGCTCAACGGCGTTATTGTTGGATCATATTTCATAGGAGGTGAAATAATCAGATCCTTGTTAAGATCTTTCAACTTTATATATTCATCAAAGCGGATTTCAATTTCGTCACCTTTAAAATTAGTAGTGAAATTTTCTGGACTACTTCTCACAATTACCGGTGGAATGGTATCTCGCGGACCACCTGAAGGAGTCCCTTTCTTTGCGCAATCCACAAAAGAAAGCATAAATAAAAGTGCAATGGGTATATAAAGGAGGCGATGTTTCAAGGTAAAGGCTTAGTTGTATTTTAATAAAGTTAGACGACCCATGTTCTTTTAGGTTTTCCAAAATTAAACAAATAACCATTAACGATTAGCAAATAACTTTTAGGTTATCGCAATTGTTGCAATACTTATTTTCACATTCTCTGCTTTTAGTAACTGTAGGGCGCATTTTTCAAGTGTTGCACCTGTAGTGATAATATCATCCACCAAAAAAAGATGTTTATCCTTTATAACTTCTATGTTCTGAATGGAAAACTCTTCTTCAGCCTCAAAACGAAGAATTCGCGTTTTAAAAACTTGTGAGCCCGATTTGGAAACCTTAATCAATATATCATCGCGATATGGAACATTTAATGCTAAAGCCAACTCCTTTCCAAAGCCTTCCACCTGATTAAAGCCACGTTTTTTCAATTTTTGTTTATGCAGTGGAACGGGAATTACCATTTCCACATTTTTATAGGAATCAATTTCCGCAAGCTCTGCTCCTAACCATTTTCCGAAGAAAGAACTAATTTCTCTTCTTCCGCGATATTTTAGACTGTGCAGCAATTCTTGTGTCAATCCCCGCTTTTGAAAATGAATTATCGCAGTTGCATTTTCAATTAAAAACCTTCCATAGAACCTATCTTTCAACATTTCACTACCCGTTTTATGGTATGCCGCCATTGGAAGCGAATGGATACATCCCACACATAGAACCTCTTCTCCTTTGACAAGCAGCTCTTTACACCCGGCGCAGACTTTAGGAAACAAAAGATTTAACATATTTTAAGAATTTTTACCATTTTATAAACGTTTGTTAAAGAAATACCTCCCTATTTTTACCAATTAACTTAACTTATTAACGATGAGTACTGAAAACGAAAATAATAGCGGCAAGTTTAAGATCCTTATTGGGGTTCTTTCAGTTTTGCTGATAGCTTTGGCAGTCTATACTGTTACACTGTTCAATGATAGTAAAAATACGGTTTCAAATCTTGAGATGCAAAAAGCAGACATTGAACAAGAATTGGAAGGTTTGATAGCCAATTATGATGAAGTAATTAAAGACAACGAACTAAAAGACAAAGACTTATTATCTGCACGTGAAAGAATTACCGTTCTTTTGGATTCCGTAAAGGATGCCCGGGCTAATGTTGCACTTATTTCAAGATATAAGGCTGAAGTAGGTAGATTAAAACAAGAACGCTCCATGCTATTTAAACGTGCAGACAGCCTAATAGCGGCAAACAAGCAGTTAGCAATGGAACGGGATAGTACATCCAATGAACTTGAAAATACTCGACTGGTGGTTGATTCTGTAAGTAATGCAAATATGGAGATGAGCGAAAGAATCAAAATGGGTTCTATAGTAAAAGCTACGGAACTACGCGGAGAAGCAGTTATTATCCGAAATAGCGGAAAAGTAGTTGATACAAGACGTTCAAGCAGAGCAGATAAAATAAGAGCTTGCTTTACCTTAGCTCCTAATTCAATTGCTAGAAAAGGAGATCGTATCCTCTATCTTCAAGTTATCAACCCAAGAGATAAAATGATGGGTGATGACACTGTAAAGCAATTTGAGGAATCAAATCTAAATTATAGTGCCTCTACAAATGTATTCTACGAAGGTGATGAACTGGATGTATGTATCCTTGTAAATGCTTTAGATGCTGACCTTGTGGATGGACGTTATACAATCAATCTTTTTGATGGAGAAAATCAAATTGCCACTACCACAATGGAATTGAAATAATCAAGCTCCTAGTCTCCAACAGAAAATAATTGGTTGCTAAAATTTAATATAGAATCCTCAAAAACCAAAATAGGTTTTTGAGGATTTTTTAGTTTATTTATCATTCCGGCTTTGGGAGTATGAGGGACTTTCCTATTTTTGCGTTATGGCAAACAACGACGATCAATTTAAGAAAGTAGTCTCCCACGCAAGGGAGTACGGTTACATTTTTGCATCGAGTGAGATTTATGACGGACTAAGCGCTGTTTATGACTATGCTCAAAATGGTGTAGAACTAAAGAAAAATATCCGTGAATATTGGTGGAGAAGCATGGTCTATATGCACCAAAATATTGTAGGTCTAGACTCCTCAATATTGATGCATCCAACAACCTGGAAAGCTTCTGGACACGTTGATGCTTTTAACGATCCGTTGATAGACAACAAGGATTCCAAAAAACGTTATCGTGCAGATGTGTTGATTGAGGATTATGCCGAAAAAATATATCAAAAAGCCCAGAAAGAAATCGCGAAAGCCAAAAAGCGTTTTGGTGATAGTTTTGATGAGCAAGAATTTATAACTACCAATCCACGCGTTGTAAGGTATCTTGAAGAACGAAGCTCGGTTTTGGCACGTATGGGTCGTTCCTTAGAAAATGAGGATCTAGCAGATGTAAAAGACTTAATTGAAGAGTTAGGCATTGCAGATCCAGAAACAGGTTCAAAAAATTGGACCGAAGTGCGTCAATTCAACTTGATGTTTGGTACCAAATTGGGCGCCTCAGCAGAAAGTGCCATGGACCTTTATCTACGTCCAGAAACAGCACAAGGTATTTTTGTAAACTTCCTAAATGTTCAAAAGAGTGGAAGAATGAAAGTTCCTTTCGGAATTGCACAAACAGGAAAAGCTTTTAGAAACGAAATAGTAGCACGACAGTTTATCTTCCGTATGCGGGAGTTTGAACAAATGGAAATGCAATTTTTTGTTCGTCCGGGCGAAGAACTCAAATGGTACGAATACTGGAAAGAAACACGCTTAAAATGGCACCTTTCTTTAGGGATGGGAGAAGAAAACTACCGTTTCCACGATCACGATAAAATGGCTCATTATGCCAATGCAGCAGCAGATATAGAATTTAACTATCCTTTCGGATTTAAGGAATTGGAAGGTATCCACTCCCGAACGGATTTTGACCTAAAAGCACACGAAAAATTCTCCGGAAAAAAACTTCAGTTCTTTGATCCAGAATTAAACGAAAGCTATGTGCCATATGTTGTTGAAACATCTATTGGTCTTGACAGAATGTTCCTTGCTGTTTTGAGTAATTCGCTACAAGACGAAACATTAGAAGATGGAAGTGTACGTACTGTTTTAAAGTTACCAGCTATTTTAGCCCCTGTAAAAGCAGCTGTTTTACCTTTGGTTAAGAAAGATGGACTTCCAGATATTGCACATAAAATTATTGAGGATCTGCAATGGGACTACAACGTTATTTATGACGAAAAAGATGCAGTAGGAAGACGTTACAGACGTCAAGATGCCGCTGGAACTCCTTTCTGTATTACCGTAGACCATCAAACTAAAGAAGATAACACAGTGACAATCCGTTATCGTGATACAATGGAGCAAGAACGTATTTCAATTGACGAGATTTCAGAAAAAATGAAGGAAACCATTTCATATAAAAACTGGCTTTCCAAATAATTTTTTTTAAGTGGTTAATTCTATATTTTGAAGAAGGAGGATATTAATTTATTCTCCTTTTTTTATGCCTCAGGTATAAAATAAACCGATAACACACGCTATAACATTTTATGAAGCAAACTTTAATACTGCTAATACTAATTCTGACTTCTAACTTAGCTGAAGCTCAATTTATAAAAGAAAAGGCTATAAATGCTCAAATTGGATACGGACTTAGTGCACCGACTAATAGTGTTGATGAGGTCGTTGATAGTGGTTTTTTTGCTCAGGGAGAGTTAGTGCTTAAAGTTGCTTCTTGGATTGAAATTAGACCGTATGCAGGTTTCATTTTTACCAACTCAAATGGAAAAGACCTAAATGACAATCCAACTGATGAAAAGGCCGAAACAAAAGCCGCATTGTTGGGGGGAAAATTAAGAGTTAGAGCACCAATTCCTTGGGTAGCACCTTATGTTGAAATTGGAATTGGAACTTCAATTGGAAAATTTAAAACGCTTACGGCTTTCGATGATATTAACAAGAATGGAATAATTTACCATATCCCTTTTTCTTTCGGATTAGAATTAGGACGAAATCATTCTGTTGATCTAGGATTTGCGTATTACTTTCAACCATCTGTTGAACAATTCGCTGGAGCATTTGCGGTTGGAATAACGTTTCCGCTAAAATAATATGTTATAATTATGCATAACTGACAATTAACAAGTGCCATTATTCCAGCCTATCTTTTATTTCAAGAATCTCCACAGGCCTTGCCTTTTCGCATCTGTTCATTCGTCTAAGGTTATTGTATTTCACCCAAACTGTTCGCTCATTCTTCATAAAAGCTTCATCTAAATTGATAGGGTCAACGTAATAAAAATCCTTTTGGCCTTCCTCCTTTAGCTGAATAGTGTATTCGCAATCATCAACAAGATCTGAAAAAACTATCCGTCCCGGCATGTAACCCGCAGCCATCATTTTTTCACCTTCAATCTTTTGAGCTTCTATTTCTGCATCCTTATTGTTTTCCATTGTTTGCGATGAGTTTTGGACAGTTCCACAAGACAATATGACTGCAGACAAAATTATGAATCCTGATTTTATAAGCATTTTTTTGAGATTTTAAGTGAAATATGAAGATACGAAAAAGGAAGACATCATTTTTTAATGTTTGAATCTAAAAATACGCCCTCAGCTGAACGCTCCCGGTATGCACAGTTTTAGTTGTTTCACTTTTTCTTCCGTTATAAGAAATATTAGCATCTAAATACTTGGTTATTCGTTTCTGAAAAAGTAATCGCCACGTAAAATTTGTTCCGGGTTGTAGACCTTCCAACATTTGGTATGCCACCGGCGAAAATGGGTTTCCTTCAAATTTATTATCAATATAATTGAACTCCCCATTCATAGAAATTTTTTCAGCATTAGTGTAGGCAAAAGAAAAACCAAGCGTCTGTTTCTTTAATCCCTCCAAGTTTCCAAGTTGATTATCTTGATTCGCAAACTCATAAAAAACGTCGAAACGTGTACTTCGATTGATCAAGTAGGAAACCTTTGGATTCAGTTCATAAGAGTCGAGTTGATAGTTTCTATTTGCAAAACTTTCTGAAAGACTCTCGCTGCTTCCCGTTGCTCCTTTAAAATTTAACAACCAACTTTCCTGAAGTTTATGATTGAAATTTAATTGATGGCTTTTCAGCTCATTTCGTTGTAATCCAACTGCAAGTAAATTATCGCTGGATGTTGAAATAAAGGTATAACTCGTTGTAAAGTGTTGCTTGCCGCGATTAAAAAACAAAGCATTTCTAAAGTTTAGTGTTAATCCCAATTGGTCGTCGCCACCATCTTGAAAAGGATTAATATTGAAGCCATCATTCTTGCGCTTTACCTTTCTATCCAAAACATAGGAAGTTTGGTTATAAAAACGGGATAAAAACTTCTTAAACCCTTCTTTATTGGACCATTTTTGTGGATTTAAGGTGAGAATCTGACTGAATTTATTCTGTCGGATCTTTAAGAATATTTGGTTGGGAAGCAATACCCGAATATATTCCGCTTGATCCTGGAATTGTGCCACTTCAAACTCTTCCAGCTCTTGAATACCGTTATTGTTATAGTCAATCCAAGTGTAAACACCTTGTCCAGGCTCTGTTTTTACATAAGTAAATTCTTGTTGGGGAATCACTCCGTTATTCGACTCCAAAGCGGTATTCCATCGAATTCCACCATCAAACAAGGTCTGATTATAAATTATACGGGAATTTAAAGAACGTTCCAAATCTCTTTTGTTTTTTAAAGTTGGGATTGGCTCATAGGGATAAAGTCCAACCTTCTTTTCTTCTGGCTCATATTTCAAAGTCCTATAATTTGCATAAGCAGAAAGCTGGGTGTTTTCGGTGCTTATAAGTTTCGACTTTAGGTAAAAAGTGTTTGAGGAATTCACTTTTTGAAGTAAATTGTTTCGAACACTATCATTAACACGATATTGATAGCCGGCCTCCACAAATACTTTGGTACTATCACCAATACCCGAAAACACTTCGAATGCACTAAATTTTTGACTTACAGGAGAAATACTATCCTTAGAAACATCTCTTATTTGGTTGTTTTCTAAAGCCACCTTTCCTCCTACCCAGGCTTTATCAAAAGAATATGTGGTTGTATTATTTATTCTAAAAAACTTGGAAGATATTGTATCAGCTTTGCTATCTAGAAAACTTCCATAAGTACGGATTTTCAATTTTTTGAGATTTATTTCTGAAGCGATTACATTTCGCGTTCCGTTGAAGTTTTCCGAATAATTCAAATTTTGAAATTCATAACGCCCACCACCAATCTTAGGGTGTGAAACCTCAACACCAGAAATTACAAAGCTTTGATTTCCCATTGGATTGAGAAGGTTCCAATCTCGATTAAATTCAACATTGTAAAGCCTTTCCACTGTTTTAAAATTCTTTTGTACAAAATCTAAGGAACCAAATGCTTCT
The DNA here is from genome assembly GCA_052105975.1 of Aequorivita sp. GTDB lineage: Bacteria > Bacteroidota > Bacteroidia > Flavobacteriales > Flavobacteriaceae > Aequorivita. The sequence goes on along the minus strand of JBQEAY010000022.1, from coordinate 49,751 downwards.
ATCTTTAAAGTGTCTTCTGTGGTTAGAACCCGCTGCTTAAAAGCCAATCTCCCTGCGAAACCATCATTATCGCCATCGTCAATATCACTAAATAGGTTAAGATCATTTTTACTACCTGCAACTTCAAAATCGATTTGAGTTTTTTCGGAAGGATGGAAACTACCATTAAGACCTCCAACTTGAAGTTTTATAGGGGCATTTAATCTAATGACAGGCTCATAATTTCCTTGCGGCACACCATTGATTGGCGCCACATATTCAAAAATACGACTGATAGCATTGTTATCACTTATCACGTAATTACCGTTGTTATTGCCAACGAGCGTAAAACGAACACTGAAAAGTTCATCCTCAGGATTACTTGAAAAAACAAAAATCTCGTTCCCATTTACCATTTCCTTCTTATAGAGAATTTTATTCTCTGAATAGGTATCCGGTACAGCAGAAGGAGCCGTCATTAAATCTGGATCATCACCAGCCGTTTTCAAAATCTCAACTTGCTCTTCGGAAAGGTTTTGCTGTAGCGGTTGGTTTTTTGCATCATTTTCAGAATACACATATACTCCTAAATCTAGATTATCACTAGAATAATTTGCCCCGCCATAACCAATGAAACGCGTATAACTTCTATCCGTATATTGGTATTCCACCGAGATACGCATGTTACTAGTTATTGGATATGTTGGGTTGAATTTTATTTCACCCGCGTTATAATCAATTACATAGTCTTCATTTTCGCCGCGTTTCAAGAGTAGTCCATTAACATAAACTCGCTCACTTCCAGAAACCACTAAAATGTAAAGTTCTCCATTAGGGCCAACCAATTTATAAGGTCCTTGATTTCCTTCTTGTCCAATAAATTCACTTTTTGAAAATACACCTCGCACCAATGCACCCGAAGCGAAAGCTGAAATCTTGGAACCGTCTTCATTATTAAAAGTTCCACCAAGTGATATTCCCTGTACCTTCTTAGTAAACTTACCAAAATAGCTGTTGTTGTTTTGTAAATCAATATCTCCCGCGCGAATGTTCCAGTTTTCTCCAAAAAGTTCGATAAAAATCTGATCAAATTCATTCAGACTTTGCGAATATCCACCTTCCTGTGCGGGGATGTTTGCGTCTTGAATAGAAGCACGTATGGAAACCTTATCACTCAATTTTCCAGTAATTTGAAGATCAAGTTCAGAATTGACTACCGCATTTTGGTTATTCCCAATAGTAATGCCACGCGAGATACTTCCAGAAGTATTCAAGCCATCAAAAGGTGTAAAATTATTTTTGTTGGTGGTTTCCTCAAGTGAATAAAGCTTGTCTATTCTCCCTGTATTTTCAACAATGATTTTTGGATCTAAAGCGAAGTATTCTTGGGTTAAAAAATCAGGATAGCGTAAATATTGAATAACAAGCGAATCTTGCTGTTGTTGTAATTCTTCGGAAAGTATAATAATTCCCTTTTTGAAATAAATTCTGTAACTAAAAGGGTCTTGTGAATTGCCGTCTTTATCGAGAACAGTAAACTTTTTGGGGTTGATGCTAACACTATCTAAAACAATAGTATCAGTTACCGCCACTTTTTTCTCCTGATAATTTGAAGTAATATCCTGCGCATAGCCTGCGGCTACAATAAATAAGAAAAAAATAAGCGAGTATAACTTCATTAACTATAAAACTAAACACTTCGGTTTTTATTTTGCAAGATCTCTTTTGATAAGCTTTTGGGAAATGTTTGGTGTAAAAATACAATCTTATTTACTTTAGCTATTCATAATAGCTTTGTGATATTTGTATCTTCTTAGTACTCTTTAAGGTTGAAGTAATACTGCAGAGCTAGACAAAGAATCACAGAGGTAGACAAAGAAAAAACTCATTCAAAATAGATACCCGCCTAAGCGGGCATGCATATGAAAATAATATCATACAACGTTAACGGAATACGTGCAGCAATGCGCAAAGGATTTATCGATTGGCTACAAGCTGCAAATCCAGATGTTATCTGCATTCAGGAAACAAAAGCCAATTTTGATCAAGTGGAAGTTGAAGAAATAGAAAAGGCTGGATACCCTTTTCACTATTGGTATAGCGCCGTAAAAAAAGGGTATAGTGGAGTTGCAATCTTTTCAAAAACCAAACCGAACCACATTGAATACGGAACCGGAATTGAATACATGGATATCGAAGGTAGAAATATTCGTTTGGATTTTGATGATGTTTCCGTGATGAGTATGTATTTACCAAGTGGCACCAATATAAATCGGCTAGAATTCAAGTTGACTTATATGGACGATTTTAGAAAGTATATTGACAACCTGAAAAAAGAAATTCCCAACTTGGTAATCTGTGGCGATTATAATATTTGTCACGAAGCCATTGATATTCACGATCCAGTTCGACTTAAAAATACTTCTGGATTCTTACCTGTTGAAAGAGAATGGATTGATGGGTTTATGAAAAGTGGGTTTATTGATAGTTTCCGTCATTTTAACAAAGAACCAGATAATTATACTTGGTGGAGTTATCGCGCCAATTCCAGAAACAATAACAAAGGCTGGCGGATAGATTACAATTTAGTTTCTGAACCTTTGTTAGAAAACCTAAAACGTGCGGTTATTTTATCAAATGCCAGGCACAGCGATCATTGTCCGCTTTTAGTGGAACTCGAATTCCCAACTACTAATTAAATATTAAAGACCTGAAAGGTTTTCCTCCTACCCTGAAAAAGCTTCGGTGGACAAGTTAAAAACCTGTCAGGTCTAATTAGTGGTTTTAAACAAACGCACTATATCCAGTAATCGCTCTTCCCACAATTAAGGAATTAATTTCCTTGGTACCTTCATAACTATAAATTGCTTCGGCATCGGCGACAAAGCGGGCTACGTCATATTCTAAAAGAATACCATTTCCGCCCATTACCTCACGTGCTTGGCTAACCACATCTCGAGTTCGCATACTGCAGAATACTTTTGCCAATGAAGCGTGTTCATCGGTTAATAAACCTTCATCCTGCAATTCAGAAAGGCGAAAACACATAGTTTGCATGGCTGTAAGATTGGCTACCATTTCTACCAAATGATTTTGAACTAATTGAAACGAAGCAATTGGTTTTCCAAATTGTTCACGTTTTTTCGTGTACTTAAGAGCAGCTTCATATGCTCCACGTGCGCAACCCACCGCTTGCCAAGCAACACCAGCACGAGTCATCCTTAATACTTTAGCCGTGTCTTTGAAGGAGTCGCATTTCTGAAGTCTATCACTTTCGGGGACGCGGCAATCCGTCATTGTTATCAGTGCATTTTGCACCGTTCGGAGTGCCATTTTATTTTCAATTTTTTCCGCTTTAAAGCCTGGATTACCTTTTCGAATTAAAAATCCTTTCACTTGGTCGGATTCTTCATCACGTGCCCAAATGATCACCACATCAGCAAAAGTGGCGTTACCAATCCATTTTTTCTGTCCGTTTAAAACCCATTCATCACCTTCTTTTCTGCAAGTGGTATCCATACCTCCCGCAACTGCCGAACCCACTTCGGGTTCCGTAAGTCCAAAGGCCCCAATAAGTTCCATTTTAGCCATCTTCGGAAGCCATTCTTGCTTTTGTTCCTCGCTTCCGCAGATATATATAGACCCCATAGCCAAACCACTATGAACCCCAAAAAAGGTAGAAATGGAAACATCCACTCGGGCGAGTTCCATTGCTATTATACCTTCCATTACATAATTTTCATCGGGTGTTCCGTAACCTTCATAGGTTAGGCCACAGATGTTTAATTCTGCCATTTTCGGAATAATTTCGAAAGGAAATTCTGCTTTATTCCAATATTCATTGGCTATCGGCTTTATTTCATCTTCCATAAAATTTCGAACTTTTATTTGAAGTTCACGCTGCTCCGGAGTCAATTTTAAAGCCATATCATAAAAGTCGCCGTCAATTGGGGGTAATTTATGCTGCCCTCTTTTTCCACTTTTGTGTTTCAGCATTTTCATTAAACCAGATAGTTGCCTATCATCAAGCTCCCCGACGGATTTCATGACTTCTGAGAGATCCACTTTTTCTGAAAGTGCTCCCAAGGCATCGAGATCAATATCTTTCATTAAGTGAATGGTTTGTTTGATTTTTGAAAAAATGGACATAATGGTTTTTTTAGAATTGAATTCTAAAGATACCATTAAGGACTTTTGTTGAGGGCTAAAGAAAAGTTAATTCGAATAAAGCTCTTTAAGAAATGATTGGTTTACAAAGCCCTTTAAACCATCTATTGTTTGAATATGAAACCATTTTTCGTTTTTTCCAAGTACCAAAACTGTGTCGTTTTTCTTTAAAGCAGCTAATTGTTCAAAGATATCTGCAGGGCCTTTTCGCAAATCAGTACGGTTTCTAGATACCATAGCTTTCATAACTCTAGAAGTATCGCTCGACTCTTGAATATCCCTCAATTTTATATACGGATATGGATTAACCGCTATTCTTTTTCTATAAATTCCAAAATGAAGATGTGGGGGAGTAGTTTTTGCATTACCTGTATTTCCAACAAAACCAAGAGTATCACCAATTTTCACTCTTTTTCCAGCAGAGACCGCTATACTATCCAAATGTGCATAATATACTCTCTTTCCAAAAAGTCCGTCGGTGAGCCAAACTTGTTTTCCTCCTAAACCTCGATCGCTCGTAGAGGCGATTCTTCCATCAGAAACAGCAACGACTGGGGTTCCTCTTTCGGCAAAAATATCAATCCCTTCGTGTGAACGACCACCAGAATCACGCGGATCTGCCCAAAAACTATGTACACTTTTATTATTACCACCACTTACTGGAAAAAAGTACATAGGCTCAGAATATATTTTTAAGATAAATGGAAGCTGATGTCCCATTTCTGGCTGGACAATAACTTTGTATGTAGCAGATTTTTCAATTTCAAAAGCGAGCGCAGATTTCTTGTCTTCAGCACTTTCTACAAGTTGAAATGTTTTTAGAGAATCGTTTTTCTGCTGGAAAAGATCAATAAAAACTGAAGCAGAGTCTGGCTGTTTTTCTACTTCAACAATCAGTCTTTGGCCTTCTTTCAACTGAATATTATAACTGTAAACATTAAAATTTTCCTCAGACCCGCCTGCCGGACGGCCAGGAAATATTCCACTTTCGGAATAAGGAAGCGTGATTTGAAGCTGATCATTTTTTGAAACTTCAAAGGCATCTTTCCACTGAAGTAGTAGAGAATCATCTTTTTTGAAATTGCGTTCGTAAACTTTGCGAGCGGTTGGTTTATTAACCACATCTGCTACTTTTTGAACCTCATCACATCCAAAAACAAGAACCAAAATAAGAATTGAGAATAACCAAAAACTGTTTTTCATAGCGTGGCAAGGATTGCAAAAATTGAACCAAAACCACCCCACCCTTTGGTCACCCCTCCTTGAAAAAAGGAGGAGAACTTTTGCGTATCAGTTCCCCCTTCGGGGGCTAGGGGGCTTTATCCAAAAAGATGGTGAACCACATCGTGGACTTTTGCAACTTTAATGATATTTATGTAAAAATCATTCTTTGGAACTTTACAGTACTTAGAGATAACGATAGAAGTGAAACCGAGTTTCTCTGCTTCCAAAATACGTTGTTCAACACGTGTAACAGGACGAACTTCGCCGGCAAGACCTACCTCAGCAGCAAAACAAAGACGTTTGTCAATTGCAATATCAACATTAGACGAAAGTACGGCAGCAACAACAGCTAAATCAATTGCGGGGTCATCTACGCTTATTCCACCAGTAACATTGAGGAAAACATCTTTCGCACCCAATTTAAAGCCTGCTCGCTTTTCTAAAACGGCAAGAATCATATTTAATCGTTTCGCATTATAACCCGTAGCGCTACGCTGTGGGGTGCCGTAAACCGCGCTGCTTACCAATGCTTGGATTTCAATCATAAGTGGTCTCATTCCTTCCAAAGTGGCAGAAATAGCAGTTCCACTTAAATCTTCTTCATTTTTGGAGATCAATATTTCCGAAGGATTTGAAACTTCACGAAGTCCACTGCCTTGCATTTCATAAATACCGAGTTCATTCGTACTTCCAAAACGGTTTTTGTTAGCACGCAAAATTCTATAAATATGGTTTCTATCACCTTCAAACTGTAAAACCGTATCCACCATATGTTCCAAAATCTTCGGACCAGCGATGTTTCCATCTTTGGTAATATGGCCGATTAGAATAACCGGAGTCGCAGTTTCCTTTGCAAATTTTATTAGCTCGGCCGTAGTTTCTCGAATTTGAGAAATACTGCCAGCTGTACTTTCAATATAATCTGTGTGTAAAGTTTGAATGGAGTCAATAACCACAATATCGGGCTCGACCTCTTCAATATTTCTGAAGATGTTCTGTGTTTTTGTCTCAGTTAAAATAAAACAGTTTTCTGAAATGGGTTGAATCCTTTCCGCCCGCATTTTTATTTGTTGTGCACTTTCTTCACCAGAAACATAAAGTGTTTTATATGGAAGTTGAAGCGCAATTTGAAGCATCAGCGTACTTTTTCCAATTCCTGGCTCTCCGCCCAATAGGGTTAGTGAACCTGGAACCAATCCGCCGCCAAGCACACGATTCAATTCGTTATTTTTTGTATCTAATCGCGCATCAGCTTGCGTGGAAATTTCTGAAATACGTTGTGGTATTGGACTTCGACTACGTCCCGCTACAGGTGAATCTTTAGTTTTCCAGCTTACCTTTTCAGCTTTTTGGATAACTTCTTCAGCAATAGTATTCCATTCTTTACAGGAAGAGCATTGTCCCTGCCATTTTGAATATTGAGCGCCGCAATTTTGACAGAAGAATGTGGTTTTTGTTTTAGCCATAATAGTTGCGCTAAATTAAATATATTTATACTAGGAACCACCGTTAAATGGAGCAAGATACTCGCAAAATTGGAAATAGATAATTCCGACAACGCACTAAACTATTGGGCTTTCACCCATAGAAAAACATTAAAGGAGCTTTAACTTTAACCCCCTCCATTTGCTTTAATTGTATCTGCCAAGTCTAAAAGTGTGTCTACGGTAATAGAACCTGCGTCTTCTTTACCAAAACCTTTACGATACATTCTTACTGCTCTTCTTGTATCGCCAGTACCTTCGTAAAACCGTCCCATATAATAATCACCCAGAACATTTTTTGGATACTGCTTCTTGGCCAGTTTGGCTAAACTCTCTAACTGATCCCATTTCTTTTTCTTTTCTACCGCAGTACCCACTGCAATAAAATCATTTATTCGTATTGGGTTGTCTATACCAAATAGATCATCAATCAATTGGTACTTATCTACCAAATATTGAAAAGCATTGGTTTCTTTTTTCATCAAGACATCTGTATATTCTTTTTTACCAATGGGTCTATAAACTGAAAATATTTTCTCCAAAGCACTTGGAATACCCTGCGCCGCCAAAGAATAGTGTGTTGCGCCTTCAAAATTGTCATAATAATAGCTGAACGATTTACTTTTTAGGTCTTTCAGTTGTGTGTTTAAACTTTCAGCAGACTCCATTAAGTCTTCGATATCATCGGTTCCTGTGGCCAAATAATAAAATATTTTCTCCGGTATGTTTGGAATTCGCTCAACAAGTCGGTCATCCATAAGAGGTGCCATATCTGGACTTAAGTTGATATAGCCATTCAGTAATGGTGGATCTTTAAATAAGTAGTAATTAAGGAAGTTTGCGGTAAAGTCATGTCCAACGCCAATAATGAACTTTGCCGTTCGGTATTTTTCATCAATATAAGGAATCAATTCCAACCCAATAAATTCGAAGAATTCAGCGCCTTTTTCGCTTGGCACATAAGTAGCATCATCATAAGAGCAATCTTCATAACGAGAATTACCTTGCATAATACCAACTACTATTGATTCTGGCATGTCTTCCCAGTAACTGAAATAATCAACATTTCCGGCTACAGGCTCAAAGAGATAGTCAGCATCTAATACTAATACAATAGGGTACTTTTTTTCAGTATTTTCTTCATAATTTCTAGGAAGTTGGATTTTCAACCTTCTACTCTCTCCAAGTTTGTCAGAATCGAATTGCTCATAAATAGTTTGGGAAAAGGAATTAAAATTAAGTAAGATACAAATTGCAAAAAGTAGGAAATTTTTCATTAGGTTTAAGTTTTTCAGCTGTGAAGATAATGAATTTTGAATTTATTGATTTTTTCCGAAGCAAAAATAAAACCAAATTATTATTGCTCAATGCGATTTCTGTTATAAAGCGGCAGTAATATCATAGAAAGTACACCAAAAACCAAAACAGAAGAAATGTTTGAAACCCACAAAATCCAACCGAAGGCAATACCTGCAGTCTTTGCAACTCCAAAAATCGTCAATATTCCAGCTATTGCCGCGGGATAGGTTCCAAATCCGCTATTGGTAAAAGCAAAAGTAAAACTACCTACTACAAATGTGATAATAATAGTACCAAAAGAAATGTCTGCAGTCTCGGGAAGAGCGTGTAACGCTGTATAAAATGAAAGCAAATAAAGTCCCCAAATAAAAAAGGTATGGAAAAGGAAAGCGCCTTTTTTCCGCATTTTCAAAACACTGAAAATTCCTTCTTTTAAACCAATGACGAAGTTTTTCAGTTTCTTATTGATGTTAGACTTTGAGAATTTAATATATAGTGGAATCATTACTAATATAGCAAGAATTCCTATTAAAACCAGATACAATATAGAAGGCGGCATGCTATCCATAACGTATTCGTACAACACATCAAACTTTATAAACAGCGCTAAAGCAGTAAAAAAGAGTAAAAAGATAAGATCCACTACTCTTTCAGAAATAATGGTTCCAAATCCTTTTTGAAATGGAACGCCTTCATATTTGTCTAAAATAATCCCTCTGGAAACTTCACCACTCTTCGGAATAAAAATATTCATCAAATAAGCTACAGAAATTGCCATAAAGTTGTTAGCCAATTTGGTTTTATATCCCAAAGGCTCTAACATAAAACTCCAACGATATGCACGGGAAAGATGGCTAAGCACGCTCAAAATAACTGAGAGTAACACAAAACCGTAATTTGCATTTGCAAAATATCTTTTTGTATCTGCCAGCTGTTCTGGTGTGAAGGAATTATAGATATACCAAATGAGGAAAATTCCCAATCCCAATGGAATTGCTATCTGTAAAAACTTCGAAAGCGTGCTGCTCAAGTTAGCGGAGTAAATTGGTTTCCTCGTCCGGGAAAACCAAGGCTGGTTTAAAGGATTTTGCTGCTTCCAGTTCCATAATCGCATAGGTAATTAGAATAAGCACGTCTCCTGGAGCAACCCGTCTAGCGGCTGCGCCATTAAGTGTGATTTCACCACTATTTCGTGGACCTGGAATGGCGTATGTCTCAAGACGTTCGCCATTATTGTTGTTTACTATTTGGACTTTTTCGCCTTCAATAATGTTGGCGGCGTCCATCAAATCTTCATCAATAGTTATGCTGCCAATATAATTTAAATCGGCGCCGGTAACTTTTACCCTATGGATTTTAGACTTTACTACGTGTATTTGCATGGTGCAAAGGTATTAATTTAAAGGCATATTATCTATCAACCTGACTTCGCCCGCAAACGCAGCAATAAAAGCTCGATATTTTGCATCCTTACTTTTTCGCTGGGCCGTTTTGAGAGTTTTTTCGTCGGCTATTTCAAAATACTCCAAGTTCAGACTTGAGTTTTGCAAAAACCGTTCCGTAACTAATTCATTTAGATGTTCAAGTGACGTAGAGTCAAACTTTTCTCTAACTTCGTTCAAGACTTTATAAATTAAAGTTGCCTCGTCAAACTGTTCAGGACTTAGTCGTTTGTTGCGTGAACTCATTGCAAGTCCGTTTTCCTCACGTAAAATAGGACATCCTATAATTTTGACAGGAAGATTTTCTACTTCCACCAATTTTCTCACAATCTGTAATTGTTGAAAATCTTTTTCACCGAAATAAGCGGTGTCAGGTTCGATTATTCTGAAAAATTTATCCAAAATAGTTCCCACTCCATCAAAATGACCATTTCTATGCTTACCCTCCATCTCATTTTCAAGACCTTCAAAATTGTAGTTTTTGGCCGAAACAGTAGAATCATATAGATCTGTCACCTCGGGCAAGTAGACAATTATCTCCCCTTTCAAACTTTCTAAAAGTGAAATATCGTCTGCTGGGGTTCTAGGATATTTTTGAAGATCTGTGTTGTTATTAAATTGTGTAGGATTGACAAAAATACTTACAACAACCACATCGTTATCAGACAAAGCACTCTTTACCAGCGATATATGCCCACTATGCAATGCACCCATTGTTGGCACAAAACCTATTTTTTTATTTCTTCCCGTCTTTAATTCGGTACTATTAGTGGAAGACAAGGCTTGCACCAAGGATTTTTTCTGGGTATGTATTACCATAAATTTGCTTTAAGAGCCGCCAAAAATAATATATTAAAGACAATCTACATAAATTTTCGTAATTTTGCGTGTTTTTAACGCCCCCGACATATTTTGGGGACAATCATAAATAACACCTAAAATCCCTTATAGATGAAAGATAAAAGAGTCTTGTATGTGTCTTCTGAAGTTATACCCTATCTTCCCGAGACCGAGATTTCTTCAATGTCGTTTGAAGCTCCGCGCATGATTAATAGTAACAATGGTCAAATACGCATCTTCATGCCAAGATACGGCAATATTAATGAAAGAAGACATCAACTGCACGAAGTAATTCGCCTTTCCGGAATGAATCTGGTAATAAATGACTTAGATATGCCTTTAATTATAAAGGTTGCTTCTATACCAAAAGAGCGCATTCAGGTTTATTTTATTGATAACGAAGATTATTTTAAGCGTAAGGCAACTTATGCAGATGAAGATGGAAATTTTTATAAGGACAATGACGAACGAGCAATCTTTTTTGCCAAAGGCGTGATTGAAACAGTAAAAAAATTGAATTGGGCTCCAGATATTATTCACGTTCACGGTTGGATGGCCTCTTTTTTACCTTTATACTTGAAAAATTACTACGGCAACGAACCTTTATTTGAGAACAGTAAAATTGTCACTTCAGTATACGGTCAAGGTTTCGATGGAACATTGGCTAAAAACACAATTGATAAGCTTAAGTTTGATGCTATTGACGATGAGGCAATTGAAGAGTTAAAAGAGCCTAGTTACATTAATTTAATGAAAGTTGCTATCGAAAATTCGGATGCTGCCATCATCGGTTCAGAAGAAATACCCGAAGAACTTAAAGAATATCTTAACACTCTCGAAAAACCAGTGTTAAAATATCACAATATGGAAAACTTTTCCCAAGCTTATTTGGATTTTTACCGCGAAAAAGTTTTAGAATAATTCTTTTGCTTTTTACTTGCGTAAAAACCTGTTGAACAACACGCTACGATTTTAAAACAACTGATGGCGAGATACTTCCCACTCTAAATAATTAATAAAGACTGATGAAAATTAAAAATTTGTTGCCCATCACTGGCGCTATTTTGTTTATTATAATTGCACTTTCTTCTTGCCAAGACGACCCTAGTTCTATTGGTTCCGAAATTTTAGGCGATGAAACTCCTAACGGTATTCTGGATGAATCGCAGACCATAATCTCTTATAGTAGAGAAATGGGCGCTGTCCAGAGCAATAGATTGCCAGCATACCAGCTTGGGGTTTATAACGATCCTATTTATGGAAAATCCACAATAAACTTACTTTCACAACTCACTCTAGAGAAAAGCAATCCAAAATTTGGTGACAGTGCAGTGGTGGACAGTGTGTTTGTGTATTTACCTTATTTCAGTGAAGCCACAACTGTAGATAGCACTACAACCTATACGTTGGATTCAATCTATGGCACTTCACCTATAAATCTTTCTATTTTTAAATCTGAATACTTCTTAAGAGATTATGACCCTAACACAGGTTTTGAAGAGTTTCAAAATTATTACACCGATGAGGGATCAACTTTTGAGCAGTTTTTAGGTGAAGAAATGGCTTCTGTCGAAAACTTTATTCCTAGTGAAGAAGGTTGGGTTTATAATAAAGGAGAAGATGATGAAAAAAAGATTGGCCCAGGATTGCGCGTAAAACTTGACTCTACCTTTTTCCAAGAGAAAATTATAGATATGGAAGGGGAAGAGGTCTTACGTAACAGCAACAACTTTAAAGAGTACTTTAGAGGTATTTACTTCAAGGTAAACTCTCCTACTAATGATGGTAGTTTGTTTATGTTTGACAAAGGCGATGCCCATATTTCCATTTTTTATAGTTTTAAAAAGACAGATGATTCTGGAGATTGGGACAATGACGTTTTTAAACTAAACTTTGGAGGGGTTAATGTAAATACTTTTGAAAATGAATTGCCGCAGACAATAAAGACTGCTGTGGAAAACCCAAACACACAAACAGGTGAAGAAAATCTTTATCTACGCGGTGGCGAAGGGATTGTTTCGGTTGTAGAACTTTTCGGGGAAGACCTTGACGACAATGGGGTAGCTGACGATCTTGAAATACTCCGTGATAAAAAATGGATTATAAACGAAGCAAACTTGATTTGTTATGTAGACCAAGATTTGATGGTTGGTGGCGCAACAGAGCCAGAGCGGATTATGATTTACGATCTTAAAAACAGTAATGTTTTAGCTGATTATAATTTAGATCCAACCAATGGCGTCGGCATACCGGCTATTGACGCATTTACTAATCACTTTGGAAGATTGGAACGCGGAAGTGATGGCAATGGAAAGTATTACAAATTTAAAATAACGAACCATATCAGCAATCTAATTAATAAGGACAGTACTAATGTACCTTTAGGAATTGTTGTTTCGCAAAATGTTACAATACGAACAACCCAAAAACTTGAAACCTCGATAGAACCAGATATCGAACAAGTTCCTGCTAGTAGCGTAATATCGCCAGAAGGAACCATTCTTTATGGAAATTCAGCTCCAGACCAAGAGAAAAGATTGAAACTCCAAATTTATTATACTGAACCTAAATAAAAGCAACTTATGTGTGGAATTGTAGGCTATATTGGCCAGAGAGAAGCATACCCAATTGTTCTTAACGGATTAAAACGTTTAGAATACAGAGGTTATGACAGTGCAGGAATTGCACTTTATGACGGAAACGACATTCAACTATGTAAAACCCAAGGCAAGGTTGCAGATCTAGAGGCTAAAGCTGAAACTGAAATTTCCCGCAAAGGAAATATCGGTATTGGGCACACCCGCTGGGCAACCCACGGAGTACCTAACGATGTAAACAGTCACCCCCACTACTCCAACAGTGGTGATTTAGTACTTATTCATAATGGAATTATTGAAAATTATGATTCACTTAAAAAAGAATTGATAAATAGAGGATATACCTTTGAATCTGAAACAGATACCGAAGTATTAGTGAATCTCATTGAAGAAATTCAAATTAAGGAAAATGTAAAACTTGGGAAGGCAGTTCAAATAGCCTTGACAGAAGTGGTTGGCGCTTATGCCATCGCACTTTTCGACAAAAAGAAACCAGATGAAATTGTAGTTGCAAAACTTGGTAGTCCTCTAGCAATTGGAGTTGGTGACGATGAGTTCTTCATCGCAAGTGATGCTTCACCTTTTATCGAATTCACAAAGAGTGCCATTTACTTAGAAGATGAAGAAATGGCTATTATCCGTTTAGGACGCGATGTGAAAGTTCGTAAAATTAAGGACGATAAGCTAGTTGCACCAATAATTCAAGAGCTTCAACTCAATTTGGAGCAAATTGAAAAAGGTGGATATGACCACTTTATGCTGAAAGAAATCTATGAACAACCATCAGTTATAAAAGATACTTACCGCGGAAGACTACTTGCCGATAAAGGTATTGTGAGGCTTGGCGGACTAGAAGATCATATTGGAAAATTCATAAACGCAGACCGAATTATCATTGTGGCCTGTGGAACCTCTTGGCATGCTGGATTGGTAGCCGAGTATATTTTCGAGGATTTGGTTCGTATTCCTGTTGAAGTTGAATACGCTTCAGAGTTCCGTTACCGAAACCCAATCATTTCAGAAAAAGATGTAGTTATTGCTATTTCTCAAAGTGGTGAAACTGCTGATACTCTTGCTGCAATAAAGCTAGCAAAATCGAAAGGTGCTTTCGTATATGGTATTTGTAACGTTGTTGGCTCCACCATTTCTAGAGAAACACATAGTGGATCATATACACACGCAGGACCTGAAATTGGCGTTGCTTCAACAAAAGCTTTCACTACTCAAATCACAGTTTTAACTATGATGGCTCTTCGTTTGGCAAAAGCTAAGGGAACTGTTAGTCAACGTGATTTTATGCTTTATTTACGAGAATTGGATCTTATTCCTGACCACGTAGAAGAGGCGTTGAAAACAAACGATAAAATAGAAGAGATCTCGGCTGTCTTTAAGGATGCCAAAAACTTTTTATACTTGGGAAGAGGTTATAACTTCCCAGTTGCTTTGGAAGGTGCCTTAAAACTAAAAGAAATTTCATACATCCATGCTGAAGGTTATCCGGCAGCTGAAATGAAGCACGGACCTATCGCACTTATTGACGAACATATGCCAGTGGTGGTTATCGCAATAAAAAGTGATCATTATGAAAAAGTGGTTAGCAATATTCAAGAGATTAAGGCTCGAAAAGGGAAAATTATAGCAGTAGTTTCAAAAGGAGACACCGCTGTAAGAGAAATGGCAGATTACGTAATGGAAGTGCCACATACTCCAGAAGCTTTAACACCATTAGTAACCACTATTCCGTTGCAATTGCTTTCTTACCATATTGCAGTAATGTTAGGTAGAAATGTGGATCAGCCACGTAACTTGGCAAAATCGGTTACAGTGGAATAGTTTTTTAGAAAACACAATAAAAACAAGAGCAAAGAATGCGGGTAGCTTAATATCCAAAACTTTGCTCTTTTTCTTTACTCCTATTTCTCCCATTTGCCCTTTAAGCTCCATTCCGATTTCAAAAAGTGGTTTTTTCAATATTTGTTTTCAAATCTACTTTGTCCGGTTTCCCCATAAATCGGTACTTTTAGTACATGCAAGTCATCAATCTAATTTCAGGTCCACGAAATCTTTCAACTGCGCTTATGTACTCCTTTGCGCAGCGTGAAGACATTACAGTTCTAGATGAACCTTTTTATGGATATTATCTTCAAAACGCCTCTCTGAAAAACGAACACCCTTCGCAAAACGAAATTCTTCAAACGATGGAATTGAAAGAGGGAAAAGTAGTTGAAGAAATAAATTCTCTTTCTGAAAGAACTAACGTATTCGTAAAAGGAATGGCGCATCATTATTTGACAGATTCACCAACTTTTATTCTCAGTTGGAATAATGTGATTTTAATTCGGCATCCAAAGAAGTTAATCACATCTTTTTCAAAAGTGATCCACACTCCCACTTTAAACGACATCGGCATTAAAAAAGCTTCAGAATTATTTCTATTTCTGAAGAAAAATGGTCAAACACCAATCGTGATCGATAGTGACGAGCTTTTAAAAAGCCCTGCTACTTATCTAAAAAAACTTTGTAACTTACTAAATATACCATTTTCCGAAAAAATGCTTCGATGGGAAAAAGGTAGCATTCCAGAAGATGGCATTTGGGCAGAACATTGGTACGGCAACGTTCACAATTCTGAAGGCTTTATCATTCAGAAAAGTAGTTCCCAACCCTTACCCGAACATTTGAAGCCATTGCTGAAAGAAGCTTTGCCTTATTACGAAACTTTAAAAAATAATATTCTAACAAATTAATTTTTAATTGTCTGTAAAAACATCCAAATTCTCCTACAAGATTTTCAATACCTCATAGGTATTTTAAAATTACAAATGTCAAATGCTAATACCTACAAGGTCAAAAAGAGACCTTGCAGGATAAAAACCAAATAATCCATGCTCCAAAAATCCAACCCCAAAAACGACAACATTCAAGTATTTATAAAAGACAAACTATATCCGCGAAGCGAAGCAAAAGTTTCAGTTTTTGATAGCTCAGTGCAGGGTGGAGATGCTGTTTGGGAAGGACTTCGCGTTTATCCCGAAGGCATAGTTTGTTTAGATAAACATTTAACCCGATTACACGAATCTGCAAAAACATTGGCCTTTGTTGATATTCCTTCCAAGGAGTTTATCAAAAAAGCAATAAAACAAACTCTCGATGCCAATAGTATGAATGACGATACACACATCCGTTTAACCTTAACGCGCGGTGAAAAAATCACTAGTGGGATGGATCCACGCCTCAATCAAAATGGTTCATGCTTAATTGTTTTAGCTGAATGGAAACCCCTGGTGTATGACAACAGCCATGGAATAAAAGTAATAAGCACTAGCCAACGCCGTAACTCGCCACAATTTTTGGACAGTAAAATCCATCATAACAATCTACTCAATAATATTATTGCAAAAATTCAAGCAAACGTGGCTGGGAAAGACGCGGGATTAATGCTAGATGATCGCGGGTTTATTGCAGAACTTAACGGCAGCAATCTTTTTATGGTAAAAAACGGAAAAGTGTTTACACCTTTTGCTCACGCCTGCCTTCCAGGAATTACACGGAATTCTGTGATGGAAATGTGTAAAAAAAACGACATCGAAATAATAGAAGCAGACATTACACTTTCACAATTCTATAATGCTGATGGCGTTATCGCAACAGGAACGATGGGAGAACTCACACCAATTGTTGAAATTGATGGAAGGACGATTTCCAAAGAAGATACATTGCAGAAAAGAATAATAGAGCTTTTTGTGAAAGAGGTTCGAGGATTGTGCGAAAAGCTGTAAAAATAATTGCAGCTAACGGTTTCCTGTGGCCTATTAGCTCTACCTTTTTGGACTAACAATTTTTTTAAAAATTCCATTGCATTTATCATCAAGAAAAAACTATCTTTGCACCGTTCAAAACAGGGGTTCTTTTTTAACCCTTAGATAACTATAAAATAAAGAGTTACTCATGTCACAAAGTACAGGAAAAGTTGCACAGATTATTGGCCCGGTAGTTGACGTTGCGTTTGATAGCGGATCGGAACTTCCAAAAATATACGACTCGTTAGAGGTAAACAACAACGGAAACCTTTTGGTTCTTGAAGTTCAATCTCACATTGGTGAGAGCGTGGTACGTACCATATCAATGGATTCTACTGATGGTTTAAGCCGTGGAGTAGATGCAGTTGCAACTGGAGCACCAATCCAAATGCCCATCGGCGATGATGTTTACGGTCGACTTTTCAACGTAATCGGTGATGCTATTGACGGTATTGGAAACTTGCCAAAAGCTGGCGAACACGGTCTTCCAATTCACCGTGAGGCACCAAAATTTGAAGATCTTTCAACTTCTACCGAAGTTCTTTTCACAGGTATTAAAGTAATTGACCTTATTGAGCCTTATGCAAAAGGTGGTAAAATTGGTCTTTTCGGTGGTGCTGGTGTTGGTAAAACGGTACTTATTCAGGAGTTAATTAACAATATTGCAAAAGGACACGGTGGACTTTCAGTTTTCGCTGGTGTAGGTGAACGTACTCGTGAGGGTAATGACTTGCTTCGCGAAATGCTCGAATCAGGTATTATCCGTTATGGTGATGACTTTATGAAGTCGATGGAAGAAGGTGGATGGGATCTTTCAAAGGTAGACAAGTCTGCCATGAAAGAATCTAAAGCTACCTTCGTATTCGGACAGATGAATGAGCCACCTGGAGCACGTGCACGTGTTGCGCTTTCAGGACTTACCATCGCTGAGTATTTCCGTGATGGAGCCGGTGAAGGACAAGGAAAAGATGTACTTTTCTTCGTAGATAACATTTTCCGTTTTACACAAGCAGGTTCTGAGGTTTCTGCACTTCTAGGTCGTATGCCTTCAGCGGTGGGTTACCAACCAACTTTGGCAACAGAGATGGGTGCGATGCAAGAGCGTATTACTTCAACCAAAAGAGGTTCTATTACTTCTGTACAGGCGGTTTACGTACCTGCGGATGACCTTACGGATCCAGCGCCGGCAACAACATTTGCCCACTTGGATGCTACAACCGTACTTTCTCGTAAAATTGCTGAACTCGGTATTTATCCCGCAGTAGATCCATTGGATTCTACTTCTAGAATTCTTACCGAAGCTATTCTTGGAAAAGAACACTACAGCTGTACACAAAGAGTAAAAGAGCTTTTACAACGATATAAAGAATTACAAGATATCATCGCGATTCTTGGTATGGAAGAACTTTCTGAAGAAGATAAAATGGCAGTAGGTCGCGCGCGTCGTGTACAGCGTTTCCTTTCTCAGCCTTTCCACGTAGCAGAGCAGTTTACAGGTATTCCTGGAGTTTTGGTTGACATTAAAGAAACAATCAAAGGTTTCAACATGATTATGGATGGCGAATTAGACCATCTTCCAGAAGCAGCCTTTAACCTTAAAGGAACTATTGAAGAAGCAATTGAAGCAGGTGAGAAAATGCTTGCAGAAGCTTAATTAGATTTTAGACTTGAGATATGAGATTTTAGACTTTCTCATATCTCAAATCTTACGTCTCAATACTAAAAAATATGTACTTAGAAATAGTAACCCCTGAAGCATCCTTAGTTTCTGGAGAAGTAGAAAGCGTAACCGTTCCAGGTGTTGATGGTGAATTCCAAATGCTGAACAACCACGCTCCTATCGTTTCTGTTTTACAGAAAGGTAAAGTGAAGTTTAAAGGAAACCCGACTATTGCAGATGGATTTCAGAAAAATTTTACAAAAGAAGATGAACAATGGGTTCTTCATATTTCTGGAGGAACCGTTGAATCTAACAATAACCGAGTGATGGTATTGGCAGATTAGCTTCGGTACAATTCCAACTGAAAGGTCGGAATCACTCAGCTACCTTTGCGAAGAAAAATTCAAAAAAATATAAAAAATCCCAAATTCGGACATAATCGAGTTTGGGATTTTTGTTATTACTCCTGATTGGGAAATCAACATTTTAACCAGTTAATTTATTGCAATACAGAACCTACTTTTCTTTTTAGAAACAAGTAGCGAAAAATTCAGTATTGATTTACTTGACGCCACAAATCCACCTAATTCTAAAGTGGGTTGAGTATAGAGTTCCTTAAAATTATACTAACCTCTTCTCACAGTGCAAAGAGATTCGTAAATTTGCCTGAATCTATAAATTATGCAGTTACAGAAGATAGACAAGGTAAAAAGCATTACCAAGGAAGATTTTCTTAAGAATTACTTCAAACCTCAAAAACCAGTCGTAATCGAACGTTTTGTCGATGATTGGCCCGCATTTACCAAGTGGGACCTAGACTATATGGCCGATGTTGCGGGCGATAAGACAGTACCGCTTTACGATAACCGTCCAGTGAGCCATGAAGATGGTTTTAACGAACCGCACGCCACAATGAAGATGCGCGAGTATGTAGAATTACTCAAAAAAGAGCCTACCAAATACCGTATCTTTCTTTGGAATATTCTAAAGGAAGTACCGCAGCTTCAAAAAGATTTTTCATATCCCGATTTCGGCTTGAGATTGATGAAAGGCCTGCCAATGCTATTTTTCGGAGGAGAAGATTCATATACCTTTATGCATTATGATATTGATTTGGCGAACATCTTCCATTTTCACTTCCAAGGAAAAAAAGAAGTGATTCTCTTTGACCAAAAGCAAAACGACTATCTCTATAAAATTCCACATTCTCTCATTACCCGAGAGGATATAGACTTTCACGATCCAGATTACGAGAAATGGCCTGCGCTCAAAAAAGCTGAAGGCTACATCGCCAATTTAGAACATGGCAATGTATTATATATGCCAGAAGGCTACTGGCACTATATGCGCTATATCACCCCTGGCTTTTCAATGAGTTTGCGTGCTATTCCTAGACATCCAAAAAATTTAGCAAAAGCGGTATACAACATTGCAATTATGCGATATTTTGACCAGTTTATGAGAAAGATAAAAGGTCAAAAATGGATAGATTGGAAAAATGAACAAGCCATCGTTCGTACTAACAAAGCACTATAATTCCCAAGGAATTCAGTATCTTTCCTTTTAAATCTTCATCTATGAGATCATTCTTAACCATATTTGCACTTCTTTGTTTACAACTCTCATTTGGCCAAGCCTTCACCGGAAAAGGTGATGTAAAATTCCAAGTTGGTGCCAATCTACAAGACAATGGTACCGGAATTATGGGAAGTTTAGATTTCGGCTTGGGCGAAAACATCTCTCTTGGAGTAACTTCGGCTTATCTTTTAGGTATTGACAAAGTTAGAAATCTAGACGGCAAGGAAGAACCAATTGCAAAATTTGGTGACCGTTTCGATTTAAGAGCGCGTTTTAATGCCAATCTTGGCAACGTAATAAATATTGACGAAGGTTTTGATATCTATCCCGGACTCTATACTAGTTTAAAGAACTTTGGCGGTCATATCGGTGCGCGCTATTTCTTCACCTACGGTTTTGGAGTTTTTACGGAGTTTAGCGTGCCATTCGCAAAATACAACACAGATACATTAACACCTGCTGAAAAGCTTCACAATCAGTTTGCAGTGAATGTAGGCGCATCGTTTAACATATAAGCTCAGCTATTTCGAGAGTTCGTTCACTTTTCCATAAACCAATTCACTCTCCCAACCTCTGTAGAAAAGATAATCGGCCAGTTTTTTTCGTTTCTTTTGAATATCAGTTTCCGAAACCAATTGCCTCAACCTCTTTTCTACTAAAGCTTCAAAGGTTTTATAGTATTCCGAATCTGGAATTTCCTTTAAAGCAATTTTGATATTGAATTTTGAGATTTGACGAAATTTTAATTCATTTACAATTCTATTTCTACCCCATTTTTTAGTTCTGAATTTTCCACGTGCAAAAGCTTGTGCAAAACGAGTTTCATTCAAAAAATCATGTTGTAGCAAATGAAGTATTATTTGCTCCACAGCCTCGGGAATCATCCGCATTTCATATAGCTTTTGGTTCACCTCTTTATGGCAACGCTCTTGATAGACGCAGTAGCGCTCCATTCGTCTCGTGGCTTCTTCAACGGTGTATGTTTTGTGGGTGTTCACGGGTCTTACAATTCATTACAATTTAGCAAAGTTACCCTTTCCGAATCTAATAGTTTCAGCTAAATAGCTGAAAATACAAGAGCCACCTTCCACTGAAAAAGAGAAAGGAGCATTTTGATAGGGTTTTAATCTGAACAATCCCCCCTCTGGGAAAAGTGTGACTGAAACACAAAAAAACCCCTTCCGAAGCAAGTCTTCAAAAGGGGTTTTGGTTATTTGATCATTTCACCATCTTTATCGTGAAAGTGATATTCAAGATATGTATAAGCATCTCGAGGTTGAATTTTAACCCATTTTTTGTGCTCCAAAAACCATTTGGTACGCACACTTGGGAAACCTTTAGTTAAAAAGGCTGCTATAAAAGGATGCGCATTGAGCGTTATCTTTTTACAATCTTTTTTGAAAAGGCGCTTTACCTCTTCGTTTATTCTATTTACAACAATGATAGGTGCTTCAATCTCGCCATCGCTCCTAGTATTTGGGTCTTCTTCACGAGTTTTGATATTCATTTCTGGCCTAACACGTTGACGGGTTATTTGTATTAACCCAAATTTACTTGGTGGGAGTATTTTATGTTTTGCTCTGTCGTCCTTCATTTCATCACGAAGGTGATTATAGAGCTGTTTGCGGTGTGCGGCACTTGCCAAATCGATAAAATCTACCACAATAATTCCTCCCATATCGCGTAACCTAAGCTGTCTAGCTACCTCGGTAGCAGCAATTAGATTCACTTCAAGCGCTGTGCCTTCCTGTGTCTTTTGCTTATTGCTTCGGTTACCGCTATTCACGTCTATTACGTGCATTGCTTCGGTGTGTTCAATAACCAAGTAAGCTCCTTTGCTACCTGATACTGTTTTTCCGAAAGAAGTTTTGATCTGTCGTTCAATGCCGTATTTCTCAAACATTGGAACATTAGAATCATAGAACTTAACGATATTGTCATTTTTTGGTGCAATTTCCTGCACATAATCTTTTATTTGCAAGTATAGGTTCTCATCGTCAATATGAATTGCGGAGAATGAGTCATTGAACATATCGCGGATGATAGAGGCTCCCCTGTTTAGCTCGCTCAGCACTTTTGAAGGGTGGTGCGCCCCTTGTAGCTTCTTACACATCGCTGTCCAGCGTTCCATAAGATTCTGTAAATCTTTGTCCAGTTCTGCTACTTTTTTGCCCTCGGCCACGGTGCGTATAATAACGCCAAATCCTTTTGGTTTAATGCTTGTTATCAAGCGTTTTAACCTGTCTTTTTCTTCATTGCTTTCTATTTTTTGTGAAATAGAAACACGGTCGGAAAATGGAACCAGCACTATATATCTTCCGGCTATAGAAAGCTCAGAACTTATACGCGGTCCTTTGGTGGATATGGGTTCTTTTACTATTTGAACCAATATGGATTGATTACTTTTTAAGGCATCATTTAAGTTGCCATTTTTATCAATCTCTTTTTCAAATGGAAAATCTTTAAGAGTATAATCTTTTAGTTTACCAGAACTTACGCCTTTGACAAATTTCAATAGCGAAAGCACTTTGGGGCCCAAATCATGATAGTGTAAAAAACCATCTTTCTCATAGCCCACATTCACAAAAGCGGCATTAAGCCCAGGAACAGTTTTACGTATTTTGGCGAGAAAAATATCACCGACCGTAAAATTGTTATCCTCCTCTTCTCTGTGAAGCTCTATAAGTCTTCCATCCTTTAAAAGGGCAAAATCAACTTCTTGTGAACCGGACCTAATAAATAATTCGTAGTTCACGTTACATTAATTTTGACGTCCCGTTCCAATAGATATCGGTATTTCGGGACTAATTAAACAATATTTTTACAGGTTTTATATAAAAAAACCCGGCGAAATTGCATCAAACCAGAAAGTAGGTTGTTACAATTTCATTTTCAAAGAACGATTTTTCGTTTGTTTTATTCGGAAATAGTACCCTAAAGATACAATTGCCAAAACACTTTTAAAAAAGAAAAAGTAGTTTAAAAACTACTTTTTCTTTTTATGGCGGTTAGCACGACGTCTTTTTTTACGCTTATGCGTCGCTACCTTATGTCTTTTTCTTTTTTTACCACTTGGCATACTAAAGTCTTTTTTAATGCCCTGAATTTACTTCAGAACGGGTTAATATTATTTTACGTCCACATTTGTTTTCACACTTTCAACAAAAACTTTTGCAGGTTTGAAAGCTGGAATATTGTGAGCTGGTATTTTAATTGTTGTGTTTTTAGAAATGTTTCTTCCTGTTTTCTCAGCTCTTGTTTTGATAATAAAGCTTCCAAAACCTCTTAAATACACATTGTCTCCACCTTCTAATGAATTCTTCACTTCTGCCATAAAGGTTTCAACTGTAGCCTGAACTTCATTCTTTTCCATTCCTAATTTTTCTGAAATCTTAGCTACGATATCTGCTTTCGTCATTACTTATAAATTTTAATTATTAATCTCTTACTAGAATTTTTTTAACAGTCCGCAAATATACATATTTTAATATCAATAATTCAAAGCTTAATCCTTTAAAATTTAAAGAGATATAGATTAAATTTGCTCAATGCCCAAAATAACCTCCCATTTTTCTAAAAAGCTAATCTCATGGTATTTACAAAATAAACGTGAACTTCCATGGCGCAACACGGTGAATCCATACCACATTTGGCTGTCTGAAATTATGCTCCAGCAAACCCGTGTAAAACAAGGCTTACCCTACTATTTGAAGTTTGTGGAAGCCTATCCGACGGTAGAGGATTTAGCAAATGCCACTGAAGATGAAGTTTTAAAAATGTGGCAAGGCCTGGGCTATTATTCCCGCGCACGTAACCTACATGCAACTGCAAAAATGGTTTCAGAAGAGATGAGCGGCATTTTCCCAGACAATTATAAAGATTTATTAAAACTGAAAGGTGTAGGTGATTATACCGCCAGCGCAATTGCAAGCATTTCATTTAATCAACCAGAAGCAGTGGTGGATGGAAATGTTTATCGTGTACTCTCACGCTATTTTGGAATCGCCACTCCTATTAATATAACTGCTGGCCAAAAAGAATTTAAACAACTTGCCCAAGAGTTAATTGACAAGAAACAACCTGGCATGTATAACCAAGCCATCATGGAGTTTGGTGCCCGCTATTGTGTGCCGCAAAACCCAGATTGTGCAAACTGTATCTTTAAAGATAGTTGTTTAGCTTTTCAGCAGAATAAAGTAACGGAGCTTCCTGTGAAAATTAAAGCGAAACCGGTAAAAAAGAGATATTTTAATTATTTAGTATTCTTTTCAGAAGATGAACACACTGTACTTCAACAGCGTACTGGAAAAGGAATTTGGCACAAGCTTTATGAATTCCCGCTAATTGAAACATCCGAGGACGTTAATCTTTCAACTTTAAGGAAACAGCCACAGTTTCAAAGTTATTCTGAAAAATTGAAGATTATAAATATTTCACTTTTCAATGAAAAACCAGTTATACACAAACTTTCACATCAGCATTTAAATACGCGATTCTGGATAGTGGAAACATCAAAAGAATCTGAAATCTCGGTGCCAATTTCCGAAATAACTAGTTATGCTGTCCCCGTTTTGATCGAAAACTTCGTTTCTGAGTTTTTTGGAAACTATTAAAAAAGCAGATTACGGAACAATAGTTAATCATTTCTTAGAAAAATTTAAAAATTCCGTATATTTAAAACGCAAAATCTACCTTTGCATAAATTGAAAAAGAAAAAGTTATGAGCGGAACATTGAATAAAGTAATGTTGATAGGGCATACCGGCGATGATGTAAAAATGCATTATTTTGAAGGTGGAAACAGTCTAGGCCGTTTCCCGCTTGCCACAAACGAAACTTACACAAATAGAACAACCAACGAACGTGTTACTAATACCGAATGGCATAATATCGTGGTTCGCAATAAAGGTGCTGAGATCTGTGAAAAATATTTAAAAAAGGGTGATATGGTCTATATCGAAGGCCGATTAAAGACTCGCAAATGGCAGGATGACAAAGGAATGGACAGATATAGTACAGAAGTACACTGTACCGACTTTACATTCTTAACTCCTAAAGGAGAAAGCAATAATAATGCTGGAAACAGCAATTCCGCTCAGCCACAAGCTAGCAATAAGCCTCAAGCTTCAACACAGCAACCGAACAATGCATCTGAGCCTGAAGTAGAGGATGATCTCCCGTTTTAACGTTTAACTAAACCCACCAACTTGGACTCAGAACCCCCTGGTTTACTCTTATTCTCTGCCTTGGATTTTTCCCAAATAACAAGCATTGTCCTGTTATTAGTTTTATTAGCCTGTTCTGCCCTTATTTCAGGAGCAGAAGTGGCTTTTTTCTCTTTAACATCTACAGATTTTGAGACTAACGACCAGAAGACACTCGAAAAAAAGCTCAGCATTGTTGAGCGCTTGTTATCGCGACCAAAAAAGTTATTAGCAACAATTTTAGTAGCTAATAACTTTATAAACATCGCCATAGTACTTCTATTCGACTCAATGAGCGATTTATTGTTTGCTAATATAATAACCAATTATTACGGTATTGATATTCGTTTTATCGTAGAGGTGGGTGTTGTGACGTTTTTCATTTTACTTTTTGGTGAAATTTTACCCAAAATATACGCCAACCGCAATCGAGTTTCATTTGCAGCATTTATGGCGCTACCGTTGAATATCTTGGACACTTTACTTTCCCCCATTAGCTTGCCTATGCGTTCGGCAACTATCTTTTTGCATGACCGTTACGGAAAACAGAAAACAAATATTAGTGTTGACCATCTATCCCAAGCACTTGAACTTTCCAATCAAGACACTACCTTCGAGGAGCAAAAGATACTTCAGGGTATTGTAACCTTCGGAAATACGGACACTAAACAGGTAATGAAAAACCGAATGGATATCTTTGCCTTGAATGAAGATCAATCATTTAAAGAAATTCTTCCAGAAATTCTAGAACGTGGCTATTCGCGAATTCCTGTTTATAAGGATAGCATGGACAACATTACGGGAATTCTATATGTTAAAGATTTAATACCTTATACAGACCGAAAAATCCTTGATTGGAAAACCTTGAAACGCGAAGCCTATTTTGTTCCAGAAAATAAAAAACTGGACGATCTCTTGAATGAGTTCAAAGAAATGAAAATGCACTTGGCCATCGTAGTAGATGAATATGGCGGAACTAGTGGTTTAATTTCTATGGAAGATATTATAGAGGAAATTGTAGGCGAAATAAGTGATGAATTTGATGATGAGGATTTAATCTTTTCAAAATTGGATGACAATACATTTATTTTTGAAGGAAAAACTCCATTAAAAGATTTTTACAAAGTAATAAAGCTGGAAGATCCAGAGATTTTCGAAGATGAAAAGGGCGAAGCAGAAACCCTAGCCGGTTTCCTTTTGGAAATTTCAAAAGGCTTTCCAAAGAAAAATGAAGTAATATCTTTCCATAAATATGCGTTTACCATTGAAGCGTTTGAGGGAAAACGAATAAAACGAATAAAACTTACCATTGAAAACTAGAAACCTTATATTTTTATTTCTTGCAAGCCTCTTCATTTTTGCCTCCTGTAAAGATGATGTTTTGGTAAAACCTTCGGCATTGCTACGGCTAGATTATCCAAGACCAGAATATCGCACTGTGGAAACTGGGTGTGCCTATTCCTTTGCAATGAACGACAATGCAACTATAGTCCCAAAGAAAAACTGCGGCACAAACATCCATTATCCGAACATGAATGCAACTCTATACTTAACGTATCAAGATGTTCGCAACAATAACCTAGACTCATTACTACAGGATGCTCAAAAGCTTGCATACGACCATACAATTAAGGCGAATAGCATACCTGAGCAACCTTTTATCAACCCAGAGAAGAAGGTTTACGGGATGTTCTATATGATCAATGGGAACGCTGCCACCCAAGCAGAGTTTTACGTTACTGATAGCATCAATCATTTTTTAAACGGCGCTCTTTACTTTGATGCCAAGCCAAATTTTGACTCCATCTATCCTGCCGTAGAATATCTAAGAGAAGATATCCGGAAAATTATGGAAACAGTTACCTGGGAATAAAAGCCACAGTTTACAAGAAACTATAATAAGCAGATTCTTTTCCAGAGTATTTTCAATAAAAAAACCGCTTCAGAATTTCTTCCGAAGCGGTTTTTTTAAGCTTTCGCAATTCCGTTATTCAAAATCAGAATCAGATACACCTTCATTAATTGATATTTCATTTACTTTAAAAGTTAGCTCTTGTGGTCCAGCAGATTGTTGAATAGTAAATGGAAACTTAATACCATCTACATCCTTATAATCATCATAAAGCACTGTAGTAGCCATTTTTTGTCCATTCATTTCTTGAGTAGAAACTTCCTTTATTTTTAAACCACTCTCTTTATCGTAGAAAGCTTCATCGTCTTCTCCTAAAGAAACCACGTAAGCACCTTTTCCATCCACATCTTCGGCACGAACAAGTTTGGCATCTTTAGCATTGAGTTCTGAAAATGGAACTGCTTGAGATTTTGCAGCTTTATTTTGATCATCAGTATAATCCATTTTCTGACCTTGACCAGACATAAAACCTTTTTCACCATCAAAAATTACTTTTTGCATTGGGTTTCCTCCCATTGAAACTACTAAAGAAGATTGGTTTTTTGTGGTTTTCTTAATTTCAAGACCCAATTGCATACCTTGCATTTCGGCACTTGCCTCCATCTTTACGGTTTTAACAGCTTCCAGAGCTTTACGTCCTCCAATAGCTTTTATGTATTTATTTAAAACCGTTTCAGCAGTTACGTCAGAATCCACTTCCATGTTATAATTTGGTTCTGTGGTTGGGTTGCCATTTTTATCAAAATAAGAAATAGGAATTGCTCTTCCTTCTGGCCCTTTCAAATTCTTAAGACCTTCTAAAACTTCGGAACCTTTTCCTACTACCACAATACGAAGATTGTTTGGCTTGTAGTATTTTTTAGCAACACGCTGTACATCTTCAGCAGTAACACTATTTATCTTTTTAAGATAGCCAGAGTAGAAATCTTTAGAAAGATTTTGAGTGTAAACCTCTAAAGCAAGATTTGCAATAGTTGAAGGACGTTCTAGTGATAATACAAAGTCGCCAACATATTTAGACTTAGCGTTAGATAGTTGTTGACCCGTTACTTTATTATCACGAATAAAACGAATTTCCTTTAAAGTTTCTGCAACTGCGCTATCTGTAACTGTATTACGAACACTAGTAGTGGCCATAAAACGAGTTATATCTTTATCTGCTCCTGTGCTTGAACGCGCACCGTACGTCCATCCATTAGCTTCGCGCAAGTTCATGTTTAATAAACTGTTAAACCCTCCACCAAGAACTTTATTGGCAATAAGTACTGCGGGGTAATCTTTATCGTCCATTTTAAGGTTTACCAAATTTTCAACTGTAATTTCACTTTGTACAGCATTCGGCATATCTATAAAGTTTACTTGCGTGTATTGCACATCTTTTGGAGTGCTATAGTCAACAGATGGCACTGGATTTTGTTTCCAATCACTTAAATATTCCTTAACTAGCTCTTCAACTTGTTTTTCTTTTACGTCTCCCACAACAGCCAAATATGCATTTTTAGGATTGAAGTAATCTTCATAAAATCTCTTTACATCGTTAATAGTAAGTTTTTCAACCTTTTCAATAGTGGTGAATTCCCCTTTTGGATGATTCTTACCATAAATCAAAGCCGAACGTAGATTTCTAGAAACAGTTG
Source organism: Aequorivita sp. (assembly GCA_052105975.1). Classification (GTDB taxonomy): domain Bacteria; phylum Bacteroidota; class Bacteroidia; order Flavobacteriales; family Flavobacteriaceae; genus Aequorivita. The sequence goes on along the minus strand of JBQEAY010000022.1, from coordinate 20,929 downwards.
AAACATCTTTGTCTTGCGCCTTAAGGCCGTCGATCATTTTATTCTTTTCTTTATTAAATTCTTCCTGTGTGAACAAAGGATTTTTTATGGCGTCTGCCATAAGCTCCATAATTCTTGGGAAAAATTCAGAAAGTGATCTCGCGTGAGCGCTTTCGGCACCAAAGGAAATATTCGCACCTAAATAGTCTACTTCTTCATTAAAATCGTCTTTCGAAATATTGGTTGTCCCATTACCCAACATTGCAGAAAGCAATTCTTCTACACCAGTTTTCTCGTCAGCGGCATGAATAGGATTATCAATTGTTAATTGTATACGTACAGCTGGAAGGGTATGGTTTTCTACTACCAACACTTTCAATCCATTATCTAAATTAAAGGTTCCTGGCTGCGTTACGCGTACCGTTGGTGCAGGTCCTGGCTTAGGCTGTTTGCTACGGTCTATCTGAGCTACTGCGAGCGTAGATATAAAAATACTTGCTATAAATAGGTATATATGTTTTTTCATCTTAAAATGATTCTAAGGTTTTTATTGATCTGTTTTTGGCAAATATTCCAAATATAAGCTCTGGTTTTTGTTTAAGTATTTCTTGGCAACTTCTCGAATCTCTTCACGAGTTATGTTTTTATAGATATCCAACTCCTTATTAATAAGGTCGGTGTCGCCATAAAACGTATAATAATTAGCCAAAGAGTTTGCAATACCAGCAACCGTAGCGTTGGCTGTTACAAATTTGTTCTTATAAATATTTTGTAGTTTTTCGTACTCACGTTCAGAAATAAGCTCAGTTTGTATGTTTACAATCTCATCATCAATTTCTTGAGCTAATGTCTCTAGTGGAGTATCGTTAAGTGGAATTGCTAATGTTAGATACATACCATAATCTTCCTGGCTAAAGTTGATGGCTGCAACTTGAAGTGCTAGTTTCTTATCGTCAACCAACTTCTTGTACAGACGAGAACTCTTTCCATCGCTTAACAAGGTAGAAATCATGTCTAGAACATAAGCATCGTTATCCTTCATTGAAGGAGTACGGTATGCTTGGATTACCATTGGAAGTTGGATGTTTGGATCGAAAAACTTAGCTTTTATTTGCTCAGTAATTGGATCTTCTTTAATATTTGGTTGCACTACCTCTGGGCCTTTAGGAATAGGACCAAAATAATCTTGAACCATTTTCTTTACTTTAGGCTTGTCAATATCGCCAGCAACCACTAAAACAGCATTATTTGGAATATAGAATTTCTTATTAAAAGCTTTAAACTCTTCTAAAGTAGCTGCATCCAGATCTTCCATTTCTCCAATGGTCGTCCATCGGTATGGATGCTTTGTAAATAGTTTTTCCTTTACTGCCTTTAGTATGTTTCCATACGGCTGATTGTCTACGCGAAGACGTTTTTCTTCTTTTACTACCTCGTTCTGAGTATCAACGCCAATCTGATTGATAATCGGGTGCATTAAACGCTCGCTTTCCATCCATAAACCAAGCTCTAAGCTGTTGGAAGGAAATACTTCGTAATAATAGGTGCGATCGTCTGTTGTATTCGCGTTATTACTACCTCCGTTAGAAGATACAATTTCGAACCATTGACCGCGACCAATGTTTTCAGTCCCTTCAAACAATAAGTGCTCAAAAAAGTGGGCGAAACCGGATCGTCCAACAGTTTCATTTTTGGCTCCAACGTGATACATAACTGAGGTCACTGCAACCGGAGCGGTTTTGTCTTGATAGAGAATAACATGAAGACCATTATCTAGATTGTATTCTTCAAAATCAACTTGTTGGGCCCGAGCGCCCGCCAATACTATAAAGGCGACCAGAACGGTAAGGAATGTTTTTTTCATCGTTTTAATTTACAAATTTAGTATTCAAAAAATTTAATTAACAAAATTAGGAAAATTAAGGAGCTTTAAGGTATAAATTTCAATTTTCAGAATGATATGCATCATTTTCAATAAGCATATAAGAAAAAGATATTTTTTAATATGAAATAGCATAGACTGCAAAATCTAGTCTAGCAAAGATTATTTAGACAGATATAAGGAGGTGAAAGTAAAACACGAAAGACAGATTCTATAAAAGTTAACAATCTCTTTACAAACAAGCTGAGCAATATTTTGTAACTTTTCCATAAAAACTAACGATTATGGCTAAGATCTATTCAAAATACGGCGTTTTTATTGCAATAATCCTAATTGCTTATTTCCTACTTTTAAAATTAATCGGGCTACACGAATATTTTGCTCTGAGCGCAGTTAATGGACTTATTTATGGTGGTGGACTTTACTTAGCTATTAAAAAGTACGCAATGACAGAGAATGATTTTAAATATGAAAATGGATTTGAAGTCGGCTTGCTCTCTGGCGGAATCGCTTCCATTATATTTACTGCATTTATGGCGGTTTATATGTACCAAATAGACACAGCTTTTGCTGCATCAATAATGGAACAATGGAATCTTGAATACGACTTAGGCACGTTTATGCTGCTCATATCGATTTTAATAATGGGTTTTGCAACCACACTTATATTAACTCTCTCATTTATGCAACTTTTAAAAAGATCTTGGAATACTCAGGAAGGCAATAGGAACGTTATGAAATAATAGTACAAATTCGAAAATTTCAAAACTAAACCAGATACTAGTAACCAGATAATAGTAGGTTTCTCAATTCAAAAGCTCAAACTAGATTGTTTCCCAGTAAATTAACCTTGAAAGATTAAATAAAAAACACTTTGTTGTTTCCTTTTTTAAAATTATATTTGCAGCCCCCTACGCAAACCTGAGTTTGCTTCGGACGCTACCGCTTCCGCAAACGTTAGGGAAAATTAAGTTTAACTAATTTATAAACGATTCGCTATGTACGCAATTGTAGAGATAGCAGGGCAGCAAATAAAAGTTGCGAAAGACCAAAAGGTTTTTGTTAATCGTTTGCCAGTTGAAGAAGGTAAATCAGTGTCTTTTGACAGTGTACTTCTAATTGGTGACGGAGACAATATTACCATTGGCGCCCCGGCTATAAACGGCGCTCAAATAGGAGCAAAAGTCGTAAAGCACCTTAAAGGTGACAAGGTTATAGTTTTCAAAAAGAAACGTCGTAAAGGCTACCGTGTAAAAAACGGACACCGTCAGGCTCTTTCTGAAATCGTAATCGAAAGCATTGTAGCTTCAGGAGCTACACCTGCTAAAAAGGATGAAGCTAAGAAAGCTACACCTAAAAAAGAAACTAAAGCAGCACCTAAAAAGGAGACTGCGAAAAAGGCCGAAGCTAAGCCAGAAACCAAAAAAGCCACTTCTTCTAAGAAAAAAGAAGTAGAAGTGAGTGAAAACTTGGTAACTCGTGCTGAGAACCGCGCTGAGGAGGCACACGTCGAAATAGACATCGATAAAGTACTTCACAGTATCGGAACTGCTTTGAAAGGCGATGCAGATGACCTTCAAATGATCAACGGAATTGGACCAGTTTACGAAGAAAAATTGAACGAACTTGGTATTTATACCTTCGAGCAAATCAGTAAACTTAAAGCTGCAGACCGCGAAGAACTTTCAGCTATCGACGGGATTACTCGTGATAAGATTGAATCTGATGAGTGGGTTAAGCAAGCGAAGGAATTGTTGAAAAACAAATAAACCGAAATTATTAATTAAAAAATTTATAAACCATGGCTCACAAAAAAGGAGTTGGTAGTTCCAAAAACGGTCGCGAATCAGAATCGAAACGTCTAGGCGTTAAGATTTTCGGTGGACAGGCTGCTCTTGCTGGAAATATCATTGTAAGACAAAGAGGAAATACGCATCACCCAGGTGAAAACGTATATGGTGGTAAAGATCACACCCTTCACGCTCAAGTGGATGGTTTGGTAAAATTCACCAAAAAGAAAGATAACAAGAGCTACGTTTCAATCGTTCCAGTTACGGAAGCATAGTTAACAATCTTCTTTAAGAATCAAAAAACCTTCACATTAATGTGAAGGTTTTTTTGTTTATGATATTAATGAATTTTATTAAAGTCTGATAAGGAAATCGGATTTTCCATAAGTGTCCATTTTGAATCCTCGGGATAGTGTGTATAAATAAAGTCGGTAGGCTTTGTTAAAAACCAAAATCCATCTGGCATTTCAGTACTTCCATGCCCTATGGCCCAAGTAATATCAAGTAATTGCCATTTCTCATTTAATTTTACAGCATTCCAAGTATGATTTGGCACTTTTCTCTTCTGAGATTTACCAGAGTAGTCTTTGGTGAAACCGTTGACTGCTTCGGCAGGAATCCCAACATCGGCACATAGATATTTAAAAAGCAAGGCATAGCCTCCACAGAGTGCCTTTTCACGCTCCAAAACATTTCTAACAACGTTATCCTCCGAAGTATAAATTTGCTTCTGTAGCTTCTCACTCTGCATCAATTCATTATCATAGGAAATATTCTCTGCAATCCATTTGTAGATACTTTTAGCCTTTTCAAAATCTGATTTTGCATTCCTGGTAATGGAAAAAGCAAGTCGTTCCGTAGAAAGTGGGGTTTCCTTTTGCTTATTAATTTTGGTCTTATAATTTTCTTTTTTGCCAATTACCGACCCTATCTGTGCATTTGCAGAGTAGCAAAGACAAAGAAGCAAAAGGCAGGATATTAACTTTTTAAGCATATAAGTATCTGTATATTAATGAAAAACGTAGAATTCTAAAATATATTTAAAAGAACTAAGTTAAACCTAAGGTATTTGGATACCCCAACCTCAAGTCTATCGCTTAAATAAGGCAAGGATAATGCCAATCTTAAGTATTCAAATTTCGTAATACACTCAAGGAATGGGTTCAATACCCTATAAATATAGAATATCGAGATAATAATAGCCTAAAATATTTATAAAAAATAAAAAGCCCTGCGAACTGCAGGGCTTAAAAATATCTCTATAAAATATTTATCTAAGTCAAGAAAGAATCTTCATTTAAAATAAGACTATCAATCTTTTAATCGAAAAGTGATGACTCATCATCAATGGTCCAAGCATTTGAAAGAGGAGCCTCTAGGCTAGCACTCATGTATTCTCGGTTCATTCGAGCAATACTAACTAAGGTAATACCTTTTGGGCACTCAATCTCACAAGCACCGGTGTTGGTACAGTTTCCAAATCCTTCCTCATCCATTTGTTTTACCATATTCAATGCGCGCTCTGTAGCCTCAATTTTACCCTGAGGCAACAATGCAAACTGGCTAATCTTAGCCGAGGTAAACAACATAGCACTGGCATTCTTACAAGCTGCAACACAAGCACCACAACCAATACAAGTAGCTGCGTTGAATGATTCATCTGCATCGTGTTTGTTTACAGGAATACTATTCGCATCCACAGTATTACCAGAAGTGTTTACTGAAACATACCCACCTGCTTGCTGGATTCTATCAAAAGAACTTCTATCTACAACCAAGTCTTTTATTACAGGAAATGCATTAGCACGGAATGGCTCAATAACAATACTATCACCATCTTTAAAGCTACGCATATGCAGCTGGCAAGTGGTAACCAAACGATCAGGACCGTGTGGCTCTCCATTAATTTGAAGAGAGCAAGCTCCACAGATTCCCTCGCGGCAATCGTGATCAAACTGCACAGGCTCTTCACCCTTATTTATCAGACTCTCATTAAGAACATCCAACATCTCTAAGAAAGACATATCTCCTTCTATTCCGTCAATGGGATAGGTTTTTAGCTCTCCCTTAGCATCGTGGTTTTTCTGTCTCCAGATTTTCAGTGTAAGTTTCATAAGCTTATATATATTACCCATTGCTGGGTGGTATTATTTTTCCTTTTATTTTAAAAGTTAATTAATCTCCGAATACTCGATTTAAGATTGGCGAATCTTATAACATAAAACTAACCAACTTCATTAAATCATTCATTTTCAGAGTGATTTGTTATCCTATTTATAGGACCTCGTTTTAACTTCAATATCTTCGTAAACTAAATCTTCTTTGTGAAGAATTTCGCTACCAGGGTCTCCAGTGTACTCCCATGCCGCTACGTACATAAAGTTCTCATCATCTCGCATTGCCTCTCCTTCATCGGTCTGATATTCCTCACGGAAGTGTCCACCAGCCGATTCATTTCTATGTAAAGCATCTTTAGCAAAGAGTTCACCTAATTCTAAGAAATCAGCTACACGGGTTGCTTTTTCAAGCTCAGCATTCATTTCATTCATTTCGCCAGGTACTCTAACATCTCGCCAAAACTCTTCACGAAGCTCGCGAATTTCAACCGCTGCATCTTTAAGATCTTTAGCATTTCTAGCCATTCCACATTTCTCCCACATAATATGGCCAAGTTTCTTATGGAAGTGGTCTACTGAATGTTTCCCTTTATTATTTAACAATTTCTCGAGAGTCTCACGAATGTTCTTTTCGGCATCATCAAACTCCTTTGTATCTGTTGGAATTGTACCAGTTTTAATATCTTCTGCAAGGTAGTTACCAATAGTATAAGGGATAACAAAATATCCATCTGCCAATCCTTGCATCAATGCTGATGCTCCAAGACGGTTGGCACCGTGATCACTAAAGTTAGCTTCTCCCAGCACAAAACATCCCGGGATAGTAGATTGTAGGTTGTAGTCCACCCAAATACCACCCATTGTATAATGCACCGCAGGATAGATCATCATGGGCGTTTCATAAGGATTTGCATCGACTATCTTCTCATACATTTGGAACAGGTTACCATATTTTTCTTTGATTACCTGTCTTCCAAAGTCTATTACCTCCGTATCGGTTGGATTATGATTTCCGTGAGTTACCGCTCGCTCTTTCCCGTATCGGTCAATGGCCGAAGCGAAATCAAGAAATACAGCCTGACCAGTTTTGTTTACACCGAAACCAGCATCACATCTTTCTTTTGCTGCACGTGAGGCCACATCACGCGGCACCAAGTTACCAAAAGAAGGATAACGTCTTTCTAAATAAAAATCTCGTTCGTCTTCTGAGAGATCATTAGGTTTCTTTGTTCCTTTTCGAATTGCTTCCGCATCCTCTTTTTTCTTAGGAACCCAAATTCTACCATCATTCCGAAGTGATTCAGACATCAAGGTCAATTTACTTTGATGATCTCCTGAAACCGGAATACAGGTTGGGTGAATTTGCGTATAGCAAGGATTCGCGAAGTACGCTCCTTTTTTATGTATTTTCCAAGAAGCCGTAACGTTGCTTCCCATTGCATTTGTAGAAAGAAAGAAAACATTCCCATAACCTCCAGAAGCGATCACCACTGCGTGAGCTGAATGTCTTTCAATTTCACCAGAAACAAGATCACGAGCTATAATACCTCTTGCTTTACCGCCCACCATTACTATATCTAGCATTTCGTGACGATTAAAAGCTTCAATCTTTCCTCTGTTTATCTGACGGTTCATAGCCGCATAAGCTCCAAGAAGCAATTGCTGTCCTGTTTGACCTTTCGCGTAAAAAGTTCTAGATACTAATACACCACCAAAAGAACGGTTATCAAGATATCCACCATATTCGCGGGCAAAAGGGACTCCTTGAGCCACACATTGGTCAATTATATTTCCTGAAAGTTCGGCAAGTCTATATGAGTTTGCTTCACGTGAGCGATAATCCCCACCTTTTACAGTATCGTAAAATAGTCGGTAATCTGAATCGCCATCACCCTGATAGTTTTTAGATGCGTTGATTCCACCTTGTGCAGCAATAGAGTGTGCACGACGAGGAGAATCCTGATAGCAGAAAGTTTTTACGTTATAACCCAACTCAGCCAAAGTAGCTGCAGCACTTCCTCCAGCCAAACCTGTTCCAATCACAATCACATCAACATTACGTTTATTAGCTGGGTTGATGAGATTTATATCATTTTTATGTTTTGTCCACTTATCGGCTAAGGGTCCTTTTGGGATTTTTGAATCTAATTTTGACATAGCATTTAATTTTTTAGTGGGCTCCATTAAAATGAAGATATAGTGCAATAAAAATAAACCCAAGGGGGATTACTATTGCATAAACCTTTGTAAATCCTCTTAATCCTTTCGCATATTTATTGTTCCAACCAATACTTTGGAAGGAAGATGCAAACCCGTGCCATAAATGGAGCATCAACAGCACAAATGCCAAACAATAGAGACCCGTACGCACTGGGCTTTGAAACTTATGAACCAACTCGGTATAATAGCGAGTATCATCGAGCGGTCCCCCTTGTATATATTTTAGATTCATTTCAGGAAACCAAAAATCATAAAAATGGAGTCCTAAGAATGCTAATATAACAGCACCGCTAATAAGCATATTGCGCGAAGCCCAAGTTGAGTTATTGTTTCCCTTATAGGATTGGTACTTAATACTTCTTGCACCACGATTTCTTATTTCAAGAACGAATCCCATTATAAAGTGAAAAACCACCCCAAACGCAAGAATGGGCTGAAGTACAAATTGCACTATAATGTTGTTTCCCATAAACTCAGACCAACTATTGAAAGTCTCCGGGCTGATGACAGAAGTAGTGTTAATAGTGAGATGCTGCGCAAGGAAGAACACTAAAAATAGCCCAGAGAGTGCCATCGCAAACTTTCTGGCTATTGAAGTTGATAATATTGCCATTTTTATTTTATTTCAGAGATTGTCCAACAAAAGTACACCTGAAAGACTTTGTTGCCAAACAATCTTAAAGGTTTGAAACCTATTTAGAATTGATATAAATACGTCTTTTATTCAATCTAATTAACCTCTAGCATAAACACAAACCGCAAGCTATAACATTTACTAGCTTTTGATCATCAAGAAAATTCATTTGATAAATAGAAAAACATATAAACAATCAAGATTAGTGAAAACGATTTTTCATTCTCATTTAATCCACTTTTAACCCTACCTCTACCCAAGATTACTTTAGAAAGGATTAATTTTGTGTATAGATACATTTTGAAAGCAATTAAATATTTTCATTTTATTGATGTTTTAGATTTGCCTTCAAAACACTTTGCAACCGTGACCTCTACTAAACACTACTTGAAATTTAACAGTAAGCTTCAACATCAACTGATGGTTTACATAATTTCATATAAATAATAAATCGACTAGCGAGGTGTTTTTGCTAAAAACAAGACAAGAGTCCCGCATGTAATTTTTAAAAAAACCTATGACTTTACATTATAAAAACACCCCAATTCATTTTGAAACCTTTGGAAAAGGTCCTGCGATAATTCTACTTCACGGCTTTTTGGAAAGTTCAATAATGTGGAAACCTTTACTTCCTCAATTATCTAAACACAATTTTGTAATCACACTCAATTTCCCTGGTCATGGAGAAAGCGGCGTCATTTCTGAGATTCATTCAATGGAATTAATGGCAGAAGTAGTCGATCAAATATTAAAACATCTTGAAATATCTTCTGCCATATTCGTTGGACATTCCATGGGCGGATACGTCACAATGGCTTATGCCGAATTATTCCCAGAAAAAATTGAAAAATTGATTCTACTAAATTCCACACCTGCAGCAGATTCTGAAGAGAAAAAAGAAAACCGGAATCGCGCGTTGAAGGTTATCGATCAAAACGCAAGTGCATTTATAAGTATGGCAATCACTAATCTATTTGCCGCGACATCGCACAAGAAGTTTTCTGCAGAAATTGAGACCTTGAAAAAACAGGCCAACTCCTTCCCTTTGGAAGGTATAAAAGCGGCAGTAAAAGGAATGCGCGATCGAAAAGACCGAACCGAGGTGCTGAAAAACTTCGAAAAAGAGAAATATTCGATTTTATCAGAAAAAGACCCTCTTTTAATAATTGACGAAACTAAAGAATTGGCCGAAAGGTGTGACTCCCAAGTTATAACAATTGCCGGTGGGCATCATAGCACCTATGAAAATTTAAATGGAGTATTAGAAAATCTGGAGCTTATTTTAGAATCGTAGCTAGCTGAAGAAAAATCCAACGCTTCCATATCTTATATTATGAAGAAAAATGTTTTACAAAAACAGGAAATGTATCCATAATAATTACTCTATGCAGAAATATAGTCCTTACAATTAATTTAGGCACACAAGAAAGTCTTTGTTTTTTAACGAACGAAAGTTGCTCTTTATCCAAAAAATAATTAATATTGACTACTTAGTTTTAAAAATATTAACAAAGATGGATAAAGTTATTCCCCAAACTCAATCTCCAATTTTCGCCCTAATTTGCACTGCATTTGGCCATGATTATATAGTAACACAAAATATAACTGACCAAATTAGCAAATATGAATGTTCCTGCTGTGGCAAGCAGACAAGTCTGGAACAGCTGTTTGAGGAAGCTTGAAGTTTCTCTATCAATAAACAGTTTCAATTACGTTAAGATTCGTTCTCCTTTAAATATTAGGAGCATTACTTTTTTATGCCGTTTTTACAAAAAGCTATTCCTCATTTTCTAAGGCATTCCATCCTCTCGCTATTAATGGTATTTTCGTTCCTGCGCGGCTTATCAAGTGCGTTCCTTCATTTACATCTGTCATATGCCCAATAACCGTAAGATGCGGATTGGCTTTTAGTTTTGGATAGTCCTCTGTTTTTATAGTGAAGAGTAATTCATAATCTTCACCTCCACTTAATGCAATAGTTGTACTATCAAGATTAAATTCTTCACACGTAGACATAACTTGAGGATCTAGTGGAATTTTATCTTCAAATAAATTACAACCTACATTAGAACTTTTACAAATGTGAATGATTTCCGAAGAAAGTCCGTCGCTAATATCAATCATCGAGGTAGGCTTTACATCCAATTCCTCCAATAGCTTCGAAATATCTTTTCTTGCTTCTGGCTTCAATTGTCTTTCAACCAAATAAGTATAAGGTTCTAAGTCGGGTTGAGAATTCGGATTTACCTTGAAAACTTCTTTTTCGCGTTCTAAAATCTGAAGCCCCATATAAGCAGCCCCCAAATCTCCTGTTAGAACTAACAAATCATTTTCTTTAGCACCACTTCTGTATACAGCCTCTCCTTTATTCACTGTTCCTAATGCGGTGACAGTTATCAGTAGACCTGTTGTGGAAGATGTGGTATCGCCACCCACCACATCAACATTATAAATTGAAGCTGCAGCTTCAATCCCCGCATAAAGCTCTTCCAAAGCTTCTACCGGAAAGCGATTAGAAACAGCAATGGAAACCGTTATTTGCGTAGGCTCTGCATTCATCGCATAAACATCAGATAAATTAACAACAACAGCTTTATAGCCTAGATGCTTTAATGGCACATAACTTAAATCGAAATGAACTCCTTCCAAAAGCATATCAGTTGTAACTACTATTTCCTTTTCTGAATTGCAGGAAATCACCGCAGCATCGTCACCAATGCCTTTTACTGTGGTTTCTTGTTTGATCTTGAAGTTTTTGGTAAGATGATCAATGAGTCCAAATTCGCCTAGCGAACCAATTCCTGTACTAGAGTTATCTTTATTTTCGAACATTCTTTATAGTTATCTGATTTCGGCAAAAATACGCTTTCAAATCCAATCAAAAAAGGAGTTCACCCCTCTCTTTTATAGACTTTAACATGCTAGCATTAATGGAATGTCAAGTATATCTTAAAACTATGGGGCCATAGTTTTAAATAGTCCTATTGATATGGTTAAAAGTAGTAAATAATGTATATTTGCTTCCTAATTTAGAATTAATCTATATATGATTAAGGTAAGTGAAAATGCAAAAACGAAGATAGGCCAGTTGATGGCCGAGGAAGGCTATGACATTGTCAAGGACTTTGTTCGCGTTGGAGTTAAAAGTGGCGGCTGTTCCGGCCTTAGCTATGAGCTGAAATTTGATCATAGTCTAGGCGAAAACGACAAGCTCTTTGAAGAGAAAGACGTAAAAATTGCGGTAGACAAAAAAAGCTTTTTATACCTAATAGGTACTACTCTGGAATACAGCGGCGGACTTAACGGAAAAGGCTTTGTTTTTGAAAACCCAAACGCAAACCGCACCTGTGGTTGTGGAGAGTCTTTTTCATTATAAAATTTATCTAATCAATAGATTAGAAATAATAATACTGAATACCAAATACTGAATACAGATGACGAAATACACTGAGGACGATTTAAAAAAAGAGTTGGAAACCAAAGAATATGAATATGGTTTCTATACAGATATAGAATCTGACACTTTTCCTGTTGGATTAAACGAAGACATAGTACGTGCCATTTCCAAAAAGAAAGAAGAACCAGAATGGATGACTGAATGGCGCTTGGAAGCTTTCCGTTACTGGTTAACAATGGAAGAGCCAGAATGGGGTAATGTAAATTATGAAAAACCTGATTTTCAGAATATCTCTTATTACTCCGCTCCAAACAAAAAACCAAAATACGATAGTCTAGATGAGGTAGATCCAGAATTACTAGACACTTTCAAAAGACTTGGTATTTCATTGGATGAACAAAAAAAACTTGCTGGAGTTGCTGTGGATATTGTAATGGATTCAGTTTCTGTTGCTACCACTTTCCAAAAGACTTTGTCTGAAAAAGGAATTATTTTCTGTTCAATTTCTCAAGCGATAAGAGAACATCCTGAATTAGTAAAAAAATATCTAGGTACAGTAGTACCACCACGAGACAATTTTTATGCAGCTCTAAACAGTGCTGTTTTTAGTGATGGTTCTTTCTGCTACATTCCAAAAGGAGTGCGTTGCCCAATGGAACTCTCTACTTATTTCCGAATAAATCAAGGAGGAACAGGACAATTTGAAAGAACGCTATTGATTGCCGATGAAGAAAGCTATGTAAGTTATCTTGAAGGCTGTACCGCTCCAAGTCGTGATGAAAATCAATTACACGCCGCAGTTGTTGAGTTGATTGCAATGGACGATGCTGAGATAAAATATTCTACCGTTCAAAACTGGTACCCAGGGAATAAAGAAGGTAAAGGGGGTGTATTTAACTTTGTGACTAAAAGAGGGATTTGCGAAGACAGAGCAAAAATTTCTTGGACACAAGTAGAAACTGGTAGTGCGGTAACCTGGAAATATCCAAGTTGTATCTTAAAAGGAAACAACTCTATTGGTGAATTTTATTCAATTGCCGTTACCAATAACTTTCAGCAGGCCGATACAGGGACCAAAATGATCCATATTGGTAAAAACACTAGAAGTACAATTATTTCAAAAGGTATTTCAGCAGGAAAATCGCAGAACAGCTATCGCGGTCTGGTTAGAGTTCTTCCTAATGCCGATAATGCACGAAACTTTTCACAATGTGACTCTTTATTAATGGGTAATAGCTGTGGTGCACACACATTTCCATATATCGAGTCTAAGAATAAAACTGCAATGATTGAGCACGAAGCTACAACGAGTAAGATTGGAGAAGATCAGATTTTCTACTGTAATCAACGCGGAATCGATACTGAAAAGGCAATCGCTCTAATTGTAAATGGCTTTGGCAAGGAAGTTCTAAACAAGCTACCTATGGAATTTGCTATAGAAGCTCAAAAACTTCTGGAAATTAGCCTTGAAGGATCTGTAGGATAAATAAGATTATAACTGAAATATTCATAAACCTAAACTATTATTTAAGATGAAAAGAATCCTTTTGCTTTTAATGCTTTCAGCAGCTGTTATCTCCTGTAAAGATTCAGAAGAGAAAAAAGATAACCCCGAAGCTACCGAAACTGTAACTGAAGACACTTCCAATACAATCAGAACTAAAGGAGAGGAAATGTATCGCGGCGAATTTATTTACACAGCAGATGCCGCGGTTTTAAAAGGAAAAGATTTTATCTACGGTGTGACGATGAATGATATGGCCAAGGAATTAGCAGATAGAGTTGCTGAAATTCCTAAGGAAGAATACGATATGGTCCCCGTAATAGTTGAAGGTGATCTTGTCGAGAAATCTGACGATGCGGAAGGTTGGGATAAAGTAATAACAATTACCAAAATACTTAACGTGAGCAACATAGTCGTTAGACCAGACATCAAAATGGGAAAGTCCAAAGAGAATAAATAACAAACGAGTAAAATGTCAATTGAAAAGACATTTAACAGCGCTTCACTAGATTAGTAAAGACAAATTAAATACGAGTCAAAAATGTTAAAGATTAAAGATTTATACGCCGGAATTGAAGGCAATGAAATACTACAAGGTATCAACTTAGAAGTAAAAGCTGGCGAAGTACACGCCATTATGGGACCAAACGGTTCTGGAAAAAGTACATTGGCATCTGTAGTTGCCGGTAAAGAGGAGTATGATGTAACCCGTGGTTATATCACTTTTGAAAACGAAGATATTTCTGAGTTAGACCCAGAAGAAAGAGCACATAAAGGCATCTTCCTTTCATTTCAATACCCAGTTGAAATACCAGGTGTTTCTGTAACCAACTTTATAAAAACTGCAATAAACGAAACCCGGAAGGCTCAGAAAATGGATAGTATGCCTGCTGCTGAAATGCTTAAAATGATTCGCGAAAAGGCAGATATGCTGGAGATAGATCGTAAGTTTCTTTCTCGGTCCTTAAATGAAGGGTTTTCTGGTGGTGAGAAAAAACGAAACGAAATTTTCCAATTGGCAATGATGGAGCCTAAGCTTGCAATTCTTGACGAAACAGATTCAGGATTGGACATTGACGCATTAAAAGTTGTTGCCAATGGCGTGAATAAATTGAGAAGCGAAGACAATGCCATAGTAGTAATAACACACTACCAAAGGCTTTTAGATCATATAGTTCCAGATTTTGTTCACGTATTAATGAATGGAAAAATCGTAAAGTCAGGTACTAAAGAACTTGCTCACGAACTAGAAGAAAGAGGTTACGACTGGATTAAAGAAGAATTGGTTTAAAAATTAGTTTAATGCTCCAGGTTTTTAGTTTCTGGTTAAATTAGAGCTTGATTATTTATGGCTACAATTGAAAGATTTGAGGATTTTGATATTTGGAAAGAGGCACGTCTACTTTCAAAAGAAATAATACTTCTTTCAAAAAACACGGAATTAAAAACCGAACAGACTTAGAGACCAAATAAAAGGTTCTTCAGGTTCTGTAATGGACAATATAGCCGAAGGCTTTGAACGAGACGGAAACTTAGAGTTCAGACAATTTTTATCAATTGCTAAAGGTTCAGCAGGGGAATCTCGATCTCAGCTATATAGGATGTTCGATTCTGAATATATTTCTGAAGAAGAACTAGCTTCTTTAGTTGATAGATTTAAGAGCCTGAGTAAACGAATTGCTAGTTTTATTATCTATTTAAATAAAAGTGACTTTAAAGGCAACAAGTTCAAATAACTTGAAACCCAAAACAAGAAACTTGAAACAAGAATTTCATTATGAGTTTTAAAGACAAATTATTATCATCATACATAGCTTTAGAAGATTATTTAGAGTATGATTCGCCATTGCATGATGTGCGAAACAGCGCAATTAAAATCTTTGAAGAAAAAGGATTTCCTACTAAAAAGGAAGAAGATTGGAAATACACTTCGTTGAATTCATTACTGAAGCCAGACTATAGTGTTTATACAAACAAAGAAAGTCACGTAGAACTTCAAGATGTTCGCAAGTATTTCCTTCACGAAATAGACACATACAAACTTGTTTTTGTAGATGGGGTTTACAGCTCTTTTCTTTCAGAAACTACGCACGACACCGTAGATGTTTGTCTAATGTCTGCTGCGCTGAACAAAAGCAAATACAAGCCTGTGATTGAGGCGTACTTTAATAAAGTAGCAAAAAGCGATGGCTTAACTTCACTTAATACGGCTTTCACTAAAGAAGGTGCTTATATTCACATTCCTGCACATAAGGAAGTGGAAAAGCCTATCGAAATTATCAATTTCTCTACTGGAAATGAAGCCGCAATGTTTCTTCAACCAAGAAACCTAATTGTGGTTGGTGAAAATGCACATGTTCAAATCATCGAGCGCCATCAAAGTCTTTCCAGCAATGAGGTTCTGACAAATTCAGTAACTGAGATTTTTGCTGAAAAACGAGCTTATGTAGATTACTACAAAATCCAGAATGATGTTGAAACAGCTTCATTGATTGACAGCACTTATATTTCACAAGAACGCGATACTATCTGTCGAGTACATACCTTTTCTTTTGGTGGAAAATTAGTGAGAAATAATCTCAACTATTACCAACATGGTGAACACTGTGATTCCACTTTAAAAGGAATTACCATTTTGGAAGGAAAGCAACACATAGATCACAACACTTTGGTACACCATATTTCGCCAAATTGCGAAAGTCATCAAGATTATAAAGGTCTTTATGCCGAATCTTCCACTGGAGTCTTCAACGGAAAGATCCTTGTTGAAAAGGATGCACAAAAAGTTGATGCTTATCAACAAAACGATAATATTTTAATTGATGATAAAGCAACGATAAACGCCAAACCACAACTGGAAATTTTTGCAGACGATGTAAAATGTTCACACGGTTGTACTATTGGTCAGTTTGACGACGAAGCTCTATTCTACCTTCGCAGCCGCGGAATTGGAGTAAAAGAAGCTCGTGCACTTTTAATGTACGCCTTTGCAAACACCGTTTTGGAAAGTGTAAAAATCCCTGAACTAAAAGACCGCATTAATAAGCTTATTGCCAATAAAATTGGAGTTAGTTTAGGTTTCGAACTTTAAAACAAAAGATAGATAAGACCACAGATTAACGAACTCCAATATTCGTTAATCTGTGGTATCATAGCAATTCAAATTGCAAATTCAAAGATTTCAAAATGTCTTTCAATATCCAAAAAATACGTGACGATTTTCCAATCCTTTCTCGAAAGGTAAATGGGTATCCATTAGTTTATTTGGACAATGCTGCCACTTCTCAAAAACCACAACAGGTTATTGATTGTATCGTAGATTATTACAGTAATTACAACGCAAACATACATCGTGGTGTGCATACACTTTCGCAAGAAGCTACTGATGCTTATGAAGCGGCTCGCCAAAAAATCCAAACGCACTTTAATGCCAAAGAATCTTACGAGATTCTTTTTACTGCGGGTACAACTCACGGTATAAACTTGGTTGCAAACGGTTTTTCTGAAATTCTCAAGAAAGGAGATGAAATAATTGTTTCCGCAATGGAACACCACAGTAACATCGTACCATGGCAAATGCTTTGCGAACGTACAGGAGCTAGCTTGAAGGTGATTCCGATGAACGAAGAAGGTGCTTTGATAATGGAAGAATACGAAGATTTGCTTTGTGAAAAAACAAAACTTGTATTTGTAAACCATATTTCGAACGCATTGGGAACCATAAATCCAATTGAGAAAATCATCAAAAAAGCTCATAAAGTTGGAGCTGCTGTTTTAATTGATGGTGCACAATCCTGTTCGCACGTAAAACCGGACTTTCAACAACTAGATGTAGATTTCTACGTAACCTCCGCCCATAAAATGTGTGGACCTACAGGAGTAGGTATTCTGTATATGAAAGAAGAATGGGGTAACAAACTTCCGCCATATCAAGGAGGAGGTGAGATGATTGCCGAAGTTACTTTTGAAAAAACAACGTATGCTGGTCTTCCGCATAAATTTGAAGCGGGAACGCCAAATATTTGTGGTGGAATCGCCTTTGGAGCAGCTATCGATTATCTCAACGAAATCGGCTTTGAGGCAATTGAAAAACACGAAAACGAATTATTAGAATACGCGACAGAAAAGCTTCTAGAGATAGAAGGTTTGAAAATATATGGTACTGGACATAAAACTTCAGTAGTCTCCTTCAATATTGAAGGTTTACACCCGTATGATATTGGAACTATTGTCGACAAGTTAGGAATTGCAGTGCGTACCGGACATCATTGTGCACAACCAATTATGGATTTTTATAAAATCCCTGGAACCGTACGTGCTTCTTTTGCGTTTTACAATACCATCGAAGAAGTCGATGCTTTAGTAAATGCAGTAAAAAAAGCCAAAATGATGCTTTCTTAAAATGCCATAAGACTACCTTTATGCATGGTTTTGAAAAATCTACAGGAATTTCTAATGTCCAATAAAACTAAAAAAGCAAACGAACTATGAAAACACTTGCCACCCTATCCCTACTAATCTATACACTTATTTTTACAGGTTGCGACGAAACTAAAAAAGTAATAGATGTTGCAGGAAGTGTACAATTAACTGGAAGTTATACAGTATCCGCCATAAAAGGAAAGAAACCAGAAAGCACTACAAAGCCAACATTTAAGCTTTCCGCTTTAGATAATTCTTTCCGCGGAACAACTGGCTGTAACTCAGTGTTTGGCGACTACACACTAGATATGTACGCAATTAGCTTTGACAACCTTGCCGTGAGTGAAAAATATTGTGCTGAAAAAGGGGTTATGGATACCGAACACAACTTTTTAGACGCTCTAAATAATACTGGGTCTTACGATTTAGAAAATAACGTCCTTACATTTTACTCTAAAACTGACCGCAGCGTCTTATTAACTGCTACGAAAGACACAAAATAACAACAAACATGACTATTGAAGCAATACAGGAAGAACTGATTGACGAGTTTTCAATATTTGAAGACTGGATGCAACGCTATGAATACATGATAGACTTAGGGAAATCACTTCCACTTATTGACGAGAATTTAAAAACAGACGAAAAACTCATTAAAGGTTGCCAAAGTAAAGTGTGGCTTAATTCTGAATTAAAAGACGACAAAATCATTTTTACCGCAGATAGTGATGCTATCATTACAAAAGGTATAGTTGCGATTTTGGTTCGTGTGTTTTCTAATCAAAAACCACAGGCAATCCTAGATGCGAATACAAACTTCATTGATGAAATAGGTTTGAAAGAGCACCTTTCTCCTACCCGCGCAAACGGATTGGTTTCAATGATAAAACAAATGAAAATGTATGCACTTGCATACCAAACACAAATTAATAATTAGACAAATGGAAACAGAACCAGAAATAGATATGGCCGAATTAGGCGAAAAAATAATCGCTGTTATAAAAACCATTTACGATCCAGAGATTCCGGTTGATATTTACGAACTCGGACTTATTTATGACGTTTTTATAAACGAAGATCGCGAAGTAAAAATATTGATGACCCTTACTACTCCAAACTGTCCAGTGGCCGAAAGTTTACCAGCCGAAGTACAGGACAAGGTAAAATCTATGAAAGAAATAAAAGACGCTGAAGTAGAAATGACCTTTGATCCGCCTTGGGGGCAAGAGTTGATGAGCGAAGAAGCTCTGCTTGAATTGGGAATGCTTTAGGTTCGATACAATCCCGATACAATACTTTGAGTATTTTATCGGGATTGTACCGAAATACCAAATTAACTATTAAAAGATGTCTGAAGAAATAATAAATCGCGTAGCGAACAGCAAGCTTGTAACCTTTAACCTGGAGGATATTTATCCAAAAGGCGAACGGATTGCTTTTGATATTTCATCTTGGTTATTGGAGGGTATTGTACTTCGTGAAGGCGAATTTCGTGAAAAAGCTAAGGAGCATGATTGGGGTCAGTATCAAGATAAGTTTGTTGCCTTGTTTTGCAGTACCGATGCTATCGTTCCAGGCTGGGCATATTTATTACTATCGCTTCATTTAGCACCATATTCAAAAAAAGTTACTGTTGGAAGCTTAGAAGAACTGGAAAGCATCCTTTTTGCTGAATTACTTAAAGATTTAGATATTTCGGAATATCAAGATAAGCCAATCATAATTAAAGGTTGTGCCCACAAACCGATTCCGCAGAATGCTTATGTTCTTTTGGCTCAAAAACTGCAACCTATTGCTAAAAGCATTATGTATGGAGAAGCTTGTTCTTCTGTTCCGTTATTCAAGAAAAAGCAGTAAACAGGCGTTTTACACCATGAATTAATAATTTTAATAATTATTTAGCATATTTTATTACCAATTATTCAAAAAAGCAGTACTTTTGCACGCTCAAAATTAAGACAAAATGAAAAAATTTTTACTTATTGCAGTTTTACTTGCTGCACCTTTGGCTTCAATAGCCCAAGAAGAAACTCCGACAGACACAATTCCAAATGGCTGGACACGCTCTGGAAACATTTCGTTATTGTTCAACCAAGCAGCATTCAACCACGAATGGACAGGTGGTGGAAGCTCGAACATTGCAGGGAACCTTGGTCTTACTTACGATTTTAACTATAAGCAAGACAAGATTAGCTGGAACAACCGTATTATCGCTGAATATGGTATTACTAAAAACAAAGACGACAAATACTCGCGTAAAACTAACGACCGCTTGGAGCTAAACTCCATTTTAGGAAGAGAGATAAACGAAAGTAACTGGTACTACTCATTCTTTCTAAACTTCAAGACTCAGTTTGCTCCGGGTTACGAGTATAATACTGATCTTAACCCGAACGATGATGGATACCGAACTGAGGTAACCAAATTCTTATCTCCAGCTTACCTTCAGTTTGGACCTGGTATGCTTTGGAAAAAGAATGATAACCTATATGTAAACATTTCTCCTGCAACTGCGCGTTTAATCTTTGTGAACAAAGATTTCACTAACGTAGGTAATGATCCTGTAGCAATCGCTGCATTCAACGAAGATCCTTACTTTGGTGTAGAAGCAAATGAAACTATGCGTTTTGAATTTGGCGCTTCAATTTCAGCTTATGCTAAATTAGAATTGATGGAAAATGTTTCTATGGAAAACATTCTTAACCTTTATTCTAACTACCTAGAAGATCCTCAGAATGTAGATATCGATTATACTATGAATTTACTACTTAAAGTAAACGATTACATCTCTGCAAACGCAACTTTCCAAGCAATTTATGACGATAATGCTGTAAAAGGTTTCCAAATTCGTGAAGCTTTAGGAATTGGCGTAACATACGGATTCTAAAAAAAACATAAGGCCTATTGATTTAGGACTTAAGACTAAAGTAAAGAAGCCGTCTCAATAACTAAATTGGGACGGTTTTTTTATTTTTATACTACTT
>JBQEAY010000021.1:0-80837 GCA_052105975.1 Aequorivita sp. | reverse complement strand
CTAAAAGGTAATCAACAAAGTTATTAAGAAAGGGAGGTTATTGCGCAGTCTGACGTTTAGTATATGAAAAGTAGGCGATTTCGAAGTACTGAACTTTCGGTTAAGCACAAGGTTTGATACGAGCCAAAACCTTTGAGTTTACTACTGTTTCGCCTATTTTTTATATACATTGTTGGCAACAGTTATTCCTCGTTGTTAATTAATTCAATAGCTTTTTCTTTTGCCTTATTTGATTCAACCTTATAGTTTGGAATAACACCTATAGTTTCCCAATTTGAATTTGTTTTTGTTATAATTGGTGCAGCTATAGAAATTGATATTCTAAAATTATTTGGAAGGTCAAAAAACTCATTCATATGAGCAGCACCTGCACTTTGTTCTCCGACTATTATTCCTTTACCAAATGCTTGAGAGGTAAAAGCAAAATATTCCGATGCCGATGCTGTTCCATTATCAATTAAGACATAAAGTGGTGTGCCAATTCGTAATTTTCCATATATTAAATCTGATGAATAATTAGTATTTGGAATTTTGTTTTTGTCCGAAAAATAGGTTGTTGAAAGATGAGATGGCGGTCCATCAAAGTAATGATTTAAAATATATTCCATAATTCCAGGATATCCACCTCCATTTCCTCTTAAATCTACAATTAGCGAATTGGTGTTCTCAACTAATTTCATTGCGGCTACAGCTGTTGGCATTGAGCGTTTTGGATGCATAAATTCAGTAATTCGGATGTAGCCAACATTATTATCTAAAATCTGAACTGATGAAAATCCGAAATTTTGTTGAATTTCTTTTTCTTTTTCTTGTTCTGCCCAATCCTTATTAGAGTCATTATTTATATTTGTTTTTTTTTACCTTAACGTACATATGCCCATCATTGCTAATTTCCTTTAAGTCATTAGATAAGATTTTTGAGAGATTGTCAGGGTCTGTAAATTTTAGATATTTTTTTGAATTTACTAATTTTCTAAATTCGGCTGAAATTGTTTTTCCCTTGTCTTTAAATACATAATTCTTTAAAATTAATTCAGGTATTGACTGCGTTATTTCTACTATTTGTCTTTCATTCAAGTTTTGTCCAGAGGTATTTTGTATCGTAATTATTAATAAAATAATTAGTGTTAGATATTTCATTCGTTATTTTTTTTTAATTGTTGCCAACGTTTTTGTATATGGTTTGTTGCGTGTTTCAAGCAACTAATTTAGTAAATAATTACGGACAAAGAAAGTCCGCGAGGACTTTCGTAAGTAGGCAATAAGCTAGCAATAAATTATATACGGTGTTGCCATTAGTTTTTTTATTCCGCTTTTGTTTTTACAGGAACTAAAAATTTATGAGTGAAATTTTCTCCATTTTCAATTCGTTCAGTTACTTGTATTTCCAACTTTCCTTCCACAAGAGTTTTTTCAATCGGCGTGATTGTAAATCGGAAACCACTTTTATCGGCTTGATTTACCATAATTCCTGCTCCGAAAACCATAAATTTTTGTTTGTCTATATTTTCCGTTACAAAATTTGCTTTGGTCGGCTTTCCCACAACTAAATATTCCGCATTGTTTTCTAAAACCATTTCTACTTTTTTGTCCGCTTTTGAGTAAATAAAATCCGATTGAGTTTTATTTCCGCAACGTGCTAAAGTCAGAGTTATTATTCCAAAAACTATGTAATTTAAAACCTTAATTCTCATTCAATTTCTGCGTTTTTTAAATTAATGGCAACGAGTTTGTGTATGATTTGTTGCGGCGTTTAAGCACGTAATTTAGTAAATAAAAACTGAATAGAAAATACGCGAGTATTTTCGTAAGCAGGCTAGAACCAGCAATAAAACATACACGGTGTTAGCTACAGTTGTTTTTTGTCCGTGAAGTTCAGTCGTTCATTTATTCCGTAAACTTTTTAATTCCGACGCTTCGGAACGTTTGAGTGAGAAAATCGGCAAGATTGGTTTTTAGAGTTCAGTTAACTTTTTAAAAATCGTATGAGTGGGAATCGTATGAGTGGGAATTCCGATTAGTTTTTGTTTCACGTTCGAGTGGGAAATCGGCAGAGTAAAGTCAGCGTTATGTTTGGCGAAAATCAGAGGTAATTCAGTTGCGTATTGTTTGCGTTTGAGTGGTTTCCGCAATTGTAGCTAACGGTTTCGTGTATGATTTGTTGCGATGTTTAAGCATGTAATTTAGTAAATAAATACCAAATAGGAAATCCGTTAGGATTTTCGTAAGCAAGCTGGAATTAGCAATAAATTATACACAGTGTTAGGTGCAGGTTTTATTTTTTTTATTCGTAATCTTGAAAATCCAAAGTTGAGTTTTTCACTTGTAATTATTTACTTAAAAATCTCAAAAAATTTCGGTTTTCATTCTGTTTTTATTCCGAACGTTTTGCCGTTTTGTTTTTCAGCCAAAACCTGGGATTTCTATAATTTCCTCATTAAAAACTAAATCTGGGAAAATCCTTTTTTCACGTAAAGATCAGTCGTAATATTTGTAGGTTTAGTTTTTAGAAATCATTTTGCGTTTCTACAAATCAGAGAATATTTTAGGTTTTTTTTGCTTATAAAAATAGAAACTACATTTTGGTAAGAAAGGGAAATTGCTGATTTGCCCAACTTGCACCTAACGTTTGGGCTATGAGCAGTGCGCCAAAAAAAGTAAGAATTTTCGGACTGGCACTGATTTAGTAAATATACAACTGCTTTTTGATTAAGCATAAACTAAGCATTGCTTATAGCCTCGTGTTGTAGAGCGTTTCTATTCCGTTAATATTTTAATGTCCTTTACTTTTATGTATTCTTCTAAGGATGCTCCGAATTCTGGGTCAATTGGGTTACAATGTCCGTGAATTCTTACTTTTGTGTTTTCATCGAAATCAGTTTTAGGAAGTCCATCTTTAAAATTCAACTCAGGGATCTCTATTATTACTTCCGTTTTCGTTTCCGAAATCTTTCCTATAAAGGTCTTTTTGAAAGGTTCCTCTTTTGTAATCTTAAACTTTGTTGTAGATGTAATATCTAAAAATTTGGTAGAGTTTTTTGTCCAACTCCCATTATGAATTCCTTTCTCACTGTTTATAAGTGCAAATGAAATTCCTAAATTTTTATAGTTGTCGTAGAATCGAATTTCTTTTTCTTTCTTTTTAGGTGCAATAATAACTGTCAATTCAAATTCGTCTCCGATTTGGTAAGAATCACGATCAGTTATAAAATATCGTTCCGTTTCATAAAAGTTGTCTGAATTGCAGCTCCAAAAAAAGATCGGAATCAAAAAAATAAGAAGGTAGTTTTTCATTTCTGTTTCTAATGCTCTACAACGGTTAGTATATGAAAAGTAGGCGATTTCGAAGCACTAAACTTTCAGTTATACACAAAGTCTGATACGAGCCGAAAGTCTTGTTTTTAGCACAAACTCGCCTATTTTTTATATACATTGTTCTACACCGTTTTTGTTATTAATTCTTTTTTAGTAATCATCAGTTCCTGGTTTTTATTTTTCTTGTAAATAATAGTGAAAGCAATTGCAAGAATAATTGTTAAACCTCTAAGAATATTGGGAAGAATTCCACCCAAAGCGGTTTCATCCATTTCATATAAATGCCAAGCTAAATTCATCAAAGTATGTAAGAAAATAGGTATCCATAAATTATAATTCCATTCTACATATAACCAAGCAAATAAAATTGCACCCATAAATGTAATTAAAAATATACCTATCAATTCAAAGCTATTTTGACTTTGATATAGATGCCCTGTTGCAAAAATAATTGCTCCTATAAATATTGAGGAAATGAATCCAAGTTTAGTATATTTATAAAGTTGTCCGAATAGGAAACCTCTATAAAATAATTCTTCTACGAAACCTGCTACAATAGTTCCCGCTATTATATTTGGAACCGAAATATCTTTATTTAATTCAAAAAAAAGTAATCCACCTGCAAGCATAGGTAGCGAAAATAATAAGGCAATAGAAAATGGCTTAATAGGATTGTAATTCAGTCCTAAATTACTTAGAACATTTAGTTTAGAATTTATAAAATAGGTCCCAATATATATAGGAATTCCGATTATGGAATAGGTAAGAATGTAACTCAAAAGCCCATTTTGAGTGAACAAATCCAAATATTCTTTAATTGCCGAAAAATACTGTTTCAAAATCAGATAAATAGCAAAGAAAACTATGGTTAAAATTATTGTCCTATGACTTTGTTTTATATTCAAGTGTGACGTATTATGTTTTCTTTCAAATGGTGTAGAACGTTTAGTATAAAAGAAGTAGGGCTGAAAATAAGCGATTACTTTTCGGATTATCCACAAGCCAAATCTTTTGTATTTTGTTTTAATTTTTTATCTAAAAGCCAAATCAAAAGATTTGGCGACCTCGAAAATGTGCTTGAAACATTGAGTTTAGCACTTACTTGCCCTATTTTTTTTATACAGTGTTAGCGGTTCGGGTTTCTATCTCGATGAGCATTTCACTTAATTCATTTCAAATTCCGCATAAGTATTAAATTCCTCTTTCGTTTTTCGATAATCAGATTTCAAGTAATATTTTGCGATTCTGTATTTACCCGATTTATAATCGATTTGATTTTTAAATAAATTTTCATTAAAAGTTTTTGAATCGTAAGGCATTAAATCATAGCCGATATCGGTAAATGCTATATCTTTTGGGGTAAAATCTATCCATTCGTTATTTTCAAATTTTTCAATACGAAAGTGTTCACCAGTTGTTATTGTATCATTCGTATTGTTAGTCATTGTTACTTTAATAGCGTCTGGAAGTTCGGATAATTGCAATTCAGCAGATTTCAAAGATAGTTTTACAGTTTGGTCATTGGTATCTGACTTTTGTTCGCTGATATTGTCAGTCGGATTTTCTGTTTTGTCCGTCTTAGTTTGGTTGCAACTTAATAAAACGATTGCCGAAGCTATTAATATGATATTTTTTTTCATTTTCATTTCAAGTTCTGTATTTTGTTTTTACCTGACCGCTAACGTTTAGTATAAAAGAAGTAGGGCTGAAAATAATAATTACTTTTCGGATTATCCACAAGCCAAATCTTTTGCATTTTGTTTTATATTATTTTACTAAAAGCCAAATCAAAAGATTTGGCGACCTCGTAAATATGCCTGAAACATTGAGTTTAGCACTTACTTGCCCTATTTTTTTTATACATTGTTAGCGGTTGTATTTAATCGCTTATTTTTACTGCATTAGTAATTATAAAATAACCAGTTATTCCATCACTTCTCTCTTCAGTTATTATTGTCATATTTCCTTTTGTTTTTAAAGCATCAATTACAAACATTATTGAATCATCCTTAGTGCGCATACGAATTGTCTTGTTCTGATCATTGAGATCTTTTACGTAAAAAAGATTGAAATAACCGTACTCTGATTCTTCATTATAGAAAGTAATATAATAAGATCTAAAAAATTTATCGTAAATTATTTTTACGTTTCTACCGTAGGGTTTTCGTGTGATGACTGTACTTTCTCTTGCTAAGACCATTTCAATGGATACCGCTTCGTATTCGGTTTTGTCATTAGACTGAGCGTTTAAGTTCGAAGTGACAAGAATTAATAATAATGAGACAAAAAAGATTTTCATAAGTTGAATAAATTAGGAATTTCAGATTTTATTAAATCTTTAAACTGTTCCATTTGATCAAGTGTTTCAAATTCTAAAATATAGAGGGTTCCGTCTTCAGATTCAGTTCTTTTGTAATTTCCAAATTGTTGTATAAGATTTTTGAATTTCAACTCTGCATTTTTTTCATTCAGAGGTATTAGATAGGATAGATGATTCATTTGTTTTATAGAATTATATTTGAAACTAGTTTTGTTGTTATAACCGCTAACATGGATATATACGTCATTCATTCTATTTTATGGCGTATATATCCCAATTGTGCGCAATATTTTTATTCAATGTTTTTTTAAAAACGAACCCAACAAGCAATTGCAGTCGAGTTTAAAATTAAGCTGGGGAGAATAAAGCATTAAGCTTCCTTCCAAATGTATCAAAAATCTTTCTTCAACTAGCCTATTTCTGTTAAAATCTTATGATTATACCAAACTTGGTAAATGGCTAAAATTCGTGCCTGACTAAATGTACAATGGTAATGAATTGATGAAATTTATGCCCGAAGGTAAGCCGGAGGAAGATATTTTAAAAATGGCTGAAAACTGGAAAGCAGATTTATTGGTTCTGGGAACACACGGTAGAAGGGGCCTAAAACATCTTTTCATGGGAAGTACCGCAGAACGCTTGGTACGTCATTCGAATATTCCTGTGATGGTAGTTCGTTAGAAAAAAAAACAAGTTCAAAGAAAATCTGGGAAAAGAGTAGCGGTTGGATTTGCATAATATTTTTTTAATAAATTATTGTGGAAAAAATATTTAGTAATTTTAGTAGCTATTATTAAAAAACATGAAAAATTCTAACAATAAAATATGGCTGGTCTCTGGATTGAGAACTCCCTTCGCAAAGGTTGATAAAGAGCTTAAAGAAAACGATGCTATTCAGCTGTCAATTCCTTTGATACAAGAAATGATAAAAAGGGATTCTATTACTCCAAACCTTTTTATTTGGGGGTCGGTAGCACCAAATCTAGGCTATAGTAACCTTGCCCGCGAGGTACTTATGGATGCCGGATTGGATCAAAGCATTCCTGCATTTACCACAATTATGGCCTGTAGCACGAGTATGATGGCAGCAATTGAAGCCGCCGGACTCATAACTGATGAAGAGGTAGCTCTAGTTGGTGGTGTAGAAAGTATGAGCAGGGTTCAATTAGGTTTAAACCAAAATTTCTCAGCTTGGTTGCGGAGGTTATTTCAAAGCAAAAGCCTAGGAGATAAATTTTCAAAATTGACAGATTTACATTTCGGGGATATCCGGTTATTTATTCCTAGCGTTACCAACAGAACCACTGGATTAAGTATGGGTGAGCATTCTGAAATCACCACAAAACGTCTGCAAATCCATAGAGAGCAACAAGACGAAGTAGCTCTTAATAGCCATCGAAATTACGTTGAAGGAAGGAACAATGGTTTTTTTGAGGATTTAATTTTACCGCTGAAAGGGGTTACAAAGGATATGATTCCCAGAGAAAACACGAGTTTGGAGCAGCTATCCAAACTCAATCCTGTATTCGATAATAAGTCGGGCGAAGGCTCATTGACTGCAGGTAATTCTTCATTATTGACTGATGTTGCAGCAGGTTTATGGGTTTGTGGTTCAAAAGCAAAAGAGAAATTTTCCAATACCTCCTATGCCGCTGAATTAGTGGATTGGGAAATCGCAGCAGTTAATATTGAAAAAGAAGGTCTTTTAATGGCCACTACTTTTGCTATTCCCAGATTATTGGCCAGACACCAATTGCGCTACGATGAAATCGATTTATGGGAGATACATGAGGCTTTTGGAGCACAAATATTGGCAAACATTAAATTGTTGGAAGATCCATCACATCTTGAGAAAGTTGGGGTTTCTTTTGACTTCGGAAACTTTCCATTGAATAAGCTTAATCCAAATGGTGGAAGTATTGCAATAGGACATCCCTTTGGTGCTACCGGTGCAAGAATTATTAGCCAGGCAATTAAAGAATTGACGCTCATGGGACCTGGGAAGAAAGCCATTGTTAGTGTTTGTGCCGATGGTGGCCTGGGAACGGTAGTCTTACTGCAATCCTGATCCAATCGTGATTCTTTGAAAAATTCAATGTTGTTTATTTAGCGAAAGAAACCCGATCATATTATTTTATAAAGCTTATCAATTAAAGAAGGAAAAAAAATCTCATTCGGCAAAGTAAAACATTTGAAACTTCCTTATCTAAGTCTATACTGCCATTAAGATGGCCACATAATGGCAAACCGCCGCCGCAAGAACAAAGAAATGCCAGACCGCATGGTTATAGGGATATTTTTTCCAAAGGTAAAAGATAACGCCCAAAAGATAAAGGACACTTCCTATAAGAATCATGGCCATAACTCCAGCAGGAATGGCATTAAAGAAAGTACGCCCACCAACCACCATAATACATCCCATTGCTATATAGGCGAGCGTAGAAATAATATTCCATTTGCCCGTAAAGAATATTTTAAAAACAATTCCGACTGCGGTCAGGCTCCATAGAACAGTTAACAATGTAATACCAAAAGTATTGTTCATATAAATCAGTAAAAATGGAGTATAAGTGCCAGCTATCAAGAAATAAATACTAATGTGGTCAAGGATCTGGAAAACCCGTTTTGCCTCGGCATGTTGAAAACCATGGTAGAGCGTGGAAGAAGTGAAAAGTTGTAAAAAGCAAAATCCATAAATCGCTGCGCCGATAACACCGAGCGTATTATCACTTTTTATGGCAAATGCTATCAAAATAGGAATCCCTACAATACCAAAAATAATTCCGAAGCCATGAATGATGCTGTTTACAAGTTCTTGCTGGATTTTAATATTGGGATTCGAGGCTTGCATTAGAATAAATTTTGGTTAGGCATTGTGGATTAAAACTTTTCCAAGACACCTAATATAAGTAAAGAAGTTGACCGAGGAATCAAGACTGCACTTAAAGTAAAAACGATAAATACTGGTATCATCTCATAGATGCCATTATTTATCGTTTTATCCTATTTTTCTTTCCTTTCTGTGAAGCCTAATTTAAAGAACAGATTCCTCGAGTTCCTTCGCAGTTTCATTTTGACTTTGTTTCACGAATTGAATCCTTGCACTTAATTTAATATCATCGGCGATAATAATATCTCCTGCCGCGCTTTTTCCATCCCAAGTCAATCCAAATTCTCTACGATTGATTTTTCCGGATAAGGATAATTCCATCTCGTCACTAGAATTTTTACCAGAATCGATTGTGAGCGTCATTGGTTTTGTAATATCCTTAATGGTTAAGTTTGCTTGAATTTTCTTTTCGGCTATATTAAAATTCTCAGCGACAAAAAGAATGTGTGGAAATTTTTCCATATCGAAAAAATCATCCGATTTTAGGTGTTCATCGCGCTTGGCATCATCAGTTTTAATTGAATTCACTTCGGCCTTAAAACAAATCCTATTGATTAATTCAAAATCCTCATTTTGAGTTTCCGCCTGACCTTCAAAAGATTCCATTTGACCCGTAACATTGGTAACAAACAGCTTTTTTACTTTAAAACTGGCTTCACTATTTTTTGGTTCGATTTTCCACTTTGTCATTTTCATCGTTTTTAAATTTAAATTAACAAATACAAAGATACAAAGGATTTTATAAAAGATAAGATTATCTTTTATAATTTTTCAACTCATTTTACTTTATTAATTTATTTTACACGGGCTTGGAAAGTGTATTAATTTCTTCTCCATATTTATACACTTTAAGGTTGACAAACCAATAGCGTCCTAAACGTTTTTACTAATCTCTTCAAAACATCTAATTCTATTAGTAATTCAGGAGGGTTAATATTTTTAGGGATTGAAAAGTAAATGGCAAATTGGCCTATCGAAAATTTATCGTAAAATTTGAAATGAAAGCAGCGTTAAGAATTTTAGGCTGTTTGAGCACTATAAATTTTTAAATTTTGCAAAAAATATTAAAGCGAGTTCCTAAAATTTAGCTGCCGAATGATAAATTTAGATAAAGTTTCGTCAGCCTAGACTTTTTTGTTTCTTTTTTGGGCGATGCAAAAAAGAAAAGAGGTCAAATAAATTATAAGATTTTTCAAATGAATAACATAATCTATTTAGGACAGGATTGTTGACAAACAAATAATTAGTGCGAAAGGCTTACTATTTCATCAAAATCGTACCCTGCTCTTACCAATGCTCTTTTGGCCGCTTCCATAGCAATTGGCGCCGGATTTGGAGGGCGAACTGGGACCTCTTTTGTTGCAATAAGCTCGTCTAACAGCTCTTGGGATTGTCCTTGCGTCAATGCTTCACAAATATCGTACAAACCTCCTGGCTCCTCTTCCGCGGTATTGTGCTTTTCTAAAACATACTGGATCACTTTTAGTAAAGTTGGCGTAGGTGGAGGCACCATCAATGCTGTAATTGCACCATGATCGAGGCGATACCTTGGAATGAGCTCTTTGATAAGTTCGGGATTTGCTTTCTTCGCTGCTGGAAAGAGCGATTTCTCTTCCATTTTGATGTGTCGCAATAAACGAGTTCGAAATTGATGATAATACTTCATGTCAATTTCGTTTGGATCCGCAATTGCCTTATTAAAGAATATGTCAATCTGGCGATGATCATCTTCAAAAAATTGATGTAAAGGCTTGTCCATAGGTTTTTAAGTGTTGGTTTTAGGCTTCAAATTTAGCTTAAAAAATTTCCTCTACAATAGTAACTTTAGACTTATACATTTGCTATTTTAACACATAAATTCTCAGGATATTTTGTAAAATGTAAATGCTTAAATTCGAGTTGCCTTAAAAACATCTAAAATATGAATTCTGACCAAGACCAATCTGATGAAGAAATATCGGTATCTATTCCAATTAGAACAAGTTTTATAGCCGTAAACGACTATTTAAATAAAAAATTTGTTGGCGAAACCATAGGGAGAACCAATTCAAATGGAAAAGAAGTTGATTATTTTAAGGTACTTGATATTGATATAGCCAAAAGCGATATCGAAAAGTATAATATAGAATTGAAAGTTAAATTAGAAACGCTGACAACTATTTACAATAAACACGAGCTACAAATATCAATTCAAGCATCTGTGAAAATGGATTTTGATACCCAAAAAATTTATGTCGATACTTATAAAATTGATAGTACCGGAGGAAATTGGGTTGTTAATAATCTGTTAGATTCCATAGTCAATACATTTATTTATCAAAAAATAATCAAAAAACTCAATATCGAATTATTACCACTTATTAATGAAAAACTGATTGAGTTAAATGCAAAGCTAGCTTCTAGAATTGAAGTAAAAAGTGGAATTTCAGTGTTAGGATCATTGGATAACCTAACTATTACTCATTTTAAGGTCAAAGAAAAATATATCTGGACTCTCATAAATATAAACGGATGGGGACTCATTGATATAGAAGACTTGGACCTCTAAAAAACATAAGATATTAGGTCTATCTTAAATTCCGAATAGACCCCGAGACAGAGCCATCGGGGAATTTTCAGATTAAACGGACCAAAATTTCAGTTTTTGAATACGTTGTAATAATTTGTGGATATTCCTTCTTCTGCCATGCGAGAGAAGTCTTATGCAAATTTTGACCAAGTGCTATTAGAAGAATAATCTTCAATCACTTTCACCGAGTTATCGAAATGAAAAGAACTGAATAGTCCAGCTACTTCCTGTTGAACCATTGTAATACAATTTTCAACTAAGTCTTTTCTAAATCCTTTATTCTGAAGTTCCAATACATAGCCCACACTAACTATTCTAGCAATAATTCTACCTAAATCAACTAGTTTCCGCTGTGCGAGGTTACTGGTAATATTGAAATTAAGCTCTTTTTTGAAATATTCACAGGTTTCCGTAGTAAGATCCAAAGATTTTAGATAGTCGAACAAATTAGACTTCTTTTTCTTTTTCATGGAACGTGTAATTATTTCAGAAATTTGAGAATACAGCATTTCGTTAGATCCTTCAAAAATTTGAAAAGGTCTGCTGTCCATAATCCCTCGACCGCCAATATGGCTTATTCTATAACCATTGGCGCCAGAAACTTGAGTTAAAATCTGTGCAGATTCATGCATCAAATCTGTCACTACAGCTTTCATGCTGTTAGCTTCTAATCCATTGGTAGCCACGTTGTGTTCCACACCGCTTATCTTGGTACTTTTTAAACACATGGCTGAACTTAAGGTAAATGCCGATTGGATTCTAGCTAATTGAAATTGTACTTGGTCCAGTGCCAATAAATTACCAGGGCCTACAATTCTATTTTTACAGTGTTCTGTAGCTTCGTCTAGCATTCGCTTGATAAATCCAGTTGCCATTCCTGGAAATTGTAATCTGCTTCTATGCAGGATATCCAGCATCATTTTAATCCCTGTTGTTTCTGGAATTAATCTCTGGGTTTTTGGAACTTCAAGATCCAAGGTATTTAAACCATAAGGAATCATATAAAGACCAGCATTATCATAAATTTCTTCGACTATAACATGCTGTTTTTCTTTTGAATTATCTGCAATAAAAAAATCAACATCCCTGGAAAGGTCCCCATTACCCATTGTTTTTCTAGTGGCGATTAACCAATAGTCTGCCATACCAGTTAGGCCTTGCCAATGCTTAGTACCTTTAATTTTATAAGCGTGATCAGTTTCCTGACTGAACGTTTTCATGTTTAAAGCATCGCTACCAAAATCAGGCTCAGTAATCATAAGACCCCCCATATTTTGTTCTTTAAGAAAACGATTGAAAATCTCGGGTTTAACTGAATCTTGAGCGTATTTTGCAACAGGTTCTAAAAACAAGGCAAGGTTAATTCCAATAGTTAATGAAAGAGAGAGTGACTCATAAGAAGCGGCAGATAGCACTTCAAGACATTCTTTTACGTGTCCTCCACGACCGCCAAACTCAGTAGGAATTGCAACCGACAATGGTTTTTTGGACATTATTTTAGCTAGGACATCAGCAGGCAGTCCACGCTCCAAACTTAATTGATCAATATCCCTCTCCTCGTGGAATAAATGGTGTAGTGTATTTTTAAAATCCTTGATGAATACTGAAAAATTGGTTTTTGTTTCCATAAAAATAAAGTTAAGGAGAGTTTATTGCCACTATTAAATTCTCAGATCAAACTTAAAAAGAAATGCAACGATAATACATCGTTAAGGGACACTCTTTTCTTTGAAATTTGAATCTAAAACAAATATTTGATGGATGTTTCTCCGCCGACAAAAATATTAAACATTATTTAGAATGGATACAAATAATTTATTAATTTACACACTTGATTGGACCCGGTCTCATTTATCAATAATCTTATAGAAGATACTGTTTTCTCCATCTACTGTTCCTTCTTGGTATAAAAAGGCTAAATTATTATCATCAAATACTTTATAGAATGTTTCCCAAGAAATATGCTCTAGGGTCTCTCCTGACCCCTCGTCAGCATGACCTGGAAAGTGGATTCGTAACATCTGCCCTGCTTTTCCTTTATCAACTACGCCTTCAACCGTGGCTGGTTCTCCATAACGTTCTTCTACCCAATTTTTAATAATTTCGTGATTTTCCGTTTTTTTTGGCTCTTGTAAACTCATAGCTTTTATTTTAAAGGTATTAATAATTTTATGCACTTAGGCATAAATATATGTTAGTATTTAATAAAAATGAGATGGAACTAAATGTTAACTGTAGCTGGAGAGAGCCTGATGAATTTATAAGATAAACTAGAGCGAGTTGACAGGTAAAGTGAAATCGGAAGCCATGGGGTTGTATCCTGTAATTTTATAATAAATCGCTTAACCGATATTTAATTCGTCTTTCTAATTTAGTAAAATAAAAAAAACCCTCTATTTCTAGAGGGTCCTTCTTGATTATTTCTTTGATTCAGCAATAGATACTTTGCGGAATTCTTTTAATAATTTTTCCAAGGCTAGTGATGATTTTCTTGCTCTTGTTCCAGCTGCTTTATTTCCACTTTCTAATTGTGAGTTAGCGTCACTTTCAAATGTTTCAAAAGTGTTTTGCATGTTTTCAATAAGATTTTTCATAAGATTTGATTTAAAGTTTATTTAAAAAGCGAAAATATAGGTATTCAGATTAAAAACCACCTATCATTAACATTAAATTACGACGGAAAGAGGCTATTTTAAAGGTTTTCTTAAATTTTTCTGTCTTTTTTGATAGAATAGTCTTCTCTAATTGCCGAAATCCCACTTAGGGTTTTAGATCACTTAAAGCCTATTTTTAGATAAACCCGTTTAAAATTAAGTTTACCTATTATAAGTTATTAAGTGCGTTTTTATCGCTTTCCATTTTTATATTGAGCATCTAAATTTTCCTGAATCTTGTGCTTTGGTCGCGACCATTTGGGTTTTTCTCCTAAGGCGTGATATTGAGTATCTTCAACTTCTATCGTTTTACGTTGTGCATGCTTTTCAAAAGGCTGTTGCGGAATCAAGCCTAATTCTTGAAACATCTTCATATCTTCATTAACATCAGGATTGGGCGTAGTGAGCAATTTATCACCAGCAAATATAGAATTAGCACCAGCAAAAAAGCATAAGGCCTGCCCTTCTCTGCTCATATTGGTGCGGCCAGCCGATAAGCGTACTTGTGTCTCGGGCAACACTATCCGTGCAGTAGCTATCATACGGACCATCTCCCAAATAGATACTGGCTCCATCTCTTCTTTAGGCGTACCTTCAACAGGAACTAGAGAATTAATTGGTACCGATTCGGGTTGAGGAGTCATATTGGCAAGGGTAATCAACATATCCGCGCGATTTTCTATGCTTTCACCCATACCTATAATACCTCCACTACAAACAGTAACATTTGTTTTACGTACATTTTCAATTGTATCCAGTCGGTCTTTATAACCTCTGGTAGATATTATTTCCTCATAGTATTCTTCTGAAGAATCTATATTGTGATTGTAGGCATATAGTCCAGCTTCTGAAAGTCGCTGTGCCTGATTCTCGGTAATCATTCCCAAAGTGCAACAAACTTCAATATCCATTTTGTTGAGCGATCGTACCATTTCCAAAACCTGATCAAATTCAGGCCCATCCTTAACGTTTCGCCAAGCAGCTCCCATACAAATTCTAGAACTACCACTAGCTTTTGCCCGTAGTGCTTGCGCTTTCACTTTGTCAACACTCATTAAGTCTTCAGATTCAACATTGGTATGGTAGCGTGCAGCTTGCGGACAATAACCACAATCTTCCGGGCAACCTCCCGTTTTTATTGAAATCAAAGTCGAAACTTGCACTTTGGTGGGATCGTGATGTTCCCTATGGATAGTTGCTGCTTCATAAAGTAATTCCATCAAGGGTTTCTTGTATAAAGCGACTACTTCATCGCGTATCCAATTTTTTGCTTTGAGCATTTTTTTCTGTTTTAATAATTGATTTATGAATATCTATAAATAGTAATATGATATTTAAAGCTTTATTCTATTCCGAGTTTTCAATAAAAGTCCCGAGCTATGAGAGACCTCAAAGGTTTCCAAAACCTGTGAGGTCTGGTGATTATAGAAGCTTTCTAGTTTTATGAATAAAAACTGACATGTATATC
Source organism: Aequorivita sp. (assembly GCA_052105975.1). Taxonomy (GTDB): domain Bacteria; phylum Bacteroidota; class Bacteroidia; order Flavobacteriales; family Flavobacteriaceae; genus Aequorivita. The sequence goes on along the minus strand of JBQEAY010000021.1, from coordinate 65,621 downwards.
AAGTTTTTTGGTTATTCTTTTTAAAATTGCGATTTGGGAAAAAAATAGATGTCATAAGTCATAAGTCTTTTCGTCCTATGTCAATTCTAGCAGATAGTCATTTCTAATCCCCAGATATAAGAGACACCCGAAAGTCTTCCTTACCGCTGATTCCATTGATATTTCACCCCCAATCCAAACCAACGTGTAGGCATTGGCACGGCACCAGCCTCCATATATTTAGCATCGAACAAGTTGGTGACTTCTGTGTATAAAAGGAAGTTTTGCAATCTATAGTTAAGACGAACATCTGCAACGTCATAGCTGCTGGCAAGTTCACGCTTTAACCATCGGTTTTTTATTTGAATAGAAAAGTCCTTAATTCGGTAATGAACTCCTGCGACAAACTGATGTTTTAAGGATTCTAAGGTGTATTTAGATTGGGTTCCAGTTGAAGTTTCTAGGGAGGGCTGCAAATAATTATAGCTCACTTGATACCCGATGGATTGCTGACCACCTAAATTAAAATCTTGCTGTATTCTTCCGTAAACACCGTGGATTGTGTTTTTTCCTAGGTTAGTTGGGCTATAAGGCTCTGCAGCATCGTCTCTCACCCAGTCAATAAAGTCCGAAATATTACGGTAGAAATATCCCGTTTTAATCTGTAGGTCTCCTTTTTTATACTGAATATTTCCTTCGTAGTTCCAGGCATTTTCGGGTTCAAGTAATTCATTCCCAACATTTCCCGGACGCTGATCGAGGTATAAATCTGAAAAAGAAGGAATTCGCTGCCCCGAACCGATACTCGTAGACACTTTCCAATGATCATTGATTAGATAGGCTAAATCTATTCCTGGATACATTTGCCAGCCAAAATCTGTATTGTAATTGGCATAAAGACCAACTGTTCCTCTTAGTTTTTCACCTATACCACTCTTTAGTTCTGCATAGGCTCCGTGATTATCGCGTTTATGTTCTCCTATATTTGAACTATTGATTTTTTCCATTCGCGACTCCCAGCCAAAACCAAAAGTTCCTAATCCTGTTTTAAGACTACTATTCAATTCAAGCATCAACGCATTGGTATAATGTTTAGACCGTCCTTTACTCAAATCGTCTTTATAAAAACGGTAGTCATCTTCCCCATAGCGATCACTAATTCTTGGTGAAATTGTGAAATTACCCCAGGTGTGTTTTGAGGAAAGACTGAATACGGAAGATTCAACGATTTCTGCCGAATCAACATCTCCAGGAGCAGCATAAAAGCCATTGGCACCAAAATGACTCCGAGCGTAACCAGCCATTGCCTGAATGCTGTTATTATCATTGAAATCGTAATTTCCGTTATAAAATAAACGTGTATTTTTTGAATCCGAATTATAACGCTGTCCGTTATAATTGCTTTGTGCAATTGAAAAAAGCTTGTTTTGTTTATCGGACCCGAAAATTCCTGTAACCTCGGCCGATCCTCCTCCATAAATTCCAGAACCGTCACCTTCTTCCTTAGCTTTAAAAGAACTTCCCGCCTGAACATCTGCGGATACGGAGGAATGTTTTCCTTTTTTGGTAACAATATTAATTGCGCCTGTAAGGGCGTTGATTCCATAAACCCTTGCTGCGGCACCTCTTAACACTTCAATATGATCTATGGCAGTCAAGGGAACGGGAATATTCATCATATTATGGGCAGTTTGAGCATCAATCATCTTCACGCCATTAATCAAGACTAAAGTTTGTTCGGAAGTTCCACCGTCAATTGAAATATCAGTCTGCGTTCCAAACGGACCTCGCTGCCTAATATCCACACCGCTGATATAAGACAAAACCTCATTAATAGACTTTGCGGGAAGCGCCTCAATCTCCTTTTGTGTAATAACCTGGATATCCCGAGTAGCTTCACTAAAAGGGGTTTGCAGTCGGTTTCCCTGAATAACAACTTCTTCTAATTCGTTACTCTGATTTTCTGAATCGGGAAGTATATCCTTTTGTTGTGCAAAACTTGGGATTGCAGCTAATAGTCCTAAAGTGACTAGTACTTTTTTCATAAATATTTTTTATTGCTATTATTTTAAAATGCGGCGGCAAAGATTTAGATAAAAACAGTAGTTTTGGTAGTCCGAAATGTAAATAATGGGTAGTCCGGTTAAAATTTCTTTTCATTCCTTTATAAAAATTGATCGTCGTAAGAAAGATGCAATCTACCTGCAAATTGTCTATCAGTTTATTAATGCTGTAAAAAGCAAGCTTTTGGAAGATGATGACCAGCTTCCTGGCAGTAGGAAAGTTGCTGAAGAACTGCAGGTTCACAGAAAAACAGTTGTAGCAGCTTTGGCAGAACTACAGGAACAAGGTTGGATAAAAACCTTTCCCAATATTGGTGCTTTTGTAAGAAACCCTGAACTTTCCCCAGCTGAAGCGCAGAAAGCCAAAGCATTTCAACATCCACCAGAAAATGCACCATTTCATTTTAGAAAGGATTTTATTTTGGATACTCCTCTAGAAGAAAATCTAACGAAACTTTATTTCACAGATGGAACCCCCGATTATCGCATTAATAAAACCGAGGAATTAATTCGTTTTTACACTTCGGTATTGCGAAGAAAAAAACAATCCGGAGCATTCCCAAACACGACGGATGGAAGTTTATTTTTTAGGGATCAACTGAGTTATTATCTTAATTTAACCAGAGGGTTTCATCTTTCCAGAGACTTTTTGCTGCCTGTAGTAGGCTTTGAGCAAGTTCATTCAATTCTTTCTCGCTTACTGATAAATACAGGCGATATAGTTTTGGTAGAAGAGCTCAGCTACTTTTTACCCAACATGATTTACAGTCAGGCAGGTGCCAAGATGAAAACTGTTCCGGTCGATGCCGATGGGATGAACATTGATTATATTCAGAAACATTTTAGACCTGGTGAAATACGCTTTGTTTATATCAACACCAAATGCCAATACCCTACAACGCACAGCCTTTCCGAAAAAAGAAAAACACAATTACTAGATTTGGCAGAAGCCTATGACTTTATTATAGTTGAAGATGATACCGATTTTGAATTTTCAGCTGTAAAAAACAAGAAAGAATCTCTATTTAGAAAAAACGGTGGGAATCGCGTACTCTATATCGGAGCTTTTGGAGGATTTTTAAACCCCGGTTTCCAAATGAATTTTTTAATTGCTCCAAAAGATCTATTGCAAGAAGGAGCGAAATACTTGAATATTTTTGGAAAACCAGATGCAATGATGGAAAAAGCTTTGGGAGAAATTATTCACCAAGGAGACATTCACCGATATCAAAGAAAGTCCAAAAAAGTAATTGCCGAACGGAAAGAACTATTTGCTGGATTGCTTACCTCCCACTTCGGAAACCAAATTAATTTTACTATTCCAGCCTCGGGTTTGGCATTCTGGATTCAATTCAAAGGCTACTTTTCACTGACCCAATTACAAAGAGAAGCAGGAGAAAAGGGAGTGTTTATACCGAGTATTTGCCTCTACCAAAATCAAAATATAATCGCATTAAGACTGGGCTTTGCACACCTTAATCAGCAGGAAATGGAAGAGGCTGTAAAAATACTTGCAGAGGCTTATTCTGTGATAAAAGAAGGTGATAGATAAGGATAATTTGCAACTATTAAAACAACGATGAACAACAGAACTTCAATTAAAATTATCAACTTAAGCACAGAAATTCCTCTCTTAGAGCAATTGTTTTAATTTGTATATTAGATTTTTTATAGGGTCATCATCTAGACCGAAAGTGTAATAGTAATTGAGTTAGTATTTATGAAAAAATAGAAATTGAAAAGAAGAACTTTTATAAAAATAACTTCAGTTACTGGTGCTGGGGTTTTGGCTTCTACAGCTTTTGGGATTAATTTAAATTTAAAGCATATCGAAGAAAATATTGAAAATTTAGTGATTGGTTCTGGCTACGGAGGAGCCGTTGCAGCTTTGCGGCTTACCCAAGCTGGAAAAAAAGTAGTCATGCTGGAAATGGGCTTAGACTGGGAAAAAGAAGATGGCAAATACAAGCCATTTTCTAATTTAATAACTCCTAAAAATAATTCCACCTGGTTAAAGAAAACTACTGAAGCGCCGATGATGAACATCGCAAGGTTTAGTAAGAAATTTACTGGCGTTCTTGATCGTATGGATTTTAAAAATATTAAAGTCTATGCCGGACGCGGTGTTGGTGGCGGCTCCTTGGTAAATGGCGGAATGGCGGTACAACCTAAAAAAGCATACTTTGAGGAGATATTTCCCAATTTGGATGTAAATAAATTCTGGGACACCTATTTCCCATTAGCACAAAAAGAGCTTGAAGTAAATGAAATCTCTGACGAGTATTATAGAAAAACTCCTTACTATAAATTTGCTCGCGTAGGAGAAAGTGAGGCTCATGAAGCAGGATTTGAAACCATAAGAGTTCCCAATGTGTATTCCTTCGACTATATGAAGAAAGAAGAGACTGGTGAAGTACCAAAATCTGCTCTAGCTAAAGAAGTAATTTATGGCAACAATCACGGAAAGCAAAGCCTAGAAAAAACCTATTTAAAAAAAGCGATTGATACAGGTTTATTAACAATACAAGACCTTCACCGTGTAGATTATATTGAGCAAACGGAAAATGGTTATGCTGTTTATATCGACATTATAGATACTACAGGATTAGTGGTCACGAAAAAAACCATCAACTGCAAAAAGTTGTTTCTAAATGCCGGAAGTATTGGTACTACTAAACTTTTGTTGACTTCCATGCACAAAGGGAAAATGAAGAATTTTGATAAAAGTGTTGGAAGTCATTGGGGAAACAATGGGAATGTTATGACCGGTAGAAATATGGTAAATACACTTTTTAACCGGGTTGAAAATGAATCTACCGAAACCAATTATAGCACCGGTACAGGCGCTCAACAATCAACTATTCCAGTTTCGGGAATTGACAATTGGGAAGATAAAGACCATTCATTCTTTGCCGAAATCTCTCCGTTGCCAATGGGGATGGAGGTTTACACCGCATTATACTTAGTCATTAATAAGGTTCCTGTTCCAGGTAGCATTAGTTATGACCCTACTATTGGCGACATTCGAATTAACTGGGAAGAGGAAAACTTTAGCCATACGGTTGATAATGCCAAGTATTTTATCAAGAGAATGAACAAGGCTAACGGCGGCACTCCTTCTGGCTTGCTATGGAAAGGTGGTTATGGGCCAGATATTTGTTATCATCCTTTGGGAGGAGCTGTTCTAGGGAAAACAACCGATCTTTTTGGGCGCGTAAAAGGTTATGAGAATTTATATATAACCGATGGCGCTTTAGTTCCCGCAAGTATCGGAGTCAATCCTTTTTTAACTATTACCGCAATTGCGGAATACTGCATGGAAGAGATTATTAAGAGCGATTTTTCTAAAGAATAGAAAAACAAGGACTTCATAGTTCATGGAGCGTATTGTTCTAGTGAAAGAATTAGCTCGGTCACGATGCTTGAGAATACATAAAAAAAAGCCGGTTTCCTTAGGAAACCGGCTTTAGATTTTGATAAAATCGAACTTATATTTTCAAAAACTTCTTGATGCTCTTATGTCCATTAGTAAAATTAATTTCGACAAAATAAGAGCCACAATTTAAATTTGATACGTCTATAATAGCTTTGTTTTTATCTGTCTTAAACAATCTGCCAGCGAGATCATAAACATTGATATGTTCTACGGTTAAATTTTGGGATGTTGCGATGTTTAATTTATCAGTTGTAGGATTTGGAAAAAGTGCTATTTGATTTTCAAAAATCGACTGATCCACTCCCATAGTTTCTTCACCGTAAATAGACAAACTGAGTCCTCTCACATCATCTCCGAAGACACCTCCAGTCATATCATAAATGGATAACCAATAAGTCAAGCCTGAGCCAAAGAAATCGTCAGGATCAATATTGACAGCATCGTTAAAATTAAATGGAGTACTGTTGTACCAAGTCCACATTTCATTAGGATTTAACTTTTCTGCAAAATCAATTTTTACCGCAAAGACCACCCAATATATTTTATCGGCTTCCACCGTTAAATCGGGGGTTTGGATTGTAAATTCATAATCGAATTGATCCCCTGGGTTTAATTCCAATAATGGATCCGTTTTATCGAGATCCAATGTGTAATATGGTGTTCCAGATTTCCCTGGAATACCAGCGGGAATACCATTATCATCTTCATAAATATAAAGTACAGCTCCGGTGTAAGTCTCTTCCAAATTGTTTTCAAATTGATAACCAGGAAAGCTCATGCTGGAAATAGTTGCATCTACGTTTAGCTTAAAGTCTTCTGCTGAGTAATAACCTTCGCCATCTGCAGCAACAGAAGAACCGGAACCAATTTCAGGATTGACTTCTTGTGAAAATAAAAGTGAGTCACTTTCTTGTCCCGAAACAGTGTAGATAAATAGGGAAAATACCGTTAAACAAAAAATAGAGAGATAATTTTTTTTCATAATTTCATAATTTAAGTTTTTAGTAAAAATATAAAATCTCACAAATGAAGTCAAGCGATAAGTGTATCTAAATTTGATAGCTGTATTTGGAGTAAATAACAACTAACTACTGCACTACCAACTTCTTGGTAGCAATACCTTTTGGAGTTAAGAGTCTGATATAATAAACCCCTGATTGAAGTTGTGACACGTCTAGATTCGTTTCTTTCCTATTTAAGTTAGTCTCTTTTAATACCAGCTTTCCTGTTGTATCAAGAACGTTTATATTATTTATGATAGTGTTATTACCGGAAATAGTAATTAAATCTGAAGCGGGATTTGGGTAAATAAGCATATTGTCTGCAAGGAATCCTGGGGATTGAACTCCCATAGTACCAATGAGGTCATAAGTATATATATAATCACAAACATAAACTAAATCGCCTATATCATTTTCAGTGTACCAATGTTTGAGGGTTACCATATTGCTCATTTCCACAAGACTTTCGGTATCTGTGTCATCTTCCGGATTAACTGGTAATACTAGCTGATCAACGGTATAATCCATGTCGTATTCATATTCGTATTTGGTGGTAACCGTGTTGCCAGTTTTATGTTCCCATTTTATACAATTATTATTGTCGTCATAATAGAACCACTCGCTAGCGTATGAATCCCATGAGTATCCGTTCCAAAATGATTGTGCCGTGGTTTTCAGCGTACCATCCTGATTGTATTCATAATCAATCTTCCACGAATTTTCCAAAGAACCCGAGTTCCATGTGTCTTGGGCAAGTTCTTCAATAAGCTGGCCATCGGAGTTATAAGTAAGTTCAGCAGCCTCAATCAAGTCTGTGCCGCTCATATAAAGCTCCCAACTTTGAAGTTTATTATCTTCATAGGAATACTCATAAACGCCACCGAGATCAAAAGTGGGACCTCCATAACTATTATAATTTGTTCGGGACAAACGATTTCCATTAGCATCATAAGTGTAATCTATATAAGAAACATAAGTCCAGTTGCCATTTAAAAGCTGATGTTTATCGAGTTTGATAATATTGTTAGACCCGTCGTAAGAGAGGGAGTCTATCAATTGTATACCATCTTCGCTGAGAATGTCTGTAGCCTCCAATAGCATATCCGAATTGTAGGTATATTGTTCGTATTCAAGGTCATCAGAAGACCGAACTTCGGTTAGGGAATAAACAGGATCATTCTGAGAAAATCCTGTAAACGAAAATGTTACAGTAAGGCAAACAAGTAAAATTTTATTCATAATATTCTTTTAGGGGTTAGTTTTTTAAAAAATTCCTTAACAAACATATAAAATTATGTTAATACCGTGAGCTTAAACCAAAAGTAAAACACTCCCATTTGCAAATTAATGATGTTCCGAAAAACCAATTCTGAGCGTTAGGTTTAAATTATCAAACCCGTTTTCAGCTTTAACCAAAGTTCGTCTTAAAACAGCTAAAAAGTTGTTACCTTGCGCCTCCTTATTTTGATATAAAAATAAGGCACGTGGTTCGAAATTCTCCCACGTTAAAAAACTAAGAAACGCTTATGTCCTCAAACAAGATTCAACGGCTTGCATTATTGCTTGTCGGGTTTCACATTCTTATTGTTGCCTCCAGCAACTATTTAGTTCAATTTCCCATAACCGTATTCGGATTTAAGGCTACGTGGGGTGCCTTTACTTTTCCATTTATTTTTCTGGCTACAGATTTAACCGTACGTCTTTTTGGGGCACGAATAGGACGTCGGATTATTTTTTATGCCATGTTTCCTGCCTTGATAGTTTCCTATTTAATAACTGTAGGTTTCCGCCATGGGGTTTGGCTAGGATTTGAATCCTTATTTACCTTCGATCTTTTTGTGGCACGTATCGCTATCGCCAGTTTCTCAGCCTATGTGGTTGGGCAGATTTTAGATGTCTTTGTGTTTAATAAACTTAGGCAGCACAAACAGTGGTGGCATGCTCCCGTAGCTTCAGGGATCTTCGGAAATTTTATGGATACCCTTGTCTTTTTCACAATTGCATTTTATAAAACTTCGGATACGTATCTCGCTGAAAATCTGGTTGAAATTGCAACTGTGGATTATTTTTTTAAGATTGTCATCAACGCCTTGTTTTTCCTTCCGCTTTATAAAGTTATTCTAGACCTGGTTACGAAACGATTGCAAAAAATGGAATAGTAGCTACTAGTTTAGTATTGTTCGAACTTATTAAATTCAATTTGAGAGAAGTAACTACTCCTTTTTCTGAAGGAAATAGAACACAAGGCCGCCCAAAGAATAACAGACCACATCCCAAATATCTCCGGTGTATCGATATGATTGCTGAGGCAGGTAATATTCAAAAAAGAATGAAAAAAGAGCTACGAGACTGAAGATTGTAAAAATGTTTAGACGAAGACTTTTATCTTTTTTGATAAACCATACGCCATGCAAACTTATCGTTGCGACAATCGGGATGGTTAAGAAATCATTGAGGTGGTGAAAAACCCAATTAGGGCCCACTATAGAAAAGAATTTCAAGGCTTGCACACATAAAAATACAACTAAAGACAGAAGTACATACAAATGCAACATCTTTAGTGGAAGTCTACGTATCATATAAATAGTAAGGAAATTAACCAAGCAATCAGCCCTCCTATAAACATCACAACCATCCAAACCGAACGCAAAACATGGTAGGTTCCGCGAACGAGCCAAAAACGATTCGTTTCCCAGCGTTCAGAAAAGGATTTTTTTTCTTCAACTTCAGCTTTCAAAACTGGTTCGGAATCGGTTTCTCTTGTAGTATTTTTAGAAGTCGATGTCGAATCTTGAGTCTCTAAAACAGAAGTCTTATTATCAGTATTTTCGTTGTCTATCTGACGTGTCATATCAAACAAAATTCAACATGCAAAGATACAACTTATTAACGATGAAAAAGAACTGGATTTATAATCAATAGTGTTTCGGAAAGGTTTATAAAATTAGGGTGTAGCCCTAGGTTTTTCTCTTCTATAAAGCCATTTTAAAATAGAATTACACAAAATTATCATTGGACTTTTTTTAAACATCGCTGAATCATTTCTACTGCTTCATCAATTATTTCTTTTTTCGTTCTAAAAGCAAGAATTGCAATACGGATAACAAAGCGTTTATCAATAACTGAAGAGCTTAAGAAAACAGAGCCATCGGCGTGGATTTCATCCATAAGCTCACGATTCTTTTTATCTACATCGGTCTCGAATGGATACCAAAAATAACTAACGGACAAGTCTGGTTTTGGTCCAAGACAAAAGCCAAGATCGGCAAGTTTCCTTCTGAAATATTCCACTAATAAAAACTTTTCCTCCAAACACGCAACAAAAGGGACTATTCCGTGAATTTGCAATGGCAGCCAAACCCGGAGACCTCTAAAATGTTTTGTTAGTTCTGGAGAAACATTGGCGGGGCTTTTTAGCATTTCTTCACTTTCGCCATCTTGCATATAATTGGCGGTATAATAATATGAATGTAAAACAGCGGCGCTATCTTTTACCAATACCGCACCAACCCCATAAGGAAGAAACAGTCCTTTATGCGGATCGATAATAATAGAATCAGCTTTTTCAATGCCTTTAAAAAGTTGTTTTTTTGAGGTCATAATGAAAAATCCACCGTAAGCGGCATCTACATGAAACCACATTTTATGCTTTTTTGCTATATCGGCAATTTCATTTAAAGGATCTATAGCTCCTGTGTCAGTAGTTCCGGCTGTTGCCACAACCAAAAAGGGCTGGAGACCTGCGGAAACATCTTTTTCTATCAGTTCTTCTAATGAATCCGTTTTGATTTTATGATTTGCATCCAGTGGAATGTAGCGGATAATTATATCCTCCAACCCGATAATTCGCAATGTTTTTTGAGTAGAATGATGGACCTGTTCACTTAAATAAACAACATTTTTGATAATAGATTCATTCTTTACTTTATGTTTATCTCTTGCAGCAGTAAATGCAATAAGAGTAGAAATTGAGCCGCCGGAAGATAAACAACTTACCGAGTCTTTAGGAAATGAAAACACTGTTTTTAGCCAATTTCCAACTTCATTTTCAATAGTAGCAGCACCAGGCGATGCATAATGTACACTCGCATACGGATTGGTAACAGCTGCGATAAAATCAGCAAGCGCAGCAGTAAAAACTCCACCTCCAGGAATATACCCCAGGTGCTTTCCCGAAGCAGCGTTAATGCCGGTTTCAGCTACTTGTTTTTGGTACAATTTGAGAAGTTCGGACAGAGATCTTTTTTGATTCGTAATTTCTAATGAATTAGCATCTTTCTCTATAAAAGCTTTAGCCTTATCAAGACCTCCAATAAATTGATTGGCATAGTCCGTAGTATTTTTGACCATCTCTAAGCGCTCGGATTCCTGTATATCGAGTTTCTGGCTTGTCTTGTTGAGTTCCTCTAATTTTAGAATTATATCTTCCGTGTTCATAATATCAATTGCTTTGTAGCGCTAGATGAAAAATAGCTTTCCAAATATAAAAAACAATCCCCTACCCTATTGTTGGAAAGCTCTATTCATTTTCAAACTTTTATTACTAAAATAAAGTGATTTTTGGGTTTGCACACAGGTAATTCTATTTCTTATCCGTTAGTCACTTGAATACAGAAAACGCATTTGCATTATAAAGGAAATGGTCTTTAGAATTTAGGAGTTTGGATTGATTTCAACTCTGAAGAGAACAAACTAAATCGAGAGAATCTATTAGTCTTCTATACGATCATTCATCGGCTTGATATAAAGATCTTGAACCAGAATCATTATAATTAAAACTAAAGGCGTCGCAAAAATTACACCCCATATTCCAGTTAAAGCACCTACAAATATCTGCGCGGATATTATTAAGGCGGGAGGAATATTAATCAACTTTTGCTGGGCTTGCGGCGTAATCAAACTGCTTTCCAATAGCTGAATTCCAAGATACAAACAGGCTACAATTAAGGCCATATTCGGGCTGATAGTTAAGGCGATCAAAATTGCCGGAATCATAGCAGCTAACGGACCAAAATTGGGGATGAAATTTAATAATCCAGCTAAAATAGCTAAGGTTAACCACATGGGAATATCAAGGATGATTAGACCAATGGCTGTTAAAACGAAGACTGCAAGCATGGCAATAAATTTACCGAAAAGCCATTTTTCTAATCCTGAACCCAAGTGGTCTAGTAATTTTTCAGCTTTCTCTCGATTTCTAGGTGGCACCAGTTGCACAACTCCGTGAACATAAATGCCGGGTGCAAGTGTAAAAAAGATACCCAAGATAAGTACTACGTAGATATTCGCAATCCCACTAAACGTAGTCATAAAAAAACGCGACGCAAACTCACCAAACTTTTCCGAAGACTTTATTTGATCAGCTTGATGAAGGATTTCTTGTCCTACTACGTTGTTTTTTAAGTGAGATTCCAAATTATCCACCATCTCCGGAAATTCCTTTTTTATTTGCGTGGTTTCTGTACTTACGGTGGATCCTATAAAATAAATAACTCCAAAAATTATAAGAAAAGTTGCAACTATTGATATCGAGAGTGTAATCTTTTTATTCCATTTGGTCTTCCTATGGATTAACCCACTCAGCCCTCTAAAATAGCAGGCAATCAACGCACCAGCTAAAACAAGAATTACAATATCAAAAGTTGCTTCAAAAATAAGAAGGACCGTAGCAATTAATGAAAATATTAATCCTACGATCCAAACTTTTTGTACAAAACTATATTCTTTATCCCGGTTCTTTTGTTCAGACATTTTTTTAAGTTTAATCGATTAAGATACATAACTTTTTCAAAAAATAATCAGTCGAACCTTCTCAACCACAAATTAGGGCACAGCTTCTTCCAAAGTGCTTTAGTAATGGAGAATATTAATTAGTTGCGAGTTAAGGTTTTCTCAGAAATCAATATATCGTCATGCTAAATTATCAATTACTATGTGATACCATTAGTCAAAAAATTTAAATTCAATATCTTTAGGCATAAAGTGAATAGCTTTAAAGTCCTTATTTGCTTTAATCTGATGCTTGATTTCTGGTGGTACAACAATAGAGTCACCTTGTTTTAGTACGTGATTTTCATCATTTATTTTAAAAACGCATTCCCCTTCTTGAACTACTAAAATTGATTCCAAATTAGCAAGATGGGCAGGCAATAATTCTCCCGCATTAGCTTGCATTTGCTTAGCCACTAATTTTTTTCCGGAAGCCAACATTTTCACTTTAGGTTTAGTTACTTTTTCCATATCTCTTTATAATTTTAAATTTACACGTATCATTTAATATTTCACCAAAACCACAATTATTTTGGGTTATTCTGACGCTTATTCAATAAGTTGTCAGCTATATAATATATGTAATTAAAGCTGATTTGTATGACTTTTTAAATATTACATTTGAATTCAGATTAGCACATACCCTATTCATGAAAAAGAGAGAAAACGGAACTGAATCAATAAAAAAACCTTGGCCTACAAAGGATGCCATGGAGCAAGTTTATAAAATGAAACTTTGGGGTGATAACAAATCTGATTTTTATTCGGGAGCAGGATCGCATCAGCCGGAAATAATAGATCCGTATATAGCTGCTTTAACTTCGTTCTTGACTTCGTTTGAAATCCCAATTAGGGTATGCGATTTAGGCTGTGGAGATTTTAATATTGGAAAAGAACTGGTAAAGTATACTGAGAAATATATTGCCGTAGATATAGTAGAAGATCTTATAGCACACAACAAAGCAGAATTTAAAGAAGAAAATTTAGAATTTCGTTGTTTGGATATTGCCGTAGATGAAATGCCTCCTGGAGATTGTGCTATATTAAGGCAAGTACTACAACATTTATCCAATACTGAAGTGCAAAGTATAGTGAGGAAGTTGTCTGAATTTAAATATGTTATTCTAACCGAACATTTACCTAAAGGAGATTTTACTCCCAATATAGACATTATTTCAGGACAAGGAATAAGATTAAAAAAACAAAGTGGAATAGATTTATTGGCTCCTCCATTTTATCTTCAGGTAAAAGAAGAAAAACAATTATTGTCAGTTAGATCGAATGACTGTAAAGGGATTATAGTAACCACGCTTTATAAATTGTTTTAGGCTTATACTGTGGCCTATCACCCAACATTTGATAGATAATTAAAAACTCAGCTGCTCTTTAAAAATATAGGATTGTCTTCTAGAAATTTCAATTTCTTCTCCTGAATTCATTTCTATTTTCAGTTTTCCGTTGAACCAAGATACCACTTTTTTCACATCATTAATGTTGATGATTTGTTGTCTATTTGCTCTAAAAAATACGTCGTTTGGCAATTTCTCCTCTATTTGCGCGAGTGACTTATAAATTAGTGGCTTGTTGTTTTCAAAAAACACACGAGTGTAGTTACCAACGATTTCAAACATAGAGATATCCTGAATTTTCACTAGCCAGCACTTCTCACCATCTTTAATGAAAATCTGCTTATCTAAACTAAAAGCATCTTCACTTGTAGCTTCTGCTGTTGAACTATCGCTTACATCTTCAATTACTTTTTCAATACTTTTTGAAAATCGTTTTTGGTTAATTGGCTTCAACAAATAATCAAAAGCATTGTATTCAAAAGACTTAATAGCGTATTCATCAAAGGCTGTTGTAAAAATAGTTATAGGAACTTCATCTAACATTTCTAACAACTCAAAGCCATCCTTTTCGGGCATATTTATATCTAGAAATAATAAATCCGGATTTGTATCATTAATCAGCTTAAAACCTTCATCAACGTTGGCTGCTTCACCCAAGAGCTCAATCTCTTTATGTGCTTTCAGGAGTTCTTTTAACTCGTTACGAGCCAATCTAGAATCTTCTACAATAACTGCTTTTAATACTATCATGCTAGTGGGATTTTAATAGTGGCAACCACTTGATTTTCTATTTCATTTAAATTAAATATCGCTGCTTCACCATATAATAAATAAAGACGTTGTTTGATGTTTTTCAGGCCTAATTGCGTACTGTCTTCGCTGGGTCTTAGGGCTCCTGTATTAGCAACCTCTATAAGCAATTGACTATCATTTATTTTGGTAGTTAAACTCACTTTCCCTCCATTTTTCAAATTAGATATGCCGTGTTTAATAGCATTCTCAATTAGCATCTGAATAATCATGGGTGGAATTTGAGTATTTAGCGACGCCTTATCAATATTTGTTTCGAATTGAAGACGATCCTCAAATTGAATCTTTGAAATTTCGATATAATTTTCAACCATTTCCAATTCATCTTCTAAGGCAATGGCATTAACATCGCTTTTTGTAAGTGAATAACGCAAAGTTTCAGACAGGCTCGTAAGCATATTCCTAGCTCTATCTACATCTTCTAACATCAACCCACGGATGTTGTTTAAACTATTAAACATAAAGTGTGGATTAATTTGTCCTTTTAAGGTGTTGAGTTGAGATTCCTTGAGATTAGATTCAAGTTGCAATCTGGTTTCTCTACCTTTATTTAGCTCCATAAGCCCCTTAATAGCAACATAAAAAACCGTCCATATAATAAAATACAGTATATAGTTGATAATGAATATAATATTATTTTTAAAGCTTTGGGAAGGGTGTTCGAGAACATCCGGTCTTTTGTATACTATAGTGTACATGAATTTAACATAAACCATATAAACAACGCAAAATACCACAGCTGTTGCAATTAACAAACCAACGATTTTAAAACCATCATTTAGTTTAAGGTTATCAAACTCAACCCACTTATTAAGTAACCTTCTTAACTGATTTGTGAAAAATATTGCCAAAACTATTACTGCTGAAAAATCCACAATAACGTACCATAATTCTAAATTTAATTGATTACCACTAACCCAATAGGCATACGCCATTACGCCAGTCAAAAAAGTCCAAATAATTATTTGAATTGTCCAATATGCGACTCTTTTACTGTTTGCCATTTTCAATCTTTAATTGAGCAATCTGCTATTACAAATGTTCTTTCTTTTCCAGAATTATTTACTGAGATCTCAATATTCTTACCTGAGCACAAGTCGTCTTTTTTAACAATAGTCAAAATATCTTGTGATAAACTTTCAAATGATTCGTACTCACAATCCATCAGTTTTATATTAAATTTTTTAGTTATTTTACCTGTATAATAATCAGTGGTACTTTCGGGAATTGAAGATCCATCGTCAAACGATACAGTTTTACAATTGCAATTATCTCTAATCTTAATTTCAATTTCACCTCCATCAAATCCATGGCTTATTCCCATTATTAGAGGGATTAATACCGTTATTACTGAAGCTAAAAATAATAGAGCAATAATTATTAGACCTATCTTTTTTAATCTTTTTGACATGATTCTCTTTTGCTAATTTTTCAAACTTACAATTTATTATTCTAGGTTATTTAGGTCAAGATTATTTATTTGCTGCTCTATTTCTTTTAAATCTCTCTTTGTTTTTTTAAACATCCTGTCTCCAAGGAAATTGAGTCCATAAACTACAACCAACCATTTGATTAATGTAGATATATCAATATCTACTCCATATATATAAGCTGGGAGTATGGTTAAAAACCATATAAAAGCTACGGTTCCTTCATATTTCTCACGTTTCAAAATATGGGATCTATAAAGTTTAAATTGATTTTTTAAATCATTATTCTCAAGGTTAATATTTTTCAATAATAGATGAGTTAAAGTGTACCAGCTTATTAATATGGCTCCTAATAGTAAAGGAATAACATATACTATTTGATCTCTCATTTTGAAGACCATTGTTAGTGAAATTAAGACATATATAAGAGTTAAATTTCTAGCTATTATTGATCCTTTTACTAATTTTTTCAACTTGACTAATGGTGCTTTTTCAGAATTTTTCATGGTTTTCAAATTTTATAATAACTAAAACAATTCCTTAAAGCCTTTTAAAAGCTTCTAATTCTGTCTGCATTACGGTTTCCAAATTATTTATATCCACTTCTGTCTTTCTAAAAAGAAACATTCCTAAAACGCCAGTTACGATAACAGCTAAAACTATTTCGACGATTACATGAGTAGTAGATTCTGAACGGGAATACAAAACAGGTATTAACGAGAAAAGCCAAATAAAAACATAGTAAAACTCGTTGTTTTTTCGATTTTTCATATGGGTTTTAAACTTCGTGATGCTAGAGATCAAGGACATTTGGGTATAGGATTTTTGTTCAATATTTTTTAGAGATAAAAACTTAAACATATATGCTACCATTACTGCAACTCCTAATAATAAAGAAATTATTGTTAGCATTCCCTCTTCCGATGTTAACATTAGAGAGAATGAAAAACCTATTAGGACAAGACTTGCTATTTTAGTCATTTTAGAACCCATTAATAGCATTTTGAATTTCTTTAATTGATCCTGAAATGTGTCTTGTGTTTTTGTTTCTAAATTTTTCATAATGATCGTTTTTAAAATGTTTAACCTAATATTATTACAACTATTTCAATTACTAACTTCATAAGATATTGTACAATTGTGACCATATTAGTTTGTTTTTATGTTTGATACTGTAAACTTATGGTAGATCATCGTCCAATAAAACCATAATATGATGAGCGGTACTATGAGAAGGGGGAACGGAAAACCATATGGATTAAATCAAAAAGCCTCGTCAATAATTCACTATTGACGAGGCTTTTCTTCTTTATTAAGTTCTATTTATTTTAAGTGCTGCGCAAAGAAACCCAACATTGTTTTGTACATCTCAATCCTGTTCTCCTCATGCCCAAAACCATGTCCTTCGTTATATTTTACCATATATGGCACATCAATTCCTCTATCTCTCATAGTCTTCACTATTTGATCTGCCTGTTCTATTTTAACGCGTGGATCATTGGCTCCTTGAATAACCAATAAAGGTTGTGTTATTTTCTCTGCATTTAATGCTGGAGAAACCGCTGTCATTATTTTATTCTCTTCGGGATTCTCTGGGTCATAGTACCTGTCTTTATACCATTGTACAAATGATTTTCTCACTCCGGTGAAATTCTCTAAATGAGAAAATAAGTTTGAAACACCAACGTAATCAACACCGCAAACATACATTTCTGGTGTTTTAATCAAGCTTTGTAATGTGGCCAAACCTCCATAACTTCCACCATAGACAGCCACTTTATCTTTATCAATCCAACCTTTACTTATTGCATATTTCACTCCATCTTCTAAATCGTCAATCATAGCTCGTCCTACTTGTTTATGTCCTGCTTTTTGAAATTTCGTCCCGTAACCACCAGAACCTCTGTAGTTTACTTGTAACGTTGCATAGCCTCTACTTGCGAACATCTGTGCCTCACTTAGAAATCCCCAACTATCTCTTACACCAAATGGCCCTCCATGTGGATTCAATATCAACGGCACTTTTTGTCCATTCAAAGCCTCTTTTGGCAGTGTAATATATCCATGAATTGTTTTTCCATCGCGGCTGGTGAAGCTAATCGGTTTCATTTCCGCCATATCGTTTTCATCTAAATGTGGCAGCATATTAGCCAACTCTTCAAATGAATTCATCTTTAAATTATACTTATAGTAGATTCCTCTTAGTTTATCACTCGAAACATGAACAATGAAATTTGTCTCTTCGTCATCATGACTTAAAATTGAGACTACCTTCTCTCCAAATTTCTCCTGAAACCTCTTGTATAATTTTTTATAAAGCTTGCTCACTGGCACTACAGTTTCCTTTGCTCCTTTATAGGAATAGAAGTCTATTTCATAGTTTCTTCTTTTTGATGAAATCACCATATTGCTAATGGCATAAGTGTCATTTTTAAAAATGGTATCGAGTATCTTATTTTCCTTTAAGTCATAGCGATACACTTCATATTTATCACTATTCAAATTACTTGCTAAATAAGCATCATGTGGATAGTCTGTAGTATAATCGAAAGCTATAATCCCATCATTCGTTTCAAAATCAGTCTGATTCCTAAATTTAAACTCATCGGTTTCAAGGTCTTTATAAAAGTTTTCAAAATATTTTCCGTCTTTTATTTTAGAGTAGGCTCTTAGTACTCCAGAATTATCAAAAGTATATCCCGCTATTGGCGTATTTGGATCTTTATTTTCAAACAACTTTTCAGTTTCTCCCGTGTTTATATTAATTTTATAAGGTTCAAATAATTGTTCATTATCCTTATTCATGGTAACAATCATGTGGTTTGGATCGTCCTTCAATTCATTGGCCAGTTGTACCATAGTATTATCAAATGGTGTAAGTTCTATATTATTACTTCCGTCAGGATTGGCCCCAAATAAATGATAATTTTCGTTTCCACCTTTATCTTGGAGGTATATTAAGCGATTACTTCCTTTCCAAAAATAGGCTCTAACCAAGTCTTCTTTTTCATGAATAGCTACAGCTTCCTTCCCTGTTTCCAGATTTTTTACGATTACATTGCTCTTTCCATTTTCATCCTTTTTTCTGTAAGAAATATAGTTTCCATCTGGGGAGATTCTGAAAGTTGAAAGGCTAGGCTTTGTAAAGAAATCTTCAACCGAATATTTATAAGTCTTTTTTTCGAGCGCGGCAATTTTTTCCAACTCTTCTTTGCTAGATGGCAGACTTAAATCACCAGGCTTGGTTTTAACAGTTTTCACAAGATCGAATGGATAATCTTGCCCCATTTGAGAATAAGTTCCGTTTAGGTTTTCTCCATCCAACGTGCCAACATATTTTAATTTGAATTTGGCTGAGGCTATCGTCAATATATCATCTTCAAAAGTTGTTTCCTCTAATGGAATATCTATTGCGCCTTGAAGCGGAACATCAAAAGTTGATGAATAGCTTCCATTTTCTTCGGTGATATTAAAGCTCATTTCCATTTTTGTTCCTTGAATCTCTAATTCCCCCGTCCAGGTTCCTTTAATCTCTTGAGCAATTGCTGTTGCGGTAAATATAAAAGCGATAATGCTTAATAGATACTTTGATTTTCTACTGTGCTTTTCCATGTTTATTAGTTTTTATGGTTAATTACAGTGTAAAGCTATTTAACTACTAGCAGAGATTTATACAAAATATGATGAGTGGTAAAATGTTCCGCTTCAACGGAAAAACGAAGTCAAATTTTATAAGTTTATATGGATTTTAGGTTCCGATTCTGGATAATCAGTAGAACGTAACCCTAATCCAAACCTGTATTTATTAGGATTTAAAACCTCAATATTCTCTACATATTAAGACCATCAATGCTTTTTAATCTCTTCGAAAATTCATGTCTTAACGAGGCTTAATTCATTCTAAATTCTGAGCCACGTTCAACTTTATAAAAAGTCATTTTTTGGCTGAAAATATTCTCCAACTGCGAAAAAATAATAGCCTAATTATTACCAAAGCAAAGAAAACGGTTCTCAACATTTTTTGTAATCTAAGCGAAAAAAGAAAGCCGCATAGAGCGGCTACTAATAGTTTATTTTAATCGGATCGAGAAGTAAGTCAAACCTTATCAGATGCAGCAAAAATTTCCTTTTCTGTTCTTCTTGCGTCTTTAATTATTTCAGAAGGATAATTGTATAATTCCAATATTTTAATCGCGTTTCTGGTCTCTAATCTTCCTGCTTTTAATTTATGATCAAAAGTAAGTTCGTTGTTTTTAATTTGCTCACTAAAATGATATAAATCAAACTTCTCTTTACTCAAAATATCAGTCAATTCAATATCGTGAGTAGAAACCAAGACGATATTGTTCCCTTTGTTTAGATATGATAATATTGCTTTTCCACCCGAAACCCGCTCAATAGTATTCGTTCCCTTAAAGATTTCATCCAAAACAAATAAACAAGGGTCTGCCTTATTAGAAGCATCTATTAATTCTTTGACCGTCAATACCTCTTCAAGATAATAACTTGTGTCCTCTAATAGATCATCGGTAATCCTTATTGAAGAATACAATTTGAAAAAAGGGGAAATATATTCTGCTGCAAAACAAATGTTTAAAGTTTGCGCTAAAACACTATTTATTGAAACACTTCTAATAAATGTTGATTTACCAGACATATTTGAACCGGTCAGCAATAAACTCTTGTCTGTTAAACTTAAATCGTTGGCAATACAGTTTTCAATTAAAGGGTGTGAAATACGTTTGACAATTAATTTTTTTCGCTGACAAATTTTGGATTACAGAGTTCATAATCACTCGCTTTTAGTGAAGCTGTAGAAATTGCGGAATCAATTTCTCCAATAAAATGAAACATTTTTTTAAGCTCATTTTGCTTTCTTGTAATCGAATCGATAAAGCTGTAAAAAATGATATATTCCAAATTGAAAAGTATTTTTACAAGTTCGGACACTAACCAAAAAAATACTGCAAATTCATTATTTATAAGCTTTTCAAAACTTATAAATTCCGTTTTTAACTTTATTTTCTCTATTTCTTTGATAAAAGAAGTATCAATAAAGTGTTCTTTTATTTCTGAATAGCTCGCGATCTTTTTTGAGACCTTCAATGTTCTTAAAAGTTGACTCACACCATCGATATAATTTGAAACATCTGCTTTGTTCTTATAATGAAACACCATATTTACGGCTAGAATCGGGATAAGAAATAAAAGAATTACTGGAAGAAATAAACCTAATATAATACAAGACACAGAGAGAATCGATAATGTGTAAACCAACCAGATTATTCTTGGTTTTTCTATTGGTTTAGAAGTAACCAACTCTTCAAAATAATAAGTATCATCAGAATTTATTTTGGATAATTCTATTTGAGTTTTCAGCCTCAAATTTTCTTGCTTTTCGAAAAGAAGAATAAGCTTATTAAAAGTCAATAATTTATCTTGATTTTCAATAGTTCTTAATTTATAGTAAAGAAATTGTTGACCAATTTTTGAAGAAGTTCTATCAACTATTTTGAAGGTTTCATTAATATCTATATCTGTTGCGCACTTATCAAATAGTATGTGAAATGGAGTGGTTTTTTCAGTGTTATTTCTGAAATATTTTTCAATCGAGCGAAAATGAAAAGAGTCGTGGGTCTTTTGTTTTTCCCAATTATTTATCAGGGCATTAAGGCTATGCTTTTTCCTTTTTCTCTTCCTGTAATTACTTATAAGAAAGAGTAAAATTAAAATTATAACAATACCTAATGCCCAATTCATATCCCTGTTTTTTTATGTTTACTTATGGTCTGGGACCTAATGAAAATGAGTGTGCACATATATTGTTATCATAAAGTAGATAAGGATAAATGCAAACAAAAATTCTAGGATAAGGTTTATCTGCTTTTTTGTTAGTCCCTTTTTATTTGGTTCTTGAGTTTTCATAATGATTGTTTTTAGTATGTTTAACTATTGTAAACTTATACTAGATTCACTCCCAAAAAAATGAAAATATGATGAGTGATACTATGAGTAGGAGGAACGGAAAATTCAGTTGTATTAAATCAAAAAATGCTTAATTAAAGTTTAGTTATTTCTGTCCATAATTTGGGTTGTAACTTTACTTCATCAAGTGGTTTTAATGTTAAAAAAACACCAAGCCATAGAAGAATCATTCAATCATAAAAGCACATGAACTTTAACGAGCCCAAGGTCCTATGAAGGATTAGGATCAAGCTTATATTCTTGTAATCTAAAAATCAGTTAAATTTTTTCGACTTTTTCTTATAGTTACGGAACCAATAAAATATTGCAGGTGCATATAAGAAATAAATAAATCCACCTACCCCAGTTGCGAACACGGAACCACGCGAATTTAAAATAGCAATAGTACCGATTGAAATAAGCGGAATCGTAAACATTATAACAAGTTTGGTCATTTGTGATTTCGTGTAAAAAATTTCAAATGCCCTCAGATTTAATTTCTCTCTAATTCTATAGGCCTTGTAATAAAAGAGAAAGAGTACAAAATTTAAGGCAAAGGCAATAAAACCATAATAAATCATTAAGTATGGCATTTGGCTTTTCTCTATTATTAATCCAACATCAGCTTTAAAAAATACACTTGTTAAATAAAGCGAAAGGAAACGAAGTGGATAAACATAAAAAATTACAAGAGCAATAAAAAGAGTGTTCAAATAAATGAACCCATTCGAATTAAGCGTGTATATTTCAGAAAAACGAAGGTGTTCCTTCCAAATTATCATTAAAAAGGAAATACTCAGTAAAAACGCAGGAAGTGTCTTGGTGAAGCTTAATAAATCTGTAAAGGAATTGGGGTTGGCAAGGTTAAAGATTAGTAGTGTAATAGCTATTCCAAATACCGCATCCGTAAGATTGTCCATTCTTGAAGGAGAAGATCCACGATAGTTTATTCTTGGGTCGTGTTTTCCATATTTGTTAATCGCATCTCTCATTGTCCTTAATTTTTCAGAAAATCTTCAACGGACTTTTCCAAAGTAACCTAAATATAACGAAAATGAACTAAACCTCCATTCGGACTTGTAAGGAGCGAAACTGGCCAAGCAATTTAAACAGATTGGGCCAAAACATATCCAAGTTGATTGCCGCAATCAATGTAGGATTTCGATATTTGTTAATGTAACGCGTATTTTAGATTGATTAAAACTGTCCTTGACGTCTTTCTGAAAATATACAAATTACCGTATTTTCAGTACTCAGACTAATTTTTATTGGCAACAAGCTTTTCCGTTCTACTTGGTTTGAATACATTATTCACTATAGTTTTCTTCTACAAGTCGTTTTGAAATCCACCAATAATTTCCGCTTGGGTCGATCATTCCAGACTGTCGATCTTGATAATCCATATCAGCTGGTTCAAATTCAACTTTAGCTCCGTTTTCGACCGCTCTTTTATGAATTTGGTCCACGTTGTCAACATATAGATAGAATGCCGATCGCATATTTAAAAATTGTCCTCTTGCTTGGCTAATCATAAAGCACGAACTTCCAATCTTTAAAATGACGTTTGCAATGTCGCCATTCTTGGGATTAACAGAACGGTTGATTTCTTCTGCATAGAATGCGTTTTTAAGAAAATCAATCATTCCTTTTGGGTTTTCTACGAATAAGTATTCGTTTACAGTTCCAAATCCTTCTGGTCGGTAGGTGTCAAAGATTTTGTTCATTATCACGCTTGTTTTGGCTTGTTGGCAACTTTAAGTAGGTGATTGTTGTTTTTATATGCTTACTTTCGTATTGTTTATTTTGGTTCAAAATTCACCAATCTACAGTGGTTTATGCTTCTCAAATTTAAAGGTTTCACCTCGGGAATCCTATAGATATTTTGAAGTTTCCTTATATAGCTTACTAAGCAGGACTGTAACTTCTCCTTAACTAAAAGGTCCTAAGGATAAAATAACACTCTTTTGAAACGCTAAATCCAATATAAAAAGAAGAAAGTTACACCATAAAGCATATCTTTGTGTTTATTAAATCTAAATAATAATAAACGATGTGCAAGGCGTTCTCCATCAACTTTTTGATGGTCGTTTTATTAATATTCACTACCATTCCCCAAGTATTTTCCCAGCAAAATGATAAGGATGCTGAAACCGTAATTCACTTATTAGACTACATCGCAAGGGATTACTCTGAAGGAGTTCAAGACGGAAAAGTCACCAACGAGCAGGAATACAGCGAAATGTTGGAGTTTTCTGGACAAGCTTATGATCTAACGGATTTAGGCTCTTTTCTCCCCGAAAAAGAAAAGTCGAGCTTGTTGGATTACTTGGAGAAACTCAAGGTTATTATTCGGGAGAAAAAACCAGCCAACGAAATTGGTGATCTCGCAAGACAAATAAGAAACGATCTTATAAAAATTACCGGAGTGCAAACTGCACCTAAGGTGTGGCC
Organism: Aequorivita sp.; assembly: GCA_052105975.1. Taxonomy (GTDB): domain Bacteria; phylum Bacteroidota; class Bacteroidia; order Flavobacteriales; family Flavobacteriaceae; genus Aequorivita. The sequence continues at coordinate 41,369 of JBQEAY010000021.1, read as the reverse complement.
AAATTCCGTAAGAGGAAAAGAACTTTACGCAAATAATTGTGCTTCCTGCCACGGAGCAAATGGAAACGGCGACGGAGAATTGGGAAAAGGTCTGGACCCTGCGCCGACAGATTTTTATGAAACAGAATTAATGCGTCAGGTTTCACCATTTCAGGCATATAACACCATAAAACTAGGAGTAAATGGCACCAGCATGCGCGCTTTTTCTGAATTAGACGAAGAGCAACTCTGGGATCTTGCATTTTACGTTAAAAGCCTACGGTTTAAGGACAATGAAACAGATACTACGGCATTAAGAGCCCAATTTGAATCTGTATATCCCGATTTCAATTTAAAAGATGTAGCTACCCATTCCGACGAGGATTTATTGGCTAGTCTTTCTGAAAATAACGAAAATGCTGCCACACAATTAAAGGCATTGCGTCTATTAGCCCCAACTGGAGACGAATCCCACACCAGTCTGGATATCGCAAAAGAGAATCTGAATGCGGCATTAAAAAATTATACTGAAGGAAATAAATCATTAGCGCGAACCAATGCGTTATCTGCCTATTTGGAAGGGATTGAGCCCGTAGAAGCGCGTTTAACTGCGAATGATCCAGCATTTACAATAGAAATAGAGCAGCAAATGCTCAATGTTCGGCAAGCCATCGAGCAGGATAAAGGGGTACCTGCTCTCAAAATGGAAACAGATAAAGCATTTGCGATGATTGACCAAGCAGACCAACTGATGAAAGACCATAAATTAAACTATTGGTTAACTTTTATTTTGGCGGCGTCCATTATGTTGCGGGAAGGTCTTGAAGCTTTTCTGGTATTAGCGGTCGTTTTAGCCTTAATCCGTACTTCAGGCGTTAAAAAAGCACTTCCTTGGCTTCACGGTGGTTGGATTACAGCCGTTATTCTAGGAATTGCTGGTTGGTTCCTTTCAGACTATATAATTCAATTTGGTGGGAAAAACAGAGAAATCATGGAAGGCTTGATTTCGTTATTTGCCGTCGTAGTCTTATTATTTGTAGGATTCTGGCTGCACAACCATTCGCATGCCAAAAAATGGCAAGAATTCATTGAAAACAAAATCGGACGCTACTTACAGAAAGACAGGATGATTGGCTTGGCAGCTTTCTCCTTTATGGTGGTATTTCGCGAAGCTTTTGAGGTCATTCTTTTTCTACAAGCCATCAATCTAGAGGCGCAACCAGAGAATAAGTCGGCTATTGGTTTAGGTGTTCTTGCGGCCGTTGTTTGTATTGCAGTAATGGTTTTCTTATTCCTGAAATACTCTAAAAAGATTCCGGTAAGACAACTATTCAGGTACTCCTCATGGATTATCGTGCTTTTAGCTATCATCCTTATGGGGAAAGGTTTTCATTCCTTACAAGAAAGTGGTTGGATTTCAGTAACTGGCTTCACAGGACTATTCCGAATTGATTGGCTTGGCTTCTACCCTACTCTAGAAACGATTTTAGCACAAGTTGCACTAATTATTACTATAATTATCACATATCAAGTACACAATCAACGAATTAAAAAAATGGTGTTGAAAAAATCGTGATACTTAAGTCCGTAAATTTCAGGATGGGACAAAATAATAAAAAGAGTTGCAATTTAAATTGCAACTCTTTTTATATCGTTGGTGAAATTTTATACTTCATCAGTAAGTTTATTCCACAATAAACTTTCCATTCATCGTCATATAGTGCGCTGGGAATGTGCATATAAAAGTATAAGTTCCCGAAGGTGGCGCATCAAATTCTATAGTATCGCTTTCTCCTCCACCAAGCATTTTCGTGTTAGCTATTACTTTATCCTTAATGTCATCTGGAATTCCATCTTTATCTCCATCCATTGTCGCAGCTTTTCCTACGGCTTCCCAGTCTGCATCTTTGGTCAATAACGTCCAATCGTGCCCCATTACGTTTTTCTCGAGTTTCCCCACATGCTTAAGCGTAAGCTTTACTTTCTGCCCTGCTTTAACATGAATCTCACTTTTGTTGAACTTCATTTGATCATTACCCGTAATAGTAATATTTGCAACGGCATCATCTGAATTTTCAGCAGGAGTCACTTTTTCCGCCGTTTGTGCCCCAATTGTCATCTCAGGTTTTTCATCTTTTTTATTATTACCGCAACTGATCAGAAGAGCGGTTGCAAAAACTAATATCAACTTTTTCATTGTTATGTTATTTAAATTAAATTTAGGTATCAATAAAGTTAACTGCTATACCCTATAATTTATAGCTTGATAAATTTAATTTTTGACGTATTTAAATAGAAACGGAGTTAGATGCGATATTTTGAAAGTTTATCTTTCATAAATAGCTTGAACTTTTTGCCGCATTCTTTATGTATGAAATAGGCAGTGACAGAACCATTGAGAGTTAGAATATTTCAAATTATTCTTTCATAAGTTTAAGCTGAAATATGATTTCGTTACCTTTAATACTTCCCTACTTATTAACTGAGAATGGAAGAGAAATGAAGACAAAAACCAATAATATCACAACATTGATAGACGGCCCAATACAGACTATTATTTTAAAATCGCTACTTGATGGTAGAGCGTATACCGCAATTGAAATAGCGAATGCCACTGATGTTTCCAAACAGAATATCGAGAAGCACCTTCCTGAATTGGTCGATACTAATTTGCTTACTATTGAAGACCAGGGCAGACATATATACTACCGACTTTCTAGTCCAGCGGTTGCTGATTCCGTAAAACGTTTGTCGGATCAAAAGCCCAAAAAGAAAACTACCGTCAAAGACAACAATTCAGGTGTAAGATATTTCCGGACCTGTTACGATCATCTTGCAGGGCAAGTAGGTGTGCTCATTGAGGATAGCCTTACTTCCCGTGGATTTATCGAATTGCAAGACAAAACGTATTCGATTACTGAAGAAGGAAATAAGTTTTTTAGTGATTTTGGTTTGAATTTAGCTGAGCTCCAGAATAAAAATCGAAATTTCGCCAAATCCTGTTTGGACTGGACCGAAAGAAAACATCACCTTGCAGGCTCACTTGGCAATGCATTATTGGAAAAGATGTTGGAGTTAGACTGGGTTCAAAGAACAAAAGACTCACGAGCTATAGTTGTAACTTCCCTGGGAAAACGCGGGCTAAAAGACAAATTTAAAGTAGAAGTATAAAATACGGCTTATTCAAAATATCTTAAAATAAAAATTTACAATTATAGCCCAGGAAACTCGCCTACGTCCTTTATAAACAAAAGTTTTATTTTCACTTTACAAAATTATGGTGCTGGGTACCTGTAAAATAATCCCGAAAGATTTGGTTTAGTTGGTGGTCTCTCCTACTAGCCTTAATCCCAAGTTTAGGATATACTTCTATTATTAATCGAGACATATCGCGTACGGAATCTGCCGCTGTTCTATGTACTTTTTCTATATATTCCTCTGTGAAATCCTTTGACTGTTGAATAGTACTTTCAATTTCTTCTGAAAACTCAAAAAGAGCCTGATTGGTTACTGAAACAGTATTTTCAAAGTCCTTAAGTGCTTCTTTTGGTAATACATCCTCTGCTTCTTCCAAAAAATGTTCTGCCATACCCAGATAATTCACCCAAAGCGTTACATCCGCAAAAAGCGTAAATGGAATTTTAAAAATTGGCTGGGGAAGATAAAAGTGATTGTATTGAAAACAGTACTTTCCATCTACTTCGGCATTTACCTCAAAGGAATGCGTAGCGGTAGCTTTAAGTCCCATCGTATTCCAATCTGAGATAATATTCACCTTTTCCTTAGGAATGACAAAAGACCGGACTTTGAGCAACCCATCCTTTTCCTTTACCTCTTCCCCATTCTCCATTATTTTCGCATTTAATGTAAAATGAGTCAAATATGGTGCTCCTGTAGCATATTGCCACTTACCTGATAGTTTATATCCTTCCTCTAGTTTTTCAGCGGTTCCAAAAACACCACCGCTCCCTCCAAGAACTGGAGATTTGGAGTTTAAAAAAACTTCATCTGCAACGTCTTTATCGAGGTTCCCAATAAAGTAATTGGCACCGCTGCATAATGTAACCGTCCAGCCAAGGCTTCCATCTGTATACGCCAAAGTCTTTAGCTTCTGCAAACCTTCACTTAAAGATGCTTCTAAACCACCATAACTTTTGGGAACCCATAGATTCCAAAGCTTCTCATTTTCAACCCAAGCTAATATTTCCGAAGAGAAAACGCGTACGCCAAAACATTGTTTTCTAAGCTGTTGTATATTGTTCATGTCTTTCATTTTTAATAATATTTCGCCATTTTATATAGCCTGAAACCGCCACGATAAACAAGAAGATTGTTAGACCGGCATACACGTATAGTCCTTTGTGTAAAAGTAGTGGGATCGCAATAATATTACTGATATTGAGATAAATCCAGTTCTCCATTTTCCTTTTGGCCATCAACCACATCCCCGCCCAAGCGAAAGCGCTGACAAAAGCATCCCAAATTGGAACGTCGGTATTGGTATGATATTGAAGCCAATAAACCATAATTGAAAAACACACAACAGCAATCCCCAATGCTTTTATATGCTCTTGCTTGCTAGAATAGGAAATAGGACTTTCCTTCTTTAGTTTTCCGAATTTCCAAAAGAACCAACCATAAACGCTCATCACAAAATAATACAGATTCAATATAATATCTCCGTAAAGTTGGGAGCGATACAGCACCCACATACTTATGAGAATAGAAATAATGCCGAACAGATAATTGTTGGGGTTATTCTTTCTTGCCAAAAGAACCTGAACCACACCAAAGGCAGTTCCTAGGATTTGTAAAAAAGTAAGATGAAATAAGTAATCCTCGATCATTGTAGTTTTTTCAATGAAATGAGGCCAATAACCAAGTAGTGTATTACTATCGTTCCCTACGCCAGCATTATCTGGATCAGGTTCCGTGCAAAGCGCACTTGGGTATCTTCTCAGCCTGCTCAATAATTTGCAAGCACCCCATTTGTAATTTAAAAAGACAAAGCTATGCTATTTTATTGCAATAACTAAGAGACTTAACCTTAAAAATAAAGGAAAAGAAATCTACTTTTCGGGTAATTTAAATTGTATTGAAAAAATTCTAATAAATCAAGTTTGTTACAAGTGTAAATCGGTCTCTAATAATTTCTTAAGTATTCAACAATTTCTCTGGCTTCTTCTTTTGAAAGATGTAAATCTACCATTTGGGTTTCATAAACGGCCTTTAAAGCACGAGCCTGTGGATCTTCTTTAACCATTCCTCTTGGATTCAATATCATATTCATAACCCATTGTGGGGATCGTTTGTCTAAAACCCCTCCTAATGCCGGACCTGTAGCACTTTCATGAATTTCGTGGCAAGTTGCACAATTATTACTAAATAAATTTTTTCCTTTCTCGGCCATTTCTTTATCTATGGTCAACCCGAGTTCTACCTTATCTTTAACTGGACCCACACCAGTTTTATCTTTCATCGGCGTATCATTATCCATAATCTTGGATGAATCAATTTGTGTTGTATCTGTATTTAAATTCTCTGATTCGTGCTCCGACTCCTTATGTCCCCAATTACATGACATCAAAAATACGAAAGGCAAAATCAAAAATATTCTCATAATCATTTTCATAGCTCTCATTTTAAAATTAATCTCCTTTTACATTTCAATATGCTTTTTACTTGAATAAGCGTATTAAAGCTACGAAAAGTATATTTATTCTTCCCTCGTCTTAACAATTTTATAGGAAGAACAAGAAGGAAAGAAATGCTTTGAGAATTAAAATTGTCAATGAAATTTCTTCAGCTTTTGAATTACGCTTTCCTTATATGTTCGGCTAATAGGAAATGATTTGTTTTCGACAATCACCTCTTCATTGGAATAGGAATCAATTTTATCAAGTGAAATAATATATGAACGATGAATTCTAAGAAATTTTGAATCTGGCAGTTTCTTCTCTATAGTTGAAATGTTTTCTCTAATAACTTTGGTTCCTACATTGGTTTCAATTTTGAGATAATCACTTAGACTTTCAATCCACAGAATATTATTAAAATCAATTTTGTGCATTTTTCGATCGATCTTAACAAACATAAAGTCGGCTGAAGCTTGTTCTTTTTCTTCTGAAGAATCAGGATCTATATAAGTCTGTTGAAAATTATTAATGGAATCTAGAAAGCGATTAAAAGAAATTGGTTTTAAAAGATAATCCACTGCGTGAAGATCAAATCCTTCAATGGCGTATTCGCGATATGCAGTGGTAAAAATAATCTTGATGTCTTTACTGATAGATTTAGCAAATGAAATCCCCGAAATTCCAGGCATATTGATATCCAGAAATATAAGATCAGTTTTTTTCGTATTAATGAGATTGAAAGCTTCCGTGGCATTACTGCATCTGCCAACTAATTCCATCGTATCAATTTTTAGTAAATAATTTTCTAGGATGTCCAAAGCCACCGGTTCATCGTCAACGATAATACATTTAATTTTATACGACATCATTCGGGGTTTTAACGGTGTTCAATTTCAAAAATACTTTAAACGAATCTTTCTTATTCTCGATAGTTAATTCAGAACTGCTTCCATATAAAATATCAAGTCTTCTTTGAATATTTTCCAGTCCAATGCCTTTATATTCTGAAGTAATATCTTCCGGGTCTTTTGAATTACTTACTTCGAATTCGAGAAATTCATTATTCAAATTTAACCTAATTGAAATTTTCAATATACCACCAGCGTTTTTTCCGTGTTTAAAACTATTCTCTATAAACGGAAGTAATAACATAGGAGCAACCTCAATATTAGAAGGTATTTCATCACAATTAAATTCTATTGTCAAAGCATCTTGAAATCGTTTCTTTTCAAGATTGATATAGTTTTTAATATGATTTACTTCATCTTTTAACTGAACCAAAGGTTTTCTAGTTTGGTATAAAATATAATCGAGAAGATCTGAAAGCTGTAGAATCATTTCAGGAGTCTTCTCGTTTTTGGAAAGGCTTAATCCATAAATCGTATTAAGAGTATTAAATAAAAAATGTGGATGGATCTGAATTTTTAAATATTCCAATTCCTGTTCTTTTAACTTTAACTGAGCCTCTAAAATCCTATTCTTAAGCTCTTCGTTTTTTGCGGAAGCCAAATAGTTATATTTCAATAAGCTAAATGCCGAAGCGATTACAACTACCAAGTAAACGGTAATCATGATATAAAATAGACTTTTTGAGGTCGGAAAGCTATCAGTCCAATTTAGATTAAGAGAAATAATGAGCCCGTAAAATGATGAAATGACAATAAATACCGCCGAAATAATTAAGGCATACCCAGTAAACAGTGCAAACCTAAAGTATTTCTTTGGAAGTAGATATTTTGGGATTAAATGATAGCTAAAACCGTATGTGGTGGCTATGGTTACTGGAAGTAGAAATGCCGAAAAACGCAACACACTTCCAAAAGATATTCCTTCAACCCTAAAAAAGAAACTGAAAAACAAAAGAACACAGATCCAGAATAAAATATGGGTCATAATCTTACCAACCAATTTTTGAAATGTCTTTGACGGATTCATTAATCAATAAAGTTGCATAAAAAAGATTTCATGAAAAAGCTTTTGCGGCAGATTACCATTTTTGAAGGGGAAAAAACATCTGGCTAAAGGTTTCGGGGCTTTAAATTAATAATTTGGTGAATAAGGTTAAATAAGGTTGAAAAAGAGCGTTTCGTCGCAAAAATAAAAAAGGCTATTCCTATTCAGAATATATTTGCTTCGGTTGTCTAAAATTGAAGAAAAACCATAACCCAAAATAAACTGAATGAGAACATTTAAATACATTGCAATAATAATTCTTACAATTCTAATTTGGACAGCCTTTATCGGATACGGATTTATAGACGGTTTTTTATTAAAACCAATAACTTCCGAAAACACTTCGGATGCATTTATTCAAGCTGCTAAAGAAAAAATAGATGATGAATTCGTTGGAAATTTCGCAATGACACTAATTGAAAACGGAAAAATCTCAAAGAATTTCTTCTATTCTATTGATAAACCCATAAATGAAAATACTGTTTTTCCAGTTGCTTCCATTAGCAAATGGATTACATCTTTCGGCATTTTAAAATTGGTAGAGCAAGGGAAATTGGAATTGGATAAACCAGTTGATAACTATCTTACAAGATGGCATTTACCTAAAAGTGAATTTGACAATGAAAAAGTGACTGTCAGAAAGTTGCTTTCTCATTCTTCAGGTTTAGTTGATGACCTGGGTTATGAGGGTTTTGCACCAAATGAAACCGTTCAGACAATTGAAGAATCATTAACTAAGGCTTCAGATGCAGAAGATTCTGATGGAGTTGCAATAGTTGGTTATGAACCTGGCAGCGAGTATAGGTATTCGGGAGCTGGCTATACAATATTGCAGTTATTAATTGAGGAAATAAGTGGTCTATCATTTCAAGAATATATGACAAGAGTGGTTTTTGAGCCTTTGAAAATGGAAAATTCTACCTTCGTATTATCTGATAAACCAAATCTTCAGTTAGCTCAAATTTATAAAGATGATGGAACAACTAGACAAATGAACAAGTTTACTGCACTTGCAGCGGCTTCATTATTTTCTTCTACAGCTGATTTATCCAAATTTTTACAAGCAAATATTTCAAGCAACCCAGTTCTTTCAAAAGAAACTATTTCGGAAATGAGTAAACCCGAAACTTTTATAAATAAAATCGGGGTGTATGGTTTAGGCCATCATCTTTATAGTCAAAATGACAAAAACTCAAATATAGTTGGACACGATGGGAGTGGAAATAACGCAATTAATACAGCAGCAAGAATTGACCTTAAATCACAAGATGGAATCATAATTTTGGAAACAGGGAATTGGGATATTGCTTCTGGATTATCAGATGAATGGGTTTTTTGGAAAGCAGGAATTGGTGATTATGTTGTAATGCAACGTAATCAATCATATGTATTAACCTTATTGGTAATCGGCTATTTAATTATAATTTTTATGTCAATTATAATTATCCGACAAAAGGTCCAACGGTCAACGACCGTAGGCAATAATGTCTAAACCAAAAAGTCTACGTGTAAATCCCACTTTTGTGCTTATACTTGACCGTTAAAAAAAACACTAAATATGAAAACTCTATTAATTTCCGCAGTTCAAAACAATGGTTTTTTTTCAGAATTATATATGCGTGTTCAGGAAGGAGGTCCTTTTTGGATGACGCTTATAATTTTATGCTTCTTACTTATGTTATTTCTAATTGTAAGCGCAATCTTGAAATTAAAATCTTCACATAATATATTTAGAAAATCTATTTCCTTAATCAATCAAATCGCTCTTTTAGCATTGGTTATTGGATTGTTCAGTCAGCTTCTGGGATTGATACAGATTTTTGACGCTTTTCAGTCTTTGGACAATGTAAATCCTGAACTGTTTGCAGGTGGATTAAAAGTAACATTATTGTCCCCAATTTTTGGTGGATTCACCTTTATTGTTGGCAGACTTGCAAGCTTTATTCTAAGCTGGCTGAGAAATCCTGAGATGGATTGTTTTAAAACTCAGGTTTCAAGTTAATTCTGAAAGGACTAAAGAAAAATTCTTGTTTCCAATTACTTGTCAAATCTGGCTTTAATAGTTTTCTGATAGGTCTCCCCTATTGGTAAACGAATGTTTTCTAAAAGCCAGATGCTATTGCCTTCCAATATTTTAATTTTATTTAAAGGAACTATATAAGACCTATGTATTCTTATAAATTCTGTTTTTGGTAGTTCATTAATAATATCCTTCATGTTTTGATGGGCAATGATCTTTTCATTTGTTGTATGGATCCTGATATAATCCTTGAGACCTTCAATATAAATGATATCATCGGGATTTATTCGATATACCTTTCTTTCAGCTCGAATAAGAAGATCTTTAGTCTTGGATTCACTTCCAAAGGAAGTATGCCAATTAATGTATTTTTGAACGCTCTCATAAAACTTTTGGAAGCTAATAGGCTTGACCAAAAAATCTATGACTTTATATTTAAAAGCCTCAAGAGCATATTCCTGATACGCGGAGGTAATGATAAAATCATGTTGGGAGTTCTTGCTCATCTGCATAATTTCCATTCCGCTAAGTTCTGGCATTTGAAGATCAATAAAGACAAGTACTTTTGGGTTATTCCTCATTAATTCCAAAACTTCAAACACATCCCCTCCTGCATAAATAAGATCAAGAGATGATATTTTTTGCGCGTAATCTTTTAATAATTGAACTGCAAAAGGCTCATCATCAAGGATTATAGTTTTAATAGGCTTCTCCATTCAAGTTGATTTCTAATTGAGCTATAAAAGTTTGGTGTTCATTTTTAAGGATTAGAGAATGGGCTCTAGGATAATTTATTTCCAAGCTTTTCTTTAAGTTATCCAATCCTATTCCTCCTAATTTATCTGTTTTTTGATTTCCAATCTCATTTCGAACTTTAAAGGAGATCACATTTCCAGATTGCTTTAAATCAATAATAATTGGAGAATCCTTATTAAGCATGCTGTGTTTAAGGGCATTTTCGACCAAAGGGCTTAGTAAAAACGGCGGTAATTGGACGCTAGAATCTTCTATTGAGGTAATAAAATTTATAGCTCTTTCCTCTTTTTGTCTTAATTGATCAAGTTCAATATAAGATTTTATATAACTAACCTCATCCTGTAAAGCGATTTTCTCCTTTTGTATTTCGTAGGTAGTATACCGCATCAATTCACTTAGTTTTTCAATTGCAGGTAGTGCCTTTTCCGATTTAAAATAAACCAGAGAATAAATATTATTTAGTGTATTGAACATAAAGTGAGGATTGAGTTGAGCCTTCAGAAATTTCACCTCTGTCACCGTTTTTTCCTCCATGATGTATTTATTGTATTCGAGCAATCTAATATTAAAAACGATTATGTAAAAAATAGAGCTCACAATCAGTGGAAAACTACCATAATATAAATTGTCGTAGATATAATGCGCACTTGAAGTTCCTTCAAAATAATTGCTTTGACCAATCAGCAATTCCAATAATATTTCTTCGAACAAATATCTAAGCGATATAAAAAATACAAGTACAGTAAGAATCCCAAGTAAGGCTCTTTTCCAATTAAGGTTTGCAAATACTTTGGGCATTATTAGAAGATAATTGAAATAGAATGTAGTAATGAAAACGATACCAAAGGAAACTAGAAAAGCATCTGGTTTTATAAAAGTGAAAAAATAGGGAATACTACTATCAAATCGAATAAGTCCGACATAAAGAAAAAACAACCATAAAAGACAGTGAAAAATAAATTCCTTCCTTTTTGTTAAGGTGGAGGTATATGCAAATTCCTTCATAGGGTAAAACTAAAACTTTCTTTGCAGTAGCAGCTTTGGGTTTGTCGAAAAGTATCGGGGGTTCGTATAAAAATGTATAAAATATGGCACATAAACTTGATTTTTGGGTAACTCTAAAAATTTAAAATATGAAATCAACACTTATTTGCGCAGTATCCACTCTAATTATCACCTTCCTTTTTAACATCCAGGCATCAGCCCAAGAATTGGAAAAGCCTATAAAATTTGAACATCCCACTAAGGTTTTAAATTTGGGAACTTTTCATATGGGATATTCCCCAGATGGTTCTACGACTGAATTTGATGAACGAGATAAAGAAAATATTAAACAGGTGCATAAAATCGCACAATCCATTGCAGATTTTAAACCAACAGTAATCATTGTCGAACAATTACCGAGTAAAAACAGTGAAGTTCAAGAAAATTATAGGGCTTATTTACAAAACCCTGACACCAAATATAAAAATCCAACTGAATTGGAATTACTCGCTTTTGAGGTTGGTCGTCTATCAGGCACTGAAAGAATATATGGCGTAGATTATAACGAGGGCTATAATTACCGAATTGCCAACGAAATTACTGATAGTAACGGAATGGAAACCTTTAGCCGTTATTTTTCCATCTTGGATTCTTTAAGTAAAAAATATTCAATGGAAAACATGTCGGTACTTGAAAAGTTACAAATGACAAACAATCCAATGTATAAAGATATGCTCATGAATATAAATGCGGATATGCTAACACATATTTCTACAAAAGGAAACGCGGAAGGCGCAGATGAAGCTGCAAAATTCTATCATCGTAATTTGGTTATGTATTCCAATCTAAACCAAATAGAATTGAATAAAGATGATCGCGTATTCATCTTAATGGGAGGGACACATACTGCATTTTTTGATATGTGGTTAAAAAGAAGTCCTAAGTACAAATTAATTAATACGGCTGATTACTTGAAATAGTAGCACTATATTATTTCCGCAAAACTGATATAACGAAGTGATGTTTTAAAGAAAGTATACCAAGACAAGCTTTCATTCCAATGGACAACACCCTGATGAAACCCGTATATTTGTCAAGTGGATAGGTTATTCTGAAAAAAATAATATAACAAAATACCCCGAGGCCATGCCTCAGGGTATTTTTATTATTACTAAAAAATGTTTCTAAGTTTACAATGGCGATACTAAATCATCAAACCATTCCTTTACTTCTCCTTCCAAATGTGGAGCAAGTTTATCATGGACTAACTTGTGATACGTATTTAACCAATTAATTTCGTCTTCAGAAAGCATTGCCTTGTCTATAATACTTTTAAAGAAAGGACATAAAGTCAAAGTTTCAAATTCATAAAAGGTGTTCCATTCGGTTTTTTTCCAGATTTTGGTCAAGATTAGATTCTCGTGACGGATTCCGTATTTACCTTCTACATAATAACCAGGCTCATTAGAAAGCACCATTCCAGCTTGTAATTCCACAGGATTTAGGTCTTTACGAATACTTTGTGGTCCTTCGTGTACATTTAAGAAACTACCCACTCCATGACCTGTGCCGTGATTAAAATCTTTTCCCTCTTTCCATAATGGCAACCTTGCTAAAGCATCGAGTTGAACACCTTTGGTGCCTTTCGGAAATTTAACCAAAGACAATTGAATTAAGCCTTGAAGAACCGTTGTGGCATCTTTTTTAAATTCGTCAGAAACTTCTCCTAACGGAAAAGTACGCGTAATATCTGTGGTACCTTCCAAATACTGACCCCCAGAATCAACCAAGATACTGCTGTCATTTGTTACTTTAGAACTTCCTTCAGATTTAGCTGAGTAATGGATAATTGCGCCATTGCCTTTATAACCTACAATACTGTCAAAACTAGCACCTATAAAATTCTTTCCTTCAGCTCGGAATCCGTGTAACTTTTTACCGATGCTATATTCGTCCATTTCTTCTTTTCCGACTGTATGGGTAAGCCAATGAAGAAATTTCACCATGGCTACACCATCGCGTACCATTACCGTTTCAAAGCCCTTTTGCTCTGTTTCGTTTTTAACGGCTTTCATCAAATGTCCGGGAACCGGTTTTTCAATGATTGTATTCTTATTTTTAACCGATTCAAAAATAGACTGATTACTGTTAGGCGCTATTAGAATAGATTCGTTCTTTAGTGTAAGAAGGTGATGGAAAAAACTGTTGTAAGCCTTTAACTCCACTCCTGCTTCTTTCATAAGACTCTTAGCCTCATCATTTAATTTATGTGTATCGACAAATAGGAAACACTCATCCATCGTCAGTACAACATATCCTAAAAATACAGGATTACTTTTAACATCACTTCCTCTTAGGTTAAGGGTCCAAGCTACATCATCCAAACTGGAGATAACGTGCGTTGTAGCTCCTTCCGACTTCATTTTTTCACGAATGGCAGCAATTTTATCGGTTACCGATTGCCCGGCGCGTTCCATTGGATGCACAAAAACTTCGTTTTCGCTTGGCGTAGGACGATTGGTCCACACTTCCTTTAACAAGGGCATATCTTTAAGATTACGCTTGTTTTTGGTCAATTTATCGTCTAAATCCTTCCAATTTGCATGAGAAGTGGTCAAGCCGTTTACAGCTACTGATGCATCTTCGGAAGTTTCAGATATAATCCAATCAATATAATTGGGAGTGCCTTCTATACCGTCTTTAAACAAGTCGATACCCGAACCTTTTAATTCTTTTGGAGCTTGAGTAAAGTAGCGCCCATCAGTCCAAAGACCTGCTTTATCTAAAGTGATAACCACAAAGCCCGCTGAACCTGTAAATCCAGAAAGCCAAGTTCTTTCTTGCCATTCGGCTGGAAGGTATTCGCCCATATGCGGATCGGCGGAGTATACAATAAAGGCATCAATGTTATTTTTCTTCATTTCCTCTCTTAAGGAAGCTACTTTTTCTTTCGCTGTCATAGGTATATTTTTTAGAAGCCGAAAGTTACAGAATGTCTGTTATATTGAAAAAGATATAAGATGTTTAACAATACTTTGTAAGCAATTTTCGGTTCAAAAATGAATTTCATCTATTTGAAGTCAAAATTGAGATTATTTCGCCGGCATAAAATGGGCCTGAATTTAGGGAATATGATGGGAAAAAACTGAGTGAAACATCAGAGCTTTCTAACAGGTAAAGCTATTATTATGTGAACTTTAGGTTTTGTATATTATGAATTCGTTATCCTTATTAAAACCTTAGAATAAATTACTTTCAACGGTATTTGGCTACTAAAAACCGTAACTTTAAATCTTAAAAGGAAATTTCAAGTTAATATTACCGGATTCTAATAATAATGCGAACTGAAGGATTAGCCCATATTAATACACCTTGTTTTTCTTTTACAATCTTAATTTAAAATATTCGCACCTATGCCAAAAAGGAAAACTTACCCAGGGGTATATATTGAACCAATTTCAAGTGGCGATAAAACTATAACCGGTGTTTCTACATCTATTACAGCATTTATAGGAATTGCCAAAAAAGGACCCAAGAACGATCCCAATAAGATTCTAAGCTTCGGAGATTACGAGCGCATTTTTGGTGGATTATCAAATAAAAGCACCATGAGTTTTGCTGTTCGTGATTTCTTTCAAAATGGTGGCGGGGAAGCACTAATTGTCCGGGTCTCCAACACTAGAACTAAGACTCCACACATAACTTCAGAAACTGCTAAAAAACAATTCGAATCAAGCAATGAGCATCTTGAAATTTCATCTACGGAAGTGCTTGGATCAGAAATAGACAAAACAGGTTTATATGCTTTGGACAAGGCCGATATATTTAATATTCTCTGTATCCCTCCGTATTCTTGGGAATCAGACATTGAAGAATCAACATATGAAACCGCAATGATATATTGCGAAAAGCGAAGAGCTATATTATTAATAGATCCTCCCAAAAATTGGAAAAGCATGCAAGCGGCCACAACTGGACTCAATAACTTCGATAAAAATAGTCATGCAGCCATCTATTTTCCTAGACTATTAAAAGCAAACCCATTAAAAAACAATCAGGTTGAGGAGTTTGTTCCATGTGGCTCAGTGGCGGGAGTAATAGCAAAAACTGACACTGAACGTGGTGTATGGAAATCCGCTGCCGGCACAAAAGCGGTGCTATCTGGTGTTAGTAGTTTCAGTGTTTCTTTAAACGATGAGGAGAATGGAAAGTTAAATCAGCTAGGCATAAATTGCTTACGTACTTTTTCTGAATACGGAAACCTTATTTGGGGATCACGCACTTTAAGCGGCAGAGATATATTGGCTTCGGAATATAAATATTTACCTGTAAGACGAACCGCCTTATATATAGAAGAAAGTCTTTCTAAAGCACTTAAATGGGTTGCGTTCGAAACAAACAATGAATCATTGTGGGTTCAAATTCGCTTGAACATTGAAAGTTTTATGCAGAATATGTACAGGGAAGGTGCATTTCAAGGTAGTACAAAAGAAGCCTATTTTGTGAAATGTGATTCTGAAACCACAACCCAAAACGATATTAATTTGGGTATTGTAAATATTCTTGTTGGATTTGCTCCAATGAAACCCGCAGAGTTCGTCATCCTCGAGCTGCAACTAATGACACGGCAAGTTGAAGTTTGACTTATAAAATATTTAAGTAATCAATTATTAATTAAAATCTAACAATTATGCCTCAATTTACAGTTAACAAAAATCGATTTGATCCTTACAAAAATTTCAAGTTTCGAATTAAATGGGATGGAAAGTACGTTGCCGGAGTGAGTAAGATAAGCGCTCTTAAAAGAACGACGGAAGTAATTATGCATCGTGAAGGCGGTGATCCGAGCAGTAATAGAAAATCACCTGGAAGAACAGATTTTGAAGCCATTACTTTAGAACGTGGTGTTACCCATGACATGGATTTTGAAAAATGGGCAAACAAGATTTGGAGCTTTGGCGCTGGTTTGGGGGCAGAGGTTTCATTAAAAGATTTCAGAAAAGATATTATAATCGAACTTTATAATGAAGCAGGGCAACTTGCTATCGCTTACAAAGTTTATAAATGTTGGGTATCAGAATTTATTGAACTCCCAGAACTGAATGCAAATGGAGATGCCATTGCGATCCAATCCATAAAATTGGAAAACGAAGGTTGGCAGCGTGATTACGCGGTTACTGAACCCCAAGAGCCCACCTTTACCCAACCTGAATAATACATACAGAATCTATATCTCTAGAATGATTATGTGAAAAAGAATCATATTTACCTAGCTGCCGCATTGGCTTTCTGAAGTTTTAAAATATCATAATCAGGCCAGAGAAACACAAGAGGAACATTAATGATTTATTGAATAGCTTCTCTTCGATCTTCATAAATGTTCGCTTTCCCAAAAACTGGGCAAGAAGAAATACCGGAAGAATAAATAAGGCCATTTTCAAATGATCAAAGTTCAAAATCCCACTCACGGCTAGGCCCGGAACACGGGTTATAGAGATAAGTCCCGATATTCCAATCATGGTTGCACGAAAAGCTTTAATATTCTTCACTGTGTTTTCTACACAGATTACGTAGAGTGGACCACCTGTAGAGAATATTCCAGAAAAGAAACCGGCCATAACTCCAAAACCAGTAACCCCAATTTTATTGAGCTTTATCTTCTTTTTACCTATTAAAGCATAGGCCACATACAATAGAATAAAAATGCCGAGCCCTCTTTTTAATAAAATCGGTTTTGCAAAAGTAAGAACCACAATTCCAATAATGATGCCTATGACAGAGGGTATAGCGAGCTGGAGAATAATTTTTCGATCGATATTGCGCCACTCTTTTGCAATTAGAAAAACACTCGAGAGCATATAGAAAATAGAAATATAGGCTATAGCATCAGGAAGTTCCATTTTAAAAAGCAAAATAGGAAGTGCCATTAAAGACCCTGCAAAGCCTACGACCGTTTGTACAAAAAATCCAACAAATATTCCCACTGAAAGTATTAAAAAAAGTTCTGTGTTCATCGTGAAAATTGAATTTATATTACAACCCAAAATTACAAGGCAAACTCCTTATCTAGAAATCGAATAATCGGAAATATGATTATATTTACATATAAAACCAGTATTTTTTAATTTAAACACTCGTATCAATGGTTAGCGAAATAGATATCTCTATAATCAACTTATTAAAAGAAAATGCAAGATCATCCTTTGCTGAAATAGGAAGGAAAATAGCGCTATCGCCGTCCTCTGTTAGGGAACGTGTTCAGAAATTAGAAGATTTAGGCGTAATAAAATCCTATGGTGTACAATTAAACCATGCCCTATTAGGCAACGGTCTGGAAGTATTTATCTTATTGAAAATATTTGATGGAAAACTCATTTATATATTGTCTGAAATAAAAACTTTTCCTGAAGTTCAGGAAGCATTTAGAATAACCGGGCCTTATAACATCCACATTAAAGTTGTTCTTCGTGATCAATTACATTTACAGCAGTTTATAGACAAACTCATTAAATATGGAAGTCCCACTACCCTTCTCATCCTATCTGAAATCGAAAAAAACTAAATACTAGGACAGACTTTTCTTAGTCGAAAATTGAATATTAAGGACTACGCTAAACCTAGTTGAGGAAATATTTTTTTAAATCTATGTGGTAATTTATCTTTCAAATAGACTTCTTCATTGGTGAATGGATGGATAAATTCTAAAGAATAGGCGTGTAAATACAAGCCTTTGCCGTTTAAAATTAAGTTTTCAATTCCGTAATCTTTATCTCCTAAAATCGGGTTTCCAATACTTGAGAGATGTTTCCGCAATTGATGCCTTCTTCCAGTGTCTGGTTCTAATTGCACCAAATTAAGTTTGCCGAATCTTTGAGAAGGGACGGATTCGCATAGCCTATAATTCGATTGCGATTCCTTGTCATCAATTTCTAATGTGATTTCTCCGTAAGGATTGATTTCGCCAATAGTAATTGCATAATAGGATTTCTTAACTGCTTTATTTTCAAATAACTTATTAAGTGCACGAATGCTACTGCTCGTTTTCCCCACCAAGAGAATACCTGTGGTAGCATAATCTAATCGGTGGACAGGTTTTGGTATCGTTGAATCAGGAAGATTACTCCTTTTTAGGTTTTGATCTAAAGCATTGGCAATCGTTTTAAAACTATTACCGCTAACCAAAATACCAGCAGGTTTATGAATTACTGCCAAGTAATCATCTTCAAATAAAACTTCAAGTGGAAAGATCAATTTTTTCTTCTTACTAGCTTCTTCTAAAATGGATAAACTAATGCGTTCTCCACCGTTTATAAACGTAGCCGAAGTAGCAATAACACCATTAACCGAAATATACTGCTTCTTTAAAGCTTTCTTTAAAGCTGATTTTGTTAGAGCTGCTTTGAAAATACCAACCCCATATTCTTGAAGCCGAATAGGGGTTAATAGTTTAGGAACAATATGAGATTCAGTATGTGTGATGTTATATTTATATGATTATAAAAGGTAAAGCATTCGCTAAGTGACAATCTGTAAAATAGAAAATTTCACTTTAGCTGGCACCTAGCCAATGCTTTTTTATGTGTAACATAACCAACTTATTCGCAAGTTCCATCTGTAGAACAACTCTGACCTTTTGTAACTTCCAATTTTGCTTCTGGGTTTAGTTTACTCCATTCATCAAATGCTTTTTCTAAACCTTCCAAAAATGCTGGTGATGGTTGTGCTCCTGATACTGCATATTTTCTGTTTAGCACAAAAAACGGAACGCCCTGAACACCTACTTGTTGCGCTTCCTGAATATCTTGATTTACAAGAGTAGCGTATTTTTCATCTGAAAAAGCAGTTTTAAGTTCGGTTTCGCCCAAGCCAATATCCCTTCCTAATTCTGTTAATGTGTCTAAATCGGCTATATTCTTTCCTTGCGTGAAAAAAGCAAGAAATAATCTTTCTTCAGCCTCATCTCCTAAACCTTTTGTCTTGGCAAATTGTATCAACTTGTGGGCACTTAATGAATTGACCATTATCGCTTTGTCAAAATTGTAATCCAAGCCCGCTTCTTTGGCAGTTTGTGTTACGTTGTCCAACATTCCATTTACTTGTTCCGCACTCATCCCTTTGTGTTTTACAAGATAATCCACATAGCTATCTGTTTCAACTTCCGGAAGTGCTGGATTTAATTGGTAACTCTTCCATATAACTTCAATATGATCTTTGTTCTCAAATTTTTCAAGTGCTGTTTCAAAATTTCTCTTTCCGATATAGCAAAACGGACACATTACATCACTCCAAATTTTTATTTTCATTTTGTTTTCCATCATTCTTTTATTTACTGAATTAATTTCTTGTTATAGATTTTAGCCATCGTTGCTTTAAGACTCAAGCTCGCTGTGCTAAGTATTATGAGACTTCAAGTTGTTTTGGATATAGAAAATCCAATTCTTCCCTTTAGGCAGGGGAAAATAATTTGATTTTCGGCATTTTGATTTTGCCCCTCCCTAAAGGGTAACAAAATGCCGAATGATATTACCCGTTTTAAATCACAATCAATATTACTGTTTAGTCACGTTCAACCAATACTTTCAACAAAATCTAAAAAGACTTTTTTATGACGATCAAGATCCAAACTAGGTGCAACTGATACCCGGACAATATAATCTTTGTCGCCTTCTTTAGTCGTCCCTTGCGTAGAAGTTGCAGGTATTGTCCAATAGCAACCATTTAACTGTCCATAGCTCACACAGAACTTACTTTCATTGGGAATTTCAGTAATCATTAAGTTGATTAACTTCAGGTTTAACGCTCTTTTGTAAGTTTCTCTTTCTTCATCAGTATCACCTTTTGTGGGAAGATCCAATGAAAATACAGATGGCGTAAATCCTTCACTTGCCAATTCTTCTGAAACAAAATTTATTTTTGCTTCTGGTAAAGCCTCGTGGATAAAGTTTACAAATTCACGCGTATTGGTATAAGCATCCTTGACTCTTTGATTCATCGACGGCATTTGCTTTGCTAATATTTCGTATTGAAGTTGGGTAGCTTCATTATCACAAAGCTCGAGATGCAATTCAATTTTATCCATCAAGCCATCAGTCATTTTATTTCCCACACAATAACCGGCAGTACATTTCCCGCCACTTGGAAATTTTGATCCACTAACGTATGAAATAGTTCTAACTGTTGAGAGTACTTCGCCTTCACCTAAAAAGTGAAAATTTGGACAAAAAGTTTGATCTAAAATAAACACTGGATCAATAGCAGTTTTACCATTTGTGGTCTTACGTTCCTTACTTAAAGCTTCTTTTAGTTTTTGAAGATCTGGAACCTCAACTCTTGGATTTGTTGGAATTTCTGCGATTATATATGGGACAGCATCTTCCTTGGCAATTTTAGCTAAAACGGTATCAATACTTTGAACCATTTCATTATCACCATCAACAAGTAAATCTACCACTTCAACATTATCAAGGCAAGCAGCAACACGTCTTGCTTGATCATTTGTTCCACCGTAACAGTTTGGAGGAACAATAAATTTAATCGCTTTTCCCTTATGGTTTTCTAGCGCATCGTGAACTAGGCCCATCATAATTGCATATTGCATAGATAGACCACTAGAAGCAACTAGCGACTTTGTATTCGTGCCAGTAATTTTATTAATGGAATTTAAGACACTTGCTTTGTTTGTTTGGTAGTTACTTTTAGAAGTTTCAACAGAAGGTTTATCTATTAGCAGTTTTAAGGCTGCAAGAGAATTTGCTGGCGTCATTGCAATTGACTCTCTCCTTCTTACATGTTGAATATCTGAGATATAATTTTCATTATCCTCTCCATTCATTAATAAAACACTTCCCAACTGAGGATGAACGCTAATATAAAAGTCAATGTTTTTATTGAGGTTGACATTGCCAATCTCATTATCTTCCGAAATAAAAACGGTACTTCCGTTATACTCAGAAACTTCTTCTACTTTATCAACATTTTTTAACTCAAACTTATAACCATAAACACGCTGCAAAATTTCAGAATCAAAAAATGCTGGTAATTCATCGGTATAAATGATTTGGGTATTTTTATTATCCAATAAGTTTTTCCTTAGAATAGCCAAAACAGGAATCGTTCTCGATTGAAAACTGATTACATTTTCTGAAGGAAGATTATTTAGCTTAGCAATTCCCCATTCCAGAATACTAGATAATGGATGCCCTAAGCGAATATAGTCGTAAGCGGTGGGTAATTCGTTTAGTGCGGATGCTTCGGAGTTATTATTCGCATACAGATTTTCAAACTGGTCTAAAAATTGAGTTTTTGCCAATTCTTCATTATAAATATCTAGTCGATGGGTTGTTAACTTTAGCCAATCATTTGGCATATTACCAATAACATTTTTAATATAATCTAGCATTTTAATCTCTTTCATAATTTTTACTTTTGATAGCACAAAAATATACATTAAATAGGTCTATTTTAAGAATCTGACATGACGTTTTGTTAGATTGCACCTAAGGTTTGCTTGAATGCAGCATGGTGAGCTCTGGCCCACCATGAATATTTATAATTTGCTCCTTTCGTTGTAAAAAAAAAAATTGATTGGGAGCTCAAGAGAGATAAATACTTTTTTATACTTTCATTTTTGGAAGAAATTCCAATTAAAAGGATTGAAAAACATTAAGAATGTTTTTTATAAATTTAGTTTGCTAACAGCTATATAGCTTAAACATAGTTATTGCCTCTAAGCTTTTGTTGTAATGATAATAGCACCACTTTTACCTTTGTTGCCATATTTAGCTTTCGCCATTTCTGGTTTTAAAATGTTTACTTCTTGAATATCATTAGGATTAAGAGCATCCATAACTTTTTTAGTAGATGTTTTACCATCTATAATAACTAGTATATCTTCTGGAATATTTGTCATTTTATTTTTCATATCCTTCGTCGAAATAATCATAACACCATTCTTGCCTTTGTCACCATATTCAGCTTTCGCCTTTTCTACCTTTAACACTTTTACCTCTTGAATAACATCAGGGTCAAGCGCATCCAAGTCCTTTTTAGTAACTATTCTGCCATTTATAATATACAATGGATCTTTGTCTATTAGATTATCCAACTTTACAATTTCCTTCTTATCGAATTCTAAGAAATTCTTATCAAAAGTTATCTTGTCCTTACTTACTATGGCTGTCACATCTTCTGAAGTTTGAACTAGAATATCCATTTCGTCATCAGAGAGGCTTAAAGAAAATGGTTTTATCTTGTCGGTTTTATCAAGTCCTATCGTCATCCGTTTTACATAGTTTGTACCACCATCATGATTCGTTTTTATGGTAATTTTCTTAATAGTATTATCAGGATTTCTCTTTACGCTAGCAAATTTGACTTTTACAGCTTTGTTCGAAAAATAAGATTCGATATCCTTCAATTCTGAATTAGATGTTTTGGCTGAAATAGTAAATGTTTTATTAAGATTAATATTTTGAGAAACTGAGTTGTTAACATACACTGTTTTGGTATTAAAACTCATTAAGAATAATACTAAAGCCGGAATAACTAAGAGGTATTTCAAGCGATTTAGACTGTTTGATTTTGATTTGTGCAACATAATGATTCGTTTTTTGATTAATGAATTATAAAAATTATTCGCTATCACCAATTGATGAGTTGGTAGGCTTGTCTTTAATAAAAGACGCTGATAGCTTTGTTTACAATCGGTTTTCGACTGTGCTTCTTGATCAGCAATAAATTCTAAATTTTGCTGAAGTGCTTTTTTGTAAAACCAAACTATCGGATTAAACCAAAAAACGATGCAGGTGAGTTGTGAGAAAATAACATCAACTGAATGCCATTGTTTTGCGTGAACGCGCTCGTGATTTATAATAAGTTGGAGTTCTTCATCTTTAAAAGAGCTTGGGTTATATACAATCCAATTGAAAAAAGAAAAGGGCGCAATAGTATCTTCTGTTTTAATATATTGAATACCCTTGCTGTTTTCCGAAGGGTTTCGACATATTATATTGAACAAAGACAGCATATTAACTGTAAATTTTCCGAAGAAAAATAAGGTTCCAAGGCCATATATATAAAATAACATATCGGTTAGACTTATGTTTTCCAACGTACTTTGTTCCATACCCCCTATATCCGATACCAACATTGGGTTGAAAGCTTGTGGAGCTATTTCTATATAAATAGGAATAACGATAAGGGGAATAAACAGGGCAATTATAAGGCCGCTTAACAAAAACCAACGATTTGAATTAAAAAAGGTTTCACGTTGTATAAACAATTTATAACCAAAATAAAATATAGCGAGGACGGCGGATGCTTTCAGTAAATAATCCATAATTAGTCTTCTTTTTCAATTAAGGCGATGATTTCTTTTAATTCATCCACACTGATCTTTTCTTCTTGTGCAAAAAAGGAAACCACATTTTTATAGGAGCTATTAAAGTAGTTTTCTATAGCTGTGTTCATAAATTTTTTCTTGTATAGCTCTTTACTTACAATAGGAAAATATTCATGTGTTTTTCCATAAGCTTTATAACTCACGTATCCCTTTTCCTCCAGGTTTCTAATAATGGTCGATAGGGTATTATAATGGGGTTTGTCTGTTTCTATAGCAGCAAGCACATCTTTTACAAAGGCTTTTTCAAGCTTCCACAAAATGTGCATAATCTCTTCTTCTTTATTTGTTAGTTTTTGCATCGGATATATATTTGCTTTTTCACTAAAGTGAAATTCTATTATTTGGTGAAATCAAAACTATAACTATTTTTCCAGTTACACAACTACAAATGCAGTTTTTTAACGATATTTATAGTTGTACCACCAAAAAAATGAGAAATACTATCTTTTCATCAGTTTCTTGAGAAGGTCCTTTCATTAAGAATATAATAGGAAAGCAATAGTTCAGCTCATATTTCTAAAACAGAACGACATAATGTAATTGCTTTAAACCAAACTGCGCAAATAATCGATTAACTTTCATTAAATTGAAAAAATAATCCTGGGATACTAAATAATGAACTTAACCTATCGCCTTTACAGCCTCACTAATAAGATAAGAAACAAAGTTGGCTATCGAACGATTAAAACTGCAGTTGCCACTCCGTTATCCATGTTTATAGCCCAGTCATTGGGAGTTAACAATGTAGCAACGGCTGGAATATTGACTATGTTATGTATTCAACCATCGCGAAGAAGGTCTTTTGAAACAGCTTCCGATCGTTTTTTAGCCTGTTTGTTGGCTATTGGATTTTCTGCTGTATTTTTTGAAGTTTTTGGTTATTCGGCAGTGGTGTTATCCGTTTTACTGATGGTTTTTATTCCCACTACGCTCTTTTTTAAAATAGAAAGCGGAATTCTTACCAGCACCGTAATCACCTTAAACATCTATCTTTTTGAAAATTTCAATCTAAGCTTTGTTTCTAACCAACTATATCTCATTGTCATAGGGATTGGAACTGGTTTTTTAATCAATTTATATATGCCAAGCCTAGAAAAAAAGTTAGATCAGCTAAGGAAATCCGTAGAAGTTCGTTTTCTGATAATTTTACGACAAATAGCCAAGATATTAAGGCACGGAGAAACGGTCTGGCTTAGATCCGAAATCGCAGAACTGGAGGATCTATTGGAGGAAGCCACCGACTTGGCTAAAAGAGATAAAGAAAATCGGCTATATGGCAATGACCACTCCTATTCAGATTATTTTCAAATGCGACAATATCAATTCGAACTAATGCAGAGAATGCTAATTCTCATTGATAAACTACCCAGAAAGGCAGAAATAAGTATTGAAGTCGCCTCATTTATCGAAGAATTGAGTGAAAAGATAGATACAGATGATACCGCTAGTTTTTACCTAGAGAAGTTACAGGTTTTAGAAGAAAGCTTTAAAGAAACTGAACTTCCGAAAAGCTATCAAGCCTTCGAAACGAAATCGATAATTCTTCAATTACTACAAGAGTTTGAACATTTTCTAAGCGTAAAACGAAACCTTATGCAGCCGAAAGAAAAGGAAAAGAAAACGGAGAAAGAAGAGGAAAAACCAAAGGTTTAGACTAGGTATATAAGACCACTTTCCTTTTAAATTTTACATTCCAATAGAGCGTTTTCGTCATTAAAAATAAAGCTAATTAATTTCCAGGACTACAAGCCCAAAAGCTTCAGCACCACTGATAGAAATAGAAGAAACGCTAAGCTTTTCGATAACCAATAAATTTCCAGTTTCTAGAATGAAATTGTCATTCTTAATCTTCAAATTGATAGTACCAGAAGTAGCGTATAAAAACAAATTCCTGCATTTCTCTTTAAGTTTTAGTTCATAACCACTAAATGCCTCCATCGCTAAATGATAAAGCTCACTTTGCTGTCCGCGTGTGGTCATAACGTTAAAATCTGTGCAGATACCTCTAGATGTAGTTATCCAATCTCCAATAAAAGTATCTACATCAAAAGCTCTGAGATTCTTGCTGTATTGTCCTTTGTGGGTAATACTGATTTCTCCCTCCAAAATCATAAGCTTACGATCCACACCCGGCAAGGCCGTGAAAGTTGATTCCTCAACTTCTACTTTAGCTGTACTAATTCTTAAATCAAAGTTTCGTTCTGCATAAGTGGCGTTGGCAGGGTATATATAAAGTTGCGCACTGCTGCCACCCGACCATTGACTAGTGAGAAAATGCTGAGAAGAGCGGATTGATATTTTCAATTTATTACTAATCTTAAATTTATAAATTTACTTTAGGTTAAGCACTAAATCTGTTATTGCGTTTATGCAATGTTACCTGCTGGCTTTTATCTCGGTTGATTGCTCAGCAATAATTTTTGTTTGCAATTCTATTCCAAATTCCTCCAAATTTGTCGTTAAGTCCATTTCCATTTCGGAGTAGTAATCAGTGAAAAATTGTTTTTTAATATCATATTCAACTTGACCTTTCCCACTTCCATCTAATTTCATTTCGTAATCCTTTGTCGCAGATTTAATTTTATACACTTGATCTAGGTCGAAATAGCCTATTCCATTGCCAATTTTATTTAGAGTATAAATTGAATTAATTTCAATTTCAATTGTAACGTCTCCTATCGGTATTGTCATTGGGTTATTTTGCTGAAAACTTTCTCCAACCTTCATTTTTTTATTTGGATACTTAATTTGATTCATCATAGATTCCATCACAGGAAGAAGAGTTCTCTTTTTTTCTTCGGACATTGTAGTTGAATAGATAGAGTCAATTTTGGTTACTCCATCAATTGAATTTCCATAAAATTTTGTTCCAGGATTTAAGCTTGGATTATTTGATTCTAATAGCTCAATGTCAATTGGAAAGTTGTTTCCAGTTAGCCTGCCAGTTTTAGATAGACTCTTTAATAAACTTGTGTCTTTTGTTATTGTAGGATTTTCGATTCCGTTATTTTTCAACCTTTGTAAAAATTCATCTGAACCATTGTACTTGATATTATTTTCCGACACCTGTTTTTGGAACAAGGTGTAGTTGAAGTTCGGTAAATAGCCAACCTTAAATTCAATTGTCTCTTGGCTCCTACAAGAGGTAATTATTAATGTCAGTAAAAAAAATAGGAATGTTTTCTTCATTTGGTAATTTTAGCTTGCGTTTAGTATAAGCGTAGTAGCGGGATTTACGTACTTACTTTTCGGTTTATACCAGACCTTAAATTTATAAAATTACTTATCGGTTAAATACTTGGCCGCTATTGCGTTTATGCTCGTGTTGTGGTGCGTTATTCATTCAGACAGATGTAGGATTCACTTGTATTTGTCCTCCAATTGCTTTTAATACTTTCATAATTGTAGCAAATTGAGGTTTTGCTCCATCAGATAATGCTTTGTATAAACTCGGTCGGCTTAATCCAGTTTCTTCCGCTATTTTTGTCATTCCGATAGCTTTAGCAACGTGTCCGATTGCATTAATAATATCTGAGTTATCACCATCTTCCAGAACAGTGTTGAGATATTCTGCAATCATTTCTTTACTGTCCAGATAATCCGCTATTTCAAATTTTGAAGTTCCCATTTTTTATTTGTTTAATTTTTTCCAAATGTCCTTTGCTTTTGCAATGTCTTTTTGCTGGGTCGATTTATCCCCGCCAATCAAAAGAACAATAATTTTTCCATCTTTTTCTTTGAAGTAAACACGATAACCCTTAGCAAAATTTATTCGAATTTCCCGTATTCCATCGCCAACGGGTTTACAATCTCCAAAATGCTCGTCAGTTTCCAACTTTTGAATTCTGAAAAGGATTTTAGCTTTAGACTTAAAGTCCTTTAACTTTTTTAGCCATTTGTCGAATTCAGATGTTTTCTCAATGAAGAACATAAGTTCTGTATCTACTTGGATACAAAACTAAGGAAATTATTTTAATAACTTCAGATTGGGATAAGTTTTCAGTGTAGTTCGTTCTAATGCACCACAACGTTTGGTATAAGCGCAGTTACGGGATTTGCGCACTTAATTTTCGGTTTATTACTGATTTTAAATTTATAAAATTACTGTTGGTTTAGCACTAATTCCGCTATATCGTTTATACTCGTGTTGTAAAACGTTTATTCTGTACTCAATTTATAATTTGGAATTGTAATGCTTTTCACGAAAATGAATCCGTCGTACATTTCCGAAAACTTTTTATTGAACAATTGATATTGCTCTGGATTATAACCTGGACCACCTAAAAAGAGTTGTTTATTTTTCTTATTGAAAAAGTTATTAGGGATAGTTTTTGAAGCTTTAAGAATATCTATGAAGTAAATATTTTCCTTTCCTTCAATAAGTGTTTCAGCATATGTATTATGAAAAGGCTTGTCTAATTGGTATGTTTTCCATTTAGTTCTTTCATCCTTGTTGAAAATGTAGCCACCCAAAGTACCTTTGCCAAAATCAAAACCTACGCTATAATAATCATTTTCATAATGTTCTTTTAAATATCTTCCTAAATTATAAATGTTTCGTCTACTATAATTTCCAAATCCCTTGTTGTTTATATGTTCGTTATGAGCCCAAATAAAAGCCTTCCCGTTTTTAGATTTATTTTCTATTATCCATTTAACATTTTCGTACATTTTTAAATCTCTGTCTTGAAAATAATTATTTTGTACGTAGTAGGTGTATTTTTTTAAATAATTCAAAGCTCTTATGGCCGAATTAAAATCATCAATATTCTTATCTTTAATACCTTTTCTAAAATCGAGTAAAATACCTTCAATTTCATTTAATTTAGGAATCTGAATGTCTGCCCAATCCGTTGATTCGTTGTATTCGATATTTTTTTCTGCACACTTGTCTACTATTAAAAGAAGTTCTTCACTTACAGGAATATTATGATTCTTAACTAAATCTCGTATTTCTTGATTAATATTTTCAACGTTCTGAATATCCATTCCGTAATAGCGAATTTGTTGATCTTTGGTTTTGGTAAGGTTGTAATTTCTCATCCATTTTAAAAGATTGACCACTTCTTTACAATACCACGGAGCAATGCTGAAGTTTTCGGCAATGGTTTCCACGTTTCCTTCCCCACCACTGATCCATTCATTTATGCCTGCTTCTGAAGGGTAGGAATCCTCAATTATAAAAACTTTTACATTATGGGTTTCTACTAAATATTTGAAAAATTTAGCTTTAATATCAAAAAATTCCTTTCCGTGATGTGAAGCTTCTCCGAATCCAAAAATTTTTGCTTCAGCAAATTTGTGCGGAATGTTGTCATTAAAGATTGAAAGTTTTGTATCAGGATTTGCATCTTCAATTTTAATTGCATTATCATTAATCCAACTTACGACTTTATCGTTTTGACCATATATTTGAAATGATATTAAAAAGGTCGTCATTAAGAGAAATATTCTCATCAGGTTTTTTTAAATGTTTTACAACATTAGTATATACGCAACTCGATGGATTACCGCGTCTATATCGCACATGTACGACAGGCATTATTTTGTGTTTTCTTTAACAAATATAACCGATTCATAGAAAGTATCCTAGAGACTAGTTTCAATTTCATTACTATATCAATAGCCCATAATAGATTTACTATCAATAAAAGTTAATAAGTCTTAGAAACGGCTTCATTTACTTCAAGCCATATTTTATTAATAGCCGGAATGGATTAAAGAAAAATCAAGAAATTCACTGCCTCTATTCTCGCTTCATTTTACAAAGGGAATTCTTCTAAAACAATCGTAAATCTGTGTAGGAATATTATTTCAATTTTCACCCGAAAGTATATATAGGCACTATAAGTTTACCCTACTAAATAAGTTACAAGGTTTACCACCTATCATTTATGTAACTCTCACCGTAAATATGTAACACATTCTAGGTGATTATTTTGCACTTTTATTCTACTTCTTATTTGGCCAAACTCTTTAGTTTCTGTCTCTAAAAACAGAAATAAATTGTTCAGTGAATATGTCCTTTAAAAACTAAAATATGTCTTTAAACAAAGACATCCTAAATATAAATCAAGATGAGCACACAAATGTATCCTCTGAAATTCGATCCTATTTATCAATATCGCTTATGGGGAGGCCGAAGATTGGAGCACTTGCTTTCAAAACCACTTCCAAAAGATAAAACTATAGGAGAAGCTTGGATATTAAGCGACCGTAAAGACCATGCGAGCAAAGTGACAGAAGGAGCCTTGAAAGGAACGACTGTTACGGAATTGATGAAAGATTTCCGTTATGAGATTATGGGTAAAATTGGTAAGAACTTTGACCACTTTCCACTCTTACTGAAATTTCTGGATTGCAATGAGGTATTATCCGTTCAAGTACATCCCTCTGACGATCAAAAAGAATATATCCCAAAAGGAGATACCGGAAAAACAGAAGCTTGGGTGGTTTTGGAAACGAATGACGACAGCCTTATTTATGCCGGTTTAAAAAAAAGGAACTACCAAAGAGAAGTTGCTGCAATCCATCAAAGACAAATTGGTATCGGATTGCGTCCATAGCTTTGTTCCAAAAAAGACGATGCGGTTTTTATCCATTCAGGAACGGTCCACACTCTTAATGGTCCCGTAGTTTTTGAGGTTCAGGAAAACAGCGATGTCACTTTCCGTCTCTATGATTGGGACAGAACAGATCCTAAAACCGGAAAACCTCGCGAACTTCAAGTAGATAAAGCCATCGCTTGCATAGATTTCGATCAGGTGGATATTGGTCCAGTAACTCCTGTGAAAAGCAAAGAGATTAAAAATGCCGAAAACCTTTTCGATAATGAACACTTTAAGCTTTGGCGAATTATAAGCGAAGAGGAGTTTACTGTGGGCCTTAAAGATCTGCCAACTATTTTGGTATGTCTTGACGGAAAAGGAACAATGAAATTCAATGATACCACATATTCGATTGACAAAGGCGAGGTTATGATTTTACCGGCAATTATAGGTCCGCTGGACTTTCATCCTGAGCAAGAAATTACACTGCTTCAAATAGCAATCCCAGATACAGAACTGAAATAAACTAGAAATAAAATAAATTTCAGATTCGAAAAAAAACGATTAGAGAATCGTGGAATTGAGCGCTAAGATTATATTGAAATGTACATTAAGAACCTAAAAAAAACAAGATACCGTATGGTTATGGGTTTGAACATTTCTCCCATCTATAGCACGGGTAGGTCTTCCAATTCTACAAATATTTTATACAGATGAAAAAACTAATTATATTCGATTTAGACGGCACCTTGGCCAAAAGCAAATCTGCAATTGACAAAGAAATGGCCGAACTTTTAACTAATTTACTCGAAGTTGCTCAAGTTTCCATTATTTCTGGTGGGGATTGGCCACAGTTTCAGAAACAGGTATTAAGTCATTTACCCAAAAAAGCACTGTTGAAGAAACTAACAATTCTCCCCACTTGTGGAACAAAATATTACGAATACAAAAACGATTGGAAGGAGTTGTATGAAGAGAATTTTACCGATGAAGAAAGAAATCAAATCCTGGACAATCTACAAAGTGCGATAAAAGGTGCCAATCTCGATATCAAAAAAACATGGGGAGATCAAATTGAAGACCGCGGAAGTCAGATTACCTTTTCGGCCTTGGGGCAAAAGGCTCCACTTGACGCGAAAAAGGATTGGGATGATGATTTTGCAAAACGTAAAAAGATTGTAGAGCCACTCAAAAAGACGCTAAAAGGATTTTCTATTGGAATGGGTGGTACCACCTCCATTGATATTGTTAAACCAGGAATTGACAAGGCATATGGAATAAGAAAACTTGAGGAGATTCTGGATATCGATATCCCGGAAATGATGTTTATTGGAGATGCTTTATTTGAAGGTGGAAATGACCATCCAGCGAGAAAAACTGGGGTAGATTGTATTCAGGTTAAAGATGCTGAGAAAACCAAATCTATTATTAAGACAATTATTGCTTGTACAAAAGACACCAAAAAAAATTAGACGTGTCCGACTAAGAAGTAAGACATAAGACTTGCTTCTTATTATGTTGGCGATTAGGTAAAATTGATTGTGCACCTTTTTTATTGTTAACTTTAAACAATAAACTAAATAGCAAGCTGTCTCTTAATAAAAATGTTTTAATCGCCTGTCATCTTTTACTCAACAGAATCTTGTAATATTTTAATCGGACACTAATAATAAAAAAATAATACACGTAGAAGTGAGGCAAGACGAAAAGAAATAAAATCAAGGGATATAAGCTCTTCTTTCTATAAAAGCTCAAACTTATAAGCTATAAACAGTTTTCCATCTTAAGCCAATAGTAAATATCTAAACGGATAATCATAAAAGATTAAAACTATGATCCCATTCAAATTACATCGACTTTGTACCCTAATGAAACCCGAAGAAGGAAATGAAATGGAGGTAGAAGGTGTCCTTAACCCAGCTGTAACTCGCGGTCCTGATGGTAATCTATATATATTTCCACGATTAGTTGCTAAGAATAATTATTCTCGTATTGGCATCGCCAAAGTACTGTTTGATGATGATGGAGATCCTTATGATGTGGAACGCTTGGGTATTGCTCTTGAACCCGAAGCCGATTATGAAAAACGTAAAAACGGTGGTGGCGGGTGCGAAGACCCGAGAATTGCTTATGTAGAACCGGTAGAGCATTACATCATGACCTATACGGCATTTGGCCCCGACGGACCGCGTATTGCCATGGCGAGATCAAAAGATTTATTTAACTGGGAACGTCTGGGCTTAGTGAGTTTTCTACCTTATAAAGATGTTGATTTTAATGATGTAGACGATAAAGATTCTAGTTTTTTCCCATTGGAGCTTCCCAGCCCGCATAATCATAAATCGATTGCCATGTTGCACCGTCCACTGTTCCCTGATACTATTCCTACAGAAACAGTAAAAAAGGGAGAAGGACGGAAAATAGATAAACACAAAGAAAGTATCTGGATTTCCTATTTCAACTTAAAAGATGGAAAATACACCTCTTTGAAAAACGCAGAATTCACGTCGCATCATCGCTTGGCACATCCTGAATACCCATGGGAAAACTTGAAAATTGGAGGAGGTGCGCCTCCTATTATGACGAAATTCGGTTGGTTAATGGTTTATCACGGTGTCCAAAAACATAAAGACACTACCTCAGATGATCCCAAATATTGCTATTCTGCAGGAGTGATGATCTTGTCGGAAAAAGCACCACAAAAAATCCTTTATCGTTCTCCCGAACCCATTTTGTTTCCAGATTTAATTGCGGAAAAAATTGGAACCGTTGGAAATGTAGTATTCCCAACAGGAACGGACCGCCGAGATGACATTGGCAAACCTAACAGAGTTGATGTTTATTACGGAATGGCTGATGATCGAATTGGTGTGGCTAAAATGGAAATACCTGAAACCATACCTCTCACCCACTAACAACATTTTAGATATTACTTCTTTGAACCATCAAGGGATAAATAAAATTATGCTTTAGTGTATTTAACTAGCTCTTAATGTCCCTTAACTTCTTAATGGTTTTAATTTTTTACCATTAAGGCATGAAGAAAATGAAGATATAGCGTTTTTAACCAGCTCTTAATGCCACTTAATGTCTTAATGATTATAGTTTTTATGAACCATTAAGGAATGAAGAAAATGAAGACGTAGTATTTTTAACTAGCTCTTAATGCCACTTAATTTGTTAAAGTTTATAGTTTTTTTGAACCATTAAGGAATGAAGAAAATGAAGACATAGCGTTTTTAACTAGCTCTTAATGTCCCTTAACTTCTTAATGGTTATTGTTGTTTTTAACCATTAAGGCATGAAGAAAATTAAGATATAGCATTTTTAACTTGCTCTTAATGATCCTTAATTTCTTAATGGTTATAATTGTTTTGAACCATTAAGGCATGAAGAAAATGAAGACATAGCGTTTTTAATCAGGTCTTAATGCCCCTTAATTTCTTAATGGTTTATTTCTCTTTTAATGGTTATATTTTTTACAAAGCCTATTTCCTCCACTTTTTGTAAGCATTTATCAAACCATTGGTAGAAGCGTCATGCGATTCAACTTTATTATCATTCTCCAATTGAGGCAATACTTTTTTGGCCAATTGTTTTCCAAGTTCCACACCCCATTGATCAAAGCTGAAAATATTCCAGATTACCCCCTGTACAAATATTTTATGTTCGTACAGCGCGGTAAGTGCACCCAATGAATAAGGAGTAATCTCTTTAAGTAAGAATGAATTGGTAGGTTTATTTCCTTCAAAAAGTTTAAACGGAATCAGTTTTTCCATCTTTGCTTTATCCATTCCTTGTTTTTCCAGTTCTTCGGTTACTTCATCTCTATCTTTTCCATTCATTAACGCTTCTGTCTGGGCGAAATAATTAGCTACCAATATGGCATGGTGTTCTCCAATTGGATTGTGACTTATGGCTGGAGCAATAAAATCGCATGGAATTAAATGTGTTCCTTGATGAATAAGCTGATAAAACGAGTGCTGACCATTAGTACCTGGTTCGCCCCAAACAATAGGTCCCGTGCTGTAGGTTACTTTGTTTCCATTTCTGTCGGTACTTTTACCATTGCTCTCCATATTACCCTGCTGAAAATAAGCTGGAAAACTGTGCATATATTGATCATAAGGCAAAATAGTTTCGGTTTTGGATCCGAAAAAACTAATATACCATAAACTAACAAGCGCCATAATTACCGGAATATTCTCTTTAAAATCAGTATTTCTGAAATGATCGTCGGTGGACTCAGCTCCTTTAAGCAGTTGTTCAAAATTATCGTAGCCAATGGTCAGTGCAATAGAAAGTCCAATACTACTCCAGAGACTGTAACGGCCACCTACCCAATCCCAAAAGACGAATACGTTTTCAGGATCAATCCCAAATTCTTTTGCGCCTTCCACATTAGCTGAAAGTGCAACAAAATGCTTGGCTACATGTTTCTCGGCCTTAGCCGATTTCAACAACCATTCACGAGCGGAATGTGCATTGGTCATGGTTCCCTTTGTTGTAAAAGTTTTAGAAGCAATAGTGAAAAGTGTTTCTTCAGGGTCTAAATCTTTTAAAGTTTCCACGATAGCCGTGCCATCAACATTGGCTATAAAATGCGCTTGAATTCCTTCTTTCCAATAAGGACGAAGTGCCTCGGTTACCATTACTGGCCCCAAATCACTTCCTCCCAGGCCAATGTTTACGATATTCTTGATTTTCTTTCCAGAATAACCTTTCCATTCTCCACTATGAACCTTCTCGCAAAAGCTTTTCATTTTCTGTCGAGTCTCGCGAACTTCAGGCATGACATCTTTTCCGTCAATACATATTGGTTTATCCGAGAAACTCCGTAAGGCTGTATGCAACACGGCCCGATCTTCAGTTCCGTTAATTTTTTCACCAGTAAACATAGCTTCCCTCGCCTCTTTAACCTTGCACTCATCCGTGAGTTCTAAGAGCTTTTCTAGAGTTTCCTCAGTGACGATATTTTTGGAATAATCGAAGAGTATATCATCAAACTTAATAGACATCTTTTCAAATCTTTTAGAATCCTTCTTAAA
Organism: Aequorivita sp.; assembly: GCA_052105975.1. GTDB lineage: Bacteria > Bacteroidota > Bacteroidia > Flavobacteriales > Flavobacteriaceae > Aequorivita. The sequence continues at coordinate 6,045 of JBQEAY010000021.1, read as the reverse complement.
AAGATCTTTCATCTGAGCTTTTTTCATTTCAGTTTGGTGTGCAATTAATGCTTTCCAAGCTGCTGTTTTCGTGGGATCTATTTTTGGAAACATATTTAAATTTTTTAAATGTTACTAATTGTTTTTGAAACTAATTGAAGGCTAAGATTGACCTAAAACTAAAGGACTTAAGGCAAAGGACTTATTAGCTTTCAAATAAAATTTTCTTAATAAAACAGTGTGTTTATCCTACGTACTAGGTCATTCTATCCTATGTCTTCATCTTATAATTTATTTGCCATTATATAAATAACACACTATATGCATATAAGAGACTTTCAGTTTGTTATAATCGAGAGACCGCAGCAGTATCCAAAAACCACTGTACTTTCTTTTCGTAGGACTGAATTAAACGCGCAGGATATTCATTTGTTGATCCTTCGGTACCGTGCAATACTTGATAGACTGCTTCAGCCTTATCTTTCCCAAAAACTAAAAATGCTATGTGTCTTGCCTGGTTTATAAGTGGAGCAGTCATTGTAATTCGATTCATATCCAATTCATCCACAAACACTGATTTAATAGTAGCTTTGGTTTCTTCCAGTACAGGAGTGTTAGGGAAAAGTGATGCGGTATGGGCATTATCGCCAAGACCCAAAAGAATAAAATCAAATTCGATTGGTTTTTTTTGAAAATGTGCTTCTATAGAGTCAGCATATCTTTGAGCTGCATCTTCGGGTGAACCTGTTGTAATGACATTAAAAATATGAGATTCGGAGATTTTCAGAGGCTCAAATAGAACTTCCTTTGCCATTAGGGAATTTCTTTGGGAATCCTGTTTTGGAACAAAGCGTTCATCACCGAAGAAAAAATAAGTCTTATCCCAGTCAATCTTGTCTCTATATGCTTTGGAAGCCAACAACTTGTAAAGTTTTCGTGGTGAACTACCTCCTGAGAGCACAAAGTTGAATTGTCCACGTGCGCTAATCGATTCTGCTGCAGCATCGCAAATGGTTTTTGCCAATGCATTTATCAAATCATCTAAATCAGTGAAAATATCCAATCCCATAGCTAGTCTTTTTTATTTTTTTCCGGTAAATTAAACCAGTGATATCCGTCTTTTGCAATAAGTGCTTCGGCATTTTCAGGACCCCAGGAATCAGCTGAATAATTAGGGAAGTTTGGAGCGGTATTTTTTTCCCAATAATTGAGAATTGGCATAATTAGCTCCCAGGCAGCTTCTACCTGATCAGCACGCATAAATAAGGTTTGATCGCCGGTAATAGCATCTAGTAAAAGGGTTTCGTAAGCTTCAGGAGAATCTGATTTCTTGCTTCCAAAATAGTCGAAAACGATATCTACGGTATTTAATGTCATTTCAAGTCCGGGAACTTTACTTTGCAATTGAAAGCGAATGGCCATATCTGGTTGAATACTTATCACCAATCGGTTTTGGTTTGGAGTACCCGACTCTTCAGCAAGAAAAATATTGTGAGGAACTTCCTTAAACTGTATGGTAATCACAGAAGATGTTTTAAAAAGTCGTTTTCCAGTTCGCAAATAAAATGGCACTCCTTGCCAACGCCAATTATCAACATAAAGTTTTAATGCGGCATAAGTTTCGGTATTCGACTTGGGTTCTACATTTTTCTCATCACGATATCCTTTAACCTCTTTTCCTTCTATCCAACCAGAGCTATATTGACCTCGGGTAGACATTGATTCAACTTTTCCGGGGTCAATTTTTCGCATAGCCTTCAAAACATCAACTTTACGGTCTCGAACCTCGTCTGCCTTAAAGTTAATAGGTGGTTCCATAGCAATGATACAGAGCAATTGCATCAAATGGTTTTGAACCATATCGCGCAAAATACCAGCATGATCAAAGTACCCACCTCGACTACCAATACCAATTTGTTCCGTTACCGAAATCTGGACGTGTTCTATGTGGTTTCGGTTCCATAGTGGTTCCATAATCGCATTCGCAAAACGAAAGGCCATAACATTTTGAACTACTTCCTTTCCTAGATAATGATCAATACGGTAAATCTGTGTTTCGTCAAAAATACTGAGCAATTTTTTGTTGAGTTCTTTTGCCGATTCTAGATCATTACCGAACGGCTTTTCTACAATAATCCGAGTTGTTTCTGGATCATTTTCGAGTTTAGCTTTGGAAATATTCTCGGCGATGGTGCTGAAAAAATGTGGAGAGACAGCACAGTAATAAATAATAGATGGGGTATTCTCCCATTCCTTTTTATAATTTCCAATGAGATCACCAAAGGGTTTAAAGGTTGAAACATCAGTAATATCAGCAGTTTGGTGTGTAATATGAGATGAGAATTTTTTCCAGTCATCACTTTTTGTTTTACCCGTTCTGGAAAATTGATTTACAGCTGCCTGTAAGTCACTTATATATTTTTCATCCCCCATTTTGGTTGAAGAAGTTCCGATAATGGCAAATTTTTCAGGAAGCCAATCATCTAGAAAGAGGTTGTAAAGTGCAGGCATTATTTTCCGTTTGGTCAAATCGCCAGTACCTCCAAAAATCAGAAAAATAGTAGGGTTTGTTTTTTTATTTGATGTCTTTGCCATGATTTTAATTTTTAGAATCCTTGGTATTATAAAACGGTTTATTCATTATTTTTAGCTTCTTCCCATTCGGTATGAAAAGTGCCTTCCTTTCCAATGAGTGCATATCTGTGAGATCCAAAATAATCACGCTGTGCCATTATGAGATTCGCTGGCATTTCAGCACTTCGGAAATTGTCAAAATAACTTAAAGCAGCCGAGAAAGCCGGTGTTGAAATACCGTGTTTTGCCGCGTCAGAAACCACAGTTCGAATACCATCGAGGCTCATTATTAGATTATCGTGAATGCTGTTGTCCAAGAATAAATGCTTCAATTTTGAATCCTTTTTATAGGCGGCATAAATATCTTCCAAAAATTCTGACCGGATAATACAGCCGCCGCGCCAGATTTTTGCAATCAGATCCATTTTTAAATCGTATTTGAAATCTCCATTGGCATGGTATAATAAGTGCATTCCTTGCGCATAGGCCGATACCATTCCAAAATAATATGCTGCTTCCAGTTTGGCAATATATTTACTGGTATTAGTGGTATATTTTACCTCTTGCGAACTTGGATACATAGTCGAGGCTTTAACACGTAAGTCCTTATATTTTGACAAATCGCGCATTGCCACAGAAATATCAATAATTGGAACTGGCAGACCCAGATCCATCGCTGCTTGTGAGGTCCATTTTCCAGTACCTGTAGCTTCGGCTTCATCTTTAATTTCGTTGAGTAACAATGATTTATCACCTGGGTTTTTATAGGCAAAAATATCACGGGTAATTTCGACTAAATACGATTGTAACCTACCTTCATTCCAATTTTCGAATACTGCATGTATTTCTTTATTATCCATTCGAAGTCCATTTTTCATGACTTCGTAGGTTTCAGAGAGAAGTTGCATTAGCGCGTATTCAATTCCATTGTGTACCATTTTTACAAAATGACCCGCTGAACGAGCACCCATATATGCAACAGTAGGTTCGTCATTGACATGCGCTGCAATTTTTTTAAGAATTTCCTCTACAGCATCGTAAGCTTTTTTATCACCTCCAGGCATCATACTTGGTCCTTTTCTCGCACCTTCTTCCCCGCCGGAAATACCCATACCCAAAAAACGAAAACCTTTTTCCTCTAAATCTTTATAGCGGCGTTCAGTATCTGTAAAATGCGAATTTCCACCATCGATTATAATATCTCCTTTATCGAGTACTGGCAGCAATTCTTCAATTACCACATCTACAACTTTCCCTGCAGGTACGGACATCATAACTACTCTTGGGCTATCCAGACTCATTACAAAATCCTTGACATTTGAGAATCCATGGACATTTCCTCGATCTAATTGATTGAGTGCATCTACTTTTTTATAATTGTTGTCATATCCCGAACAGTTATATCCATGATCTGCAATGTTTTTCAACAAGTTGGAACCCATTGTCCCTAAACCGATCAGTCCAAATTCACTTTTGTTTTCATTTACCTTTTTCATGATAGTGTTATTTTCGTATAAATTTTTCGAGAATGTTTTTAGTGGTTTCAAATTCCTTATGTTGAATACCGTTCATTCCCTGTTTTTTTGCTGCATCGACCAACATGAGCCTATCATCAAAATAGACACATTCTGAAGGTGCTACTTGTGTAATTTGTAATGCTTTTTCATAAATACGTGGATCTGGTTTGCGATAACCAACATAACAAGAGGAAAAGAATCCATCGAACACCTCGTGCAGGCTAAAAGTGCGAATTCGATAATCATTAATTTCCGCACTTTCATTGCTAAGCGCAAATACTGGCAATTCCGTTTTTCTTTTCCAGGTTTTTACCCAAGAGAGCAACTCAGGTAATTCTAATGATTGCGCAAACATAAATTCTTTAAATTCCGCTTTCGAAAAATCACGATCACAGTGAAATATCGTTGTATCGAGGTATTGGTCAAGGGAAATACCACCAATCTCAAAAACATTGTAAATGAAATTGTGCAGAATGTTCATTTCATCATAATCAAAGCCAAAAACTTTTGCAGCTTTTTGACGTGATTCATGCCCCCAGCCATTCGTGAGCAATACGCCACCAATGTCCATAAAGACAACTTTTATTTTCGATACATCAAAATCATTCATTGTTTGAAGTTTACTATTGTTTTTGATCATCAATACTTTTAAGCAGTTTTTTATATGCTTTGTTGAATTTATCTATTCCTTCATCAACTAGATTTTTAGTTATTTGGTCAATATCAATACCTGTATTTTTCAAATCTTCCATCACTTTATTGGCATGATCGATTCCTTTGGTCAGCGTTTTGGCAGCTTCACCATGATCACGAAAGGCATCGATGGTTTCCATGGGAAGGGTATTTATTGTTTCTTTCCCGATTATACTTTCCACATATAATACATCACTAAAAGAAGGATCTTTGGTACTAGTACTTGCCCAAAGCACACGTTGTCTTGGCGCTCCTTTTGCTTCCAGCTTTTTAAAACGATCGCTCGCAATCATTTCAAGATATATCTGATATGCTTTTTTCGCTGAAGCGATAGCTACTTCTCCAACGAGTTCGTCGGCACCTTTTTTCTTCAACATTGGATCTACCATCACATCGATTCGACTCAAGAAAAAGCTAGCAACCGACGCCAAATTATCTATTGGTTTATCGGCTTTGAGTCTATCTTCAAGTCCTCCCATAAAAGCTTCTGTTATTTCGCGATATCGTGGGAGCCCAAAAAGCAGTGTTACATTAACATTAATGCCCTCACTCAAACATTGCCGGATTGCCGGTAGACCTTCTTTGGTGCCAGGAATCTTTATCATCACGTTTTTTCGATCCACCCTACTCCAAAGATCCTGCGCCTGAGCTATGGTAGCTTTTGTATCTCGTGCTAAAAGTGGAGAAACTTCCAGACTCACAAAGCCGTCGGTACCATTTGTTTTATCATAGACGGGTTTAAAAATATCGGCGGCTCTTTGAATATCATCGATCGCCATATCGAAAAAAATCTTTGCACTATCATTGTATTTTTTGAAAAGCATTTCTATATCATCATCATAATCGGAACTTCCGCTGATGGCTTTTTCAAATATTGATGGATTCGAAGTAAGTCCACGTAAATCATCATCGTCTATCAGACTTTGCAATTTGCCAGAGTCCATAATTTCGCGATCGAGCAAGTCAAGCCATATACTCTGATCTAGTTTTCGTATTTTATTTAATGGGTTCATAATGTGTGTGTTTAATTATTTAGATATTAGATTTGAGACGTGAGATATGAGATCAAAAAAACTGAATAATATTTTACTGTAAGTCAATTTTTTGGTCATTTTAAAATACGCTCTGTTTCTTAACTTTTTTATCAGAAGCCAAGAGGGTTCTACTTTTTTTCTTCATTGCTTTCTTTATTCTTTTCTCTTAACTTTTATCTCTCATTTTTTTCATCATGAACTTCCCTGATTAGAGTTGACCGTTATTAATTAATTTTCATTGTTAAAAA
>JBQEAY010000020.1:0-83702 GCA_052105975.1 Aequorivita sp. | reverse complement strand
GGTAACGACAACGCTATTTTTGCTACTTTAGATTTTTATCGGACAACAATGATAAAATTATTGAAATTTTATTCAGGAAAGAATTAGATTAATTGAAAAAGCTTTTTATCTTTGCACCCGCCTACGCAAACTATTGTTTGCTTCGGTGGGCGAAGGCCCGCTGAGATTCTAAAAGAATTTAGGTTTGCATACCACTGGAGATCCCGATAGCTATCGGGAGGCAAGAGTTTCCAATTTTGGGAATTTAGTGCGGCAAAACCGCCTCCAAACGCATACCACTGGAGAAATGGCAGAGTGGTCGAATGCGGCAGTCTTGAAAACTGTTGAGGGTCACACCTCCGGGGGTTCGAATCCCTCTTTCTCCGCTTAGAGATTGTCAAATCTCACCAAAACCCGATAAACACTATGTTTATCGGGTTTTTTCATTTTCTTCAATATTAAACAAAATCATCTAATATCAAATAAAAAGTGTCTAATTAGGTGCCTGTTTTTATAACCCGAAATTAGGCACCGCGAACCCTGTTAAATACTACTGCACAATACTTTACCCGACTTTTTAATTTTATTTTTTGTATCTTTATTCAAAGAGAAAAAGTAGGCACCTATGCAATCAACATTTTCCATTCTATTCTACCCTAAAGGAAGCGCCGTAGATAAAAACGGGTACGCTCCACTATATGCAAGAATCACCGTCGATACAAAACGAAGCGAATTTAGTATTAAACGTAAAGTATTATTAACCAAATGGAATCCTGGTGCAGGTAAAATTAGAGGTACTTTAACCGAAGCGCGTGAATTAAATCGATATATGACTTCAATCCGAGCCAGAATCAATAAGATTCAAGAGCAATTATCTAACAACGACGTTTTGGTTACTGCAGATAAAATAAAATATACCTATTTGGGGAAAACTAAAAACCACAAGATGCTATTGGAAATCTTTCAAGAGCACAACGATCAAGTGGATAGCTTAATCGGAAAGGATTTTGCTGCTGGTACTGCAGAGCGTTATAAAACTGCCAGAAAACACGTTAAAGAATATATCCTAAAAGAATATAAGGTGAAGGATATTCCAGTTAGTGATGTTGACCACAAGTTTATTTCAGGCTTGGAATATTACCTCAAAACAACGCGAAATTGCGCACATAATACAGCCATAAAATATATCACTAATTTTAAAAAAATAATTCGCATTGCATATGCCAACGATTGGATAACTAAAGATCCCTTTACAAATTGGAAAGCGAAGCTCAAAATAGTTGATAGAGAATTTCTTACAGTGGGAGAAATTCAAGCTATGGTCGAAAAGAAACTGCACACGGAAAGATTAGATCAGGTTAAGGATATTTTTATATTCTGTTGTTTTACTGGATTAGCCTACTCGGATGTAAAAAAGCTCTCTTCAAATAATGTGGTGATTGGTATTGATGGCGGAAAGTGGATAAAAATAAATCGCTCTAAAACGGATACACGGAGTAATATCCCGATCCTTCCAACTGCTGAGGCCATACTCGCAAAATACGCTGAAGATTCAGAAGTTCAAAAAAACCATGTTTTATTGCCCGTGTTAAGCAATCAAAAAATGAATGCCTATTTAAAGGAAATAGCAGATTTGTGTAAAATCAATAAAAACCTGACTTTCCACTTGGCGCGTCATACTTTTGCTACCACGGTTACGCTTTCTAATGGAGTACCGATTGAATCGGTCAGTAAAATGTTGGGGCATAAATCTCTTAAGACTACGCAACATTATGCTAAGATCTTAGATAGAAAAGTAAGTGAGGATATGCTCGCTTTACGGGATAAGCTTTCTAGTTCTATAACTTAGTCAAACTGTTCTGAAAAAGGATTATATTTTATTTATATGTATATTAAAGGCCCTCTATGACCTCAGGAAAAGATCAAAAATTATAAACAATTTTTTATTTCAATTTAAATCAGCTTGCTACTGGTTCAAAGAATTGCGAATACTATATTACAATATCGTAAAAAAGCAGTACTAGGAAAAATAACCTAGCACTGCCTACCAACTTCAAAAGGCTAACTCAATTCAATATTCCTTTGAAAAGTAAGTATTTACTTTCAGGTCCTTCAATTACTCAATAATCTTTATATCTATGGACGTTCTGCCTTGCCAACCTGTTTTATCCGTTACAGAGTATGCGCAGTGGTAATCTCCAGTATCAATGTCATTTGGGACTGTTAGATTTACTTTTATTTCATAATCTTTTACTCCATTTTCTATGATATAATTTTCCATAAAAATGAAAGGACTAACAGCCGTCTTTATGGGTTCCAGATTACATAGTACACCTTGATCGTCATGGGTGTGATGATCAAAATTATGGTGTATATCCAAACTATATGACGCTAGTGCATTGTTATCAGTGACAATTGCCCTGAAGGTGTAGGTTTCTCCTCTAACCAGATAGGCACAAGCTTGAGGAAAGCCGTTGGTATAATTAATGCTAATTGTTGGTTTTTCTAGATCCTTACCATCATTTTCTTCTTTCGAACAAGAAGCCAATAGCAATAAGAAAAAAAGAAAGTAAATAGATATTAAAGTGATTCTCATTTTTAAATTATTTAGAACCGCATAGCACATCCTTATGCCATGCGGTGTATTTATTTTTATGCTGTAACATCTATATGTGTTTCGTATTCTTTTGTCCCTCCCTCTTCATCTTCTACTGTAATAATGATATGATACTCACCTGCAGGTGCGGTTATAGGTACATCAATATGTTCATGGAATCTTACATCGGTTAATTCATGATAGCCTTGGGTGAAAATTTGTTGATAATGCCATTCTATTTCTCCCGCCACCGGAACTAGCCCATGCGAGTGGACATCTATGGAAATATTATGGATACCATTTACCGCATTTATCGTAAATTCAGTATGAAAATCATCTCCTCGAACAACTGTGTCATCCATTGAAAAATCGCTTAGAGTGATGGGATCTAAAATCTGAATATGCCCTTCAACTTTTGTGCTATTTCCCATTTCATCTGTAACCGTTAACTCAATATGGTATTCTCCAGCAGGTATATTAGCAGGGACATCTACATGCTCATGAAATGTTGGATTAATAACTAAATATTTGGCATCTGTAAATACCTGTTCAAAGTGCCAATCTATTTCGTTATTACCAGGTAGTAAATCTTGTGCATGAATGGAAAGCCTAATACTGTTAACACTGGCCTCTGCATAAATTTTCGCTTCTATATGAATGTCTGACCCCTTATATGCAATCTGATCTGCTGTGTGTGAACTACCTGTACCATATTCAAAATTGGAGATTACTGGAGCCGAGGATAAAGCACCACCATCATCACTGCTACAAGAAGTTATAAACATTGCTGTAAAAGCAATAAGTGCTAAAAATTTGAAATTTAGTTTCATTGTGTTTGTTTTCATTTGTTTTGATTTTAATTGATTATTATTTATTTAAAAGTGAATATTTAAGGATACGGCAAGATTTCTACTTGCTTCTGGAACACTTATTAAGCGATAAAAACTAGTATGATCATAATATTTAGTATTGAAGACATTGTTAAGTTTAACTCTTACTCCAATTGGCAGATTGTTTTTAAATACGTTCATTTCTGTTTCGAAAGAAAAGTTAAATAGTTGGTGACCATCGGTTTTTTCTTCTGGAGGCACGATCTCATTTTGAGCTGCCACTATTTTTAGATTAGCAATTAGTTGTGACCTATTAAAAAAAAGAAAATCTTTGAAACGATAATTAGCTGTTAATAATGCTGATAAGGGCGGTGAAAATGGAAGCGTAAAGTCTTTTTTGTCCCCAGTGGTTTGTCTAGAAAACACATATTCAGCGGAAGCTTCTAATTGTAAACTCTTCCATGGAGTAATTCCCGCTTTAACTTCACCACCGACCCTGAAAACCTTACTTTGGGTATATTCGTAAATTTGTAAGGTCTCATAGTAATTCGAAGTAGGATTCAAATAAATATAATTTTCAAAAAGATTTATAAAAGGACTTATACCAACAGAGAACTGCTTTTCGGAATGCTCGAAATCAATATCTAATTGATATGAAACTTCAGGGCTCAAATCTAGATTTCCCTTTTCATAGCGATACATATGATAGTTTACACCATCAGAAGCCAACTCGTTGGCCAAGGGCATCCTAAAGCTCTTTCCTATATTTATTTTATAGGTTGTATTTTTCAATATATAGCTAAGGCCTACAGCTCCACTGATATTGCCAAAATCCAATGTTTTGTTTTGGGCTCTTTGTAAATACACGCTGGAGGTTGTGCCATCACTATTATTTATAATTGAAGAATACCAATCGGTATATGATTTGATTTCCATAATACCATAATCGTAGCGAATTCCAGCCAAAAAATGGAAATTGGGATTAATTTCGAATTTATTATAAGCAAAGGCTCCAATGCTAAACCGCGTATATTCTGGAATCAAAAACCCCCATCCGCCAATATTATTATCTTGAATTTCAACATTTAAACCCACTACAATATCGTGCTGGTTATTGGGTTTGAAAGCATCCCTTACATTTAGTGTATATGTATTCTTATTGAATACCCGCTCTTGGTTGTTGGGTGGTTTGGGCATATAGCCATGAGGTACAGGTTCAGAATGTTCTTCCCTATTATTATTTTGAAAACCCAAATCAAAATGAAAAGTATGCTTATCGTCAGTGAAAGTCGTGTTATGAGCAACTTTAAAATGGTTCACTATATGAAAAGGAAGATTGATATCCCTATTGGAACGATCATAGTCAATACTAGAATTCCTCACTTCCAGACCATGTGCATTTGCGAAAAAACCATTCTTAAAATTTACATTACTTAAAAAAGTTTCTGATTTAACATTATCTGAGACATAACCAATCCTAAAGCTTGCATTAGCTTCAGTTCCAGCTGTATTTCTTAAATTATTATTATATAGTTCAAAAATATAATTGTCGTACTTAATCCTGTCCGTCGGTACTTTATAATCGGCATAATCTTTATAAGTTATACGCCCACGGTAAAACCATTTTTCCTTTCTTTTCTCAATTCCCGTAGAAATTCCAAATAGATCATTATTAGTTTCAGCCAAAAGATTTACTTCGCCTTTAAAAGATTTTTGTTGCGGAGTTTTGGCAGCTTGAATATCCACAACACCTGCAATAGCATCTGAACCATATAATAATGATGCGGGACCTTTTATAATTTCTATATTTTCAAGACCATATTGATCTATTTCCAGACCGTGATCATTGCCCCATTGTTGTGCTTCGTGCTTTATACCATTATGAACAACGACAACTCTATTAAATCCTAAACCCCTAATAACAGGTTTGGATTGGCCTGAACCAATATTGATGGTGCTTACCCCTGGAATTTTACTTAGGGTCTGCATTAAACTATTTTCCCTGTTCTTTTCAAGAAATTCCTTAGAAACACTATTCGATACGAAAGGGTTTTCTTGGATTAGTCTTTTTTTGGATTTTCCCATTATTGCAACTTCTTGAAGGGCATTTGATGCTTGAAATAAGAAAACAGTTAGGTCTTCCATTTCTTTGCCTACATTAACAGTAATTGACTTAGAGCCGTAAACGACGTGGGATATGGTAAATTCATAGACCCCCTCGGGGACATTTTTTATAGTAAATTCCCCAGTTATTGATGAAATGGAAAATTGCCTTTTACTGCGTACTGTAGCACCATCTATAGGTTGTAAAGTATTCCCGTCTAAAATAGTTCCCTTAATTTGAAAAGAGTTTTGCGCAATGGCAATAGAGCATAGACCAAAACATAGCCACACAGTCAATAATTTTTGAATCATAATGAAGTATTATAAGGTTTGATTATCTATCCCTAAAAAGGTTTTTTAATGTACACCTATACAAAAAAGATTAAGGTATTGAGTTCGAAACTTTATTGCTATTCATAATTAAAAGCTAAGAGCAAGAAACATCAAACTCATTTATAATCAGAATAATAGACAGCTAATTTCAAACTTAGGCTCATTAACCCAAACCATAATTAAGCATTATGATTAAGCTGATTTAAAATCTGATACAATAAAAATGTATAGGAAAAACTAGACAAAAAATGGAGGGGGACGAGAAACGAGTTGACCTGGAGCAATAGTGCTTGAAGTGATAAAAGCGTAGTTATTTATCACCTCGTTTTGACAAGGAAATTCAGGGTTTTCTATATGAAAGTACTCTAGTGAAGAATTTATTGTGGGCATTAAATTATGCGCAATAGCATGGTCGCAAACAATACATTTTAAAGCATGATCTTTGTCGTCTGTATGAAATAGCCCATGTATTCCTGCCATTTTCACAGAAAGGAAAAGGAAAAGCAATACATATAGAATACTATTTTTCAGACTGAAAACTTTCATCAAATACAAGCTTACTGAAATAATTTTAAAATTAAATTACTGGGTTTTAGTGATTGTGGTTCCTTTTATTTCTTACTAATCTCCAGTTTAAATAGTGAGCTAAAGAAACCAATGTAGCACCTATAACCATATTGCTAATTTCCCACAACTCGTTCAAATTAAATCTTCCCAATACAATAAATGCGAATCCCATTGCAGCATAAACCATTGGCTTTAATTGTTTATGAACTTTTTTATAACTAGGCCAAAGCGATATTGAAACAAATAAAAGTCCCATACCGATAAATGTAAATTCAATGTAAGGATTCCCTAAAAAATGCAAACTACTCAAGGATGAAAGTGAAAGTATTAGTGGTATAGTAGCACAATGTATTGCACAAATTAATGAACTTGAGAGGGCTATAACGTCTATGTAATTATTTTTCATTTTTTACTTTTTTACTTTTTTACTTTTTTACAAATTATCAGGTACAGGGGTTGGCTTTCACTAATCTCTATGATTTCACAAAGACCAAAATCGTAAAACTCCTCTTCCACAGCTTTTGTGTCGTAGTAAAATATTTTTGCACCCTTGTACAATTCATACCGATCCTTACTAATGCGTTTTCCTTTACCAAAATTTGAGGCTTCTTTGGTTATTGCTGTAAAAACCATATAACCGTCGTCGGGTAATTGGTTATAGCAGTTACATATCAGTTTTTTTCTATCATTAGTATCCAATAAATGGATAAGTGCATAACAAAATATTCCGTTATATTCTTTTGAGTCAAAGGGCATGTTGTTTACAGAACCTAGAAAAAGGGTTATTCTCGAGTCTAAACGTTTTCTTGCTAATTCGATAGCGGTTTTTGATATTTCTATCCCTGTAACATCAAAGCCATTTTCAATAAATACCTGTGCATTTCGACCATAACCAATACCTGGAATAAGAATATTTTTGATTCCTTTCAATGTGAAAAAATCTTTTGAGTAGTGGGCTGATTTGGCAGGTTCTGTACCCCACATTTCCTGTTTATCTTGAAAATTACATTCCCAAAAATCTGCCATATTCTTATCTGTTTCCTGCATTATTTTAACTACTTAAAATTCTTCTTCAGTTAATTCCTTATTGACCATTACTCCAGCTATGTTTCCGGTTGCCACTGCATAAGCAACGGATCGCATAGGACTTGAATTATCACCACAAGCAAAAACTCCATCGACAGTAGTAAGTTGAAAAAAGTCTACTTTAATATATCCGTGATCGTTCAATTCACAGCCCATGTCAAAAGATACGCTTGACTGTTCAAATGGAACCGATGCATAGACTGCATGGAAATCCATTTTAGTGCCATCTTTAAAAAAAATATTTTGGAGATACCCATTTTCATGTTCCATTTCAGATACTTCATTTTCCATTACTGAAATATTATTCTCTTTAAGTTTTTTTAATTGTGATTCCTCAAAATCCATTGGTCCATTGGTCAAAATGGTCAAATCATCGGTAAGATTTTTGATTAAAGGAGCTATATGAAATGCTCTTTCACCGTTGGTCATAACAGCAGTTTTCACTGCTTTATACTCATAACCATGGCAATAAGGGCAGTGAATGACAGATATCCCCCAGCATTCCGAAAATCCTTTTATGTTAGGCATCACGTCCTTCACTCCAGTGGCTAGAATTATTTTTTTTGCTGAAAATATTTTACCTGCTTCTGTTTTGATTTCAAAACCTACAGGTGTCCTTCTTTCATTAGCAACAAAGTCATTTACAATAGAAATGGTATTGTATTGTTCCACTTGTTGTTTAGCAATGGCAGAAATTTCGGCTGGAGGTTTTCCATCTTGGGTTAAAAAATTATGTGAATATGGGGTTTGTCTATTACATGGTTGCCCTCCGTCTATCACTAAAACTTTCCGTAATGATCTACCTAAAGCCATTGCCGCAGAAAGACCAGCATAACTTCCACCAACAATAATTGCATCAAAATTTTTATTCATTTTCATAGTAAAGAATTTCAGAATAAAACGACTCACTAATGCAAGTAAGTTGCGTTAATTAATATTGCAAATATATTATAATTATATTATATTGCAACAAATTCGCATTAAATTATTGCAATTAAATCGCATTAACAAATGAAAAGGAGAAGCACACCAACACAAGACGCGGTTTTAGCTGTTTTAGCCGAAGCAGATGAAGCTATGAGCCAGGATGTTATTGAACAAAAAATTGGAATAGAAATTAATCGAGCGACTATATATCGCATTTTAAATCGTTTCTGTGAGGATGGAGTTCTACACAGAGTGGTGGCTGAAGATGGAAAACAACATTTTGCATTAGGTGGGAAAAATGAAAAAGAAGCTTTGGCACATAATCATTTTCATTTTAGATGTACCAAATGTAAAGTTGTAGAATGCCTACCCTTTGAGGTTAACTACGATTTGCATGAAGGTTATTCTGTTGAATCGGTAAATTGCGTTTTAACGGGAATTTGTAATAAATGTGCTTAGCTTGCCCATTTAAGTCAAGAATGATATTAAGAATATATAAGCTTCTCCAAGAACATTCCTTCAATCTTCTTCTTTTTTAAGGATTAACAAACTCACTGTCACTTAAGGTTTTCATAAATGAGATAATGTATATTTTTTCCTGTTTTGTGAGGGCTATTTTATTGTCATTATCCTTAAAAATGGGATCGAGATTGTCTGCTTCCAAAACACCATTATCAAAATAATCCAATACTTCAATTAATGTTGCAAATTGCCCGAAACTGCCATAAGGCGCAGTATACTCTACATTTCTTAAGGACGGTACACGAAAGCTCATATACTCTGCTGGATTTCCGGTAACCCTAGCCCGCCCCGCCTCATTGCTATCTGGATTTATCGGAAAACCAATATTCCTGAAACTTTGGTCTGTAAATAATTCTGTGCTGTGACAACTTACGCATTTTTGCTGAAAAATTTGGTAACCTCGAGCTTCACTTTCTGTGAAAGTCTCGCCCTCATTTCTTTTTACTTTATCGTATTTGCTATTGGCTGAAATTAGAGTGTATTCATATTGCGCAAGACTTTTATAAATTCTTTCCGACGTAATATTTTCATCTCCAAAAGATTTTCTGAATAATTCACTATAAGCAGCATCGCTCTTAATTTTATCCAAAACTTCCAGAATTGAGGAATCCATTTCTTCGTGGGTTATTATTGGAACAAGCGGTTGCTTTTCTAACTGCAGTTTGCTTCCATCCCAATTATAAAATTTCATAAAAGCCAAATTTTGAATAGGTGGTGTGTTTCTAAGTCCTATTCTTCCCTCTATTCCTATAGCTTGTGGATTATTGTCTGTAAAGGCATTTTCTTGAATGTGGCAGCTGGCACAGGAAATGGAATTATCTGCACTAAATCTTTTTTCATTGAATAGCTTTTTTCCTAATTCAACTCCATATTTAGTAGGTCTATTTGTGTCAAAAAAACTGTTCATTTCGGGAAAATTCAGTGGTATATTTAAGTCGACTTCTGGGTTGTTATAAGCAATTGATTCATAATTATCATCCCTACTACAAGAAGATAGAATTAAAAGTAAAACTAAAATAGTTGCTATTTTTTTCATGTGGAACGCATTTGGTTTCTATAAACAATATAAAATAGAGCCGTCCCAACTATTAAATTTAAGACGGCCCTAGAAAGAGATTAGTTTTCTACACTACTTATTGAAAACATTCCAACCAAATCAGTTGTGCTGTTTCCGCCTATATTATCTACAAACTTAACCATATGGGCTGCTGTATGTATATTTGGCGTTGCGTTGTTATCCATACCTGTTCCGGTAGATAATGTAATAGTGGTATTCCCGCTTAATAATTTATCAAAATCTGCCTTGATTTTAATTGTAGGGGCAGTATTGCCAACTATTGCATTAGTGGTAAGATTTAAGGTAATGTCTCTATAAGCATCTACACCTTGGGTATAATTTCCTTCTTCTCCCTCAATAGTACTTCCTGTGTGGATAGACATTTCTTTATTATCATTTTCATAAAAGCCTTCTAGCTTTGTAAAACGATATCCAGTACCCCATTCCCACATCATTTCTGTGTCATTAGCTCCTGCAGATGCATAGAATTCCGGAAACCTTACTTCATCTAAAGTGTTCAACTCCTGTTTAACGCCTAGTCCAAATTTTATCTTGGCATAGTCCCCAACTGGTATATTACTTAAAACATATTTTAGTGTAGCTGGTTTTGACTGATTGACAACGGTCGCTCCTTTATCCAGATCGTTTACATTATAAGGGAATTCAGTGCCATCTGCTTTTATAAGGCGAATGTTACTGATTACATATTTCACTTCTGAAAAATGGTGCAATTGTCCTGCCTGTGAAGTATTTGCCGTAGCTGTACTAGAATTTGCATCGCCTAACGCAATAGTTATATTTTTGAAAGTGTTGTTAAATTCTAGCGTGACATTATTTGCAACAGGGCTGTCATCATCATTGCTACAAGATGCAAATGCTATTAAAACTGTGGATAATAGAAGATACTTTTTTAATTTTTTCATTTTTTAATTATTATGAGATTGTATATTATTTTTAGATATTAAGATGTATTTTAACTAAATAGAAGCGATAGGCGGTGGCACAAAAATTTCTAAATAGGGTTCTGAATGTAGAAACTCTTTGTAACCTACTATTTGTTTGACTTTTATGAATTTTGGAGTTTCTGCTATAAATTCAGAAGTGGGATTTAAAGTTAAATCGAAGTTTTTAAAGGTGATTACCATTTTAGAATCAGATTTTTTTGATTCTTTCAATTCTTTATTTAAATAACACTTTCCATTGCATTTCAGCTCTGGTTTGTTTTTGTTAATGCAATACTTATTTTCTATAGATTGTTGGTTCAGTTTAAAGTGCACAATGATTACTGCATGTTGCGATATAACAAGCAGAAACACTAAAGACATTAATACACTAAAAACTTTCTTAATCATTTTAAATGTCGATTTTTAATGAAGTGAAAATATTGCGTCCCATTCTCGGTATGTTTCCCCAGTCAGAATAGGTGCTGTAAAATTCATTTAACACATTTTCGGCTCCCACCTGAACTACTGTTTTCTTGTTTTTAATCTTAAAAGTATAATCTGCAGAAAGATTCCAAATGGTATAGGACGAAGTTTGGTCTTCTCCAAATTCTGGACTGTAATTTATTTGCTCAAGATCACCATTCAATGATGTCTGTACACCAAATTTTTTATATTCGTAATGCAAAGAAGTTTGATAGCTCAAAGGACGGATAAAAGGTAAGTTACTTCCATTTTCGTCTTTTCCCCTTGCATAGGTTAGCGTTCCGTTCCAATGCAAATCATCCACA
Source organism: Aequorivita sp. (assembly GCA_052105975.1). GTDB lineage: Bacteria > Bacteroidota > Bacteroidia > Flavobacteriales > Flavobacteriaceae > Aequorivita. The sequence continues at coordinate 71,970 of JBQEAY010000020.1, read as the reverse complement.
ATAGTGTAGCTTGTATTCAGTGAAAAATTGAATAATGTAGCATAATCTAATGAGGTATATCCTTTCACACCAACCGACTGATAATTCATCGGGCTTCCCTGACTTAAAATTCTGCCGATAATATAATTTTCAATATAAAAATAATTCACATTGGCTTGAATGCTTGCCTTTTTGGTTTTATAACCAGCACTGGCATTGCCTTCATATGATATTTCATTTTTTAGATTGGGATTTCCTATATAATCGTAGCGGTCAAAACTATTGTAAATATAATAGCCATAACCTTCAGAAACAGATGGCGCCCTATGGCCGTAACCGCCGCCTACTGAAAAGTTGAAATTATTAAAATTAAGTGCATAGCTTGCGTGTAAACTTGGGAGTATTCTCGTTTTTTCCTGCGGTGTGCCCGGATGAAAGATCCAGTTGAATTCTACATATTTTGAATGATTGTAGTGCACTCCCAAAGAGGCTCCAATATTAACAGTGCCATTTTCTGAAACATTTAAGGAATTATTGGCGGAAATTCCACCAAAACGAGTAGTAACTGAAGGCCAGCTGTATGCGAACATTGTTCTTTCGCTTCGATCCTGCGGGTACATTCGCATTTCTGCAGTGGAAAGATTGTTATAGGCATTGAGTTGTATTTCCGAAGCAAAAAATCCATTTTTTAAATTTACTTTAGAGAGTAAACCATAGGTATTGCTCCACCCTGGCATATCCATATGAACTAGATTTTCAGGACGTGTAGTATCGTCCATATAATGTTCTATACCATTGAAATAGATTTTACTTTCCCAAACTCTTAACAATCCCTCTTCAAACAGCTGTTTGTAGGAGGCCGAGGTAATTATTGCTCGAGAAAGCCATAAATCCATTGGCAATGCAGGAAAACCAACATCTTTGGCTTGATCAAAAATAGCGTCTACCCTTAGAGATGATAAAGCTCCTGTTTTAAAAACAAACCCTAATGAAGCATTAAGTTTAGTGTATTGTGAATGATTTACTTCCTTGTTATTTCCATCGGAATAATTTTGAGCTTTCCTATAAGAAATACTTCCGTCTGCCACGAATTTATTGCTGGCATAAGAGATATTTCCAAGGTTGAAAAGTTGTTTATTATTAAACTCAAATCCTGTTTGGTAAGCTCCTTTCCATTTCTTGTAAATACTAAATGGCGTGCTTTTTCTTTTCAAATCTATGCTTCCTGCAACGGTGGCACCGTGTAAACTGCCTTCCTGTCCGGATTTCACATCTATCGATGAAAGGTTATTGCTCTCAACATAGGCTGTAACCGGATCCATTTTATCGGTACACGCTCCAAAAATATGCATGCCATCGATAGTTACGATAGAGCGTTCGGTGCTCATATTGTTAAGTAAGGGTTCCCAGGCATAGGCGCCACGTTTAATGAAGCTTATATTGTTTGAGGTTGCCAGAAACTCATCAACGGAAACGGCCATTTTCATTTCCGTTTCAATTTTCTTTTTTTTGACCACAAGTAATTGTACTTCGTCTAGAGGAACTATGGTGTCATTTTCTTTCTGAGTAATTTGCGCATTTGCTAATAGTCCAAAAAACAGGAATGTTATGGTAAGTATTTTCATTGTTCTTAGAATAAAATGTCTATAAAAAGTTCACTTTTTATTCCTTCCACTCCTGGTGTAAAATCTCTTGGTACTACTGTTCCTTTTAAGGTTTCTCCATTTTGATTGAGCATAATAAAATTTAAAGTCCAGTTTCCGGTCATAGTGTAATTAACAACTCCATAATACAGGCTGTCGCTTTGTTGTTTTAAATCTTGGTTGTTAATTGAGGAATGGTTACCCATAGAAGGCTCTGGCATTCTTGGATCCAACAGTAATGTATAATCAGTTACTATTGAATAAGAAAACTGGGAGGGATCTGGGAAATCTCCACTTGGGTTTGTTGGAGTGTTGTATTTATAGATTCCTGCAACCAATTCATTTTCTGCAATTGCAGGTTTCTGCGGCGCAACGAGTGCAATAAAATATTGTTCATCATCATTTCCGAGAAAGGATGTCATATTTAGATTTTTATTGCTTTGCGCTTCAATATGAATATCTTGGTTGATAGTATATATTTGGTTGTTGTCTGTAAAACTTAGGTATAGCTTCCAGTTTCCAATGGCACTTTCATCTGTAAACACTGCATATCCAGAATAGTATTGGCCGTCATTATTGTAAGCCATTTCATAATCATGAGGACAAGACACGGGCTCGTCATTCGCAGTTGTCATAATAGGTAAGAAAGTTACTTCCGAATCAGTTATTTCTTTATTTATAGTAGTGTTAACAATGTTTAAACGCACTTCATTATAGCCTTTATAAAATGTTCCGTTCAAAGCTTCAATGCTTATTTTATAGTCATCTTTATTTATAGATACGGCTTCCTCAAATTCATAAAATTCTGTGACTATTGTGCTTATTTCAGATTCGTAATCTGTTTTGTCTATGGTACATGAAGTAATCGCAAAAAGTACCGCGATTACGAAAAATTTATTTTTCTTCATTAGTTATGACTGTTTAGCTAGAAACTGCTGAAAATCCAGCAGAAACTATTGTAAGATTATAGCGCATTTTTAAAATTTAAAAACGCATTTTAAAAATAGTGTTAGGACAAATCGTGGAATTGAACCAGTTTCCTTAAATACAAAACCAGCAGTATCACTTCGGTAAGAAAAACATAGACTATCTTTTGGGATAGATATAAAGTATTTCCTCCTTGTATAATTAGAGGTGATTTTTGGATATAATTAAATCAAAATTCGCACACAAGTATAAGCCGCTAAGCAACTTAAATGAGTATAGCAAAAGATTTAATAATAATGTATAAAGGAAAGAATTAAGAAAGAGGTGGTCTAAAAATTAGCTTTGAAAAGGAATAACTATAAATTTTATTATATGTAAAAACGGGTTCTAAAACAGTTTCGTTGGAAAATGAAAATGGAATCCTAAATATATTAATTTCGCAAAATACAATTTGATTTTCAAAAGTTGGGATATGGTGTTTATCTTGATCTCTTTCAGAATCTGATGCTTTTGCTAATTCTTTTTTAAGATAGCATTTTCCGTTGCATTCCATTTCGGGCTTATCCTTATTTACGCAAAGTTCATTCTTTATATAATCATAAAAGACCGCATATTCCAATAATGGAAGCATTGGCTTGAAGAGCATAAAGATTGCAAATAAGACGATAAATATCTTCACAGTAAAGTGATTTTATTTTCAGGTAAAGGTAATGAATTGATTCGAACAAAATATGATCAAAGTCATAACTATCTCGTTGATACATAAAAATTTTGAAATATTTGAAAATTTCAAAGCTATAGTGTCAACATGTGAATCAGGAACAAAAAAAAATAATCTAATTTGGGTTTGAAGGTTAATATTCAAAATACAAGATTCATTTGTAAGTTCTATTACATGGTACACTGTTCAACCCCTAAAACTCGATGGGATGTGTTTCGTCCTGTCCTTAAAAAAATGATTAAAATGTGAAGGGTCTTCGAACCCCAAACCATAACTTATGTCTGCTATATTCCAATCTGTATGCTTTAGGAGTATTATCGCCTCCTCCTTTAATCTGTCTGATATGTAACCACTTGTGGTTTTTCCTGTATAACGACGTACAGCTCTATTTAATGAGTTTACATGCACCCCTAATGTTTCTGCAAATTTACTTGGAGATCAGAATACAAAAGGGTCATCCGGGTTTTCGACGGGGAACTGCCGGTCTAAAAGTTCGATAAAGACCATTGCCAGACGTTTTATCCTACCAACTGCTGAGGCCATACTCGCAAAATACGCTGAAGATTCAGAAGTTCAAAAAAACCATGTTTTATTGCCCGTGTTAAGCAATCAAAAAATGAATGCCTATTTAAAGGAAATAGCAGATTTGTGTAAAATCAATAAAAATCTAACCTTTCACTTGGCGCGTCATACTTTTGCAACCACGGTTACGCTTTCTAATGGAGTACCAATCGAATCGGTCAGTAAAATGTTGGGACATAAATCTCTTAAGACCACGCAACATTACGCTAAGATCTTAGATAGGAAAGTGAGCGATGATATGCTTGCACTAAGGGATAAGCTTTTGAATGCTCAATCTTAGTTATTTTTTGGCAATGCATTTTTAGACACTGATTAAGCGAATTATATTGCGTATCTAATATTATATATCATCTCATTATAGGAAATAGCCAATAATTACTTATTGAAATTTTTTAGCTCCCTGTCTCCCATCATCGACGTACTTGGTGAAAATAAATCTGCCAAATAGTTATTTTAAAAATCGGGTCTATGGTGTAGAACCAGATAACGAGCGAAATTTGAGAATCTTAAAATGACTAGGATGTTCGTAGAAGACTTGGGAAGACAAAGACATGTTGTTATTATGTCGTCTTAAGCTTTAGACAATTGCTTTAATCGTCCTTGGTAAGCTTGCCAATAATTTCTTTTCGTCGAATCATTCAGGAAAGACGCAGCTATCATTTTTTCAACGGTGCCTGATTTTTTCGATATTAATGATAAAATACCATTGAAGGTTATCTCATTGATACCCGCCTCTTTTGCCAAAACACGAAACTGGCTACTTATTTTTCCTTGGGCAAGATTTCTGGGCAATAAACCGTCATCAAGGGCAAAATCCTTAACCTCTGTATGAATACGGCTATTCAATAAGTCATAAGCAGGACTTAATCTAAAATCCCCCATTGGAGTTTCCAGGACTGAAAAATTTTTAAAATGGGCATCCCCGTTGGAAAACAGGTAATTGAACATAATGAACTTCAGCAATTTTGGCGATTCAAGCTTGTAGGCAGGTAAATACTTCTCCATTAATTGAAAAAGGTCTAGGTAGCTTCCTAAATATTTGTAATGCTCACCATGAGTTTGAGGTGTTCTTTCTGCCAGGGATGCGAAATCATCCTGTGCCAATTTAATTGTTTTTCCAACAGGGAGCATTTTATCCTCTTGTACGTCAAACCGTTTGGTGATGTATGCCGGGGTGCCATCCTTAAAAAATATCAAGGCATTTTCCGCAGTTTCTATCCCATATACCTGACGGGCAATTTGCATGGTCAAGTGTTCGTTGGCCGGCATTTGATCCGGTTTTTTTCCAGCTCCCGGTATGGGTTTTAGTATATAGCCTCCACGTTCGCCTTCATTGACAAGCCTCAGGTTGTTTTTTTCAAGCAGGACGGAGAATTTTTCCTGTACTCCTGAAATGGACATACGCTTTCGGTTCTCCTCAAAAAGCTCGTCTGTTTCCGGATTGGATGCCGGGGAATCATAAGGCAAGACATGGTCTACTTTTCTTCCATGGAATACTCTGTTTAGACAGGTTCTGCTGTAGGTGTGAAAGCCTTCGGCTAATGTTCCCGGACAATGTGTTATTATGGGCAAGCTCATGTATTATCTATTTTAAGGATCCTTACGGCGCCAATACTATCGGTCTTTGCTACTGTCATTAACAACCCAAAATAATCATCTCTATCAATTCTGTTGTACTTGCACACCACTTGTTTATTTGATCCCTCTGGTAACATATTGTAAAAAAAAGGAAATAATGTTTTGGAATGATATTCCTGATGGGTTTTGGGTAATGTAAGGCTGATTCCTGATTTGCTGTTATCCTCCATCCACCAATCGTGATATTGGAATGTGAATGAACCATCATCATGTTGCGTTAATACTCCTGCTTCCGCATCTTTATATAGTACCTTGGCCGCTCTCATGAATTACTGGATAGGTCTTTAATTTTTAGATTGACTTCCATTCCCAAGGCATCAGCAAGCTTTTGTAAAGTGGTAAGTGTAGGGTTGCCTTTTCCACTTTCAAATTGCTTTAAGGTCCGCAACCCCACCCCCGATAGTTGCGCCAAGGTTTCTTGGGTCACCTGAAGCATTTCCCTGCGTTCTTTTATAGTTGTTATTAGTTTACTAAAGTGCATTATAAAGCTCTATTTGATGCAAATATACTAAAAAGTACTGTATTACAACAAAAAGTGTATTAAAATGCACTAACCAAGAGATTTAATGAATAACACATGGTTTTCTAAATAAAAGTGTGCTTTATTGCACTTTTTAATATTTCAGGAAAAGTAAGTAGTTTCAACTTATTTTTAGAAATGAATTCAAGCCATAAATTTATAGTTTAATCAAAACTGATTCTAATTCTTTACAATTCGAGTCACGAGATTCGTCCTATTTTTAAAAGTAGCTTTCAAAATATAAACCCCCTCGGATATACCTGACAAATTGATAGAATTAATATTCATAATGGATTTATACACGCTCACCCCTAAAACATTCAATATTTCAATTGAAGAAACCGATTGCTCAGTTTCCAGAAATATTTCGTCGCTGAAGGGGTTGGGATAAATATACAGACTTTCAAATTCTTTCTTTATAACACCCAACGGATTGCAATCCTCACTAAACACTACCTGAGGATCCACATCAGGCCAGTTTGCTTCACTATATACCGGATCATCTACTTCTATACACTCTAAATTTGGATTATTATCTGCAAAAAATCCAGAAATATTTGTGTTGTTTCCGTTTTTTACATTTAGGGATTCCAGTTGATTTATGCTACAGTACAGATATATTAATTGGGATGCATTAGAAAAATCCAAAGAATCAATTTGATTGTTGTTAACGATAACCTCCTTCAATTGATTATTTAAAGTGACATCCAGTTCCGAAAGATTATTTGAGGATAAGGAGAGATTTACTAAACTTAAATTATTAGTAATATCAATTGAGTTAAGATTATTTTCGGTCAGGCTTAAGTTAGTCAAGTTAATATTATTAGATAAATCTATATTAGAGATTTGGTTAAATGGGGCGAGTAAAAATCTTAGATATGTATTTTGAGAAACATCCAACGCATTTAAATTATTTGCATAACAATAGAGTAATTCCAATTCGGTATTTTGTGTAACATTTAGACTGCTTATATTATTGCCATAACAATATAGAGCTACCAGATTTGGATTAGCTGTTGTGTTCAATGCAGATAACATATTATTCGCGCAAAATATTTTTTCGAGCAGAGGATTTTGGGAAATATCCAATTGTAATAGATTGTTGGCATCGCAATAAAGTTCAGTTAATTGTGCATTTTGGGATAAGTTTAATGAGGTTAAAGCATTCGCATCACAATACAAAATGGAAAGTAATGGGTTTTGACTCACGTCTATTACAGAGAGTTGGTTACTGCTCACATTTATTTGCCTCAAATTTAGATTTTGCGAAAGATCTATTGAAGATAAATCATTGTAGGCCGAATAGAGAACCTGTAGCGATGTAAAATCCTCAATACCGGTAAGGTCATTAATTCCTTTGCTTGAAATAGGAAGAATAACTATATTTTCAATATTAGCCGTGGGCACATAATTATCCAGCGGTGGACTGTCGTATCCCAAATCTATAAGAGCCTGTTCAAAATTATCATCTGGAACATAGGTTAGTTGTGCTGAGACAAAAATGGGGGCTAAAATGACTAATAAGAATAAGGTATATTTTTTCATTATGCGGTTAATTTTGGACAAAGACAGAGCGATTGCTTTTGCAAAGATAAAGGAAAATGCGAAGTGACTCACTTAGGGTAATTGGTGTAAAACATATGAATTTCAGACAAATGAAAATGAAATACAGGTTTCATTAAATGATACAGATCTTAAAGATGATACCTTAGTTTTAAGTGATTATGAACAGAAAAAATACCACCATTTTAAAGTTATGGCGGAGAACACCATGGGAATGTTAAGTAAGGAAGAGAGTATATTGACAATATTTGATGAGGGAGATTGGATTCAAATCTAAAATGAACCAGGAACAATTATCATTATTTATTTAGTGCAGTAAAGTCAAAATCCAATAATTCCTTGGGATGTATTTTCAATCCGTGAGAAATTCTTAAAAGTGATTTCATTGTAATATTCCGCTGACCGAGTTCAATTTTATTGATATCGCTCGAATCGATTGAAGAATGGAATTCAAGATCATCTAAAGTTAACCCCTTTGATTCTCTCTCTTTTTTAACCCTTTCTCCAAATTTTACTAGAAACTCATTTAATGCTTCTGAATCGTTCATTTCCCTGTATATAGAAATGACAATTTGGAAGAAATAAAGAAAAGTCCTTTGGGTATATATACCCAAATAGAATCATTTTGAATATATTTGATATAATTTGGATTCTTTCTGGGAATTCAAAACAAAACATTGAAACGATTTTCTCTGATTCTCAAGTCGAAAACTGGTAATTAGAAGCAATGGGAATCTTTGTAGAATGAGGCCCGCGTCCAACACGTGGGCTTCTTTATTTAAGGGAATATGATTCTTTGTCCAGAGGAATTAGAAGGTTTGAAACCAAGTGCCCAGCACTATAAAACCGAAACTACTGAAACAAATGGAACCCAAGTATCCAAGTTATCTCAGATTATGGTTCGTACTAGGTATGAGGCAAAAACCTATATCTCCGAGTCATCTGTGGGTTTTATAATAGACTTACACTAGGCTTATACTAGGCTTTGACTAGGCTTATATACGGGTGAACCTAGGCTTAGAGAGAGTTAATCTACCGCAGATGCATAGATCCCCTCTTGTTGGTAGTCCACATACACTGCTTTTGTGTATATCTATTTTAGGACAAGACATCTTTTCTGGGAAGATCTTTTTCTACTGCAACCATGATACAGCAAACTGTAACCGCCTACTGCCACTGAACTCTGAATACTGATCACCGTAAAAGTAAGTTCAGCATGTCCACAGAAGGAAGATGTTTTGAAGGCTAAACCAACAAACCTTAGGTAAACTAAACTCAATTTTATTCGCTCATAAAAACAACGTGATCACAAAATTCAAAAAACCTAACACAATTCTGCAACGTGTAAAGAAAAACTAATTCTCTTTACATATAGAAAAACTGAAACCACCATATCAATAAAGAGCTAGAAACCACAAAACCTCCTGTATCCAAAAGAACTGGAAAGTCTAAAGGTGTTAAAACTTCTACCTGAAGTCCACCCTATTGGAGCGTTGGACAGTCGATTTTAATCGGATCTTTGTCCAAGAATTCTAAGAAAGCGTTCGTGTTTTATGGATCAAGACCAATTAAAAAATTGGCGCAATATAGATTTACATTCTGTAAATAAAAGTGGAAGACGACATCATCAATCTTCAAAAACCTTTTTCATATCCCGGAGTTCGCGCGATTCCCTTCTGATATGATAGCCTATAAAAATTGCCAAAAAAGCAAATATAAAACCCGAAGACCATAGAATATAAGTGTAGAAGCCTTGGGATAGATTTGCTTTGAAAACTGGTAAAAGCACAACAAAACCTATGATATAGGTTATAAACAAAATGGGAGTGAATATATAATTTACTAGCGATCGGATTTTGTGATAGTTCACTAATTTTTGATGCAATTCCTTTGCACTTTGGGAAAAATCGAATTTTTTACTATTTAGTTTATAATAAATTTCAATGATAATCCGCAGCAATAAACTGCCTATCATCAAAAGTAGTCCCAGAGTTGCTCGGGAATCCGTATAGGCGGAAATATAAAAGAAAAAACCAATTAGAATGATTGCCGTAACTGACAACACTATTTGACCTGTCGTCTGTTGGGTTTTGAGTTTTCGCATTTTCGCGATAATGGTTTTATGCGAGTGTTCGGGCTTGGAAAGTTTTCGCGTTTTCCATTCATTTTTAAGGTCTTTAAAATCAGTCATTTCTTACACATTTTGAAAGTTGAGTTTTGATACGGTGAATTCGGGTTCGAACTACTTGGTGCGAAACACCAAGGATTTCAGCAATCTCGGCCTGGGGCACATCGTCCAATTCCAAAAGGATAATACTTTGGTTTTGCAACGAAAGCTGGTTGATGCAGGCATACATTTTGGCTAAACGGGATTCGTCTTGCGATGAATTTTTGTTGGATATTTCTTCTTGAAGATCAAACTCCAATGGCAAATCCCTCTTTTTTCGGAGTTCCTGCAAACACGTATTCACAGTGATCCGGTAAATCCATGTTGAGGGTTTTGAATCTTGTCGAAAGTTTTTCAGATTTGACCACACCTTGACGAAAACATCCTGCGCCAAGTCTTTTGCCAAAGCTTCATCGCCTTTTAAATAACCCAGACATAGTCCCAAAACTTTTTGGTAGTTTTCAGTATAGATCTTTTCAAAATAGTCCTCCGTACTCATTTCGTTTTCAAAGCAGATTTAATTTGACTTAAAAACCATTCGGGTTTGTCGTACATAATAAAATGTGATGAACCCTCAGCAATATAAAGCGAATAATCGTCTAGGTTCTGGTATTGTTCGCCGTAATTTTTCTCGACTATATCTTGACCATAAGGTTCCGTTGCCGCTAAAATAGTCACAGGAATCTTAATTTTTGAAAGCGCCGGCCTTAAATCTAGTTTTAATAGGTCGGTATAACCATAAACAAAAGTTTCGCGGTCGGCTATTATAATCCAATCTGTGAGTTGTTGGCGCTTTTCAGTATTTTGGGTCATTCCAAGAGCCATTTGTGTGGACATTGTCTCAAACGCTGCATCATCCATTGACAACATTTTCTGATTATAGGGCGTGTCGTATTGAATGTTTTTACTGTCGTAATCTGGAATCATCAATGCACCCATTGCTGGCAACGCATCGATGACAATCAGTTTTGAAAAAAGATCAGGATTGTCAGAAGCCAACCATAACCCCAGCGTTCCGCCCATACTGTGACCGATGATGATCGATTTTTCCAAATGATTTTTTGAAACATAATTTTCTAATGCTTCTTTGATTTTTGGCAGCCAAGGTTTTTCGATTGGTAAAACATTTCCAAAACCAGCAAAGGTGAAATTATAAACCCTATGGTTTTCGGATAATTTCCCAACCAAATCTTGATATTCTTCTCCCGTGCAAGTAAAGCCCGGAAACAATAAAACCGGTTGGCCATTTCCTGAAATAGACACCTCAAATTCCTTTTGGGCATAAAGATTTAAGCTTAAAACCAAAGCCACAACTAATATACATTTTGTTTTCATACTGTTTCGTTTCCCTTTAGATACAAAAGCTTGAAAATGTTACGGAATAAATTGTGGGTTCTATTTTTAACAAAAACAGAAAGTGATATAAGACGGACATTACTGTCAATGGCTGAAGGAAACAATTTTCATTTTGAAGATGGCCAACTTACCGGCGCAGCCTTAGATGTTTTCAACGATGAGCGTTTACCTAAGTATCATCCTTTTTGGAAAACCTTTAGTTGCCAACCTAGCGAAGCTCTCACCCAGCTCCCAGTCAAGAATATAATTTTAATTTTAGACTAATGCTTTGCTTCATTCGCCATCCAAACTCCATATTCATAGAATAATGTCCTATCAGATAAAAAAGTTCAAAACTCAAAGAATTTCATATTTAAATTCTTCAATCTTTTGGGAGATCCCCCTGAAGGAAAGTGGTTTTGATTTATGATTAAAATATTGTCTAGTAATGTCGTTAATAAGCGTATTTACTTCGAAAAGTTCCCCGTTCACTTTAATTAGGCTTTCTCTAAAAATTTCTAATTTACCAAGGATCAATTCACAGCCCTCCCCATTCATCTTACTTATGCTTTCCAAAGCTTCATGAGCGATACGTTTTGGATGGTAATGAATATCAAATTTAAAGGACTGGTTACAACCAATTTCAAATAAATCCATTAAATCATTTATGCCTTCTTTGTTAGTATACACTGAATAGTCCTCCTTTTCAATAGTTCCACGTACGTCTCTTGAAGCGTATAAATCTTTAAGTAGCCAAGAATTATAAAGTTTAAACGCTAATGCATAGTTGCCTCTAATTAAAAATTTTATGATTAATAAAGAGTCCTTTGCTTGAGGGAATTTATCGCGAAGTTTTAATAGACTATCGATTACAAAACTAGCTTCCTTATTTTCAATGAGTAACTTTAATACCTCACAATATAGACTTCTCTCTATTGATTCTTCTGTAGAATTATTAATTAATCGTTTTAAAAACTCAATATCTTTTGTTTTTTCAAAATACTTCCTTAAGATGGTGCTTTTAATATACCTAGCTTCATTATCATCATATAAGTACTCCTCAATATGATGGAATACTTCGCTTAAATTTTTATCCAATGCGTACATTATATGATTGTGCAGAATCGTATGTTCTAACTCTTTGCTATTTAAGTTGCAAATTATCCTTTCGTTAAGTTTATCCTTTGATACCGCATTAATTATGTATTCATATCCAAAATACTTTCCATTCATTTTCATCTGGCCATCTATGAATAACATTTCGAGAAGAAATTTTTCAGGATATTCAAAGTCAAATAAATTCCTATATCTCCAGACTAACTCACATTTGACGTTATTTTCTCTATTTGAGTTTTCAGAATACCCATTAAAATCGCAATGAGGTAGGTTTTTAAGGCACCATTTATAAATTTTCTCTTTATGACCAACTGTGATTTCGAAGCTTGAAGAGTGAGAGGAAAGAACTTCTTCATTTATCTTGAAGAAAAGATAAGAATTTGTATTAAGTAGATTTATTACGTCTTGCTCAATGATTTTCCCCTTATTCCCTCTAAGCGCATCATTTATAATATTTATAAATGTCTGAGGAAAGGTTTTTTGAAGATGTAGGTTTTTCCGATATTCTACCTTGGTTTCTTTATTATTATCCCAAGTAATTATTTGGTCCGGATGAATTCGAAAATACTGTTTAGTCAATCTTGCTAATTGGGATTTATTGAACAACAAATCAAAACCAACTTGATATTTAGTTTTATGAAATTCCGCCCATTGACGTTGGTTAGAAGTTTCTAATTTATCTGGAAAATTAATTGAGGTTTCCTCTTCAACCATTTTTTGGAACTCCAAAGCAAGTTCAAAATTATGATAGGATAGGTTGTTTCTAAAATATATAAGTTCATTAAATTCAATCTTTTCAGATAAAAAATCCTTTACAAATACCTTAATATTTTCGCTGTCTGAAAACAAAACCAAAAAATGTCTTTTATTGCTGATATTTATGCTTTTGTTATAAAGATCATTAAAAGCACTTTGGATTGTATTTGTCTTTTTAAAAAACTGAAAAATTAATTCTTCATTTTCTAATCTAAAGTCTGAATCATATAAATCATTATCAATGATCTCCAAAAACTCGTTATATACATGTTGGTCTCGAAGATAATTTGCTGCCAGCTTGTTAATAACAACTTCAATACTTTTATCTAGATCTTCACCCGGTGAATAAGGGAAACGATTTTTTAAATAGAATTTTAAGGCAAAAATTAAATTCTCAGTATCATTAAAGTTTTTCAGTATTCTAAGATATGTAGCTTCTTCTCCTGTGGATAGATTGTCACTTTTTTTATATTTTCTACAACGTTCATCTATTATTTTGATTGAGTGATTCTTAATAAAGGCACCATACTTATCGGGTTCGGAATCCTCTATTAGATAAAGTAAAGCACTAATGACTTGATGATGGTCTATCTCCCCCAATGCTTCAATAGCTCTGTCAATGAAGTTGGATTCCCTATGGTAATTTAATTGTTTAAACCTGTGAATAACATCCGCTTTAAAACCGAAATCGACCTCTTCTAAAGGAGCTTTTAGTAATTTGATTATTACATCTTTAACCTCGTCTGCTCTTTCATTGATGGACATATAGGATAACAGATCTGCTGCGGATATCCTGATTCTTCGATTGTGATCTTTGTTTTTTAATTGGCTTAACAAAAACTCGATGCTCATTTCAGAATCGGCAAATTTGGCAAGTTCTAGTACACCAGCATCATAAGACCTGATCCATAATGTTTGTTTCAAACAACGCTCAGTAAAATAATCTTTGAAAACTTTAAACTTAATATTTTTAGGTAATCTATAAGAATCAGCCTTAAACAGTACCTCTGGGTCATTTTCTATTAACCAATCAATCATTTGCTCATAAAGGCTTGAGTTTTGACCAATCATATCCAATAAATAGGAGATTGTATTTAGCCAAGAGGGATGCGTCTTAAATTCATTTTCATCTATTTTTATAAACTGAATTATATCATTAAAAGAAAGATTTTGTAAAGCTTTTGCTGCAAAATACTCTTGCAGATTCCTATGTTCAAATTTCCAGAGATTTTCATCGTAAACTTTTTGAGAAAAACAGCAGTCGATAAAAATATTTTTATGTGTCCCGGATATTGAATGAATATGGGATTCAGAAATTTCATTTTTTTGCATAGCCTCCATTGTAAGTGCTAATTTTTTACAATGAATTTCCACCAATGCCTTGTCAAATCTTTGAGTTTTAAATTTATTTTTGTAATCATCTTCAAGACGATTCTCCACAAATTTATTCAGAAGTTCGGCCTTATTTTCAGGAATCTTCTTTTCCTTTAAATAGTATTCTCCAAACAACCTTAGATAATAGGGGTTTTCTAATAATTCCTGATGAGACTTGTTTCGTATTAAAGCAATTGAGTCATTTTGTGACAAGCCATACAACCTTTCTAGATAATCAATTGCTGAATGGAGGCTAAGTTTATCTAAAAAGAGAACTTCAAAGGAAGAAATACTTTTAATAACATTTTCATAAATATTTGTTCGGCAACTAAGAACAAATTTTATCTTATTCTTCGAATTCCTATTATCCAGGATAAACTTTTCAAGTTTAGAACCAAATTCTTGACTTTGAGAAATTTCATCTAACCCATCAAAAATTATCAACAGTTGCGGGATTTTATCCCAATTTTTTGGGAGATAATCTTCAATGGAACTGTGCTGAGTAAATGTTCTAATCTCTCGAAAAAAGGGAATCCAGCCTATTTTATCTCTATTTTCCCAAGTGCTTATTGCAATATTTCTGAGCTCACAGGATTTTCCACTACCCGGATTCCCCAGTAAGACCACACCAATTTTATCCTTATCTTTAAGTAGACGAATGGTACTATCGCCAAAAGAATTTTCCGCCGTTTCAAAATATTGAGTTTGGATCGGTGAATTTTGACTCGGCTCTAAGATAGACCTGTCAATATAATTCTCCGTTAAGCCTATATTTGTTATATAACTATGTCGGTCATTTTCATCAAGTATAATTTTTTTTAGGGGGTTTGTCGATAAAATAAATTTTTTAAACCAATCTATTTTTTCTTTCCTATCAACCTTTACCAACGGCTCTCTATTGTAAATAGCCTTATAAACCACAGTATTTAAGGATAAGAGCTCTTCAACTTGATTATCAGGAGTCAAAAACTTGATTGGTACATCAAATTCATTATAAAATTTTTCTAACCGAGAGTCATTGTATGGATTACTAAAAGGCTCCTTTGGAGATATAAAAAGAAATAGATCTGGCCTATAAGAGGATATTATTTGGGGTATTTTAACTACAATTTCAGAGTAATTTAGCTTCGTAGAGTAATCTTTACATTCTATATAAATTTTAAACTCCCTATAAAATTCATCTACGACAATAATTTCGTTGTCAAATCCATCTTGAGTACCACTTTTTTGTTGTCTATTTTTGATTACAGTGAATCCACATTCTTTAAATAGCTCCCCAAAAAACAATTTGACCTGCCTTTCTAAATTTTCCCCTTTTGCCAACATAATTGATTATCTAAACATTTATAATTCGACGAATTTTGAGATTACAAGTCCAGAAACTTGAATCAATATGGAATTAATATTAGCTAAACTATCTATCATCTAGATTGAGAACTCCCCAATACCCTAACCCTCTCAAGCTCCCCCTCAATCCTATTCAATTCAATATTCAACCCCAACTTCCTATTAAACTGCTTCGCCTTTTTGATTAGAGATTTAAGTCTCTCAATATGGGTTTCAAGTTCTTTTACTTCACTCCTGTATGCAATCATCTCCGTAATAGAATCAAATTTCTTATCCTCTCCCGTGATATCAGAGCAGAAATTATAATAAACAGAGTCGATATTCTTTTTTAATTCCAAGCCGTATGCGGCATCACCTTGTTTGGACCATTCCGTCTCAAAAACCCAATCAATGACGGCATTGTTCTCATTTAAAGGGTTCAGATGCTTCTTCGCCGTTCTAAATCGGACTTCATTTTCAAAAACAATTATAAAAATAATGTGATACGGAATCGCCTTATCAATAATATCCAACAAAGGACGAATACTATTTTTCTCCTTTAATTGAATTTCGAATAACTGAATCTCTTGGACTTCTATTCCTGATAGATTAATTGTTTCTGAAGATATTTTATGCTTCCAGGTTATCTTGGATATTAAATCCGTGAACATTCTCTTTTGCTTGGAATTAGAATATTCATCGAATGCATTTTTAGGAACATTCCGATTAACAATAGTGCTTTGTGGTAAATTATAGATATTCAACTACTTGATAATTAAAAATGACACCAAATTAAAATCTTCAATTCCCCTTAATTTTTCTTTAAGAGCAGTTGTCCCACCTGTTCTAAATAGACTTTGTACATCTTTCTCTTTTTCGGTCTGAAGAATACTCCCAATACTTTGTTTAAGTAAGTGTGAATAGGTATCCATTTTCGAATACTCTTTAGTCTCTTTTGAAAGCTCGTCACACAAATTTAGAATTGGTTCATTTTCTCCTTTGCAGAGCATCCGCATTGCATCCAATATTTTCTTCGATTCCATATGACCCAAAAACAGCTCTTCATTGTTTTTTACATAAACAAGATAGTATGGATGCAGCCTGTTTAATTTGTCAATATTCACGCTCGTATGAATGTTTTTAAGAACAAAAATAACTCCCGGCGCAAATGTTTGATTGGATTGTGCTACCGCGTGCACCCCTTCTGGAATATTTTTGAGCTCCCCATAACTCTTTATAAAATTGGATAAGTCAATTCGAAAATCATTTAAACCTAAATCTGTAATGCTTACTCCATCGCGCAAATCCTCTAAGTCAATTACCTCCTCTTGAAGTCGTTGCAACTGAACCTTTCTATAGTCCAGATCCTTTTCATCCAAATTCAGAATATTGTCATCACCGGTACTCGCCATATTGCTAATGAGCATTTTACTCTCTACTCGCTGCTTTAAATTGATATAAGAATCCAAAGTAACATCAGGCCAATAATTGACCATTGTAATACTGTCATTTTTGGAGCCGATCCTATCAATACGCCCAAAACGTTGAATGATTCTAACAGGATTCCAGTGTATATCATAATTCACCAAATAATCACAATCCTGTAAGTTTTGACCTTCTGAAATACAATCGGTTGCTATTAAAATATCTATAGATTCCTTTATGGAAGGGTACAATTGATCCTTATCTTTTGAAATGGGAGAAAAACAACTCAGTATCGTATTTAATTGAGTTGGTATTTTCTTGGTAGTACAAGACCTTTTTGAGCCGGTCACCAAGGCCGTATTTAATCCATACGTGTTCTTCAAATCTTTCCCTAGCTCCCTGTATAGATAATTCGCGGTATCGGCAAAAGCAGTAAAAACAATTACCTTTTTGTTTGTGCCGTTCAAGGGCTTCTCAATTTTCTTCTCTATGAGTTCCTTAAGAGATTGCAGCTTTAAATCCTTTTCGCCTTTTAAATGAGAAACAGATTTGTGCAATTGTTCTAAAACATATAAATCCTCTCCTAAATCTTCACTCCATCTTTTGGCATCAACATCCGATACGTGAACCTTTATTTTTTTACCGATCACATTCTCCTCATCTCCCCAATTGGCTTCCCAATCAAACTCTTCACTGTCCATCTTTGCTTCAATACCAGAGTAAGCCTCGTTCTCTCCATTCTTAATAGCTTTTAAAGCAGCCTCTATTTGCCTCATCACTCCTTCCAAAGTTATTCTAAAGGAGTCAACAGAGCTCTCTAACCGCTTTAGAAGATTGATTCGCATCAAGATCTGTAAGCTTTTCTCCCGATCCATTTGGGTTAACCGGCCGCCCTTTACTGTTTTATCATAGAGATCCGCATAAAACTGAATCTTGCTGGGCAGAATATAATTCAGGGGCGTGTATATCGACAGATTTAATAACGTCAACTTTTCGGCTATTTCTGTATAGGTTATGGAGCTATCTTGAGTTAAGGCACTTCTGATGGAGACAGGTATTTCACGCTTCGGAAATTTCCCTATTACCGTCGTATCATAATAAGTGGTTATATGTTTTCTAGAACGTGCTATCGTAAGGGAATCCAAGATTTCAAAAAAATCAAAATCCAACATATCAAGCAATTTCTCAGTCGTTCGCTCTTCCGTCGCGTATTTAGACCAAACATTAAAAGCTTGTTGTGCTCTTCTAAAAATAATATCTATTCCCTTATCCGTATCTAGTTTTTCATCAATTAAAGCCGCTTCTCCTTCATAAGCCAGGGCCAGCTGATTCCTTAAATCATTAAATCTATTATTTACAGGCGTTGCAGACAACATCATCACTTTAGTCTCAATACCTTCCTGTATTACCTTCCTAAGCAGCTTCTGATATCTATTTTCTTTCCCGACAACCGTATTGTTATTTCTAAAGTTATGAGATTCGTCTATTACGATTAGCCCATAATTACCCCAATTCACACTTTCCAAATTCCGCCCATTGCTCATTCCACGTTCACGCGATAAATCAGTATGGAAAAGCACATCATACCCAAAGCGGTCTCCCGCAAGAATATTGTTCTTATCATTATGCCGATAGGTATTCCAGTTCGCTTCCAACTTTTTTGGGCACAATACCAGAACATCTTTATTACGCATTTCGTAATATTTAATTACCCCTAATGCTGAAAATGTCTTCCCCAACCCAACGCTATCGGCCAGAATACATCCCTTATATTTTTCAAGTTTGTTAATTGCCCCTATAACCGCATCCTTCTGGAAATTGTAAAGCTTATTCCAAATCACGGACTCTTTAAAACCTATCTGATCATTGGGAAGATTCTCCATAGAGATATCATCCAAAAAATCATTGAAAATATTATAAAGCGTAATAAAGTAAATAAATTCAGGGCTATTCTCTTTAAATGCATTTTCAAAATACTCTTGCACCTGGAGAGTCACATCTTTAAGATCTTCTTTGTTTTCCCATATTTGGTTAAAATATTCCAAATATGCGCTACTCTGCGGAAATTCCGATTTCTGAATAAGGGTTGGAAATCCTTTTTTATGAGTAATCCCCAAATCAGAAGAAGTAAAACTGCTGATTCCAGAATATGCAGCCCCATCCGATTCCCCATTTTCAAGATGAATCATCCCGTTAATGGTATTCGTGCTATCTACATTCGATTTAAAAACCACTTTGTCCCTAACCCATTTAGAGCATTCCCGCGCTATAGCTCTTTGATTCAATTCACTCTTTAATCGAAGCTCAAAATCACCCCCACATAAATCTGCTTCCTTATAGATATGAGGTATATAAAACTGTCGTGAATGCTTTTGGAATTTCTCTTCAATAAAGGTCGGTCTGGTAAAGACAAAACGAAGCTCCTCGATGCTTCCCAATTCCTTTTTTAAGGCTTCATAAGCATATATAGAGAAAGAACTAACCGCTATACTTAGCTTACTGCCCTTCTTAATACTTTCCCTCAGGTCGTCGCCTAAACGACTATTTACGTTATCGATTAATTTCATCCCCTACCTCAATTCAATAATCTCCAACAACTTCTCATAACTGCTCACCCTACTAAACTTCACTTCCTTATCACTTATTTCCTCAAAATGGACAGTAGCACAATGAATCTTGAGTTTCTCTATCTCCCGTAAATCTTGATCTGAATCTGATCCCTTGGTCTCGGCTACAAAATAAATCTCACGCACCTTTTCCCTGTCAAACACAATGGCCCAGTCTGGACTGTAATTGGCCACAGGCGTTGTTATATAAAAACTCTTCGGAAGCTTTGCATATACAGAAACCTCAACACTATTTTCCAAGGCCTCAGCAAAACGGGTTTCCACTCCCGAATCTGTTGTGAGGTAATCGTAAATATGTTTCTTTAGGGTTTCAGATTGACGCGTACTGTATTTATCGTTCGTAAATACGGTGTGTGCATCGTGACGCTCTTCGGTTTTGTGATAGACAATATTATTGATAATCATACTCGCTTTCACCTCATTGATCAACTTGGCACATTTGGCGATAAATTCCTCTGGGTTTTTTCTTAAGAGTAAAAATTTCTCTTGCTTGATGGCCTTTAAAACAGCTACAATAGTTTTCCGAGTCAGATTCGTGCCATTCACAATTTCTCCAACAATATCATAAACGGTATCGGTATAAAGATCGGTCTTAACCTTATCCAACTTCCGCCCTGTTTCTCTAAAAAGAGTACCCTCCTGCATTTCAGCCATAGAACCATCTTCCAACTCCCCACTTTTTACTTCATAATGGCGATCCGCAATGTTGAGGTCGGCATTGATTTTTATAATGCTATCCCTTATTAGCTTTTCGGTATTGAAATTAACCTCATAAATAGTTTTGAGATTAATTTTGTTCCATAGTTCTTGAAACTCCTTCTTTTTAAAGTTTTTGTTAGTTCGAACTACAATAGTTTCTCTGTCATCCTCTGGTTTTAAAACTTCCCCAGTATAAACCGATTTTAGAAGTTGCGTTATGCTGGTTCTAAAATCTTCCAACTCTTCTGTTAGCGGTACCTTATCTTGGTCTATGAGTTCTCTTCCTATTTTTGTGATTTTATCATCATCATCCAAAACATCATTTTTATAAAGATGCTTGTTCAACTTTTTAGCCTGTACAGGATCTATTCTATGCTCATCTCCCTTTTCATTTTGCACAAGTTTTCCAACAAAATATTCAACATCGGCTTTTTGCGGTCTGCCCTTTAAGGTTGCGGCAATTTCAGACTGCAGTCCTCTTGCAAAAGTTTCATAGCTCTCAGAGGCAATAACCGTTAATTTATTGATCTCGTGCACTTGCTCCCCAACGGTATCAAAATCTTGCCGAACTCCATTCTTATTAACGCACAAACGCATACCACGTCCCACTTCTTGACGCCGTCGTATGGTAGCATCGCTATTTTTTAAAGCACATATCTGAAACACATTAGGATTGTCCCACCCTTCCTTTAACGCTGAATGCGAAAACAGAAATCGCGTGGGCTCCTTAAAGCTGAGCAGGCGTTCCTTATCCTTCATAATAAGATCGTATGCCGAAATATCATCAGAATCTTCCGCACCTCGTTTAACGGAAGGATCTACCAGTTTTTTCTTTTTGTCAATCGAAAAATAACCATCGTGCACATCTTCCGGATTGTCCCGCTCCAAATAAGCACCATAGTTTCCAGGCATATAGCCCTTGTGAATAGTGCTAGGATCTGTCTCTTTTAGATAATCATTATACTCTTGATTAAACAGATCTAAAAACTCATTACGCGCTATATTATATTCCTCTTCAAAAATCTGGGCATACTCTCCCAGTAGTTGTTCTCCATCATCATCATACACACGGTATTTATCTACCGAATCTATAAAGAAAAGCGAAAGCACCTTAATCCCTTTCCCATAAAGCTCCTTCTCTTTTTGTAAATGCGAATAAATAGTTTCGCGAATTTGAATTCTTCTAAAATCCTTTTCGTTCAAATCCCCTATAGCATCCCCAGCATAAATATCCTCTCCATTGATAACAACCTTGTTGAAATACCCATCTATTTCCTGAATAGTACAGTTTTTATATTGGGGCATATTCCCCGATATTTCATATAGATTAGCTCCTTTCTCCAATTTCTTTCGAACACGCTTCACCCCTGTTCCACTGCGTTGCTCATACTCAATGAGCGCCACTGGCGGTTTCGTATTGCTTAATGATATTTGCTCTACATACACGTAGCCCGTAGTTCCTGTAGAACCTTTAAGATTGATTCCTTTTACTTGAATTCTCTTAACAAGTTTCTTATTGTACGCATCAAGCGCATCAAGACGATAAATTTTATTGTAATCAACTTTATGGGTAGCAGAATAGCGTAATGTGAATAACGGATTAAAATCCTGCATACTCTCAAGCGTTCGCACTCCATCAACCGACTGTGGTTCGTCAATAATTAAAATCGGATTGGTCTGCGCAATGATCTCAATAGGCTTTCTAGTTCCAAAATCATCCAATTCTTGATAGATACGCCTAGCATCTTTCCCTCTGGCGTTAAATGCTTGGGTATTGATAATCATAACACTGATTCGATTATCAGAGGCAAAATTTTCAATATCCTGCGGCCGGCTGCTATTATAAATAAACGGCTTTATCTTATGTCCATACTTTTCTTGAAAGTGATCCTGCGTTACCTCAAAAGATTTATAAACCCCTTCACGTATCGCTATACTCGGAACGATAACTATAAACTTGCTCCACCCATATTTTTTATGCAACTCATACATAGTTCGAATATAGGCATAGGTTTTCCCAGTACCTGTCTCCATATCTATGGTAAGGTTATAGCCCAGTCGAACGCCTTTCGGCCGCTCTAGCCTTTCACTTTCCAAAAGCTCATTCTGCTTCTGTACCGCATTAATGTTTTTGAGGATTTGAGTCTCGGTGATCTGTATAGTACTGTTGCGATACCCTATGGCCTCATCAAGATCCTGATCCAGTTCCAATGTAAACTCCTTGGTATTGGCTTGCTTGGCCCTGCGAAGTATTTCCTGGCTTTTTTCTAAGGTAAACGTATTGGTTTTTAACGCTTGTCCTTCAAAGCAATCCACCACCGCCTGTACTGCATTTACTTGAAACTGTTGTTCTTTAAACTGTAACTTCATTATGCTGTAATAAGTTCTAAAATTCGTTTTCCTGTTTTTGTTATTTTGTAGCGCTGATTAGGATGGGTCATATTATCGGGAAATTCTATTTCTATCCATCCAAAATCAAATAAAGGATCTAAATATTTCTTGCGATTTGTAGAATGATTTGTTAGTCCTATTTGGTCAAACAAATCACTTCTTTTTGTCCATTGTCCTAATCCACTTAGTATAGCCGCTACTTTTGTATGTACCTGTTCATCTAGAATTTTAAGAGCTCCGTCACTAGCTCCATCACGAACTCCGTCAATTGTTTCTTTAGAATCACCTGAAATGCTATTATCATTAGCTTGAGCTCCGTCAGTAGCTCCGACACTAACTCCGTCATTAACTTGGTTACTAAAAGCAACAATATCTTCTAATGTATTGAATTTAGGGGCTTCAACTTGAACACTAACTCCATCATTAACTTGGTCACTAGCTTGGTCATTACCTCGAGCAGGAAGGGTTACAAGAACATAACTTTCATCATCTGTTTCAAAGATGGGTAATGGACTACCATTTTCTTCCATTGCATTATAAATGGAAGGAAATCCTGTTCCCCTGCCCTCCGTTAAATGTAACTCCTTTAGGAAATCCCCTATCCGTCTGTTTCTATAATCCCTAGCTATAATGCGCTTTTTAGTTCCCAGAATATCGTTGGTTACCGGCGGTTTAGGCGCTGGATAACTCAATATTTCTATTTTGTCAGGCCATATTTGTATTTCAATAGGACTTCCAATTTCATAGCTCTTATGATAAACTGCATTAGATAGCGCTTCCTCAATGGCCGTATATGGGTAGTTATTAAAACGATCAACCTCAGCTATATCCTTGTGTTTCACTACTTTCTCACTTATAATATTGGTTTTTATAAAGGATAAGGTGTCTCTCAATTGTTCGTGCAAAGGGCCTTTAAAAATATATTCCTTAAAAGATTTACCTGTGTAATCTCGATGCCAAACAAGTTCTATCTGTGTTCTTGGGAAAAACGATTCTGGCGTTTTTGAAAAAAACAACAACCCCACGTTTACTGGTCGTATGTCTTCATCAGGGCCTTTGGCAATGAGCATCGCACGTGCAATTTCTGTGAGCGACATACGCGTGCTCTCGGCATAAAGCTCGCTTTTAATCTCTTGCAAATAAGCTTGGATAGTGCCAAGGTCTAGGTCATCTATAGTAGCCTGGTTATTAACGCGATCATCAAAAGGAATACGCGCAGCAAGTTCAGTAAGCTGAACATCCAGTACACCCCTAGCAACAATACTGCGCGACCCAAAGCGCACATATCTGTGACGTTGCGCCTGCCTGCCTTGAGTAGAAGGTGCTGAATAAGGTCTATTATCTCCCGCAGGACACCACAAAACGATTATGTGTTTCCCGTCAAAAACATAAGGCTGCGATATGGGAAAATAATTAGGCTGTAATTGATTAGCCAATCTTACAATGTCTCCTTGAATATGGTCTAATTGGTTTTGTTGTAAGCCAACCGGCGGCAACACAGGCTGCCCATTATTTTCTCCAATCCCTACCACGATATACCCCCCTCCCCAATTATTAATATCATTGGCGAAAGCGCAAATAGTATGCACTATCTCCTCTGGATTCCATCCCTTTTTAAACTCAAGACGTTCCCATTCCACAGTTTCCCCGTGCACTAGATCACGTATGTTTATTGGTAGTGCCATTTTAGATTACTTTCATCTCCGTCTCCGGGCTCAACTGCTTCAACAACTGCTTTACATTTTCTTTGGCCGTATCATTTTTAAACCCACTGTCTTTAAATACAATACGCAACGGCGCCTCTTCCGCCACTGCTTTTGCGAAACCTTCATCTATATCAGTATCAAAACACGCATAGAGTGAGTTACCGGCCACCTTAAATACCTTTTTGCCAGCAACTATTGCCTGCTCAATGGGCAAGGACAATGGCAAGCCCCAGTCCAGAAGTATTTGCGCCAGAAGATCATCTGCAGTACGGTCTGGTTTTACATTATCTGCAAAAGCATCCAATTGCCCTTGGTCATATTCCTGAGGTTTGTAATACACATCCTGCATATTACTATCGTCTAAGCGAAACACTCTAAACCCATAATCAATATCGGCATTTGTTTCTTCCTCGATCTTCTTGGCAGCTCTACGGATGCGCTCTTTGCCTATTTCACAAATGTTTTTGAAGCCTGCTCTGAAGGCAGTACTTTTATCATCTGTTTGCTCCGGAAGCTGTACCATTATAAAAGTTCGTTTACCATCATCTTCCGCATTCAATTCTATCAAAGCCTGAGCAGAAGTCGAAGAACCAGCAAAGAAATCTAAACAAATGTCATTTGAACTGGTTCCAATTTGCATTAGTTTTTTAATTAGCATTACTGGCTTGGGATTAGAAAATACGCCAGAATTACCAAATAACGATTTGGTTTCAGCCGAAGCGTGAGTATTTAAAATTCCTTGAAGTAGATTTTTATATGGAGAACTACGTACTTTTTTATTTCCTTCATTATCCACATTCAAATATATTTTATAATAAACTCCCCAGCCACTTTCCTTGGTAGTAGACTCCATTACTTCTATAAATCCATTTTTCAATCCCCAATTTAATTTTTCAATACCCCATTTCCATCTCCATCCATCATCAAACTGTTTATCTCGGCCATTTGGAAAAATCATTTCTCCATTAGGAGCTTCTACTGGATAATCAAGACTTTTATGGTAGCCTAATGTTCCTCTATCTAAATTATCATAATAAAACGGCCCTCTTTCATCATAAAAATCATCTTTGTATTTATAACGTTTCTCATCGTGAGCATCATTATCCTGATTCAATTTGAGTAAATCATTTTTCTTTGCATAAACTAAAACATACTCAGTAATTGTAGCAATGTTTGATGCGTCTGACGAGCCTGTTTTCTTTTGCCATATCATTTCAGCCACAAAACTATCCATACCAAATATTTCATCACATACCTTCCTTAGATTATGAATCTCGTTATCATCAATCGAAATAAAAATCACCCCATCATCAGTCAATAAATTTCGCGCAAGCTTCAACCTTGGGTACATCATAGTAAGCCAGTCACTATGGTACCGACCAGAACTTTCTGGATTCGCCACTAAGCGTCTGCCATAATCATCCCGTTGCCCGCTCTCTCTCTCGTGCTCGGTTTTATCTTCCGTAAAATTATCCTTATACACAAAGTCCTTCCCCGTGTTATATGGCGGATCTATATAGATCATTTTAATCTTGCCCAAATAACTTTCCTGTAAAAGCTTTAATACCTCCAGATTATCCCCTTCTATATATAGGTTCTCCGTAGTATCAAAATCTACAGAATCCTCACGTATTGGTCGCAGGGTTTTTGTTGTAGGCAAGTTGGCTGTAACAATAGCTTCGCGTTTCCCTGGCCATTCCAGCCGGTAACGCTCCTTATTCCCCTCTATCACTTCGTGACTCAACTCTTGCTTCAGCAGGTCAAAGTCTATGGCTCTGCCCGCAGCACTTTCAGTTACGCAATTAGGGAAAAGTTCGGCAAGTTTTTCAAAATTCTGGTTAACGAGATCTGGGCTCGTCATATCTAATGTATCGCTCATAATGGGTATTAACTAGTACTCAAATCGGGCCATTGCAAGTTGCAGTGCTTCCTTTGAGTACTCTTGGTTTTTAGTTCTTTTTAAAATTTTATCTGCCAGCCACAACGTAATCAATTTCTTCTCAGACTGCTTAAACACCTTGGCCAACCTTTCAATGTCCTCTCGTCTAAACGAACGCTCTCCACGCTCCATCTTACTAAGCACCGCGGGATCCACACCCACCTCAGCAGCAAGCTCCCGCAGCAAAATACCATTAGCCTCTCTTAATTCTCTTATCCGTTCGCCTATCATATCCAGGAATCCACCTTTAGTTGACAAATTTTGGACAATTTACAAAAACAAAAAGTCATTCAATTGAGGGATTCCTCAATTATCTTAAATATTTATTAATACTAAATTATTTTACGGAAGAGGCCGTCGACGAGTTAAGGGCTTTATTTTGCCTTAGCACCGTAAGGTATTTAAAAACAATAAAAATGCTCTTCTAACTTTGGAAGAAAAGAGCAATTATAAAACTGTAATTTTTTATAAAACAACAATGTCGCACCTTGCACTTCTAAAGGGTTAAAACGGCGTCCTTTTTTATTAAAAGGCTAGCTCTTACCATCGATTTTCAAAGTTAATGATGTTGATTTTTTGTGTGGATAAGGAGGTTAAATAATAGTCTGACAAAAAGCTACAAACTTTTTTAAAAACGATTTTAACGAATTATAACCTACCGTAGAGCAACTAAATACAAAACAAAAAAATTGAGTTATTATGTCGTGTAAAAACAGTTGTCACAATGAATCCTAAACCCATATTGTAGCTTGGCTTTACAAATCAGGAACTACTAAGTATTAAACGAAAGCACATGGAAAATACAATCACTAAATACGGAATCATCTTAGGAGTAGCATTAGCATTACCCAAAACGATCCTAGGATTATTTGAGTTCTTAAAGTGGATGATTTGTTTTCTGGGACTACTCTTTATCCCCAGAAGAACAGAAAAAGCATTGCTGACACTTTCAAAACATTTCGGAAGTCAAACCATATTTACAGCCAAAATGAGGGATAAACCAAACGATGCGCTACCCCAAGGAAGTGATTGAAAAAGGAGAACCGTAAAGTTTTAATTTATGAAGAGTGGGACGATTTAAACTGTATCGATAAAGTAAACCAGAAATCCATAAACTAACCTTACATCAAAGCGATATATTTATGAAGAAATTGTTTGAGTTCCTGAAACATAAAAAACATTCCAACTCAAAATTTGTTGAAAAGGGAAGTACCTATGACACCCTCTTCGACTGCCATCTAATAACTTTTAAAAACACAGGCAAAATCATCTTATCAAGCGCCATAAAAAACAAGACTATCAAAAAATTAGGTGAGTATGGTACAGAAAAGATAAGCAAATTGAGGGTCCACAACCTGGGATATCTTGATCGCCATAGAGAGCATTTTGGCAGTGTTTAATTAGATTAAAATTATTAAGCTATTGCTTCAATAATTTCAAGTTTCAATTGCTCACTAAATTCATTTTCATTTACTATTGAGTAAATAATCTTATGAAGTAAATCTTTTCCAATTTTATTATCTGCGATCTGGACACTAATGTTTTCCATTTCAATAATAAATTTATCGATGCAGTATTCCAAACCATTTATTTCCAAAAGATATGCACCTAATGCTATACTACTTCGCTTATTTCCATCACTGAAGGCATGGTTTTTATTTACTGAAAAAACCAAGTGAGTGATTTTATCTTCAAATTCGGGATAGTATAGATCGTATTGTATATGATCTAAAATACTTTCTAATAAACCTATAGCGTTAATACCCTGGGCACCACCTGATTCTTCAATAATAAAGTCGTGCTCTTTAATCGCGTATTCCAAGGTAAAATAGTTGACTCCCATTTTTACCTATTTTTAAGTCTCTTAAACACGTCTATATTATCTTTTAATCTTTCCTCTAGTGATATGCTATGCTTACCTAAAAACTTATCAAATTCTGCTTCGTTCAAATGGGTAACATAATTATTGAGTTTTTCATGTAAGGCATCTCTAAAGACCATATCTCTACTGGCCATTAATGTTCTTGCCTTTTCCAAAAGTGGTTTTAAAAGGGATTGACTTCTTAATTCGAATTCTTTAAAGAGTAAATTTGCTTGAGGGATAGTTAATTTCCTTCCTACTTCTTCATACTTCTTTGTTAAATCGTCCGCGAAACCATTTTCATATGCAGCTATAAGGTCTAATACTTCTGAATACATAGTCTCCCTGGGAGAGTCGGTAGCTTTTAATTTTAATATTTGCTTATATTCTTTGGCATTTTCATTAAATATACTTTTATAAATAGCATCAGTAAATTGGGCATATTTCCATTTATTATCTACAATACATTCATCTAATGCCGTGGTAAAAGCTGCTCTGTAATTAAACTCTCTGATTGCACTTGGCAGAAACTCTTCCTCTCTTTGATTGATATATTTTGTAGCACCACCAATCTTGGCATTGATTGTATCTATAACCATATCAAGTATTAGAGATCTAATTTGTTTAGCTCTATTACTCTCTGTTAAAAGCATTCCTATATTTAGGAAAGTTCTAAAGTCAAATACTCCTAGTTTAGGAGCTTTAGATATGTCTCCGACATCAATGTCGGTAACATCCCCATTAATAGGTTTTCGATCGTCTCTATTAATTACTATAAATGAATATGCCTCTTTAAACGCTTTAAGTCTTTCACCACTTAATATCTCATAACCATTAGCAAGAAGCTCCTCTTCGTGCTGATCTATATAACGCTCAATAGTTCTTACATCTATTTCATAAAAATCGGAAATTTGTTTCTTAGTATATTTTATGGTGGCCTCAAATAAAATACCCGGAAAGGCGACCTCTTTCTCAATCTCTAAAAGAGCATACCTATTGTTCAGAATATTTTTCCTGTGAACATTCGAAGTTGTAAGATTTTTATTCATAACCGTTTAATTGATAATGTAAAGATGTAATCTTTGTGCCCTCAAAGATAAGTATTCTTAAAAGTAAATTTAGGGTCGGAAATCATTTGAAAATAGCATTCTAAAATAAATATACAGAGTATTTATTTCTACCAAATAGTATTACCCGTTAATAAATTCCATATAGTTAATAATGAGAATGTTTCTTTTGATAAGATTACAGAGTTTAAACAATTTATAGACCAACCTAATGCTCAAGCTAAAACCAATGATAATAGCACACCCCAAGAGCCCAACTTAGTGGGCAAGCTAAAGACCAGACTCTTGCTTTAATTAATGCTGAAGTTCGCGATAAAGTAATCGCTACTAAAATATAGACTAGAGCAGAATAGCGCAGAACCACACCCCAATTTGGTGCGTCAATATTATGATGTGTACAGCTTATTGGCAAATGATGAAGTACTGGCATTTATTGGAACGGAAGATTATAAAGCGCACAAAAAGGCGCGCTTTCCCAAGATAGATTTTGAAATTCCAATTTTTGAAAATGAGGCATTTTTATTAACTAATCAAGAGACAAGGGAATCCTTTAAAAAAAGATATAATGGAACTGCATCCCTTTACTATAGCGGCCAACCTGAATTTGAAAAATTGTTGGAGCGAATCCATACATACATAACAACTTTGTAGAACATAAAAGCTAATTCTTAAATACCATAATATACACTTGGATAGTGCCAAGATTATTACCATTCAACATTAGGAGAATTGCCAACTTCAATATCTGTAACTCTACAATTGAGCTTCTGGGCACTCTTTTCTAGATCGGAAATTATCCTTTCATTTAAATCGGAAAAAGGTGAAAGGTATTCCCGCAACATCCCATATAGTTTTCTAAACCTCCTTTTACCTGGGGGTTGGGAAGTAAAATCGGAATGTACATACTGATAAAGCTGAAAAATATATGGCTGGTTTATATATAAGCCTGTACTTATCAATTTTTTTAAATCCTTTGCTCCTACTTCATCGTATTGAAGCATAGCTTTTTCAATGGAATACTCCAAAAGATATAGCATGGATTGTTCCAGCTTATCTATTGCCAGATAGCCTGCATATTGTCTTAACACATTTGTGAAAATTAGAATATCAGGCCAAACTATCTGTGTTCCGTAATAAGTTACCTGCTCTCCATTAATATCAAAATTTTCAATTAGTCGGGCCTGTTCCTTCGCTTTCCTTATTTCGTATGCAAAGTTCATTAATAGCTGATGCTTTCCAGATTGACTATCATTATCTGCATCCAGTGCCATTGCAATTTTATGAATAACTTCATGCAGGAGACTTAAATCGGTATAATCTCCATAAATCGCAATACCTGTCCCTTTTTTTGTAGTA
Source organism: Aequorivita sp. (assembly GCA_052105975.1). Taxonomy (GTDB): domain Bacteria; phylum Bacteroidota; class Bacteroidia; order Flavobacteriales; family Flavobacteriaceae; genus Aequorivita. Next base: position 41,252 of record JBQEAY010000020.1, on the reverse strand, counting down.
TAAGCTCTAATCATTTCTCAACAAATTTTTGTTATCTATATATTTTCTATGGGGGCCCAACAAACTCCGTTTTTTTCAAGCCTCTTCAATTAATATTCATTGGGAAGGCTTTGTTTTATCGGCTCCTGCCCCATTCCCTCCATAAAGGTATTGATAAAGTCTTTTATTTTTGTAATTATCCCTTCTGATGAATTTGCTCTATTTTATAAGCTTGGCCTTTCGTTCATTACCGTAATAACCTGGAAAGTATCAACCCCCAATTGGCCATATTGATATGACCATTATCCTCATCCAGTACTATTGGGTTTTTAGCGAAAGCAAAATCTTTAATCGCCTCTTTGGGAACATACAGTTCCGGTTCATAATAAGACGCATCAAATTCCGCTTCAATGGATTTTTTATCAGCAGTTAGTTTGGTGTGATAACACATATCTTAGAATTTAGGTAGTGAAAGTAAAAAAAAGGAGGTAATAACTAATTGCTGATACAAATTTTTTCCAAATCAACTTCTACTGTAAATAGTTTTATAAAAATATTAAATTGGAACTTGAACTCTACTACGCAACTAAAGTTGAGACTGCCGTGTAATTCCCCATATCTGTAAAGTGTTATAGAGCAATACATAAAGTATACTAAGCTTTAAGTAGGCTTTTATACGGGTGAACCTAGGGAAAATGGGAAAGAAGGGCTTGACCTGACCCGTCCTAAAATAACTATACAGGTTAATGAATAAATCCTAATATAGTTATACAAATATAACTGATAATCCTAAAAGAACTATACAGTTGTTTTTTCATAGTTAAAATACTTATTATAGTTCTTCCATCTTTTGTTTAAGTTGCCTGATTGCAGATGAGCTTGATTGGGTGTTAAATAATCACAGCTTGCATGAGGCCTTAATTCATTATAGGCTTTAATACTTTTCTCTATTTGTTGATTGGTTTGCTCAAACCCCAAGGAACTACTGTATAGATTGAACTCTGTTTTAATGATCCCATTGACTCTTTCTGCCAGTGCGTTCTCATAAGGGTCACCGTTCTCTGTCATACTGATTGCTATATTGTTTTTTAGTAATACAGCTACATAATTATGGGAACAATATTGCGAGCCCCTGTCGGAATGGTGGATAAGGGATGCATCGTACATTTTGTTATTGATGGCCATTCCCAAGGCATCTATGCAACCTTCCGCCAAGAGGTCTTGGCGGAAGCTGTACCCCATTATCTTTCTGGAGTAGGCATCTGTTATTAGACTCAGGTATCCCCATTGATTGGTTAACCGAATATAGGTGATGTCACTGACCCAGAGCTGTTCTGGTCTAGACACAACGAGCCCTTAACCAGATTGCCATACTTTCTCATCCAGTGTCTTAGTCAGTGGTGAAGGCCTTTCTTTTTCGCAGACGCACAAGCAACTTATGTTCTGAGAGAAGATCGAACAGATAATCCCTGCCAAAATTAATTTTATGTGACAGCAATCTGTTTTGTAGCACATAATGTAGTTTTCTTGTTCCAAGTCGCGGCAGGTCCTTCCTGATGGCCAGCACTTCTTGGAGAATGACATCCTCTTTGACTAGGGCGCCCTCTTTTCGCCATAGGGAATCGTAATAAGCGTGCCTTGTCTTGCCAAACAATCGGCATAAAACGGCTATTCCAGATTGCGGAAAATCCTGTTTCATTTTCATCACTGCTTGGCACCAGACTTTTTTCTGATGTCGATCTTGAGCTGGTCCTCGGCCACATCTATTAATGTGTTCAAGGCCTTTATCTTGAGCTCGGCCTGCTGCAGTGCGTTCTGCAGGGCAGCTTTTTCAGGGTCTTCGGGGGACGCTTTTTCTCTGGCCATGGGTGGGCTGTTTTCGATATAAAGTTCGACTTTTTCTTTTTTATGGCTCAATATCCATGCCCTTATAGTCTTTCTATCCCTGATTGCGTAGGCTGCCTGGGCCTCCCCAACGGTCATCCGGCCCTGTTCAATGGCCGTAACTATCGTACGCTTCTGGAGATTCGTATAGCTTTTGCGCTTAAGGTTTTGTCTGTAATGCTCGGAACCGTACTGCCTCATCCAGCTGCACAATGAGTTTTTTCCCAGACCATAGATGCGCACGGCTTCCTTTCTGGGAAGTCCATTTTCTACTTCCTGAACAACTTTCTCAATTAATCGTTTGTCATAATGGCCTTGCGGGCTTTTGCGGGATCCATAAATCCCCTCTTGTGGGTAGTCCATATACACTGTTTTTGTGTATAGCTATTTCAGGACAAGACAGAAAGTGTAGCATTAAGGCAGGAATCGACCCCCTTGAACCATACATTAACACCGCCTGAACCTACCATTAAGGAAGGTTGAGTATAGCCTAAACGCACTATGACTGTAGCCCTAACAGCCAATTTTGGTATGTAAATTTTATAAATACTCCAGTTGTAGTAGTCACGGGCAAGACGCCCGTGCGAGTCTGGGGAATTGCGCTTCAATTATAGAAAAGCTTAATAAATGCAAGTCAAAGAGTAACAATAGTTGAATAATGCTTTTATTATTTTTATTTTAAAACTGGAACTATCCTTTTTTGTATCATTTCTGAATCGTCATCCCAATCATTTTCTTTATTGTCTTTCCAATTGGTAACCATTAAAACATTTCCCAGCTTATCCAATATTATATATTTTGACATGTCGTTAATATTTTCAAACGAAGATGGAGTTATCTCATTCAAAAATTGTTTATACTTTTTGTTGGGATTGCCATTTGTATCCTTAAGATTAATCACCTTAATTTTAAAATTTGTATTTTCTTCAGCTCGATTCAAATATTGAATTGCAGCTAGTTCCTTATCGCTATTCTCTTTGTCAACCAATAATACATAAAAATCGAGATTGTAGTTTTTTGCCAGTTCAATAGCATTTGGCAAGTGCTTTAAACAAGGGGCGCACCAGGTTCCGAAGGTGTAAACTAATGTTATTTCTTTTTCTGAATTTTGGGACAAACAGATTATATCGTTTTTGTCAACAGTGAATATTTTATCTGATTTGCTCTTATCAAGCTCGCAATAATTGATTTGTGCAATTGCTATTGGGCATATAAAAACAAGCGCTATCAAATTAGAAATATACTTCATTATTTTTTTTAAGAAAAGGAAGGTTTTTAGGTCTCCCCAAATATATTAGATATTTTGATTTTTAAGGAACAATCTAACCTCCGAACAGCACCCCTCACAGATTCACTTATTCATTTACTCACAACAACCTGCATTTTAAAGCCTATAGCCCTCCAAGCGCCGGAAACAAAGAAATTTTCAGGAACTTTTTCGTAAGCCTTGATTTTTTTGTCTAGCTCGCTGCTATTAAATTTGATAAAGCGGAGCTCGTGAATCTCCTAAAGTCGATTTCTTTTTTTATAAAGGAAAAAAGAAAGAATGCTTCCCTCCCATTAAGTAAAACCATAACAGCCTACATTTTTACCGGGGACAATACCAAATATAATTATTTTGCCGGTTTCAAAAGCCAGTGAAGAGCATTACAAATGCAAGAATAAATAGACACGCTTTATAAAATTGTGCAAGAAACCTATTTTTATTTATCTTAGCTGAGTTATTAGATTAAAATGATAATTTTTAAAAAATCGAAAACCTTCGCTTTGATTCTCCCAACAGAAAACTGGTAATTTAATGCTAAGAGATGATAAGCATTGCTCCTGTCTTAGGATAGGAGCTTTTTTTATTTTTGATAAAATAATTTGAAGATAATATAGCTTTTTGTTAGTGTTTCTCTTAATAAATTGAAAAAAATCAATGAGAAATCCTTTTGTTGTAACCAAAAAGCAGAAACAAAATTACGTCCATCTTATTCCCTAATTTATCTCGAAGTATCGAAAAGGCCTTTGTTATGTGAGCTTCTACCGATTTAACAGAAACATTTAGATATTCCGCAATTTCTATATTTGTTAAGCCCTCTTTTTTGCTAAGCAAAAATGTTTCCTTGCACTTGGGAGGTAATTTATGTATTTCTATGGTAACGAGATCAATTAATCTTTCCAATGATTTTCCATCTTCATTTTCTACAATTGTATCAAGGGCTTCAATATATTTTTTCTCCAAAATTAAAACAGATTTCTGTTTCCGATATTGATCAATAAATTCATTGTACACAGATTTGTATAAAAGGCTTTTAATCGAAAGATCTGGTTTTAGCCTGTCCCGTTGCTTCCAAACACGAATAAATACATTTTGTACAATATCCTCTGCTAGATCTTGACTTTTGATTAAGCTATATGCATAAATACATAACCTTTGGTGATATTGGTCTACCAAAAATGTATATGCCTTTTCATCCTCATTTCTCAAGGCAAGATTCAATTCCTGATTATTAGTATAGTCCATATTACTCAATATATATGTTGAAATATTTACGCAAAGTATAAAAAAAATGTTAAAAAAGGTAGGGTTTATTATAATGGCTACGTAATAAGAATAACAGGAATGAAAATATGGACTTAGAGGCTAAAAAATTAATTGTCAAGTATCTTACACAACAGATTACCTCCGTGGAATTAGATGTGCTTTCTGTATGGCTTGAAAATCCTGAGAACGAAAGAGTATTTTATAACTTTATAAGAATCAATTATGCAATCGAATATTCTATGATAAAATTTGATAAGGAAACTCCGAAAAAGAAATTGCTGGCTTTAATCGAAAAAGATAAAAAGAATAAAAACTGGGCGATTATTCGGAATATATCAAAATATGCAGCAGTAATAGTTCTGTTTGTCGTGGGCGGATATTACTTACAGCATTATTTTGAACAGCCACAATTAATTATTAAAGAGGATAACATTACTTTAAAATTAGAATCAGGAAATATTGAAATTCTTAATGATAAAGAAAACACCCAATTACTCAATTCAAATGGTGTAGTTATTGCCGAGCAAAATGGAAACCGTCTAAATTATACTGGAAATACAAATAATGATAAACTTGAATATAACGAATTAAAAGTTCCTAACGGGAAGCGCTTCGAATTAAACCTCTCCGATGGTACAAAGATTTATGTCAATTCGGGTACCTCCATTAAATATCCTATAAAATTCCTATCGGGTTTAGACAGACAAGTGTTTATAAAGGGAGAGGCATTTTTTGACGTAAGTAAGAATTTAAAAAATCCATTTATTGTAAATGCACAAGAGTTAAATGTGCGTGTATTGGGTACGCATTTCAACGTTTCAGCCTATCCCGAAGATAATGCAACAGATGTGGTTCTAGTAGAAGGTTCAGTAGGTATGTACTCAGATAATAAAGATTTAAGTAATGACGATCTTGTAATTCTGAAACCAGGTTCCATGGGGATATTTTCAAAATCCAATCATCAGACAGAAATTAAGCAAGTAAAAACCTCAGTTTATACTTCCTGGGTAGAAGGAGTCGTAGTTTTTAGAAAGGTCTCTTTTGAAAATATTATGACAAAGCTTGAACGCTATTACAATGTCACAATAATCATTAATAATGAAAAGTTGGCGAATGAAAATTTTAACGCAAGTATTGATATTGATAATGAATCAATACAACAAGTGTTGGATTATTTTGATAAAGTTTACCAAATAAAATATGAAATTGTAAATAACAAAATAGTAATTAATTAATCTTTAAAATATGTGCCTATAGAACAAAGCTCCATTGTAAATTCAAATATCACTCATCAAAATAAAAATAAAAAATCGGAAAATGCTGTAACATTTCCCGATTGTGTTAAGTGATCAAAACAGTCGTCTAACCACCAATAAACATTTAAAAGTATGAAAAAACTTCTTGACTGCAAGAGGAAAACTCTTCCAATTTTAAAATTAGATTTAAAAATGAAGCTCTCCTTTTTATTTATTATGACCTGTATGTTTGCTTTGCAAGCAAATACAACCTTTTCTCAAAATAAACTCACTTTGAACGTAGAGAATATGTCAATGGAGGGTGTCTTTGATGAAATTGAAGCACAAACAGATTTTAAATTCATTTTTAGTACGAGTGTAATAGATTTAAGTCGTAAAGTAACCATTAAGGTTAAGAATAAATCTATAAACAAGGTTTTGGATGAGTTATTTCGGAATACTAATACTGCATATGAAATAACCAATAATACAATTTTACTTAAAGAATTGAAAAATAAAAATTCTAATGGTCAAACCTCGACAGGAAGTGTTAATCCCCAACAAATTATAAATGGCATTGTTACAGATGCCAATGGGCCACTTGGGGGCGTAAATATTATTGTGAAAAACACCTCACGCGGAACGCAGAGTGATGTGGATGGGCTTTATGAAATAGTCGCCAATAGCTCGGACACGCTTGTGTATAGTTATTTGGGGTTTAAAACGAAAGAAATTGCCGTTGGAAGCAATACAATTCTAAATGTTACCATGCTACCTGATGCAACGGCGTTGGATCAAGTGGTGATTAATGCGGGGTATTATACCACTACCGACAAAAAACGCACTGGAAGTATAGGGCGTGTAACCGCTGCTGAAATCGACAAACAACCTATCAATAATCCTCTTGAGGCCTTACAGGGAAGAGTTACCGGGGTAGATATAGTCCAAAATTCCGGAACTCCTGGTGGTGGGTTTAAAGTTCGCATTCGGGGACAAAACAGTTTGATGGCCGGGAATGAGCCCCTTTATATTATTGATGGGGTACCTTATGATACGCAAAGTCTGGGTTCTCACAATACCTCGGGAGGAGTTATCCCTGGCGCTGATGTGAGTCCCTTAAATGCCATAAATCCAGAAAGTATTGCATCTATTGAAATTCTCAAGGATGCCGACGCTACTGCTATCTATGGTTCCCGTGGAGCCAATGGGGTTGTACTTATCACTACCAAAAAAGGTAAGGAGGGAAAAACCAAAATGATAGTGAGCAGCAGCACGGGTATAGCCCATATCAATAGAAAAGCAAAACTTCTGAATACCGAGCAATATTTGGCAATGCGGCGGGAAGCTTTTGCCAATGACGGGATAACCGAGTATCCCTTTTCGGCTTATGATATAAACGGAACTTGGGATATGAATCGCTATACCGACTGGCAAGAGGAATTGATTGGTGGCACGGCCAATTCCCGGAAATTATTTGCACAAGTTTCTGGAGGCTCTTCCAATACACAATTCCTCCTTAGTGGTCAATACCAAGAGGAAACCACCGTATTTCCGGCCGATTATAATTATGATCGAATTACAGTAAACACCAATTTAAACCATCAAAGCAAAAATGAGCGGTTTAAAATCGTGTTCACGGCCGCATATGCCTTGGAAAGGAATTTTTTACCGAACAGGGACTTTTCTTCTGATGCCCTGCGTCTTTCCCCCAATGCTCCTACCCTTTATGACGACGAAGGAAATCTTAATTGGGAGAGCAGCACATGGACCAATCCATTGGCAAGTGCGGAAAGTATATACACTGAAAGTTCCAATAATCTCATATCAAATACGGTTGCCTCCTATGCATTCTTAGAAAATTTAGAATTTAAAGTGAATATGGGCTATGGATTGTCCCATTTAAACGGAGTAACCACAACCCCACATACTACTTTTGACCCCGCCTATGGACTGGACAGTGGCGCATCCATGCTAACCACGAGTGACGGGAAACGAACTTACTGGATAAGCGAACCCCAACTAAGATGGAATAAATCTGGGATTATGAGCGAATGGGACATATTAATTGGTACCACTTTTCAGGAAAGCAACACTGAACAGGGCAGCATTATAGGGATAGGTTTTCCGACCAATCAATTCATAAATAATATGAGCGCCGCCGGCACTTTGATAGTGTTGGATGAAAATAAAACCAATTATAAGTACCATTCCATTTTTGGGAGAATCAATTACAATTATAATAAAAGACTGTATCTAAATGCCACAGGCAGACGTGATGGTTCCAGCCGATTCGGCCCCAATAATAAATATGGCAATTTTGGTGCTCTTGGCGCCGCGTGGATTTTTACTGAAGGAAAGGAAATACAGTGGATAAACTTTGGAAAACTGAGGGGCAGTTATGGTATTGCCGGCAACGACCAAATAGGTGATTATCAATATCTCCAGACCTACAGCCTTCAAGATTATCCGTATGACGGGAATATTGGGTTGCTACCGGCACGCCTATACAACCCAAATTTTAAATGGGAAAAAATTCTAAAACGCGAGGTAGCCATAGACATGGGCTTCTGGGAGGGCAAAATCAATTTATCTGCAGCCTATTATAATAACCGTTCGTCCAATCAATTGGTAAACTATTCCTTACCAGGCACCACGGGTTTCGCAAGTATTCAATCCAACCTGGATGCCGTGGTTGAAAACTCAGGATTTGAATTTGAACTGAATGCAATAATTGGGCATAGGGACAATCTTTCATGGTCCAGTTCCATCAATTTTTCATTGCCCCGCAACAAACTACTCAAATTTCCGGGCCTAGAAAACTCAACCTACGTTAATAGGTATGTTATCGGAGATCCACTAAATATGGTGAAGCTCTATGAATTACAAGGAGTTGACCCAGAAACTGGAATTTTCGAATTTACAGATTTTGATGGCGACGGGGTTATAAGTAGTGATAAGGACAAACAGTACGCTGTAGATCTGACCCCAAAATTCTATGGCGGGCTTTCGAATACCTTGCAATATAAAGAATGGTCATTGAATTTTCTCTTCCAGTTTGCCAAGAAAAAAGGGTACAACCAATACCGTTTCACTTCCCCTCCGGGTACCCTATCAAATCAAAGCGTAAGCGTTTTGGATCGGTGGCAAAAGCCGGGAGACCAAGCGGCCATGCAGCGATTTACCACGGGAGAAAACCCTGAGGCATATTTAGCATATTCACAGTTTATACAAAGTAACGGAGTGATATCTGATGCTTCCTTCCTTAGGTTACGCTCCTTGGAACTTGCCTATAAATTGACTGTCAATAAGAACACCGGAGCTGCCTGTCGCATTTTCCTACAGGGTCTCAATCTGCTAACCTTTACCAATTTTGAAGGTGGGGATCCCGAGCAACTTAAGAGTTTTATTCCGCCCCTTCGGAGAATCACTTTTGGGGCACAATTTTATTTATAATTAAAAAAGAGACCAATGAAAACTATATTTAAACATGTTAACAGGAAATTTATTTACCTGCTTATTTTCCCGCTCTTTTTACTGGGATGTGAGGATTTTTTAGAAGTGAATGAACCTTTCGGACAAATAAATACTCCCGAAGTTTTTGATGATGAAATTACGGCTACTGCCGCTGTTACCTCCCTTTATGCAAAATTGAGGGATGAAGTATTACTAACAGGCAATACCCAAGGTCTCGGAGCCCTAATGGGTGTTTATTCAGACGAATTGGAATTCTACGGATTGGGAGTGGAGCCAATGAACAGTTTATATCAACATTATGTCTTTTCTGATGATCCAATAATTGAAGGAATATGGAATGGTTCATATTCGCTCATTCATTCGGGAAATGCCGTTCTGGAAAGTCTGGATAAATCTGATAAGCTTAGCCTTGAAACCAAGGAACAACTACGTGGGGAGACACTTTTTATCAGGGGATTGATCTATTTTTATCTGGTACAGCTTTTTGGTGATATACCGTATGCCACGACCACGGACTATAAGACAAACAGTATTCTTTCCCGAATGTCCGCTTCAAAAGTTTATGACAACATAGTCAACGATTTAATAGAGGCCAAAGCGATATTACCTACAAATTATATTTCAGGCGAACGTGTCCGTGCCAACGAATTTGTTGTGGCCGCTCTACTCGCAAGAATTTATTTATATAGAGAACAATGGGAATTGGCAGCTTTGGAAGCAACATCATTAATCAGCAATACCACATTATTCGATTTGGATATAGAAGTTGCGAATGTATTTTTAAGGGAAAGCACCTCTTCCATACTTCAGTTTAAGCCAAAATCGGAAGGGGAAAATAGCCAGGAAGCTTCCATATTCCTTTTTGAGTCGGGCCCTCCTCCTTTGGTATCGTTAAACCCAAAAATATATGAGAGCATGGAACCTAATGATCTAAGAAAGGAAAATTGGATTGGTATTGTTACAGACGGAAACCAGACATGGTATTACCCAAACAAATATAAGATTGAAGCCAATACAGGCACAAGCATTGAATATTCTGTGGTTTTACGACTAGCGGAACAATATTTAATACGCGCCGAGGCACGGTTGAAACTTGGCAACTTTTCCGGCGCATTGGAAGACCTCAACCACGTTCGCAACAGGGCCGGTATAATGGATTTTGAAGGGACCACTGAAAATGGAATTATGGATTCCATTATTTTAGAACGTTACCATGAACTCTTTTCTGAGTTCGGTCACAGATGGTTTGATCTTAAAAGATTTGGCCTTACCAATGAAGTCCTTTCGCCCATAAAACCGGGTTGGAAGCCAACGGATTTATTATTGCCGATTCCAGAGAATGAGCTGTTAATGAACCCAAATCTAGTACAAAACCCAGGGTATTAAAATCAATAATTATGAATTTAAACAGACTAGGCCATAAAATTGAAATGGTCCTTTTAATAACAACGTTCCTTTCAATAATGTTTATTGAAGCTGTAGGAGCGCAGGTATCCCAAAGACTTCAATATACGCCTGAACTGAATTCCCAGTGGAGTAAGGGGTCCAGTATTCATAGCATATCCAATGATGGAGAATGGGTCGCCTTTTCAGAATTCTTTTCTGAACACGATCGATGGTTGTGGGTAATGGCTTCTGATGGATCCCAAAAGTTTAAGCTTCCTGATAGTGATTATTTAAATTTTTCCTCTAATAATGAGTGGTTTGCCGGTATAAACAAGAGGAATGAATTAATACTTATTAATTTAAAGAATTTTCAGGAAAAAAGATATTCCAATATACTATCCTATAATTTTTCAGATGATGGAACTTATTTGGCAATGATCCAACAAACTGCAGCATCGGACAAGGATTTACTTTTATTGAACCTAAGCAAGGAAGGGACAAAGCTTTTTTCCCATCTTGAAAGCTTTAGATGGCATCCCATAAAAAACCAACTTTTTATGGTGATAAAAAAACCAGAAAACACACAGTTGGTTCAATACGATGCTATTACCCACCAAAATAAGAAGTTATTTTTTGAAGGTACTGAATCTATTGAAAATTTAGATATAGGTGCTTCCGGAAATTCCCTAATATTTCAAAGTACCCAGGAAGGTATTATTAATTTATATCACTACAACTTGGTTGAAGACAACTTGAAAGTATTAAGTGAAAAAACCATTTTAGAAAATTATCCTGGTTATACCCTCAGTACAAGAAAATGCTACATTACAGATAATGATAGTAAAGTTCTTTTTTATATAAAAAAAACCGACCCGCAATACAAAAAATTGGATGCGAATGTCCAAAAATGGAAGTCGACTGATCCCTGGATTGAACCCAGAATGCAGATGTATCGTGAGAATGAGGCAAATTATTTGTTGAGCACATGGTTTCCTGTAAACGGAAAAGTCTCGCCTATTGAAACAGAAAAACTACCCTCATCTGCTTTGGATAAAGACCATGAGTTTGCTCTGGTTTACGATCAATTGAAGTATGAACCCTTATATAAGTTTTATTCCAATGTGGATTTGTTTTGGAAAAATATTCAAACAGGCGATACAACCTTGGTCTCCAAAGACCAATATATGAATAATAATTTCGTGGTTATCTCCCCAAATGGACAACATATATCTTATTTTAAAAATAATGATTGGTGGCTTTATACCAGCTTCAATGGACGCACTCTCAACCTCACCAGTGACTTAGAGGAAAACTTTGAAAATACGGAAAACAATTCTCCATGGGGGAATCCGGGATGGTTGAAAAATAGCGAAAAAATGATTTTTTACGACGAATTTGACATTTGGTTAATGAGTTCGGACGGAAAAAGTAAAAAAAGAATAACCAAAGGTCGGGAGACAAATAAGACATACAGAATACTAAAAAACCAGGCACAGGATTTTAAAAATTCCCTCGAGATAAATCCTATATTTCCCACTCAAGTTTACAGTTTGACTAATGGAATAGCATTAACCGTTTTTGACAATGAAACCTATAAAAGCGGCATTGCAATATGGAAGGACAATCAGGAAGTCAATCCCCTTTTTTGGGTTGAAGGAAAAATGGACCAAACATTTATCGGCGCCTCAGCAGGAAAAATATTTTATAGACAACAACGCTTTGACCACCCAATTACCATAAATAGTTTTGATTTAAAGAAAAAGAAGTCACACCTCATATATCAAACAAACAAAGAACTACTGCAGTATGATTTGGGCAGTTCAGAATTTATAGATTACACACTAAGCGATGGAACCAGATTGCGTGGTTGTTTAATATACCCCGCCAACTACAATCCCCAGAAAAAATATCCATTGATTGTGAAAATATATGAAAGGGAATCCCGTAATATAAACAAATTCGAACCCCCATCGGATTTTATGGATGTTGGATTTAATTTATTGAACTTTATTCTGAATGATTATTTTGTGCTATTACCCGATATTTCGTATTCTATTGGAAATCCAGGAATTTCAGCACTCAATTCTGTTACCGCCGCCGTTACGGAAGTTCTTAAAAAGGAAAAGATTGATAAAAGGAGGATTGGATTGATAGGGCACTCTTTTGGTGGATATGAAACAGCATTCATTGTAACCCAGACCGATTTGTTTGCCGCTGCCGTAGCAGGAGCTCCTGTTACAGATTTTGTCAACTATTATCATGATGTTAATTGGGAATGGAACCTTACGCAAATGTGGCGAATTGAAAACCAACAATTTCGAATGGGAGATTCCTTTTATAGGATGAAAGAGAATTATTATGCGAATTCCCCTCTTACGAATGTAGAGCGAATAACCACACCTCTATTGCTGTGGACTGGGAAGATGGATACAAATATTAATTGGAACCAAAGTGTGAGTATGTTTTTAGCTTTAAAGAGATTGGGAAAGGAAGCAGAGTTACTGTTGTATGGGGATGAGGCTCATACACTATTAAAAAAAGAAAATCAAACTCATTTAACGACTACAATCCATCAGTGGATGGATACATATTTAAAGAATGAAAATATAAAAAGGTTTCCCGATTAAAAACCGGGAAACCTCAACTGTTAATCAGGGCATCACTTCATACAAAAATGTATGGCAGTTACTACCGTTTTTAAAACGGGTAACATTTTTGTTGCCATATTGGCAAACAACACTACCCGAGATATCACAGTTTACTGATACAGGTTGGCAAGTGCCTTGAATATAGCCTGTAATTAAAGTGTCCTCCTCTATTGGGCTACTTTTTTCAGTGGCAAAAGCAAACACTATTGCCAGTAAAAATGCCATCAGGGGCATACCGAATTTTAAAATTTTAGTTTTCATTTTAATAGAATTTAAATTTAATTAGCGACCTACTTTTTTCTACAGGTGTTCGGTCTTATTCCTGATACTGGCCAGTATGTGTTGTGTTAGAGCCAGAGTTAAAATACTCTGGCTTTAACTTGTAAATCCATATTCTTCCATTAACAAGAGCGACGAAATAATTCTTGTCAATACGCATGCCATCTAATTTTTTATGGGGCTGATGACCAAGATAAAAACTGAATTTGTAGGTGTTATCCATAATATTGTAAACATCGATGATTGCTGCGGAATCCAGTGCCGTCTTATCTTCGTAGCGACCTAAACGATCGCTATTTATATATAAATAGTCGCCAAAGGTTGCGGAATATTTATTGACTAAAATAGAATTCCCTCCCTTTTTAAATTTATCATCTGTCCTATAATGGGCGATATCCAAAACGGCCTTGCTTATGGTGTCAATTGTTTTTCCTGAGAACTTATAATTAAGGTTTTCATCTGTTACCTCGTAGCTATTGCGATAAAAATAGATATAGAGAAACAGTCTGTGTTCTCCATTCCAAAGCAGTAAACCATCAGTATCAAAAATTCCATCCATTTGTTTTATTAGAATGCCATCATTATAAATTAAACTGTCTTCTAAGGATGATTTGGTTAATAGGCCTAAGGTAGTGCTTGAGGTAGTACTCGAAATTGTTGTAAGTCCGACTCTGGTGGAATCTGACATTTCAAATTGCTTAAAATGTGCTTCATCGTAGCTAAATACTGAAGCATCCCAATCTTTAAGGTTACCTCTAAATATTACAGGAACAGTACCATCACCAACAAAAAAATATGGTGGTTCAACCAGTATTCGCACGCGTCTGTAAGGAAGTTCCATATCACTAATTGAAACCGGAAAATCTTCCGAAGCTCCAAGGTGTGTGGTAAGTGTTTTTAAATAAAGAGGATTTTGGTAATTACCGAGGTATATTATATTCTTTTTAAAGCCCGCTATATAGAAATTTTTTGAACCCAACTCATAGTTACCAATATATTCCAAGGCATTAGGAATGTACTTTCTCTGAAAAGCTTCATTCCGAAATATTTTTTTCTCCGAAAAGGCAAAAACCAGGGTGAGAAGGCCAACTCCAATGATTGTTAGTATTGCAAGGAGCAGAAGTTTCATTTTATTTGTCCAATTTCCGGATAAAAGGATTGCAGTTACCGCCAATACAATGAAAACGATATTAAAAATTAGGTGCTGTGTCCAGTTAAGTTTTTCAATAATGCCTCCGCAAGAACAAGGAATGAAGTCGGAGAAATTGAGAATAATAGAAATATAGGCCGTAAAAATGACCATTAAAGTATAGGAGGCGTATAAGCCCAAATTTTTGCACCAGGAAGTTATTAAGAGGAGTGAAATGATTATTTCGAGACTTGGAACGATCCATACAACAATACCCGCGTAAGCACCAAGAAAAGGCGATTGGGCAATTTGCAGCATAAAAGTTTCATAATCCAAAAGTTTACTGATTGCCGCATACACAAACAAAACAATAAATAGAAGACTAATTACATTTAGTGTTAATTCTCTATATTTTTTATTGAATATCATATCGTTTGATTTGATATGATAAAATTCTGCATAAAAATTTCAGAAAAATGAAAATAAACTTATCCCAGCGGTATTATTTTCAATAAAGAGAAAAAATCACGAATTTTCCGATGAAAATTTCTTCCGAAGCTCTTTGGGCGTATAGCCAAATTCGTTTTTAAATGTGGCCGAAAAGGATGGAACACTTTTAAAACCGCATAGCTGGGTAATTTTTTTGAAAGTAATATTGGTTCCCTCAACCAACATTTTTGCTTTTCGCAATCGTTCGTTCCTAATAAAATGAAAAACGCTTACTCCATACAGTTCCTTAAAACCATATTTAATTTTGAAGGTATTGGTTCCGAATTCACGGGCCAGCTTCTGAATTGGCGGGAAGTCCCTTTCGGAATTTTCAATGAAATAATTCCGTACTTGACTTATTTTTGCTATATCAGAAGAAGTGAGAATCACCTTCCGCTTGTTAACTATTACTGAAATGACAGGTTTTTCCTTTCCTGAAGTTTCTCTCTTATTCTTCTCTTTAGCGATAAGATATTCCTCCAATTCCACCTGCCTTTTGGAATGTTTCACAACTGTTACTATTAAGCTTTCCGCAATACCCGTTTTACCCTCAAGCTTATTAATATAACAAGCACTTGGAACTATTAGGCCATTTTTCGTTTTGAAGGTAAGCTCAAGGGAAGTATTCTTTATTTTTTTATTTCTAAATTGACCCCAATACCTTTCCCATTTGGAAACAGACTTTTCGTTTAAAAAGCTATCAAAGGACTGTCCAACAATTTCCTCACAGGGATAATACAAGATTTCACAGACCTGTTGGTTAACGGCTTTTACTTTCCCGTTCAAATCGATTTGAAAATTCATCAAAACTATATGTTTGATTGTCTCATTTGCATTTACGTATCCCTGATGTATCAAAGCCTCCCTCATTTCCTCTGCCATCATATTAATTCCTAATATAATCGCGTCGATCGAATCTTTCTTCGAAGATTTTTCAATATGGTAATAGAACCCACCAGCTGCCATTTCTGCTATTGCTTCCGCAATCTTTTTGAGACGTTTCTTCTTAGACATCTGCATTCTTATTAAATAATACTTTTACATTTTTCCCATTATCCAATCAGTAATTTGACCGTTAAATGTATTTTTCTAGAAATAATTTCGCTTCGCCCATATCCTGAAAAGCTTTTGTCGGGATGGAGGGTCTGGTAGTCTTAAGGTAGAAATAGGACAAAATATCCGACATTGGGTCTCCTATAATAAAGGCCACTGCCTTAAGCAATATGGAGCCTTCACGCGCCAAGTAGTCCCTACCTGGTTTGTCGACTTCCTCTACTCCCCGAATATCGCATAAGGCAGGGTAACAAATTCCGTTCTGCAGTCTAAGCCGATCAGCGACAATCCTAACGGCCGCCTCTTGGTTGATTACGATATTCTTGTAATACCGAATGTGCAGAAGGCCTCCATTAAGAGTATATAAAGCATATTTATTTTCAATTGAATCCATGTTGATCAAAAACTGGCAATTATCTATAAATTTACTAAAATTTGAACGTTTTTATTTTAAAAGGGGTGGATCACAGTCCCAGTCAGCTCTTTTTTCTTATCCAAAATGAAAAAAAACTTATCCTAGCGGTATTATTTTTTAATCTGACTTTTAATTTCCATCAAATGCCAGTAAATTCTATGCTCTAACAAAAGAATCATGGCAAAAATCAAACACAACAATTTTTTGGATACCGTTAATGAAGTATTTACAGATGCAAAACAGGAAGGAGTACTTCATCTTTATGCTGAAGGGGAAACTTTTAACGGACGTACTATAGGAGTTAAAAACAGAACCCTTTTTCACTTTGGCACCACCGGGTATTTAGGACTTGAACAGGATATAAGGCTAAAGGATGCGGCTATTGATGCGATACGCAAATACGGCACCCAATTTCCGTTGTCAAAATCTTATATCTCCAATCCGCTATATAGGAAATTGGAAGAAAAGGTTACCGAAATGTACGAACACCCGATTATAATAACCAAAAACAGCACCTTGGGTCATATAGGAGTCATACCTAGTGCCGTGAAAGATCAAGATGCCATCATCCTGGACCACCAGGTTCATTGGAGCGTGCAGAGTGCGGCCAAGATCTTAAAGAATAGAAGTGTACCCATTGATATGATTAGGCATAACAATTTGAATATGCTTGAAGATAAGATTAAGCGATATTCAGATCAACGGAAAAAAATATGGTATATGGCAGATGGTATTTATTCCATGTACGGCGACTTCGCCCCTATTTCTGATCTCAAGTCCTTATCACAAAAATATCCACAACTCAATTTCTATTTTGATGATGTGCACGGCATGAGCTGGATAGGCAAGAACGGTACGGGATATGTTTTGAGCGAACTTGGGGAGCTATCGGAAAACGTGCTGCTCTTTGGAACCCTAAGCAAAACCTTTGGAGCCAGTGGCGCGGTATTGGTATGTTCGAACAAAAAAATGTACCACGAGATAAAGACCTTTGGAGGGCCTTTAACCTTTTCAGCACAATTAGAACCGGCATCAATTGCGGCAGCGACTGCATCTGCTGATATACATCTTTCCCCAGAAATATATATTCTGCAACAGGAATTACGGGAAAGGGTGTCCTACTTTAATGAACTGCTACAACAGACCGATCTCCCGCTGATAGACGAGAATATTTCTCCAGTGTTTTATATAGGAACTGGAATGCCAAAGACAGGTTACAATTTTGTAAACCGCTTAATGCAGGAAGGTTTTTATGTAAATCTTGGCATTTTTCCTGCAGTCCCTGTCAAGAATACCGGTGTACGAATAACCATCTCAAGACACAATCAGAAAGAGGAAATTAAAGGACTTGTAGCGGCGATGGAATATCATTTCCCAAAAGCACTGGAAGACACCCATACCAATAGTGAACGCGTGTTTCAGGCATTTAAGTTAGAACAGAAACAAAAAGAAGTGCCCTTAAAAACTATACTTGGCAATGAATTAAAAGTCCAGTTAGCAGATTCTATAATTGATATTGACAAGCAACTTTGGAACGGCGTATTAGGAGAGCAAGGGGTATTCGATTGGGAGGGTTTGAAATTTCTCGAAGAATCTTTTAGTGGCAATTCAAAGATGGAGCACAACTGGGAGTTCAGGTATTTAATTATTTATGATCAGGAGCAACAGCCTGTATTGGCAACATTTATGACCGTGGGGTTATGGAAAGACGATATGTTGGCTGCTGTTGGAGCTTCGCAAATCATTGAGGAAGAACGCAAAAACGATCCGTATTATTTAACTTCAAAAGTACTGAGTCTCGGTTCCTTATTTACAGAAGGTGATCATCTATATTTAAATAATACTCATCCTCAAAAACAGCAAGCCATGAATCTTTTGGTACAAACCTTGGAAAAACTTGAAAATACCTTAAAGGCAAAAATGATTGTATTGCGCGATTTTAAGGATGATCCAGCTATTCATAGTTATTTGCAGGGGCAGGGATTTGTACGGGTACAAATGCCGGAGTCGTGCAGTATTGAACTCGCAAAGGATGAAACCTTGGAAACCTACATTTCCCGTCTTTCCTCCAGAAACAGAAAGCATTTACGAAAAGAAGTATTAAAAATCGAGGATTTACTGGACATACAGATAGTGCAGGATGCGAACTTAGTACAATTGGAACAAATTGGAGAATTATACAGTAATGTCCATCAAAATAATCTTGGGCTCAACACCTTTTCATTTCCCCATAAACTGTTTGGCAAAATGTGGGTCCATCCCAATTGGGAATTTATTACAATTGCTCCAAAAGATGACCCAAAAAAAATGATAGGCGTTATGCTCTGCTATAGAAATATCCATAACACCTATGTGCCCGCGTTTGTGGGAATGGATTATGAATATTTGGAACAATATCACATTTATCGTCAACTTTTGTTCCAAACCATCAAACGCGCCATAGAATTGAAATGTTGCCATATTGCGCTTGGCCTGACTGCTGGATTTGAGAAACGAAAATTGGGAGCTACCGTATATAATACCTACGCTTATATACAGACAGCCGATAATTATACACTTGAACTCATGGGAATACTTGAATCAAGCTAACAATTTATACAAACCGCCCCATATGTATGAAATATCAAACTTTGATATCCGAGTTCGAAGCCAAATTGGAGGCTATGGAATCTTGTACGGAAGATATTTTATACAAGGCAGAAACTGGTATAACCTATACCGAAAGATGGATCAAGACACTTCGAAATGAAGTGATCCAAAATGGTTTCAATTCCATTCAGGAAGAAATATTTTTCTTCAAACATATCAAGCCCCAAATCTTCAGCAAACTGATCTACTACTCAAAACTATTCAATATTGAAAGCAAACGACCCAGAAGCAGTTCCAAATTCCAAATCAAATATCTTAACAATCAGATTAACAAATTGCAGGTTTTCTTTAATGATAATCTGGAATTCTACCATTATTATCGTCGCGGCGCAACCTCTCTCGATGAGCAATATTTCGTCAGGGGCAAATCTGATCTTAGGTCTACCACAGATTTTTTTAATTTCTATATTGATGAAAAGTTCTCCACCTGTCAGGATGGAACGGTGGCCGCCATCATGGCCTATGACATGCTAATTGTTTATTTGCAACAGGAAATAGAAAAACTCGAAAACAACAACGACAACCAAAACACAAATTTAATGAAGCAATCATCAAGACTTTTTTGGACGGGAAACAAAACGGAGCTCATCGAACTGATTTATGCCTTACAGAGCAGCGGGGCCATTAATAGCGGCACAGCCGATATTAAGGAAATGGCGTCCCTCTTTGAACAGATTTTTAATATAGACCTGGGTAATTATTACCATACTTTTATAGAGATTAGGGCTAGAAAGGGCAGCAGGACCAAGTTCATTGATAAATTGGAAGAGGCCTTATTAAGAAGGTTCGAGGAATCCGATGCATAATCCCACCCTCTTCCCAAGTTGGGAAATCAACTTTTAAATCTTTTCCCATTATATTTATATCGAATTGGCATCAATGTCAAAACGGATATCATTCTTTTCAAATCAAAATCACCCAAATTTTATTTCGATAAATCTTTCCCACCTCTGGATTGACTATTGAATTTAATTCAATAAAGACCTCCAAATTTGTAGAACGAAAGTCAAATCGAGTCAGGGACTATCAAATTAAAAGATAATAGTTTTCTAGTCCCTTTCTTTTAAAACCGTTCTATTATGCCAACAAGTATTATTACCACCGACGATCTTCGAGATTTCAAAATGGAATTGCTCGATGACATTAAAAAAATCCTGAACAAACAAGCTTCCGGAACTTTGAAAAAGTATCTAAAATCTTCTGAGGTTATGGAGATGCTCCGGATAAGTCCAGGCACGCTCCAAAATCTTCGAATAAATGGCACGCTGCCCTTTAGCAAGATGGGTGGGATCATTTACTATGATATTGCAGATATTCAAAAAGTGATGATTAAAAATCGCGTTGAACATATTGAAGAATAATTATGTATGAACTATATAAAACATCTCAATGCTGTGTTTCAGCAGTTTTCAATGGATTCCCGATTGAACCCAACGCACATAAGCCTTTATATGGCCTTGTTTCAATATTGGAATATCAATCGGTTTCCAGATGAGTTTTATATAAACCGGGAAGAGATTATGAAGATGTCCAAAATAGGCTCAAAAGCTACATATCACAGATGTCTGAAAAGTTTAAATAGTTGGAAATATATCCGCTATTTACCCTCACATAATCCATATAAAGGGAGCAAAATCAGGATACCCAAATTTGATACAAGTAGTGAAACAAGCGACAGTACAACCATTGGAGCAACTACCGAGACATCTACTGAACAACTAGAGGGACAAGCATTGGCACCTTATACAAACATAAATAAACAAATAACAAACAGAAATAAAGCTAAGCTACCAAAAGATAAAAATGAAGTTTTAATTTTCTTTAAAAAACGAAAATGGCCAGAACTGGAAGGAGAAAAATTCTTCAATCATTACAACGGCATCGGTTGGAAAATTGGTGGAAAAATAGAAATCACAGATTGGCATTCAACAGCCGAAAACTGGATGCTAAAATCAAAAGAAATTAAAACGGCAAAAGCAGCGTCTCAAAAACGGGACAACCTTAAAACCAGTAAAATCAAAAATTATGGTCAACCCCTCTAAAATAACCGAACGTGGCATTGAGTATTCGATTGGAAGATTCAATGGGTTTGAAATGTTCTATGATTTTCCAAAAATCTTGATTTATCTGGATGCCAAGGGAAAATTGTTGTTTGGCAAACAGTTCCAAATTTACGAGGACGACAAAGACATCATCTATAAACTCAGCAATTATTTCATAAAGGACGCGGAAAAATGCGAAAAGGCAGGAATAGATCCTGACAAAGGACTTTTGATTTCCGGACCCGTGGGGTGTGGCAAAACATCTTTAATGAAATTATTGCAGTTCATCGTTCCATTGCAGCGCTCCTACTCAGTAATTCCTTGTCGAAATATTGTTTTTGCTTTTAACCATCTGGGATATAAAATCATTGAAGATTATGGAAGTGGTAGTTTTTTCTGTTTTGATGATTTGGGGGTTGAGCCCATCGGAAGGCATTACGGACAAGACTGTAATGTGATGGGAGAAATTCTACTCTCTCGATATGAACTTTTTCTGAAGAGTAAGCTAAAAACGCACGCTACCACCAATCTAAATGCGGAAGAACTGGAAGAAAGATATGGAAACCGGGTACGAAGCAGAATGCGTGAAATGTTTAACCTAATTGCCTTTGATGAAAATGCGAAGGACAAAAGAAAATAAATTTAGAAATTATGAGAATAGCCACTTTTAATGTCCAAAACCTATTTCATAGAGATAGAAGTTTGATTCAAAGAACCGTCGGAAAATGCGTTTCTGATTGGATCGTTGAATTCGACACACTTCTAAAAAAAGAAAAATGTTCCACGAATACGGAGCGGTTAAAGGAATTATCATTCCTGTTGGATTTTGACAAAACTTATCAAAACCCATACGTGGTGATGCGAAAAAAAGCTGGGGAACTTTATTTGAAGGGAATGAATTGTTCTAAAGAACTTAAATCAGGAGAACTTACCGATTGGAACGGTTGGATCAAGGTGCAGACCGTACCTATTGATCCAGAAGCCACAAATCATAAGGCCATGGTAATTTCGGAAATCAATACAGATATTTTGGTGTTGCAGGAAGTTGAAGATAGAATGTCTTTGAATGAGTTTAATAATTTCATTTTGCCCAAGTGTAATTGCGAGCCGTTCTCAGAAATTATTTTGATTCCAAATTCTGAAGGTAGAGGTCGTAATCAAGCCTTATTGCTGAAAAACGGATATCAATTGGAATCCATTAAAATCCATAATATCGATGATTCTGTAAATGTAACACAAGAATTATTGGAATACGAAATTCAAACTCCAAAAGGAAAAAGCATCCATCTTCTCTCGGCCTATTTCTATGAAAACAAACTTGATAAAGAAAAAGCTTTTGAAATAAGAAAAAATCAAGCCTATCAAGTTTCCGTGATTTATAAAATGCTTAAGATGCAAGGCAAAACCAACATTGCCATCGTTGGAACTTTAAACGCTCCCTCCTACTGCAACTCCTTGTCTCCATTATTACAGGAAACCGACCTAAAAGATATTAGCAAAAACAAAACTTTTAACGTTGATTTTGATGAAGGGAAAGATGCCACTTACTTTCGATTGGGTGCTTACCGAATGGGAGTAAATATCAGGCAAGAAGATTATTTATTGTTATCTCCTGAGCTTTTTTCGAATGTGAAAAGCAGTGGTCTAAACAGGAAGGGTGTTTGGC
Source organism: Aequorivita sp. (assembly GCA_052105975.1). Classification (GTDB taxonomy): domain Bacteria; phylum Bacteroidota; class Bacteroidia; order Flavobacteriales; family Flavobacteriaceae; genus Aequorivita. The sequence goes on along the minus strand of JBQEAY010000020.1, from coordinate 18,394 downwards.
CAGAGAAGCGGCCTAATTGGAGGATATATTCGACTATTAAGAATAAGAATCAGGCTGCTAGTGGGCATCCTGGGGTTTGGTTTTATATCTGAATTTATAAACCTCCACTTATCTATGATATAATAAAATGTCATAATCTTTTGCTATTCAGCGAAAAAAATCTATATTTGAAAAAAAATTACCCTTTATCGGTAACATTTATAAGTAATGGACATTGAATACAAAAGGAATAAACTCAGAAAGCAATTCTCGAATGCCTCAGAAATAAAGAGGCATTTTGGAACAAACGCTAAAAGAATATCTTCTCGCATAGATGATATAATTGCAGCTAGCAACCTTAGAATTCTCGCACAAATCCCTGCCGCAAATTGTCATTCTTTGACAGGTAACAGAAAAGGCCAATGGGCTATGAATGTTTCACCCAACCATAGGTTAATCTTTGAAATACCAAATAACGTTACACCATTGACTGAAAACGATTTGATAGAAATGGAGTTAGTTACTAAAATTTGCATTGTTGAAATTGTTGATTACCACTAGATTTAAAACTCAAATTATGAATAAACTAATAGATGAAAGAGAATTACTCTCAAAGCCTGGAGACACTATACTTGAAACAATTGAATATATAGGAATGAGTCAAGTAGAATTAGCAGATCGAATGGGCAAGACGCCTCCAAAAATAAACGATCTAATTTCTGGTAAGGAACCTATTACTTTAACTACGGCACTTCAATTAGAAAAAGTACTAGGAATTGATTCCCAGTTTTGGATGAATAGAGAGATGCTTTTTAGAGAAAAACTTTTAAGACTTCAAGAACAAGAGGATCTAGAAACATATAAGAGCTGGTTATCAATACAACCAATTAAAATATTAAAATCTTTAGGTTACCTAAAGTCTAAGACTATAGGTACTTCTATGATTGAAGAATGTTTAAAATTTTATGGGGTTGCTTCTCCAACTCAATGGGAATCTGTTTATATAAATCAATATCTATCAACAAGTTTCCGAAAAAGTGACGCACATAGAATAACTTTAGGAGGATTAGCAACTTTTCTAAGAATAGGAGAAATTGAAATGTTAAATCTAAATTTAGATATTTATGATAAAAAAGCTTTCAAAGACTCATTCAGTGATATAAAAAAGTTGGTCATAGAACATCCTCAGAATTTCGCAGAACGTCTTAAAGATCTTTGTGCAAACGCCGGTGTAGCCCTTATATATACTGCCAATATTCCTAAAGCTCCAATAAGCGGGGTTGCTAGATGGGTTAATGGAACCCCCCTAATCCAACTAACAGATAGATATAAATCAAACGATCATTTTTGGTTTTCGTTTTTTCATGAGGCAGGACATATATTATTGCACGGAAAAAAGGATATTTTTATAGAAGACTCTGATGATTATAAAAATGACACGAAAAAAGAGCTTGAAGCGAATGAATTTGCTAACAAAATACTTTTACCAATAGATATAAATGCTGTTTTTCCGAAAAACTTGAGTGAAAAAGATATAAGAAAACTTGCCAGAGATTATAACACTCATCCTGCTATAGTAGTAGGACAACTTCAACGTCAAAAAATAATACCATACACTTTTGGAAATAGTCTAAAGTTGAAGATCAATCTGGATAAAGTTATAAAAAAACGATAGTTTAATTCTTAAAAAGAATAATATGATAAATTCTCTCAAATATGTGCCTATTTTCAGAAGTAAGCAACAAGAATTATTAGTATTGAAATCGTTCGATTTTGAAGATCAAATTTATCCATACCTTGAAATAATAAAGGAGTTGGATCGTGCCCCGAAACCTAGTAAATCTAATGGACAAATACCTCTTTTTGGCAAAATAAAAGAAAAATCTTTTGAAGAATGCTATACCTCAGTTATTAAAGATATAACAGCAAAAAAGGTTTTTATCGATTTGCCCGTTCACCTAAAGCAGACTAGGAATATGAAAGCGCAATCACTTTTATTCTTAAGAACTGTGGTTACCAAAAGAGAACAGAGGACAAACTACATTATGAAATTGAAGGATCTATCCAATAAAATAATACCAGTGATATCTACTTACGAAGAAATTTCTGGAGAGGTAAACTCAATTTGCATACAAGAAAGTGACTTAAGAAGCACATACAAGTCTCTTGCATTCCGCATATTTCCTACTAACTTCAAACGCGATCTTGAGCAAATTAAAAAGTGTGTAAGTAAGGAAGACTATATTTTTATAGATTATGATAATGATGAACTTGATGAAAATGATTGGGAAGCTTTGGATATCAAAAAAGAAATAGAAAGCATTGACGCACATATAATCATTCATCGGAATCCTATCTCTGAATCTGCTACCATGGCGGGACTAGAACACCTTAGGAGAATTGATACAATAGATAATAGTTTACCATTTATATTTTCAAAGCTTGGCGGAAATAGTTTCTCCGATTATGCTGGAATAAAAAAAGATAATATCACAGACGGCGGTATACAAAGTCCTGGTTTTATTTTCTATGATGGTGTAACAAATAATTTTTTTGGTTATAGATATCAACATGGTGGACACAAAAAAGGTGAGCAAAAGCCGGATCTGATTGAGTTCGAAACTACTATTATTCCGGCGGTTATAAACTCAGAAACCGTAGCTCGTATGAAATCAGATAGATTTGATTATTTACATTCTAAAAATTGGGGATGGCAAACTATCACGAGAATTAAAGAAGGCTTAGAAACTGGAAAAAGTGCTGCAAAGTTCAAGAGAATTAGTATGGAACATTATCTCCATTGTATAAAGTTGAAGATAAAAAACAAGCATTTTGAATCGTTATCTTAATGATAGTATATATCAGCTGGTTTTATATTAGTATTAAAAAAAAATTGAAGATCTATTGGTAAGATTTGCTTCTGATTTTTTACTAGAAATTCCCAACGACTACGATATCTATTTCTTAGTGTTTTTTTGAAACTCTTATTAATATTCTTTGAACTTAATGAATGTAAGATATTTTGTACATCCCCGTTTTGTTCAGGAAAGCCGGTAAATAATTCCTTTTTTGTCAATAAGCTCAATTGTACCTCTGGATTTATATTTTTATTAAGCGTTGATCGCTTTGAAGTAAAATACTTCCCATTGCGATAACTCCAGATTCCAAAAGATTCTGGAAGAATATCTTTGGCCTTTGTCATGTGTTTCTCGTCTAGAAGAACATAGTTATATTCAAAAGCCATCATATAATCATCCATTTGTTTACTTAACTTGGATAAATTATCTAATTCTGATTTTATTTCGTAGCTAGTGGTGCGGCCATTAACAGTTATAAAGTCTACTCGACTATTTTTTATTGGCACCTCAAAAGCTCCAATGAAATTTTCTTTATTCTCTAAGCGCTCAAAGAGTTTAAACTTTAATATCTCCTCTCCTTTATAATTTTCAAAAAATATATCATTACAAATTTTATGTAGATCATATTTTGAAAACTGTTCAAAATTTTTATCAGGACAAATATTATTTAATAATGTCATCAAATTAGCAGAATAGTCAAGTGCACTGTACTTTTTTGCTAGAGAATTCACTAACCCCTCATCTATCACATTATCCAAAGCCATTATTTTCATTTTTCAAAAATATCTCTAAAATTTAGTTATATAAAATTTATTTTAGACCTGTTATATTATTTATTTGAAATATAGAACTAGTTTATTTTTTTAAACTTTTATGAAGATCCCATACATTTCTAATAATTATTACTATTAGTTTAGACAGGTTTTCAGTAACGGCGATGAACAACTCTTTCATAACTCAGTGAATTTAAGTAACAATTCAAGTATCAGCTTTGACAGAATATTATATATTCTAGAATTTAATAAGTAAGCATTTTCCTCCGAATTACTCAAAAACCCCAATTCCAAAAGCACAGAAGGAAAATAGTCATTAGTCTCCCTCAACACCTGAAAATTTGCGAACTTCACTCCCCTACTCTCAAACCCCAGGTTCTTCCTTAACCCCTTTTGAAGGTCATAAGCGAGCAATACTGATTCCCGTAAGTATTTGCCTCGTTTCTTAGACACAAAGACTTCTACACCTCGAGCATTTGGGTTATCCGAATGATTGCAATGCAGCGAAATAAAAATATGAGCTTTCAATATCTTGGCCAACTTGGTTCTATCCCCCAATGAAATAAGTGTATCCTTATATCGAGTAAGATAAATTTCATATTGATTATGAAAAGTGGTCTCATTTAATTCTATCATCTGCTTCGCGATTTTCAAAACAACATCTTTTTCCTGAATACCATTTAAACCCACAGCCCCGGAATCCTTTCCGCCGTGACCAGGATCGATTACAATTATCAGCTTTCTAGTCTGGTTTATTTGTGCCAAAACTGGGCTTGACAAACTAAATAATTCCAAGACTAAAATGATCAAAATTAAAACTTTGAACTGAGCCATAATGACTTCTTGTTTTAAACAAAATTCAAAGATTCATTTCGATTTCTAATTATCCAACAAAGTTTAACACTGGTTCACGTTAAAGTTTAAAGATTTTCTTTCCCTCCCTTCTTTTCACAATAGATTTCGCAAAGTTTTAATAACCAACCTATTTTAGGTTTATAAAAATGCACAGTTATGAAAAGATCAATTTTCATTTTAGCAGCTCTTTTGTTCACAGTCTCACAAAGCTTCGCGCAAATTGGTGGAATCGAGGATTCCGTTCAGGATGTTTCCGAAACCATTCGAACAGTCTTCCCCATTATTCTTGGAGTCATCTTTCTTGTTGGATTCCTATTCAATGCCGGCCATTTCTTCGGCGAGAATGCCGATTTAAAAAAAGGGATTACACGGGTTTTGGTATTCGTACTGATCGCCGGCGCCGTGGTCGGAATCTTTACTTATTTAATTGGAATCGTGGTGTAATGAAGCAGTACGAAACCTATAAAAACATTAGGAAACGGGCGGTCATTTTTGGACTGCCCATCTCCCTATTTGCAGTAATGATGATTTCTATTATAGCGTCGCTCCTGATTATCATTTTCTCTTTCAGTTTTGGAATCATCATAGGAGTTATCATTTTGAATGTGGGTTTGTTTATAGCTCTTATGAAAATCACAAACAATCCACAATTGTTTCATTTCTCAAAGCCCTTCCCTCAGATAATCAGCAACAAGAAACCAACACTTTTCAATTATGAAGAAGATTAACCTGGCCGCATATCATCCAATCGTGGATATTCAAGAGAATGTCATCTTTGCCAATAATGGCAATGTGGTTCTTTGCTATTCGGGCAATCTGCCAGAGATATATTCCTTATCGGAAAAAGATTTCGAGGATATTCACGGAGCGTGGTTTCAGGCCATCAAATCTTTGCCAACTGGTTGTGTGGTTCACAAACAAGATGTTTACTTAAAGCGAAATTTTTCCTCTGAAAATCTGCCGAATAAAACCTTTCTCGAAAAAGCTACTCACAAGCATTTCAAGGGAAGAGAATATATGGAACACAGGTGTTATCTCTTTTTCATTTTGACTAAGAATAAAGCACTCAACAATTCAAAATATATCAACCCTTTCAAAAAAATGACCAAAACCATTGTTCCAGAAATGGATGATACAATCCACAGTTTCTTAGGAGCGGTTAGCGATTCGGTTTCTTTTATAAACAATAGTAGAAAAATGGAATTCACTCCATTAGGTTCTAAGGAAATCCAAAGTTTAACGAACGGGTATTTCAATGGATTTAATGAAGGTTTCGACACGGATATCATCCTCGAGAAAAAGGAATTAAACATTGGAGAAAACTACTTCGATGTGCTATCCATCAATAGTGAATTGTGTTTCGGCGAAAACGTACAGAGCAGCAAAACCAATGAACATTTTACTTCGGACGATTTTGTGTTCCATCAAGGCTTTGTTGATGGGCTTGGGCTTACCCTAAACGAAAATCACATTGTCAATCAAATTATCTATTTAGATGACAAACAGAAGTGGCGTAAGATCCTCGACAAGAAAATTGAGGAACTCAATAAAAGCTCAAATTTTGGTTCACAAAATAAAGTGGTTCTAAAGAAAATCCAATATATCCAGGATCAGATAAATGCTGATGATAATGCCCGTGTGATTCGGGGACATTTCAATATAATTTATTGGGACAAAGAAGTGAAAAACTTAGAGAAAATCAGTTCCAAAATAAAGACTGAGTTCAAGGAACTGGACATTATCCCCTATTACCCCCGTGGTGAAGAACGCAAGAATTATATCCTCAACAGCTATTGCTGCTTTTCTTCCAATTTTTCAAATGACGATTTATATGTCACAGATTTAAAACACGCGTTATGTCTATTGGTCAACAATACCAATTATAAATCGGATGCTACGGGGGTAATTTTTAATGATCGGGAACATAACATTCCAGTTCTTAAAGATGTTTGGGACGATAAAAAGAAACGTATTAAGGCTAGAAACTTTGCAATCTTCGCTCCTACCGGGGAAGGAAAGTCCTTTTTGGCCAACAATATCCTGCGGCAATATTTTGAGAGCGGAGTTCGTCTTGTCATAATTGATTTGGGAGGCTCATACACCAAATTTGCAAAACTCTATCCAGAGCAATATACCGTGCTACGCTATGAAAGTGGAAAGAATCTTGGTATAAATCCATTTTATATAAGCGATCTCAAAGATTTGACTCCCGAACGTTTGGAGGATCTTTCCGTGTTTTTATTTGAGCTGTTCGCTTCCGATTTAAAAGTGACCAAGGCCCAATCAGTTTCAGTTAAGAAAATCCTACGCCATTATTATAAGCAAATCAAGACCGATCATTCGCTTAGCAGTTTCTATGCCTTCATCGAAATCAATCAGGATTCACTTTTAAAGAAGTTGAAAATCCATTCTGATTATTTCAACATTACCAATTTCCTTCACATAATGTCAGAATATGTTGGGGACGGACTGTACAGCTTCCTTTTTGAGGTAAGCGAAGACCAAACCTATAAGATTGAGGATAAAAGATTGATAGTTTTCGAACTGGATGAAGTGAAGGATAATAAAGAAATCCTTTCCGTTATGTTGAAACTCATTAAATCAGCTATTCAGAGAACCATTTGGAAGAATCGTGCTGAAAAAGGCATCATTTTATTCGATGAGTTTGCAAAACAGCTCAAGTTTGAAAACGTACTGGAGAGCGTGGAATTCTATTACCAAGCTATTAGAAAACAGAACGGTGCTATTGGCATTATTCTTCAGTCCATTAATCAACTTCCCAACAATTCTACATCAGCAAGTATTTTGGAGAACACACAGGTCATTTATAGCCTTCATAATGAAAAAGGCTACGATGAGCTTCAGAAGCGATTAAACCTCTCTAGCCACGATTTAAATCAGTTGAAATCAATTAAAAACAATCTTTCCGGACCACGAAAGTACACGGAAATGTTTATCAAAATAGGAAAGGAAAGCAACATTTTCAGGCTTGAAGTTCCCAAGGAGGTTTATGCAGCTTACTTAACAGACGGGGCTGAAAATGAGGAAATAATGAAGCTTTATGAAAAGCATCACAATATGGAAAAAGCAATCACTGAATATACATCAAAAAAATAGAACCTTATGAAAACAAAAATTTTAATCCTCGCAATGGCATTACTGTTCAGCCTAAATATAAAGGCTCAAGGAATGCCCGTTTATGACAACACAAGCTTTATAAGCTTGATAAAACAGCTTTTGGAATCTGGCAAACAAACTTCTAATCTCATTAAGACAGTTAAATTTTTAAAAACGCAAAAGGAGAATTTAGAAAAAGTTAACGAGGTGGTCAAGCAGCTAAAGGCTGTGCAAGAAATCAATCGAAACAATCAACGATTGATTGACATTGTAAATGACGATCTAAGGGATATTCTGAATTCTCCATTTATCAAACCGGATGAAATTACTCGAATTTCGGATTCCTTCAATTCTATTATCGATACCTCTCTCGACAATCTTGATTTTATAGATCAGATTCTCTCCAGCGATTATATGAAAATGACAGATGCAGAACGAGCAAGCATTTTAAAGGATAAAGAAATCCAAACAAAGGATATGGTAGCGGAAATTACTAAAAAGACGGAACGCTATCGGGATATTATTTCCTTTAGAAAAATGCAGGACAAAGTAAATAACCGAGAAACAGGATATTAAGATGACCGCCGCAATCTCATTGGGTATAGGTTTAGAATATATTGACACTATTTACCAAACCATTCAGAACAGCGAATTTTCTCAATACACCATTGGTGGAATGAAAACGCTTGCAGTGTTGTTCTTTTTGATCAATATTCTCAAAAAATACAATGAGGGCGCGGTAGATAAAGATGGCTATACCTGGGGACTCAGCCCTGGCGATCTTATTAAAAATTTTGTCATCGTAATCCTGGTCATTTTTTCAACACAGGTTTTGGGGTTCTTTGATGGCATATTGGTAGCTATTGAATCTCAATATCGCAATACGGCCCCTGCGCTACTTCCGCTCCAAATGCAGGATATTCCACTTGAAGAAGATGTAGGCGGAATGGATATGTTAAAGAAAGCAATGGCGCTGTTGTATGACGCTTTGGTTACACCCCTTTATGGTTTTAAAATTTTCGCTTTTATTGGCAGCTTGATTCTTTGGATTTTGGATTTGTTTATCTATCCCCTATTCTTGGCCGAACGATTTTTCCTTTTGGGAATTATGCGTGCATTCTTTCCACTTGTAATAAGTTTGGCCGTTTTTGAAAAATTCCGCACACTGGCTTATAACTATTTTAAGCTCTATGCAGCAGTATATATGTTGGTACCAGCCTTCTTTCTGGTCAACGTTTTTAACAATGCGATCTATACGGAAATCAACACCAACTTTTGGGTAAACCTTTTCGGGACCGATGTTGGAAGTCGATTTTTCGCACCGGTCGTGGAATTAGGTTCCATAGGGTTTATCGTCTTTCTAAAGTTCAAATTATATAAGCGTGCCACTTCGTTCACACTAAGACTTTTTACCTCTTAAAGCAGATTATAAATTATGAAAACACCATATAAAAATATCTACACCATCCTTAAAACAAATCGTTTCATTGTAATTGCGGTGATAGCTTTCTCATTCCTTTCGAGTGCCATTGCTGTGTATTCAGTTTTTAGTATTAACGATAAAGCTTTAAATAATGCTTTCGCCATAAATACAGATGGATCTGTAATTCCCCTAAAATGGGTTGCTCAAAAAGAAAATCTGAAAGTAGAAGCGCTAGCCCATCTTGAACTGTTCCACTCCTATTTCTACAATATAGACGCTAGCAATTATGAAAAGAATTTAGAGAAAGCGCTATGGTTGGGAAACAGCTCTGTCGATAACTTGTATCGCCAAAAGAAAGCCGATGGGGTATATAACAGACTGCTCCAATATTCATTGGTTCAGAAAGTACTCATCATTGAATCACAACTCGACCTGCAGAGCGTTCCCTATGAATTCCAAACCAAGACCATCTTTGAAATTAATCGTGGAACCATCGTGGATAGATATGAATTGATTTCTACAGGTAATTTAATAATTGTAGATCGAAACTTTCCAAAAAACACCCACGGACTTTTGATTACCAATTATTTTGAAAAATCTCTTAAAAAACTGACAAATGAAAATTGAAAAAAATAAAATAGTATTTGGTTCCGTGCTCGCGGTAGTATTGATTTTTATAATTACATATTCAGTAATGGTAATGTCTGGCGACGGAAACGAAGCAGAGAATCTAACTCAGACTGCTGTACCAGAACTGGATGAAAACCAGAAAGAGTACAAAACCAAACTGGAAGCCATTGATGCCTTAAAAGAAGTTAGAGAACGAAATGCACCGAGTATCTACGATGAAAAGAATATCGATTCTCTAGGTTTTTATGATTCTGATTTTAGTGATAAAGAGAAAATCAGAATTGTAGATAGTATCTACAAGCACAACAAGATCAATTACACCGAAAGTAAGTATGTAGTTCCCGAACGTTACCGTAAAAAGAAAAAGGTTGAAGAAGATTCTCTCCCTACCAAAAAAGAAGTAACTATTGAACTTAAAGAATTGGGGTTGGAACAGCAGCTTTTTTTTGCATCAGATCCAATAGCCAATCCAAAGACGAGTCTTGCAAACACTGACACTGAAATATATGTGGAGGTTGACGGAAATCAAGTAGTGAAAACTAATTTTCGCCTACGGATGCGCTTACTTAAGGATGCTCTGATAAATGGAGTAAAAGTTCAAAAAAACACACCAATCTTTGGTTTTATAAGCTTCAAGCCAAATCGTGCAATGATTGAGATCGAAAATATTAATCACCGACCTGTAAAATTAAAGGCATTCGATCTTCAAGACGGAAGTGAAGGGATTTATGTTGAAAACAGTTTCAGAGCGGATGCAACCCGAGAAGTTGTGGATGATGTTGTTGGAGATATCAATATTGCAGGAGTACCACAAGTAAGCGGGATCCAAAAAATATTTCGAAAAAACTATAGAACGGTCAAAGTAACCGTGACCAATTATTACAAACTTATCCTAAAACCAACCTTATGAAAAATTCAATTCTATTGGCCAGTGTACTTCTTGCCAGCTTCTTCGTAGAGGCTCAAAGCAGCTCGTCACTTGACACCATTTTCGCAAACGATAAAAAGAACGTTTCTCTATTTTTTCCCAATCCAATTCGTCAAGGTATAGTAGGTTCAGAGAATTTCGTTTTCACTTACAACCGAGCAAAAGAACAGTACTTTGGGCTGCTACAAGCTAAGCCTGGAGAAGCAAGTAATTTACTCATAATCAACACAAATGGCTCTATTTTTTCGTACATTGTAAGTTATAAAGAGCAACTAGAAAAGCTAAACCATTTCGTGTCTCAATCGCAGAGCATTGGTTTTGAACAACCAAAATTTACAGAGAAATCTGATTCTACCAATGTTGCTAATCTTTTCACAGACAAAACGTTTTACTACGAAAGGTTTTGCTCTTTTCTGTTGAACAGAAAACAACATATCGGAAATATTCAAAAACGTAACAATGGTATTTTTCTGAGTTTAGAAAATATAGTTTTTGACAAGGAAGAACTTTATTTCGTCATCAAAATTGAAAACAAGTCTTCCTTGGACTATGATTTGAACTTCTTGGATATTTCGGTACAGACAAGGAAACAGGGGAAAAAGAAGTCATTACAGCGAATTTCACAGCTTCCAAATTATAAATTTAATCTACCGAACAAAGTTGTCGAAAAAGAGATAAAAAGAATGGTATATGTTCTTCCTAAGTTTTCATTAGGTAATGATAAAATGGTCATTTTAGAACTGAACGAAAAAAATGGGGAGCGAAATCTAAAATTGAAAGTGTCAAATAAATATATCAATAACCCAAATTGAAACGGATATGAAAAATCTAGCCTTTACACTCTTGTTGTTTGTTGTTGCAGCTTGCACTCAACAAAACCTATCCCCTACCGAAACTGCTAAAATTGTTGTGGAGAGTTTTTATAATAAAGACAATCTGAAATTAAAAGAATACACTACTGCTGAGAATTATAAATATTACTTATTTATCCAAAACATAATAGCTACTGGAACTTATGGTAAATCCAACTTTAAAGTTTTGCAGGAAATAGTATATGGGGATATTGCTTGGGTTCAGTTTTCTACTTCGTATGAGGAGAAACCTGAGACTTTTAAGCTTATACAGGAAAATGGGCGATGGAAGGTTGCGGAGAAGGGATTGCGGGAGAAGGGTCCTTTTTAAATTTTTTAATATGCACTATTATCCCGTTTAAATAGGATACCAGTTTGCTTATTTGGATTAATTAGAGATTCCACTTAATTTCTTTAAGCCTTAACCCAATCATCCTCAACGATTCAAGCACATCTTTTTCATTAGGAAGATCTCCGGTCAACAACTCCTTAAAAGAGGTTGAATATGTTTTGCTTAAAGTTTCCCATACTTTATCCGTTTCGCTAAAAAACAACGATTCTGATGGATGTTTGGACAGCCATTCTTTGTCATTAGGTATTGCCTTGTCATCATCTTTTCCTACTTGTATGAGCATCGTTTCAAAATCATCTTATTTTAAAAATGTAGAAATTCGCTTTTCCTGTAGCAATTGATGCAAATCGTAGGTATGTCGGACTTTATTAGCTAAATCCTCTAAAGGGTTTTCGGTATATGAAAATCTGACCAGGCTTATTATCTTTTCGCAAAAAGTACGCTCGATACTGATTACATTTACCTTAAAAGGTTCAAGTTGATATTCTTTAATAAGATCTGGATTATTGGTTGTGACAATAAATTGTGTAATCATTGAATGTATTTCAACTTTTTCAGAAGGATGTGAATTTCCAAGACTTGAAACCTCTAATACAATTTGGTCCCTCACCTGGCCATACGTTCCTTTAACCCCTACTTTGTCATAACCATAGACTATCTTTCTAATCTTTCCACGTTTATTTTCCAATGGATGATTAGGAATTACAGTCATAACTGTTTCTAAAACACTGGTTACTTTTTTTAGTTTTCGTTTTAAAGAATTATCCGTTTCGTCTTCTTCTTTGATAACTACCATATCAATATCTTCTGAAAAACGGTCGATAATACCGAAGCATTTGGAAAGGGACGTTCCACCTTTAAAAACTGCAATATCCTTGGAATTGGCATCCGTAAAAATTTGCTTGAGAGCAAAAGTTACCCAATAGTCTTTTTCAATATAGACTTCGGAAATTCCAAAATGTTGTGCAGTTGCTACGATTGCGCCTTCAAAGGCATCTTTATAGTTGTGTAATTTCATTAGGTGATGTTCCAGTTTGAGATAGTAGGTAATGTTTTTTGAGATATTCCAAATTCATAACTGCTCAAATAATTAATGGTTTCTTTAAGTGATTCGCTCAATTGGTCAAGTGAAAGAACTTCAAGAATTGCTCCCAACAAAGCCCTTACCTTTGGTGGGTATGCTTTTGCAAAATTGGTCAACTTCTCTTTATCTTCATCCGAAAGATTTTCTATCTTTTCCTTTAGAAAAGCAATCCCTATTTTTTGATCCATATCTGGAATGTTCTTAAAATCCTTTATTACGTCCAAGAGCTGCAACAAGGGTACATTCTTTTTTGTAACAGGAACGTAACTCTTGGCTGGTCTTATAATAAGGCTTCCAATTTTCGTCTTTATCTCTTTATCCTTACTTGCCAATCTCACAACGTTAGGAACTTGAGTGGTAAGACCAAGTTGATTATATAATCGAATCCCAGTTATATAAGCAATCTGTTTATCGTTTTCAAAAAGGTAATTTTTAAGCAATACATCTTCTCTTGGCTTTAGTTCTCCAAAAACTGTTTGCTTGGGCTTATAGTACATCCCATTTTTATATCTCTTGATAACTCCATTAGCAACCAATCTGCTTAAAGCTTTGGCTGCAGCAGAAAATTCACTTTGAGGAATAGATAAAGTATCGTATGTAAATACTTCTCCTGTATCTATACGAGCAACTTTAGTTTTTATGGATGTTGTTATATTCATAGATCTAATAGTACAAAGATAATCATTTTAAGCATTATTTGTCAAGTTTTTTCCACTATTTACTTGACTACAGAAAACGGTAATCAACTTAACATCAACTGTGTTTTATAACAGACCCTCTGTATATAGCTATTTCATATTCTCAAAAGAGTTAATTAAGGAAACTCCAAAATAAATTTAAGATAAATTTTTGCCGCTTTCATTAGAAGTGGAAAAGAGTCATCTGGATGGTACTTCACAACACGTTTGCAGGCCTCTTTTAATTTTATTTTTTGGTCTGAATTAAGAGAATATCCATCCTGTACTAGCTCAAACAATCTATTTTCAAGTTCCTGTTTCAATTTTATTAAGTTTTTATTGGCGTCCAGAATATTTGCCTTGGGTTGGGTCCCACCTAAAGACTAACTAGGCGCAATCAAAACAGCCAGCCATTTTATAATGGTGTCATTTTGATCGTCACCCTCCAATTGACTTACTGCTTCCTGAAGCTCGCCCAGCGAGGACCAAGGTGGCGTCGAACTTTGATCGTCATTGTCTAAAAAGGAACCGTCCAATTCTGTTTTAAAATGTAAAGCCCCCATCCTACTCTCATCATAGACCCTGAGAAGGCAATCTATTTCATACAGCTTTTTAGCTTTCTCTCCCCTAGTCCTAGCGTCTTGTGCCGCTCGACGTTTCATTAAGGTTTTTCACCAAGTATCGGGCATACTGTCCAAAAAGATTCCTAAATTCTCTTTGTTGGTTGGGTATTGAGGCGCTGGGTAGAGTTCAATATCTGGATCTAATAATCGGTGCGCATCGCTTTTTAATCAAGCCTTATCATATTCAAAGCTAAAAGCCTTTTTGCCCTTGGCAAAATGGGCGGAAAGGATTCCAACCAATGTTGGGATATCAAGTGCTGCCCAATCTGCAAATACATATATGTCAAATTTTCCTTTCGTCATAACCGTTATAACAAATCAAGATCCTGAAGCTTTCTCCCAAACGAATCATCTACCGCCAACTTCAGAAAATCATCCTGAAGATTCAGCACTCTAAAAACATTAAAATTCAACCTTATAGCAACTGCTGGGTACCCCTTCTCGATACGGTATAAGGTAGTCCGATAGATACTCGTTCGTTCCGACACCTGTTCGGCCGTGAGTTTCCTTCTTTTACGCGCCAGCTTAATATTCTCCCCTATTTGGCCAAATACCTTTTGGTATTTCGGCAGTACTATCGTTTTCTTTGAATTCATAATGATGCTTATTTACAACAAAAACAGTCGTTTTGTATTTAATGAGCTACATAGCATCTTGCTAACTATCCCGAAGTCCATGCCAAAGAAGAATCTCTAGCTCGAGAAAGAATAATGCCGCTTATCCCGAAGCGGGAGACTTAAATAAGTTTGGGTAAAATAACCATCGCAATGTGCTAGGATTACTGATTTAGCCGGGACCAAGCCATTGGCCCTAAAAACTAATATGCTTTCGAGCCTCTATTTTTCATTCAGAATTCTATGGATTTCTTCAGCAATAATTTTAGATTTAATTGGATCCACAAGGATCCCAAAAGCTTGATTTAAAACAGAATCTATTATTGTACTTATTTGTTTTACTGTGCTGCTTCTTTTTATGTGCCAAAGGATATCAATTGCTTCAATTTCATAATTATTCAAGTCGCTTATCTGAGCGGATCGTTTTCCGAGCGGATTCCATTCAGTTAATAGAGCTTGTACTTTGGTTATGTGTTCTTTATTCATTTTATGTTAGATACGAATTGCGATCGAGCTTTTCCGTCAATTTTCACACCTCTATTGGAGCAGTATACTTTTAATTTATCCAAATCGACAATAAAGTCGTTTACAATAAACCCCTTGGAAATCAAAGTGTGCTTCGTTCTTAAAAATGATTTGTGCCAATCTTCCCAAGAGTCATGCATTGAATCTCTATCGTCAATCATCTTTAAGAATTTTTTCCAATCTCTTAGGCGATAATATGCCAAATTTACTTCCATAATAAATTTTTATTCTCCCATTTCCTATTTTGCTATCGTCCTCCGAAGTCTTGTGGCTAACAAAAATATAAAATAAATCACTTAGTTATAAAAAGTTTTGGCAACTTCATTAAAATGCCAGGGTTTTTTAATTAGTCCAAACCTAATATTCCTTATTGTATTTTGCAGGCGACTTCCTTTTCGTTTAAGTTTTTAGTATTATTCGTTCTTTAAATACGACTTGGAAAATCTCTTTCAGTTCATTTAATTCCGTGTCGGTCAAATCCAGTCCAATTTTCAACTGATCTCCCGACCAGCTAATTTCAAAATCTTCTCGACTTAATTTCACTGTCATTTTATCATTACAGCCCAATTTTCTTTCAGACTCTGAAGATTCAATGTAGTAATAATCATCCTCAAATTCGTCTTCTGAGTAAGTCCTTTGAATTAGAAGGTACTTTTCTTCGGAATTTATTAGCACATCAATGTCCAAAAATTGGCGATCTTCACTTTTTGAGTCGGAAAAGGTCAATGCAAACCCCAACTCTTCATCTGAAATTGTCAATTCTTTACATTGAAAGTTCATTGCTACAAGTTGGATTTGATTGTTTTTGAATGTTCGATTAGGCACATAGTTTTATAGGTAATGTCATATTTCGAGTAGACAAGGGGAGTTTCACCCCAAGCGTCTCACAGAACGGTATCCTGAAGAAAATCGGGACAAGCCGTGATAGTCTCCCTTTATACGGCTCATCTAAAGTGATATACAATGAGTGTAGCACTATCTCGAAACTTCATCAGAGGTTCATTGGAATTTACCCTGAGCACATCCGAAGGGTTCATCTCCATTATTCATACCTGATTAGCTCTTGGCATAGCATTTTCCATAATGCTCAATACCTTGGCTTCCGCCACAGACGGACACCTTATGATGGTTTAATGCTCTCCCCTGTAGGACAACACCGGTGGGTCGGCTCCACCATCATTTAAACAGTTACGGAGCGTCTTTCAGCTGGTCGTTACTCTCGGCACACATATAAGCTGTGGCGTGTTTCGGCACGAACCTCTCCAAATAAAAACTGACTTTGGAAAATCCGCAGGATTTTCCAAGTGAGGACGGACCAAGCCATAGCTTATGTACTTGTTGTGCCGTCGTACTTTATCTAATCATTTTTTGTCACTAAACTTTCACCAGTCTGTTCATTACCATAAATATCAATGTTCTCTGACTTTGAATATTTTTTCCATTCCCATAATAGCTTATTGAATTCATCGTTTTCGCACACCTTAAATCTTTTAAGTGCATAATACATTCCTGTTATTGAAACATCAGAAAATCTTGAGCGATGTCTTTTCTGGCAATTGGGACACCACATCATTGGTGGCTGAATATTCAAATCCGTACGAATTTGTTTTAATTTTTCGTTCAAATCATTTACTAAAATAAAATGTTGTTCTATAGACAGTTTTGAATTCCAACTAACTTTAAGAGTGTCCTTTAGCTCAGTAAACCAAGTTGTATGTGCCTGTCCTACTGGCATAGTTATTCGATTTCGGTTTTACTTTTTATATCTTTCATTTCTTTGTGTGTCACTCCATATGGAAATCCACCGCTTGTATATCCAATAATCATTGCAAAAAATTCATCACTTTCATAACCACATGAAGTATTTAATTCATCCTCTCGTTTTTTCTTGGCTGAAAGTCTTTGCTGTTTATTTGATTCCAGCGAATTTTGCAACTGATTTTCATACTCTTCCGAAATTTCAAATCCAAGCACTCTTAACTCCTTAATAGCACATAATTTGTCAACGGAATATTTTTTTGAATACCCTTTAACAACATTGTTTCCTGCATAAGTTTTTATCCAATCCTTTGCTGAACGAAGCCTGTATTCTTTTTTAAGAGTCTTTTTCATATAATCTAATCAAAAGGTTCCTTAGGCAAAGCTATTAAATTCTTAATATATCGTTCATTGTCATAAGGTTTCCCAAATTTCATAACATCAAATAATTCAACAGCTAAGCATTGCCCAATCATTTGTCTAGTTTGAAAATCATCAAATCCTTGTTTTCGCAATCTATCAAATGTTATTTTTGTTTCAGGAGGGTCACTGTTTGTGAGTTGATTCTTTATTATTTCAAAAATCTGTTCTCTCAATTTATCATTTGTTTCCATAGATGCGGGAGGTTTCTTCAGTATGCGGCACAATGTTTCGTGTCGAGTAGGAAAAGGGAGTTTCACCTTTCCCCTCTCACAGAACCGTACGTGATAGTCTCCCATCATACGGCTCTTCTAAAGCGATATACAAATATAGCTCATACTTTTTCAAGTTGGCAGGCTGTATATCAAATTAGCTAACCCCTTGCTCCACTCCCATTAAAGGAGCTTCAAAACTACTACGGGTTAGTCCGCCCCTGATTCAAGCATTGCTATTCCGCCTCTAGTTTGTGCTATTGTGCATTTCACTTTGCATCTTGGCACAGGTTCCCGAGTTCCGTAAATAAGCCCGAATAATGGTCATGCCTCCTATAATGACGCCTGCCGCCCAGCCAGTAAACAGGTATCCGCTGGACTTATAATGTTTGTCATACTTCAAACACTTTTGACAGAGTGTAGCACTTTCTCGACACTTCATCAGAGGTTCATTGGAATTTATCCTGAGGACAGCCGAAGGGTTCATCTCCATTATCCATACCTGACTAGCTCTTGGCATAGCCTTTTCCATAACGCTCAACGGTTTTGTGTATGATTAGTTGCGTGTTTTAAGCACTAAAGTTAGTAAATAAATCACAGATAGAAAGTGCGTGCGGACTTTCGTAAGAAGGCTAGAACCAAGTAATTAATTATACACGGCTTAAGTTTGATGTTTAATAAAAACACTAAATTAAGACATATTAATAAGAAAGAA
>JBQEAY010000019.1:0-87430 GCA_052105975.1 Aequorivita sp. | reverse complement strand
ATTGTTTGGCGTGTTTCTTTTGCTCCCAGTTTTTAAAATCGCTTAAGTAGTCTTTGTATTGACGTTGTAGTTTTTTACCATTCACTCCATAGAAACCACCTATGGTATGGCAATCGGAAGCCTTAGTATCGACTAATCTCTTTTAAAAAAGCAGCGAACTCGGCGGTCATCCGTGTTCCCTGTGCTACCAAGTTCCAATCTCTCTGGACAACTTCCTTAGTTTTCTTATCCAGCCATCTGCGCCGTTTTACGTGAAGATATACCGTGTTTCCGCGCAATGGAAAATCTTGGATAGTAACTTCTTTGTGAAAACCGTGCGCTATAAGTTGTCGTTTGGACTCTTCCCCTGGTACAGCGTTACGCTCTTCAAAATAAAGATGCATAACTTCACCACTCTTGGTATTCTTTACAAGATTGAAGTGATTGATTAAAAATTCAGGCAGAATAAGTTTCAGTAGGTCTAGATAATTGTCCAAAGCTTGGTTTTAAAAAACAAAAAACAGAATTCTATTTCAATTCACACACAACTTTTGAGATTGATCCAGAATCATTCTTTGTTGGGTAAATCATAATCACCGCCCCATCCGTTTTTTCATTCCCTGAGCCGCTTTCCTTTAAAGCTCATTCAATTTAACTTGATTGGATTTTTTTTATGCTGAAGCCAACAACCAGCGCTCTCGCAATTTGATGGTAGAGGTGGTGGTACGGAAATGTTTATTGTTCAATAAAACATAGTTACCGCCCTATCCGTTTTTCATTCCCTGAGCCGCCTTCCTTTAAAGTTCCTCATTGATGCTCCCTATCAGTTAAAGTGTAATGATTTCTTTTATAAGACCTTTATTATTTAGCTGAATGTTATTTATGGAACAAACTCAATACCTACACTCCCACATCGTGGTGGTTCTTGTCGGGCGCCGAAAGGCAGCGCGATAAGATCCGTTTTTATATCATAAACGCCTTCCTTAAAACCTTCATCATTTATTTGATGGAGGTTTTTTTTATGGAACAAACTGAAAACCTGCACTACCACATCGTGGTGGTAGGGCGGTTGGGCAGAATTGTATATTGTTCAATCAATCACAATTACCGCCCCATCCGTTTCTCTTACTTTATCCTTTTCCTTTGAATTTCTTGCTTAATAAATGATCAATGCTACTTCAGGTAGCTATCGGGACTGCTAACTTTCTAATCGTCTAAGTAGTAAATAGTCAGACGGAGTTAACGTTGGGATATAGTAATAATTAACCGATCCGTTTCTATTCCATTAAGTAGTCCCTCTTAGAAAATGTGGGGGTAATTTTCACATGCTACTCCATGTTTCACTTTTAATGGAGAACTTAACTCGGTACTTATAATTTCTTTTTTTAGGTAATAGCATTTTAGGCTTTCAAACCTTTTAAAAAACATAAATGCTAAAAATTGAATTTGTAACTTGTTTCCATAAAACCGTGATAAAATCAAATAGACTAGTTCACATATGAAAAATTTATTAGTTATTTTTATACTTAGCTTTTTCATTGCTGCTTGCACTAATTCTTCTGATAAAAAATTTATTCCCATTCCGGGCATAGATCAATCCTTGGAGCCCGGCGATAATTTTTTTAGCTATGTTAATAGTAAATGGTACGATTCAATACAAATACCCTCGAGCCAAGCTGGTGTTGGTGCTTATATGTTTATGAATTATCCGCAGCGATTACGGCTACATGGAATATTGGATAGTGTCTCCCAAAGTGATAATACCAGGGGAACTATTGAGCAAAAGGTAGGCGATTTTTATGCGGCCGGTATGGATACTATAACCATAAATAAAAGAGGTTATAAACCATTAAGACCAATACTTAAAAAAATCAACTCCATTAATGATATTTCTTCTCTTATGAATTTCGTCGTTGCTGAAACAAAAAAGAACAATTCTTCGATACTTGCCTTCGGAGTATCTCCAGATAATAAAAATAGCAGTGTCAATATTGCTCATATATATCAAACTGGTCTTGGTTTGCCAGATCGGGATTACTATTTTAAAACTGATCCCTCAACACTTGCTATTCAAACAGCCTATAAAAAATATCTCACCACATTATTTCAACTTACTGGAAGTTCAGCAAAAGCCGCCAAAAAAGAAGCTGAGCTTGTTTATGAAGTAGACAAACGGCTCGCCATTTCACATAAAACAAGGGTCGAACTTAGAGATATAAAAGCGAATTACAATAAAATTGCTGTGACAGCACTTGCAAAAAGACATGAAAACATAGAATGGAACGAATTGCTCACCAATTTAGGAGTTAAAACTGATTCTATTGATGTGCGTCAACCTGCTTATTACGATTCATTGAACAAATTATTAAAAACGATTCCTATCGATAGCTGGAGATTCTACCTGAAAGCAAACACCATAAATACATACGCCGATGTCTTAAGCAAAGATTTTGAAGATGCATCATTTGAATATGTAAAAGTATTATCTGGACAAGCTGAACAAAAATCACGTGGTGAAAAAGTGGCCAGTGCGGTCGATACTTATTTGGGGGAGGCTTTAGGACAGTTATATGTGAAGAAGTATTTTCCAGAAGAGGCTAAGGAACGCGTGTTGGATTTGGTAAATAATCTACAAAAGGCATATACCATAAGGATAGATAATCTAGAGTGGATGAGTGATAGTACGAAACAAAAGTCGAAAGAAAAACTAGCAGCAATTACAAAAAAAGTTGGGTACCCAGACAAGTGGAAAGATTATAGCGACGTCAATATTGCAAGAGATACATATTTTGAAAATGTTGTGTCCGCTGCAACAGTAGCCAATCAAAGGGAGTTGGCTAAATTGAATAAGACAGTCGATAAGTCTGAGTGGTTTACGACTCCTTCAACAGTTACGGCTTACAACAATCCCTCAGCCAATGAAATTGTTTTTCCCGCAGGTATTTTACAACCCCCTTATTTTGATAATGATGCAGATGACGCGCTCAACTATGGTGGCATTGGTATGGTTATAGGCCATGAATTAACACATACTTTTGATGATCAGGGAGCACAATTTGACAAAGATGGCAACGTAAATAATTGGTGGACCAAAGATGATTATGCAAATTTTAAATCAAGAATTCAGCAGGTAATTGATATGTATGATACATTCACGGTCTTAGATAGCCTACATATTAATGGTGCCATGACCGTAGGTGAAAATACCGCTGACATTGCAGGAATAGCTGTGGCATATGATGCTTTTAAGATGACTAAGGAGGGTCAGGATTCGACTAAAATCGGAGGTTTCACTCCAGATCAACGCTTTTTTATTTCTATCGCTAAAATATGGAGGGTAAAGATGAAAGATGAATTTCTGCGTCTGTGGATCAATAATAATCCGCATTCTCCACCCATTTGGCGCGTTAACGGACCTTTAAAGAATACATCACCATTCTTACTTCAATTTACCGACATTTATAAAATCTTCAATTTTGACTACTCCTTTGGCTTATTATATTTCATATAGATTAATCAGTACTAATTAAAAGGCTTATTGACTATTATAATAAGTTTTCAAGAGTCAGTTTTTCGCTATTTTTGAAGCTATGGAATCTTCTTCGAAAATTCAAATATCAAAAAATAAACAACAAAACATGAAAAAGCTTTTTACAATAACTATTAGTCTTTTGTTTTTTACAATGCCTTTATTTGCCCAGAAATTCAATAAATCTTCTTTGACTATTAAAGAAATTATGCAAGGGAATCATTTCGTTGGCAACCTTCCATCAAATATTCAATGGGCAGCAGACGGACAGACTATTTATTTTGATTGGAATCCTGATGATGTTTATAGTGACTCGTTGTATGGTTATCGTCTTAAGAATGAAAACTTAAGTAAAGTAGATTATGATACCGAATATTACTTACCATCCGTCGATGGCAAATTTAATACAGATAATACTAAAAAAGTCTACGAGAAAAATGGAGATATTTTTATACTGGATCTTCTTACTTATACTACAACACAAATTACCCAAACCAATGGGAAAGAAGCGAATCCGCATTTTACAGATAATGAAACCAAGATTGCTTTTGAAAGAAACAAGGATATCTTTACCTGGGACATTGCTTCGGGTACGCTTACTCAAATAACTGACTTTACAGATAAAAAAGAAAAGACAGAAAAGAAAAACAGTAAAGAGGCTTGGCTCAAAAAAGATCAGTTGGCACTTTTTGACGTGTTGCGCGAACGCAAAGAAAAAAGGGATGTAAGCGACAGTCTAGCAAAAAGAGATAATCAAAAACAGCCTTTGCCTATTTACACGGATAATAAAGATATTATCAACAAACAAATGAGTCCCCATGGGAAGTTTGTTACTTACGTTACAGTAAAGGAGGAGGAGAAGAAAACTACGATTGTACCGCATTACGTAACCGAATCAGGATATACAGAAGATGAGAAGACTAGAAGCAAGGTTGGTGATGCTGCAGCTGATTATAAAATGTTTATCTACGATATATTAAATAGAAAAGTAGATACCGTATCACTACAGAATCTTGATGGCCTTGATTATATTCCTGAGTACACTAAAGATTACCCGAATAAAGTGTATTCTAATCCTGACCGTATAGGCTATATTTCGGCACCAATATGGAATTCAGATGGAAAAAGTGCCATCTTGGATATTGCATCTAACGATTATAAGGATCGGTGGATTGTTTTATTGAATATTGAGAATGGCACAGTTACAAATCTTGATCATCAGCACGATGAAGCTTGGATAGCTGGCCCGGGAATATACAGTAGGGCTGGTTCTTTAGGTTGGATGCCCGACAACAGAAGTATATGGTTCCAATCTGAAAGATCGGGATATTCACATCTGTACGTTACGAATGTGACAACAAAAAAGACACACGCCTTAACCTCTGGAGAATTTGAAATATATAATCCCCATATTTCGAAGGATAAAAAGCATTGGTATTTTACAGCAAATAACATACATCCCGGAGATCGTCAGTTTTACAGTATGCCAATTAATGGAGGAGCGTTTGCTCCATTAACTTCAAGAACTGGGAATAATGAGGTTACTCTTAGCCCAAATGAAAAGAAAATGGCTGTATTGTATTCCTACTCCAATAAACCAACTGAGTTATACCTTGAGGATAATCCAATGTTTTCAAAAAATAATAAACCTGCGAAACAGATCACAAAATCCACTACCGAAGCATTTAAAAAATACGATTGGAAAGATCCTGAGATTATCACTTTTGCTGCACGTGATGGGGCTAAGGTCCATGCACGTATTTATCAGCCACAATCTGAAGTGAAAAATAATGCTGCTATTATTTTCGTACATGGGGCAGGTTATTTACAAAATGCACATAAATGGTGGAGCACTTATTTTAGAGAATATATGTTCCATAATCTTTTGGTGGACAATGGATATACGGTAATCGATATCGACTATCGTGGTAGCTCAGGTTATGGGCGCGATTGGCGTACTGGGATATATCGTCATATGGGAGGTAAAGACTTGACAGATCAAGTGGATGGAGCGAAATTTTTAATAGATAATTACGGTATTGAAAAAGATAAAGTAGGTATATACGGTGGATCATATGGTGGGTTTATTACTTTAATGGGAATGTTTAAAGAGCCAGAGACTTTTAAAGCGGGTGCTGCTATTCGTTCGGTTGGTGATTGGGCTGCGTATAACCACGGGTACACCGCGCGTATTTTAAATACGCCTGCAATTGATAGCCTAGCATATCGCCGAAGTTCCCCCATCTACTTTGCTGATGGTCTGCAAGGGGATCTTTTGATTCTGCATGGTATGATCGACGACAATGTGCATTTTCAGGATATGGTCCGATTGTCGCAACGTTTGATTGAACTAGGAAAGCACAATTGGGAAATGGCTTTATATCCCATGGAAAGACATGGTTTTGTGGAGCCCAGCAGCTGGACAGATGAATATACTCGAATATATAATTTATTTGAGGAAAGTTTGCTTCAAAAGAAGTAAGCACATTATTCTAGTAATAAATTTCCGGCTTAAATATGTTATTTAATAATCTATTTTCTATAATATATTAGATGATTAAAAATGAATACGACTCCTTTTTAGATATATTCTAGAAACTAGCTCAATGATTCTTCTTTAAAGAGAAAAATGGTCAATAGGAGTAAGAATAACTCGTATGATAGTTTCTGGATTATTTCTTTTTTGGTTTCTTTTTTCTCTATTTTTGAAAAATATACTTCGTGAAGTTTTCTAAAAATCCCAGGACGTTAAATATAAATACAATTTAAATGCAAATAATGATCAAGAAAATCTTATCCCTAATATTTTCAATCGCTTGCATCTTCACTGTCTTTGCACAAGAGAGAGAAGTTGATCATGTAATTAAAGACAGCATAGTTTCCGCTCTTAATGATGGACCCTATGTTTTTATAAAAGACAGGCAACTAATAGAGAAAAATATAATTGATGGGAAAGTAGTTTCACAAGAACTACCTGCCAATGCCTACGACACTATATATAAACCAGAAAAGTCAATTTATGAGAATGTTGAAAAAATTGCGGCATTAAGTGATATTCATGGACAATATGATCTGGCAATTGAAATTTTACAAAATAACAAAATAATCGATGCCGAATTAAATTGGATTTTTGGTAAAGGTCATTTAGTTATCGTTGGTGATATATTCGATCGTGGTCCTAAAGCCCATCAGATGCTTTGGCTTACCTATAAATTGGAACACCAGGCAAAAGCAGCGGGTGGCAATGTACATTTTATTCTTGGAAATCATGAGTATATGATTTTTCTAAAGGATTTTAGATATGTAAACGAAAAATATCTGGCCATTTCCAAATTGCTAAACCTAGATTATAATGAATTATACGGTGAGGAAACTGTATTGGGAAGATGGCTTCGCTCCAAGCCAACGATTTTAAAAATAAACGACAATATTTATCTTCACGGAGGAATATCTGAAGAGTTTTTATCGGAAGTTGCTTTTGATATCGAAACCATAAACGACACAATGCGTCAATCCATTGATAGAAGTAAAGAAGAAATGAAATCCACTGATTTTTATAAAACTTATTATGGAAGCACAGGCCCAATATGGTATAGAGGCTATTTTAAGGAAGATCTTGAAGGCAAACAAGTTTCCAATATTCTTAAAAAAACAAAGGCAGAACACATTATAGTTGGACACACGACCAACGATAGTATCGTTAGCTTATTTAACAAGAGAATATACGGGGTGGATTCAAGAATTAAAAAAGGGGAAAACGGTGAGATACTATTTATAAATAATGATGATTTTTCCAGAGGAACCAAGGATGGAAGTCGAATAACATTTTAGAAATAGTTTAATGTTCTGGTATTTGTAAATTAATTTCGATAAATTCTATTTGCTCTTAATTTTGCCCATTTGTGAAAGAGATTGCAGGCATTCATTTTCGCTTTTTTACAAAAATGCTAAAAGACTCTCCTTCGGATGGTGAAAATACTTAAATCGCGGTGCTCCCTGCTTTATTTTGGGTAGGAAGCATTTGTAAAAATAATTATGAATGTCTTAAATTTTATTTTCTTACCAATAATTTCGAAACATTTTCAATATATTTAAAACATAGAGGCTATCAATCTTAAAAATTCGTGGTAATTATGGATAATCCAGAATTAAATCTGGCCTGGGACTTTGTGAATAATACCGACAGGAATATTTTCTTAACCGGGAAAGCGGGGACTGGAAAAACTACGTTCCTACATAAATTAAAAAATGAATCCTTAAAGAGATTGGCAGTAGTTGCACCCACAGGAGTAGCAGCCATTAATGCTGGAGGCGTAACTATCCATTCCTTTTTTCAGTTACCTTTTGGACCTATCTTGCCTGAAACTGCAAATGCTCAAGGAAATTCATTCTCAAAAAAATTCAGTAAAAAGAAAATCAATATTATCAAGTCATTAGATTTATTGATTATAGATGAAGTAAGTATGGTCCGTGCCGATTTGCTCGATGGGATAGATCAAGTTTTACGGCGGTTTCGAGATAAGAGCAAACCTTTCGGTGGCGCCCAACTTTTGATGATTGGTGATTTACAGCAGCTTTCCCCGGTGATTAAAGAAGATGAATGGCAGCTTTTAAAGCAATATTACAACACAGGGTTTTTCTTCGGAAGTAATTCCTTTAAAGAATCAAATACACTTACGATTGAACTAAAACGCATCTATAGGCAAGAAAGTGAAGCGTTTATAAAGATATTGAATGAAATTAGAAATGATTCCTTAAGTCCTCAATCCTCCCAAACACTTAATAAGCGCTATATTCCAGATTTCTCTCCAATCGAAGGGGATGGATATATTACCTTAACAACCCATAACAATCGAGCGGATAGAATAAATTCTGCGGAATTAAAAAAGCTAAAGAAGAAAAGTTTTATTTATGAAGCTGAAACGGAGGGTAAGTTTCCAGAATATACATATCCCACGCATTCAGAATTGGAACTTAAAGTTGGTGCGCAAGTTATGTTTGTAAAGAATGACAGCTCTCCAGAAAAGCGTTATTTCAATGGAAAAATCGGAACGATTGTCGACTTAGACGAAGATGAAGTTTTGGTGCGCTGTCCTGGTGATGACTTCGATATTGCTACCAGTCCTGAAGAATGGAAGAATATCCAGTACTCTATAAAGCCAGATACTAAGGAAATAGTGGAAGATGAAATTGGTTCATTTTCCCAAATACCATTGCGTTTGGCTTGGGCTATAACCATTCATAAAAGTCAGGGACTCACTTTTGAAAAAGTTATTATTGATGCCCAAGAAGCTTTTGCTCATGGACAGACATATGTGGCTTTAAGCCGTTGTAAAACTTTGGAAGGTATTGTTTTGACAGGTCCTCTTAATCGAAAGAGCATTATTAATAATCATGAAGTCGCTTCCTTTAGTAAAAATGCAGAGGAGAATCAACCGGATTCTTCCATTTTGAAATCTTCACAAAAAACGTATCAACTCAATTTAATTGATGAAATCTTTAACTTCTATTCTTTCCTATATCCTATAGGACGTATTATGGATGTTTATTATAAAAATAAAGGGAGTATCAACGGGAATTTACTTGATCAGTTAAACATTCTAAAGGAAAAGGGAGTTACTGAACTATTAAAAATCAATGCAGCTTTCAAAGCCCAACTAAAAAAGTTAACTGAAGATGAAGCTCCTGAAAATAATCCTGTAGTTCAAGAGCGTTTTAAAAAAGCGCTGGCATATTTTGAAAAGCATACCAAAAACTTCGTAAATAAACCTTTGGATGATCTGGCGTTTACTACAGATAACAAAGCTGTGAAGCAGGAAATTATAAAACATCTAGATTCCTTGGAAGAATTATTGTCGATTAAACGGTACTGCTTTAAAGGTTTAAAAGACGGTTTCGATACAGTAAAATACCTTGATCTACGAGCGAAAGCTTCACTTCAAAAAGAAGAAAAACCAAAACGTAGGAAAGATGATTTTGTCGCTTCAACCGAGCATAAAGAGCTTTTTGAAACGCTTAGAGAGTTAAGGAAAGTTCTTGCTGATGAAGAAGATGTAGCGCCTTATCAAGTATTTACACAAAAAGCATTATATGAAATGTGTGAGTTTCTTCCAACAAATGCTGGGGACTTAAAAGCGATATCTGATATTGGTAAGGTCCGACTTGAAAAGTATGGCGATGAAATCCTAGATGTTATTAAGGATTACTGTAAGGAAAATGAAATAGAGCCAAAAGAAATCGCCAAGCCTATGCCAAAGAAAAGCGGGACACAACAGATTTCCTATGAACTCTTTAGAGAAGGAATGAGTGTTTCTGAGATTGCCAAAGAGAGAGGTCTAACTGCCGGCACCATTGAAGGCCATTTAACAAGCTTCTTGGCTTTGGGGAAAATTAAAATTACCGAATTAATGCCCGAGAAGAAATATTTGGAGCTTAAAAATATCATGGAAACTGTCCCACATGAAGGTTTTAGTGACTTAAAAGCTAAGATAGATGACAAATTCTCCTATAGTGATTTACGGATGGTCCTTAATGCGCTTCAATTTGAGAAGTGATCTATCTGTCTTTGTAATACCGAAGTAAATTCTTCAACTTCGGCAACTCCCCTTTAAATAAGGGAGGAACTAGAATATCAATGTCTTTTTTGAAACATCTAAGTTTATAAAAAATACGCAATCGCGACTGCTAATATCACAGCGCTCATTTTTGAAAGGTTGAATTTGTGATCTTTGGAGCTTTCAAAAAGAATAGTAGTTGAAACGTGTAAAAATATCCCAATTACTACTGCGGTTATTTGAGTTTCATATTGATGAACAAAATTGTAATGTGTTGAAATATAACTTCCCAAAGGTGTCATTAGAGCAAAGAAGAAAAGGAAGAGTAGAGTAGTGGACCTTTTGTATCCCGCGGTAATAAAAAAGAAGGATAGTATTATTGCAACGGGAACTTTATGGATGATGATTGCAACTAGTAAGTTATTGTCTTCTGAAATAGGAAAACCTTCCATAAATGCATGAATACTTAAACTTACGAACAAAATCCACGGAAAGTGTTTAGCTTCGGAATGTAGGTGGATATGACCATGTTCGGCTCCTTTAGAAAAGAATTCAAGGGAGATTTGCAGCAAAATTCCCAGCATTATATAAACCCCAATACTTTTGGAAGGGGTTTCAAATACATGCGGTAACAGCTCAAAAACAGTAATTGATAGAAGAAAAGCACCACTAAAAGCCAGAAAAACCTCCATATTTCGCATTTCCTTATTCTTTAGGAAGCGAGCCACAAGATATCCTACGGCTACGGCCAAAAACAGTAATAAATAATTCATTAATTGAAAATTAGGATTAGTCTTTCAGAAGTTTCCATGTCAAAAGCCTCAAGTTTATGATTGCCAAAAACATTTTTCAATGTTATTCCGGCTTCTTTAAAATACAATTCAAAATCCTTCAATGTCAAGGCTCTCACACGTTCAGTGAAAAAATAATCCTCTCCTTGGTCATTAAAACGGATGTTTTTAATGATGTAGCCATCCTCAACATATTTTTCAATATGAAAAATAATGTTTTCAATTTTCTTCTTCTCTATAGGAACGAGATTTGCAATTACCAATTCTGCGTTTAGAAAATCTATAACACCGTATCCAGATGGTTTCAATTCAGCTTTAATTGCTTCTACCATTCTATAATTATCTCTTTCATCCTCAAAATAACCACAACTTGTAAAAAGATTGAATACCGCATCAAATTGTTTTGGATATGGTAAACGCATATCGTGCACTTCAAAGTGAAGTCTAGGTTTTTCGTATTCTTTAGCGTATTCAATGCTCTCTTCGGAAAGATCTACTGCCGTAACATCAAATCCTTGTCTGAATAAATATTTTGAGTGCCTTCCCCGTCCGCAAGCAAGGTCTAGAATGCTATCGTTTTTTTTGAGATTTAAATGTTTGGTAAGCGTATTCATAAATACGGCCGCTTCCCTATGATTCCTGTCTTTGTAAAGAATATGGTAGTATGGGCTATTAAACCAAGACACAAACCAATTCTCTTTTTCTTTTTCCATAGTTATCGTTTCGCCCTGCAAAAATACTGTATTTTTGTTGCCTTGTTAAATTGAAGTTTTTTAATTTTATACAAATTGATAATTAATTAAAAAAGTACCCTGTCTTGGCTGGGATGATCTATGGTAAAGAATTTTAAAATGGTGGCCAAAACCCTTTTTGGGATGGAAGAGCTTCTTGCACAGGAATTACGACAATTAGGCGCTTCATCTATTGAAATGGGTGTTCGTAATGTCTCTTTTGAAGGGGACACAGGATTTATGTATAAGGCAAATTTATGCTGCCGTACCGCTATCAAAATACTTAAACCAATTACAGCATTTAATATATTCACCGAAGAAGATCTTTATAAAAAGATATATGAAATGCCGTGGGAGGAATATATGGATGTAAAAGGAAGTCTTGCCGTAAATGCTACCGTATTTTCTGAAGTTTTTACCCACTCGCAATATATTTCCCTAAAAACAAAGGATGCTATTGTGGATCGTTTCCGCGATAGAGAAGGAGTGCGGCCCGATGTTGATCTGGACCATCCTACACTTCGAATAAATATTCATATTGATAGAAATATATGTACTGTTTCTCTGGATAGTTCTGGAGAATCTTTGCACAAACGCGGTTATAAGGTGGAAAGCACGCTTGCACCAATTAATGAGGTGTTGGCAGCTGGTGTCCTTATGCTTTCTGGATGGCAAGGGCAATGTAACTTCCTAGATCCAATGTGCGGTGGAGGAACTCTTTTAACTGAAGCGGCGATGATAGCCTGCAATATTCCACCTAACTTGAACCGTGAGGAATTTGGCTTTGAGACCTGGCCTGATTTTGATGTGGACCTCTATGAAAAGATAGAAGAAGCGGCTCTTAAAAAAGTTCGAGATTTTCCTTATAAAATTTACGGTTATGATAATGATCCAGTAGCTATCAATAAGGCTAAGGAAAATGTAAAAAGTGCCAATCTTCAAGAATTTATCGAGATAAAAGAGCAGGATTTTTTCCAAAGTGAAAAAGAAAATGATAAACCCTTATACATGGTTTTCAACCCACCTTACGACGAACGAATATCCGTAAACGATGTTGAGGAATTCTACAGTTCTATTGGTAACACCTTAAAACGAAACTATCCTGGCACCCAAGCTTGGATGATCACCTCAAATATGGAAGCTTTAAAGTTTGTAGGGCTGCGACCTTCCAGAAAAATTAAACTTTTCAATGGAAAATTGGAAGCGAAACTTGTGCGTTATGAAATGTATGAGGGAAGTAGGAAGGCTTCGAAACAGTAGTGATCAGTGGTCAGTGAGCAAAGACCAGTTTTGAGAAGGAGTTTACAGTCGAAGTTTGTGCTTTCAGAGAATAAGTAGCAGTCTTTGCGGTAGCAAACCACAGAGAACACGGAGATTTCTTTACGAGCTTTGAATAAACCGATAGCTATCTGGATTGAGATCTTTGAGGTTAAAATGAGATAGAGGCAGTTAGAAGTATCGAAGTTCAATTTGTAAAGCTCACCACTAACTACTTACCACTCAAAATTAATCGCCTTCTATAGAAATCAGACTCTTTTTCTTGAATATCGGTACCAAATACGAAATGGAATAGCCATAACCTACGCCAAACTTACTGTAATCATAAGTTCTATTGAAACCTGGAATATAAAGATTTGCGAAATTATCGGGTTGAGTCTCTGTGATTCTTCGTTTTAATTGGAGGTTTATGGATAGATAGAGGTTGTTGAGAATTTCAGTTTTTACACCTATAATCAGTTCTGCCCAATGTGCCGTTAAACCGGTGTATTCTTGGGGATCATATATTGTTTCTGTTGGAAATGCAGGATTGTCTGTGTAAATTCTATAACTTAAAAGTTCTTGTTTAAAGGTTGAGAAACCGTAGCGCAATCCAACCGTGATGGCATTTTCCATTCCTATCCAGTTTTCATAGGCATTGTAATCAAAACCAACTTTTGCATAACTACCGCTAGTTTTGGAAGATACGTAAGGTTCAACCCAGTCTTTCTTTTCATTTCCCAATTCAGCTGCGGCATAAAACTTTTTGGTAACTCGAAAATCCCCTTTAATTTCAAATCCGGAATATCCGTCTTCAACCAAGGTTCGCAAGGGTTTGGATAAATCTACACCAACCCGCAACCCATATTTCTCAATTTTTGGAACGGAATCGTTGGATGTTTCAGTCTTATCTTGCGCCACCATTGCTAGAGTGCCACAAAAAAGGCTAATGCAGCAAAGTAACGTGGGCGCTAGTTTCATCATTTACAGTTTCTCTTTTTACATCAATTTGTTCAATCCAATTTCCTGTGTTTCCGTTTTCAAAATTTACATCCAAATTAGTAAATTCAGTTTTAAAACCACAAGCACGGTTCACATAGCCGTTTTCTCTACTATAGATGAATTTCAATTCATCCAAACTCGTAACCGTGTCATTTTCAGAGATTACACTTTGAATGAATAGATACTTTGTAGTATCAGAATTTGTATTCAGTGGAATAATAATAGAATCAGTTTTTTTGAAATCTTTAACCGCAATTGGGTTATCACCAGTAGTGAGGATACTCAATACATTCACTTCTTTCCTATTGGTGGGGTTAGCAATATCGTTAAAAGTGACCACTAAATTTGCTGTTGTCGCCTCTCCTTCAGGACATATATCATCCTTAGTACAGCCTTTAAAGACGAAGATTATAAGGATTAAAAAAATAATTCGTTTAAACATATTTTTTAAATTGACGTAAGACTAGTTGACATAGGACGTAAGAATAAAAAAGAAGGGTGTTCAATAATTTGTATTTATATTTTTGAGACTATAAAACAGTCCGACGTCTAAAATCCTTTTGTCCTAAGTGCTTTAAATTCTCAGCGTTTCTCCAAAAGTACAACATTTTCTACATGATGCGTCTGCGGAAACATATCTACTGGTTGAACTTTTACAACTTTATATTTTGAATCAAGTAAAGCCAGATCACGGGCTTGGGTTGCACTATTACAACTTACGTACACAATTCTTTCTGCACCTAAATTCAATAATTGAGCTACAACATCGCCGTGCATTCCATCTCGTGGTGGGTCGGTGATAACAACATCAGGTTTTCCGTGAGTATTTATAAATTCGTCATTGAAAACCTTCTTCATATCACCCACGTAGAATTCAACATTGTCAATTTCGTTTAACAAAGCATTTTGTTTGGCAGCTTCAATAGCGTCGGGAACTGATTCCACACCAATAACTTTTCTGGCTTTTTTTGCTACAAATTGTGCTATTGTTCCTGTTCCGGTGTAAAGGTCATAAACCAATTCATTACCACTAAGGCTAGCAAAATCACGCGTAATTTTATAAAGTTCGTAAGCTTGCTCACTGTTAGTTTGGTAGAAGGACTTGGCATTTATCTTAAACTTTAAACCTTCCATTTCCTCAAAAATATGATCTCTTCCGTGTGAAACATGAACCTCCTGATCATATATTGTATCGTTTCCTTTGGAATTGATTACATATAAAAGTGAAGTGATCTGCGGAAACTTTTCGGCAATCGCATCCATTAATAATTTCCGATTCGCTTCGTCTTCATGAAAAAACTGAAGCAGTACCATTACTTCTCCAGTAGTAGAAGTGCGTAACATCAAAGTGCGTAAAAAGCCTTCTTGATTTCTTGTATTGAAAAAAGCTAGATTCAATTCTTCCGCTTTCGCTTTTACAAAATCGCGAATTGCGTTGCTCGGTTCGGCTTGTAAATAGCAAACCTCCAAATCTAAAATTTTATCCCACATTCCAGGAATATGGAAGCCAAGTGCATTTCGATCTTCTATTAGTTTGCCGCTTTTAATCTGGTCTAATGTTAACCACTTACTGTCGCTAAAGGAGAATTCCATTTTATTGCGATAGAAATATTGCTTGGCAGAACCTAAAATAGGCTGACATTCAGGCAACTCAATTTTACCGATACGTTGTAGGTTTTGCTCTACTTCCTTTTGCTTATAGAACAATTGGTGTTCATAACCCATATTCTGCCATTTGCAGCCACCACAAGTACCAAAGTGCGGACAAACTGGTTCAACTCTCTTCTCTGAAGGTTTTGAAATGGAAGTAGCTGAGCCTTCGTAATATGCTTTTCGTTTTTTATGCGTCTGTACCGTCGCTGTATCTCCCGGCACGGCATTATCTATAAAAACCACTCTACCGTCCGGCGTCTTTGCTACGGCCTTACCCTTAGCACCTGCATCAATCACCTCGAGGTTTTCAAAAATAACTCTGTTCTTTCGTCTTGCCATAACCGCAAAAATAGCACAATTGTTATGTTTAAATCCTGTTAAGGCTTCAAAAAATGTGGGATTTATTTAGTAATTTGCAAACCACGGAGGATTTCGCTCCAAAATTCAGGAATCAATTATATTTTACTTCAAAATTATTACAACTTTATGTCAGTTTTAGAGCAAACAGCTTCAGAAAAAGCTATCGAATTGGAAAACAAATACGGAGCCCACAATTACCATCCACTACCTGTAGTTTTAAACAAGGGAGAAGGAGTGTACGTTTGGGACGTTGAAGGGAAAAAATACTACGATTTCCTTTCTGCATACTCAGCAGTAAACCAAGGACACTGTCACCCAACAATTGTTAATGCTATGGACAAGCAAGCTAAAACGCTTACGCTTACTTCACGTGCATTTCATAATGATATGTTAGGAAAATATGAAAAATTCGCTTGTGAGTTTTTCAACTTTGATAAATTACTTCCAATGAATACAGGTGCTGAAGCGGTTGAAACTGCTTTGAAAATCTGTAGAAAATGGGCGTATGAAAAGAAAGGCTTAGAAGAAAATGAAGCTGAAATCATAGTATGTGCCAATAACTTCCACGGAAGAACAACTACTATTATTTCTTTTAGTAATGATCCTGTAGCTAGAAAGCACTTTGGACCTTACACTAAAGGTTTTATAAAAATTGAATACGACAATCTTGAAGTGCTTGAACAGCATTTAGAGAGCAACAAAAATATTGCAGGATTTTTAGTAGAACCTATCCAAGGGGAAGCTGGAGTTTATGTGCCTTCTGAAGGTTACTTGAGCAAAGCAAAAGCATTATGTGAAAAGCACAACGTACTTTTTATTGCAGACGAAGTGCAAACAGGAATAGCCCGTACCGGAAAACTATTGGCTGTTGATCACGAAAATGTAAAGCCAGATCTTTTAATTTTAGGTAAAGCATTAAGTGGTGGAGCTTATCCAGTTTCAGCTGTTTTGGCGAATGATGATGTTATGAATGTTATCCAACCTGGTAATCACGGTTCTACTTTTGGTGGAAACCCTGTGGCTGCTGCTGTAGCAATGGCTGCTTTGAGTGTAGTTCGCGATGAGAAATTGGCGGAAAATGCTGAAAAGCTTGGACAATTATTCCGAAGTGAATTGAATAAATTTATCGAAACAAGTACTATCACAAAACTTGTTCGCGGAAAAGGATTGCTGAACGCTATTGTTATTAATGATAGTGAAGACAGCGATACCGCTTGGAATATCTGTTTAAAACTTCGCGATAATGGTTTGTTGGCAAAACCAACACACGGAAACATTATTCGTTTTGCACCACCATTGGTTATGAACGAAGAGCAATTGAGAGATTGCGTTTCAATAATTATCAAGACGTTGAAGGAGTTTGAATAAAACCCCATAATAAATACAAAACCAAAACGGTCCTGATTATTATCGAGGGCCGTTTTTTATTAAATTTTAATCTTAAAGGATATTTAATCCCCCCTTTAGGGGCCAGAGGGTCAGGATAAAAAGGTTGAAATTACTGAGTATGAACAAAAAGCGACCCAATTACGGGTCGCTTTTTTAGGTTTTAGGGAATGGTTTTTTACATTCCGTATTGCTCCATTATTTCTTCATTCATGTTCATAATACCATCCATTCCAATTGTTGAGAAAAGGTAAATGGTGTAAGCTAGGTAAATAACACTAAGGACTATTCCTATGATTGAAAGGATTTTTCCTGTTTTTACGTTTTGAAAGCCAGAGTAAAGCTCAGGGTTTTCCATATAAACTTTTGTCGCAGTTCCAGCCATAACAATGGCCACAATACCAAAAACGAGTCCGAGACCATAGCAGCAACAGGTGACTATGGAGATAATTCCGAAAACGAGGATAAGGTTGAGTTGGGTAGTTTTTGTTGTTCCATAAAATTTAAAGTTTTTTAGTTGATGCTTTAAAAATACCAAAAAAAATGAAGCCTTGCTTACTCCGATTAGGTAAAGTGGCTCATTTTTATAAAATAGCTTGCGACCATTACAACTGCATTAATCACGATTAGCCCAATTTTTATTTGATAATCGAATTTAAATTTAACGAAGAAGTTAACGAAGATGACTGTCAGTAGGAAAAAAATAGAATAAATAGCAGGATATATTTTAAATGCTGCGGCAAATTCTCCCGACAAAAGATGGGCTGCTCCACGTTGCATACCACAACCCAAGCATTCCACCCCAAAGATTTGCTTGTTTACACAAGGAATCATGTATTTTTCAAGGCCGTTTATAAACACAAAAACAATCGTTATTTATTATGAACAATGGCTTTATAATCCAATGTAATATTCTCTGAAGTTTGAAGTTTTACCAAATATACACCATCACTTAGATTTCCTGTGTAGAATGAATACTTCGTGTTATCTCCCAAGTTTTTCTCTGAGATTACTAATTTCCCTGCCATATCATAAACAGCTGCAGTTTTTAGCTTGTAGCCATGCGGATTTCTTATTTCCAACTGCTTTGCTGGGTTGTTTTGGAAGAAGTTCACATTTTTATGTACAGCCTCTTTTGCTAGTAACTCATCTTCAGGAGTATCCAGGGTTATATTTAGATTGCGAAAAGCAATATAGAAGCGATCTTCATAAACTCCTGCAGGCAAGTTTATACCAATAGCTTCTACGTTGAGGCTACTCAATTTAGTATACGTATTTTCTTGTTTGTCAAAAAGGTAAACTTTTTGATAGGGTTTTCTAATTTCCTCTGCTATTTGAATATTTATTTTACTAGGCTTATGCAGTTTAAATGTAATTGGAATCTGTTTGTTAATATTATAGTCGGTTCCTTGAATAACATAAGGAAGTACTCTGTTCCCATCATCAATTGGGAAAAAAGCATCAGATTTCATTCCTCCTGGGCTTAACCCGTCATAACCCCGATCGTAACCATCAGATGCTTCATTAGTTAAAAGCAGAAGCATATCGCGCGTTAATGCATCGTCAAAAACTACATAGAGACGTAACTGCGGTGTACGTGTGTCCGCCTGATCAGAAGAAGTGGATAGGGTTGGACCATCGTTTGTAGTGTTGTGGGTTGTGGCTTCATCCTCACCACTATTATCTGGATTAGGTCTAAAGAATATTGACCCACCTGTTTCTGTCTCTTGAACAAATACTCTATGAGAATTCTTGATCGTTACAGTGCCTTCTCCCGGGCCATTTCCGCCTCCAACAAACCTAAAACCTTGTCCTATTGGGGCGTACCTTTTAGGGTTGGCACGTACAATTGGTATTGAACCACCCGGATCTATAGTGCTTCCTCCAGCTGCATTCCAAATATAAAAAGTTGCATTTATAAAAGAACCGTTAGGACTACCTTCAGGAATCCACACCCCGTGCCCATAAGGTTTCTGACTATAATAATGCGTCATTGCTGACCTATCCTCATCATAATAAAAGATTGCACTTAATGCACCATTGTCAACATCATTAAATACTTTTTTTAAATCTAAAGCAGAAGGATATGGATTCCCGGTAAGAACCATCTTTGCGTTAACATCTGCAGGTCCCGATCCAGAATATTCTGGCCCAGCTACTGGAATTGTAAAATTCCCATTATTTGGTCTTCCACGGAATTCGTATAGTTGATCATGACTAGCTTCTGCCGCAGGCAATCCTCCTTCGCTGACACCTTTCATTGTAAAACCAAAACCTGGTTTTGCACCGTTGTTAGCATATATTCTGTCATAAATAGCTTCGGCCTCAGTTCCTGGTTGTTCGAGAACATATAACCAACGCGTGGAAATGGTTAAGTTCGGTTCGTTATAACCTTCCTTTTGGGGAATATGTAGGCTCTGTTTAGCCTTTGTTCCGTTACCTTCCTCAGTGTTTTGATCTTCATAAATGCTTTGAATTCCAAAATTTTTATTACCCGGAGGATGGATTGTAGTGCCTGCTTCGTTTCTTGGGTTTCCTACTGGCGAACACCAGTCGTAATAGGCCCAAGCGTTGGTAACAGGAGAAATCTGTTGTACCGAAAGATAGCCATCACCCTTATTTTTAGCCAATGGATTTCCTTGAATCAACTGACCACCTTCACGCAAATAGATACTGGCTACTTGATCACCATTAACATTGTTTTTTGACAATTCAATATCATCTGTAACAAAGAGAATTTGATCCTTCACATACACAAAAGAATCCGTAGATCCATTAGGTTTCACAGTCAGCTGCGCAAAAGCACCAGTAGTAATTAAAAGAAAGGCTGAGAAAAGTAGTTGTTTTTTCATCTGTATAAAGTATTTGATAAACAGGAAGATGGAATGCCCAGCATATTAATATAAACTGTTTTGTAATTTTTTGCGTGGCATTTCATATTTTTACGTTTTATAATAGCCTAATGTGGGTCAGAAAGACCTTTTGTAATGGTTTAAATTTAACAAGAATATTCAAGATATTCTTTACTTTATTACAAAATACTTAAAATTTTCGTTTATGGGCTATAATGTTGGTTAAATAGCCGAAAAACAGTCGCTATTTTATGAAAAAAAGACACTCTTTTTTTTAAGATTATTTTAATGCAAGTATTTTTGAACTGTTTTTGTGACGGAGCTATAAAACCCCACACGGAAATCCTACTATTATAGCCAACTACCTCGGGGTAAACCCACGAGAAATTATGTAGGAAAAGCATTTTATATTTTGAGGCAATCCGCGAATATCTGGATAGTTATTGGAATAAATCTCGATTATCGAGTAAAATTGAAGAGAAGAAGTAAGTATGAAAAAAGGAGATAATGTTTCGGTTTTAGACGATGATATTTCGGGTATTGTCACTGCTGTTAATGGCAATAACATAACCATATTGACTACCGACGATTTTGAACTGGATTATTTAAGAAATGAGCTAATTGTTTTAGATGGCTCTCTTAAAAGAAGTGATTTGGCACAAATGGATGTTTCAGCAATTATTGCAGAAAAAGAATATAAAAAACCAGGAAAGACAAAACGTGTTAAGCCAAAAGAACGCAACACGCCTGCAATGGAGGTAGATTTACATATCAACCAACTAGTCCAGAAAACCCGCGGGCTTGACAATTACGAAATGCTTACTATTCAATTAGACACTGCAAAACGACAATTAGATTTTGCCATTTCAAAAAGAATACAAAAAGTAGTGTTTATCCACGGAGTAGGGGAAGGTGTTTTGCGAACGGAACTTGAGTATCTTTTTAACCGCTACGAGAACCTAAAATTTTATGATGCCGATTTTAAAAAATACGGACGTGGGGCAACTGAGGTTTATTTTTTTCAGAATAAAGTTGAGTAGGAATCAGATAGTAGTCTTTAGTATGAAGACGGTAGTAACTAGACGTGAGATTCGAGGTTAAAATTAGTAGGCGTTTGTCGATAGATTACTTGTCTTAGACATTCATCATTTTACTATAATTATTCCAGTGTTGGAGTTATTTTCTTTTCTAACACTTCCACACTTTCAATGGTTCCCATATCTAAGGTTTCAATAGTTATCTGCTCATCTCCGCTTACAAGCACCAAGTTTTTCACAATAATCTTTACATCTTTCCTAAGAGTGTATTCATGTAATCGGTATTCATTCACTTCATAAGAGTCTGTAACGGCTGTATTTAAAAAGTCTGGCCCCACGCTTGGATCGGTTTTGTCGTCTGTGGGATCCAAATTCATGTTTTTATCTTCTTTTCGGGTTAAAATGCCATCCCCATCATCATCATTATCCAGATAATCTGGTGTTCCATCGCCATCAGTATCTTTTGGATTGGTAGTTGGGTCGTCATCATCATCCTCGTTGTTCAATTCGCGAATGGTAGGCACATTATCGCCATCATCATCATCATCGTAATAATCAGGGATACCATCTCCATCGGTATCTCCATCAAATTCAAATTCTCTAGCAACGCCATCATTATCGTCACTTATAAAGGTAGTGGTAACATAAACGGTTCCCGATTGGGCTAGATAGTCCACAGTAACATTTGGAGATGTGGGGGGAATGCTGCTACAGAAATAGTCATTGCCTATTGGGCCGTCATAGTTTCTGTAGTTCATAAAAAGACTAGTGCCGTTTAGTTCGTATTGTTCAGTACCATCCTCTTTATATAGACTGTCGTTAACTGCGAGTTTTAAAGAAAGACTCTCTTTAGCATCTGGATTTAGTTTATAAAAAACATAATTCCCAATAGTACCGCAATCTTCTAAGTCGGCATTGTCAAAATTAAACGTCGTTACTATAATATCACCATCATCACAGCTTTGAAAAAAGATGGTGGCGAATAAAAAAAGGGCAAGAAATCTGTTCATATTTATTTTTGTTATCCTTTAGTATAGGTATTGCCACAAATATTTAATTTCCACCTATTTAAATCTTTAGGTTGTGAAATACTATTCAAAAACACTAGTGAAATTGGTTAAAAAAATAATGCATGTGCCTGCTGTTCCAACTAGAAGATTTGTAGTGACAAAATACTCCTACAAAGTAACGCATTTCTTTTTAACTGAAAGACAGGCAAAACTGATTTAATACGTATTTTTGCAACCTGAAATAAAGACGATTAAAACGCGTTAAATTGAATTGGTTTACTACCGATTTCTATAAAAATTCATTAAATGAAAAAAGTATATTTTGATAATGCGGCTACCACGCAACTTAGAGAAGAAGTAGTTAATCGTATCGCGGATGTTTTAAAAACAGAATATGGAAATCCCTCATCTACTCATTCTTACGGGAGGTCATCTAAATCGATACTTGAAAGTGTAAGAAAAGAAATTGCAAAGGAATTAAACGTCTCTGCGAGTGAGATAATCTTCACTTCAGGAGGTACAGAAGCAGATAACTTGATACTTGTAAGCGCTGTTAGAGATCTTGGTGTAAAACGCATCATTTCGAGCAAAATTGAACATCACGCGGTTTTACATACCGTGGAGTGGCTTCAAAAAGAATACGACATTCAAGTAGATTTTGTAAATCTGGATGATTGTGGACAAGTGGACTATAAGCATTTGGAAAGTCTGCTGGTGGATAATTCCAAAAAAACATTGGTGAGCTTAATGCATGTTAATAATGAAGTGGGAAATGTGTTGGATTTAAAGCGGGTAGCGCTTTTATGTAAGGAACACGATGCTCTTTTCCATAGTGATACGGTACAATCTGTTGGTCATTATGAATTGGATTTTAAAGAAATTCCAATTGATTTTGCAGCCTCAGCGGCGCATAAATATCACGGGCCTAAAGGAGCTGGATTTGCTTTTATAAGAAAAAATTCTGGGTTGAAACCTTTAATTCGAGGTGGGGAACAAGAGCGCGGAATGCGCGCCGGAACCGAAGCTGTTTATGCCATTGCGGGAATGGCTGAGGCATTAAAAATATCGTATCAAAACCTTGATGAGGAGCGCAAATACATAACAGGACTAAAGGATTACTTTAAGACTGAAATCTCAAAAGCTCTTCCGGGAGTTAAATTCAATGGAAGTTGTGATGATAATGAAAACAGCACCTATACCTTGCTAAATGTGTGCTTGCCAATTTCATCAGAAAAAGCAATGTTGCTTTTATTTCAATTAGACTTAAAAGGAATTGCTTGTTCTAAAGGTAGCGCTTGTCAAAGTGGAAGCGAAGGCGGGTCTCATGTTTTAAATGCTATACTTTCAGAAGAAGATCTTAAGAAGCCTTCCATACGTTTTTCATTTTCCAGTTTTAATACAGAGGAAGAAATTGATTATGTAATTGAAGTTTTGAAGGAGTTTATGGAAAATTAGGGCTTTGTTGATTTGAGATTTCTGATTTTTAATTAGTTAGTTCCATGCATCGTTTCAGTTGCTATCTGAGGGGTTTATTACGAATGATTGATTTGTTTGACCACGAATGCCTCTGTGGTTTTATTGACTGCAAAAGGGCACGGAGAAACCATAACCCATTCCTAAAACGTTGAACATTTTTAAGGAACCCTTTAGGGCCGGGGTTCGACGAAGATGAATTGTTGAATACGCATTTTGTACTTTTCAACTTTCAACCTGAAACTTGGAACCTTAAACCTGAAACCCTTTTTTTAAAACTTCGCCGTAACTCTCACGTTGAAAACACGTGGCGTTAAGTAGTTGGGGATTGAATATTGTACCTTGGTATAAACATCTCTTACAAAAGTGTTTGTAATTGAGTTTTGCACATCAAAAATGTTGAATATTTCAGCACCGATGGACAGTTCTTTAAAAGGCTTTAACCAACCACTGTCTCGTAGTTTAGTATCATCTACAATCATATAACTCATTCCAATATCGGCGCGCTTATAATCTGGCAAACGCACTTGGTATTTGTATGGATCGGCGTAACTAGGTGATCCGCCAGGAAGTCCTGTATTGTAGGTTAAATTGAGATACATTTTCATTGAAGGGATTACTTTTATATAATCCTGAAATAGCATTCCAAACTTTAAGCGTTGGTCTGTTGGGCGAAATATATAGCCGCGATCGTTAATGTTTTCTTCAGTTTTTAGATAGCCGAAACTCAACCAACTTTCAGTACCAGGAACAAATTCTCCAGCTAGCCGTAAATCAAGTCCGTAAGCGTATGCAACGGCGTTGTTGTTAGCGCGGTAACGAATACGTACATTTTCTAAGGTGTAAGGGTTTACGTCGGTTAAATGCTTGTAATACAATTCTGAATTCAATCTAAAAGCGCGATCCCACATTTTAAAGCTGTAATCGTTTCCGAAGACAATATGAATAGAATTTTGTGCTTTTACACCTGGCTGTACAGTTCCAGATGAATCACGTAGCTCTCTATAGAATGGTGGTTGATGATAAACTCCCCCTGAAAGACGGAAAAGCATATCCATATCCCAGTCAGGCTTTAAAGATACTTGCGCTCGTGGACTGAAAACAGTCTGTGTTTTACTTTCAATATTTTTTCCGCTTACTGTCCAGTTATGTGCTCGAACTCCTGCGTTTAACCATAGTTCGCTGTTGCCTAGATTTGTTTTTCTACTCCATTGAGCGTAACCTGAAAATCGATCGATTTGCGTATCATTTAGTGCGCGAACATCTGTATAAGGTGCAATTGGTGATGTATTGGGCTCATAAGGTTGATTATTTGGTGGGAATATTGGAGGGCGGATAGAAAATCCAGCTGAATCAATAATCTCATATTCCCGAACCCGGTCTCTTATGTCCTCTCTTGTGTATTTAATACCGTATTCAATATTATTGTCTTCAATAGATAGGTTTCCTTTGTGTTCTATATTAAGGATTAATGCATCTAGGTCGTTACGGGCGTGTGTGAGCTGGCCACCAATTCCACGGGTATATTCAACTTCGCCTAAATCTTCCCCTCCAATTTCGGTATTTACTTCCCCCAAACGGTATTCGGCTAAAATATCATAATATTCCTGCTCGGTAGTTTGGTAAAGAGAGCCGATAAATTTAGCGGTGTAGTTGTCAGAAACTACCCAAGTAGATTTTAAAGCACCAAAGTATGTGTTGTATTTATCTTCTTCCTGGCCTTCGTAAAAAACAAGCAAAGCAACAGGATCTGTTATGGTACCAAAGTTTGTTTGTTTTGTAAGTGGCTTGTAATTGTATTGATTTAGCGAAACGTTTCCTAAAAAGCTAAGTTCAAATTTATTGCTGAATTTATACGTTAGGTAGGTCTGAGCATCTGCAAACTTAGGTCTATAGTTGGTTTCGGTCTGTTTTGCATTTACAAAAAGACTGTTGTCTCTATAACGAACCCCTAGAATCCCAGAAAGACGACCATCTTTCGTAACCCCTTCTATGGAGCCACTTGCACCTAAAAGACTAGCATCTACTGTCGCTCCAAAGCTCACTGGACGTCGATAGGTAATATCCAAAACCGACGAAAGTTTATCGCCGTATTTTGCTTGAAATCCTCCTGCAGAAAAATCGACATTACTGGTAAGATCGCTGTTTACAAAGCTTAAGCCTTCTTGTTGACCACTCCTGATAAGAAACGGACGGTAAACTTCAATCTCGTTTACGTAAACCAGATTTTCATCATAGTTTCCTCCTCGCACAGCGTATTGCGTGCTCAATTCGTCATTTCCACTTACTCCAGGAAGTGATTTTAGTAAGTTTTCAACACCGGCATTGGCACCCACCATTTTCCGGATTACTTCAGGAGCAATAGTTGTAACGCCTTCCACACGTTTGTTTTCTCTACCAGAAATAACTACTTCGCCTATTTGTTCAATAGTAGCATCCATTACCGGATTTAGCTCATAATCTTCATTTGGAGAAAGGTTTACGGTAAGCTGCACCTTTTTATAGCTAAGGTGTGAGAATGTAATGGTTACATCTTCTTTTGAAGGGATTTCCAACATGTAAAAACCATTGAAATCTGAAATTGTTCCAGCTTCGTTATAAGTTACGTTGGCACCGGCGACAGGAAAGTCGTTTTCGTCAAGAATAATTCCTTTTATTACAGCTTTTTGAGCAAATGCAACAGTTGCGAAAAGA
Organism: Aequorivita sp.; assembly: GCA_052105975.1. Lineage (GTDB taxonomy): Bacteria > Bacteroidota > Bacteroidia > Flavobacteriales > Flavobacteriaceae > Aequorivita. The sequence continues at coordinate 61,122 of JBQEAY010000019.1, read as the reverse complement.
AATAAAAGAAGCGTGAGCGATAGTTTAGTTGTTTTCAAAAGTATGGCTTAGGGATGTTTTCTGAAAAATTTTGCTTCAAATGTAGTACTATTTCCAACATTATCTGTAACAATGACTTTCAAATTATTTTCAGAATCCAAATTCACATTATCATTGAAATTATAAGTTAGAACGTCTTTTTTGTAATCATATTCCATCAAAATGAATTTCCCATTGATAGTTGCTCTGTATGAGCTTATTCCACTAAGGTCATCTGTTATTTTTACTAGTAGGAAATTCTCTTTGCTAATCCATTTCCCTTCTGAAAAATTAACAGGCTTTATTTCTGGCGGAACAGTATCTGACGCGATTACGTAGGTGCCAAAAGTTCTAGTTTTTGCTGTTAGTTTATCGCCATTTCTCGTTGTTGAATTGTAATAGGGGACTCCCTTGTAGTTCAATCTTCCTGTATATAGTTTATCTCTGTCAGCATCGTTGTATGCCGAAATATCTGCTGTGATGGAAATGTTTTTATGGATTGGAATGATGTCTTCATGAAAGATTAATGTGTCGCCCTCATTCTTTATATCTAGATAGGTATCTTCATATAGGCTATTTGCAGGTATGTAAATACTGTATTTCCCTTTGGTTATCGAGTTGGAATGATCAGCATAAATATAATCGTCTGTTTTTACTACTTTTTTTGGATCTAGGATTTCCAATTTAGCCCCTTCAATAGGTACGGCAATAAATCTTCTATTTCCTTTAAAATCTGAAACTTCTATGGAATATATGGAGTGCAGGCTGTCTTTCACGGTAACATATCCGTTGTCATTCTCCTTGGTAATCACACTAAGCGGATTGTTTTGTTCTCTAAAAAGCTTTTGAACCCTACTTTTATTGGTTTCGTAATATTCATAGTCCAAATACCGATTTAAGTAACGTGTTTCAGAAAAGGAGAACTTATTGAAAAGCACTTCAAATCTTTCAGAACCATTAAATCTCGTCTCAATCTTATAGCTTCCATTTTTATTTGAAGCACCGTCTAGTTGATCGTAAGTTGTTATTCCAAAGCCAATTTTACCATAAGCTTTTATATCCTCAGTTTTATAGTTGCCGTCCTTTTGCTTTATCAATCGCAACTTTGTTCTGTTTTGTCCTTGGTTAACATGCGCATCCTCTCCAATGGGGTATGCAAAAACTGCACTGACAATTGGCGCTTTTGAATCTGGCACCTCTATACCGAAGAGAAGTGGATTCATAGGTCTTTGTGAAGAATCGCGTATTTCAAAATGCAAATGCGGCCCACCGCTACCACCGGTATTACCAGAATAAGCAATTAAATCACCTTTTTTAACAGGCAATAAGTTTTTGTCTGGATAGAGTTTTAGTTCATAAGTCTCTTTTCTGTACTGTGTATCCTTTACATGCTTTTCTATGTCGCCAGCATAACTACGCAAATGCGCATAAACAGTGGTGTAGCCATTAGGGTGTAGGATGTATAGTGCTTTTCCGTAACCAAAATGTCCTATATTGATTCTACTTACATAACCATCGGCAGCAGCATAAACTGGCTGTCCTTCCCGTTGCTTTGTTTTAATATCTAACCCACTGTGGAAATGATTTGAACGCAGCTCTCCAAAATTACCAGAGAGGATCAGATCAATGTCCAAAGGATTTGAAAAGTAATCTGTTGGGATGTTGCTTTGGCTGTAGGCAAACCCGCCAAAAAGTAGGCATAGGAATAAAATCTTCTTCATTGTGCAAAATTAAGAATACGTTACAATTAAATGGGAAGATGAGCGATTTATTGTGTGTGTTTTCAATATTTCAAAAAATAATGGAAAACTGTTTGCGTATTAGGGATGGTATGCTAACTTTGTGTTAGAAGTATTGAACACAGATTTTAATGAGTAATCTTTCTGAAATAGTTGATTCTCTTGAAAATAGGATTGGTGAGCTGCTCACAAGGCACGAGAAATTGAAAAAAGCCAATGCGGAATTAGAAGAAGAAGTCACAGTTTTAAAGCAAAGACAGCCACAATTCGAAAAAGAAATTGAGGCTTGGTCTGATAAATGTGAATCATTAAGACTGGCAAATTCAATGCTTGGCAGCAACCAGCATAAACGAGAAACGAAACTTAAGATAAACGCGCTCATTCGGGAAATTGATCAATGTATAACTCATATTTCCGAATAAAAATATAACAATGGCCGAACCATTAAAGATAAAACTATCAGTAGCAGACAGGGTTTATCCCTTGACCATAAACCCTTCGCAGGAAGAAGGGCTCAGGTTAGCTTCAAAGAAGATAGAAGAAATGATTAAAAAGTTCGAGCAAAGTTATGCCGTTCGTGACAAACAGGATGTATTGGCCATGTGTGCCCTCCAGTTTGCCGCCCAGGTAGAGCAAAAACAAATTGATACATCTAGCGATACGCAAGAAATGGAAGAAAAGCTTCAGGCTTTAGACCGTTTACTGCAGGAGGAGCTATCATAACGTTCTTTAAATTAAATAAGGTTACTGCCTACATTAATATAATTTTTGGTAAACTCAACACGAATTCTTTAAAAAGGGTGAGTTGAAGTTGTAAAAGCGAGCCGTCTTTGAGCGGATACTTGACCAACTTGTTAGCCCTAAACATTCATTTTAAGGAGTTTATTCAAAATAGATATATTGATGTAGGCTTTTTTTATATATATAATTCAACGAAAAAAATGGACATCATAACTATTGTAATTAGTGCCATCGTTGGTATTGTTATTGGCTTTTTCATTGCAAAAATAATGGAGCGCAACAATGCGACCAACATGACAGCAAGAGCAAAAAAGAGCGCAACATCAATACTAAAAGAGGCAAAATCTGAAGCTGAAACCATAAAAAAGGATAAAATTCTTCAGGCCAAAGAAAAGTTTTTGGAACTGAAGGCTGAACACGAAAAAGTAATATTAGGCCGCGACAAGAAGATTTCTGATGCGGAAAAAAGAACTCGAGATAAAGAATCCAAAGTATCTAGCGAGCTATCAAAAACAAAAAAACTTTCTGCCGATTTAGATGCTAAACAAAAAGATTTTGATGAAAGGATAGCTGTACTCGACAAAAAACAAGCTGAGGTTGATAGACTTCACAGGAGTCAAGTAGAGCAATTAGAGGTTATTAGCAGTCTCTCAGCAGAGGATGCTAAAAGTCAATTGATGGAGAGCCTTAAAGATGAAGCGAAAACACAGGCCATGGCTTTTGTTCAGCATTCTGTGGAGGAAGCTAAAATGACGGCGCAGCAAGAAGCGAAAAAAATAATCATCAATACCATTCAGCGTATTGGTACGGAAGAAGCAGTAGAAAACTGTGTATCTGTTTTCAATCTTGAAAGTGATGACGTGAAAGGTAGAATTATTGGTCGTGAAGGACGAAATATTCGTGCCATTGAAGCTGCTACTGGCGTTGAGATTATTGTTGACGACACGCCAGAAGCGATTATTCTTTCCTGTTTTGACTCCGTAAGAAGAGAAATTGCACGCTTATCACTTCATAAACTCGTAACGGATGGACGTATTCACCCAGCGAGAATTGAAGAAGTGGTTGAAAAAACCAGCAAGCAAATTGAGGAAGAAATTATTGAAGTAGGAAAAAGAACCGTAATTGACTTAGGAATTCACGGTTTGCATCCGGAGCTAATTAAAGCTGTAGGACGTATGAAATACCGTTCTTCTTACGGTCAGAACCTATTGCATCACTCTCGTGAGGTTGCAAGACTATGTGGTGTAATGGCTGCGGAACTTGGTTTGAATGCTAAACTAGCCAAACGTGCAGGATTACTTCACGATATAGGAAAAGTGCCTGAAACTGAAACTGAAATGCCTCACGCACTTTTAGGAATGCAATGGGCTGAAAAATACGGTGAAAAACCAGAAGTGTGCAATGCAATTGGTGCTCACCACGACGAGATTGAGATGACAAGTTTGCTTTCTCCAATCGTTCAGGTTTGTGATGCTATTAGCGGAGCTAGACCTGGAGCAAGACGTCAAGTGCTCGACTCTTATATTCAGCGCCTGAAGGACTTAGAGGATATAGCTTTCGGTTTTGGAGGTGTTAACAAAGCATATGCAATTCAAGCTGGACGTGAACTTCGTGTAATGGTAGAAAGTGAAAAAGTGAGCGATGAAAAAGCAGCACAACTTTCTTTTGAAATTTCACAAAAAATACAAACGGATATGACGTATCCAGGACAAGTTAAAGTTACCGTTATTAGAGAAACACGCGCAGTGAATATAGCGAAGTAAAAGCCCGAACCGCAGTCCCCCTCCACGCCCGAAGGGGGAACTCTTACTCGAACCCATAAAAAAAGCTCCTAATGGAGCTTTTTTATTTATAACAGTGGTAATACCCCCCTTCGGGGGCTAGGGGATTGGGCTAGGGGGCTTATTCATCATAAAGATTCTTATAACCTTTAGAAGGTTCTTCAAAGAATTTTCCAGTTATATACCGGAAGTGACGATCCAATTTGGATATTTTTTTCATATCTGAATCGGTTAAGGCAACATCTGCTGCTTGAAAATTGGCGATAATATGATCTTTAGTAGTAGATTTTGGAATGGCGGCGCAACCTCTGTGATTGTGCCAAGCAATTAAAACCTGTGGTACAATAGCGCTGCGGTCTCTCGCTATTTCCTTTAAAACATCAATGTCTAACATATTTGGTTCATCATCTGCTTTCATTGCTTTAGAGCGGTCACCTGATCCTAATGGTGAATAGGCAGTAACGAGAATATCTTCACTCTTGCAATAATCCAATAAAGCCTCTTGTTGCAACAGCGGATGGAGCTCCACTTGATTCATTTCAGGTTTTATTGTAGCTTTTGAAACAAGGTCTTTCAATTTCTTTTCACTAAAATTAGAAACGCCAATATGTTTTGCCATTCCGTCTTTTTTAGCTTGTTCCATTTGTTTCCAGGTGTCGATGATTGGAGCTTCTTCAGGAGTTAAGTAATCATCTGGTTTCTTTGGGAAATCAATACCGTTTCTAAATGCTACGGGCCAATGGATGAGATAGAGGTCTAAATAATCTAGTTTCAGTTTTTTTAAAGAATCTTGTAATGCGGGAATCACCTGACCGTCCGCATGCGCATCGTTCCACAGTTTTGATGTTATAAATACATCCTCCCGGAAAATTTCTCCTTCAGCAAATACTTCGGCTAGAGCTTCACCTATAATTTCTTCATTGCCATAATTTTTTGCAGTATCTATATGGCGATAACCGGCATAAATTGCGTCTTTTACCGCCTTTTTTAATTCGTTACCAGTTGCTTTCCAGGTTCCTAAACCTATGGCGTGCATAGTATCGCCGTTTTGGAATTTAAGTGTCTTCATTTATATAGTATTTTTGGTTTTCTTAATTTAGTTTGAAATTACGAAAGTGTATTGCGACACTAAAAGATTTGGGGGAGTTTGGGTTTTATTTAACCAAGGAAAGAGTTTAGGATTTTATAGCTTTAAAAGTTTAAAAGCCTGGACGCATACCTGGTTATATGCCGTGCTTTATAAACTCATAAACATTTAAACTTAAACTCACCTCACCAGGATATATGTTGAAAGGTCTAAGAGCATAGATGTGAATTTTGTTATCTACATTGGGTATTGTCACTGCTTGCTGCCACTGAACACTGCCTCTTAATTCCTCGGGTGATACCTATTAATTACTTCCGTCAAGTGTTTTCTATCAATATGTGTGTAAATCTCGGTAGTAGTAATACTTTCATGGCCGAGCATTTGCTGGATGGCTCGAAGGTCTGCGCCATTTTCCAAAAGATGAGTGGCAAAGGAGTGCCTAAAAGTATGCGGACTGATATTTTTTTGAATACCGGCTTCTTGTGCTAGTCGTTTTACAATCGTGAATATCATCGCTCGAGTCAAAGGCTTTCCACGCCGGTTTAAGAAAACGGTGTCCTTAGCTTGAGGATCGATTTCTTGATGTACACGGATTTCTTTCCTGTAAATATTAATATACTTTTTGGTGATTGGCCCAATCGGTACCAAACGCTGCTTATCACCCTTACCTGTTACTTTAATAAAATCTTCCTCAAAATAAAGATCTGAAATTTTAAGCTCTGTAAGCTCTGAAACTCTAAGCCCACAACCGTATAGGGTTTCGATGATGGCGCGATTGCGTTCGCCTTGTTTTGAACTTAGGTCAATAGCAGCTATAAGTTTGTCTATTTCCTCAACAGCAAGGGTGTCTGGTAGCTTCCTTCCTAGTTTTGGAGCTTCAATAAGTTCTAACGGATTCGTTTTTCGGTAATCTTCAAATATTAGATAATTAAAAAATCCTTTTAATCCAGAAATAAGGCGGCTTTGAGAACGTGGATTTACCTTTTTTGCAATATCATAAATAAAATGCTGTAGGGTTTCTTCGGAAATTGAAATAGGGGAGAGTTGTAGTTCATTGGCTTCCAACCAACGAATCAATTTCTTTACATCTAAAGAATAATTAACAATGGAGTTCTCAGACAGTCCCCGCTCCAAACGAAGGTAATTCTGATAGTCTTTTAAGGTTCTATGCCATTTCACAGTGCTATATTACTAATAATACCAATTAAACATTCGAATTCTAAAGGCAAAATTTAAAAATTTAATTGGTATAAAAATAAAAGTTAACAAAAAACTAAATATTTATTAAGGCTAAACAATTAGGGTATCTTTGTCCTTTAATTAAAAAACCTCAAAATTTAGTATTATGAAAAAATTAATTGTAGCGATGGTCGCAATCTTTATGGGAACAACTGCTTTTTCGCAGGAAATTGATCTTGGGATAAAAGCTGGAGCTAACTTTGCAAATATCTCAGATGTAAGTGACTTCTCGAGCAAAACTGGTTTTCAGGCGGGTATTTTTGCCGGAATAAAATTTACTGATAAAGTAGGTATTCAGGCGGATATGCTTTATTCGCAGCAAGGTGCAAAATTTAAGTTCGGAGATTTCGATCTTACTTATATAAATGTACCGATTGTGGTTAAATATTATCTAATACAAGGTTTAAACATACAAGCTGGGCCTCAGTTTGGATTTATAGTTGATGATAAAATCAGTGTTGATCTTGGAGATGTAACTAATGATGCCAAAGCTAAAAACTTTGATCTTTCAGGAGTTGTGGGAGCTGGATATGACTTTCCATTTGGTATTCGTTTAGACGCACGATATAACTTCGGTCTCACAGAGGTTTCTGAAATTGATGGAACAGATGGAAAAAACAGTGTGTTTTCTGTTGCTTTAGGGTATTCTTTCCTATAAATGATTCTAAATATTATGTATATCTAAGCCACCCAATTTGGGTGGCTTTTTTTGTCAAAAACTAAGAGATAATTGATGACCTTTTATGATTTACTACCAGTTTCTAGTGCTAGAAACAATGATTAACAAAAAAAGTAAATGTATTTTAGATTGTAAGATAAACTATATATTTGCTTTCAAATTAAATTTTAAAACCTAACAAAAATGAGAAAATTGATTGTTGCAGTAGTAATTATGTTTATTGGGACCACAGGTTTTTCACAAGGAATAGATATTGATCTTGGAATTAAGGGGGGGGGCAATTTTTCGAACATAACAAACCTAAAAGCTTTAAAACCTAAATTTAAAATAGGGATGCAGGCTGGTGTTTTTGTGGGAGTGAAATTCGCAGGTAAGTTTGGTGTACAAGCAGATCTACTTTATTCGCAGGAAGGAGCTAAGGTAGAAGCTGTAAACGGAAAATTTGATGTTACTTATTTAAACCTTCCAATAGTTCTAAAATACTATGTAATGGAAAATCAGGGGGTTAATATTCAGGTAGGACCACAATTTGGTTTTCTAGTTGATGATAATATAAAGGGAACCTATAAAGGTGAGGAAATAGTACTTAATGCAAAAGATTCTGATATGGCTGCAATCATTGGTATTGGTTATGACTTTCCTGATTCCGGTTTTCGTCTTGATGGACGCTATCACATAGGTCTTACAGATATTGTTGATGATCCTTTAGCCATAGGAGGGCGCCACAAATATATGACCATAGGTATAGGTTATTCATTTTTATAAAACGATATTTTAAGAACCAAAAATTTAAGCCATCCAATACGGGTGGCTTTTTTTATTAAATATTTAAGAACAATCCCTTATAGAACGCTAAATGTTGACTTTTTACCGTTAAAAATATCAAAACAACGAAATGGTTCGATTTATAATTATTTTATTTGGCCCTTAACTTAAAAAAACCATAGATATGAAAAAGTTATTTTTTGTTGCTGCCATCACAGCAATGTCAGTTTCGATGACCCAAGCACAAGAAGTGCGTTTGGGAGCTAAAGGAGGTGTAAATTTCGCTTCCATCGGTGGAGATAATACGGATGATAACGAAGGCCTTACTGGATTCCATATTGGCGCTTTAGTAGAAGTTCCAGTTACAGAACGCTTTGCAGTTCAACCAGAGGTCTTATACTCTGCACAGGGAGCTAAAAGAGAATTTACCCAATCCTTTTCCGATGTTTCTTTTAAAGCTACTGGGAAAACCAAACTAGATTATATAAACGTCCCAATAATGGCTAAGTATTACATAGTTGATGGCCTCGCAGTAGAAGCTGGACCACAAGTAGGATTCTTGGTGTCTGCCAATGCAGAATCCGAACTTGATTTAAGTGGAGTTGATCCTGCAATTGCCGAATTAATTGAAGACGAATTTGAATCTGGTGATATAGATATTTCAGATCAAACTAAAGGTGTTGATTTTGGCGTTGCTTTAGGAGCCTCTTATAGATTATACAATGGAATCTTTTTTGGAGCACGTTATACTTTAGGTCTTACGGACATTAACGATTTTAGTGGTACAAGCGCTAAAAATCAAAATAATGTTTTTCAGCTATCAGCAGGATACTCTTTTTAGGATAAATTAATTATTTATAAAAACAGATTAATGAAGCCACCCAATTTGGGTGGCTTTTTCCGTTAAAACCCTGAGGGAAATAAAGCTTATTTCCCATAATCTAATAATTTTATTGTTTCTTTGAGAGGATTAACTTAAAAACTTTAAATATGAAAAAATTATTACTTTTTGCTGCTGTTGCTGTATTTAGCTTCTCAACGGTACAATCTCAAGAATTGCGTTTAGGCGCCAAAGCAGGTGTTAACTTTGCTTCAATTGGTGGTGATGGGGCCGATGAACTAGATGGCCTTACCAGTTTTCACATAGGTGCTTTGGCAGAAATACCAATTAATGAAAAGTTTTCAGTACAACCGGAACTTTTATATTCCTCGCAGGGAGCTAAAGCAGAGTTTTCCGAAACCTATATGGGGCAAACAATTTCTTTTAAATATAAAAGAAAATTGGACTATATAAACGTTCCAATCATGGCGAAATATTATGTTATCGAAGGTCTCAGTATAGAAGCAGGACCACAATTTGGTATTTTAGTTTCGGCTAAGGGCGAGTCGGAAACTGAAGGAGGTGTTGTGGGGCCTCACTCTGAGAATGTAGATATAAAAGACTCCCATAATACTTTAGACATTGGATTTGGACTTGGAGCTACATATAGATTGAACAATGGCATATTCTTTAGTGCTAGATATGTGTTAGGTATTACTAATATGATAAAGGACCAAGATTCTGATTTTGGAGACGAGGAATTTGAAAAATTCAAACAACACAACAACGTTATCCAACTTTCTTTGGGCTACTCGTTCTAGAATATTTCTAAAGCAATAATAAAGCAGGGAAAAATCTTCATGCTTTATTATTGTTTTTATTTTTGGAATAAAATTAATATGATTTGAAATTTTCATCTCCTCTCACACAGCTGCCCCTAAAACTTTAACTATGAAAAAATTATTACTTTTTGCCGCTGTTGCTGTATTCAGCTTCTCAACGGCACAATCTCAAGAACTGCGTTTAGGTGCCAAAGCAGGTGTTAACTTTGCTTCAATTGGTGGTGATGATACTGATGGCATGGAGGCACGCACAAGCTTTCACGTTGGTGTCTTGGTAGAAATTCCAATTAGTGAGAAATTTGCTGTACAGCCAGAACTCTTGTATTCGGCACAAGGGGCTAAAAATGAATATACTGAGATACCATATGGAGGTTATGGGTCTAAGTTTGAAACCAACCTTAAATTAGATTATATTAATATTCCTATTATGGCGAAATATTATATAATTGATGGTTTAAGTATTGAAGCCGGACCTCAATTAGGGATTTTAGTTTCCGCTAATTCGGAAGGAAACGTAATTGAATTGGGAACAGGAGCAGCAGAATCTTTTGATGGAGATGTAAAAGATTACTATAAGTCTATAGATTTTGTTGTTGGAATTGGGGCTAGTTATCGTTTAAACAATGGCGTTTTCTTCAGTCTGAGATTTAATAAAGGAATCTCTAAGATAAATGAGGATATTGATTTTTATTTGCACGATGGTGATCCGATCGATGGAATCGATTACAACTATAAGCAGCAAAATAACGTCTTCCAGATTTCTGCTGGATATTCCTTTTAAAATTACTTTTTATAAATATTATAAGAGCAGGAGCGTAGTTCCTGCTTTTTTAATGACTTGTAATTAAATGGATATTTAAGACTATTAATATATTTTTGCTATTTTTGAGTAACTAATCTTAAATTATATCAATTATGAAAAAAATTATTTTACTCGCTGCGTTTGCAGTTTTCAGTTTTACTACGGTTCAATCCCAGGAGATTCGCTTAGGGGCAAAACTTGGTCTTAACGTCGCATCCCTTGGTGGCGATAGTTATGGTCTAGGAAGCTTAGGCTCAAGAACGAGTTTCCATATTGGAGCTTTGGCCGAAATTCCATTATCAGGAAACTTTGCCTTGCAACCAGAGATATTGTACTCTGGCGAAGGCTCTAATTTTAGCTTTGGATCTGCGGATACCGATATTAAATTAGACTATATTCGCGTTCCTGTGTTGGCCAAATATTATATTATTGATGGCTTAAGTGCTGAATTAGGACCTTCATTTGGTGTTTTGGTTTCTGCTAAAGCAGGTGATGACGACGACGTTAAGGATGCATATAAAGGTTTTGACGCGGCAATAGCCGTAGGAGCAACCTATAGACTGGATATGGGAGTATTCTTTAGTCTTCGCTACAACAAAGGATTGTTAAATGTTAATGAAGACTATAAAGAGGATGGTATAAATTACAGCTATAAAAATCAAAGTAACGTGTTTCAGGTTTCTGCAGGATATTCCTTCTAGATAACTTGACATATAATTTATCAAGGCAGGAACTGTGTTCCTGCCTTTTTTATTACTAATTTTTCATTAATATTACTTTCACTGAGTCTTGTAAAACAATTAATTATGGGAAAACTCTATATTGCAATTACTTTAATATTTCTTATTAGTACTGCATCCACTTCGCAAAACGTACAATATGGAGTAAAAGCAGGAATGAATATTTCAAAGCTTAGTGGTAATTCAAACGATCCATTTTCAAGATACGATGGGAAAGTAGGGTTTCATTTGGGTGGGATTATTGAACTTGCTTTAAACGAAAAATTTTCAATACAACCTGAGTTGCTTTATTCATATCAAGGAACAGATATAAATTATGGCGAACGTGTGGTAAGGCTGAATAACTTGCAGCTGCCAATTATTGGGAAATACTATATTGTAAAAGGATTGAGTGCTGAAGTAGGTCCCGTTTTCAGTTATTTACTATCCGCAAAATATGTAGCTACTTTAACAAGCCAAGGTGGAAGGCAAACAATAGATATAACTGACAACTACAAATCAGTTGATATAGCATTGGGTTTAGGAGCTTCGTATAGATTAAAATCAGATTTGTTTTTCGGGCTTCGCTATAATTTTGGGCTATTGAACATTAATGATGCAGATGTTAATAATGCAAAAGTAAGAAGCAATGTCTTCCAACTATCTGTTGGATATTTTTTCTAAAATAGATTAGATATATCTTGTTAAGGTAGGACAATGTTCCTGCTTTTTTTTATGTTTTTAATTTAAAGATTTATTAAAACTTATCCGTACCTTCATTATACTAATCTTAAATCTTTAATTATGAAAAAACTTCTGTTTTTAGGGGCAATTGCCCTTTTCGTATTTACAAGTGGCCAATCCCAAGAATTCCGGCTTGGTGCTAAGGCAGGGTTAAATGTCGCATCTCTGGGAGGTGATAACTATGGAGTTGGAAGTTTGGGAGCTCGAACGAGTTTTCACATTGGAGCACTAGTAGAGGTGCCATTAGGAGGTAAGTTTTCTTTACAACCGGAATTGTTATACTCTTCGGAGGGAGCTGATTGGAGTTGGGGAAATGGAGACAATGACATCAAACTGGATTATATCCGTATACCTCTCTTGGCAAAATTTTACATCATTGAAGGTTTAAGTGCTGAAGCAGGTCCTGTTTTTGGGTTTCTGGTCTCAGCTGATAAGGAAAGTCACAATGAGGATACTCCTATAGTTTTTGATCCAAAAGACGATTATAAATCTTTTGATACTGCCTTAGGAATTGGTGCCTCATATCGTTTAAATATGGGTGTGTTTTTTAGTATGCGATACAATAAAGGATTGCTGAATGTAAATGAAGATAGAGTAGATACTAGTCATAAGAATCATAGTAACGTTTTTCAGATTTCGGCAGGATATTTTTTCTAAAATAGATTAGATATATCTTGTTAAGGTAGGACAATGTTCCTGCTTTTATTATTTTCTATATTTATCATCTCTAAAACCATACATTTGAAATATGAAAATAATCATCATCAACGGCCCAAACCTAAACCTACTCGGTAAACGCGAAAACAATATATACGGAAATGAAACTTTTACGGACTTTTTTGAAAAGTTGCAAAAGAAATCACCAAATGTGGAACTTTCACATTTTCAGTCGAATATTGAAGGAGAGTTAATTGATAAAATTCAAGAAATTGGCTATGATTATGATGGTATAATTCTGAATGCTGCTGCCTATACACATACTTCGGTAGGAATTGCAGATGCTGTGAAAGCTATAACAACTCCAGTTGTAGAAGTTCATATTTCCAATACGTTTTCACGCGAAGATTTTAGGCATAAAAGCTATATTTCTCCAAATGCAAAAGGGATTATCGTAGGCTTTGGCCTGCAGGGATATGAGTTGGCATTGCAGAGTCTAGCCCCCTAACCCCCAAAGGGGGGATTACCACTGTTATGAAAACAAAAAGCTCCAATTAGGAGCTTTTTTTTGAGTTTGAGTTTAAAGTTCCCCTTCAGGGGGGTAGGGGGATTTATAAGTGAATCACTTCTCCATAAGCATCTGCAACGGCTTCCATTACAGCTTCACTCATTGTTGGGTGTGGGTGAATCGCTTTTAAAACTTCATGACCAGTCGTTTCAAGTTTTCTTCCCAATACTGCTTCCGCAATCATATCGGTTACGCCAGCGCCAATCATATGGCAGCCTAACCACTCACCGTACTTGGCATCAAAGATTACTTTTACAAAGCCATCTTTTTCACCGGAAGCACTCGCTTTTCCACTCGCTGAGAAAGGAAATTTCCCAACCTTTAGTTCGTAACCAGCTTCTTTTGCTTGCTTTTCAGTCATACCTACGCTAGCAATTTCTGGGCTTGCATAAGTACAACCTGGAATGTTTCCGTAGTCAATAGGTTCTACGTTAAGACCTGCAATTTTTTCAACGCAAGTAATCCCTTCAGCTGAGGCAACGTGGGCTAGGGCAGGACCGGGAACTACATCACCAATTGCATAATAACCAGGTATATTAGTTTGATAAAAATCATTTATCATTATTTTGTTTTTGTCAGTAGCGATACCAACGTCTTCCAGACCAATATTCTCAAGGTTTGAAGCAATTCCCACAGCAGAGAGAACGATTTCAGCTTCTAAGGTTTCTTCGCCTTTTTTGGTTTTTACGGTAGCTTTAACCAGTTTTCCTGATGTATCCAATTTCTCAACTGAAGAATTGGTCATTACTTTTATTCCAGCTTTTTTGAAAGAGCGCTCAAATTGTTTTGATACGTCTTCGTCTTCCACTGGGACAAGAGTTGGTAAGAATTCAACTATAGTAACATCTGTTCCCATTGAATTGTAGAAATGTGCGAACTCAGAGCCAATAGCGCCACTACCAACGATAATCATGCTTTTTGGTTGTTTCTTCAAAGTCATTGCTTCGCGGTAGCCAATAACCTTTTTACCATCTTGTTTTAGGTTTGGCAATTCGCGAGAGCGAGCACCAGTAGCAATGATTATGTGGTCTGCGGAATACTCTTTCCCATCAACATCAACTTTTTTTCCAGTTTTCAGTTTTCCGAAGCCATTGATAACATCAATTTTATTTTTCTTCAACAAGAACTGTACTCCCTTACTCATTCCTTCGGCAACATCACGGCTTCGCTTTACAACTTTACTAAAATCTTTATCAAATTCCTTTACAGTAAGGCCGTAACTGTCTGCGTGTTTTAGATAGTCAAAAACCTGTGCGCTTTTTAAAAGGGCTTTTGTGGGAATACAACCCCAATTTAAACAAACGCCTCCAAGGCTTTCTTTTTCAATAATGGCTGTCTTTAAGCCCAATTGTGAAGCTCTTATGGCAGTTACATATCCGCCGGGACCACTTCCTAAAACTATTACGTCGTATTTACTCATTACTTAAATTTATGTGTATTTCATTTCAAGCAACGAATTTACAAAATACAAGTGGGAATCCCGATAGATTCTGTGTTAACTAACAAGAGATTTCTCTTTTATTTTATTATTTTTGTTATTCAAGACGGCTATAAGCTAGTCTGTAAAAGGATACTTTCTGCATTTGCATTTAGTGTCCATCGGGATCAAATTCGAAAAATCAAATCCCAAATAACTCCCAAAAAGGAAAAATTCCAAAAAATGAAAAGCACCAAATTCCATAGTGCTCACTTTTGGAATTTGGTGCTTTGTATTTTGTAAACTGTTATTTCTTTTTAAAATCTAACGAGAGTGAATTAATACAATAACGTTGTCCCGTTTCACTTGGACCATCCTCAAAGACGTGCCCTAGATGGCTTCCACACTTGGCACAGAGCGTTTCGGTGCGGATCATTCCGTGGGTCTTATCATTCACATATTCTATAGCACCTTCAATAGCATCGTCAAAAGATGGCCAGCCGCAGCTGCTTTCAAATTTATTATCGCTTTTAAAAAGTGGGGTATGGCAAGCGCCACAAACATAGGTTCCGTTTTCAAAAGCTAGGTTATATTCTCCAGTTCTTGGATACTCTGTTCCTTTTTCCCGGAGAATATGGTAGCGTTTATCCCCTAATTCTTCGCGCCATTCGGCTTCTGATTTATTTATTGGGTATTTATTCTGATTCTCCATTTTTCGGTATAAAATTTAATGCGGCACCATTAATACAATGTCTTTTCCCAGTCGTTATTTTTGGCCCATCGTTAAAAACGTGCCCTAAATGACCTCCACAAGTTGCGCAATGTTCCTCGATAACAGAATATGCTAAACCTTGATCCTTTCTAAAGGCTACATTTCCTTCTACTGGCCTATCAAAACTAGGCCATCCGGTGCCACTATCGAATTTGTGGCTGCTTTCATAAACGGGTGTGCCACATGCAGCACAAACGTAAGTGCCTATTTCATAATTGTCATTTAATCTGCTTGAAAATGCCCGTTCTGTAGCTTCATGACGAAGTACATTATATGCCATAGGTGATAGCTCAGTTTTCCACTCAGCATCAGTTTTGGTTACTTTAAAGGTCGTCTCCTGTTTTTCACTCATAGTCTTCTGTGCAGGTGAATTACAACTGAAAACCAAAGTACTGAAAACAAGTATGGCACTTAAAAGTTTCATTTTAAAGCTCTATTTTTTCTATTTGTGAACCATCTGCACGCATTACTTCTAAAATGTTATCCATAGAAGGGTTCGTTCTTGCAAATTCTGAAGGTACAACTGCAATACGGAAGGTTTGATTATCCAAAACAGATGGATCATTCAAGGTTGAAAGGTCAAAATTTCCTTCAATCAACATCTGTACATCCACAAATGTATTAGTGAAGATATATTGAAGAATATCTCCATTATTATAAAATATATTCTGTGGTAATGGACTCCAAACATCAGCAGTTTCATTGTTGCCTATCCCGGCTTGGCCTTCATAACGATATACGAGAACAACATCGCTTTCGTAAACTGTAAATGGAAAAGCTATATAGGAGGTGTCAAAATTTCCGTTATTAGCGTTGTATTGAAAGTTAACGGTAGTTTCAAAAACCTGAGCATATAGCAAACCTCCGTCTTGTCCCGGAGGTCCTGGGTCACCTTCACATGAGGAAAATAAAATTGTAGTTGAAAGAGCTAAAAAAAGTAGTATATTTTTCATAATTGATGTTTTTAAGAATTACAAATATTAAGTTTACAAAAGTCATTCCAACTTTTAAAGGTTATAAATTTAATGGCTTCTTTGATAGGTCTCTATTAAAGAAAGACTAAAGTTTAAATTTTTGGTATCTTTTTTGGTTCATAAAAACTTTAATATAATTTTATTATTCAGATAATCATTATATTTCTAATTTTAACATTTAACAAAAACCGTCTATATGAAATTTAAAAAATCTTTATTAATATTAGCATTAGGAGCAATGGTTGTGGCGTGTAGCACCAATCCATTCACCGGAAAACAAACCTTGGCTTTGGTTCCAAACTCGGAAATATTACCAATGGCTTTCCAGCAATACAGCGATTTTTTATCAGAAAATAAGGTTGTAAAAAACACTTCTGACGCCCAAATGGTGAAAAATGTTGGTCAGAAAATTGCTTCGGCTGCAAAAAGATATCTCAATGCAAATGGATATGCAGGTTATCTCAAGGACTATCGATGGGATTATAATTTAGTGCAGAGTCCAGATGTAAATGCTTGGTGTATGCCAGGTGGTAAAATTGTGATTTACACAGGAATTTTACCAATTACTAAAGACGAAGCTGGTTTGGCTGCCGTTATGGGCCATGAAGTTGCACACGCATTGGCAAATCACGGACAACAACGTATGAGTGCTGGTCAGTTGCAACAATTGGGTGCAGTGGCTGGAAATATTGCATTAGCAGGAAATTCTGAAAACCAGCAAATCTTTAATACTGCATATGGTTTGGGAAGTAACTTGGGAGTAATGCTTCCTTTTAGTAGAAGCCATGAAACCGAAGCAGACCATATAGGTTTAATTCTAATGGCAATTGCAGGGTATGAACCCGCAGCTGCGGCAGAACTATGGCAACGGATGCAAGCACAAGAAAAAGGTGCTCAACCTGAATTTTTAAGTACGCACCCTGCAAGTTCTACAAGAATCCAAAATATACGTGCTTGGGCTCCAGAAGCAAAAGCCGAGGCGAGAAAGTTTGGAGTTACAACTTTTAAGAGATAAGAGACTTAGTATATTTTTTTAATGAATAATTTTAGAATCCCGCTTTACGCGGGATTTTTTATTAGTTTAGTGACCTTTAAATCCAAATTCCAATATGCCGACTCTATTAAAGGGAAGTAAGAAACTACTAAACGCTTGGGCTTTTTATGATTGGGCAAATTCGGTGTATAGTCTTGTTATCGCTTCGGCGATTTTCCCCATTTATTATCAAGCTCTTTTTAAAGCAGCGGATATAACTACCGTTTCAGTTTTTGGAGGTGCAATCCGCAGTACTCCATTGATAAGTTATACCACGGCCGGAGCTTTTCTACTTGTGGCATTTATGTCTCCCTTGCTTTCTGGTATTGCAGATTATGTAGGAAACAAGAAAAGTTTTATGAAATTCTTCTGTTATCTGGGAGCATTGTCCTGTATGGGGCTTTATTTTTTCAGTCTTGAAAATATTTATATCAGTCTTCTTTTTTATTTTTTTGGATTGGTAGGTTTTTGGGGGAGTTTAGTTTTTTACAACTCCTATTTGCCAGACGTTGCTTTTTCAGAACAGCAAGACAGAGTGAGTGCACGTGGATATGCTTGGGGTTATATAGGGAGTGTGATTTTGTTGCTTTTTAATTTGGCAATGGTAATGTTTCCGGAATATTTTGGATTCGGGGAAGGTGGAGTAGCAAGTATACAGGCAATGCGTTGGTCCTTTGTTAGTGTGGGAATTTGGTGGATATTATTTAGTCAGTACTCGTTTTATTTTCTTCCGAAGGGAAACAAATCTGGAAAAAAAGTAAGCACCAAAATATTACTAAATGGATTTCGTGAATTAAAAGGAGTTTACAATTCACTATCGGAAAACATTCAGCTAAAACGATATTTGGCTGCATTTTTTGTTTACAGTATGGCTGTACAAACGGTTATGTTGGTGGCAACATATTTTGGCGAACAAGAAATAAACTGGGGTGATGATGAATCAAAAACAATGGGTTTGATTGTCAGTATTTTGATAATTCAGTTAGTGGCGGTGGGAGGTGCTATGCTAACATCTCGTGCTTCAGCAAGGTTTGGAAATATCCCTGTTCTTATTGTTATCAATATAATATGGGTGTTCATTTGTATTGTTGCATTTTTTATTGAGGCACCTATTCAGTTTTATATCACGGCAGGAGTTGTTGGTTTGGTAATGGGTGGTATACAGTCATTATCACGGTCAACTTATTCAAAGTTTTTGCCAGAAACCAAGGATACGACGTCTTATTTTAGTTTTTATGACGTTGCCGAAAAAATAGGAATTGTAATTGGTATGTTGATTTATGGATTTATTGATCAAATAACCGGGAGTATGCGAAACTCCATATTATTCTTAGTACTATTTTTTATTACCGGTGTGATTTTGCTATTAAGAGTGCCTAGAAATAAAAACACTTAAGCAATTTTTGTTTAAGTTTGCGTTTATTACCCTACAAACGAACTTATTTATGAAGAAAATGTATCTATTAAAGGGAATGTTTTTGGTATTCCTAGCATTTCAATTCCTCTCTTGTGAAGACGAACCACTTACAGGTGAATTTCCACAAGACGAACAAAATAATGCTGAAGAGGGACAGTTTATAGCCCAAGTTGAAGGAGTGGAATTTATAGCTGCTACTGCTACTGCCACCCTGAATGCAGATAACGACCTTGTGATTATGGGTGAAAAACCCGGAGGAAAAAATATTACCCTTGGAATTACCGATGCTGCCGTTGGCGCTTTCAGTTTAACAACTGGAGGAACCAATGAAAATGCGGGTGCTTATTTTGATGGCACTACAAATTTACTTCCCTACGTTTCGGCAGAAGCTTTTGGAGGCTCTGGTCATTTAAATATAACCGAATTGGACACCGAGGAACAAACTGTTACCGGAACGTTCAGTTTTATTGGGGTTAGAATGAAAGTGGATAGTGATGGTAATCCAGTACTCGACGGAAATGATGAACCTGTTATGGAAGAAGTGGAAATATCAAGTGGCGCCTTTAATACCATACCATATGTACTTGATGGCGCCGGTGGTGGCACAGGGAATTCGAACGATGAATTTTTTGCAAAAGTTGATGGTGTTGACTTTATTGCTGATAGCATTTCGGTAACTGAACCTATTGTTGGAGATATCCATATGATAAAAGTAGAAGCTATATCGACCACTGGTGAATTATTACGTATTGATGTTCCACGCTTTTTAGGAGAAGGAACTTTTCAAATGGAAAACATTTCTGACGGAACAAAATTGATTGCAATTTATAATGAAGGTGTTGGAGGTGAAAACCTCAGTTCAAATCCTGGTTCAATAACCATTAGTCAACTTGATCTTGAACTCGGAGTCCTAAAAGCTACGTTTAACTTTACTGGAACCGATCCTTTTAATCAAATGCCAGATGTTGTGGAAGTAACAGAAGGAAGTTTTACTGTTCATTTTGAAGGTATTCCAGGCGGGAATAACACATTTAGCGCTAATGTTGACGGCAACGCGTATAACCCAGATGAAATTAGTATAACCACTGCTAATGTAAACCAATATCCAAGACTAACTATTTCAACAACCAAGGGAGACCAAAACATGGAGCTGAGCTTTCCTTTGACGGTTACCGAGGCTACTTTTGATATGGAGAGCGAGGTTATTGTTGGAGATGAAATTGTTGGCTCTTATACTCCTGTAATTGGAACATCAGCCACGTATGTCTCTAATCCGGGAACAATGGTAATTACCAATTATGACATGGAGAATGGAGTTATAGATGGAACATTTAACTTTACGGGTAAAGATGCCACTGGGCAAGACCCAACAATATATCAAATTTCGGGAGGATCATTTCATATTGTTCTTCCGTAAAGAAAAAAGTATAAATTAAAAAAGCCGTTTTAGATAAGTTCTAAAACGGCTTTTTTAATAGGTAACAAGTGTTTAAATTGATTTGACTTTTCCAGAGCCAAAAACTTTTATTTCGTTAATTGACGGGTTTCCTCCATAATATATACGGCCAGATCCTTTTATTTTGCCAGTTAAACTATTATTGACGAATATAGATGAATCTCCAGAGCCAGAAATATTGATTTCAGCTTGGTCAGCAATTAATTCCTTCCCTTTAAACTTACCACTTCCTTTCGAGTTTACCTCAATACTTTTTGTAGTTCCTGAAATTTCTATTTCCCCAGAACCATTCAATTGTGCATTTAATAAGTCGGTTTTAACTGAAATTCCAATTTCGCCAGAACCTCTAGTTGTTAGTGATAAGGAATTACTGATTAGAACATCTTTTCCTGTGACACTTCCAGAACCTCGTAAAGAGATTTCAGAAATAGCTTCAAAAGGAATCAGTATCTTGATTTTTTTTGTGTTTTGAAGAGAAGTATTGTTTATCATCGATATTGTTAGTGTATTTCCATCAGACTCCACAATTATTCTATCCTGAACATTGTCTTCAGCTGTTACCGTAATATTTCCTTCTTTTCCCTTTTCAAGATAAACCTCCATAGATCCTGCAATATTAATTATGTCATATGGTTTCGTGTTTACCGTTTTTGTAACCATATTTCTGTTTCCTATAATGGTAGCAGAGAGGTTATTTTGGGCGCTTAATTGAAGCCCTACAAAGATAAAAAGTAAGGTAAATGAGGTTTTGGCAAGTGTATACATGGTTGGCTTATTTTTAGTTAATCATATTTCTTTAGATAAAGACTGTATTAAAAATAGATTGTTACACTGGAGGCTTAAAAATTAAGTATAACTGGCACAACTCTTGAATTATAGAGAAATAGAGACTGTAAAGCATTTGATATTCAGTGTTTATTCAGAAAACTAATAGAAACAATTTAATAATAAGACATTGTGAGAGTTACAAATGTGACACAATGTCCTAAATCAATATATGGCTAATTCAAAATTTACATCATTAGACAAGTTGTCATTTCAGGATTTAAATGAAGATGCAGAATTTATTCCCTTGATGTCTTCTGAAGACGAAGATGCAATGCACAAGGAAGAACTACCAGAAATACTACCAATTTTGCCACTTCGCAATACGGTATTATTTCCAGGAGTTGTTATCCCTATTACTGCTGGACGCGATAAATCCATAAAACTTATCAATGAGACTAACAAAGGAAACAAGATTATAGGTGTTGTTTCACAAAAAGATGAAAATGAAGAGGAACCAGGAATAGGCGATATAAATACTGTTGGAACAGTGGCCCAAATTCTTCGTGTTCTAAAAATGCCTGATGGTAACACAACTGTTATTATACAGGGAAAGAAGCGCTTTGAGGTTACTGAAGTGATTACAACGGATCCTTATATGACTGCCACTATACGGGAAGTTGCTGAAGCTCGTCCTGAAAAGGAAAGTGAAGAATTTAACGCGATTATTGAATCCATAAAGGAAATGGCGCTTCAGATAATCAAACAAAGCCCAAATATTCCTTCAGAGGCTTCTTTTGCTATTAAAAACATTGAAAGCCCTAGTTTTCTTATAAACTTTGTTTCTTCAAATCTTAATATTGCGGTTGAGGAGAAGCAAACACTTTTGGAAATCAACAATCTAAAAGATCGTGCGCTGGAAACACTTCGTTATATGAATACGGAGATCCAAAAACTATCCCTTCGCAATGATATTCAGTCTAAAGTTCAGACTGATATCAACCAACAGCAACGCGAATACTTTCTTCAACAACAAATGAAGACTATTCAGCAAGAGTTGGGAGGATCTTCTACGGAAGAAGAAATAGAGGAGTTGCGTGAGCGTGCCAAAGCTAAAAAATGGGATGAAAATGTTGAAAAGCATTTTTCAAAAGAACTTGCAAAATTGCAACGTATGAATCCGCAGGTAGCTGAATTCAGTATTCAACGAAATTATCTCGATTTACTATTGGATCTTCCTTGGAATAAATACAGTAAGGATAAGTTTGATTTAAAGCGCGCAAGAAAAATTCTAGATCGCGATCATTATGGACTTGATGACGTTAAAAAGCGTATTGTCGAATACTTGGCGGTTCTGAAGCTTAGAAATGATATGAAATCTCCTATTCTTTGTCTTTATGGACCTCCAGGAGTTGGAAAAACATCTTTAGGAAAATCAGTGGCCGAGGCTTTGGGAAGAAAATATGTACGTATGAGTCTTGGTGGACTGCGTGATGAAGCTGAAATACGCGGACACAGAAAAACCTATATTGGGGCGATGCCTGGAAGAATAATCCAGAGTATAAAGAAAGCAGAAACTAGTAATCCTGTTTTTGTATTGGATGAAATTGATAAAATTTCAGCAAGTAATCAAGGAGATCCTTCTTCTGCGATGTTAGAAGTGCTGGATCCAGAACAAAACAATTCATTTTACGACAACTTTTTAGAGCTCGGTTACGACCTTTCAAAAGTGATGTTTATTGCTACCTCCAACAGTTTGAGTACTATTCAGCCTGCTTTGCGCGACAGAATGGAGATTATACATGTAACCGGTTATACCGTTGAGGAAAAAGTAGAGATTGCAAAACGTCACTTGCTTCCAAAACAGTTGAAGGAACACGGAATGGATAAAAATACGCTTAAAATAGCCAAGCCGCAGCTGGAGAAAATTGTGGTAGGGTATACGCGTGAGAGTGGAGTACGTGGTTTGGAAAAACAGATTGCAAAAATGGTGCGTTATGCAGCTGTAAAAATTGCAACAGAAGAAGAATACGATGTAAAAGTAACTAATGATGTTATTTCTGAAGTTTTGGGCGCTCCAAAAATGGAACGTGATAAATATGAAAATAACGATGTAGCTGGTGTAGTAACAGGACTTGCATGGACACAGGTTGGTGGTGATATTTTGTTTATTGAATCTGCACTTTCTAAAGGTAAAGGTACTTTGAATATGACAGGAAACCTTGGTAAGGTGATGAAGGAATCTGCTACAATCGCCATGGAATACATAAAGGCTAATGCTGAAAAATTAGGTATTAAGCCAGATGTTTTTGACGAATATAACGTACATATTCACGTGCCGGAAGGAGCAACACCTAAGGATGGTCCGAGTGCCGGTATTACGATGCTTACTTCATTAGTATCTCTTTTTACACAAAGAAAGGTGAAGAAATCCATTGCGATGACTGGTGAAATCACACTTCGTGGGAAAGTACTTCCCGTTGGTGGAATAAAAGAAAAGATACTTGCTGCAAAACGTGCACAAATTAAGGAAATCCTACTTTGTGAGGACAATAAACGCGATATCGAAGAGATAAAACCTGAGTATCTAAAAGGACTTACATTTCATTATGTAAAAGAAATGAGTGATGTATTAGATTTGGCTTTGACTAAAGAGAAGGTGAAAAACGCTAAGAAGCTTTAGACCTCTTTTTTATTTTAAAGAATGATTAATGTGCTATTGTCCTAGCGCATTAATCATTTCTTTTATTGATTATGATTGGTTTTTATAAGGTCAGTGTAAATTTTGAGGTTTCTTAAGTGTTTTCAAAATTAATCATCTATGATTTCTTTTCTTTGCAAAAATAAATTACACTTGCAGTCGTTTAGTTTTTAGTTACGGTAACTCGCGTCTATGGCCCAAAAGGTTTTTTTAGTTTTCTCACTTTTAATTTCCCAGCTTTTGGTGGCTCAGGTAGGAGGTAAGGCAACCTATCAATTTCTTAACCTGGTTAACAGCCCTAGGATGGCTGCATTGGGTGGAAAAGTGGTTACCAACTATGATTATGACCCTACGCAGGCATTGTTTAATCCGGCGAGTATAAACCCGGAAATGGATAATCAGCTTTCGCTTAACTACACAAATTATATTGGTGATGTAAACTACGGAACCGCTAGCTACGCCTATCTATGGGACAGAAGAACACAAGTGCTTCATGCAGGTGTCACTTATGTTAATTATGGAAAATTTGATGGCTATGACGAAACGGGAAACCCAACCAGCAGTTTTAGCGGAGGGGAAGTAGCATTATCTTTGGGTCACGCTCGAAATATTCCCTATACAAACTTTCACGTAGGAGTCAATGTGAAGCTTATTTCCTCAAAACTGGAGCAATACACTTCTTTTGGTGGTGCAATTGATATTGGGATAATGTATGTTTATGAGGATTGGGATTTAATGATTACTGGAGTTGCGCGAAATATAGGAACTCAGTTTACGCCTTATCACGAGGAATATGAACCTTTGCCATTTGAGGCTATCTTTGGAATCTCACAAACTTTGGAGAATATTCCAATTAGATGGCATTTCACTTTGGAAAATATGCAAAACTGGAATTTGGCATTTTCAAACCCTGCACGGGAAGAAACCGATCTTGAGGGAAACACTACCAAGGAAAGAGTTACTTTTATTGATAATGCTATGAGGCATATGATTGTAGGAGTTGAACTTTTCCCCGAAAGTGGGTTTAATATTCGTCTAGGTTATAATTTTAGAAGAGGCGAAGAGTTGCGTATTGTTGAAAAGCGTTCTTTTGCTGGATTAAGTGCGGGATTTGCAATAAAATTAAATAAATTTAGATTGAGCTATTCCTACTCAAAATACAGTAGTGCAGCAGCCTCCAGTTTTTTTGGACTTAATATGAATCTTCAGTAAAAACCACCCATTTTCATGGGCGATACTTATGGGAAAAATTACAATTGCAATTGATGGTTATTCTTCAACAGGTAAAAGTACCGTTGCCAAACAAATTGCAGATTATTTAGGATATGTTTATGTTGACACTGGTGCTATGTACCGTGCCGTTGCGCTATACGCTATGCAGAACAATATAATCTCTAAAACACACTTTGATAAAGAAAAACTAATTGGATCGCTTAAATCGATTGACTTGAAGTTTAAAAAAGAAGCTGAATGGAACAAAGCTCACATTTTTTTAAACGGAAAGGATGTTGAAGATAAAATCAGAAACCTTGAAGTTTCAGAATTTGTAAGCCCAATTGCGGCTATTCATGAAGTAAGAGTGAAATTGGTGGCACAACAACAGGAAATGGGATTGGAAAAAGGTGTTGTGATGGATGGAAGAGATATAGGTACCGTGGTCTTCCCAAAGGCTGAATTAAAGGTCTTTATGAATACTTCTGCGGAAATACGTGCTGAAAGAAGACACAAAGAATTAATAGAAAGAGGGGACAAGGTAATCTATGATGATGTTCTGAAAAATATACAAGAACGCGATCATATGGATACCAATCGTGAAGATTCTCCTTTAATGAAAGCTGAGGATGCCATTGAAATAGACAACTCCGATATGAATTTAGAAGATCAATTTCATTATGTGCTACAATTAGCAAAAGATCGTATTGCTGGTCGCGTCTAAAAGTACTATTCTAGGTTTCTTTATTTCTCAAATATTTTCTATACTTGGCTATTCTTAAAAACGAAAAACAATGAGCTTTTTTCAAGAGTTTAAAAACTTTGCCATAAAGGGTAATATGATCGATATGGCGGTAGGTATCGTTATTGGTACTGCCTTTAATAACGTTATTAGTACTATTGTTAAAAAGGTTGTAATGCCACCACTATCGCTCCTTACCGATGGCGTAAACCTTTCAAATAAAAAATATATACTTCGTCACGCTTCGGATTCTGCGGAAGAAGTGGCAGTAGGCTATGGTGAATTAATGGAGGCCTTAATAGATTTTTTCATTATTGCCTTTACTATTTTCTTGGTTATAAAAACCATTAATCATTTTAAACGAAAATCTGATGATCCGAAGGACGGAACAGTAGAAACCCCTAAGAACATTCAACTTTTATCGAGTATTGAAAGTTTGATGGAGGAGCAGAATTCGCTATTGAAAAAGAAACGTGATTAAGGTTTTATTTTTTTTGCTGTCGCCTTGCTTGATTTCACTTTTCCAACTTCGCTAAACTCAAAAGTGTATTGATCTTCGCTCGTTGTGAGGATTTTGATAAGGATAGCCTTTCTTTCAGCTTGATTCTTCGGGTTAATCTTTGTTAAAACGTATTCACAGTCATTAACCCATCTAATGGAGGAGGAGTCGGTTTTACCATCATAAAAGTCTACTTCGATGGAATCATTACGCGTAATGGTTGTTTTAAACACCTCCGTTCCAGAAAGTGCTTCAAATTCAAAAGTTCCTGTCTTAAAATCTGAGCAATTACGCTCCTTTTCGTAACAACTGCTTAAAAAGAGCAAACTAAATAAAAGTATAAAAAAACGCATTCTGAAATTTTATGCGAATTTCCGAAAAATTACTGAGATGGCTTAGTTTTCATATATATTAAAACTGCCATCTTTATAAAACATAATGATTTTTTCTACTTGCTTTGAATCTTGACTACTTTCTATTCGGTTTTTCTTAATATTTCTTTCTTCTGAAAAAGCATCTATAGATTTCTCCTCTTTTGAGTTTGACTTTTTTGTTGAAGAAGTATTTACAGGTTTCTTTTCTCTAGAGGAGGGGAAATTCCCTTTTCCAAAAAGCAACCAATTCATTTCTACTTCTGGAAATTTCCCTAGAAGCTTTACCACAAATTCCAAACTTGGCTTATTTCTTCCGGATAATAAATGGGAGATAGTGGAGCGGTTAAAATCTAATTCTTCGGCAAAAGCAGTGGCCGTTAATTGGTAAAAATCGAGAATCTTCTCAAGTCGTTTTACAAAATTAGCACTGTTTATCATTGTAACATTATATTAAATAAAGTAGTGGTTACAAATGTAATATATTATTCATTATGATGTTCAAATCGAGTTAATATTTTTAACTTATCTTAAACTAAAACTATATATGGTTATGTTTAATACTCTAGTATTTAGTCTAATAAGTATTAAACATATAAATTAATAATAATTTGATGTTTAAAGCGCAGTAGGTGTACTCGGTTTGTTTACTACTGTAATCATTTAGGCTTATAACTCTTGTTTACAAATGTAAACTATCCTTTGTTTAACTTTGTAAACTTGTAAAATAAATCATGAAGATAGACACTTGGTATTGCGATAATTTTGAGACTAAATTGAGTGGTCGATATATAACTCTTGAACACATTTCTCAATTATTAGAAGATTATAAAACGGCACATGAAGTTTCTGTAGTTGGATATTCTGAACAAGGACTTTCTATTCCATTGGTTAAAATCGGTGCCGGACCTAAAGTAATTTTAGGTTGGTCTCAAATGCACGGGAATGAATCTACCACCACAAAAGCTTTATTCGATTTTTTGAAATTTGTGAGTCAAAAAGATTTCTTTCAGAAGGAAATCAAAAATTTCCTTAATAACTACACCTTATATTTATTGCCAATCCTCAATCCTGATGGAGCAAAACTGTATACGCGAGAAAATGCCAATCAGGTTGATCTTAACCGTGATGCACAGAATCTATCTCAGAGTGAAAGCCGATGTCTTCGCAAGGTTTTTGACGATTTAAAGCCGCAACTCTGTTTAAACCTACATGATCAACGTTCTATCTTTGGTTTTGCCAATGGTAAGCCTGCAACGGTTTCATTTTTATCTCCTGCGGCAGATAAGAAAAGGTCTATTACAGAAGCTAGAAAAGAGGCAATGCAATATATTGTAAAAATAAATAGGGTATTGCAGAGCTATATACCAGGCCAGGTGGGTAGATATGACGATAGCTTTAACCCTGATTGTATTGGTGATACTTTTCAAAAATTGGGCGTGCCTACTATTTTGTTTGAAGCAGGCCATTATAAGCAGGATTATCAAAGAGAGAAAACCCGAGAATTTATTTTTTACTCCTTGCTTTCCCTGTTTGATATTTTTTCAGAAGAAAAAGGTGACATAGATTATAAGGACTATTTTGACATCCCAGAAAATCAAAAAAACTATAATGATTTCATCATAAGAAATGTTAACCTGGAAGATAGGGCTAAGCCCGTTTCGATTGCAATTCAATATGTTGAGAAATTAGAGAAGGGTAAAATTATATTTGTGCCTGTAATAGATAAAATAGGAGCCCTAAAGGGTAAGTTGGGGCATGTATCAAAAAATGCGAATGGTGCAAAAATTTTAACAAATCCTAAGGATAATTTAACAGTTGGGGTTAAGATTTCAAAAATATTTGATAAATCTGACAATTCGGTAATCTTTTCTGAGAATAAGCTTCTGCTTTAGATTAAAAGTGCCTAGTTTTGCGAGATAAAATTAAAAAAACATGTCCAAATTCAAATTAGACGAGACAGATCACAAAATTTTAGATTTGTTAATCGACAATACGCGAACCCCCTTTACGGATATTGCAAAAAAGCTTGAAATTTCTGCTGGAACCGTTCATGTGCGCGTAAAAAAAATGGAAGACGCCGGAATTATTACTGGTTCTTCATTACAGGTAGACTACAGAAAGCTTGGCTATTCCTTTATAGCTTATGTTGGGGTTTTTATCTTTAAAACTTCGCAAACACAGTTTGTAATGGAACGAATAAGCCATATACCATTTGTTACCGTGGCTCACGTTACTACCGGTAAGTTTAATATCTTCTGTAAAATTAGAGCGCGTGATACTGCTCATGCAAAAGATGTGATTTATGAAATAGATGATATTGAAGGTGTTAGCCGTACAGAAACAATGATTTCTATGGAAGAAAGTATTAACGACAAGAAAAGATTGTTACACTCTATATTTAAGGAGGTATAGATTTTTCAAAATTTAATTAAAAGCCTTTGCTCTCACGCAAAGGTTTTTTTTATCTTTAAAAAACTGATATGGTGTCTTCACAGATAACGCCTTCTGAATATAATCCCTATTATCAAGGCTATATAGACCTAGTTAAACCTTTATCCTTGCATGAGGCCCTCACTGTGGGGCTGAAAGAAATCCAATCTTTTTTTGAAATTATACCTGAAGATAAATTGAATTTCCGATATTCCGAGGGAAAATGGACGCCAAAAGATATTTTACAACACGTTACCGATACGGAACGCGTTTTTGCCTACAGAGCTTTATATTTTGCCAGAAGCAGTAATGCGAATTTAATAGGGTTTGACGAAAGTACCTTTGTAAATAATGCACAGGCAGAAAATAAAAGTTTGACAGAGCTCTTGGATGAGAATATCGCAGTGAGAGCTGCAACAATCTCTCTTTTCAAATCTTTAAACCAAGTCCAATTGAAAAATGTTGGCGTGGCAAGCGGAAGTGAAATGTCAGTGAGAGCAGCTGGATTTATAATTTGCGGTCACAGCATCCATCATTGTAATATAATTAAAGAACGCTATTTATAATGAAATTTTTAAAACTTCTAAAAGAGACCTATGTAAGTTGGGATGAGAATGATCCTTGGGCAAAAAGTGCCGTTATTGCTTATTATGCACTCTTTTCCTTACCATCACTACTTATTATAACTGTACATTTTGCAGGAGTGTTTTTTGGGAGAGAAGCTGTAGAAGGCCGCATTAGTGGGGAGATTTCTGATATGATAGGAGAGGGTAGTGCAGAGCTAGTTCAAACTATGATTCTAAATTCTGCTCTTTCTAAAAGTTCTGTTCTATTTGTAATCTTTGGTATTGGCGTCTTGATATTTGGTGCTACGGGAGTTTTTTTCCAACTTCAAAAAGCATTGAACGATATTTGGAGTGTCCGTTCAAAGAAAAATAACATTTTAGATACATTAAAGCGTAGAGCTGTTTCATTTGGGATGGTATTGGTTGTGGGCCTATTAATGCTAATATCTCTTATATTAAGTACTGCAATTAATGCCTTGAGTGAGTTTATAGGTAATTATTACACGGAATTTTCTCCCGGATTTATTCAATTTATCAATTTTATCATATCGCAAATAATCGTTACTGCATTGTTTGCTGCAATCTTCACGCTGCTTCCCGATGTAAAGATAAAATGGAAAACAAACTTAATAGGAGCTTCTATGACTTCGCTATTGTTTTTGATTGGTAAATACCTCATTGGATTTTATTTCTCCAAATCAGACCCCGCTTCTGTTTATGGTGCTGCGGGAAGCGTAGTTCTGCTTTTGTTGTGGGTTTACTACACTTGTCTTATCTTATTTTTTGGAGCTGAATTTACCGTTCAATGGGCGCTTCATCGAAATATAAAAATTGAACCTTCCAGCAATGCGACGCTTTCTTATGAATTGGAGATGGAAGAACTACGTGAATACAAACGCAAGGTTGAAGCCGATAAAAAAAAAGCTCAATCCTTAAAGGATAACTGATTCTCATAAGTTTCTTAACAAAGATTAGTAAAAGATTAATATTCAGATATTGGTAAGAGCTAATTAGCTACTTATCTTTAGTTGAAATTGATTTTTAAACTAAAAAAGAGAAGATTATGAAGAAGAGGATTGCAATTTTAGCTACAGATGGATTTGAAGAATCTGAATTGAAGTCACCCAAAGAGGCGATGGAGAAAGAAGGCTTTACCGTTGAAATAATTAGTGAAAAAGAAGGAAAAATAAAAGCTTGGAGCGATGGAAATTGGAGCGATGAATATACTGTCGACTCCACGATTAAAAAAGCGAATGCTTCAGGTTATAACGCTTTAGTACTTCCAGGGGGAGTAATTAATCCTGATAAACTAAGAAGAAATGAGGATGCGTTGAAATTCGTAAAACATTTCTTTGAACAGAAAAAACCAGTTGCTGCAATTTGTCACGGCCCGCAAACCTTGATTTCAGCAGGTGTGGTAAAAGGAAGAAAAATGACGTCTTTCAGTTCAATTAAAGATGATCTTGTGAATGCTGGAGCAAATTGGGTGGATGAAGAAGTAGTAGTTGACCAAGGCTTTGTTACTAGTAGAACTCCTGATGATTTACCTGCATTCAATTCAAAATTGATCGAGGAAATTAAAGAAGGTAAGCACAAGCTTCAACACGCTTAATAACAAGAGAATTTATTTAAACTAAAAGAGGCTGTCTAAAAAGGCAGCCTCTTTTTTATATTGTTGTGTTTGGATTACTCCTCTTCTTCCATCTCCTTTTTGTCAGGTATTTCACCTATCGGCTCGGTAAATTCAGCCTCCTGATAATCATCTTCGTCAAAGTTGGCCATACTTACTTCAAGACGAGAGCTTACTTTTACTAAGTAAACGGTGTCTTCCGTTTTTACCTCTACTGCCTCTACAGTCTCATTTTTGGCATTTTTAAAAGTGATAACATGATCATCATCATACCCGTCAGGATACTTTTCAACTAATAAGGAAAGTATCTCTGGAGTCAACTTTCGGAAATCTACTATAATACGCTTCATTTAAAATTTACTCTTTGATTTAGGGTTATAAAACTATTCAAAGATAAAAGACTTAAAAATTATTTCAAGAAAATTTTTAGAAATTTTTATAATAGTCGAAAGCATTGTAAATAAGGTTATTACTTACGATACAATTCGTTTTGTGTAAACCTATATCTTCCATTAACACAAATAACACTTGTCCGTTTCTGTTCTTTTTGTCGAATACAAGTAGGTCAATGATGGTTTCAATATCTTTTTTAGAAAAAGTTTGCTTTGAAAAATGGTTGAAGACGCTTTCTGAAATATCATTTAAGGTTTCACTTGGAAAATTATACATCTCTTTTGAAATGTAGGTTGCCAAAATAATTCCCACAGCTACGGCTTCTCCATGTAAGAGTTCCTTTTTATTTGGGTTTTCCAAAAAGTATGACTCTATGGCGTGACCTAGAGTATGGCCGTAATTTAAGGTTTTTCGCAAATCTTTTTCAAAAGGATCTTTTGCAACAATTTCTTTTTTTATTTGAACTGAATCCCAAATTAAACTCTCAAACTCCTCTTTTTTAGAAAAGTCGGCTCTTTTTACGCGATCCCAGTACTCGTTACTATATATAATACCGTGTTTCAGCATTTCGGCCAATCCAGATGTTATGTGTTCATCTGGCAATGTTTTTAGAAAGCTGGTGTCTAAAATAACCATTTCGGGAAGTTGGATTACGCCAATTTGATTTTTTACATGTCCAAGGTCAACCCCGTTCTTGCCACCCACAGAAGCGTCTACCATAGCGAGTAATGAGGTTGGAACATTTATAAAAGGAAGCCCACGTTTAAAAGTAGAGGCAACAAAGCCACCCAGGTCGGTGACCACGCCGCCGCCAAGATTGATTATTAAACTGTTTCTGTCAGCACCTTTTTCCGAAAGCTCTTCCCATACATTCAGGCAAGTATGGATGGTTTTATTTATTTCACCTTCCGGAATTGTTATTATTTGAGGAGAAGCATTAAAATCTATCCTTTCTAGAAAAACGGGTAAACAGTAGGTAAGCGTATTTTTATCAGTTATGATAAAAACCTTGGAGATTTCTGAATCTTTTAAGTATTCAGATATAGCTTTATATGCCCTTTCATTCTTATAAACAACTCCTTTTAAGCTTTTTTCTTTTTTCATTAAATTTGGTAGTTAATCTTCATCAATCAGAGTTCAAATCTAACTATATTTGCAGACTTTATTTTAGTTTATATGACATCAAATTCCCTCTTTGATAATACTGAGACAGCGTTTCAATTAAAAAGCGATTCTGAACTAGAACGCGCTTACTTTCTTTTTAAAATGATTTCGGTGGAACCCTTAGTGAAAATTGGGTCTGCAGTAACGAAATTTGCATTAAATCTTCATTTGCCTGTGGAAGGATTAATCCGTTCTACTGTCTTTGATCATTTTTGTGGCGGCGTAAATGAAACGGACTGTATGCCTACAGTTGACAGTCTTTATGATGTTGGCGTATCATCTGTTTTAGATTTTTCTGTAGAAGGAAAAGAAGAGGATGCTCAATTTGATGCAACGGCGGATAAGGTTATTGAACTCACCGAATTTGCAAAGAATAAAGAAGCCATGCCATTTTCTGTGTTTAAACCTACAGGTTTTGGAAGGTTTAATGTTTGGCAGAAAGTCACTGAAAAGAAAAAGTTGACAGAAATTGAAGAGACTCAATGGCAATATCTTGAGAAGAGGTATGAAAGGGTAGTGAAAGCTGCACACGATGCAGGGATCAGTTTACTTATTGATGCTGAAGAGTCTTGGATGCAAGATGCAGCGGATGATTTATGCGAAAAAATGATGGAGAAGTACAATAAGGAAAGCCCTATTGTCTTTAACACCTTGCAATGTTACCGTTGGGATCGTCTAGACTATTTAAAAAAATTACACCAAAGAGCTAAGGCTAAAGGCTATAAACTCGGGTTTAAAATTGTTCGTGGCGCCTATATGGAAAAGGAGAACGAGCGAGCTATTGAAAATGGATATAAATCCCCCATATGCGAAAGTAAAAAAGCTACGGATGATAATTTCAACGAGATTATGAAGTATATCATGGATAATCTTGAAGATATTGAACTATTTATAGGAACACACAATGAATTAAGCACCTATAAAGCGATGGATATGATGGAGGAAGATGGAATCTCAAGAAGTGATAGACGTGTATGGTTTGGACAGCTTTATGGAATGAGCGATCACATTACTTTCAACCTTGGTTCGGAAGGTTACAATGTAGCAAAATATATTCCTTTTGGTCCGGTAAAAGACGTGATGCCCTACTTGATCCGTCGTGCTGAGGAGAATACTTCAGTTGCGGGACAGACTAGCCGGGAGCTTACGCTTCTTAATAAGGAGAAAGCTAGAAGAAAGCTATAAACTTGTACTCTTGAAAAATAGGTTAATCCTGAGTTACCGCTGCTTCAGTTACGGTAGCTAAATCTTCACAATTCTCAATTCTAATTTTTAGATTTTTTTCTGAAATATCTCCTTCAATCACATATTGTTTGCAGGAGTCAAGCTTTGTATTGCTTTCAGAGAATATTACGTTTCCATCTTTTAATAAAAAGGAAATAGCGGAGGTATCCATTTGGTTTTCCTTAAGTACCTGTAGCGTATTTTCAGAGAAAGCACGTTCCTTTAATCGAATGTTTTTAAGAGTCCTTGATTCGGGACCATAGGCGCAAGAGGTTTTCTTTCCACTTAGAATAAAAAACAATAAAGCTATTCCAATTAAAAATCCGCCGGAAAAATAGGCCAATCGGTATGCTAATTTCATATTTAAATATTAGGGTATTGTTAATTGGTCCTGATAGTTATCGGGAGGGTACGTATTTTCGACTTTTTATTAATGAAATTCTATCAAAAGAATAGTAAGTTAATATCGCTATAAGGGATATCAAACCAATCTGCTACTGCTTTATTGGTTAGAATTCCGCGGTAAAAATACAAACCATTTTTTAAACCATTGTCAAAACGGATAGCATTTTCAAGTCCGCCGTTTTCTGCAATTTCTAAAATATAGGGTGTGAAGATGTTACTGATAGAAATTGATGCAGTTTTAGGGTATCTGGCGGGAATATTAGGAACGCCATAGTGAATTACTTCGTGTTTTATAATAGTGGGTTCTACATGACTGGTCATTTCAGTAGTTTCAAAACAACCTCCCATATCTACGCAAACATCAATAATTACAGCTCCTTTTTTCATTTTCATTACCATTTCTTCGGTAACAATAATGGGAGCTCTGTTGTGACCTCGAACGGCTCCGATTGCAACGTCGCAACGGCGTAAGGCTTTCATTAAGTTTTTTGGTTGTATTGTAGAAGTATACAATATACGCCCTACATGTGTTTGAATAGTTCTAAGTTTGGTAATAGAGCTATCAAAAACCTTTACGTTAGCTCCTAAACCAAGCGCAGATCGAACAGCAAATTCGCCAACTGTTCCGGCGCCAATGACTACAACTTCAATAGGGGGCACTCCGCTAATATTACCGAATAATAGACCATTTCCTTTTTTTGCATTTACCATGAGCTCTGCGGCAATGAGTACAGATGCGGTACCTGCAATTTCGCTCAAGGCCTTTACTGCTGGGTAGCTATGGTCTTCGTCTTTTATAAACTCAAAAGCAAGTGCTGTAATTTTCTTTTTTGAAAGGGTGTCGAAATATTCTTTCTTCCTAGTTTTTAATTGGAGCGCAGAAATAAGTACAGTTTTGGGTTTTATCAGTTCCAATTCCTCTAGTGTAGGCGGCTCCACTTTTAAAACCATTGGGCAGCCAAATACTTTTTTGGTGTCTTCGGTAAGTTGTGCTCCTGCTTCGGAATAATCTCTATCTGAAAACCCTGCTTCATTACCAGCACCTTTTTCAATCAAGACTCTGTGGCCATTACTCACGATTCCATTAACCGCATCTGGAGTGAGGCAAATTCGTTTTTCTTGAAAATAGGCTTCTTTGGGAATACCTATATAAAGCTCGCCTCTTTGTCGTGAGATTTCAAGTGTCTCTTCCTGTGGAAGTAGTTGTGCTCTTGTAAATGGTGATTTTTGTGTTGGCATATTTCGAACTTGGCGGTCTCAATTTACGGAATAATTTTTAATTTAAGACAATTGAAAATCAGCGGAAGAGTTCCTTTATTTGACCCCAGATAGATTTTTTTTGCAAAAGATCTTCTTCAAAAGACTTAAGGTCGTCATTGCGCATTTGGCTAAACAGTTTGGCACGGATCAAATAAACAGATGGAATAACCACCAACATTATGGGGATTACGTATATGATCTCCACTTCATCAACATTATAATTCTGTTTAATAATGCTAAATAATTGAAAACTATACATTGCCATCGGTACTAAAATAATCCAATGCCACCAATGCCTGCAGGTGAAAAACCAAAGCAATAGAATTATTAAAGGAATTATCTTACCCGTTAAAAACCATGCATATTGATAATAAGAGGGGTATTCAGTAGTAAACGTAAAAAAGGAAGTTTTCCAAACTTTTGTATCGTCTGGAAAACTTTCATATGCGTAGTATAAAAACGGAGTGCAGGCAATTATCAATACGATAATACCTCCACGAATTAAACTCTTTTTATCCGTTTGGCGGAACTTTGACTTTCCTGACGTCGATTTGTTGGGGTGCTTGTTCATCTTGAATACTTTCTGGAGTACAAGAAGCAAAAAGGCCGGCTGCAAATATTGCGGCAACGATAACAACTTTTAAGTTTTTCATAATAAGGGAGTTTTTGTGAGGTTAATTTTTCAAACTTACAACTAAAATATTTAACGTAATCGTATGTTTGAACGTTTAATTGCATTTAAATGCTTTAAAAATCACTATAACTTCAATATTAGTCATGTTTTATTAACACTTTAGAAACACTCTATTTGAATTCTTATATCATTGGCTAATTTGAGTTGGCTTTCACTTTAAGAGTTTTTAGTTAGTACTTTCAGTATTGGTTTCTAAATAATCTTTAAAAAAGTAATATAAAACTTACAAAAATATTCCTGTATGCAGGAATAATCGCACCAATGTATGAATTAAATTTGAGATTTGAGAGAGTGGAGAAACTAAAAACAAAATTTTTAATGGTTGTCAAAATTTTTATACGGCTCGAGTTTTATAAATAGGCTCTAAATCTTTAAGGTTCTACTACCGTTTTTGTTTTTTTGAATGTTTATCGCAACTGCGTCCTCAGGTAAGAGTTCCTTGATTTTTTCTGGCCATTCTATAAAGACATAGTTGTCACTATAGAAATAATCTTCTACACCGATGTCATAAGCTTCTTCAACATCATTTATTCTATAAAAATCGAAGTGATAAACTGAGCCATTCTTACCTTCGTATTCATTGACAATTGAAAATGATGGGCTTCCTGAAATTTCGGTAACTCCAAGTTGTTTTACAATTTCCTTTATAAGAGTTGTCTTTCCGACGCCCATTTCACCATAAAAAAGAAATATGTTTGAAGCCGAAAAACCTAAGATTTGCTCGGCAACTTCAGAAATTTGATTTTGTGTATATGTAAGCTCCATTTTGATAAAAGAAAATAAATTTAAAAATCTATAATACATCCGTCCCTTAGAATAGATGTATTATAGATGATTCTTGTGAATTTTATTTTGGGGTAAATACCGCAAAAGGTATTAACATCTCTTCTAGTGAAACTCCTCCATGTTGATACGTGTTTCGGTAGTAACTTACATAATGATTATAGTTGTTCGGATATGCGAAGAAATAATCACCTTTTGCAAAAATAAAGGAACTGCTCATGTTTATTGAGGGTAAACAAATGGATTTTGGGTCTTTTGCCGCAAGCACTTCCTTGTCTTCATAAGTAAGGCTTTTTCCAGTTTTATATCTAAGATTCAAACTGGTGTTTTTATCACCAATTACTTTTGAAGGGTTTTTTACATTTATCGTTCCGTGGTCTGTAGTTATAATTAACTTAAAGCCCAAACGTGCAGCCTGTTGAATGATTTCTAACAAGGGTGAGTTTTTAAACCAACTTTGAGTGAGGGAGCGGTAAGACTTATCTGTAGAGGCTAATTCCTTGATTACTTCCATCTCCGTTTTAGAATGAGAAAGCATATCTACGAAATTATAAACCACCACGGTTAAATCTTCATCTTTATGACTTTTAAAATTATCTACAAGTCTTTTTCCTTGCTTTAAACTTGAAATTTTGTGATAGCTCCAATTTAATTTCGTTCCTAAACGCTTGAGTTGTGCAGTCAAAAAGTCTGCTTCCTTCATGTTTTTTCCACCTTCATCGGTGTCATTCAACCAAAGATCTGGATGCAGTTTTTCCATTTCACTTGGCATAAGTCCGGAAAATATTGCGTTACGTGCATATTGAGTAGCCGTTGGCAGAATGCTACAAAAAAGTTCTTCTTGTGTCTTCTTGTAAACATTAGCAACGGTAGGCTCAAAAGCTTTCCATTGATCAAGCCTTAAATTATCTACTACCACAAGTAGTGTAGGGGTTCCTTGGCTCAATTGAGGTTGTATTTTATCGCGGAATAAGGTGTGACTCATTGTAGGTGCCTCGCTAGGATCACTAAACCATTCGGGATAATTTTTATCGATAAATTTACAGAATTGGCTGTTGGCTTCGGTTTTCTGTGATTCTAAAATTTCAAACATTCCAGAATCCTCAATTCCCTCAAGCTCCAACTCCCAATAAACCAATTTTTGATATAAATCTTTCCACTCTTCAAAACTATTTACCATAGAAAGGTCCATCGCAATTTTACGAAACTCTTGCTGATAGCTTGAAGTGGTTTTTTCTGAAACCAATCTGCTATGGTCTAGGTTTTTCTTCAGGCTTAGCAGAATTTGGTTTGGGTTTACCGGCTTTATTAGGTAATCGGCAATTTTAGAACCAATAGCTTCTTCCATAATATATTCCTCCTCACTCTTAGTGATCATGACCACAGGGATAGATGCCTGAAGTTCCTTGATTTCTGCAAGTGTCTCAAGACCCGTAAGCCCCGGCATATTTTCATCTAAGAAAACAATATCGAAGGTGTCTTTTTTAATTTCTTCCAAAGCATCGTTCCCGCTTTGCGCAGTGGTTACTTTGTAGTTCTTCTTTTCAAGGAATAGAATATGTGGTTTAAGCAAATCAATTTCGTCGTCCACCCATAGTACTTTTATCTCGCTCATATATGTATATTTGTCTTTATGCTCCATAGCTTTGCTGAAGGAGGGTTGTTTTTCTCCAATAGTCTTTGCTTCGGAGTATCTTGATACTCCGAAGCTTTAGCGAAGGAGTATGATTAAATTCAATTTATTAGTAATTCTTGATACTTTGAAGAATTTCCTTCAAAAATAGCCCCGAATTATTTGAAAAAAATGTAGTTGCTATTAATTTAAAGTTAAAATTTGAAAACCCTTCCCAAGCTTAAAACCTTAAACGACCCCATCTATGGTTTTATTACCATACCCAGTAAACTGGTATTTGATTTGATGGAGCATAAATACTTCCAAAGACTGCGTAGAATTTCGCAAATGGGGTTTTCATATATTGTTTACCCAGGAGCTCATCACACGCGTTTCCATCATGCGCTAGGCGCAATGTTTTTGATGCAAAAAGCTGTGCAAGTGCTTTATTCAAAAGGGGTTGAGCTGTCTAAAAAAGAAGAAGAAGCTCTGTATATTGCTATACTTTTGCACGATATTGGCCATGGTCCTTTTTCTCATGCAATGGAAAATAGCATTGTTGAAAATGTGAGTCACGAGGAAATTTCTCTGCTTTTTATGGAGAATTTGAACCGAAAGTTTAACATGGAGTTAACGCTTGCTATCCAGATATTCAAGGATGAATATCCGCGAAAGTTTCTTCATCAATTAGTGTCTGGCCAACTGGATATGGACCGATTAGATTATTTAAAGAGGGATAGTTTTTACACCGGAGTTCCTGAAGGTACAGTTAACGCTCAACGATTAATAGCAATGTTGAACGTTAAGGACGATAACTTGGTAGTAGAGGAGAAGGGTATTTATTCTGTGGAAAATTTTTTGGTTGCTCGTAGGTTGATGTATTGGCAGGTGTATCTTCATAAAACCGGTATTGTGGCCGAGCAGCTTTTGGTGCGCGTCTTAAAAAGAGCAAAACAACTTACGGCTCAAGGCGTAAAACTTCCAGCAAGCAAAAACTTAGCATTTTTCCTCAAAAACCATATAAGCTTAGAGTCTTTCTCTGAAGAAGTTCTCGAGACTTTTTCAAAATTGGATGATAATGATATTCTCTCAGCGATGAAAGCTTGGGTAAGTAATGAAGATTTCGTTCTTAAGAATCTATCGAAGATGTTGCTGAATAGAGACTTATTGAAGATAAAGGTAAAAACAAAACCCTTTTCAGCACAAAAACTAGAAAAGAAGAAAGCTAACGTAATGGAAGTATTTGATCTTTCTGAAGATGAAGCATCATTTTTTGTTTTCACTGGAAAATTGGAAAACCAAGCCTACAGTATGAAAAAAGACACGATTAATTTACTTAAAAAAAACGGAAAGATCATAGAGGTTGCAAAGGCGAGCGACCAATTGAATTTGGAAGCACTTTCAAAATCAGTGGTCAAATACTATATGTGTTATCCAAAAAACAATACTAATAGCCATCGGGACTAACGCCTTTTTTTCTATTTTTGCAAGAATGAAAATCAACGACCGATATCCAGTTCATTTTAAAAACACTATTTTGCGGTTGCAATTATTTTATAATTCGGTTAAATAAAAGGATTAAGTACAATGAAATTTACAGCAGCCCAGATAGCAGGGATTCTAAACGGCACAGTTGAAGGTGACGAAGAGGTGGCGGTTTCTAAACTTGCAAAAATTGAAGAGGGCACTAAAGGGACTCTAACTTTCTTGGCTAATCCTAAATACACTCATTATATATATACAACCGAAGCTTCTATAGCTATTGTGAACAATGATTTTGTTCCTGAGCACACCATCAACACTACATTGATTCGGGTAGAAAACGCTTATAATGCCTTTTCTCAATTGTTAGAATACTACAATCAGGTAAAAATGAATAAGACAGGAATAGAACAACCTGTTTTTGTTGCAGAAAGTGCAAAATACGGTGAAAACTTGTATTTAGGTGCTTTTTCGTATTTAGGAGAGAATGTAAAGATAGGTGATAATGTAAAAATTTATCCAAATGTATATATTGGAGATAATGTAACAATTGGTGATAATTCGGTTTTGTTTACAGGAGCAAAATTGTATTCTGAAACAGTTGTTGGGGTATCTTGTGTGATCAATAGCGGTGTGGTGATTGGTGCTGATGGGTTCGGTTTTACTCCAAACGAAAAAGGAGAATATAGCAAGGTGCCGCAAACTGGAAATGTGATTCTTGAGGATAATGTAGATGTGGGCCCAGGAACGACAATAGATCGCGCAACCTTAGGTTCAACAGTAATTAAAAAAGGTGTTAAGCTAGACAACCAGATTCAGATAGCACATAATGTTACTATTGGTGAAAATACGGTAATTGCCGCCCAAACTGGTATCGCGGGATCTACAAAAATAGGAAAAAACTGTATGATTGGTGGTCAGGTCGGTATTGCCGGCCATATTGTTATTGGTGATAATGTAAAAATACAAGCCCAAAGCGGAATTGGAAGAAATGTAAATGACAACGAAACAATTCAGGGATCACCTGCCTTAAGTTATAGTGATTTTAATAAAAGTTATGTACATTTTAAAAACCTACCCAAAATAATGGATAGGCTTAATACGGTTGAAAAAAAGCTAGATAATGAATAAAAGTGTGGTAAAACAGCGTACCATTGGTAAGGAAGTTTCGCTTACCGGAGTCGGTTTACATACCGGCAAGCAGGTTACAATAACCTTTAAACCTGCACCCGAGAACCATGGGTATTCTTTTGTTAGGACAGATTTGGAAGGACATCCAGAAATTGAAGCTGATGCCAATCTCGTTGTGAATACGCAGCGTGGTACCAATCTGGAAAAACGCGGTGTTAAAATTCAAACCTCAGAGCATGTTCTTGCAGCTTTGGTAGGTTTGGAAGTGGACAACTGCATTATGGAACTCGATGCTTCTGAACCTCCTATTATGGATGGTTCTTCAAAGTTTTTCGTTCAAGCCGTTGAAGAAGCAGGTATTGTTGAACAAAATGCAACAATAGTGGAATATGTGGTTAAGGAAGTTATTACATATACCGATGAGGAAACAGGAAGCGAAATAATAGTAATGCCATCGAATGAATACCAGGTTACAACTATGGTTGATTTTGGAACAATGGTATTGGGAACTCAGAATGCTTCGCTTAAACGTATTTCAGATTTTAAGGATGAAATTGCAAATGCAAGAACATTTAGCTTTCTTCATGAGATTGAAATGTTATTGGATAACGGCTTGATTAAAGGTGGTGATTTAAACAATGCGATTGTATATGTAGACAAGGAGCTTTCGCCAAGTACTATGGACAAGCTTCGTACTGCATTTGGGAAGGAAACTATATCGGTTAAACCAAACGGGATTTTAGATAACCTAACCCTTCATTATCCCAATGAAGCTGCTAGACACAAACTTTTAGATGTTATTGGTGATTTGGCGTTGGTTGGAACCCGTATTCGAGGAAAAGTAATTGCTAATAAACCTGGACATCACGTAAACACGCAGTTTGCTAAAAAGCTTTCAAAACTTATCAAAGCAGAAAGTAGAAATAATATTCCTAAATTCGATATCAGCAAGCCACCAGTAAAAGATGTGAACCAGATAATGGCTATGCTTCCGCACAGACCACCGTTCCTGTTGGTAGATAAAATTATGGAACTTACAGACAATAGCGTAATAGGACTTAAGAATGTTACGATGAACGAACCCTTTTTTGTTGGTCACTTTCCAGGAGCACCAGTAATGCCAGGAGTTCTAATAGTTGAAGCTATGGCACAGACGGGCGGAATATTAGCCTTGAGTACAGTGCCTGATCCAGAGAATTATCTCACGTATTTTATGAAAATAAATAATGTGAAATTTAAACAACAGGTAAATCCAGGAGATACGCTTATTTTCAAACTCGAACTAATATCACCTATCCGTCGTGGAATCGTGCATATGCAGGGAAATGCATATGCTAATGACAAATTGGTAATTGAGGCTGAATTAATGGCCCAAATGGTAAAAACAAAAAATTTATAGATGACCCCAACTCGTGTAAAAAAACTTTTAAATATAAATGTTCTGCGGCGCGAGCACATTTCATCTATAAAAAACAAGAAACAATAGAAATGAATCAACCCCTTGCATACGTCCATCCGGGCGCTAAAATAGCTAAAAACGTTGTAATTGAACCTTTCACCACCATTCATAATAATGTAGTGATTGGGGAAGGGACATGGATTGGAAGTCATGTAACGATCATGGAAGGCGCCAGGATTGGTAAAAATTGTAATATTTTTCCAGGAGCCGTAATCTCTGCTGTTCCACAAGATCTAAAATTTAAGGATGAGGAAACTACCGCCGAAATTGGCGATGGCACAACCATTCGAGAATTTGTAACAATTAATCGAGGTACAATTGACCGTGGAAAGACCGTAATTGGAAAAGATTGCTGGATTATGGCTTATTGCCATATTGCCCACGATTGTATTGTAGGCGACAATTGTATTTTTAGTAATAATAGTACCCTGGCTGGCCATATTACAGTAGGTAATCATGTTGTACTTGCAGGAATGACTGCCGTACATCAGTTCTGTATGATTGGGAATCACGCCTTTGTAACCGGAGGATCTCTTGTTCGTAAAGATGTTCCACCATTTGTGAAAGCGGCTCGTGAGCCTTTGAGCTATGTTGGGATAAATTCCATTGGACTGCGTAGAAGAGGTTTTGAATCTAAAAAAATAAGTGAAATCCAGAATATATACCGACTTCTGTATCAAAAAAATTACAATACTACCCAAGCTACGGAGATAATTGAGGCTGAAATGGAAGCCACTCCAGAGCGTGATGAGATCCTTCAATTTATTAAGAATTCCAAACGCGGAATTATGAAAGGATATTTCAATTCTAATTAAACTACAATAAACAAACTATAAAACCCAAAGAATGGCCACTTCATCAGATATAAGAAAAGGACTTTGCATCCGCTATAATAATGACATTTATAAAGTAATAGAATTTCTTCACGTCAAACCTGGAAAAGGACCAGCTTTTGTGCGTACCAAATTAAAAAGTGTAACCACAGGAAAAACTGTGGACAATACTTTTTCCGCAGGTCATAAAATAGACGATGTTCGTGTTGAAACTCATAAATTTCAATATTTGTATAGTGAAGGGGATATGTATCACTTTATGAATACGGATGATTATTCGCAAATCCAATTGATGAAAGAGATACTCGATACACCAGAGTTGATGAAGGAAGGCGAAGTTGTGTCTATTTTGTTGAATACTGAAGATGGCGCACCTCTTTCTGTTGAAATGCCGGCTCACGTAATTTTAGAAGTAACTTCTACGGAGCCTGGAGTAAAAGGAAATACAGCGACAAATGCATCAAAGCCCGCGATTGTTGAAACAGGTGCTGAACTTAACGTTCCTCTTTTTATCAACGAAGGCGATAAGATTAGAATCGATACTGATAAAGGACAATACCAAGAACGAATTAAAGAATAAATAAGTTGCTAGTATTCAATAGCAATATACAGTAAAACAAAAACGAACTTCAAACAATAACCCGTGAAATTTCCAACTCCCCAAACGCTTGAAAACATCGCTGTCATTATCGGATCTGATTATGTAGGTGAAGCTAATTTCCCGGTGTTTGGAATGAACGAAATTCATGTGGTACAACCGGGAGATATTGTATTTGTTGACCATCCAAAATATTACGACAAAGCATTACAATCTCAAGCTACGGTAATTCTCATCAATAAAAAGGTGGAATGCCCTGTTGGAAAGGCTTTGCTAATTTCTGACGATCCTTTTCGTGATTTTAATAAACTTTCACATTACTTCAAACCTTTTCAAAGAGCCACTAGTGTTATTTCAGAAACTGCTGAAATAGGTGAAGGGACAATCATTCAACCAAATGTTTTTGTAGGTAATAATGTGAAAATCGGTCGTAATTGTGTGATTCATTCAAACGTTAGTATTTACGATAATACAGTTATAGGTAACAACGTAATAATACACGCTGGAACTGTTTTAGGAAGCGATGCTTTCTATTATAAAAATCGTTCAGAGAAATTTGACAAACTTTTAAGTGGCGGTAATGTTGTTATTGAAGATAACGTAGATCTGGGCGCACTTTGCAGCATTGATAAAGGCGTAACAAGTGCTACCACAATTGGAG
The DNA here is from genome assembly GCA_052105975.1 of Aequorivita sp. Taxonomy (GTDB): domain Bacteria; phylum Bacteroidota; class Bacteroidia; order Flavobacteriales; family Flavobacteriaceae; genus Aequorivita. The sequence goes on along the minus strand of JBQEAY010000019.1, from coordinate 16,234 downwards.
AGGGAACCAAACTGGACAATCAGGTTCATGTTGGTCACGATACAGTAATTGGGAAACGCTGTTTAATAGCTTCGCAAGTAGGTATTGCTGGCTGTGTTTTGATTGAGGATTATGTCACCATTTGGGGGCAAGTAGGCGTTACCAGTGGTATTACCATTGGCGAAAAGGCTGTTATTTCTGCACAAAGTGGAGTGAGTAAATCGCTACCAGGAAATAAAGCATATTTTGGAACTCCTGCAGACGAATTTAGAAAAAAATATAAGGAATTGGCTTCTATAAGGTTGATTCCAGACATTATAGAAAAATTGGATAGATTAACATGAGTAAAAAAGCAAAAGAAGTAGTAAGAGATTTTTATCGGTCGGATATTTTAGGAGATAATACCGTACTGGAACGATTTTTTCATCCGGACTTGGTTCTTGTATGGAATAGCCCTAGTGGACTTAGTATTAAGCACTATGATGATGTTATTGAATTTTTTGGAGAGATACGAAGATCTTATGATAACCTAAGAGTAGAAATAAGCCATTTGTTGGCAGATGGACCTCAGGTTACAATTCGTTATAAATATTATATACGAACAATGGAAAATCCAGATGAAGAACTTGCGATTGCCCATTTCATAGCAATTTTTGAAGTAAAGGATGAAAAAATCTATCGTGGATACCAAATAAGTCAGCCTGTTACAGACAATGATGACACAACCGAAAGTTATCATAAGGTTAAAGTCTAATATTTTTTAGTAGCTTCAACAAAAGCCGTATCTTTGCGGGAATTCTCATAAATATCTATGAGAATTTACTTAATTAGTAGAAATAAATAATCAATAGAAAATACTTACAGATGAGCGTTTTAGTAAATAAAAATTCAAAAATAATAGTTCAAGGGTTCACAGGAAGTGAAGGTACTTTTCACGCCGAACAAATGATTGAATACGGAACCAACGTTGTTGGTGGTGTAACTCCGGGAAAAGGTGGTCAAAAACACCTTGATAAGCCTGTTTTCAACACTGTTGAGGAAGCTGTAAAGGAAACTGGAGCAGATACAACTATTATTTTCGTTCCACCAGCATTTGCTGCAGACGCCATTATGGAAGCTGCTGATGCCGGAATAAAAGTGATTATTACAATAACTGAGGGCATTCCTGTGAAGGACATGATCACAGCTTCAAATTATATAAAAGATAAAGACTGTCGCTTAATCGGCCCTAACTGTCCAGGAGTTATTACTCCGGGGGAAGCAAAAGTTGGTATTATGCCAGGTTTCGTTTTCAAAAAAGGGAAAGTGGGTATCATTTCAAAATCTGGAACGCTTACTTATGAAGCAGCAGACCAAGTTGTAAAACAAGGCTTAGGTATTACTACTGCAATTGGTATTGGTGGAGATCCAATAATTGGAACTACAACTAAGGAGGCCTTACAAATGCTTCTAGAGGATAAAGAAAGTGAAGCTGTAGTAATGATTGGGGAAATTGGTGGTCAACTTGAAATAGATGCTGCTAAATGGTACAAGGAAAGCGGAATTAAAAAGCCTGTAATTGGCTTTATCGCTGGTGAAACTGCTCCTGCAGGACGTACAATGGGCCACGCTGGCGCTATTGTTGGCGGAAGCGAAGATACTGCTCAAGCTAAGAAAAAAGCATTGGCCGAATCTGGAATTCACGTTGTTGATTCTCCAGCTGAAATTGGAAAGAAAGTTGCTGAGGTTTTAGCTCAGAAATAAGATAATAGACCTACAAGGAACCCCGCATTTTTGCGGGGAATACCTTGCAGGTGTTTTCTATATAGCCCGCGAAATTCGCAGGGCTTTTTTTATGGAGAAGCCACAAGCTTTTGTTATATTTGAATCCCGTCATTCGCGGTTCTCCTACAAGGTTTCTAAAATCTTGTAGGTATTTAGAGAAGACCAATCAAAAACCGATTACAATATGAAATTATTAGAAGGAAAAACAGCGATTATCACCGGCGGAAGTCGTGGAATTGGAAAAGGAATCGTTGAAGTATTTGCACAACATGGGGCTAATGTAGCTTTTACCTATAGTTCTTCAGCTGAAGCTGCAAATGCTTTGGCAGAAGAGATTTCAACAACTGGAGTAAAAGCCAAAGCTTATAAAAGTGATGCAGCTTCTTATGATGAATCACAAAAACTAGCTGAAGAAGTTTTAAAAGAATTCGGAAGTATCGATATTTTAATAAACAATGCTGGAATCACCAAAGACAACCTTTTGATGCGTATGTCTGAAGAAGATTTTGACAAAGTAATTGATGTAAACCTAAAGTCGGTATTCAATATGACCAAGGCTGTACAGCGCACTATGCTAAAACAACGAAAAGGTTCTATTATAAATATGAGTTCCGTTGTGGGAGTTAAAGGAAATCCTGGACAGGCCAACTACGCAGCTTCAAAAGCTGGGATTATTGGATTTTCCAAGTCGGTTGCTTTAGAGTTAGGTTCTCGCGACATCCGTTGTAACGCCATTGCACCTGGTTTTATCGAAACCGAAATGACTGGTAAATTGGATGAAGATACTGTAAAAGGTTGGCGTCAAGCAATTCCACTTAAACGCGGTGGAACTCCAGAAGATATTGCTAACGTCTGTGTTTTCCTTGCGAGTGACCTTTCTGCTTATGTTACGGGACAAGTGCTTAATGTTGATGGAGGAATGCTTACTTAGTTAGTTGGTAGAGGGTTGTAGGTAGAGGGTAGTAGGTGAAAAGCTAGAACCTATTTTTATTTTTCAACCTCTCAACTAATCGACTTCTCAACTTTTAAACACTTTAACTTATCAAACAGTGTTCAGTTCCGATAGCTATCGGGAGTAGCAGTAAGCTGAAACTTGAAACTTTGAACTTAAACCACTTTAGTGTCCACAGAAACCATACTTTATATTATTATCGCCGGAGTAATGTCTATTGCACTGGCGATTTTTATGTATGGCTATCGTTCAAAGCAAAAAGGTTTCTTAGGTTGGATTTTTGGAATACTTCGTTTTATCACTATTTTTTCAATTCTACTTTTAATTATTAATCCGAAATTCAAAAGTGAGACATATACCATTGAAAAGCCAAAACTTCCCGTTCTTATAGATAACTCCGCATCAATAGGGGAGTTGGAGCAAAAGGAAAATGTTTTAACATTACTTCAGAAGTTAAAGGGAAGTAGTGAGCTTAACAATAAGTTCGATATTTCCTATTTTTCCTTCGGAAGTGATTTTCGGGAAAATGATTCGCTTTCGTTTGATGAAAAAAATACGAATATTTCGAAAGCCTTAGCCTCTACAAATGAAATATTCAATAATCAAACGGCACCAACACTTTTAATAACGGACGGAAACCAAACCCTTGGGAACGATTACGAATTTTCTTCCGCTACTTTTAAAAATCCCATTTATCCGGTAATTATGGGAGATTCCATAAAATACACCGATTTAAAGATCGAACAACTTAACACTAATCGATACGCGTTTTTAAAAAATCAATTTCCCGTTGAAGTTATTTTAAACTATAGTGGTTCTGCCGCTGTTAATTCTGAATTTGTCATCACACAGAGCGCTTCAACATTGTACCGAACAAATGTTTCGTTTTCTGAAAATGAAACTTCAAAAACGCTCAATTTTACGCTTACAGCAAACAGCGTCGGACTTCAAAAATACACAGCGCAAATACTTCCGATTGCCGATGAAAAAAATAAGACAAATAATAGCAAACAATTCGCTGTTGAAGTTATAGACCAGGCCACGAATGTTTTAGTGGTAAGTAAAATATCCCACCCCGATCTGGGAGCTTTAAAGAAAGCGATTACCACAAACGAGCAGCGGACGGTTACTTTTAAAAAGCCGTTGGAAGCGATAAGCGTTCTCAATGATTATCAGCTTGTAATAATTTATCAGCCTGATAGAAATTTTGCATCGGTTTTTTCTGAAATGGAAAAGTTGAAGAAAAACTCATGGATAATTTCAGGGCTTCATACGGATTGGTATTTTTTAAATGCCGCACAAAAGAATTTCAAAAAGGAAGCTTCTAACCAAAGTGATGATGTTCAGGCGAAGCTCAATAAGAATTACGGCACTTTCGCTGTCGATGATATCGACTTTGACAATTTTCCACCTTTACACACAAATTTTGGAGACTTAATAATTAATGTCCCTCACGAAACTATGTTAGAACAAACGGTGAATGGTATTGCTACTGGAAGCCCGCTGTTTGCAACCATGGAAATAAACGCTAAGCGTGATGCTATCTGGGACGGTGAGGGCTTTTGGCGTTGGCGTGCCAATAGTTTTATTGAAACTGAAAGCTTTCAGGGATTTGATGATTTTATCGGGAATATTGTGCAGTATTTGGCTTCAAACAAACGCCGAAACAGATTGGAGGTCGCTTCGGAAACTTTTTATTACAATAATAATCCAATAAAGGTTTCGGCGCAGTATTTTGATAAAAACTATGTTTTTGATAATCGTGCTTCTCTAAATATTACAGTCAAAAACCAAGAGACAGAAAAGCAAACCGTATTCCCAATGCTTTTGCGAAACAATTATTACGAAGTCGATCTCAACAGCCTTCCTGCAGGTGAATATAATTTTACGGTTTCTGTAAAAGATGAAGCAGTTTCAAGTAGTGGAAGTTTTACAATATTAGATTTTAATGTAGAGCAGCAGTTCTTAAATGCAGATGTTTCTAAGCTACGTCGTGTTGCAGAAAACTCAAATGGAACATCCTTTTTTTCAACGCAATCAGATGCTTTAATTAAAGCTTTAGTTGAAGATGTAAGTTTTCAAAATATCGAACGTAGCGAACAAAAAGTAGTACCATTGATCGATTGGAAATACCTTCTTGCACTAATTGTTCTCACGCTTGCTGCTGAATGGTTTATCAGGAAATATAATGGACTGATCTAAAACCATTCAAAATCACAATAGCTGTTTTTCAAAAATATTCGATTTGTCACGATATTGAGGTTTCTTATACGTGAAAATTAATGTTCTCTGGATGGCACTGAATTCTTTTAAAATCTTTGCAATCTGATACAGTGAAAATTTACTTCGTTTTATAATACTGTTTAAAATTAAAATAATTATTCTACTTTTAAATAGCTCGGTTTTTAGGGAATCTTACAGCCGCATTTGAACTGAGAATATGGATAAATATCAAGAAACATTTAATACATGGAATAAAGTAGCCAAAATCTATGAAGACAAGTTTATGAATTTTGACTTGTATAATGATACCTATGATATTTTCCTCAATTCAATTCCAAATAAATACTCATCGGTATTGGATATCGGATGTGGCCCTGGAAACATTACCAAATACTTTTTGAGCAAAAATATCGATTTGAAAATCAAGGGAATCGACATTTCGGAGAATATGGTTGAAATCGCTAGGAATAACAATCCATCCGCTGTTTTCGAAATAATGGATATCCGAGAGGTCCATTGTATTAAAGATAAGTTTGATGCTATCGTTTGTGGGTTTTGTATTCCTTATATATCTCAATCTGATTGCTCAAAATTAATTGCAGACTGCAAAAACCGTCTTAACGATTCTGGAATGCTGTATTTAAGCCTTGTTACTGGTAATTATGAAGATTCAGGGTTTATATCAGGAAATGGTGGGGAAAGAATGTATTTTTATTATCATAATTTAGACTATCTTGAAAACGAACTAAAAGTTAATTCTTTTGAAATGCGTAAAGTGCTACTTAAGAAGCATAAAAAGCCTGATGGAAGTGAAGAGACCCACACAGTTTTAATATTAAGAAAACTAACTTAAACGGAATTTAGTAAAGCCAAATTTTAACCATTTGGCGGGGTTGGTACAATTCAAAAAAGTTAGGGAAATAACTCATTTTTTTATTATAATAATTGAAATCATTAGAAAAAATATTCATACCGAAAGTTATCCAGCCACAGGATATTGATGGAATACCGTTAGAGGTTTTTTCTTATAAACGGGATTTTGGCGGTAAATCCTGGAATCAAGTACAACAAGGAATTTACTATACACATACAGATGTATTTAATTTAATGGATTATACAACGTTGGTGCATTTTATCGCTGGTTATTTAAAAATTATTATAGATGACCCATTTGACGATTTGGCCTTTGTTATGTGCTCTTTTGCCTCTAAAAAAGGATTCATAGAATTTTGTAAACTCTTATCAGAAGAGCAAGTCGTACAAATTTCAGAAACTTTAGAAGTTTGTATTAGGAGTGATGACTGTTTAACCGAATCTATAGTAACTAGTATGAGAGACAATGTGAATATTATACTGAAAGAGAAAAAACGGAATCCAATGGAGTGATTTTTTTTGTAGTGTAAGTGTAAATCCGACACTTTGTGTTTCCCATCTGCTTTTTTCGAAATAATGGATATCCGAGAGATCCATTGTATTAAAGAGAAGTTTGGTGCTATCGTTTGTGGATTTTGTATTCCATATCTATCTCAATATGATTGCTCAAAGCTGATTACTGACTGCAAAAACCTACTCAATGACTCTGGAGTACTATACTTAAGTTTTGCTGTGGGAAATTATGAAGATTCAGGGTTTATATCTGGTAGTAGTGGAGAACGGACGTACTTTTATTATCAGGATTTAGATCATCTTAAAAATGAACTAAAAGCAAATTCTTTTGAAACGCGTGAATTGCTTCTTAAGAAATATAAAAAACCTGATGGAACTGAAGAAAGTCACACAGTTTTAATATTAAAAAAACGTACTTAAGCAGGACCGTGGATTTTCTATACTTTATAAATCAGTCTTCTGAAACGATTTTATAATCACCAAGCCACAAATTACAGCCACAGCTGATAAACTATAAGCCAAGATGTTGTTGCTGTAAATAAAGTTTCCAATGGCAAAAAGGGTACAATAAACACCTACAACCCCTGCAAAAAAGCCAAGGATTTTCATTCCGAAACCTTTGAATTTAGATTCGTTTCCAAAGATCAGACTGTTGAAACTGTTCAGCGTTTCTGCATCGGATGGTTTGGTCAGAAAGGTGACAAGTACCCAGCCAATTGTTGTTATAACAACTCCTAGAACGAGTTCCCAATAGCTTTCCATTACTATCATTGGAGTCTCCATTTTTCCGTTTATAAAAAAGAATGCAGCAATGATAAAAGAGATTACCATTGCGGCAATTTCGCTATAAGGGTTTATTCTGCTCCAAAACCAACGTAAAATAAAGAGTAGACCTGTTCCAGCTCCAATTGAAAGTAAGAGATTAAAACCATCTCGTGCTTCTTCAAGAACGAGCGCCAATAAACCAGCAAAGATCATCATAACAACGGTAGAAATTCTACCAACGGCAACTTGTTCTTTCCCCGATGCTTCTTTCCGAAGAAAACGAACATAAAAATCATTTACTACATACGAGCTTCCCCAGTTTAAGTGTGTTGAAATGGTACTCATAAACGCGGCGATTAGCGAAGTAATAACAATTCCTAATAGGCCAGCTGGTAAAAACGTAAGCATTGCGGGATAGGACAAATCATTTTTCACAAAAGATGGGTTTAAGTCTGGAAAAGCAGCTTGTAAACTTTCAATATTTGGAAAGACGATGATTGATGCCAGTCCAATAATAATCCACGGCCAAGGGCGAAGTGCATAATGTGCAATATTAAAAAATAAGGTGGCGTAAGTTGCGTGCTTTTCGTTTTTTGCAGCCAGCATTCGTTGGGCAATATAACCACCACCGCCTGGCTCTGCGCCTGGATACCAAACGCTCCACCATTGTACCGCAAGTGGAACGATAAGAAGCGGGATCAACAATTCAGGTTTTGAAAAATCGGGTAACATTGCTGTTTTTGCTGCAACGGCAGGAGTGGCGAGTAGTTTGTCAATTCCACCAATTTCTGGCATATTTACGATATATATTGTCGCCCAAATACTTCCAACCATGGCGATGATGAATTGTACAAAATCCGTTAGCAAAACACCTTTTAAACCACCGAAAGCGGAATAGATTACTACTACGGGGGAAGCAATCAATAAAACTTCATAAGAAGAAAGCCCGAACATTACGTGGCCAATTTTAATTGCCGCCAAGCAAACATTCGCCATAATCACAATATTGAAGAAAACCCCAAGATAAATTGCACGAAAACCTCTTAAGAAAGCTGCGCTTTTACCACTATATCGCAATTCATAAAACTCTAAATCGGTTGTTATTCCACTTTTACGCCATAGTTTGGCATAAAAAAATACGGTAAGCATTCCAGTTAATAGAAAACTCCACCAAATCCAGTTTCCAAACACACCATCTTCACGTATAACACCTGCAACAAAGTTTGGCGTATCGGCCGCGAAGGTCGTGGCCACCATACTTACCCCAAGTAACCACCAAGGCATATTTCTACCAGAGAGAAAGAAGGATTTTGAATCTTTCCCTGATTTTTTGGCAACAACCAGGCCTATTACGATAAAAACTATAAAAAATGAAATTATAATTACCCAGTCTAGAGTTTCTAAATGCATACGAAGTATAGGTTTTTCGGTTGTTCGGCTTTGATTTGGTGAAAGTAAAGAAATTGCATTGAAAATAATAAAGCGTTAAAGTTATATATTCACAGTTTTTTGAACAATTTTTTTGTTTAGATTTGTCCTCACAATTATGAACAATTCATTTTTACATCTACATCATATTATTTTCCACGCTCACGCGAGGTGATATGACTATTGTGTAAACTTAACAATATTTCAAAAACCCGTTTGAGCAATCAAACGGGTTTTTTTATTCCCTAAACTCAACTGAAAATTCAATTCCAAAATAATGAAAAGACTAAAAATTGCAGTACAGAAATCAGGACGTCTCCACGATGAATCGCTATCTCTTTTAAAAGATTGTGGGATAAATATCGATAATGGCCGCGATCAATTGAAAGCTTCGGCAACAAATTTTCCGTTAGAAATTTACTATTTGCGCAATGGCGATATTCCGCAGTATTTAAAAGATGGAGTAGTGGATTGCGCCATAATAGGGGAAAATATTTTAGTTGAAAAAGGAGAGGGAATCGGCATCGTGGGACGCTTGGGCTTTTCAAAATGCAGAGTTTCTTTGGCGGTTTCAAAATCTTCAAAATATAATTCCATTGCAGACTTAAACGGAAAACGAATTGCCACCAGCTATCCCGAAACACTACGAAACTACATAAAGCAAAAAGGAATTGAAGCAGAGCTGCACATAATTAGCGGCAGCGTAGAAATCGCCCCAAACATTGGTCTTGCCGATGCAATCTGTGATATTGTTAGTAGTGGAAGCACTTTATTCAAAAACAATCTGAAGGAAGTGGAGGTCATTCTTAAAAGTGAAGCAGTATTGGCCGTTTCGCCAAATATTTTGGAGAATGAAAATATAATTCTCAACAAACTTCGCTTTAGAATCCAATCGGTTTTACAAGGTCGCGATTCGCGTTACGTTCTCTTAAATGCTCCAAATGATAAGATAGAAGCTATTATCAAAATTCTTCCCGGAATGAAAAGTCCCACCTTACTTCCCTTAGCCAAAGAGGGTTGTAGCAGCCTTCATTCCGTCGTAAATAAGGATACTTTTTGGGAAGTAATAGACGAACTAAAACTAGCCGGCGCAGAAGGAATTCTAGTTTGTCCGATTGAGAAAATGATAGTTTGAACGACGAATTACGAGCGACGAATTACGAGCGACGAGGTACGAACGACCAGCGACGACTTATGAATGCTGAAAATTGAAATTTGAAATAATATATAAGATGAATAAAATATACAATCCTAATCCTGAAACTTGGAGTGAGATTTTAAAAAGAGCTACTCAAAGCCTTGCAGGTGTGGAAGTAACGGTAAACGAAATATTTTCTGAAGTCAGGACGAATGGCGATAAAGCAATTAAGAAGTACACCCAAACTTTTGATGGTGTTTCAATTGAAGAGTTGTTGGTTTCCGATAAAGAAATTGATGCTTCTGAAAAAATGGTTTCCAGTGAATTAAAAGAGGCCATCAATCTAGCAAAAGCAAATATTGAAAAATTCCACAGCGCACAACAAACGGAAAGAATAACGGTAGAAACCACTGAAGGGGTGCTTTGTTGGCAGGAAAGACGGCCGATACAAAAGATTGGTCTTTACGTTCCAGGAGGTTCCGCTCCTTTGTTTTCAACGGTGTTAATGTTGGCTATTCCAGCAAAAATCGCAGGCTGTAAAGAGATTGTGCTTTGTACGCCTCCTGATAAAAACGGTGAAATTAATCCCGCAATTTTATATACTGCTAGATTATGTGGAGTTACGAATATTTATAAAATAGGAGGAATTCAGGCCATCGCCGCAATGACTTTTGGTACCCAAAGTGTTCCTGCGGTTTACAAGATTTTCGGTCCCGGAAACCAGTTTGTTACGGTCGCAAAACAGATTGCAACAAAATACGGCGTGGCGATAGATATGCCAGCTGGTCCATCGGAATTACTTGTTTTTGCTGATGATACAGCCAAGGCTTCCTTTGTTGCTTCAGATCTTTTATCGCAAGCGGAACACGGCGCAGATAGTCAGGTAATTCTGGTTACAACTTCGGAAAAACTATTGAATTCCGTAGAAATGGAAATTGAAAAACAACTTCAAGTTTTACCACGTAAAGCTATTGCATCACAAGCGATTAATAATTCAAAGTTGATTTTAGTTGAATCCGTTTCTAAAGCAATCGATTTGATAAATGAATATGGCCCTGAGCATTTTATAGTCGTTTCAAAAGACGAAGATTTCTTCCTTGAAAACATTCAAAATGCAGGCTCGGTATTTATAGGAAATTACACTCCCGAAAGCGCTGGAGACTACGCTTCGGGTACCAATCACACCTTGCCAACTAACGGTTTTGCAAAGCAATACAGCGGCGTGAATTTGGACAGTTTTCTAAAAAGTATGACGTTCCAAAAGATTTCCGAAAAAGGAATTCAAAATATAGGAAACGCGATAGAAATAATGGCGGAAGCCGAAGGATTGAAGGCGCATAAAAACGCAGTTACTTTGAGATTGGAAAGTTTAGTAAAAATGTCAGGTCGAGCGCAGTCGAGACCATTATAATATTTGAAATGATAAATAAATTCGATATAAAACCCCTCATTCGCCCTAATGTAGCGAGAATGGCGCCATACAGCTCCGCGCGTGATGAGTTCAAAGATTCTGATCAAAAAATGGTTTTCCTCGACGCAAACGAAAACCCGTTTGAAACTGAGGTAAACCGTTATCCAGATCCGCAACAACGAGACCTGAAAAGCATTCTTTCGCAACAAAAAAACATTCCTACGGATCAAATTTTATTGGGGAATGGCAGTGATGAAGTACTGGACCTAATTTTTCGTGCGTTTTGTGAACCTGCGAAAGACAATATAATTACGCTTCCGCCAACCTACGGAATGTATAGCGTTTTGGCTAATTTAAACGATATCGAAAATAGGGAAGTGTTGCTTGATTCTGATTTTCAACCCGATTTGGATGAGATTTCAGAAACGATGGATTCTCGTACAAAACTTTTGTTCATCTGCTCTCCCAACAATCCGACAGGTAATTTAATTTCTTCGAAAAAGATTACAAAACTATTGAACAATTTTAATGGATTGGTAGTGATTGACGAGGCGTATATCGATTTCGCTTCAAAGGAAAGTTGGTTAGAAAAGTTGAATGAATTTCCAAATCTGATTATCACACAAACCCTTTCAAAAGCATACGGAATGGCGGGAATCCGTTTGGGAATTTGTTATGCCTCCGCTGAAATAATCGCCGTTTTAAACAAGATAAAACCTCCATACAACATCAATAAATTGACGCAGCAAAATGCAATTGAGGAACTTCTGAACACTAGTAAAATCATAGATGATATAGCCTTACTGAATGTAGAAAAGAGCGCTTTAGTTAAAGCTTTAGTTGAAGTAAATTTTATTCAGAATATATATCCATCCGATGCGAATTTCCTTCTCATAAAAGTTGATAATGCAGAAAAACGATACCTGCAATTATTGGAAAAGGGAATTGTAGTGCGAAACAGAAGTTCGCAGCCGCTTTGTGAGAATACCCTTCGTATTACAATAGGAACCGCTTCGGAAAACGACCAACTAATCAACATTATAAAAACATTAAAATGATAAAGAAACGCATACTTTTTATTGACCGCGACGGCACAATAATAAAAGAAACTGTAGATGAGCAAATTGATGCTTTTGATAAAATGATCTTTTATCCGAAAGTGTTTACCTACCTGGGAAAAATCGCTAAGGAGCTGGATTTTGAATTGGTCATGATTACCAATCAAGACGGTTTGGGAACGAAATCTTTCCCAGAAGATACTTTTTGGCCGGTCCAGAATTTTATACTGAAATCCTTCGAAAATGAAGGAGTAGTTTTTCAAAATATTCTGATTGACCGTACTTTTCCACACGAAAATGCAAATACCCGTAAACCGGGAATTGGTTTATTGAAGGAATATTTTTCTGAAGACTACGATCTTGAAAATTCATTTGTTATAGGCGATAGGTTGACAGACATCGAACTGGCTAAAAACCTAGGCTCAAAAGGAATTTTTATTAATGACAACACCAACTTGGGCAACGACGAAATTACGTCAAAAGCGGAAGAACTGCAAAAATATATTGCTCTAGATACAAACGACTGGCAAGAAATTTATGAGTTTTTAAAATTGAAACAACGTGTTTCTGAAATCAACCGTAAAACAAACGAAACTGATATTTCAATAAAATTAAACCTAGACGGTACTGGGAAGAGTGATATAAGCACGGGGATTGCGTTTTTTGATCATATGCTGGATCAATTGGCACGACACGGTCAAATGGACTTAGAGATTTGCGTAAAGGGTGATTTGGAAGTGGATGAGCACCACACGATAGAAGATACCGCAATCGCTTTAGGTGAAGTTTTCAATATTGATTTAGGTAATAAACTGGGAATGGAGCGCTATGGTTTCTGTTTGCCAATGGATGATTGCTTGGCCCAAGTGGCAATTGATTTCGGTGGAAGAAATTGGTTGGTTTGGGATGCAGATTTTAAACGCGAAATGATTGGACAAATGCCTACGGAAATGTTTTATCATTTCTTTAAAAGCTTTACGGATGGCGCGAGAGCAAACCTCAACATTAAAGCTGAAGGAACCAATGAGCACCACAAGATTGAAGCAATTTTTAAAGCCTTTGCAAAAGCGATAAAAATGGCTGTAAAACGCGATGCTGAAAAAATGATTTTGCCATCGACGAAGGGAAGGCTATAAGTTCGAATGACGAGCGACGAACGACGAAAGTATAAATCAGAAAAACGAAATTGGAAAAACGAAATACAACAAAAGAAACTTTATAAAATCCACCTAATCTGCCGTGGTGGAGAACTGTTATGAAAATTAAAATGAACGAAAATTTGGGATTTACTCCCCCTTCGGGGGCTGGGGGGATTGTGATAATTGATTATGGAGCAGGGAATATACAAAGCATCAAATTTGCTTTGCAGCGATTAGGTGTGGAAGCTATTTTAAGTAACAACAAAACTGAAATTAGAAATGCAAATAAGGTTATTTTTCCTGGTGTGGGAGAGGCTAGTAGCGCAATGCAAAAGCTAAAAGCTTCCGGATTGGATAAAGTAATTCCATCCTTAAAACAACCCGTTTTAGGAATCTGTTTGGGAATGCAATTGCTCTGTAATTCTTCCGAAGAAGGAAATACGATCGGATTGGGCGTTTTTGATGTAGCTGTAATCCGATTTTCAAAGGATGTAAAAGTGCCACAAATAGGATGGAATCAAATTGCCAACTTAAAATCCGATCTATTTAAAAACATTGCAGAAAATGAGTTTATGTATTTGGTTCATAGCTATTACGCGCCTTTATGTAAAGAAGCCATTGCAACTTCGGAATACGGCATTCAATACACTTCGGCATTACAAAAGGATAATTTTTATGGTGTACAATTCCACCCAGAAAAAAGTAGTAGCGCAGGAGAACAGATTTTAAAGAATTTTTTAGAACTATAAAAGGAGATTCCCGCCTTCGCGGGAAATTAAATATGAGAATAATACCAGCAATAGATATCATCGATGGCAAGTGTGTTCGTCTTTCAAAAGGCGATTATAACACCAAAAAAATCTATAATGAAAATCCGCTAGAAGTGGCCAAACAGTTTGAAGCCCACGGAATTCAATATCTGCATTTAGTGGATTTGGATGGCGCTAAGAGCAGTCACATTGTAAACCATAAAATCTTGGAAGAAATCGCTTCCAATACTTCCTTAAAAACCGACTTTGGTGGAGGCTTAAAAACCGATGAAGATTTACGTATTGCCTTTGAGTGTGGTGCAAACCAAATCACGGGAGGCAGTATAGCGGTGAAAAACCCTGAAATTTTTAAAAGTTGGCTACAAAGATTTGGAAGTGATAAAGTCATTCTCGGTGCAGATGCCTTAGACGAAAAAGTTGCCATTAGTGGTTGGACAGAAGATTCAGACGAAGAATTAATTCCCTTTATTCAGAAATACATTGAAGAAGGAATAAGCTATGTAATCTGTACAGATATTAGTAAAGACGGAATGTTAGAAGGGACGTCGTTTGACTTGTATCGAAAAATTTTAGAAAAGAGTCAAATGTCAAAAAATACTTTAAAGCTTATAGCTTCCGGAGGAATCTCAACTTTTAATGAATTACCCAAATTAAACGAAATAGGATGCGAAGGTGTGATTATTGGCAAAGCCATATATGAAAACCGAATAAGTTTAAAACAACTCGAAAACTATATTTTGAACGACGCATTTTAAACGACGAGCGACGAACGAACGAGCGACGAATGTTGAATCAAAGAAAAATGAGAAATGAATGAAGAGTGGATGCTATTGAATAATCGAGGTATGATTATTTTTAATCCCTAATCAATTAATAATTAAGGCTATGCAAGATTTAAAAATTAGAACAAAAAGATTCACCTTAGATTGTTTGGCACTATGTACTAAAATTCCAAAATCCAGGGAATTTGATAGTATAGTTCGGCAACTTATTCGTTCATCAAGTTCTGTTGGTGCCAATTATAGAGCGGCAAACAGAGCTAAGTCTGATCGTGACTTTATAAATAAACTAAAAATAGTTGAAGAAGAAGCAGACGAAAGTATGTTTTGGTTGGAAATTTTGCTCGAAATTAATCCTAATAATACTGAAACTATCAAGAAGTTAATCAATGAAAGTGATGAGTTAGTAGCCATCACCGTTGCATCCATAAAAACTGCAAGGAAAAGATTATGATTTATCTAGTTATTCTCCCTTCAGTCTCGTCGTTCGTCGCTCGTACCTCGTCGTTCGTCGCTCGTACCTCGTCGTTCATTTCTCGTCGTTCATTTCGTCGCTCGTCGTTCGTAACTCGTAATTCAAACTATGTTAACAAAAAGAATAATCCCCTGTCTAGACATCAAAAACGGTCGAACCGTTAAAGGTGTCAATTTCCTCGATTTACGCGACGCTGGCGATCCTGTGGAACTCGCAAAATTCTATTCTGAAAATGGCGCTGATGAATTGGTTTTTCTGGATATTTCAGCAACGGAGGAACGTAGAAAAACTTTAGCAGACTTAGTGCTAAAAGTCGCTGAAACTATCAATATCCCGTTTACTGTTGGCGGAGGGATTTCTTCCGTAGAAGATGTTGAAATCCTTTTGAATAACGGTGCGGATAAAGTTTCTATAAATTCTTCCGCAGTAAAAAATCCGCAGTTAATAAATGAGCTAGCTTCAAGGTTTGGCTCGCAATGTATTGTTGTGGCCATTGACGCAAAACTGATTGATGGTAATTGGATAGTGCATTTAGTAGGAGGGAAGGAACCTACCGAATTAAACCTATTTGCTTGGGCAAAAGAAGTAGAACAACGCGGTGCGGGAGAAATTCTTTTTACTTCTATGGATAATGATGGCACCAAAAATGGTTTTGCAAATGAGGCTTTGGCAAAACTGTCAACAGAATTAAATATTCCGATAATCGCTTCTGGCGGTGCAGGAACCATTCAGCATTTTACAGATACTTTTAAATTGGGAAAAGCAGATGCAGCTCTTGCCGCAAGCGTTTTTCACTTTAAGGAAATTTCGATTTCAGATTTAAAAAATGAGCTGCAAATGCAGGGCATACCTGTTAGAATTACGAATTATTAACGACGAGTTACGAACGACGAGCGACGAATGCAGAGTGACGAAAAATGTACGTCCCTGATATAGGTTGACCACTTAAAGCGTGGAAAACTATGAA
>JBQEAY010000018.1:0-92491 GCA_052105975.1 Aequorivita sp. | reverse complement strand
GAGTTGTGAGTTGTGAGTTGTGAGTTGTGAGTTGTGAGTTGTGAGTTGTGAGTTGATATTACAAAATTAAAATTTTCAAGCTGTATCGAAGACCCAGGTTCAATTTTAATTAGACATCCAAGGCTTCTGAGTGTTTTGAAAGAACTTAAAACAAATAATGATACCGACAAATATTTCAAGCTTTCAAAAATATATCGGAGGCCTGTTTAATCACCACCTCTGGGGGCTAGAGGGACTATCTTATAAAAACGGGCTCATTTTCCTTTTCAGTATATTCTTCGCTAAAGCCATAATTATCATAATCAAAGCCTTTCAATTCATCCAGTGTTTTCACATTATTGTCAATAGCAAAACGCGTCATACTTCCACGCGCTTTTTTGGCGTAGAATGAAATAATTTTAAGCTCACCATTTTTAAAATCCTTAAAGACTGGAGCAATTACTGGCACTTTTAATTTCTTTTCGTCAATGGCGCTGAAATATTCTACACTCGCAAGATTGAGAAACAATTCATCATCTTTCAATTCATCGTTCAGAGTTTCGGTCAGCGTTTTTTTCCAAAAAGCATAGAGATCCTTTTTCCGATTGACGGAAAGTTTTGTTCCCATCTCCAAACGATAAGGTTGCATTAAATCTAACGGTCGAAGCATTCCATACATCCCTGAAAGTATGCGTAACGAATCTTGCAATAAGTCGATCTTTTCTGAAGGGAGTGAATAGGCGTCTAATCCACTATAAACATCGCCAGCAAAGGCATAAACTGCCGGACGTGCATTTTTCTTTGTAAACGGTGTATTGAATTCTTTATAACGTTGATAGTTTAGCTCAGCCAATTTATCGCTGATGCTCATCAATTCAGAAATGTCCTTTTTACTCTTGCGTTCTAGTTTATTATTTATCAATTCGGCCTCTTCCAAAAATTTAGGTTGAGTTGCACGAGTTGTTGGAAGTTTGGATTCATAATCCAATGTTTTTGCAGGGGAAACTACTATTTTCATTGAAATTGCTTTTTCCTCAAAATTAACGAAAAGAATGAAGAATTGAGGATGAAACCTTCGGATTTGTTAAGTTCAGTCTAGGCTGAAAAAGCTTCGGTAGATTAAAGGAGATTTGTGGTCTCGATACATCCCGATGTAAAATCGGGACACTCGGCCACCTTAGAGTGATGAGCTGTGAGCTTGGAGCATTCTCTAATGCCTTAGTGCTACTAAACTTTGATCACTGCTACTGACCTCTAACCAATTCCTTCGTTTCCAATAATTCATTGATTTGCCATTGTCGCGCGTTTTGAGCTTTGGCCAAGTCGATTGCCTTGTTAATATTTATTTTAGCATCGGCTGTGTTTCCCTGTTCCTGTTTTATTTTTGCAAGAACATTATAACTATCAAAATTGTTTGGGTTAATAACCAAAGCATCATTAAGCAAATGCTCAGCTTCTTCATATTTCTTTTGTGCAACCAATTTTCCGGCTCGATAGGTATCGAAAATGACCAATGCATTTGGATTGAGTTCCTTTAAAGTAGTTTGAATTTTTTCGAGCTCCTTATCCTTCTTTTGCAACATATAATAAGTGTAGCCCAAAGCCGTTAGGGGAATATTAAAAATATTACCGTATCGTTTTTGCACCTCAGCATAATGCTTTTTTAAGGCATCGGCAGAATCAAAGTATTCTTGACTCACATACCAAGTGCTAAAAATAGTATCCAAAGCCCATTTATAAGTTGGAAGGCCAACAGAATTGTGGATTTCATCCGGAAATTCTCTGTAATGTATATTCTTCTCCATAATGCTTTTGGGCACCTTTTTCAGAAACTTGTCTACACCCATTCCTTTTTCATTAGCAAGTGAAATATATAGACTTGCGGTCGTACTACCCGTCTTCCCCCAAGTATTTTTCATCACATCATTAAGAGCGTTTTTTGACCAATATAGTGCTGGACTTATCGCAATATAATCATTGAAAAGGTCTGGGTGTTCAAGAGCAGCATTAACAACAAAAAGTCCACCAACGGAATGACCTGCGAGAATTTTATAGTCGGCTGCTTTATAGTTTTTATTCACATACGGAATCAATTCATTTTCAATAAAACTCGTCATTTCTTCTGCGTTACCGCTATCTTCCGCTCCTTTGATCTGGGGTTTGCAATTTTTTCGGTATTCGTTGCTCCCTTTGCCCGAAATAGCGACTAAAATCATTTCAGGAATAATTTCACTTATCCCGCCTTGTAGTTCTAAAAAACCAGCTACATATTGGAAATTGTAATCGCCATCAAGAATATACAATACAGGATATTTCGCATTTAATGTTGTGCCGTAGGAAGGCGGTAAATAAACGGAAAATTCACGGTCTTGTTGAAGAATTTCAGAATGGAGTTTATCTCTTTTTCCTATGGAAATTTCTTGAGAAAAAAAATTCGTGGAACAAAACGATAGGAGTAGAACTATAAGAATTCGATTTTTCATAATTATCTAAATGAATGATAGTTAGTTGTTCAATCATTAAATTTAAATAAAAATCATAATAAAGCTACAAATTCATTTTAAAGAAATTGACTCCGGTATCTGAACTTAAAAATCAACCGTAATTTCCATATGCCTTATGCAGCCGAAAACTCTCTAATTTTTAAAGCCCTGAACACATTTTTTATTCCTTCTTCATTTTCGGAAAGCACAATCAATACATCATCTGCATGGATTACAGTGGCTCCATGGGGAGTAATATAGTTTTCATCCCTTCTTATCATTGCAATAATCGCAGTTCTTGGAAATTCAATATCAACAATTTTCTTACCTACTATCTTATTCCCTCTTGCAATACCTATTTCCCGCATTTCAGTTTTAGGGTGTTCCTCCATAAATTTTTCTGAAGGAGACAATATTTTCTCTTCACTCGGAATACTCACTTTTAACCATTTTGCCACAACAGAAAGTGTGGTTCCCTGAATTAAAATAGAGGTAAGAGAAATGAAAAAAACAATGTTAAACATCATTCCCGCTTTATCTATTCCTGCCAATAATGGATATGTGGCGAATACAATTGGGACGGCGCCTCGCAAGCCGACCCAAGAAATATATAAGCGTCTGCGCATTTTCATTTTAAAAGGAGTCAAGCTTATAAAAACCGCAACGGGACGTGCCACAAAAATTAAAAATAATGATATTATAAGTCCAATACCTAACACTGGAACAATATGAGATGGAAACACCAAAAGCCCCAAGGTTAAGAAAAGTACAATCTGCATAAGCCATGCAAGACCGTCGTACATTTTTAGAATGGCTTTTTTGTGCATTAAGTATTGATTTCCTAGAAAAAGTGCACAAATATAAATGGCCAAGAAGCCGTTTCCTCCAACAAAATCTGTCACCGAAAACGTGATAAACATCAATGCAATCACAAGCACCGGATAGAGCCCTTCAAAATCTAGTTTTATCCTATTGATGATAATCTTGCTCAACTTTCCAAAACCGAATCCAGCTATAGTACCCACAATCATCTGCTGTAAAAACAACGGAATTATCGATGCGAGCCCTTTATCCTGATTTATAACCAATCCCAAAAATGCAATGGTAAGCACATAAGCCATTGGGTCGTTACTACCACTTTCCATTTCTAGCGTGGGTCGTAAATTAGCACGTAGCGCAAGATTCTTCGCACGCAAAATAGAAAACACAGCTGCCGCATCTGTGGATGATACAATGCTACCCAAGAGTAAGCTTTCATATATAGTAAAATCTGTGACGTAATAGACAAAAGTTCCTAGGCCAACAGCTGTTAATAAAACCCCCAAAGTTGAAAGCATGAAACCTTCTTTCATTATGGGCCTTATCGCCTTCCAGTCCGTATCGAGTCCACCGGAGAATAGAATAAAATTCAAAGAAATTATCCCTATCAGTTGTGCCAGTTGTGGATCGTTAAAACTAATACCCCCGATTCCGTCTTCTCCGGCAAGCATTCCAATACCCAAGAATAGAACTAAAGTGGGAACACCAAATTTATAGGAAGTTTTTCCCGCTATAATACTTATAAAAAGTAAGAGCGAGCCAACAAGCAGAATGTTTTCAATAGTTAAGTTCAATCATTCTCAATTTAAAAGTTTAGCATTTCTGCAAAATACGAATTAAAACCTTTGAAACATAGTACCAAAGGGTTTATAAGCCAATGAAAACAAGTGTTTAAATAGGTTTGCATATTCACAAATAAGCCTAATTTTGTAGTCAAATAGCTCGTGGGCAATGACAACTGATAAAATAGAACTTCGCACCGTAAACGTTACGCGTTATATAACTCCACTTCGGGAAGGAGGCTCCTTGCCTGCTTTGGCTGAAGCGGACGACGGTTTTAAATACGTTTTAAAATTTCGCGGAGCTGGTCACGGCGTAAAAGCTCTAATTGCGGAATTATTGGGTGGTGAAATAGCAAGAACCCTGAAGCTCAAGATACCCGAATTAGTTTTCGCCAACCTAGATAAAGCCTTTGGTCAGAGTGAAGGAGATGAGGAAATACAAGATCTTTTAAAGGGAAGTCAAGGTCTTAATCTCGCACTTCATTTTCTTTCTGGCGCTCTTACGTTTGATCCGGTTGTTACCCAAGTAGATGAAAAATTAGCTTCAAAAATCGTTTGGTTGGATGCATTTACAACAAACATAGACCGTACGGTAAAAAACACAAATATGCTTATTTGGCATAAAGAATTATGGTTGATAGACCACGGTGCCACTTTCTATTTTCATCATTCGTGGGATAATTGGGAAAAAGCTGCTCTTAGCCCATTTCCGTATATAAAAGATCACGTTTTGCTGCCACAGGCTTCTTTAGTTAAAGATATAAACGATGAAATGATTGCACTTCTCACCGATGAAAAGTTACGAGAAATCACCAATTTGATTCCATCTGATTGGTTGGACTGGGAAGGTTATGAAATGAAACCTGAAGAAATTCGAGAAGTGTATTTTCAATTTTTAGTTCAGCGTAGAAATAATTCAAACAACTTTGTAAAACAGATTCAAGATGCCAGGGAAACACTTGTATGAATATGCGGTAATACGTTTGGTGCCTCGTGTAGAACGTGAGGAATTTTTGAATGTTGGAATTATTCTTTTCAGCAAGGGAGGCAAATTTTTGAACTGTAAATGCCATATTGATATCGAAAAACTAAGCCTCTTTTCCTCGGAACTTGAAGTTGATGAAATATCAGCAAATCTTCAAGCTTTTGAAAAAATTTGTTTGGGCTCCAAAGACGGCGGACCCGTGGCTCAATGGGAAATTCCGGATAGATTTAGATGGCTTACGGCACAACGCAGTTCTTCGCTCCAAACTTCTCGTCCACATAATGGATTCAGTGATGATTTAGATAAAACTCTGGAACGGCTTTTTGGAGAATTGGTACTTTAGAAAGTTGAGAAGTGGATGAGTTGAGAAGTTTAAAGCCTCTCATTAAACCTCAACAGAATAATTGGATGTCGACACCTCTTTCATAAATATATCCATAGATTATCACGGTATGAATTGAATTTCAATTCATCTAAAGACTACATAACCTTTCCTGCCAAATACTTCTGTACTTCGTAGATATTAATGCTTTTGTTGAATTTTTTACTGACGGTTGGCGTGTCTTCGCTAGAAATCCAAATTTTAAGTTCGGCATCCAAATCAAAGGTGCCCGCTGTTTCCAAAGAGAATCTTGATATATGTTTATATGGCAGGCATTTATACTCTACTTTGCTACCCGTTAGTCCTTGCACATCAATCAATATTAGGCGTTTGTTGGTAAACATAAAAACATCGCGAAAAAGTGAAAAACCAAGCTCCACTATTTCACCATCGATCAAAAGTCGGCCGTATTTTTCGTTGAGTTTTTCTGAAGAGACTTCGCTCGAATTACCTAAAATTTTATTGAATATGCTCATTGTTCTCGATTTGGAGTTGAAGGTTTAAAAGTTAATAGATTTAAGCGTTTACCGAATTTTGAAAAAAAGCGCAACTGATCACTGAATACTGATCACCGCTCATAGATTACTGCTCACTAACAACTTCTCCTTGATAGGTAATAGTTCCTCGATCATTGCTGCTTATGGAAAGTGTGGCGTATCCCGAAACACTCACGGACATGGAAATTGAATAAGTGTCACTTTCTCCTTCCACAGTTACATTTATATCATAGTCGCTCCCATCAGAAATAGTGAAATTCTCAGGTGCTCCTTCAAAACGCATTCCTTTATCACGGCCCATAGTCATACCAGTATATGCTCGTCCATAAAACGGCAAGTTGCTTATAATCATTTCCGGAGTAAAGCTTACCGAATAACCACTCCCCACAAGGTTTTTAGGAGTTCCGCCCATTGGAAATACAGTATTGGCTATAAACTCAAAAGTCTTTGAATTTAGCATTTCTGGAATTCTTCCTGTATCAGCATCAATAGTATTATTAATTGTATCTGCTTCTACATTCTTCTCTTGCGCTGAAGCACTTCCAAGAATAAAACAAAATAACGAAGCCAATAATAGTGTGTGTATTTTCATAATTAGTTTTTGTTAATGGTAAAAATCAATGCAAGATTTATACCGCAGTTTTTTAACCACAAAGAGCACAAAGATTTACACAAAGTTCACGAAGAACTAACAGTGATTAAATTTATGGCAGACACCTTGATTTCATAATTCGCTCTCTTTATTTCTAAATACTGCTCACTGCAACTGTATACTGCAAATCTTTATTCCTTCCAGTCTTGCAACTCTTTAAGATAGAGATATGACTCCACAAAATCCACCTGCTCTTGGCCAGCCATTTTCTTTAATAAATTCAAGGCAGAAACATAGCTGATTAAATTTCCATTGGATGATAGATATTTTCCATCTTCCATATACCTCACCACGCTATCATTTTGAACTTTTAGGTTCGGGTATTTTTTTTGAAGCTCCTCTCCCCCTCCAATCCAAGTAACGATTTTTCTTCCATCTGCAATCCCAGATTCTCCAATTAAGTGTGCGCCTGCACAATTACTAACAGTGTATTTTGTGTTTTTATCTTGCTCTTTTATAAAATTCACGATTTTTGGATTGTGAACCTGAGTGTACATATCATAAGCGCTAGGTACAAAAAGAACATCTAATTTTGGACAGTTTTTAAAAGTGTAATCTGGAACAATCGTTAAACCTTCTTCACTCACAATTGGATCAGCGGTTTCTGCAATTGTAATCACGTTAAAGAGTTGTTTCCCCTCTTCAGTTGTTTTTGAGAACACATCCATAGTAGCTGTTACTTCTGTGGTTAACACCCCGTTATACATCAAGAGACCGATTATTGGTAAGCTATCATTTATAGGTTTTAATGCATGCTCGTCAGCATTAGCTACAACTCCAGGATCTATGGGACTCGGTTCCGGTCCAATAGTTTTGTCTGGGGAAGATATACAACCTGCCAGTGTAATGGAAAGAACAAAAAATAAAGTACTAATCTTTTTCATAATCAAAAAGTATTAAAATTATCTCATTTTTGAGAAGTAAAGTTATAACTCAAAGGTTTAACACTCTCACAAGCATGCGTTAAAAACTCAACTTATCGACTTCTCAACTTTTAAACCCCTCAACTCATAAACTCTCTTTTACACCTTTAAATCAATCTCCTTCAAATTTTCAATTCTATTACGAAGTAGGAAATCATCTATACTTTCAAAATGTTCAATCACACGTTTGTCCTTGAATTCGAACACTTTTTCTGAAAGGCCTTGCAAGAAATCCCGATCGTGGGAAACTAGAATCAAAGTACCATCAAAATGGAAACAAGATTCTCTTATTTTTTTATCAGTTTTTTTATACCTATTTTTCCATTAGAATTTAATGCCTTTACAATGTATAATCCGTTCTTCAAAGTTGAAATGTTTATTTGGGAAGAATTCTCCTCTGATAAAACCAATTGACCTAAACTATTATAGATCTTGACATCAGTTACATTGTGTGGAGCTTTTATAGTAATTTCATTTGTAGAAGGATTTGGAAAAAGCATAAAATCATCCACAAGATTTTTGATAACTCCTAAGTTTCCACTATTTTCAAACCATGTAATTTTATCACCATTAAATAAAGGAGCAATAACATCTAAATCACCATCATTATCAATATCATCAACATTAAATATGATACTTCCAGATCCAATATTTTTTCTTTCACCAAAATCTCCCTGACCATTTAAATTAGGGTACCATACAATTTTTTGTAAAGACCATATTGAAGCAATAACGTCTAAATCGCCATCACCATCCAAATCAAATAAAGTTATATGATCTACATCAACGTCACTATCATCAATAACCACTTGTGAACCAAAGTCACCTATACCGTCAAGGTTTTCAAACCATACTATTTTATTAAAATCTGCGGCTATTATATCGTTATCACCATCGTTATCTACATCATCTGAATAAACTCTATACGCATAAAACAAATCTGTCGTAATCAGGTTTTCTGTCCCGAAAATACCTACCCCATTATTCTTGAACCAAGCAATTTTGTTTTCTGAGTAGCAAACAACAATATCCATATCTCCATCTGAATCTAAATCGCTTAAATGAAAAGAATTGGAAGGGGAAGCCGTGCCATTCACAATATTTTTTGTGCCGAAGATTCCCGTATTATCAATATTTTCATACCAGTATACACCATAATTTGTGGAAAATGTAACGATGTCTTTTAAACCATCCCCGTTAATATCCTCAGAATATGCCAAGGTTATCCCTAAATTATCAGATTCCAACATATGTACAGCTCCAAAATTTCCCTGACCATCGATATTTTCATACCATTTTAAGGTTGAGTTTGTATTCAAAAGTATATCCAAATCACCATCTGAATCAATATCCAACATTTTGGCAAACGTGGTACTTTCTTGATGATAGCCAATAATTTGTGGTGAAGAGAAAAGACCTTCATTATCTAAATTTTTGAACCATACAATTTTATCGCCTGAATTCGCCGCACATACAATATCCTTTAAACCATCCCCGTCGAGGTCACCAGTATTCACCATCCAAGGTCCATCTGTAAGACCTGCAATAGTTTTACGTTTACCAAAATTTCCTGAACCTTCTAAATTCTCATACCAATCAACACTTTGATCAACAGCAGAAGTGGAAATTACGTCTCCATAACCATCTCCATTTACATCTGCAGATATTATCCTAATAGGAATATCAAATAGTGGATCAATAATGATTTCTGGACCAAAATCACCCAATCCGTCAAGATTTTTATTTAAAAATAGTCTATCACTGGATGCATCGGCTGTTACTATATCCCAATCACCATCCATATCTACATCTATCGCCGCTATGGAATTTAATCCAAAATCAGACTGGATTATTTGCCGTGTACCAAATGTACCCAAGCCGTCAAGATTTTCGAACCAAGCAGTTTTGTTTCTGAATAAGGTTACGACGTCATTATCGCCATCATTGTCTATATCTTTAAAATAATATTCGCGGATGTCTTTAACAACATCTGATATAAGGTTGGGATTCCCAAATGCTCCTAGACCATCAATGCCTTCATGAAAATAGATTTCATCTGCGTCACTACTTGCGACAACAAGATCCGGTTTATCATCTCCATTAACATTTTCAATGGAAATAAAACTAGGAATAAAAGAATAGGATTCAATAATGTGTTCTATAAACACACCATTATTATTTTCCAACCATAGGGATTGGTTGGTACCATAAGTGGCACATAATATGTCTATGTCACCATCACCATCGACATCTGCGTGATTTATAAATAAATTACCCCCATCGAAAACATAAGTATAAATTAATTGTTTGGTCCCAAAATTTCCGCTACCATCGGTATTCTCATACCAAAATATTTTATCTTCTTCATATCTCTCTGAACTAACCAGAATGTCGAGATCTGTATCGCCATCCATATCTATTAAATATAAATTGAAGGCTGAGAATAAGTTATTTTCAATAATTATTGGTCTGGCAAATATTCCATTTCCGTCTAAATTTTTATACCACGAGATATTCCTGTCTAACTGAGAGGTTGAAATAATATCAATATCTCCATCTCCATCAATATCACCAGCGGCTATAGAGGTAACTCCATCTAGTCCATCACTTGCGGTAGTAATAACATGTGCGTTAAACCCATTTTGAGCGTTTGCCTTAAAAAGTATTATAACTAAAAGGAAAAATAATCTTATTTTCATATGAATATTTATTTTGTATCAATATATAACTTTTATAATTATAAAAGTTATAAGCTTTTACCTTTTAAAATTTCAAATCAATCTCCTTCAAATTTTCAATTCTGTTACGCTGAAGGAAATCGTCGATAGTTTCAAAATGTTCGATAACTCGTCTGTCCTTAAATTCGAATACTTTTTCTGAAAGTCCATGCAAGAAATCGCGATCGTGAGAAACAAGAATCAAGGTACCGTCAAACTGAAGTAATGCTTCTTTCAACACATCTTTCGATTTTAAATCTAAGTGATTTGTAGGCTCATCGAGAATCAAAACGTTTACGGGTTCGAGTAATAATTTCACCATCGCTAAACGAGTTTTTTCTCCTCCCGAAAGCAAGCCCACTTTTTTGTCGATATCTTCTCCGCTGAACATAAACCGACCGAGAATATTCTTTATCTGCGTACGAATATCACCTTTGGCAACCTCATCTACAGTTTGAAAAACGGTGAGTTCTTTATCCAAAAGTGCAGCTTGGTTTTGTGCAAAATAACCCACTTTGGCATTATGCCCCAAGGCACAAGTTCCTTCGAAATCTATTTCGCCCATTATGGCTTTTATCATCGTGGATTTCCCTTCGCCATTTCTTCCTACAAAACTCACTTTCTGCCCGCGAGAAATACTCATATTGGCATCATTAAAAACAACGTGATCACCGTATTTTTTAGTAAGTCCTTCAGCAGTTACGGGATAATCACCACTGCGTTGGGCAGGAGGAAAACGCAAAGCTAAAGCTGAAGTATCTATCTCGTCAATTTCAATAACCTTTAATTTTTCCAGCATCTTCTCGCGAGAATTTACTTGATTGGTTTTTGAATATGTTCCTTTAAACCGATCAATAAACTGTTGGGTTTCTGCGATAAATTTCTGCTGTTCTTCGTAAGCCTTAATTTGATGCGCTCTTCTGTCTTCCCGCAATTGCAGATAATGGCTGTAATTAGCTTTATAATCGTAAATCCGCCCCATTGTAACTTCAATGGTGCGATTAGTAATATTATCAATAAAAGTTCTGTCGTGCGAAATAACGATTACTGCTTTGGCTTTATTCAGCAAGAAATCTTCTAACCAAATTACAGATTCAATATCTACGTGATTTGTAGGCTCATCGAGTAAAATTAAATCCGGTTTTTGAAGTAGTAATTTTGCCAGCTCAATTCGCATACGCCATCCCCCACTGAATTCAGAAGTTAGACGATGGAAATCACTTCGTTTAAAACCGAGCCCACGCAATGCTTTTTCTACTTCGGCTTCATAATTTATCTCTTCCAGAGCGTAATATTTCTCTCCCAGCTCCGCCACTTTTGTGATGATGTTCATATATTCATCACTTTCGTAATCAGTTCGGGTTTCCAGCTGTTTGTTAAGACTGTCTATCTCGTCTCGCATTTCAAAAATCTGTTTAAAGGCTTTCGAAGCTTCGTCAAAAACGGTGCAGCTATCATCGGTTAATAGATGTTGTGGCAAGTATGCAATCACGGCATCTTTTGGGCCGCGTACATTCCCGCGTGTGGGTTTTTGTACACCGGCTATAATCTTCATCATTGTACTTTTTCCCGCTCCATTTTTTCCCATTAGGGCAATCTTATCATTCTCGTTTACCACAAAGGAAACATCGCTAAAAAGTGTGTCTCCACTAAATTCCACCGTTAAACCATCTATTGAAATCATATTTTACTTTAATAATTGTGAATCTTTCTAAATGACGTAAGACTAAAAGACATAGGACGTAAGGCAGTTTATCCAAAAAAAATTACATAAAGAATCTTTTTTTCTTATATCTCACATCTATCGTCTCATGTCTAAATTTTAAAAGGCTGCAAAACTATTAAAAAGAAGTGATTTGGCACTGGAACGGACTATAAAGTACGTTCAAAAGAATATTGTTCATTTTTAAAATTTGTCTATTTGTTTTTCCTATTATAATTGGATATGTTTGTGAGGATAACAAAATTTCCACTGTGCTTAGTTTCAATTCATATTGCAAAAACACTTTTAACTGTACAGGGTTTCGGAAATCTTTGGTTGCATTTTTTAAATTGAAAATTATCTTCCCGGCTTAAGGTGCATCTACGAATGTGCCGTAACGCTTCCCTTTCTTAAAAGACGTATCTTATCTTTAACACCAAAGAAATTGGTGTAATCAATTCGCTATATCACTTAATTTTGAGAGAAAAGCAGGAGGTAAAACTTCAAAAGGAAAGATGATAAAAACGTAAAACTCGAGTATAATTTTTGTTTTGAATAGTTGGTTTGATGATGTGAAAGGGGCTATATCAATTTATTTTGATAGGCCCTTTTTCTATTACCATAAAACCAAAAACCCCGCATCTCGAAAAATGCGGGTCTTGTCAAGTTTTTTTTTCTATACTATTAAAAATACGCGGTCAATGCGAGAATAAAGTTTCGTCCACCTCCTGATACACCTGAAGCATAGGGTCTATACCTTTGGTCTGTCAAGTTCTCTATACCCGCGCTTATGTCAAAAGCATCACTCACTCTATAAAGTCCTTTAAAGTTCAAAGTGTACCAAGCTGGTGAATATATTTCTCCGTTTTCATCCAAAGCATAAAGTTCTACCTTTTTCTTTTCCCCTTGTGGCATATCATCTAGGTCTCTTTTTCCTTGAAATTGAAGATTCACTTCCATGCTGAGTTTTTTAGCTTTGTAATTCAAACGGGAAATCCCAAAAAATGGAGCTGCGTGTCTAACTGGGCTCTTTTCACCATTCTCGAGCTCTTCCTTCCCTTTTTGAAAGTTGAAATCTGTACTGAACCCAAAACCTTGTAGCAACTTGACCTCAAGACCAAACTGCACTCCATAAACATTTGCAACCGCCGAGTTTTGAATTGCCTGCACCTTGCTCATTTCACCTTGGTACAAAATACTATCCTGCCCATTAAGTTTGTAATCGCGACGCAACAATGAATTTTTTAAATGGGTG
Organism: Aequorivita sp.; assembly: GCA_052105975.1. Classification (GTDB taxonomy): domain Bacteria; phylum Bacteroidota; class Bacteroidia; order Flavobacteriales; family Flavobacteriaceae; genus Aequorivita. The sequence goes on along the minus strand of JBQEAY010000018.1, from coordinate 79,315 downwards.
TAATAACCTGTTACATCTATTTTCACAACATCATTAATTACCTTAGCAATTCCCAGATCTGCGTTATAAGCGTATTCAGGTTTTAGGTCTGGATTTGGCACCACAACCTGTCCTGGCGCAGAGTCAAATACCTTTCCTACGTCATCAACATTGGGTGCGCGGAAAGCTGTACCTAAATTCGTACTGAAAACCCAAGAATCAGTTGGGCGATAAACACCTCCTATACTTCCTGTTAAAGCGCCATTGCTCAAACTAGCTTCGGTAAATGGAAATGGATAAAATGTAGTGTCAAATTCAGAATCTAACAGTATATGATTATAACGAGCGCCGGCACTTAATGTAAAACGATCCGTTACTTTATACTCATCAGTCACATAAGCCGCCAAGGATTGCCACGTACTTTTTGGATAGCGCGTGGGACCTGCATTAGTAATTCCGGTTGTAATATCGGTTATTTTACCTACAGATTTAACATCGTTTAAAACGTATTCAATTCCGTAGAAAAATGTATTCTTATCGCTAGTTGACTTTATAAAATCGGCATTAATAGAATATGCACTTACCTGCTCCTCATTAATACTTCTGTCAGGTTTGTTTAAAGCTCTATCAAAACGGCTTTCTTCAAACCACTGGTGTGCCAACCGAATCTGCATCTGATCAAAAATTGAATTCGATTCATTATAAGCAATGCTTAAATTGTTCATCATCCAAATCTGTGGGCCATAATCCCATTCAGCATAACGCGCAGTACTGTTCTTTTCCCTTTGATGTCGATCATACCTACCGTATGGAGTTGTTTCAGAATAGTGAAATCCATATTGTAAATCCCAATTTTCATTAGGCTGAAACCTGAATTTCTGCATCATATTAATTTGTGAATATGCAGTTGGAATCTGTAACAATTCATCTTCTTGTTTAATTACCACATCTGTGCTGTCTTGACGTTGCACGTGATAATCTTTAATATAATCCCTTGGACCGTGGCTTCCTTGACGAAGATTATCATAGTCAAAAGAGCTTATGCTTGTAAGAAAACTCCATTTCTTAAATCCTACGTTTACATCAAAGTGCCCAGTCTTTTCATTGTTTACAGAAGAGTATCGCGCATTTGCCTTACCAGTAATCAAAGGCTCATCAGTCAATGAGAATTCTGGAGTCAAGGTATGGAAACTCATAACACCTCCTATTGCATCACTACCATAAATAACGGAACCAGGGCCAAAGACAACCTCGGTATTTTCAATGGCGAAAGGATCCAAACTGATAACATTCTGAAGGTTCCCAGAACGAAAAATGGCAGTATTCATACGTACACCATCTACTGAATAAAGCAAGCGGCTTGTTGAAAAGCCTCGAATCATTGGGCTACCACCACCCTGCTGACTTTTTTGAATAAAAACCTCACCCGAAATCTCCAAGAGATCTGCAGCGGTTTGCGGATTTTGTAAAGCTACTTCCTGTGGGGTTATGGAAATAATTTTGGCAGGAACATCATCACTACTTTGCCTCCATTTGGTGGCTGAAATCACGACTTCATCCAGATTCAAGTTCGACGGCTTAAGTGAAAGCTCAAAAGAGATTTTTTCCAAATCACTATAGCTTCTTGTCACTGTTTTATAGCCAAGGCTCCTAATTTCAATTGCAGTGGCATCCTTAAACTTGCTAATATCTGCCTTTCCTTTGGAGTTTGTTGTCGCAAATAATTTTGAACCCACGCTTAAAGTTACCAACTCTATAGGTTCATTGGTTTCTTGATCTTTAATGATAATTGTTTGGGAATAAACTCTGCCCATAAAAGCAAAGATTAGTACCAATAAAATGATGAGTTTTTTCATTTAATGGTTTATTTTCAAGTTAGTATATGGAATATTAAAGAGGATAGTTTCTCTTTAAGTTTAAATTCACGGCTCACCCCCAACTTTTCATTTGGCAGATATAGAAATATCGAAAGTCTAGCGAGGAATGAGTTATAAAGTAATATGGAGATTATTCTTATTAGCAATGATTAATCAATTGTTGTTCAAATGTCGTGAAATTGAAATTACCAACGAATAATTTCACAGAATTGTTTACTACTGCAAGCCATTTTATCACTTATTCTCTAAGAAATCGAAAAAAATTACGCTTAAGCAAAAGTTATAAAAAATGCCCTGTTAAAATACCAAAGGGTTTACTTCTAATAGATTCAATAATATTAGATTAGCTTTTCAATGAAGCCCTAACTTTCTTAAACCCCATAACTACAAGCAAACAAATAATACCCACTGCCAATCCCACAATAAACTCAGGGATAAAAGAAGGAAGCTTTGGTAGAAAACCATGAAAAAAATCTAAGTTGTGGACAAATATTCCTCCGGAAACCAATATCAAAGCAATGGTACCTATTACACTTAAACTCTTAATCACTTTTGGGAGTGCCTGAACCAAAAGAAGTCCGAAACTTCTTTTTAAGCTCTTTTCTTTTTTGCTGCTTTCTATCAGTTTATAGCCTACCTCATCCATTCGCACAATAAGCGCAACAATGCCATATACACCAACAGTCGCTAAAATTGCAATAAAGCTTACCACTATAATTTGTGTAACTAACGTCTGACTAACAACAGAGCCCAATGCAATGATTACAATTTCTACGGAAAGAATAAAATCTGTTAAAATGGCCCCTTTTACACGTTCTTTTTCAATGGCAAGAATTTCAGACTCAGTAAGCCCTTCTTCTGCCTTTGATTCTTGAATGTGCATATGTGGGAAAAAGAATTCATATATTTTTTCGGCACCTTCATATGCCAAATACAAACCTCCAAGCACCAAGATAATAATAACTCCCGTTGGCCAAAAAGCACTTAATAGGAAGGCTACGGGCAAGATTATTAGTTTATTCAAAAATGAACCTTTAGTGATTGCCCACAACACGGGAATCTCTCGCGACGAAGCAAAACCAGAAGCTTTTTCGGCGTTTACAGCCAAATCATCTCCCAAAATACCCGCCGTTTTCTTTGCAGCTACTTTGCTCATCATTGCCACATCGTCTAGCAATGCGGCTATATCATCTAGTATTGCAAAAATTCCTGAGGCCATGAAGTTTTCCTTTTATGTTTAACGAGATGTTTGCTGGAATATCGTCAACAATACAAATTTATGAACTGCGAATTTAATTTATTCCTTTAAAAAAATCAGTATCTTTTTCCTCTAATAGAAATTTTATAGAATGAAATATATCTTCTTGCCCCTACTTCTACTTTTCACTTTAGTCACTTTCGGTCAGAAGTTCGAAAAAAACTGGAATAAAGTTATTGAATTTGAAGAAACAGGAAGCATCAAATCTGCACTTAAAGAAGTAAATAAAATCTACAAAAAGGCAAAAAGAAAAAACAATGATCTTGATGTTATCAAAACATTTTTCTTCCGTTCAAAATATATGCTAGTACTGGAAGAAGATGCTCAAACAAAGATTATTAGGAGCATAAAGTCAGATATAGCGGAAACTCGCGAACCTAGCAAAACTATTTTGGAATATCTATATATCTCTTGTCTCAATAGTTATTTGCAGGCAAACCAATATAAAATAAGACAAAGAACGAAAGCCGAAACCACTTTTGAAAACGATTTTCTAACCTGGACCACATCAGATTTTAAAAAAGAAATAGATAAATACATTAACAAAGCCATTTCTAATAATTCTCTTCTAAAAAACAAAGCTTTAAAGGATTATGAACTTATCCTCGATTTTGAAAAACTAGATAATCTTGAAAACAAAAGTCTTTACGGTTTCCTCCTGAAAAAATACATCGCTATTTATACCAGCCATCTAAATCGCTGGAACAGTACGAGTTTATATTTTAATAAAATTGAAACCACCATCTTCGGAAATTCCAAGGAATTCCTCTCCATAAAATTTGATTCCATTGAAGATGGCAACATGAAAAGTGCGAGTTTACTCTATCAAGAATTAGAACGTCAATATCCTGAAAATGATGAGTTGGATTTTGAACGAATGCAGTTTTTTGAAACTTATGTTTATAAAAATGAAGCTTCCTATCTTAAAACCCTAAACCATTTTCAGAAAAGAATAAAAGACTCTTTATTATTTCAACAAGTACAGTTGGAGCGTGCGAATTTATATGCAAAAATGGCATCTAAAAAAGAGTATCCAGATTACAATGAAAAAGCAATCAGTATTTTGGATAGCATTTTAAGTGTCGAATCACGATCCAATAGCTATAAACTTGCTTTCGTGAGAAAACAAAGTATGCTCGCGAAATCTGTAAATATTCGACTGCAGCAATTTGTTTATGAAGATGAAAATACCAGAGCCTTTGTGAGCTTTAAGAATACAGATAGTTTATTTCTAAAGTTTTTTAAGGTTCCAACGCAATTTCAGTTTCCAAACAATGCTTTCGATAGAGACAGCATTATTAATAGTTTACTTAAAAATTCAAAGTTTGAAAAAACGGCTGCTTATAAACTCCCAAACAAAAATGACCTATTTGATCATAGCACCGAAGTTTTAATGCCCACTTTAAAAAAGGGGAAATATCTAATTCTCTCCGCAGTTGATGAAAAGCGTTTTTCGGAAAAGAAAGCTTATAATTTTACTTTTGTAAACGTTACTGATCTGTCAATACTTCGCCAAGAAAATGGCAATACAGATTACTTTCAAGTTCTGAATAGAAAAACGGGAAAACCAATTGCGGATGCTACAATTCAACTAGACAGCACTCTGGAAAAAACGGATAAAAGCGGTCGAACCTCTATTCTTAGAACAAAAAATAAATTCAATAACGATAGATATACTACGCTTAACGTTTCAAAAGAAAGAGACTCACTAAATGTCAATTTTTACAAAGGTTATTATAATCAATACCAAGATGATGAAGATGAAACATTCACTGGAGATGTTAAGTTCTATATGGACCGTGCAATCTACAGGCCAGGACAAAAAGCCTATGTAAAAGGGATTGCGATACAAAGCAAAAATGGCGTAAAAAGCATAGTTCCAAAACTTACAGTTTATGTAGAAGTATATGATCCAAACGACAACACCGTTTTAGAACGCGAATACACAACGAACGAATTTGGTTCCTTCACTTTCGATTTTTTCATCCCAAAAAATGGCGTTACCGGTGAATATACTATCGAGGCAGAGGAACCTGACGAGATAGAGAACGATGAACTATATAACAAAGACGAAGACGAACACCCATTTTGGGATTATGTGGATTTTAATTATCCTGAAATCCAATTCAGTGTAGAAGAATATAAACGCCCAACTTTTAAGATTGAATTTGATCCTGTTACAGAAACCTTCGCCGTAAATGATACTGTAAACGTTACGGGAAAAGCGATTTCATTTTCTGGAGTAAATCTTAGCGATTCTAAAGTTACTTTTAGCGTTGAGCGTAATTCATATCCCAATTATCGCCACGGTTATTATTCCGACGAAAGTTTGACCATAACCCAAGGCGAGACTACAACAGACGCGGAAGGAAAATTCAAAATAGATTTTACGGCTTTACCTTATTTAGAGTATAAAAAAGAAAACCTTCCTATTTTTCATTACACTGTTTCAGCAGATATAACTGATAGCCGCGGAGAAACACAAATTAGTGAAACCACAGTAAAAGTAGGTTATCACGCAATTGAATTAAAAGCAAATCTTCCTTCAGTTATAAATACGAAAAACAAAAACGCCATCAAACTCAACAGCACAAACCTTAACGGCAGTTTTTTGGCAACCAAAGGAATCGTAGAAATTTACTATAAATCTCCGTTGGACACAAAATTTAAACCACGCGTCTTCTCAACACCAGAGATTCCAGGTTTTTCCGAAGAAGAATTTGAACGTCTTTTTCCGTATGAAAAAACAGTCAATTCCGAAGAAGACGATACCTTGGGAACCTTGATTTTTACCAAGGAAATAAACACAGAAGTAGATAAGGACATTTCATTGGACTTTTTAAAATCGAAGGAAGTTGGAAATTACACTTTAATCTTTTCGGCTACGGACGTATTTGAAAACCAGATTGAAACTTCTTCAAACTTCACTTTATTACACGAGAACACAAATCAATCGATCAAACTATTCACTGTAAACCAAATTAACGCTAATCCGTTTAAAGATGGTTTTGTAGAAGTCGAAATTCATTCTGATATTAAAACACTTTATCTAAATGCTTCTACACAATACGAGTCTTCAGAAACCAAAAAAGTCATCAAGCTAGAAAATGGTTATTCAAAAATAAAAGTACCTATTGAAAGCGAAAGTTCAAACGATGTCAAAATAAATTTTGAAACCTATTTTGAAAATGAATTCGTTACAGAACCATTCACAGTTATAAAAAAAGATATTGGGGAAATTAATATAGCAATTAAAAGCTTTAGAAATAAATTAGAACCCGGAAGTGAGCAGACCTGGAGTTTTACAATTAGTAAAAAGGATCAAGCCGTAGAAGCAGAAGTACTCGCTTCCATGTATGACAGTTCGTTGGATCAATTTAAAACGATTGATTGGAAAGGCTTAAAAATGCGAGATTATTACTCTAATTATAATTATTCTAGAACCTCCAACCTTAGTTATGGTGAAGACTACATTAACCTAAGCGCACTAAACGACCCACTTCCATTGTTTCAGTTTTCCAATGACAAAGTGGATTTATATTGGTTCGGTTTCGATTTCAATAATCCAAAAGGAATAGCAAATTATAAAAACAAGAAAAAGATAATTTCAAAAATACCTGCTGGTGCCACCACGCTTTACGGCATGATTACAGATGACACTGGCTTGCCTTTGCCGGGTGCCAACGTAATTGTAAGAGGTACGAGCCGAGGTACACAATCAGATTTCGACGGTTATTATTCCATTGAAATAGCTCCGGGCGAAGTTCTAGATATTGCCTATGTAGGCTTTGACACAAAAAGTTTTATTGTTAATTCTGGAGAAATCAACGTGTCTTTGGATCCAGGTGCTTCGTTGGACGAAGTTGTAGTTACTGCGTATGGCATAAGCAGAGAGAAACAGAGTTTGGGTTATTCTGTAGTTAGTAGTATCGATCAAATGCTTCAAGGTAGTGCAGCCGGAGTGCAAATATCTCCAGCGGACGGAAAGCCTGGGCAAGGTTCATTTGTACATATAAGAGGAATGAGCTCACAAGCTAGTAGCGGAAAGGATATGCTTATTATAATCGACGGCGTTCCCGTGGACTTTGGAGATGGAAGTTCGGGCAATAGTATCGATAAAAATAATATCATCAACCTTGCTAACCTGGATGCCGACAATATCGCCAATGTTTCTGTTTTAAAAGGAGCGGAAGCAACTGCTTTATATGGTACAGCAGGGGCAAATGGCGTATTGATAATTACAACCAAAACCGCATTGGAAGAGTTGAAAAAAGTTCCAACCCGTAAAAATTTCAACGAGACCGCATTCTTTTATCCACAACTCAAAACCGATGAAAAAGGACAAATAAGTTTCAACTTCACAAGTCCCGAAGCTTTGACTCAATGGAAACTTAGAATGCTTGCTCATAACAAAAAAGCAATTTCCGGCTATCTTGAAAAGATGATAATCACTCAAAAAGAGTTGATGATATCGCCAAATATGCCGAGGTTCTTCAGAGAAAAAGACACAATTCAAATAACAGCTAGAATTTCAAATCTCACTTCAGAAGAAAAATCGGGGACCGCAATTTTACAATTGTTTAATGCTCTTTCTATGGAGCCAATAGATGTAGAAATGGGCAATAAAGTAAACTTCCAAAACTTTCAAACTTCTGCTAAGGGAAATACTACTGTAACTTGGAAAATTCATATTCCCGAAGGCCTTCAAGGTGTTCAATATAAAGTTGTCGCCAAAGCAGGAGATTTCTCCGATGGTGAAGAAAACATAATCCCAGTTTTAACCAATAATTTTTTAGTAACTGAAAGCATCCCACTTTGGGTGAAAGGGAATACGAAACGCGAATACACTTTTGAAAACTGGAAAAACAATACTTCCACAACTTTGAAAAACCATCAGCTCACTTTGGAATACACATCAAATCCCACTTGGTTGGCATTACAAGCCTTGCCGTATTTGATGGAATACGAGCACGAATGTTCCGAGCAAACTTTCGCGAGATATTATGCGAACGCGGTTGCAACCGAAATTATAAACAGCAACCCGAAAATAGCTGAATATTTTGAAAAATTAAAAACAGAAGGAACGTCTTCAGAACTGGAAAAGAACGAAGAATTAAAATCTATTATTCTCGCAGAAACTCCTTGGTTTAATGACGCACAAACCGAAGCAGAAAAAAAGTCGCGAATGGCGTTATTGTTCGATTTAGAAAGAATGAAAGCCGCTGAACAAACTGCTTTTGAAAAGTTGAGTAGTCAACAAATGTCCAACGGTGCTTTTCCTTGGTTTGCGGGTGGTCCTGAAAATGAATTTATAACAAGACACATTCTTGCAGGCCTTGGAAAGCTTCAGATGAGAATAGATAGCCTTCCTTCAAGTTTCGGTTATATGACGACTCCAGGCGTTGCCTATCTGGATAAGAAATTCGAGGAAAGATTTAAAAACAGAAAGAATAACGAGAAAACTCAAACCATTTTTACTCCTGATTATTCTGAAATTCATTATTTATATACACGAAGCTTCTATTTAAAAACGAATCCACTTTCAGACACCTTAAAACTAAAAATCAATAGAGATTTAGAAGCTTTAAAAGAGAATTTGCTAAGCACATCCCTATACAAAAAAGGGATGTCTGCTCTCATTTTTGAACGTTTTGGAGATTCAAAAACTGCCAAAAAGATGATAAACAACTTAAAAGAAACAGCTTCCAATAACGAAGATTGGGGAATGTATTGGCTGGAAAACAAAACAAGCTGGCATTGGTATCAAGCCCCAATAGAAACTCAAGCGCTGTTAATTAAAGCTTTCGCAGAAGTAACAAAAGATAAAGAGTCTGTGGATGCGATGAAGGTCTGGTTACTAAAAAATAAGCAAGTGAAACATTGGTCTTCCACCAAATCTACAAATGAAGCTGTAGATGCTCTCTTAACTTTGGGTACCGACTGGACGGCAATAAAAGATAAAACAAAATTTAAATTAGGCAATTCAAATATAGTTCAGAAAAAGCTAGATGAAACGGAGAAAGAAGTAGAAACTGGATATTTTAAAATAGATTTCGAAAGCTCAGAAATGAACAAAGAGATGGTAAGCCTAACCATCAACAACAAATCTGAAGTACCAGGTTATGGTGGTTTTTATTGGCAGTATTTTGAAGATTTAGATAAAATCAAGTCAAATCCCAATCAGCCGTTAAAGGTTTTAAAAGAACTCTATTTGAAAAAGAACACCTCAGATGGAAAACAGCTTCAACAAATCACCACGAAAAATTCATTGAAAATTGGGGATTTAATTACAGTTCGACTTATAGTTTCAACTTCAGAAGATATGGAGTATGTTCATTTAAAAGACATGCGAGCATCTGCTTTGGAACCCGTAGATGTTATTTCAAAATATTACTATAAAGACAACCTAAGATACTATATGAGTACTCGCGATGCCGCCACGCATTTCTTTTTTGATAGTATAAAACAAGGAAGCTACGTTTTAGAATATGACGTTCGGGTAAATAACATCGGAGAGTTTTCAAATGGAATAACTACTATTCAGAGCATGTATGCACCTGAATTCAGCAATCATTCTACAGGGATTCGGATTAAAATCAAAGAATAAAAAACGTGAAAAACATAAATCTGAATCGCAAAATCTATCTTTGCACCCTCAATTATTCAAAATGAAATATTACGTCCTCATTTGTTTTATACTTTTTGCTGCACTTCCCTATGGTGTGTTAGCCCAAGATGTAAACAGCTATCAAACCTTACCCGAAAAATGGCAGTTAGATTCAACATCATTATCCAAAGAAGTTGAGTTTAGACTTCTTCCTTATAAACCTTTATATGTTTTATTTGGAAACTTCTCAACCTATGTAAATAAAACTCCTGTTAGTGGTAATCCAAAAAATACAGTTCCTCTTAGCATTCCTTATAAACCACTGGAACTCGCTTTTCAGCTCAGTTTTAAAACAAAAATACTGCACAACATTTTAGGTGATAAACTAGGAGGTGATGTTTGGGGCGCATATACGCAAAGTTCCCGTTGGCAGTTGTACAACAATACGCTTTCTAGACCTTTTAGAGAAACCAACTATCAACCAGAAGTATTTTTACTTTTTGGCACACCCTACCACATTGGAGATTTTCAGGGTGTTTATGCTGGAGTTGGTATAAACCACCAAAGTAATGGTCGCTCCAATCCACTTAGCCGAAGCTGGAATAGAGTGATTTTTCAATTTGGATGGGAAGTAAATAAATTACAAATCGTTTTAAAACCTTGGATTCGTGTTCCTGAAGAGGAAAACAAAGACGACAATCCAGATATTCAAGATTATATAGGCCGAGCAGAACTGGCGTTTAATTATGACTTTGGAAACCATAATTTCGATTTAACCACTCGTCATTCCTTACGAGGCGGCTCTAGAAACCGTGGGAGTGCCAGACTAGATTATTCCTATCGCTTCTATAAAAACCTAAAGTTCCACGCACAGGTATTTACGGGTTATGGCGAAAGCTTAATCGATTACAACCACAACCAAACTACTTTTGGCGTCGGACTTTCCTTGTATTAGATTCGAAAAGCCTCATAATATTAAATACCTAACGACATATTACACCATTGAGGGAAAATGTTGATCACAAAAAAACCGGTCCTACTCTCAACACCATAAAAGGCTAAAAAGTAAGGCCGGTTATCCTAATGATTATAAAATAGTTTTTAATATCTCGTTACAGCACCAAAGCCGTTAAATTTTGACAATTCACCTTTTGGAAGGAAAACAACATCTCCACCAAAGTTCATATTGGATTCAATCATTTCATCAAAAACATCGTCTATTACGCCTGTATCATTTCTCTCTTCATCAGAAACATATACAATTTCGTCATCTTTCATAACCGCTGGCTGAAACAAACCTTGTTCAATAAAAAGCGTTTGTATTTTTCCTTCCGAAATAGCATTCCAAATTTCGTTAGTATCGCTTAAGAATTTATTTTCACCTACGGCTTTTTTCAATTCCTCTTTCCGCTCGTTGTTCACTTTAACTACATAACCCTTAACAACTTCCCAAGCTTCTTCCACAATTGAATGAGCAGGATCATTGATCTTATTTTTATCTAGGAATACATTGTAAATACTGTCTTTCTTATCTGCAATTTTCATGTACTCATTGTGATTTTCCTCAAGCCCACAAATTAAAACTGGCAACGGATTTGCTTTTCTAAGATCATTCACCTGTTTATCAGCCTGATTGAAATATTCCGCAATCAAACTGGTTTGTTTTGAAGCTATTGCATTAGCAGCACGGTTTTTTGAGAAAAACTGCGTGTTTTCAAATGGAAACGGCTTTCCAAATTCCTGAATCACTTTACCATTCAATGCCTCAATGAATCTTATTTTCTCTTGGCTTAAAACCAATACGTAGTAATGGCTCTCCAAATGCATGGCTCTAATCAAATCACGAGTGGCGAATGTTTCGTCAATAACCACGCGATCTTCCACCTTTATTGGTAATCTAGTATACTCAGCAACATCTTCGTTTACAAAGAGCATCAAACTTTCTATGTTTTGGCTATGATCAATTTCTCCAGCAAGCTTATTTAACTTCTCCACTAAACTTTTCGCATTGCGCTTATCAGTGTCAGCCATTAATCTATCTTCCGCCTCTTTAATCAGTTTTTTAAGAGATAGGCCATCATTTAGATAGTCAGGTTTTGTCCGGTGAGTGGTCATAATTATAGTTATGCAATTCTCCGAACGGATGTCTTTTAGTTCTTTTAATTTGATGTTCATTTTCTTTTTATTTTGCGTTAATATACTAATTGGGTACGGGGATCAACCTCCGTTGTTTTCAATAGTTATTATAGTAAGTCTAAATAATTTCAGCCTTCAAAAAATTTCTTAAAAAGTCCTCTTTTCTTTAGAATCTACGATAAAATCTAAACGACTAAATTACACGAGATATGGCTTAAATACTATGATATAAATCAGTATCGAATTTAGAATAAAATAGTTACGAATATTCGAGGCCAACGCATAGTGAAGAAAAATCTGGGAAGTTCAATCAAAAGATATGACACCATTCTGTAAATAACCAGTATTGAAACTTCAGAAAAAATACTTTAATTATTGAATTTTTGGGCGTGCCCCTATCGGGTCGGGCCCGCCAGAAAGACTTGTCGGGCTGGCTATCCGCTACAAGTCCTCGCTGCCCCCAACAAATACCGGGTTCACTGTGGGCTTTCCACTTCTATCCCTCGCGCAATGTGGATATACCTAAAAATGTTATCTAGGCTCTTCCACCGTTGGGAACTTAGAAGGAGTGAGCAATAGAATTATTAAAGTCACAACACCAGCAACCATCATCCCTATATAAACATTATGAGTAGCGTAAAAGAAGGCTTCGCGAAGATATAGACTCACGTCAGATACCGATTTATGTGACTGTAGCACCTCTACCATTTTATTAACGCTTGGAAGTTGATCTGCAAACTTAGCAGGCGCATTTTCCAGCTTATCAGAAATAGTAGAATTAAAAATAGCAGCAAAAGCCGCGGCACCAATACTTTGTCCAAAATAGCGTGAAAACATGTTAGTGCCGGTAACAACTCCTCTTTGCCCCCACACTACTGTAGATTGGACACCCACCATTAGCGGCGTAGTTATCAATCCGAAACCAGCCCCTAAAGTCATTTGAACTGCTACCAACCACCAAACGGGCCCAGGAAACGGTAAAAACAAGAAACTAGATGCGCCAATTATTACGATAATGATTCCGCAAATAGCTGTATTCCTAAAGCCAATCCGTAGATATAAATTCCCAGATAAGGAAGATGAAAGTGGCCAGGTAATACTCATACTAGCCAAAATAAATCCAGCTGCCATAGCACCAACTCCAGTAACTGACTGCGCAAAAACAGGCAAATACATATTTGGTCCCATGGTGGCAATTCCCATCCCAATAGTCGCCAAATTAGCACCTAGAATCACTTTTCGCTTCCACACCCAAGCGGGTAAAATTGGTTCTGCCGATCTACGTTCTATCCGTACAGTTATAATTACCAACACCACAGCCAAGGCTATAATACCCAATGTGTTGAGCGAAAACCAAGGCCACGATTGACCGCCCTGCAATAATCCAAACATAATTACCGTTCCTGTGACCAACATTGCAGCCGCTCCAGCCCAATCAACTTTATGGCGTTTATGAACTTTACTTTCATGAAGAAATACTACAATCAACGCTATAGCTCCTGCTCCAACAGGAATGTTTATTAAAAAAATCCATCGCCACGAAGCATAATCGGCTAAGGCACCTCCTATAGCAGGCCCCATAATTGCAGAAATACCCCAAACACTAGACAACCAACCTTGAATTTTTGCGCGCTCTTTAATGGTATAAATATCACCAGCAATGGTATTTACAGTAGCCATAATAGCTCCTGCACCAACGGCTTGTATGCCTCTAAATAAAATCAACGAATGCATATTCCAGGCAGCAGCACAAGCTGCCGAACCGAGTAAAAAGATTATTACGCCAAATATCAATATGGGCTTTCGGCCATAAATATCTGCCAATTTTCCGTAGACAGGAATGGTAATGGTCTGGATAAGCAAATAAATAGAAAACAACCAACTAAACAGGGAGAACCCTCCAAGGTCACCAACAATTTGTGGGATGGCAGTGGCAACAATAGTATTGTCCATTGCCGCCAACATCATAGTGAGCATCAGCGCAAACAGGATCCAATTCCTGCGCATTTCTTTCACCGGTTTCTCTTGCATTTTTACTTTTTCAAATTTTTGCACAAAGGTAGTCCTTCAAATACTGTTTGACTATTTTGAAATGAATTAAAAACCGAGGAAAAAACAGAGAATAGAAAGGCCGTTAAATACTAAAAATAATTATTTCCAAGTTGACTAAAACCTCAACTTTAGTTTAATGAATCTCTTTCTTTCTCCTTATCAACATTTCTAAGGAAATCCAACATCTTTTGATTCACCTCTTCAGTTTGATCGATTGAAAGAAAATGACCGGAGTCAGAAATAACCTCACCTTGGACTTCTGGAATATTCCTTTCTGCTCTACGGATAGCTGATTTAGTGTTGAATAAATCACGATCGCCAATCAATAGAAGAATTGGCATATCTAAGGAACGTAGCTTCTTTTTAGAGAAAGGTCTCATTTGTATCATAAATTTTCTCAGAGAATCGTTTTTTAAGGCGAGACGATATTGGTCAAGATAGTCTTTTTCAATTTTGCTTGGATCGTTAGATAAGGTTTCCATTGTGCGAAGTGCTCGCTTTTCTTTTGGATAGAAAATATTGAGCATATTCTTTAACAAGCCCATGCTAGGCGGCATCCAAATGATAGTTTGGACCGGGCTTAACAGAATAACACTTTTTACATTTTGATCGTGTAATGCCAAATCGGTTGCCAACCAGCCACCGCGAGAAGTTCCAATAATATGAAATGATTCTAATTTCAACTTCTCAAAAACCTCTTGATACCAAGCGTTGATATCATCGATATTTTTAAGGTCGACTGTTTTGTAAGATTTCCCAGGTTCAATAATTAAATCGACAGCAAATAACCGATATTCTTCTGATAAGGCTTTGGCGTTTGGATACCACATGGTGGAACTCGCACTCATTCCGTGGAGCAAAACAACAGGCACACCATCTTTTGGTCCACTTGTTATTACATGGGCGATTCCTTTTGAAGTATTAACATATAACTCATCATATGCCACACCCCAATGTTGTAGCGTTTTATCGTAAGCCTCAAAATACTCTTCACGAGCAGGATTTGGTTGATTAATATACTCTGGTTCTATTCTGAATTCAGCATATTTATCAATAGGCAGGGCATTATGTTCTAAATCTCCGGGAGGAGAAAAGAATAAAAGCAGAAGAACCGATAAAGTTTGGTATAAGTCCATAATCAGAAAACAGTAACCGAGCTATCATAAGAGTATAACAACTCTCTAATCATTTTTTATTAAATTTCTTTCTGGTTGGTTGCACAAAAGTAGAAAAAAGAATTTTCAGAATTCCTAAAAACCGAAGAATTCAAAAGAGGAAGATAATCTTAAACCCTAATAGTAAGACATCGAAAAGGTCTGGATAATTTGATGGAACTGGTCCTATAAAAACCCTAGAAAACTACAATAATCTATTCCACGAGATTGTATTCGGTGAGCCGCTTGTGAATTTGTAAAATTCCTTTTTCTTTCGAATAATATAAAAGACCTGGCCCTATAAATTGATATGCATCGTGATACAAACGGTCATTTACTTCAACATTACCGATATATTCATATTCTTGAAAATACATATTATCAAAACACTCATATAAATTTATCTTCACAGTAAATTCATTGTTATAATATCCCTCCACCCATATCTCCCCCACACAGCCTTCATCACTTCTAAAGCTAATATGGCCTACTTCAAAATAAGTATCGCCTGAAACTCCCCAAGCATAATGTGGGCTCGGTGCATTGTGTTCCTCAAACTCCAAAGTTCGTGTTTCCACTTGAAATGTAATTGTATCATCTGTCGTTTCGTTTCTCAATCTGAAAGTTTCTCCCTCATCATATGCCAAAAAGCCTTTTGCTTCTGATGATAAAGCATAATACTTGTCTTCGCGCTTGCAGCTTGAAAACATCATAACACAACATACCGATACTGTTATAATTTTAAACAGGCTTTTAATAGTTAAGAATTCCATTTTATAACTTTTAAGTTGACGAAAGCTTGAAATGTAGTTTTATCATATCTAGATACAATGCCGATAATTAATTAGTCTCTTCTGTACTTTTTAAAAAGTTTAGTATTTTTTTGTTCACCACTTCCGCTTGATCTACCGATACAAAATGCCCAGCATTAGGGATAACTTCCCCCTGACCATACGGAATATCCCGCTCTGCGATACGAACAGTCTTTTCAGTGTTGATTATATCGTCATCGCCAATTAATACCAGTACAGGCATTTTTAGAGATTGAAAATCATCCTTCGAAAATGGAGTCATCTGCATCATAAATTTTGAGAGAGAATCATTTTTCACCCCGAGGTTATATTGCTCTACATAGCTTTTATCGATATTAGTGTTATTGCTGGACATAGTTTCTAAAGTGCGTTCCACTTCTTTTTCATTAGAAGAGAAAATGTTGAGTATATTTTTTAATACTCCAGTACTTGGCCTAATCCATATAAAGGTTTGTGCCGGACTTAACAAAACCATGCTTTTTATATCATTTTCTTTCTTTAAAGCAAGATCTACAGCCAACCAGCCACCACGCGAAGCCCCAATCAAATGAAAGGAATCCAATTTCAAAGCCCACAAAACCTCCTGGTTCCAAGCGGTAATTTCTTCAAGACTATTAAAGTCAGCAGTTTTATAGGATTTTCCTGGTTCGGTAAGTAGATCAATTGCAAAAATGCGGTAATCCTTAGTCAGAGCTTTTGCGTTTGGGTACCACATTGTAGAACTGGCGTTCATTCCATGAAATAAAACCAAAGGTTCCGCAGTTCTGGGACCACTGACTATAACATGTGCTATTCCGTGCGAAGTGCTAATATAAAGTTCCTCATAATCAACACCCCATTGTTCTAAGGTTTTGTCATAAGCCTCAAAATATGCTTTGTGTCCGTCACTCGGATTAGTAATATAATCCGGCTTGTCCGTGAACTTCTTGTATTCATTATTACAAGCCGTAAAAAAGGCAAATAAAGGTAAGAACAGCAGAATTTTAAAATTTCTCATTAATAAAGTATTCAGTTTCAAACATAAAAATTAAAAAATCTCGACGGCAGTAATTCTGTCACAATATGCGTCACAGCAAAATTTGAATCATTTCCAATTAAAAACCCCACAAACCCATATTATGAGATTGGTGGGGTTTTCAAAAAATAAAATTATTTGTCCGTGAAATTTACTTTGCTATAGTCAGCTCATCAATAATATGGCTGGCACCTGCAAGTTTGTCTATCAAAAATAGCACATAGCGAATGTCAACACTAATGGTACGCTGTAACTCGTCATCAAATATAACATCTCCAGCCATTGCTTCAATGTTACCATCAAAAGCAATCCCGATTAATTCTCCTTTTCCATTTAATACAGGAGATCCAGAGTTTCCACCAGTAATATCATTATCAGTCAAAAAGTTGACAGGCAAGTAACCGTCTTTATCAGCATATTGACCAAAATCCTTTTTCTCATAAAGATCGATAAGTTCTTTTGGCATATCAAATTCGGCATCGCCAGGTTGATATTTTGCAACAGTTCCTTTTAAAGTGGTGTAATAATTTTTATTTGCGTCGTTAGTTTTATCTTCTGGTAAAGAAATAATTTTACCATAAGTCAGCCTCAAAGTACTATTTGCATCTGGATAAAATTTCTCATCCGGATTTTGAAGACGCATTCCCTGAATCATCAATCTGTAAGCACGATCAAAATCATTGTCCCATTGTTTTTCATCCTCAGATTTATATCTGTAACGAGTTAACAAATCATTTGAAAGCAAGTATAATGGATCTTTCTTTAAAACCTCAGCATCTGGATTTGCCATAAACGCTTCAAGCTTTTCCTTAGATTCAAAAATACTGTTAGCAAAGGCTGTATCTAGGTATTCCTTCCAAGAAGCAATACTATTATCCTTTTTATTGGCAATTTCAGTTACCATAGGAGCCACATTCTTAGCCTTTCCGTTGTAAAGATTTAATTGAGCAGCCAAAACATCTTTTTCCAAAGGAAGATAAAGTCCATCATATAGGTTTTCAATTTCTTCGTCTAACTTCGGTTTCACTTCCGCTTGTTTCGCTTCATTCTGCTCTAGATAATATTCTATTGTCTTACCCAAACGATATGGAATAGTTGCTATACGAGTTCTTAATAGCAAGCCTAGATAATTGTTGTGTGCACTCGCCTCATTCGTTTTACTGTAATAATCATTTATCACCGGCATTACGTCGGCATATTTCTTATTGCGTTTTTTAGATGCCCATTTTTGGAACTTCTTTTCTGCTTCGCGTTTGGTATCGGCCGTTTTATGTTGTTTTAACGCATCGATCATTCCTTGGCGGTTTTTCCAGTAATTGGCAATACCAGCATAACTAGAAGCGTAATTAAGCTTTACGTCCTGATCTTTATCCATATATTCTTTCATCACATCCATAGAAGTTTTTGAAGCCTCTACCCAAGCTGGATATGCGTATTCTACGTTTTGCTCAATACCTCCACCTGGCATCCAACGGTTAGTTCTACCAGGATAACCAAGGATCATTGCAAAATCATCTTCTTCAAAACCTGCAATACTTGTAGTCAAGTGGTGTTTTGGTTTCAACGGCACATTGTCTTCTGAATATTCAGCAGGATTTCCGTCCTTATCGGCATATACTCTAAACAAAGAGAAGTCTCCAGTATGTCTTGGCCATTCCCAGTTATCAGTATCTCCACCAAATTTCCCGATGCTTGCTGGAGGCGTACCTACCAATCTAACATCGTTGTAATCTTGATATACGAAATAGTAAAACTCATTCCCTTCATAAAAAGATTTTACTGAAACGGTGTATTTTCCATCTTCACTATTTTCCTTCTCAATCTTTGCGATTTCACGATTAATAGCGGCCTCGCGGTCCAGTTCAGACATTTTATCGTTTACTTGACCTAAAATACGTTTTGAAACATCATCCATTCTCACGAAAAATCGAACTGAAAGACTTTTCGGCTTTAATTCCTCACTGTGATTTCCAGCCCAATATCCGTTGGTCAGGTAATCATCTTCTGGGGTTGAAAGCTCAGCAATTTTACTATAACCACAGTGATGGTTGGTCAACACCAAACCGCTGTCAGAAATAATTTCAGCAGTACAACCACGGTCAAACTGTACAATTGCATCTTTTAAACTTGAATGGTTTACACTATAAATTTCTTCGGGCGTAAGTTGAAGGCCCATCTTTTGCATATCGCGGTAGTTTAAGCGTTCAATGTGCATTAAAAACCACATACCTTCATTTGCCTGTGCAGGCAAAACGAAAGCTGCGATGATAAGGGAAAGAATAATTTTTCTCATTAGTTAAATAGAGTTTAATAATTAAAATAAGGATTGAAAAGTTTACTGAAAACCAGTAAAACCTGTCAGGTTGCAAATATAGTCTGATTCGGTACTTTTATGGCGAAACATCTCAGAAAAGTTTAAAACACAGGAACTTTAACTTTTTGTTAAGACTGAAGAATATTAATAATTAAAAAAAAATGTGTGTGTTTGCTCCCTACGAGTTCGTAACCTGACAGATAATCTATTTCCACCTATCTGGTTGGGGCTGCCGTATAAATCCATCGCACTTGTTTAAACCTGACAGGTCTCAAAGACCTGTCAGGTTTGGTTTCCGCCCAAAGACTTATTTAAGTTCGCTTTGCAAAAAATCATCATTTTTCAAACAAAACCCGAAGAGAACCCAAACAATACACGAATAAATCCATTATTTATCAATAAATTTATAGATAAAACCATAAAAATCAATACAATGAAAAAGACAATTACTATTCTCTCAGCTGCCTTACTGGGTATTGTTTCCATAGCCAATGCCCAGCAACAAGGTAGAAAAGCCAGTCTAAATGAAGATGGAACTATTTCGGTCGAAACCATCACCCTACCAGAAAATTATAATAAACCAGAGCAAGCCCAAGATTTTGATTTGGTTTGGCAATACGGCGAACCTGCAAGCCCGAATTTAAAAAACACCCGTGGTGTAACCTTAGCAGATATAAACAATGATGGTGTGGATGAAATTCTCTACGGAATATGGAATACGCTTTACGTTCTTAAAGGAGATGGCACAGTTCTATGGACGAAACCCGTTAGTGGTACTATCCTTTTACCTCCCACCGTCGTAGATTTGGATAACGACGGAAATCTAGAAATAATTGTAAATACCGGAGGAGTCCCTGCTGCTGGCCGCGTATATTTACTGGACAATAATGGCGAGGATCTACCAGGTTGGCCATTAAATTTTGATGACCATTGGATGATAAACGCTCCCGCCGTTGCAGATCTTGACGACGACGGTATTTTAGATATAGTAACCGGAGAGCGTGTTTCTGGTACGCAAGGTTTTGTTCACGCGTTAAAAATAGACGGTACTCCAATCAACTCCAACTGGCCGGTTGAAGTATCTGCAACTCCAGCATTTACTCCTTCAATAGGCGATGTTAATAACGACGGCAGCCCGAATGTGGTTATAGCAGCATCTTCTGGCGGAATGTATATTTTTGACACCCAAGGTCAATTATTGCCAGGGTTTCCGGTAGTAGATCCGAATGTAAAATACTCGTACCAATCCCCTATTCTCGCAGATCTTGAAGGTGATGACTATCTGGAAATAATAGGAAGCAATCACGGCGACAGTCCTGGCTTCTACGTAATGGATCACGATGGCAACTATAAAGCAGGTTGGCCTATTGCCCTTGATGGGTGGACCTATTCCCCAGCTACAGTTTTGGATGTTGACAATGACGGCACTTTCGAAATATTTATGTCAGATAGAAACACAAGCAGTACGCCTGGAACAGAATTACCCGTTATTTATGGTTTAGACCCAGACGGCAATAACTTGCCAAATTTCCCAATAAATAAATACGGCGGTACCGAAGGTGTTCTCTCAATCGCCGATGTAAACAATGATGGAATCTTGGATATTATATTCCCGAGTATCATGACCGATGCTGAAGGCATGGGTTATATTCATGCCTATTCCCTTGATGGAAGTGGAGAGATTGACGGTTTTCCTATTCGCACACGCGGATTTACATTTTTAAACGGAGCTGTTTTAGGCGATGTAGATAATGATGGGATGCTGGATTTAACCGCTAACAGTTACACTCAAACTTTTGGTGCTGGTGTAGACTCAACTTTTGTAAGTGTTCATAATTTGAATGTTCCATATAACCCAGAAACTATTAAACGAAATGGTTACAAAGGCGACAATACGCGTGCTGGACTTGTGGAACTAGATCCTGCGGTTGGCGTTGCTGATTTTGAAGCAGAACAGAACATTAACATATTTCCAAATCCTTCTGAAGGAATGTTAGCATTTAGAATCCCTTCAGCAATTCAAAATGCAGAAGTAAAAGTTTACAGTGTTGATGGGAAACTGGTTTTTTCAGAAGAAACAGATCTTGAAACAACTTCAAGCTATAATCTTAAACATTTAAACAGCGGATTGTATTTTGTGAGTATTTCTGATGGAAAGCATACTTCTACGGCTAAGTGGGTGAAGAAGTAAAAGTTAAAACCTGACAGGTCTCAAAAACCTGTCAGGTTTGGTTTCCCAGTGTAACATTCAACTTCCAGGATTAGAATACTCGCCCAAGAAGATTCCAATGAAATTTTTGAGTATTAGAACAGCATAAACAACTCTCTTGCTTAACGGTTTTTAAATTCACTAAACTCGGAACTCGATTCGGTAGTCCTAAACCCTGAATCATTTCAACTAAAGTATAATAATACCAGAGTTCGTTATTTGAAGATATTCCCCTTTGGCATTCACTATAGAATTATCGATGATGAGTTTATTGAAGTTTTATCAATAATTCCCACCCGCCGCAATACTGAAATCTCGAAAAAGCGAAATGAGTAGGCTTCTACTCAATAACGTTCTTTGAATAATTTCGCCATTTATCTAAACAAGCTTCCATATCTTCTGGAATTGGGCATTCAAAACGCATAAATTCCTCAGTTACGGGGTGGACAAAACCTAAAGTTCTGGCATGTAAAGCTTGTCGTGGTAAGACTTTAAAACAGTTATCTACAAACTGCTTGTATTTAGAAAATGTAGTTCCTTTTAATATTCGTTCACCACCGTAGCGTTCGTCATTAAAAATCGTGTGTCCAATGTATTTCATATGCACACGAATTTGGTGGGTACGACCAGTTTCCAATCTACAGGAAACCAAAGTAACATAACCTAAACGCTCTAAGACTTTATAGTGTGTAACGGCTGGTTTTCCTTTCTCTTCTTCATCGTTTTCATAAACTGTATTTTGTAAACGATTTTTTGGATGACGGCCTATATTCCCTTCTATAGTTCCTTCTTCCTCTTCCACATTCCCCCAAACTAATGCTACGTATTGACGCTCGGTGCTTTTATCAAAAAACTGTTTGGCCAAATGCGTCATCGCTTCCTCAGTTTTGGCTACGACTAAAAGTCCGCTGGTGTCCTTGTCTATTCTATGAACTAGACCGGGACGATTACTACTGTTATTCGGAAGATTATCAAAGTGATAGGTCAATGCGTTAATAAGTGTGCCGCTGTAATTACCATGTCCGGGATGAACAACCATTCCAGGAGGTTTGTTCACTACAAGAACAGCATCATCTTCATAGATAATGTCTATAGGAATATCTTCTGGTACTAACAGAAACTCATATGGTGGATGCTCAAAAAGCACGGTGACCACATCACCTCCTTTTACCTTATAACTTGATTTTACGGGTACATCATTTACATGAATGTTTCCCGCAGCGGCTGCTTTCTGTATTTTATTCCGAGTAGCCTTTTCAATCAGGTTCATCAGATATTTATCTACTCTTAGTGCATTTTGTCCTTTGTCTGCCGTAAAGCGGAAATGCTCATAAAGATCATCATTGCCTCCAGTCTCATCTCTATCCTCTTCTTTAAAATTCTCCATTATTCTCTACTTCATTTTGTTCGGGTGCATCTTGATTTTCTTCTGAAGAGCTAGTACTATCAGAAAGTATTCTATTCTGTGATTGATCACCGACTATCAAATCTATAACTGATGTCTTTTGAATAGGAGTCCCTGGCTCAAGCCTTTCGCCATTATGACGCATTTCCAGCACATTATCACTAATATGAGGTCTATAGCTTATTTTCCCAATCTCAAAGCCCATGGCTAAAAGTGTTGGTTCTGCTTGACGGCGCGTACGACCTAAAACATCTGGAACTTCTATCTTTCTGTAGCCAGAAGGATTAAGCGTTAAATATAGTTTTCTGTTTTCTTTTACAAATTGACCCGGTTTTGGAATTTGCTCAATCACCGAATATTTTGGAAAATCGGGATTGTAATTTGCCGAATCCAATATCTCATAACGCAGATCTTGTTCGTTTAATCGCTCTTCTACCTTATCTAACGACATCTTAGCCAAGTTGGGCACCTCAATTCTTTCATTGTGGTTAGTCGTAATGCGCAACCACCATAAAACTAAAAATCCCAAAACGAGAATTGCCACAAAAGCCAACAGCAATTGCTTTAAAAATGCTTTGGTGAAAATAAATCGAAAAAATGTCATACGTTACTGTGTTAATGCACAAAAATATAAAACCCAAAGGTAGTATCTTTTGTTGAGTTTGAAATTTTAATAAAAGTTTAATTCCTGCTTTTAATACGGTGATTGCTTTTGATGTTATTGACACTAAAGTAATTGTTGGCACCATCGCTTCTAAGCTTACTAGCTCAATCACGGCTTATCGCAAACAACGTAAAACTCATCATTCAAAGCTCACTACTAATAGCGCGTCACTCACATCTTTTTAATACTTTTGTAAACGCAGGTTTTAAAGATTTGGTATGCAAAAGAAACATATAGCTGTAGCAATGGGTGGCTATTCCAGTGAATTCGAAATATCGATTAACAGTGGTGGCGTGGTTTGTAACGCGCTCGATAAAAATAAATACGAAGTATATCCTATTCACATTCTGGAAGAAGGCTGGTATTATGTTGCTGAAAACGGCACAAAACACCCCATAAACAAAGCCGATTTTAGTTTTGACAATGGTACGGAAATCGTCAAACCAGATACTGTTTTTAACGCTATTCACGGAACACCGGGAGAAGATGGTTATTTACAAGCCTATTGGGAGCTGTTGGGAATTCCACATACAAGTACAGATTACTATTCCGCAGCGCTCAGTTTCAACAAGCGTGACTGTCTTTCAGTATTGAAAAACTTCGGTGTACGTGCTGCAAATTCATATTATGTGAATGAAGGAATCGAGATAAATATTGAAGAAATAATATTGAAAACCGGACTACCTTGCTTCGTTAAACCAAATCGTTCCGGTTCAAGTTTCGGAATAGGTAAAGTGCACAATATGGGCGAGATGCTGCCCGCCATTGAAAAAGCATTCGCTGAAGATTCCGAAATAATAATCGAAACTGCCTTGGTTGGAGTGGAAGTTTCTGTTGGCGTTTACAATAATGGTGATGATATTATCGCACTTCCAGTAACAGAAATTGTTTCAGAAAATGAATTTTTCGATTACGAAGCAAAATATCTTGGACAATCACAGGAAATAACTCCTGCGAGAATTTCTGAGAAGGAAACAAAAATGGTTAAGAAAGAAGCTATCCGCATCTACAAATTACTAAATATGCGCGGTATTACCCGCAGTGAATTTATTATAGAAAAAGGAAAGCCATACTTTATTGAAACAAATACGAACCCTGGTATTTCAACAGAAAGCATCGTCCCAAAACAAGTAAAGGAAACTGGAATGACATTGACAGATTTTTTTGATATATTGATTCAGAATGTTATAAAATAGTTTCACGTTTCTGGTTTTAAGTTTCAAGTTTTAAGACTCGCTAACTTTTAACCTGTAACTTGTAACCTTCAACTTTTTTCTAAATGAAGTACTACCTCATAGCAGGCGAAGCATCTGGAGATTTGCACGGCGCCAACTTAATTAAAGCTTTAAAAAAAGAAGATGCCGAAGCAGACTTTCGTTTTTGGGGTGGCGATTTAATGAAAGCTGCTGGCGGTACTGAGGTAAAACATTATCGCGATCTTGCATTTATGGGTTTTGCTGAAGTGGTTATGAACTTAAGCACAATTCTGAAAAACATTAAATTCTGTAAAAAAGACATCGAAGCATTCAACCCTGATGTTATTATTTTTATAGACTATCCTGGTTTTAATCTTCGTATCGCCAAGTGGGCAAAGCAAAAAGGATATAGAACCCACTATTATATCTCACCACAAATATGGGCGTGGAAAGAAGGTAGGATAAAAGAAATAAAGCGTGATGTAGACGAAATGTACGTCATCCTTCCTTTTGAAAAGGATTTTTACGAAAACAAACACAACTATCCAGTACACTTTGTAGGTCATCCGCTGATAGATGCCATTCACAATAGAAAACAAGTTAATCCAGAAACCTTCAAAAAAGAAAATGGTTTAGACGAGCGGCCAATCGTGGCACTTCTTCCTGGCAGTAGAAAGCAGGAAATAACAAAAATGCTGGAAATAATGACTTCAGCGGCAAAGGATTTTACAGATTATCAGTTTGTAATTGCTGGCGCGCCAAGTCAAGAAAAATCATTTTACGAATCTTTTCTCAGCACAAAGAATGTGTATTTTGTAACCAACAAAACCTATGACTTGTTGAGTATTTCTGCGGCGGCATTAGTAACTTCTGGTACAGCAACTTTAGAGACCGCCCTTTTTAAAGTGCCACAAGTGGTTTGTTATAAAGGCAACAGAATATCATACGAAATTGCTAAACGCGTAATTAAACTGGATTATATTTCTTTGGTAAACCTCATCTTAGACAGGACTGTTGTCACTGAACTAATTCAAGCCGATTTCAATACAAAAAGGCTTAAAGAAGAATTGTCTGATATTCTGGATCCATACAAACGAGCAGCTATGTTTTTAGACTATTACGATCTTGAAAAAGCATTAGGTGGTCGTGGTGCAAGTGAAAATACAGCTAAGTTAATCTGTAAGTCAATCGAATCCCAGGAGCCTGAAAAGTAAAAAACTGAACTTTCTTTAGTAAAAATCGTCCTTATAAGCTATAACCACAGGTTTTATTAATTTCGCTCTTAACATATCTTGAAGATTATTTTTTATATATTTAACCTTTTTAATCTTCAATTCTCCATGGATGAAAAAATTATTGCTTCTTTCTTTTTTCACTTTACTTCTTATTTCTTGCGGAACTACCAAGAACACTGGCAAGGTTTCTCATGCCACTATCGATAAAAATATCTCGAAAACCAAGAAGGATAAAAGGGTGAAACCTAACAAGAATAGCAGTTTGGCAGAGCTTGATATGGAATCTGAAGACGAAAGTCCAAAGGAGATAAAAAAAGAAATCATTGATTATGCCAAGACATTCCAAGGCACAAAATATAAATTCGGTGGTATGACCGAAGCTGGAATGGATTGTTCTGGCTTAATGTGTGTTGCTTTTGAAAAGGAGAATATTAGCTTACCTCGCATTTCAAGGGATATGGCAAAGCAAGGAGTTCTTGTTTCCTATAAAGATATTGAAGAAGGCGACCTTGTTTTCTTTAAGACAAGCCGTAGAAACGTAATTACTCATGTAGGTCTTGTGGTAGAGAGTAAAAAAGGCGAAGTCAAGTTTATTCATTCTAGTACTAGCGCAGGGGTCATTATTTCCTCTTTAAATGAAACCTATTGGAAAAAAGCTTTTGCAGAGGTAAGACGGGTTATTTAGTAACTTCTAATTAAAACCTCCAATCAAAACAAGCTAAAAACCTGATACTTTTACAAGTTAGAAAAAAAGCCATGCCTCATTTGGGTTAATCCAAACCACTATATTTCCTCCTAAAAATACTCAGATCATTCTCAAAATCCATTACAGAATAATAAATCAGCCTCATCGGAGCTTTTTATTTCATTGTTTTATTTAGAGATATTGTTTATTTTTGATAACATACTCCTTAGTTGATTTTAGGTTTTTCTTAAAATCTGGGGTATGAAATTCATTAACTTCGCCGTTGTAAAGTTCTCTTTTTTTCTCGTGTTGGGGATTCTCGCTTCGCACGTCTTCCCTATTTCTATATTTTTACTGCCATACTTACTAATACTCCTTTTTGGAGTGGTCATTTTTTGGTTTTGGTCTCAAAATCAACTTTTCCAAAACGTTTACTTCGGAATTACAACCTATCTATGCTTTTTTGCCATTGGTTATATAAGCTATCAAATGCGGTTGCCCAACTTTCAACCGCAGCATTATTCGCATATCGGGATTGACAATAAAGCTGAAATAATTCAACTTAAAATTGGTCAAGCCATAAAACCAGACAAATACAATTTAAAATATTATGCTCATATCACGGCGATTAATGGTGTATCTACAAAGGGAAAAATACTACTCAGCATTTCAAAAGATTCTCTACAAAAACAAATTAAATCCGATGATATCTTATTGGTCTATTCGACCATTTCTGGGGCTCCAAAGCCTCTGAATCCACATCAATTTGATTATTCAAAATATTTAAAATCGCTTGGAGTTTATGGTCAGTTGCGGACTTCAGAAAGGAACATATTAAAAGTAACAAAAGGCCCTTCTACATTGAAAGGTGTAGCTCAAAATTTTCGAGCTTCAATTGTAAAAAAACTTCAAAACACAAAACTAAAAAATGACGAACGCGCCATTATTCAAGCTTTGGTACTTGGAGAAAAGAAAGATATAGACAAAGAACTCTACAACGAATATGCAGCAGCCGGCGCAGTACATATTTTAGCTGTTTCTGGGCTACATGTTGGGATTCTTTACGCAATACTCGCCTTTCTTTTTAAACCGCTTACACGTTGGAAGTATGGGACATTCCTAAATTCATTTCTGATTGTAGTTTTGCTTTGGAGCTTTGCAGTCCTGTCCGGCTTATCTCCTTCCGTTACACGAGCTGTGACAATGTTCACTTTCTTCGCTTTGGCAAAACTTCTAAACCGAGAAACGAGTAGTATAAATACTTTGTTCCTCTCGTTCTTAACGCTTTTACTAATCAATCCGTTATGGCTATTTCAAGTGGGATTTCAGTTAAGTTATCTCGCAGTTTTATTTATTGTTTGGCTACAACCTCATCTTTATAAAGTTGGATATTCAAAATACTGGGTTTTACGAAAAGCTTGGACCATTGTATCGGTAACCCTATGCGCGCAAATTGGGGTTTTACCCTTGAGTCTGTATTATTTTCATCAGTTTCCTGGATTATTCCTACTCACAAATATTATTGTACTTCCCGCACTCACAATTATAATGTGTGGTGGTATTTTAATCGTGGTATTGGCGTTTTTAAACAGTTTGCCAGATTGGTTGGCAGAAACTTATAATTATATAATCGAAGGACTAAACAGCTTTATCCATTGGATTGCCACGCAGGATGGATTTTTGTTTCAAAACATTCATTTTTCAGCATTAAAAGCCATCGGAGCCTATCTCCTGATAATTGCTTTGACATTTCTATTTCAGAAAGTAAATTACAACAGATTGATAGTATCCTTGCTAGCAATTTCACTTTTGGTGACAATCTATATTTATGACGAATTCAGAATTTCTTCTAATCAGCTCTTGGTTTTTCAGAAGAGTAAACAGACTATAATTGGTTATAAAAATAGAAAGGATTTCACTCTTTTCAAAAAAGATTCCACAGGGAGTAATTCTGAAAGTTATCCTATTAAATCTTTTAAAACTGCAATGGATATTAATAATTATTCCGAAGAAAAGCTTCCCGAAATATTTCAATATAAAAATAAGAAAATCTTAGTTGTGGATAGTTTGGGTCTAATTCCGAAGCAGAAAAACATTCATACTTTGTTACTTACCAATAGTCCAAAGATAAACCTCAGTAGGATTATCGACAGTTTAAATCCGCGACAGATAGTTGCAGATGGCAGTAATTATTTCAGTTATGTAGACCAGTGGGAGAAGACCTGTAAATTAAAAAAGCTCCCGTTTCACCATACTGCAAAACAAGGAGCTTTCTCATTAGAATAGCTCAAATATGAAACTAAAAGACTACTCTAAAAAGTGTATTTAAAATCCTTTTGATAGGCTTCCCAAGACTCGGCAGTGGTAAGCTTTAAGTAGTCATCATTGTGAATCATCTTTAGGAAAATCTCAAGTTGTTTGGGTGTTCTATATCCAGGAACTGCTTGAATAATATCTCCGTTATCCTTAAAGAAAACAACAGTTGGATATGCAGTTACCTTCATGGCATGCGCAAATAAATGCTGTGAATTCCGTCCTTTTCTATTAGGGTCATAATTAGGGTTGGTATAAACAAAGTCCTGATAGTCGACATCCTCCGTTCCTTCCGCATTGAACTTTACGGCGTAGTAGTTTTTATTTACATATTCGATAACCGATTTGTCGCTAAACGTATTTCTATCCAACATTTTACATGGACCACACCAAGTGGTATAAACGTCCATAAATATCTTCTTCGGTTCCTTTTCTTGAGCCGCTAAAGCTTCGTTCATAGTCATCCAATTAATCTCTTGAGCGTTAACGACACCCATGGAAAAAAGCACGACAATTAATATAATATTCTTCATTGAAATTTCTATTTAGTTATTCAAAAATAGTGAAACAAAAAACGTTCCACAAAAAGGAACGTTTTTATATCATAATGTATTGTTGATTAGCGTATACCGTGCATCAATCTTTTCAGCACAGGATTCAGAGCCATTGCAACAATCCCCACTGCAACGGGGATAAGTGCAAATATCAAAAAGAACGTTCCCATGGAATACTCTTCTGAAATTTTATCAATCATTCCTCCCATTGTATTCGCGGCTTTTTGACCTACTGCGATGGCAAGGTACCAAACACCAAACATAAACCCTATCATTCGTGCAGGTACTAACTTACTTAAGTAAGAAAGTCCTAATGGTGACAAGCAAAGTTCTCCCATTGTATGAAGCAAATATGCGAGAATAAGGAATATCATACTTACTGACGCGGTCATAGCTCCAGCTGGAATATCCGTTGCTCCGTAAGAGAGAACTGCAAAACCAAGACCCAGTAATACTAGTCCTATTCCATATTTAACGGCGGCACTCGGGTTGTATTTACTTTCCCACCATTTTGAAAATAGGGGTGCCAAAGTAATAATGAAGAATGAGTTAAGAATTCCAAACCAAGTGGCATCTACCGTTAATTCGGTTTGGCCAAACTTATCTACCAAACGGAAAATCACCAAGGCCCAAATCCCTACAAAAGCAAGAGAGAGGGCTATGTTCGACATGCCTATTTTATTATGAGTTTTCTTTACTAGCAGAAATATTACATAGGTTATGATTATTAAGGGAACAGTAGTCAACAATGCATCTACAATCTTAAAGATGACTGCTGAATTACCAGTTAAACTTCTATCGGTATAATCTTGAGCAAAAAGAGTCATCGATCCAAGCGACTGTTCAAAAAATGCAAAGAAGAAAACCGTAAAAAGACCAAAAATAGAAACTGCAATCAATCGATCGCGAACTATTGGTAAATAACGTGCAATCCGGGTTATCAATAAGATTAGAAACATTGCCAAAGCAGCGAGAACAACGATATTCGTACCACTCATACCACCTATTTCAAAAGGAACCAAAGATTTATTATAGATGGTATCCAACGGATCATTAAATAAATAAAGCAATCCGCCTATTGACGACAAAACAATTAAAATATAGTCGAATGTTGTAAAAGGATTGAGTTTAATTTCTGCCTTTAATTCTTGTTCCACTTCTGCAGGAGTTTCATCTCTATCAGCAGTTGGAATAATCACATCTTCCTTACTAGCTGGTTTATCCCCAACTTTACCGAAGATTTTATGCGCCAGGATAAACTGAAGCATCCCCAAAAGCATAAATATACCTGCAAGTCCGAACCCATAATGCCATCCATAATTTTCCCCAAGATATCCACAAAGCATCATTCCAAAGAATGCACCTGCGTTAACACCCATATAAAATAAAGTGTATGCCCCATCTTTTTTAGATTCACGGGTTTTATACATTTCAGAAATTATGGAAGTAATATTCGGCTTAAAGAAACCGGTTCCGATAACCAATAGAGCAAGACCCACATAAAATGTAAGTGTAGTATCAAAAGCCATTGCAGCATGGCCTAACGTCATTACTATACATCCTATAATTACCGCGATACGGTAACCTGTAATTTTATCGGCAATCCAACCTCCAATAATTGGCGTTAGATATAAGAGTGATGCATAGGTTCCTATTAATGCTAATGCATGTTCACGCGGCCAGTCCCAACCGGGATTGTCGCTCATTAAAGGTGCTGTTAAAAACAGAATTAAAAGAATACGCATTCCATAAAAGGAAAAACGTTCCCACATTTCGGTAAAGAAAAGTATAAAAAGCCCTGCCGGATGCCCTAAAACTTTGTCCTTAAACAGATTTTCAATATCGGTATTCATTATATTATCCTTTAATTAATTACTTCTAAAAATTAATTGTCTTCGTTTATACTGGGGTTTGCAAGATCATAGGGTTCCTGTTCAAGAATCTCACGCTCATTGTCTTCTGCACCATGCGTAAGACTTTCTAATTTCTTTCTCACCAATAGAACTAAGAAGCCAAATAGCACACAGAAAATTGCAATTCCAGTAAACACTGTGTATTCTCCTAAATCTGAGGCAGACTGTCCTAAAAGTCCCGCAAGTAGATTTCCAAAACCAGTCATGGCAAAGAAAACACCCATCATTAAAGAGGCGTATTTTAGAGGAGCTAATTTAGTAATGTATGAAAGTGCAACTGGCGAAAGACAAAGCTCACCAATTGTGTGGAACAAATATGCCAATACCAACCAATACATAGCAGAAGATCCTTGGCTTTGATACTGTGCAGCTGCTCCGGTCATAAAAAAGAAACCAGTACCCATAATAATCAATCCAATACACATTTTGAATAGAGAGGTAGAAATCTTTCCTTTCAATTTTCTTCTTGCCCAGAAGGCCGCAACGATAGTTCCAAAAATAATGATGAACATAGCATTCAATGACTGAAACCATGAAGCTGGAACTTCCCAGCCCATTAACATACGGTTTGTTTTATCTGAGGCGTAAAGATTCATCAAACCACCAGCCTGTTCAAAGGCGCCCCAAAATACAATTACTAAAACGAAAGAGACTAACAACACAATCATTCTATCCTTTTCAATTTTAGACAGTGGTTTTTTCATTGCTGCTTGCTCTGCTGGATCAACAGATTTACTGGTGTTATTCCCAACAAATTTTAAATGTTTTTGACCAGCCATATACTGAATTAACCC
This sequence comes from Aequorivita sp., assembly GCA_052105975.1. GTDB lineage: Bacteria > Bacteroidota > Bacteroidia > Flavobacteriales > Flavobacteriaceae > Aequorivita. The sequence goes on along the minus strand of JBQEAY010000018.1, from coordinate 47,143 downwards.
TAAAGCCATTCCGATTGCTGCAAGTCCAAAACCGTAGTGCCATCCATACGTTTCACCTACATAACCAACAATTATACTAGAAAGAAATGCACCGACGTTTATCCCGATATAAAAAATAGTAAATCCTTTATCTCTTCTAATATCACCAGGCTTATAAAGACCTCCAACCATTGTAGATATATTCGGCTTTAACATACCAACACCGGCAATAATCAGCCCCAGTCCAGTATAAAACGCCCACATCTGCTCAATAGAAAGAATACCGTGTCCAGCAGTAAGTAATACACCACCAACAAGTACAGATTGTTTTTGACCTAAAAATTTATCTGCAATCCATCCCCCTGGAATTGATGCTACGTAAACAAGCATGGTATACCAACCATAAACTTTAAGTGCCTCAGCATTGGACCAACCTAGTCCTGGATTACCACCATTTGCTTCTGCAACTAAGTAAAGAACTAAAATAGCACGCATTCCATAATAAGAGAAACGCTCCCACATTTCTGTAAAGAACAGAATATAAAGACCAACCGGATGGCCAAATAATTCCTTTTGCTTTTGATATTGAAGTTCGTCTGACATATAGTTAATTTAAATATTAATAAAGCTTAAAAATGTTTATTCTATAGTTTTTTGTGTCTCTTGTGGCCACAAGATAAATTGATTCTGTTAAGGATCAATGAATTCCGTGCATCATTTTCTTTAATTTCGGATTCAATATTAGTAAGATTACCGCTGCAAACACAGGTATTGCTGCAATGATTAAGAAAAAAGTAGACATGGAATACGTGTCTGCAATTTTGTCAATATATGATCCTGTCATACCAGCAATAAAGTTTGCTATCGCCGAAGCTGTAAACCAAAGTCCAAACAATAAGCCCACTAAACGCTTTGGAGATAGCTTAGACACATAAGATAAGCCTACTGGAGACAAGCACAATTCGCCCATGGTATGGAAAAAGTAAGCCATTATCAACCAAATCATACTTACTGCAGCGGTTTCGGCTCCTTGCGGTATACTTTGCGCTCCTATAGATAAAACGACGAAGCCTAAACCTACTAGAGTCAAGCCCATAGCAAATTTAACCGGACCGGAAGGATTCCATACTTTCTCCCACATTTTACTAAAGGAAGAAGCTAGAGTGATAATAAAAAATGAATTCAAAATTTGGAACCAAGAAACAGTTACTTCAGTTTGGTCAAGACTAAATTCGTTATATATTTTCCAGATACCTAAAATCCAGATAATTATAAAGGATATTGCAGTAAAGATAATAGTCAATGGATAATCCTTAAAAATTTTCTTTCCTAAGCCGAATAGTACCCAAGAAACAATTATAATTGGGAAGACCGTTAAAAGAGCATCCACCCATTTAAAAATAGTTCCTGTGCTACCCTCTAAAATTCTTTGTGTATAATTTTTTGCAAAAACTGTCATAGACCCTCCTGCTTGCTCAAAGGCAAAGAAGAAAAACATACTGGCCACCATTAGCACTCCTACAACAATCAATCGATCTCTTACAATATGAGCAGGCGTTTCTTCCTCTTCTTCATCTGAGTCGTCAACAACTTTCTCTACTTTATTTTTAGTGTGTTTACTTGGCTCCTCACCTACTACACCAAAAATTTTACCTCCAAAATAGAATTGCAACATTCCAAATAGCATAAATACTCCTGCTAAACCAAACCCATAATGCCAACCTACTTTTTCTCCGATATACCCGCATAGCAACATTCCTAAAAATGCTCCTGCATTAATTCCCATATAAAAAATAGTATATCCAGCATCCTTTTTGGCACTATTATCGGGGTAAAGTTGCCCTACCATAGAAGAAATGTTTGGTTTAAACATACCATTTCCCAATATCATAAATACAAGTCCAATATAAAAGAACGTAGGGCTAACCATTTCTAGTGCCATGGAAGCATGGCCCAAGGTCATGATTAAAGCACCCAATAAAATGGCTTTTCTGAATCCTGTAAATTTATCGGCGATTATCCCTCCAAGAAGTGGCGTTAAATAAACCAAACCGGTATACCAAGCATACAATTGCAGCGCTTCCTCACTAGTCCATCCCCAGCCCTCATTACTAACTTCTGTAATTAAGAATACCGTTAATAAGGCTCGCATTCCGTAATAACTGAAACGTTCCCACATTTCAGTGAAAAATAAAACAAACAGGCCAGCGGGATGCCCCATTACCATTTGGTCACCAATACCTTGTTTAGCGAGGTGACGTACTAATTGTGGGTCTTTTTCTTGACTCATTATTTAAATTTACTTTAATTGTTACAGGTTGTCTTTAATGAAATCGGTCATCAAAGTATAAAGATGTAGACTAGTATTACCACCACGAATACCGTGGTTTCTGTCAGGATAAATGCGCCAATCAAATTGTTTATTAGCTTGTACCAAAGCTTCAATTAAACGCATGCTGTTTTGAACATGAACATTATCATCAGCACTTCCATGTACCAATAAGAATTTTCCTTTTAGGCCATCTACATGCGAAAGAGGCGAGTTTTCATCATAGCCTGAAGGATTTTCCTGAGGCGTCTGCATATAGCGCTCTGTGTAAATACTGTCGTAAAATCTCCAGCTTGTAACTGGGGCAACGGCAATAGCCATTTCAAAAGTATATGGAGCCTGAAACAAAGCGTTTGAAGACATAAAACCTCCGTAACTCCAACCCCAAATTCCTGTGCGATTAGTATCAATATATGGTAGTGCACTTAGCTTTTTAGCTACAGCTACTTGATCTTCAACCTCGTATTTACCCAATTCCTTTTGAGTCATTTTCTTAAAATCTCTTCCTTTAAAACCAGTTCCACGGCCATCAACACAAACCACGATAATATCTAGATCGTTAGCCAACATTTCATGCCAATAATCATTACCACCCATCCATCTGTTAGCTACGTTTTGCGAACCTGGTCCAGAATACTGATACATGAAAAGTGGATATTCCTTTGTTTCGTCGAAATCTAAAGGCTTAATCATATACATATTTAAGTCTTCCCCATTAATCTTTATGGTTGAAAACTCTTTAGGTGAAATTTTATATGAAGATAATTGGTTCTTTAAATCGTTGTTGTTCTTTATTTCACGAAGCAATTTTCCTGTCTTGGCTTGGTGAAGTGTATAAACATACGGTGTTTTGGCATCGGAAAACGTATTTATAAAATAGGTATAGTCCGCACTAAAATCAGCGTTGTTCGTTCCTGTCTTTTGCGTTAATCTCGCCTTATTCTTTCCAGAAGGAAGAATGGAATACACATCGCGGTTGATGTTTCCATTTTCTGTACTCTGGTAGTAAACACGCCCAGTGTTCTGATCGAAACCGTAGTATTCAGTTACTTCCCATGGACCTTTCGTAACTTGATATAGAAGTTTTCCATTTTTATCGTACTGATAAATGTGGTTCCAACCATCCTTTTCGCTGGTCCAGAAAAAGCTGTTGTTGTTTAGAAACGTAAGATCGTCTGTAATATCAACATAAGCATCATCTTTTTCCTTTAAGATCAACTTAGAAGAATTATCTGCTGTATTTACAAAAACAAGATCCACAACATTCTGGTGACGGTTTGTCAACTGAACGCTCACAAGATTATTCTCCTGCGTCCAAAGCAATCTCGGGATGTAATAATTATTGTATTTCGATAAATCTACTTCTGCAGTCTTATTAGAAGCAAGATCATAAATATGCAGAGAAACTTCAGAGTTTGCCTCTCCTGCTTTTGGATACTTAAAAGTGTCAGCCTTAGGATAAAGATCAGTGCCATAAATATCCATCGTAAATTGAGGCACTTCGGTTTCATCAAATTTTATGTAGGCGAGTTTATCTCCGTTTTTGCTCCACTCGAAAGCACGAACAAAAGCGAATTCCTCTTCGTAAACCCAATCAGTAATACCATTGATAATACTGTTCTTTTCTCCATCTTCAGTAATCTGCTTTGTTTCCCCAGAAGTCAAATCTTTTACATAAAGATTATTCTGAAAACCATAAGCAATTTTGCTTCCGTCATTACTAAAAGTTGGCTCCTGTATCTTATTCTTGGAAACGAGATTGAATTCTTTTGTCTTTATATCGTAAATATAAAATGTCCCTAGTGAAGAACGACGAAATATTGGTTCTCGATCTGTAGCAAATAGAATTTTCGATTCGTCTTTACTCAATTCATAAGAAATAAAAGATTGAATACCATTTAAGTCTTTACTATTTAAGAGCGTTCTCACTTTTTCACCGCTTTTATAATCATAAACATCAACAGTGGAAGTCTTGCTAGATCCATCGAAATTCAAGACTGCGTATTCCTTTCCATTTTTTAATGAACGTAACACATCGAGACCTTCGGTACGGAAAGAACCGTTGAAAATTTCTTCAAGAGTAATGTCTTTTTGTTGCGCTAAAAGGCTATTAAAGGCTGTAAAAAACAGCAGTAAAAAAGATAGGGAGATTAATTTCTTCAAAGTGTTAAAAATTTGATAGGCCAAGTTTACTAATTTTTTGTGAAAGTGGAGGTCGTTTTTCTGTTAAATAAGCCTTTGAACCCTTATTTAATCGTAATTAAAATTTAGTTACAATGCTTATAAATTGTACACTTTCGAGAGAATTTGCAACAATTCTTTCATAATAACGGCTGAAAATATTTATTACAGAATTTTTAAGAAACTTTTTGAAATTAAAAGTTCAGAAAATGTGAAGGTTTAAATTGTTAATTCTAACAAAATAAATAGAATATACGCATCTGAATGCTATATGGCGTAAATGCTATCTTTGCAGTTATGAAAATCCTAATTGTAGAAGACGACGATACTTTAAGTCGAAATATTTCCGAAGCCTTAAAAGCTGATGGATTTTTTCCAGAAACAGTTTACGACGGGCTTCTAGCTGAACGCATGCTGAAAAAAAATAGCTATGATTGCATTATTATGGATATAAATATTCCAGGCAGAAATGGTTTTGATCTTTGTAAACTTTTTAGAGCGTACAATAACTCAACACCAGTAATTATGCTAACTGCCTTTGCTGAACTGGAAGATAAAGTGCAAGGTTTTGATTGCGGTGCTGATGATTATCTCACCAAGCCTTTTTTTATGCGAGAACTTATTCTTAGAATCAAATCTTTGATAAAACGTAGCCAAAATGCTTCAACTCAACCCGTAAAAATTCAATTAACTACTGGAGATATAAAACTAAATATCGATCAAAAAACAGTGTGGCGACAAGACAAAGAAATAAAGCTCACTCCTAGAGAATATCAAATTCTTCTAAAACTCATGGAGAATAGCGGTGAGATAGTTTCAAAAGCAGATTTGATTGAAAGGATTTGGGGTGGTTCATTTCAAGCTAACACCAATACCATCGAGGTTTATATGAACTTTCTTCGGAATAAAATTGATAAACCATTTGGAAAAAACACCATCAAGACCAAAATCGGATATGGGTATTATTTGGATGTAAATGAAGATTAAAAACAAAATACGACTCTATTTTTCAACTACGGTAATTGCGTTAACAGCACTTTCCTCTATTATCATTACCATCCTATTTGCTGAATATCGCGAAGAAGAATTTCAGCAACGTCAAAAAGAAAAGATAAAAAATACTTTGGGCCTAATAACGGAGTATAAGGAGTTGAGTGAAAACCTCAGCGCTATTATGGACAAGCTCACCATTCACGATTTCTATGATGAAAAGATGCTGATTTATGACCAGCAAAAACAAATTATCTATAAAAGTGTGGATGATCTTCAAATTAAGGAAACTGCAACAATTCTAAATGAACTTTCTCCAGCAAAACAATGGATAGAAACCAAGGAAGAGAAATATGACGTTATTGGAATGTATCTTGAAAGTGACGGCAAAGGGTACTATGCATTAAGCAAGGCATACGATGCTTTTGGGTATACGAAGCTAAACTTTCTTCAAAATACACTCATTGTCATCTTTATTGTTATTACGGGAATCGTTCTTTTTATATCGAATTATCTATCCCGAAAGATTTCAAGTCCGCTTACCAATCTCGCTGAAAAAGTGGACGATCTCAACATAAACGATAAAAGTTTTAAAGGACTTGAGATAGACACCACCAGTTATGAACTAAAATATTTAGGTGATAAATTTAACCAGCTTATCAATCGTACCAATGACGCTTTCGCATTCCAAAAACACGCGGCCCAGCATATTTCTCACGAGCTAAAAACCCCAATAGCCGTTATGGTTTCGGAATTGGAGCGCGCAAAAAACATTCCAGATGAAACGCTAAAGAACAAGGTGATTGAAAACCAAATCAACAAAGCCAAATCTTTGGCGGATGTTATTACTGTATTACTGGAAATCTCAAAAAACGAATCCGGAAACCAGATCTCTTTGGAAACCATTAGGCTAGACGAATTGATATTCAACGGCATTGAAGAACTTTCAATTATCAATCCCGAATTTCGTTTCGAAATAAGTTTTCAGCCTGATGATATCAATGAAAATCAACTGGAATTAAATGCGAATACACTTCTTATAAAACAGGCATTTTTAAATGTGATGCGCAATTGCATCACGTATAGTTTGGAACCACAAGCAAAGATTGTTTTTGATGGCTCTGATGCTGCCAAAATTAAAATTTCTTTTATCAACGAAGGAAATCCCATAAAACTGGAAGAAGAAAAATATTTATTCGATCATTTCTATAAGGGTAGTAATAATCCTAGATTAACCGGTTTTGGTCTCGGCCTTGTTCTTACCAAAAAAATTGTGGAGTTACATAATGGCTCCATTACTTACTCCAATCCTTCAGGGAATAAAATCCAATTCGACATCAGCTTTCCTTTAAGCTAAACTTTATTGTCTTTAAGGTCTTTTTAAGGTCGATAGTCTCAGTTTTGCATCATAACCTAGTGGAGCAAAATCTATGAACTATATAAAGCGAGCAATATTCGCACTTCTTTTTCTTTTTATCAGCCTTGCCCCGGCGCAGGAGCAAATGAACTTTAGCCGTCAGGAAGCCGAAACTGTTTTTCTAAAACAAAACCTCAGCCTTATTGCAGAAAAACTGGAAATTCCAAAAACACAAGCGGCGGTACTTCAGGCTAAATTATGGCCTAACCCTACTCTCTCCGTAAGTGAAGTGAACCTTTGGGCCACTGATAGGCAAAAGGAAGTTTCTGGAGAAGAATTACCACCACTTTATAACGACCACGGGAAACATCAGCAATTTGGTATTGGTATTGAGCAACTGATTCAAACCGCTGGGAAGCGTAAAAAGCTTATGGCCCTGGAGCAGGTCTCTGCAGATAAAGCTGAGCAGTACTTTGAGGATTTACTTCGGAATTTAAAAATCGAATTCCGCAACCAACTCACCCAACTGCAGTTCCTCCAATTCCATAAACGCATATACGACAGCCAGATTGATGCTATTAGAACTCTCACGAAAGCTTATGAAAAACAAGTGAGTCTCGGCCATATTCCCAAAAGTGAGTTTATTCGTCTAAAGGCATTAGAACTTCAGTTTTCAAAAAGCAGCAAGGATATTGGAGGCGATATTAATGAAGCACAAAAGAGACTTAAGCAATTGATGCGTTTACCAGCGGAGACACGGTTGACGCTAACCGATGAAGACTACCTCATTGATGTTGATCAGTTTAAACTAATGCAATTACAATCATTGCAGACAAAGGCAAAAGCTACTCGCTCCGACCTAAAAATTGCAGAACTGGACCAGAAACATTTCGAAAAACTATACGCTTTTGAAAAGGCGCAACGAGTTCCGGACATTACTTTAAAAGTAGACTATGATCGGGGGGGCAATATTCTTTACAATTTTGTTGGTTTTGGTTTTGATATTGACCTCCCCATTTTTAATCGAAACCAAGGAAGCGTCAAGGCAGCAAAGATTGGCATTGAGCAATCAGAGTTTCTTTATGAGGAAAAAACACTTTCTGTAGAAAACGAATTGGTAATGGCATATAAAAACCTTTCGGAAGCAATAGTCTTTTTTGAAAGTATTGATGCCGATTACGAAACTACTTTAGATACTCTTTTAAAAAGTTACACTAAAAATTTCGGTTATAGGAATATCAGTCTATTGGAATTCATCGATTTTCTAGAAGCTTATATGGATAATAAGGAAATAATTCTTGAAGCGGGAAAAGAACTCCACGAAAAAGCAGAAGCACTGAACTATGCCGTTGGCCAAGACATCATCAAATAATATGCAAAACTATAAAATGAAAAATACAATCCCATCCACATCACTTGTGGCACTATTCACACTGACCCTACTTTTTGTCAGCTGTTCCAACAACAAGAAACTACCACCAAAACAAACCGCAGAAAGCTATTGCATAGATGACAGTTTCAAAGAGAAAATGGCACTAGAACGACCTAAACTCAAAAAGATAACTGAAAATATACCATTGACGGGAGTTGTGGAAACCAATCCAGATAAAGTCGTGAATTTTATGAGTTTGGTTGATGGCATCATATCTCATACCTATTTTTCTTTGGGTGATCAAGTGAAAAAGGGACAAGTTTTGGCTGATTTACGGAGTGCGGAGCTCGCAGAACTTTATGCACAATCCAAAACAATTGTTTCACAGATAAGAGTTTCAGAACAAAGCCTAAAGGCAACCCAAGCCATGTTTGATGATGGCATTTCATCACAAAAAGAAATGATGAATTCAGAAAGTGAGCTGGCAATCCTTAAAGCGAATAAGGACCGTATTGAATCACAATTAAGCCTTTTCAGCGCAAGTCCAGAAAAAGGGGTTTTTAAGATAACAGCACCACATTCCGGTATTGTTACCGCAAAATCCATTACTGCCGGTGGTCCAATTACAGCCGGCGGAGAATCCTTATTCATTATTTCAGACCTAAATGACGTCTGGGTAATGGTGGATATCTACGCCAGCAATGTGAGGAACATCACTGCTAATATGGAAGTTGATATTAAAACACTGTCTTATCCCGGTGAGAGTTTTAAAGGTAAGATTACCACCATATCACAAGTATTGGACAATGAATCAAAGGTGTTGAAAGCCCGCGTGGTTTTACCAAATACAGACTTTAAATTAAAACCTGGAATGTTAGTAGATGTCAGCGCACTAAAAACTACTGAGATTTCCGCACTCAGCATTCCCACTGATGCTCTGGTTTTCGATAATAATAAAAATTTCGTTGTGGTCTATAAAGACGACTGTGATATGGAAATAAGACAGGTAAAAACTAGCTCCAAAGGCAACGGCAACACCTTTATCGTAGGGGGACTTGAAGAAAATGAACGAATAGTTTCAAAAAACCATTTGCTCATCTACGAACAGCTCAAAAACTTTCAGAAATAATTCAGAATGAAAAAATTTATCCAAAGCATTGTTGGCTTTTCGCTCAAGAATTCCATCATTGTCTTTTTCCTAACATTCCTTTTGCTAATAGCAGGAATCTACAGCTACATACACACACCTATTGAAGCCTTTCCAGACGTTACCAATACTAGGGCAAGAATCATTACCCAATGGCCAGGAAGAAGTGCAGAAGAGGTAGAGAAATTTGTGACGCTTCCTATTATGAAGGAAGTGAACACAATTCCCAAGAAAGCCCAAGTTCGCTCTATTTCCTTGTTCGGTCTTTCGGTAGTTACCGTAATTTTCGATGATGACGTAGATGATTTTTATGCGCAGCAATACGCTTCAAACCGTATGCAAGGAATTGATCTTCCCAATGGTGCCGATGCTGAAATCGAACCACCTTATGGTGCCACAGGGGAAATTTTTAGATATGTATTAAAGAGTGATAGACCAATTAATGAATTGACTGCAATCCAGGATTGGGTTGTGGAACGGGAATTGGTTTCCGTTCCTGGCGTAGCCGATGTTGTGAGTTTTGGTGGGGAAGAAAAGATATATGAAATAAAAATTAACCCTACGGAATTGGCGAACTATGACCTATCGCCATTGGAAGTTTTTGAAGCTGTTTCAAAAAGTAATATCAACGTAGGTGGTGATGTAATTGAAAGAGGAAGTCAGGCGTATGTAGTTCGTGGGGTTGGTCTATTAGAAGGAATAGAGGATATAGAAAATATCCTAATCAAAGTGCGCGGTAAAACTCCCATCTTGGTAAAACATGTGGCCGAAGTACAAATTTCCGCAAAACCGAGATTGGGTTCTGTCGGATTGCAAGATGATGATGATTTAGTCCAGGGAATTGTGGTTATGCTTCGCGGAGAAAATCCAGATGATGTAATTGCGAGTGTGAAAAAGAAAATTGCCGATCTCAATGAACGGATTCTACCTGATGACGTTTTGATAGAACCATTTATTGACCGGACAGATCTTGTAGAAGCCACAGTAGGAACGGTGAGTAAAAACCTGGTCGAAGGTATTGTTCTAGTATCGCTTATTGTATTTATTTTTCTCTTTAATTGGAGAACCACGGTTATCGTGGCAACAGTAATTCCGCTCTCCTTCCTGTTTGCTTTAGTAATGTTACGCATCCAAGGGCTACCCGCCAACCTAATTTCCATGGGAGCTATCGATTTTGGATTGCTGTTGGAAGGAACGCTCGTTATCGTGGAAACCGTCTTTGTAGCAATGGATAAAAAGGCGAAGGAAGTAGGAATGGAAAAATTTAATAAGATGAGCAAGCTCGGGCTAATTAAAAAGAGTGCCGGCAGCGTTGCAACCTATATCGTATTTGCACAGATTATCCTTATTGTAGCATTATTACCTATTTTCTCTTTCCAGAAAGTTGAGGGTAAAATGTTTTCTCCACTGGCGTTTACTTTGGGTTATGCCCTAACTGGATCCTTGATTTTAAGTATTACTTATGTCCCTGCAATGATAAAAGTCTTACTGAAGAAGAATATTGTAGAAAAGGAAAATAGAATCTCGAGATTTTTTCAAGGCAATCTATTTAGTCTTTTCCAATGGAGCAGTCGATGGAAAAAAACTACTGTTTATGGTTTTATTGGGCTTCTAACTCTTTGTACCGTAAGTTTTATGTTTTACGGTACAGAGTTTATTCCAAATCTGAATGAAGGAGCACTTTACGTACGCGCTACATTACCAAACAGTGTGAATATTGATGAATCCAACCGCCTGGCAAAGGAGATTAAAAATGAACTGCGTGAGTTCGAGGAAGTAAAATTTGTACTGAACCAAGTGGGACGACCCAACGATGGTACAGATCCCACTGGATTTTTCAATATTGAATTTCATATTGAGCTACATCCAGAAAAAGAATGGGAACGCAATATCAGTAAAGCAGAACTTATTGAAGAAATGCGTACCGTTCTGCATTCCAATCCTGGGATAGTGTTTGGATTTAGTCAGCCTATTCAGGATAACGTAGAGGAATATGTAGCTGGGGTAAAGAGTTCCTTGGTTGTAAAAATATTTGGGGACGATCTCTTTCAACTTGAAGAATACGCAGATCAAGTGGCAGATAATATTCGAGACATTGAAGGCATTGAAGATTTGAACGTTTATCGAAATATTGGTCTGCCAGAACTTCGCATAAAGTTTAACGAAATTCCGATGGGGAAATATGGAGTCTCAATGGCTGACGCACAGGCGGTGGTCGAAATGGCTATAGGCGGAAGAGCTGCCACCACTTTTTATGAAAACGAGCGTATGTTTGATGTGCATATCCGTTTTCAAAAAGAATATAGAGACGACCAGCAAAAAATTGGGGAGATCTTAATTCCAACGTTGAGCGGCGATAAAATTCCATTACGAGAAATCGCCGAAATAGATTTTATCACGGGCCCCACTTTTATCTATCGCGAAGGTAGTAGTCGTTATATTGCGGTAGGTTTTAGTATTGAAGGTCGGGATTTGGGAAGTACAATTGCCGAAGCAAGAAAAAAAGTAGACGCAAACGTGAAACTCCCAAAAGAAAACAAAATGGAATGGGCCGGAGAATTTGAAAGTAAAGAACGCGCCAGCAAACAATTGGCTGTTATTGTTCCAGCTGTACTTTTACTGATATTATTTTTACTTTATTTCAATTTTGGAACTATAAAAGATACACTCATAGCAGCGGCTACAATTCCATTTGCATTTATCGGTGGATTTATCTCGCTGTGGGTTACAGGAACTATTTTCGGTATTTCGGCAGGGATTGGATTTATCATTCTCTTTGGAGTGAACACAATTAATGCTATTATTCTTATTGCTGTTATGAAGGAAAACATGCGTAAATACGGTCTTCACGAAGCTATCTCAAAAGGAGTGAAAAGCAGAATTCGTCCCATAGTAATGATTGCGCTCATGGGCTCAATGGGCTTGTTACCAGCTGCACTGTCCTCAGGAATGGGCTCAGAAATTCAAAAACCGCTGGCCATTATGATTGTTGGTGGGCTCTTGATCTGTCTAATTTTATCACTGACCGTTCTTCCTCAGATATTCTATATTGTATATAGGAAGTCTGAAAATAGGTAATCTATTGGGCTAAGGCTCAAGCATTCCGTTCATTGTTTATTCCCCCAGCTTAAGCTGGGGGTTATTAATAATTACTAATCATGCTATCAGCTAAAATTGCAAACTATTGATAGCTGTGAAAATATCTTCAGAAGGTTGCCTTTTGATGCCAGTGCCATATAGAGAATCGAAATAGGCTTTGACCACATATTTCGTGATCTATTGAGCCAAAGGCCTTCGCTCTGACATTTTCATAAGCCCAGTTAAAGTTGGTAGTTATTCTATTCTCTCATAGCACAGAACTATCGGCTCACAGATAAACAACCACAGCTCAAAACTCCTGGTCATAAAACACTTCCATTATAATAATACTTTTATAGATTTGCTACAAAGGAACATCCATGGAAAATTTCGATCGCAAAAAGCACTGGGAAAATATATATCAAACCAAAAAACTCACAGAGGTAAGTTGGTTTCAACCCACTCCAGAAATATCACTTAATTTGATACAAACTGCAGCTATCTTAAAAGATGCAAAGATTATTGATGTTGGTGGTGGCGACAGCTTTTTGGCAGATCATTTACTGGATTTGGGATACAGAGACATTACGGTTTTGGACATTTCAAGTGCGGCCATTGAACGGGCAAAAAAACGTTTGGGTGAACGAGCAAAACTTGTAAAATGGATTGTTTCAGACATTACAGACTTTAATCCTTCCGAAAAATACGAATGCTGGCATGATCGCGCCGCCTTTCATTTTTTAACGGATGAAAAAGAAATTTCCCAGTACGTGAAAAATGTTAATCAGTGCATTAAAAAAGATGGAGAACTAATAATCGGAACTTTTTCAGATAAAGGCCCAGAAAAATGTAGCGGAATACCAATAAAACAATACACCGAAAATAGTCTAGAGAAGCAGTTTTTAGATACTTTTGAAAAATTAGACTGCAACACAATCGATCATCAAACTCCATTTGATACTACTCAAAATTTCATCTTTTGTAGATTTAAAAAGAACGAATAAACTAGAACATAGCAGATTCTGGTATTAACTTGCCTTACTTTTATTAAGTATGTTTGCGACCGTATTTAAATGATTGTTTGGTATCAACCGCAAACTCATGACACCTTAAAAAAATAATTCAGCTATGGTGAATTTTCAAAATCAACATCCCGCAGATATTGCTGAGCAATTAAGTGAACTGGGCAACGACGAAAGAAACTTGTCCTTTTTAATGCTCACGCCAGAGAAAAAAACTCAGGTATTTAAGTTCTTGGAACCACCTATTCAAATAAAAATAATCAAAGCTCTTGGCAATAAAGAACTTTCCGGAGTACTAAACAATCTGCCTCCAGATAATCGAACCAAGCTTTTTGAGAATTTTCCCGACCACCTTATCAAGACTTTAATAAATCTTCTCAATAATGAGGAAAGAGAAATCGCGCTAAGTTTAATTGGATACGAAAAAGAAAGTATTGCTCGATTAATGACGCCTCATTATATACAAACAAGAGCAGAGAAAACAGTTAATCAAGTTCTAACACATATTAAGAAGGAAGGAAAGAAAGCAGAAACCTTAAATTTTGTCTATGTTGTAGATGAAAACAACGTACTGATTGATGACCTTAGAATCGGTCAGTTATTACTTGCTGAGCCTGATACAAAAATATCAGAGCTAATGGATAGGCATGTTTTGGCTATCACCACTACTACTCCTATTGAAGAAGCAGTTGACACTTTTGATAAATACGACCGTTCCGCTTTACCAATTATAACCGAAAGTGGTGTTTTGGTTGGTATTGTAACTTTCGATGATATTTTAGATGCAGTTCAAGACCAAACCACTGAAGACATTCAAAAGTTTGGGGGTTCTGAAGGACTAGAAATGTCTTATACCGATTCCACACTCTTAGATCTTGTTAAGAAAAGAGCAGGATGGCTTGTGATTCTCTTTTTTGGGGAAATGCTTACTGCATCTGCCATGGGGTATTTTGAAGGAGAAATTGAAAAAGCCGTAGTATTGGCATTATTTGTTCCGTTAATTATTTCCAGTGGTGGTAACTCCGGTTCTCAAGCGGCTTCACTTATTATTCGCGCTATGGCCTTAAAGGAGCTAAAGTTAATGGATTGGTGGTACGTAATGAAGAAAGAGTTACTTTCAGGATTATTATTGGGAACCATCCTTGGAACCATAGGTTTCATCCGTATCTTTATTTGGCAAGAAACTGGACTCTATGATTATGGCGAATTTTGGCTAGAAGTCGCGCTTAGCGTTTCTGTTTCCTTAGTTTTCATCGTGCTTTGGGGAACACTTTCCGGCTCGCTGATTCCCTTTGTTCTAAAGTGGTGTAAGTTGGATCCTGCAACAGCTTCTGCGCCATTTGTGGCAACCTTAGTGGATGTTACGGGAATTATTATTTTCTTCTCTGTGGCAGCATTCTTCTTGGCAGACAAACTTCTTTAATCCTATATCTAAAATAAATAAGTCTTTAAAAGCATTTCTAATGTAGAAAAAGAAATGCTTTTAAAGACTTAATTCAAAGTTATTTAGAGCACAAAAACAGCTCTAACAATGCTTGTTAATCCCTTATCAACGGCATTGTGGAGCAACGGAGCAAACCTTCTTGTTTGGCTATTTCAGCATAAGGCACTTCTTCCACAGTAAAACCTTGATCCCGCAACCAAGTGTTGAGACGTGTAAAGCTTTTTTCTGAAATAACTACATCTGGTGAAATAGAGAAGATGTTGCTATTCATATTATACATTTCGCGCTTATCAATATGAAAACAATTTTCCTTTCCAAAGAGATTTACTAACCATTCATACTCTTCTTCAATCAAAAACCCTTCTTTATGTATAATTGCTTTTCCTCTTCCCAAAGGCTGAAAACAGCAATCTAAATGCAATGCATTTTCATCGGCAACGGTATTGTTCTTTTTAAGGTTGAAAGATTTTACCTTTTTATGAGGAAATAATTTTTGAAGGTGTTTCACTGCATTCATATTAGTTCTCGCTGTGATAAAACTTGGATAATCTTCACCATAATAAGTGCCCACAAGAATATAATCTCCCCATGGCATTACATCTCCGCCCTCAATATGTGCGTTTTCAGGAAATTCTATAATCTTAGATGGATTTATCTCTTCAATTACGGAATGTATTGCGTCTATTTCCTTACTTCTATCTTCAAGAATATTAGCTTTTATAAACTTATCTTCAATAACGAAAGCGATGTCTCTAGTAAAAATCTGATTATAATCTTCTATTGAATCAGGACGGTAAACCTTAACATCATATTTTTCAAAAACTTTGGCTACCGCCTCCATTTCCTTCTCCATATCGCTGTCTTTTGGATACGTACCAGCTTTAATATGTTCTGCAGATTTTGGATCATAGGCGTCTTCCAATTTTGGAACTGGGCCGTTACTATCTGCTCTTCCTAGCACTACGGCACGTAGCCTAGAAACTTCGTCGTTAATGTTCAACTTTATCATATCGCAAATATAAAAAAAGCACCTCGATAAGGAGGTGCTTTCAAAAATATTAAAAATTAGTTATTATCTTTTTTCTACCGGTTTAAAATCTCTATGAGTTTCCCCAACATAAATTTGTCGTGGTCGGCCTATTGGTTCTTTGTTCAATCGCATCTCTCTCCATTGCGCAATCCAACCTGGAAGTCGTCCTAATGCAAACATCGGGGTAAACATCTCTACTGGAATACCTAAAGCGCGATAAATGATTCCTGAATAGAAGTCAACATTTGGATATAATTTTCTTTCTACGAAGTACGGATCTTCCAAAGCTTCTTTTTCTAATGCTTTTGCAATGTCAAGAATTTCATCATCTATTCCTAAATCATCTAAAAGAGCATCCGCAGCTTTTTTGATGATTTTTGCACGCGGATCAAAGTTTTTATAGACTCTGTGTCCAAAGCCCATCAAACGGAAAGGATCATTTTTATCTTTGGCCTTTGCCATAAATTTCTTGGTATCACCACCGTCCTCTTTAATGGCTTCAAGCATCTCGATTACCGCTTGGTTAGCACCACCGTGAAGTGGGCCCCATAAAGCCGCAATACCCGCTGATATCGATATAAATAAACCTGCATGCGAAGATCCAACAATACGTACAGTTGACGTAGAACAGTTTTGTTCATGATCAGTATGAAGAATCAATAATTTATCAAGAGCTTCTAAAACTACTTTATTCGTTGTGTATTCCCCACTAGGTTTTTTAAACATCATTTTAAGGAAGTTGTCAACATATCCAAGAGAGTCTCCACCGTAATCCAACGGAAGCCCCATACGTTTTCTATAAGTCCAAGCCGTTAGTACAGGGAATTTTCCAAGTATCTTAACGATAGCATTATACATATCTTCCTCACTATCAACATTTACCGATGATGGATTAAATGCGACCAAAGCCGAAGTCAAAGAAGACAAAACTCCCATTGGGTGAGCCGATTTTGGAAAGCCATCCAATATCTTTTTTACATCCTCATCAACGTGAGATTGTGCTTTTATATCGGCGTGAAATTTATCAAGTTGTTGCGAGGTTGGCAAATCACCAAAAATAAGAAGATAGCAAACTTCTAAGAAATGTCCCTTTTCAGCTAACTCTTCAATAGAATAACCTCTGTAACGTAGCACTCCTTTTTCTCCATTTAAAAATGTTATTGCACTTTCACAAGCTCCAGTATTTTTATAACCTGGATCGAGTGTAACGACACCGCCTGTATCCGCCCGAAGACTTTTTATTTCTATTCCTAGCTCGTTTTCAGTTCCTTCCACAACGGGAAACTCGTACTTTTTGCCATCTATCTCGAGGGTTGCCATCTTTGCCATATAATAATGTGTTTTTTGTATTTATTCTGAAATGCTAAGTTACGAAAAATCAAGCGATTTTTTTTAACATTGTCGACTATTCTTAGGTTAAAAAAACCTTAAAGCATAGGTCATACAGCGGATTTACAACTTAAAAAGCAACACCAATTGTTAGTGAATTTTAGATTTCTATTACAAACCTATACTTTAACGGCATTTTCTCCAGGAAAATAAGCCACATCGCCCAATTGTTCTTCAATTCTAAGCAGCTGGTTGTACTTTGCCATTCTATCACTTCTCGATGCAGAACCCGTTTTTATCTGTCCGCAGTTTAGTGCCACAGCGAGGTCAGCAATTGTATTATCTTCAGTTTCGCCACTTCGGTGAGACATTACTGAAGTGTAGCCAGCATTATGAGCCATATTTACAGCAGCTATCGTTTCAGTTAAGGTTCCAATTTGATTTACTTTTATCAAAATTGAATTGGCTATATTTTCTTTGATTCCTTTAGAAAGTCTTTCAACATTTGTGACGAATAAATCATCACCAACCAACTGTACTTTATCACCTATTTTTTCGGTCAAGTATTTCCAGCCTTCCCAATCATCTTCGTCCATACCGTCCTCGATAGAAATAATAGGGTATTTTTCACATAATTCAGCTAAATAATCTGCCTGTTCTGTTGATGATCGTATTTTCCCTTTATCACCTTCAAACTTCGTATAATCGTATTTTTTCTTCACGTAAAATTCGGCCGCAGCACAATCCAACGCAATCATTACATCATCACCAAGTTTATAACCAGCTTTTTTAGTTGCTTTTGCAATGGTATCTAAAGCATCTTCAGTACCCTCTAAAGTTGGGGCAAATCCGCCTTCATCACCTACAGCTGTACTCAAACCACGATCGTGCAATACTTTCTTTAGATTGTGGAAGATTTCAGACCCCATTTGCATGGCGTGTGTAAAGTTTTTCGCTTTTATAGGCATTACCATAAACTCTTGAAATGCAATAGGCGCATCACTATGCGATCCACCATTGATAATGTTCATCATTGGTACGGGCAGTGTTTTGGCACTTACTCCACCAACATAACGATATAAAGGCATTCCTAATTCATTAGCCGCTGCTTTTGCACAAGCCAAGGAAACACCAAGAATTGCATTGGCTCCAAGTTTTGATTTGTTTTTGGTACCATCCAAATCAATCATTGTTTTATCGATAAGTGCCTGCTCAAAAACAGAAACGCCAAGAAGTGTTCCAGCAATTTTACCCATAACGTTTTCCACAGCCTTCAAAACACCTTTTCCCATGTAGGCTTTTCCGCCATCGCGAAGTTCCATTGCCTCATGCTCGCCAGTTGAAGCTCCAGATGGAACCGCGGCTCGGCCCATAAAGCCGTTTTCGGTGATTACGTCAACTTCGATCGTAGGATTACCTCTTGAATCGAAGATTTGTCTAGCGTTAATGTCGATAATGATGCTCATCTTATTATTATTTATTGTTATTTCTTATTATATATTAAAAAACCTAACAGGATTTTAAAACCTGTTAGGTTTGAAATTATACCGTTTGGAATTTATGCTTTTCTATACTATCAATAAACTGATCAAAAAGATACGAAGCATCGTGTGGACCAGGACTTGACTCTGGATGATACTGTACTGAAAAAGCAGGTTTGTTCTTTATTCTAATTCCTGCAGCCGTGTGATCATTTAGATGCACGTGGGTTACTTCAATATTAGGATTTGCTTCTGCCTCTTCTCTATTGATGGCAAAACCATGATTTTGTGAAGTGATTTCACCTTTTCCAGTCAGCAAGTTCATTACTGGATGGTTTATTCCGCGGTGGCCATTATGCATTTTATAGGTAGAAACATCATTAGCCAAGGCCAGCATTTGGTGCCCTAGACAGATTCCAAACATTGGCAACTCTTTATCCAAAACAGTCTTTACAACTTCAATTGCACCTTTTAAAGGTTCCGGATCGCCGGGACCGTTAGAAAAGAAATATCCGTCAGGCTTGAAAGTCTCCATATCTGAAAAGCTAGAATCGTAAGGAAATACTTTTATGTAGCAGTCACGCTCGGCAAGCATACGAAGAATGTTCTTTTTAATCCCTAAATCCAATGCCGAAACTTTATACTTGGCATTTTCATTACCCACGAAATAAGGTTCTTTTGTTGACACTTTTGAAGCAAGCTCCAATCCGTCCATATTTGGTGTTGCTGCCAATTGTTTCTTTAGACCTTCAATATTATCAACTTCTGTGGAAATTACAGCATTCATTGCGCCGTTGTCGCGAATGTAATTTACTAAGGCTCGTGTATCAACATCACTTATAGCAAGTAAATTATTTTCATTTATAAATTCTTCTAAAGAAGCATCGGCAGATTCACGTGAGTAATGATAACTGAAGTTACGCACCACCAACCCAGCAATTTTCACTCCTTCAGATTCCACTTCCTCCTTATTAACCCCATAATTGCCTATATGAGTGTTTGTAGCAACCATAATCTGCCCAAAATAGGACGGATCTGTAAAAATTTCTTGATAACCGGTCATTCCGGTATTGAAACAAACTTCGCCAAAGGCCGAACCTTCTTTATTTCCAACCGCTTTTCCGTAGAAAATGGTTCCGTCTGCCAATAAAATCAGTGCTTTTTTTCGTGTTTGGTATTTCATTTTAAGAAGGGTTTCAAGTTGCAAGTTGCAGGTTTCAAGTTGAAAATGTTCGTCATCTAACTCTAAGCATCCAACTTTTCAAAATTCTTTGCAAAAATAGTATAAAAAAAGGGATAAACGAAAATGCTTATCCCTTTGTTGATTTTTGAAATAGAATTGTATTATTTCATACTAGATTTGAAATTCATACCTATGTTTAGTCTCAGCTTTAAGGTTAAAAAAAGTCTTTCTATTAAAAATGAAATAAAATTGCGAACCTAAATCAAATAATAAATGAACATTACTATACCCCCCTTAAATTCCAAAAGTTGGACCAACTGCGGAATCTACATCTAAGTATCAGAATAAATTTTCTCCAATTGGATGACCTAGGAAACCATTCTTGCAGAAACAAAAAAAACCGTCAAGCTAACTTGACGGTTTTTAAATATAGTTGAATTAAGAAATTTATTCTTCTTCTTTCTTAGTTTCTTTAGTAGCTTTTGCTGGAGCAGCTTTTGAAGCAGCATCAGACCCACCGCCTCCACGACGACTTCTACGAGTAGATTTCTTCTTAGTAGCTTTACCTGCATTATAGATTTCGTTGAAATCAACAAGCTCTATCATTGCCATATCAGCGTTATCACCTAGACGGTTACCCAACTTAATAATACGTGTGTAACCTCCTGGACGATCACCAACTTTTGGCGCAACAGTTCTGAAAAGTTCGGCAACTGCATCTTTTTGACGCAATTTAGCCATAACTAAACGACGGTTTTGCGTAGTGTCCTCCTTAGACTTTGTCACTAAAGGTTCAACAAATTGCTTTAAAGCTTTCGCTTTTGCAACAGTAGTATTGATTCTTTTGTGTTCAATCAATGAACTTGCCATATTGGCCATCATTGAATGTCTGTGGGCAGTTTTTCTACTTAATTGATTTAATTTTTTTCCGTGTCTCATGACATTTTTGATTTCATCATCTTGCTACAAAATCCGTTCTTCGGAGAGCAAATTATGATGGGTTAATTTTTATAGATATAAGATGATAGATGTGAGGTGTGAGACAAACATCTAACGTCTCACATCTAAAATCTCAAGTCTGTTCTAGTCTTTATCTAACTTATATTTTGCAAGATCCATCCCGAAGTTTAGGCCTTTCACGCTTACGAGCTCTTCAAGCTCAGTAAGTGATTTTTTACCGAAGTTACGGAACTTCATCAAGTCATTTTTATTGAAGGAAACAAGGTCGCCCAAAGTATCAACTTCTGCAGCTTTCAAACAGTTTAGTGCACGAACCGAAAGGTCCATATCTACTAATTTTGTTTTAAGCAACTGACGCATATGAAGAGATTCCTCATCATAAGTTTCAGTTTGTGCAATCTCATCTGCCTCCAAAGTGATGCGCTCATCGCTGAACAACATAAAGTGATGAATCAATGTTTTTGCACCTTCAGTTAATGCATCTTTTGGGTGAATAGATCCGTCAGTTTGGATTTCGAAAACTAATTTTTCGTAATCTGTTTTTTGCTCTACACGGAAGTTTTCAATACTGTACTTCACATTTTTTATTGGTGTGTAGATAGAATCTGTAAAAATAGTACCCAATGGAGCGTTTGCTTTTTTGTTCTCTTCAGCAGGAACATAACCGCGACCTTTTTCGATAGTAATTTCGAAATTAAGGTTCACTTTAGGGTCCATATTGCAAAGAACCAATTCTGGGTTCAATACTTGAAAACCTGAAATGAATTTTTGGAAATCACCAGCCTTTAACTGCTCGTTTCCAGAAACAGAAATAGTAACCGTTTCGTTATCTATATCGTCAATCTGTCTTTTGAAACGAACTTGTTTAAGGTTCAAAATAATTTCTGTAACATCTTCCACGACTCCAGCGATGGTAGAAAATTCGTGATCCACTCCTTCGATGCGAACCGAAGTGATGGCGAATCCTTCCAAAGAGGAAAGTAGTACACGTCTTAATGCGTTACCGATGGTAAGACCGTAACCTGGTTCCAAAGGACGAAATTCAAATTTCCCTTCGAAATCAGTAGAATCTACCATTATAACTTTATCAGGCTTCTGAAAACTAAATATTGCCATAATTGACTTCTGTGTTTTTTATTATTTAGAATATAATTCAACGATTAGCTGCTCGTTAACGTTCTCTGGAATCTGGATACGCTCCGGAACAGAAACAAAAGTTCCTTGTTTCGTTTCGCCGTTCCAAGTGATCCACTCGTATACGTGACTAGCATTTGCTAAAGAATCGCTGATTGCGCTAAGAGATTTTGATTTCTCTCTAACAGCTACTACATCTCCAGCTTTTAACTGGTAAGACGGAATGTTTACTTTTTCACCATTAACAGTGATATGACGGTGAGAAACTAATTGTCTAGCACCAGAGCGACTTGGAGAAATCCCCATTCTGTACACTACGTTGTCTAAACGAGACTCACACATTTGAAGCAATACAGCACCAGTAATCCCTGGAGCAGCATTTGCTTTTTTAAACATGTTTCTGAACTGACGCTCCAAAATACCATAGGTGTATTTTGTTTTTTGCTTTTCCATTAATTGGATAGCGTATTCAGATTTTTTACCACGGCGACGAGTGTTACCGTGCTGCCCTGGAGGGTAGTTTCTTTTTTCGAAAGATTTGTCGTCTCCGAAGATTGCTTCCCCGAACTTACGGGCTATTTTAGTTTTTGGACCAGTATATCTTGCCATTTCTAATTTAAGGTTTTGAAGAAAAACTAAATTAAGGTCTTACGTTAATCCTTTAGTTTTTGATTTCTTCAGATTGATACTTACTATTGATTATTGTTTATTATTATTTTTTATTCCTTACCTAATAACACCAGAGGCGGTAATAAGCAATGCTTTTTTAAAAAAAGCAATAGAGAATAAAGAATAATTAAACTCTTCTTCTTTTTGGAGGACGGCATCCGTTGTGTGGCATTGGAGTAACATCGATAATTTCGGTTACTTCAATTCCAGAATTGTGGATGGAACGTATTGCAGATTCTCTACCGTTTCCTGGCCCTTTTACGTAAACTTTTACTTTACGTAAACCAGCATCATGAGCTACTTTTGCACAATCTTCTGATGCCAATTGAGCTGCATAAGGAGTGTTTTTCTTAGATCCACGAAAGCCCATTTTACCGGCTGAGGACCAAGAAATAACATCTCCATTTTTATTAGTCAAGGATACGATAATGTTGTTGAAAGATGCTGTAACGTGAGCTTCACCTACAGAATCAACATTAACCTTACGTTTCTTAACCGCTTTAGTCGTTTTATGAGTTGTCTTTGCCATAACTTCTAGTGATTTAGGTTGTAGTGGTAATTGGTAGTTATTAGTTGAGAAACATAGAAATGCTTCAAGCTCAAAAAAAAACCTACTGTCTAACCCCTATCAACTGTTATTTAGTCGCTTTTTTCTTGTTAGCAACAGTTTTACGTTTTCCTTTTCTTGTACGAGAGTTATTCTTTGTACGTTGTCCTCTTAAAGGAAGACCCGATCTGTGACGAATACCTCTGTAACAACCAATGTCCATTAAGCGTTTAATACTTACTTGAACTTCACTACGTAATTCACCTTCGATTTTGAACGATCCAACAGCGTCACGAATAGCTCCGATTTCTTCATCGTTCCATTCACTAACCTTTTTGTCTTCGTCAACTCCGGCTTTGTTCAGAATATCTTGTGCACGGCTTTTACCGATTCCAAAGATATACGTTAACGCGATTACACCCCTTTTGTGCTTTGGGATATCTACACCTGCGATTCTTGCCATAACTTATCCTTGTCTTTGTTTGAACTTTGGGTTCTTTTTATTAATAACATATAATCTGCCTTTTCTGCGAACAATCTTGCAGTCGGCACTTCTCTTCTTTACGGATGCTCTTACTTTCATCTCTCTTAAATATTTGATTTTAATCGTGAAATAAAACCTTACGATTTCATCTATTTTCGTTTATAATTCAATGAACCCTTAGGTTCTTCGTCCCGATAACTATCGAGATTAGTATCTGTATGTTATCCTTGCTTTCGTTAAATCGTAAGGACTCATTTCAAGCTTCACTTTATCGCCTGGCAACAATTTAATGTAGTGCATACGCATCTTACCAGAAATGTGAGCGGTTACAATGTGACCGTTTTCCAGTTCAACACGGAACATCGCGTTTGATAGTGCTTCCACTATACTTCCATCTTGTTCAATTGCATTTTGTTTAGCCATTCTCTATTAGTCTTTAATTTTTAGTAGGTATTAGTTATTCCTTGTAATTTTTTTGCAAAAGTAACAATTTCTAACGAATATCCACTACAATTTTACTTAAGCTACTGCTTTTCTATTTTTACCACTTTTCATTAAACCATCATAATGACGATTCAACAAATACGAGTTCACTTGTTGCATGGTGTCGATAGCCACACCTACCATAATAAGTAGTGATGTACCACCATAGAATAATGCCCATCCTTGTTGGATACCCATTAACTTAACAACAAATGCCGGAGCTATAGCGATTAAAGCTAGGAACACAGAACCTGGCAGTGTAATTTGAGACATGATTCGGTCTAAATACTCAGCAGTTTGAGATCCTGGTTTGATACCTGGAATAAAACCACCGCTACGTTTAAGATCATCAGCCATTTTGTTTGTTGGTACTGTGATAGCCGTATAGAAGTATGTAAATATTATAATCAATACCGCGAATACCACGTTATACCAAAATCCGAAGATATCACTAAATGTAGCTTGAATACCTTGTGCAAATTCACTATCCGAAATACTAGCTACAGCAGCAGGCACAAACATAATTGCCTGAGCAAAAATGATAGGCATAACCCCAGAAGCATTAAGTTTTAAAGGAATAAATTGTCTTGCTCCAAAAATATTCTTCTCGTAACCACCGCTTGCAGATCTTCTTGCATACTGAACTGGTATTTTTCGAACTGCCATTACTAACATAATTGATAGTAAGATAATCACGAACCAGATAACCAATTCGATAAGGATCATAATCAATCCACCGTTTGACTCCATTACTCTTGAAACAAATTCCTGAGCAAATGATTGTGGCATACGTGCAATAATACCAACCATAATAAGTATGGAGATACCATTCCCAATACCCTTGTCGGTGATTTTCTCACCCAACCACATTGCAAATATTGTTCCTGTTACCAAAATAATTACTGAGGAAACATAGAACATAACGCTTTGTCCCATTATAAAAGCCTCTACAGGCACTCCCATTGCTGGAAGACCGGCAAGATAACTTGGTGCTTGAACCAAACAAATACCGATGGTTAACCAACGCGTAATTTGATTGATTTTCTTACGTCCACTTTCTCCTTCTTTTTGAAGTTTCTGGAGATAGGGTACTGCAATTTGCATCAACTGGACAACAATAGAAGCAGAAATATACGGCATAATCCCCAATGCAAAAACAGAAGCGTTGGCAAAAGCTCCTCCTGTAAATGCGTTTAACAATCCACCTATTCCCCCTGCGTCGAATTTGCCAGCAAATGATGCAAGCATATCAGCATCAATTCCAGGAAGCACTACTTGAGCCCCAAAACGGTACACCAATAGCATTCCTAGAGTAAGCAAGATGCGATTCCGCAGTTCTTCTATTCTCCAAACATTTTTTAAGGTTTCAATAAACTTCATCCTTATCTTTTGTTACAATGTTACTACTTCGCCTCCCGCAGCTTCAATAGCTTCTTTTGCCGAGGCAGTAAACTTGTGCGCAGATACTTTAAGTTTTGCTTTTAACTCTCCTCTTCCTAGAATCTTAACCATTTCGTTTTTTCCAGCAAGACCTAAACCAAATAAGGTTTCAAAGTCAACGGCATCTTTTATTTTTTTGTCGTCAACCAATTGTTGAAGAGTATCAATATTGATTCCCTTATACTCTTTTCGGTTGATATTTGTAAAGCCAAACTTAGGAACACGACGTTGAAGAGGCATTTGACCACCTTCAAATCCAAGTTTCTTGGAATAACCTGAACGTGATTTTGCTCCTTTATGTCCTCGGGTGGCAGTACCACCTTTACCGGAACCTTGTCCGCGACCTACTCGCTTGCCTTTGTTTTTCGCCGATCCTGCGGCGGGTTGTAAGTTACTTAAATCCATTATATTGTATTTCCTTAGTTAGTTTCAACAGAAACTAAGTGATTAACTTTATTGATCATACCAAGAATGTTTGGCGTATCTTCATGCTCCACAGTCTGACCTATTTTATGAAGGCCGAGTGCTTCTAGCGTTCTCTTTTGGTTTTGTGGGCGCTTAATAGCACTTCTAACCTTTGTTACTTTTATTTTTGCCATCGCTTTGATATTTATCCTTTGAATACTTTTTCAAGTGAAATTCCACGTTGGTCAGCAATCGTTTGTGCACTTCGCATTTGCAATAGTGCATCAAAAGTTGCTTTTACCACGTTATGTGGGTTGGAAGATCCTTGTGATTTTGACAATACGTCGTGTACTCCAACTGACTCCAATACGGCACGAACAGCACCACCAGCGATTACCCCTGTACCAGGTGCAGCCGGAAGAAGGTTAACACGAGCTCCGCCGTATTTTCCTTTTTGTTCGTGAGGAAGCGTTACTTTGTTTAGTGGGATGCGAATAAGGTTCTTCTTGGCATCTTCAATAGCTTTCGCTATTGCACTGGCCACATCCTTGGATTTACCAAGTCCTTGTCCTACCACACCTTTTTCGTCTCCAACAACTACGATAGCTGAAAATCCAAAGGTACGACCACCTTTGGTCACCTTGGTTACACGTTGTACACCTACCAAACGATCTTTTAAATCTAGACCTCCTGGCTTTACTAATTCTACGTTCTTATAATCTTGATACATAATTTTACTTAGAATTTAAGGCCACCTTCGCGTGCACCTTCAGCTAATGATTTTACTCTTCCATGGTATAGGTAACCGCCTCTGTCAAAAGCGATGCTTTCAACACCAGCTTTAGCAGCTTTTTCTGCGATTGATTTTCCTACCATTTTTGCAGCTTCAACTTTATTTACTTTTGAAGCGTCAATATCTTTATCTCTTGAAGATGCAGCAGTAATGGTTTTTCCATTTACATCGTCAATTATCTGAGCGTATATTTCTTTGTTGCTTCTGAAAACAGCCAAACGTGGACGACTTTCAGTCCCCTCAACAGTTTTTCTGATTCTCATGCGCAAGCGCTCTCTTCTTTCGTACTTTGATAATGCCATAACTCTATTTGTTATGCAGATTTACCTGCTTTTCTTCTTAATTGTTCACCTACAAACTTGATACCTTTTCCTTTGTAAGGTTCTGGCGTACGGAAACTGCGGATTTTTGCAGCTACTTGTCCAACCAATTGCTTGTCGTGCGAAGTTAGTTTTACGATTGGGTTTTTACCTTTATCAGATACAGTTTCCACTTTTACTTCTGGAGCGACGTTCAGAATGATGTTATGTGAAAATCCTAAGGCCAAATCCAATTTTTGTCCTTGACAGCTTGCGCGGTAACCCACACCTACCAATTCCAATTGCTTGGTCCATCCGTTGCTTACACCTTCAACCATATTATTGATTAAAGATCTATAAAGACCGTGTCTTGCAATGTGGTCTTTTGATTCTGAAGGGCGTTCCAATATAATGTGACCATCCTCTTCTTTCACGGTTATATCAGTGAATTCCTGAGACAACTCGCCTAATTTTCCTTTTACGGTAATTACGTTGTCTTTTATATCAACTGTAACTCCTTGTGGGATTACTACCGGGCTTTTACCTATTCTTGACATTTCTTTGTCTATTTTTTAGTAAACGTAACATAATACTTCACCTCCTACATTCTGAGCTTTGGCTTGTTGCCCTGTCATTACTCCCGAAGAAGTAGAAACAATAGCAATACCCAAACCATTCAAAATACGAGGTAGTTCGTCTGAACCAGCATATTTACGTAAACCTGGTTTACTAATTCTTTGAATTTTCTTGATTATGGGCTCTTTAGTAAGCTTGTCATATTTCAATGCAATTTTGATGATACCCTGTGAAGTACTCTCGTCATCAAATTTGTAGCTCAAAATGTAACCCTGATCAAAAAGGATCTTTGTAACCTCCTTTTTTAGATTTGACGCTGGAATCTCTACTACGCGATGTCCGGCTTTTGCAGAATTTCTAACTCGCGTTAGATAATCCGAAATTGGATCTATATTCATTTATTGATATTTGCGGAAGTGGTTTTCGCCCGTCTATCGGAACAAACCTACAACCAGTTTATACTTTTTGTTTAGTACGCACGCGATTAATCTCGCGCCTACATCTTTTTTACCAAGATGCTTTTCTCACACCTGGGATAAGACCTTGATTGGCCAATTCACGAAATGTAACACGTGAAACTCCAAAAGTTCTCATATACCCTCTTGGTCTTCCGGTTAGTTTACAACGATTGTGCAAACGTACTGGTGAGGCATCTTTAGGTAATTTCTGCAAACCTTCCCAATCTCCAGCTTCTTTCAAAGCTTTGCGTTTGGCTGCATATTTAAGTACCGTTTTTTGTCTCTTAACCTCGCGGGCTTTCATTGATTCTTTAGCCATTCTTAGTTCTTTTTAAAGGGTAACCCTAATTCTTGTAATAATGATTTCGCTTCTTTATCAGTTTGAGCCGAAGTGATGAACGTAATGTTCATTCCTTCAATTTTCTTCACTTTATCGATATCGATTTCTGGGAAGATAATTTGTTCGGTAATTCCTAAAGAGTAATTTCCTCTTCCGTCAAAACCTGTAGCTTTAATTCCTGTAAAGTCACGTACCCTTGGCAAAGAAGAAGTAACTAATCTGTCTAAAAATTCGTACATACGCTCTCCACGCAACGTAACTTTCACACCAATTGGCATTCCCTTACGAAGTTTGAAGTTGGCAACATCCTTTTTAGAGTTAGTTGAAACCGCTTTTTGCCCGGTTATCTTTGTAAACTCATCAACCGAATAGTCAATAAGTTTTTTGTCAGCAACTGCTGCACCCACTCCGCGGGAAACAACAATACGCTCCAATTTTGGTACCTGCATGACGTTGGTATATCCAAATTCGTCAGTAAGTGTGTTAACCACTTTGCTTTTGTACTCTTCTTTAAGTCTTGGTGTATATGCCATAACTATATTGCTTGATTCGATTGTTTTGAAAACCGTACTTTCTTACCATCTTCCATTTTGTAACCTACACGTGTAGCTTTTCCAGATTTTGGATCTACTAAAGAAAGGTTTGAAATATGGATAGGAGCTTCTTTTTTTACAATTCCACCTTGTGGATTTGCTGCACTTGGCTTCTCATGTTTTGAAACCATGTTCACTCCTTCTACGATTGCTTTGTTTTTGTCAAGGTATAACTTCATTACCTTACCCTCAGACCCTTTATTGTCTCCGGCAGTAACTACTACTGTATCGCCTGATTTTATTTTAAGCTTTGTCATCTTAGTTTTCATATTAAAGCACCTCTGGTGCCAATGATACTATTTTCATAAATTGTCTGTCACGAAGCTCTCTTGCTACCGGTCCAAAAACACGCGTTCCTCTCATTTCCCCTTGCGGGCCTAAAAGCACACAAGCGTTATCATCGAAACGGATGTAAGATCCGTCAGGTCTTCTGATCTCCTTACGAGTACGCACTACTACTGCAGTAGAAACGGCCCCTTTCTTAATGGTTCCATTAGGTGTAGATTCTTTAACTGAAACTACAATCTTATCACCTATAGAAGCATACCTTCTTTTTGTTCCGCCCAATACACGAATACAAAGTACTTCCTTTGCTCCGGTATTATCTGCGACTTTGAGTCTTGATTCTTGTTGTAACATAATTACTTCGCTCTTTCAATTATTTCTACTAATCTCCAACATTTGGTTTTACTCAAAGGACGAGTTTCCATGATCCTTACAGTGTCACCTTCGTTACAGTTATTGGTCTCGTCGTGCGCAACGTATTTCTTCGTTTTAGACACGAACTTTCCGTACATAGGGTGTTTAATTTTTTTCACCTCTGCAACTACAATGGACTTATCCATTTTGTTACTGGTTACTACCCCTATACGATCTTTTCTTAAGTTTCTTTTAATTTCTTCCATCTTTCAGCTGTACAATTATTGCACTTCTCTATTAGTTAGTTCGGTCGCTATTCTTGCTATCACCCTTCTTTGGGATCTAAGTTGAATTGGATTTTCCAATGGTGAAATGGTATGTGCCATTTTAAGGTCTGTATAAGCTTTTCTTGAGTCAGCATATGCTTCCTGAAGTTCAGCTGTTGACGCTTTGTTTATTTCTGATTGTTTCATCTTTCAAAAAATTATGCTTGGAAATCCCGAGACATTACAAATTTAGTTTTAACGGGAAGCTTTTGTGCCGCTAGACGCAATGCTTCTTTAGCTGTTTCAACTGTAACACCAGATATTTCAAAAAGCATTCTTCCTGGCTTAACTACAGCAGCGTAATATTCTACAGCACCCTTACCTTTACCCATACGTACTTCAAGAGGTTTTTTGGTAATTGGTTTATCTGGAAATATCATGATCCAGATAGAACCTTCTCTTTTCATAAAACGAGTAGCAGCAATACGAGCAGCTTCTATTTGTCTAGCTGTAAGAAATTCAGATTCCATCGATTTAATACCGAAGGTTCCGTATGCTAGTTGCGTACCGCGACCGGCATCGCCTTTCATACGACCTTTTTGATGTTTACGGTATTTTGTTCTTTTAGGTTGTAACATTTTCTTCTATTTAAAAAATTACTTTCTGCGGCGTGCTTTGTTGCCACCGCGTCCTGGACCTTTACCACCACCTTTTTTGCCGGTTGACAAACCAACAAGTGGGGAAAGCTCTCTCTTTCCATATACTTCGCCTTTCATAATCCATACTTTAACACCCAATCTACCATAAGTAGTGTGTGCCTCAACTAAAGCGTAGTCAATATCGGCTCTAAAAGTTGATAATGGGATACGACCTTCTTTATAAGATTCTGAACGCGCCATTTCAGCTCCGTTCAAACGTCCTGAGATCTGAATTTTAATTCCCTCAGCATTCATACGCATTGTCGCTGCAATTGCCATTTTAATAGCACGACGGTATGAAATACGACTCTCAATCTGGCGTGCGATACTCGCAGCAACCAAATGTGAATCAAGCTCGGGTCTTTTGATCTCGTGAATGTTGATCTGTACCTCTTTATCTGTAATTTTCTTAAGCTCTTCTTTTAGCTTGTCTACTTCCTGACCACCTTTACCGATAATGATACCGGGACGGGCAGTGGTAATAGTAACGGTTACAAGCTTAAGCGTACGCTCAATAATTACTCTACTCACACTAGCCTTACTTAAACGAGCGTGGATATACTTCCTGATCTTATCGTCTTCGGCTAATTTATCGCCGTAGTCGTTGCCTCCGTACCAGTTGGATTCCCAACCTCTAATGATACCTAAGCGATTTCCGATTGGATTTGTCTTCTGTCCCATTTAATTAATTGCTTTGTGTGTTATCGTTAGCTGCCAATACCAGTGTTACGTGGTTGGAGCGCTTTCTAATTCTGTGTGCACGGCCTTGTGGGGCTGGACGAAGTCTCTTTAACATCGTACCACCATCCACACGGATTTCCTTAACAAAAAGATCTGCATCTTCCAATGAAGCTTCTTCATTCTTTTGCTGCCAATTATTAATGGCAGACAAAAGTAGTTTCTCCAATTTACGTGAAGATTCCTTTGAACTAAACCTCAAAATATTAAGTGCTTTGTCTATTTTCTCACCACGCACCAAGTCTGCCATTAAACGCATTTTTCTTGGTGAAGTGGGGCAATTGTTCAATTTAGCCATGTAAACATTTTTCTTGGCTTCCTTGATTGCTTCTGCTCTTTCTCTTTTACGAACTCCCATGGCCTATTATTTTTTACCTTTGTTTTTAGCACCTGCGTGACCACGGAATGATCTTGTAGGTGAAAATTCTCCTAGTTTATGACCAACCATGTTTTCTGTTATATACACAGGAACAAATTGACGCCCGTTGTGAACAGCGATGGTTTGGCCTACGAAATCTGGAGTGATCATAGAAGCACGTGACCAAGTCTTGATTACAGTCTTCTTATTATCATCAACGTTTCGTTGAACTTTGTTTTCTAGTTTAAAATGAACGTACGGTCCTTTTTTTAACGATCTTGCCATAACTTATTTCTTTCTACGTTCTAAGATATATTTATTACTTGCTTTCGTTTTAGTACGGGTTCTGAAACCTTTTGCAGGGATCCCATTTCTAGAACGTGGATGACCTCCAGATGCACGGCCTTCACCACCACCCATTGGGTGATCGACAGGGTTCATCACTACTGGTCTTGTACGTGGTCTTCTACCCAACCATCTACTTCTACCAGCTTTACCTGATACCAATAACTGGTGATCGTGGTTTGATACAGCACCAATGGTAGCCAAACAATTTCCTAAGATCAATCTAGTTTCGCCAGATGGCAATTTGATGGTAGCATATTTACCTTCACGAGCCATAAGCTGTGCGAAAGTTCCAGCACTTCTAGCCATAATCGCTCCTTGTCCAGGACGAAGCTCGATGCAAGATATAACTGTACCTAATGGGATAGTTGAAAGAGGCATTGCATTTCCAATTTCTGGAGCAATTCCTGATTCACCAGAAATAATGTTCTGTCCAACTTGTAGACCGCTTTGCGCAATTACATATCGCTTTTCACCATCTTGATAGTTCAAAAGTGCGATAAAGGCAGTACGGTTTGGATCGTATTGAATACTAGCAACGGTAGCAGGAATTCCTGCCTTGTCGCGTTTGAAATCGATTAATCGATATCTCTTTTTATGACCTCCACCTATTTGGCGCATGGTCATTTTTCCTTGACTGTTTCTACCACCAGATCTTTTGTTCGGAACAAGTAAAGACTTTTCCGGCTTATCGGTTGTAATGGCGTCAAAACCATTAACAACCCTAAAACGCTGACCTGGGGTGATTGGTTTTAATTTTCTTACTGACATTTGTGTCTAATTAAATCTAAGTCTCCTTAGATGTTACTGTAAAAATCTATTGTATCACCTTCCGCCACCTGTACGATTGCTTTTTTATAAGCATTCGTTTTACCAGTTTGGACACCTGTTTTTGTATAACGGGTCTTCCTATCAGGGCGGACATTTATTGTGCGAACTTTTTCAACAGAAACTCCGTAAGCAGCCTCAACCGCTTTCTTGATTTCTACCTTGTTCGCCTGTGGGTTCACTACAAAGCCAAAAACATTATTGTCCTCAGCATCTTTGGTAGCTTTTTCCGTAATTATAGGTTTAATTAAGATGTTCATCTTGCTTCTATTTACTTAAGTTTGTTTCAATTCCTTCCAAAGAACCTTCAAACAACACGACGTTGTTTGCATTCATAATTTTATAAGTACTTAATTGTGAGGCGGTTATAACCTCGGTACTTTTCAAATTGCGAGAGGACAAATATACATTATTATTTAAGTCTCCCAACACAAATAAAGATTTTTTATCATCAAGGCCTAAACCCTTTAATACTGATGTAAAATTCTTAGTCTTTGGAGCGTCAAAATTTAGCTCTTCCAATACGTAAATGGCTTTGTCATTTGCCTTCATAGAGAGAGCAGATTTACGCGCCAAACGCTTTAGGTTTTTGTTCAATTTAAAAGAGTAGCTTCTTGGACGAGGCCCAAACATTCTACCACCACCTTTAAAAATACCAGACTTGATGCTACCCGCACGGGCAGTACCAGTTCCTTTTTGTTTCTTGATCTTTCTGGTAGAACCAGTAATCTCAGCACGTTCTTTCGCTTTGTGAGTTCCTTGTCTTTGATTAGCAAGGTATTGCTTCACATCAAGATAAACCGCGTGATTGTTAGGCTCTATTCCGAACACATCTGCAGAAAGTTCAACTTTCCGACCTGTGTCTTTTCCGTTTATGTCTAATACAGCTACCTTCATTATTTCTCGATCATTACGTAAGAATTTTTATGGCCAGGAACAGCTCCTTTTACCACAAGTAGATTCTTTTCAGGAACTACTTTTAAAACTCTTAAATTATCAATTTTTACTCTCACGTTACCCATATGGCCAGCCATACGCATTCCTTTGAAAATTCTCGCAGGATACGATGCAGCACCAACAGACCCAGGAGCCCTAAGCATACTTTGTTGCCCGTGAGTTCTTTCAGACCCACTAAAACCATGACGCTTTACAACCCCTTGGAAACCTTTACCTTTAGATGTACCCGCAATATCCACGAACTCACCTTCAGTAAAATGTTCCACAGTAATTGTGTCACCTAATTTGTATTCTTCTTCAAAATCCTTGAATTCGGCGACTTTCCGTTTTGCAACGGTTCCTGCTTTTTTGGCGTGCCCTTCGGCAGCTTTAGTAACAGTCTTTTTGTCATCGAAACCAAGTTGAAGAGCATTGTACCCGTCAACCTCTTTGGTTCTGACTTGGGTGACAACACAGGGTCCTGCCTCAATAACGGTACACGGAATGTTCTTTCCGTTCTCGTCAAAGATGCTGGTCATCCCTATCTTTCTTCCAATTAACCCAGACATATTTAATTATTTATTGATTATTAATATTTTTATTTTTTGTACGGACAGGTCGCGACCTGTCCCTACGGCAATCATATTTCAAAAACAAACGGGATCAAAATAATTTCGATCCCGAATATTACTTTGTTTACCGTTTTTCCTTCGCTTACAAGCTCCAGACATGTTTTCAATGATTCAGAATTCTAAATTCTGAATTGTGAATTTTATCACACCTTAATCTCTACCTCTACACCACTTGGCAACTCTAATTTCATTAGAGCGTCAATTGTTTTTGAAGAAGAACTGTAGATATCCAAAAGTCTCTTGTAAGAACTCAATTGGAATTGCTCTCTACTCGTCTTGTTTACGTGCGGTGAACGCAATACAGTAAAGATTTTCTTATGTGTTGGCAAAGGGATTGGCCCTGTAACTACAGCTCCAGTACTCTTCACGGTCTTAACGATTTTTTCAGCAGATTTGTCCACCAAATTGTGATCGTAAGATTTCAGTTTTATTCTAATTTTTTGACTCATTGCTGTAATAATTAAACGTTAGCGGTTCCTTTTGCTGCTGCGATTACTTCTTCAGAAATACTTGAAGGAGTCTGAGCATAATGCGAAAACTCCATGGTTGAAGTAGCACGACCTGATGACAACGTTCTCAATGTGGTTACATAACCAAACATTTCAGAAAGTGGTACTTCAGCCTTGATAACTTTTGCCCCAGCACGATCGCTCATACTAGTGATGGTACCACGACGACGGTTAAGGTCACCTACAATATCACCCATATTTTCTTCTGGCGTAAGCGCCTCAAGCTTCATAATAGGTTCAAGGATTACAGCTCCAGCTTTTTTGGCAACTTCTTTGAAACCAATTTTGGCAGCCAATTCAAAAGATAGTGCATCAGAATCCACAGGGTGGAAAGATCCATCTTTTAAAGTAACCTTCATACTATCAACTTCAAATCCTGCAAGCGGTCCATTGACCATAGCTTGTTTGAAACCTTTTTCTACTGAAGGAATAAATTCTTTAGGAACGTTACCACCTTTAATAGAGTTAACAAATTCCAGACCTATTTTACCTTCTTCAGCAGGCTCAAGTATAAATACGATGTCAGCAAATTTACCACGACCACCAGATTGTTTTTTGTAAACCTCTCTGTGCTCTGCAACTTTTGTGACAGCTTCTTTGTACTCAACTTGTGGCTGACCTTGATCAACTTCAACTTTGAATTCGCGACGCAAACGGTCAACAAGAACATCTAAGTGAAGCTCACCCATTCCAGAAATAATTGTTTGTCCAGAAGCCTCATCTGTACGAACTTGGAATGTTGGGTCTTCTTCGGCAAGTTTTGACAAAGCCATACCCAATTTATCAACATCCGCTTTTGTCTTAGGCTCAACCGCAACACCAATTACTGGGTCAGGGAAGTCCATACTTTCCAAAATGATAGGATGCTTTTCTGCAGTTAGCGTATCACCGGTTTTAATATCCTTAAAACCAACACCAGCTCCAATATCTCCAGCTTCAATAAAGTCAATTGCATTTTGTTTATTAGCGTGCATTTGGTAGATACGTGAAATACGCTCCTTATTACCTGTACGGTTATTAAGAACATAAGAACCTGCGTCCAAATGACCCGAGTAAGCACGGAAGAAAGCCAAACGACCAACAAAAGGATCGGTAGCAATTTTAAATGCAAGAGCAGCAAACGGCTCATCTACACTTGGCTTACGCAATTCCTCTTCTTCAGTATCAGGGTTGACTCCAACAATACCGTCCTTATCCATTGGAGAAGGCAGGTAACGACAAACACCATCAATCAAAAACTGAACTCCTTTATTCTTAAAAGAAGAACCACAAATCATTGGTATGATACTCATATCCATTACAGCAGCACGAAGCGCAGCATGCACTTCATCCTCAGTAATAGAGTCTTCATCTTCCATATATTTTTCAAGAAGGTTTTCGTCATAAGCAGCAACCTCTTCAATAAGTTTACCACGGTGCATACGAACCTCTTCTTTCATTTCTTCAGGAATATCAACAACATCAAAAGTAGCTCCAAAAGTTTCGTCGTGCCATACAATAGCACGGTTCTTTACTAAATCTACAATACCTCTGAAGTCTGATTCTTCACCTAAAGGCAATACGATTGGTACCGCGTTAGACCCTAGCATATCTTTTACTTGTTGGCAAACTCCCAAAAAGTTAGATCCATTACGGTCCATTTTGTTTACGAAACCAATACGAGGAACCTTGTAGTTATCTGCAAGTCTCCAGTTTGTTTCAGATTGTGGCTCTACACCATCAACCGCACTAAATAAAAACACTAATCCATCAAGAACACGTAGCGAGCGGTTTACCTCTACGGTAAAATCCACGTGGCCGGGAGTGTCAATAATGTTAAAGTGATAATCTTTTGTTTCTGGTAATGGCTCAGCGTTTTCCATTGGAAACTTCCAAGTACAAGTAGTAGCTGCAGAG
The DNA here is from genome assembly GCA_052105975.1 of Aequorivita sp. GTDB lineage: Bacteria > Bacteroidota > Bacteroidia > Flavobacteriales > Flavobacteriaceae > Aequorivita. The sequence goes on along the minus strand of JBQEAY010000018.1, from coordinate 10,195 downwards.
GTAATTGTAATACCACGCTCCTGCTCTTGTTCCATCCAGTCCATTGTGGCAGAACCATCATGGGTCTCACCCAATTTATGGTTTACCCCAGTGTAAAAAAGTATACGTTCTGTTGTTGTGGTTTTACCGGCATCAATATGCGCGGCAATACCAATGTTTCTTGTGTATTTTAAATTTCTTCCCATTGTTTAGAATCTGAAATGTGAGAATGCTTTGTTTGCTTCTGCCATTTTATGAGTATCCAAACGCTTTTTAACGGCAGCACCTTCCTCTTTAGAAGCAGCAAGGACCTCTCCTGCTAATTTAGCAGCCATGGATTTCTCGTTTCTTTTTCTTGAATAAGTAATTAACCATTTCATTGCAGTTGCAATTTTACGGTCTGGACGAATCTGCATAGGAATTTGGAAGGTTGCTCCCCCAACTCTACGGCTACGAACTTCTACGTGAGGCATAACATTAGAAAGTGCTTCTTTCCAAATCTCTAACGAAGTTTTTTCGTCGTCTTGCTTCTTTTCTTCTACAATATCCATTGCATCATAGAATACTTTGAAAGCCACACTCTTTTTCCCATCCCACATCATGTTGTTTACGAAACGCGTAACCAACTGGTCGTTAAACCTTGGATCTGGCAAAAGAGGTCTTTTTTTGGCCTGTTTTTTTCTCATTTGTTGTTTTGTTAATGGTTAAATTTTAAAAGCTACTCTTGTAAACCTTTAAATTAACCCGTTTTCATTTTTCTTAAAACACGAAGCGTCGTGTTTCTACTTTTTAGGGCGTTTTGCTCCGTACTTAGATCTACGTTGTGTTCGGCCTGCAACACCAGCGGTGTCTAATGCTCCACGAACAATGTGATACCTAACTCCTGGCAAATCTTTTACCCTTCCACCTCTAACCAATACTATCGAGTGCTCTTGGAGATTGTGACCCTCGCCTGGGATGTATGCGTTTACTTCTTTACCATTTGTAAGCCTAACCCTTGCTACTTTACGCATAGCAGAGTTTGGTTTTTTAGGCGTAGTAGTATATACACGCGTACAAACACCACGACGTTGTGGGCACGAATCCAAAGCAACCGATTTACTCTTCTTGGTTATTCTGGTCCTTCCTTTACGTACTAATTGTGAAATTGTTGGCATATAAAATATGTATTATTACTGTTTAAAAATAAAACACCCCTATTTTTAGGGGATGCAAATGTAGAATATTTTTTTAACTAATCAAACCATACTGAATTAATTTTCAGTGTAGTTTCATTATTATTTTATTTTAAATATGAAATCGCAATTCAATGCGTTAGTTTTACAGGTGTAAATTTGCAATTTTTTTGAAGAACCCCCTATTACTTTTTCTATACCTTAATATATACAGCTGTTTTTTCTTCGGAATAAATGCGCAGGAACTAAGCCTATCTCTAAAAACTGAAAAACCAGTTTCGCAAGCCTTGAAGGATTCATTACAAATGAAAACCTCCTTTGCCGATTTTGCCGCTCTCAAAAAGGAAGCAGACACCATTTATTTAAAATTGCAGCGAGTTGGCTTTATTGAAAGTGAATTGCTCGAGATCAAAAAAGAAAACGACAGTAGCTATATCGCAGACTATTTTCTTGGAGAAAAATACAACCAAATAAAAATTTTCTATTCCGAAGAAGATTTCAGCAAAAAAGAACTGCAACGTATTTCTTCAGAAATTACAACAGAATATTTTATCCTTCCTTTTGAAAAAATCCCACTTTCACTAAAAAAGCTAACCGCCCTTCGCAATCAAAAAGGAAATGCCTTTGCTCGTTTAAAACTTACTGAACTTGAAAAAGACGTGGGAAATAACTTAACGGCATCCTTAAAAGTCGATAACGGAAATATAAGAACAGTAGATTCGATTATAGTAAAAGGATATGAAAAATTCCCACGGCCCTTTTTAAAATATTATGCCGGAGTGAGAACCAAAAAGGTTTTCAATAAAGAAAAGTTGGTCACTCAAAATGAAAATCTAAATAGTCTTGGTTTTGTTTCGGCCATTAAACCACCCGAAGCACTTTTTAGAAAAGACTCCACAACAGTTTATTTTTATTTAGAAAAGCAAAACAATAATACTTTTGACGGAATTCTCGGTTTTTCAACCGACGAAGAAACTCAAAAACTAAAATTTAACGGCTATCTAAATCTCGAACTCAAAAACAATCTCAATTATGGAGAGCAGTTATTACTCAATTACAAAGCCGATGGAGAAGAACAACTAAATTTTAGAGTAAAAGCAACATTACCTTATTTATTCCAAACTCCATTTGGAGTAAGTGGCGAACTCAAAATTTTCAAAAGAGACAGTTCCTTTGTCACTTCCGAACAAGAATTACGCACAACCTATCAAATTAACCCAAAGTCAACAACTTATTTAGGTTATAAAAGCTACAATTCCAGCAATTTATTAGATGAAGCAATTGCAGGATCTTCGATCGTAGATTTTAAATCGAAGTTTTTTATAGCTGGAACATCTTATCTAAAACCTCAAAACAGAAAGAATTTCCCCATAAAAACTTTTCTTTCCCTTGATACTGGCATTGGCGCTCGAGAAAAAGAAGGTAGCACAGATAATCAAATACGCCTTGAAGCTATAGCCAACAACATATTCAATCTAAACTACAAGAACTCCATTTTTGTCCAGAACATAAGCAGTATTTTATTAAGTGATAGTTACCTTGAGAATGAATTATTTAGGTTTGGTGGTATAAACAGCATACGAGGCTTTAATGAAAACAGTATTGATGCGTCCTTTTATTCAATACTAAACACTGAATATCGCTACCAATTTAACGATGGAGTTTATCTACACAGTATAATTGACGTGGGCTACTTTGAAAATGAAACTCTTTCATTGAAACAGAAGCTTTATAGCTTCGGCATTGGACTTGGCCTAAGAACAAAAGCTGGTCTTTTCAAGTTTAACGTAGCAAATGGTAATACCGAAAATCAAAATTTTGATTTTTCGAATACCAAGATACACATCAGTCTTTCTTCACAATTCTAGAGTGGCCTTATCTTAAACGGCTCTCCATCACAAACAAATCTTAAAAATTGGGAGCATTTACTTGTGTAATTAACTTTTTATTAGGATTTTTGCCGTTGGCTAATTCAAATAATTTATAAAATGAGAACAAAGTTTAGTGGAATTCTAACGCTACTATTAGCGTTAGTTGTGCAACTTACCTTCGCACAACAAAAAACTATTACAGGTACAGTGACGGACGATACAGGTCTGCCATTGCCTGGTGCAAACGTTATAATCAAGGGCACTAGCTCTGGAACACAATCAGATTTTGATGGACTTTACTCCATTTCTGTGAACACGGGACAGACTCTTACCTTTAGTTATGTAGGTTTTGACACTAAGGAAATAAAAGTAGGAGCTCAAAACTCTATAGATGTAACACTAAACCCAGGGTCATCTCTGGACGAAGTAGTTGTTACAGGTTACTCCTCGCGAGGACAAACAGTTCAGACTTCGGCAGTTGTGTCGATTTCAGCGGAAGAGCTAAGCCAAATGGCACCAACCACTAGTATTGATAATATGCTACAAGGTAAGGCTGCTGGTGTGCAGGTAACTGCGGCAAACGGAAAGCCCGGACAAGGTGCTTTCGTTCGTATTCGTGGTGTAGGTTCTTTAATCGCTGGTGCGTCATCTCCACTTTATATTGTGGATGGCTCTCCAATTAGAGAACAAGATCTTGCAACTATTCCTAATGAAGACATTGAGAATATTTCTATTCTTAAAGATGCTGCTACCACCGCACAATACGGTTCTCGTGGATCTAACGGTGTTGTTGTTATTACTACGAAGAGTGGTACTAGAAACAAGGACGCAACTATCCGTTATAGCTCACGTTATGGAGTAACATCAAGAATTAGTGAGAACTTTACGATGATGGACGCTAGACAGAAGATGCAATTTGAAGCTGAAATGTACGCCTTAGGTTTATCTACTGCAAGTGCGCTTCCTGGTGTAACAACTGAGCCTGGTTCACCTGAGCGTCAGTTTCTTTTAGACCATGAGACGGATTGGAGAAAACTTATTCAAAAGGACGGAATCGTTCAGAACAACAGTATTTCCTTTGCTGGTGGTGCTGAAAAACTTGACTATTACTTTTCAGTATCAAACGACCGTAACACTGGTATTATTGACAAGATTGGTGGTTTTGAACGTTTAGGATCAAGATTAAATCTTAATTTCGATGCAAAAAAATGGTTAAAACTTGGTGTTAATGTTGGTTACTCTAGATCGACTAGTGATGAGCCTAGAGATAGATTCAACTCTCAAAACCCATTCTTCGTTACTTATGCTGCCAATGCGTACGAAACTGAGTATCAATTAGACCCTGAGACTGGAAATCCTATCTTGGATGACAACGGAAATCCAATATACAACAATGGACAAGTGGATTATCCTATTAGACAAGCACTAGAGGACGAACCACAATCGTTTACAGATAATACCACTTTAGCAGGTATTAAAGCGGAAGTTTTGTTTAATAAAAACTGGAGTTACGAATTCCAAACATCTGTTAACTGGCAAGCGCGTCGTACTGAATATTACGTTAAGCCAACTTCGTATTTAGCAGGTGTCGCAACTGGACTTAAAGGTGGTATGAAAAGAGATACGCAAACACATCGTTTAGACCTTACTTTAAGTAATAGATTAAACTACAACTTTTCTTCTAACGACCACAACTTAAACGTTCTAGGTCTTCACGAATACAACTTTAATGAGTATAACCGCATCTTGGCTGAGTCTGGAAAATTCCCTTCATCGTCACTATCTACTCAAGCCAATGCCGCAGAGGTAAGGAATGCATTGAGCAACCGAACTCGCCTTACTTTAGTTTCATACGGTCTTTTTGCTGACTATAACTATGACGATCGTTACTTTGTTTCAGGTTCTGTACGCCAAGATGGTTCATCAAACTTTGGTAAAGAAGTTCAATGGGGTACTTTCTATAGTGGAAGTGTAGCTTGGAATCTTGCAAACGAATCATTCTTTGATGTTGACGCAATAAATGACTTAAAATTTAGAGGATCTTATGGTTCTGTAGGTAACCGTGCAGGTTTAAGCAGATATGAAGCACTAGGAACAGTACAGTTTGGATCTTACCCAGGTGGATCTAGTACAATTCCAGACCAAGTGGCTAACCCAGATTTAAGTTGGGAAACTACTACAACTACAAACGTAGGTTTAGAATTCAGCGCATTTAACAAGAGACTGAGTGTTGTAAGTGATTTCTTCGTCAGAAAAACTACTGATCTATTATTTCCACTACAAAAATCTTATGAATCTGGTACAGGCGTGATAATGTCTAACGTAGGTGACATCGAGAATAAAGGGGTAGAGATTGCTGTTCAAGGAGATATCTTTAGAACACCAGATTTTAGCTGGACTCTTGGAGCTAACATAGTTTTCTTGGACAACGAAATTGTTAGTCTACCTGACGGAAATGCTATCGATGTACCAGACACAGGTATTCGCTGGGAAGAAGGAAGAAAAATTAACGAACATTTTGTTGTGCGCTACGCAGGTGTAGATCCAGCAACTGGACGAGGTCTATTTTATGGTGGAGACGGTAATAAGTATTTTGCTGATGAGCTTCCGGAAGATATAGAAAACAGAGTATTCCAAGGAAAATCAACTATCGCAGATAAGGAAGGTGGTTTCTTTACTAACATCACCTATAAAGGTTTTGGTCTACGTACGGATTTCGTTTTCAAATCTGGAAACTATATAAATAACATAGTAAAAGCACGTTCTACATTTGATGGTTCTGACTTGAACTACAACAAATCAGTAGATGCATTCAACTATTGGCAAGCGCCTGGAGATACAGATGTAGCTCCTAGCCCAATGTTTGCTGTTGAAGATAGAAACGCTTACTATAACTCAGACAGGTGGATAGAAAAAGGTGATTACATTAGATTGAGAAACATTACCTTATCTTACACATTCCAAAAGTCAGCATTAGAAAGAACTCCTATTGAATCTCTTAGAATATACGTACAAGGTCAAAACTTGTTGACTTTCTCAAATTTCTGGGGTGATCCTGAAGTAGGTATTTCTTCTGGTGAGAGTATTTCATTTGCAGATACTGTTGCTCCTGGAGAAACCACATTATATAGTTATCCAAACACTAAGTCTTTCCAAATGGGTATTGACGTAAGTTTCTAATTGAATAAAAAGACAAAAATGAAAAAAACAATTTTTAAAATATCAGTATTAGCTTTGATCGTGGTAGGAATTACCTCCTGCGAGTCAGAATTAAATCAGGATCCTTTCGATTCATACGGTAATGAAAATGCATATCAAACGGCAGATGACTTTGAAAACGCCATAAGAGGAGTCTATAGTACTTTCTCAAGCGGAGCCCTTTATGGAGGAAGCGGTAATGGTGGTATGGTTGATGCTCCAGATGTACTGGCGGACAACGTAATCACGGCACAAGAAGGTAGAGGTACACGTAGAAGCATGCACAACTGGCGCTACGTTGCCTCTGATGGTCCTATGTTTGGCTTATACAATGCAAGTTACACTGCAATCAATCGTGCCAATCTTGTATTAGAGAATATAGGTTCATTTGAAGGAGATAGTAGAGAGAACATCACTGCAGAAGCAAAGGCATTAAGAGCTCTAGCTCACTTTGATATGGTAAGTTTCTTTGGAAAGATACCAACGCAATCAGGAGATGCAAATGGTAGCCTTGGTGTTGCTTATGTTACTACTTCTGATGCAAACATGCTTCCAGCGAGAGAAACTGTAGGCGCAACGTATGACCACATCGTGGCTGACTTAACTGATGCCTTAGCAAATATAAACGATAGTAATCCAGTAGGTCGTCTTAATAAAGAAGGCGTTGCGACAATACTTTCTAGAGTTTACCTATATATGGGTAAAAATGATCTTGCTGTTAGTACAGCGAATATGGTAGCTACTAAGCCAGCTTCAAGAGACAAAGTAGTTGGCGTTTGGGAAGATGCAACTCAAGACGGATTGCTTTTTTACATGCCTAACGAAATAGGTGTTTTAGATGTAGGAATCGGAACTACTTGGGGACAAGGTTCCAGCCTAACTAACTACAAACCAGAATACACTGTAGCCTATAGCTTCTTCACTCAATTCTCTGATGATGATATTCGTAAAGAAGCATATATCATATCAGCTAGTAATGCTGGTCATAACTTCAACATCATTAAAAAATACTTAGGTAGAGATGGTAACACTGATGGTTTTGTAGACCTCAAAATTCTACGTGCAGCAGAGGCCTATTTAAACAAAGCCGAGGCTTACTACCGTTTAGGTAATGGACCTGCTGCATTAAGTGCCTTAGATGAAGTACGAAGCAGAAGATACACTTCATTTACTGGAGGTGAAACAGGAGAAGCTCTATGGAAGGCTATTAAATTGGAAAGACGACTAGAATTCGCATTTGAAGGACAAAGATTTTTTGACCTTAAGCGTTGGGGTATGGGAGTTGAGCGTGAAGGATTTGGTGACTTAGCTGATGGAACAGGTGTCCCAGCTGATGTACAAAGTCTACCAGCCGGAAGCAATAAGTTTCAGCTACCAATCTATCAGGGCGTTATAGATGTTAACAGCAACATCCAACAAAACCCAGGTTATTAATAATTTTTAAAAACTAGAATATGAAAAATATAAGTATAATATTAGCGATATTCGCTTTGGTTTTCACGACCACCTCCTGTGACACCTATGATGATTATGAGACTAATAGACCGGCAGTGATTGGATTCACAGCGGCACAAGTTAACATAAAGGTGCCAAATGACGGAACGAGAGATAAATCAGTTAATATCTTCATTTCTGAATCTTCAAGTGTTGACAGAACATTTAATATAAATGTTGTTGCAGACGAAACTGAAGTTACTCCAGAAAACTATTCTATTGCTTCATCGGTAACAATTCCGGCAAATGAACGCGTAGGTGAGTTTACGATAACTGGTATTGACGTTTCTCTAACGGGAGACAAACTACCTTTAACATTAGAGGTTGCTCCAGCTGATGGTGTTGTTGTTGGTGCTAAGGTTACTGCATTTATTTTTAAATAATATATAGCTTTTAAACTAAAGAGGCTGTCTGAATACAATTCAGGCAGCCTCTTTTTTTTTACCAAAGTAAGATTAGATTTAGGCAGGTAGAAACTATATTAATATTGAAGGTTTTAATATATCCATCTTGAATCATAGCTAAAAGGTCATCTTTAAAGGTGACCTTTTTTCATGGGCTACAATCTTTACTAAATGCAATCGTGAATTGAAATAAGCCTACTACTCCAATGATAAACTTACTATTCAATTTGAGTTTCAACAAACTCTGGTTTGTTAGGCATTAGTTGGAAATTTCTATTTCAAAGATGAAATAACCTAGAACAAGGAAAAACATTACGCTTATTTATAACTTGCAAGGCTACTTTCTTATTTGTTAAAATCAATTTTTATTAATTAATCCAAAAAAGGTATAAACTATCTTATAGTAGAATTATCTTTGTGACCTAATATTTCAACATGAGCGACAAATCGAACACAATCTTTGGCATTTACCCTATAATAGAAGCACTGAAATCAAAAGTTGTCTTTGACAAAGTTTTTGTGCAAAAAGGAATTGATAGTGACAAAATTGAAGGTCTAATAAAAGATCTTGAAAAAGAAAACATTCCAGTAAGCACGGTTCCTTTTGAAAAGCTCAATAGGCTTACAAAAGGTAACCACCAAGGAATAGTAGCGGTAACTTCTCCTGTATCCTTTCACAGCCTAGAAACTGTTGTTGAAAAGGCTTTGGAAAGTGACAAAGCCCCACTCTTCTTAGTCCTTGATCAAATAACAGATGTTCGAAATTTTGGTGCAATCCTCCGTACCGCAGAATGTACCGGGGTTGATGCAGTAATTATTTCAAAATCTGGTGGCGCTCCAGTTTCTGGAGATACGGTAAAAACTTCAGCTGGTGCAATTTTCAAAATTCCAATCTGTAAAGTAGAGCATATAAAAGATGCTATTTTCTATTTACAAGGTTCTGGAATTACTACCGTTGCTGCGACTGAAAAAACGAATTCGGAGATTTACAGTATAGACCTAAAAACTCCCCTTGCAATAATTATGGGTTCTGAGGGAAAAGGTGTTTCGAAATCAGTTCTTGGCTTAGTAGATCAAAAAGCCTCTCTTCCCCTACTCGGCGAGATTAATTCATTAAACGTTTCTGTAGCCTGTGGTGCTTTTCTATACGAAGTAGTGCGTCAACGTCGCGAATAATTACTGCGGATTCTCTGAACTTTTCTTTTTAAAAGTATAAACAACTTTCAAATCCTGTGGTTTTCCTTTTTGTTCCACAAGATCTTTCTCAACGGACTCTAATGGTTCTTCTTTAGGCAATTCTATAAAGTTTCCATCGTCATCAAATTGTCTTAAAAAAGGGTCGTTGTCTGGATTATAAGTATCCTTTTCCCATTCGTACTTTTTCCGTTCCACGGGGTTTCCTTTAAATATAAAAGCGAATATCAAACCTATTACAAATCCAGAAAGATGCCCTTCCCAGGAAATACCGGGTTTTCCAGGAAACACATACCAAAGCATCCCACCGTAGATAAAAACCACTGCCAAGGACAAGGCAGTTAAGTGATAATGTTTTGAAAAAATACCTTTAAAAAATAGAAATGCTGCCAACATATACACTACCCCACTGGCACCAATGTGAAAGGATTCTCTCCCAATACACCAAGTAGCGAGACCAGTTAAAAGAAAACCATAAACCAACACCTTCCAACGAATATTTCTATAGAAATAGAAAAGTGCTGAAGTCAACACCAATAAAGGAACCGAATTATTAAACAGATGCTTTAGGCTACCATGAATAAATGGACTAAAAAGAATACCGCGTAGCCCTTCCAATTTTCGAGGATAAACTCCGTAGCGATTTAAGTTTATTCCAAATCGAGATTCAACCCAAAAAATAATCCAGAGTATCATCACAAAAAGCAGTGGATAGCCAACAACTTCTGGACTAAATTTTAATTGGTTAGACTTGGACATACTCAATTATTAAATGCAGCTATAATATGATGTAGTAACTAATGATTTCAACCGATTTTTTACCCTAACCCTCGTATGTTTGATTTTATTATAAGAGCAATGTAAATTTACATCAATTATT
>JBQEAY010000017.1:88849-95876 GCA_052105975.1 Aequorivita sp. | reverse complement strand
TTAACAATGAAAATTAATTAATAACGGTCAACTCTAATCAGGGAAGTTCAAAAATTAGTTCGAACTTAGGAAACAGTATTTCGAAAAACAGCAAAAATTAGAATTATGAAGAAAAATAAAACCATCAAAAACGTGATAGCAATTGTATTAATTGTTTTCGCTTTAGTCACCATTTTTATGAGCACCGCAGTGCTTTTCGACCTGTTTAATATTCTCGCAAAAGTTGGGAACTATATTCCTTTTGTAGTAAAGACCAATCTAACAGCGGGATTTTTATATTTACTTGCTGCTTACGGATTTATAAACGCCAACAAATGGGCTTTTTGGGCAATGCTCTCTGTGGCACTTCTTCTTTTTTATGCGCTTACTTTATCTTATGTACATATCCACACTGGCGGACTTTTTGAAAGCCGCACCATAGTTGCCTTGATTATTAGGATTCTATTTACGCTAGTAATGGCAGTGTTTGTCTTTCAGTTTACAGATAGAAAAGCCTAAAGTTATAAGCGTGAAATAAAAATATGGGAAAGAGAGTTTAGTTGAACCTCAGCTTTTCACCTGTTTTGATATTGAGTTTAATATAATATCCTTAGTGTGGCTATTTCGCGCTATACCTTCAAATGCTGTAACTATTAAATCTAAACTTCATATTGGGTGGGTAGAAAAATCCATTCACATCCTCTATAACTCTTCTATACTTCCTCAAGAAATTCTATTTTACTTTTATTTTTTATAAGCTATTCTCCCAAAAAGATATAATTTGTAGAATTAAACTAGCCAACACCTATGAATTTCAACCTACTAATCTCGTTTTTCCTTTGCCTGTTTTTAAATGAAACGATTCATTCCCAAGAACTACAAGGAATTTTTGAAGGGGAGTTGATAGTGGGTAATTATGGTGCAAGATCCGTTAAAACCATTTCAAATGATGGCTATATCATGATGGGCACTATGGAAACCCTAATGCCGGAGGAAAAAACTCAAGTATATGTTGTTAGAGTTTCAGACAGCTTGGAAATGCTTTGGTCCAAAGCCATAGAAGTTGAGGGAAATGACCGGGGAAACGCTGTAGCGCTTACTGAAGATGGCGGATTTCTCCTCGTTGGAACGTCGACAAGCTCAATAGATTTAAAGAAAAGCATTTATATCATTAAACTAAGTGATCAAGGAGAAATAGAATGGTCAAAACTTGTAGAAAGCAAAAATTACCAATTAGAGGGAAATGCGGTAAAAGTTTGCGAGGATGGTAGTTTTGTAATTGTTGGTTCCTCTGGAATATCGGAAGAAGATACGGATGTCTATATAGTCAAATTAACTAATAACGGAGACATTATATGGGATAAGAATATTGGTGGAGGGGGAATTGATACGGGATACGCGGTTAATACCGATGCCGATGGCGGTTTTATTATCGCTGGGGAAACAAATTCCTTTGATTCCAATCACAACTATGTTGACAGCTATTTTATTAAATTGGATGAAACGGGCAATTTGCAATGGACAAACCTACTATTTCCATATGTCCCAAGTCGCGCTCATGATATAACTCCTACAACCGATGGTGGCTATGCAGCGGTTGGTCGATTCGGCGGAAGTGGGTATATCGCCAAAATGAATTCCGAGGGAGATGTGCAATGGCTTAAAGAATACGGTCTAAGTGATTATAGCTCCTATTTTTATAAAATTAGTACTTTGGAAAATGGAAATGTTGTTGCAGTTGGAAACGCCGGGAGAGTCAGTGGCCTTTTAGTTGAATCAACCATCGACGGAGATTATATTAAGGGAAGAGAATATTGGGGGCAGGAGGCTTATAAATTCTATGGAGCGGACTTAGCGGACGATGGAGGTATGATTCTGGTTGGAAGTAAAAAACAACGCAACGCGAATATTTATGAAAGGCTCTATTTCATTAAAACCGACGCGGGATATTCCACCTGTATAGCACCCCTGTTAAGATATAGGGCAGATTCACATAATTTTGCAGAGGGCCGATCCGGCGGTGTATTGAATGAAGGGGACTCCACCATATCAGATGTAATATCTCTTGAAGAAATGGGGAAGGAAATTATTTCTGTTTGCAGCAACATACTCAACGTAGCGGATTTCCCCAAGCAAGATAAACTTTTAATTTATCCCAATCCTACCAAGGATATTTTCACCATTGAATCTGATTCATTAATCTTCCGAGTGGATATTTCAACACCTGACGGAAAGATAATTCTATCTTCTGAAATTCAAAATTTTTCCACAACTGTTTCCATGAAGCATTTTAGCGCTGGAATTTATATGGTTACTATTTATTCCCAAACCGGAACAAGCACGAAAAGAGTGGTACTTTCAAAGTAAGAAGTTCAGTGAGATGTTTATTATTCTAAGGTTCACCCAGCACGACATCTATATGGATAAAAGATAAAATTAAGACGACAAAGTTTAAAAACACGCTTTGTATCTGTACTAACTTTTAGAAAAACCAAGATCCCCTCCCCCAGCTAGAGATAGCTCTTATATTCAGAATCAGATTCCAGATTAATTTTCCTTGATTAGCACTGAATCTTTTAGAAAACTTCCACCGAAGAAAGCCTAAAAATGATTTTTTATATTTCACCCTCCATAGCAGCAATCAATTCATCGGTGATTTCCAGGTTGTGATACACGTTTTGAACATCCTCATCTTCTTCAAACTTTTCTTCCAGATCCAAAATCTCTTTTGAGTCCGTTACAGAGAGTTCGACAGTATTCATAGGAATCCGATCTAGTTTGGAATTAACGACCGCAATACCCAATTTTTCCAAAGCTTGCGACATTTTACCAAAATTGGTAAAATCGGCGTAGATGGTCAAAAAACCTTCTTCCAACTCAAGTTTCTGCGCTCCGTAATCGATAAGCTCCAGTTCCAATTCATCCAAGGGCATCGGGATTGATTTTTCTTCTATGGTAAAAACACTTTTTCGCTCAAACATAAATTCCACAGAGCCATTCACACCGAGGCTGCCGTCGTTTTTGGAAAAAATAGATCGTATAGATGCTACCGTGCGATTGGTATTGTTGGTGGTGCATTCCACAAAGAAGGCAATTCCGTGCGGCCCATATCCCTCAAAGGATACCTCCTCATAATTCTCTGCGTCGTCACCACTGGCTTTTTTAATGGCGCGTTCAATGGTGTCCTTGGGCATATTGACTCCCTTGGCATTTACAATGGCATTGCGCAAGGCGGGATTGGTGTCTGGATCTCCGCTTCCACCTTCCTTTATGGAAACATAAATCTCCTTGATTGCCCGTGTAAATTCCTTCCCACGTTTTTTGTCCTGCGCTCCTTTTCGGCGCTTGATATTTGCCCATTTACTATGTCCAGCCAAAACTTGATTTTTTTTATTGCTACCAAAGATAGAGATTGTTGGGGAGAGGGGAAAGTAAGTCGAAATGTGGGTTTAGTTCAAAAATGCTCTTTTATCCACTAAGTTTGAAACACATAAAATGTTTGCAAACATAACATCCCAATGTCACACTGAGCGCAGTCGAAGTGCTTTGTAGAACCACATAATACAAATCGTTATAGCTAAGGGGGTTCGACTGCGCTCACCCTGACATTCTGCTGTCACACTGAGCGCATCCGATAGCTATCGGATCGAAGTGCTTGATATGTTAAAGACAAATTTGTTATAACTAAGGGGGTTCGACCTTGGTTTATCCTGACATTCTGCTGTCACACTGAGCTCATCCGATAGCTATCGGATCGAAGTGCTTTCTAGTACAAATCTACCCCATTATAACTAAGGGGGTTCGACTGCGCTCACCCTGACAATTTGAATAGCATTTTATAGGGTTCGACTGCCCTTCGACTCTGCTCGGGACCGGCTGGTCACCTTGACATTCTGCTTTTAAACTGAGTATTTGGACTATACTCATTAGAAACTATACCAAAGCGCTTCAACTATCCTCGTCTTCTGGCTTATAATTATAATGCGTCGCATTTCTACACTCTGCTAAAATCTGTAACATATCCCAATCTCCATCAATAAGAGCCTTTTTCTTTGCTCGTGTCCATTTTTTAATCTTTTTCTCAAAGTAAATAGCTTGTAACACATCGTTAAATTCTTGATGAAATTTTAAAATAACCGGTCTTCGTTTATAAGTGTACGCATCTCTTTTAGTACCTGCTTGATGCTGCTCAAATCTTGTAGACAAATCGTTTGTAATACCTGTGTAATACGATTTATCTGAACATTCTAATATGTAAACATAGTATTGGTAGTACATTTTTATGCTGCATTTTGAAAAATTAAGTTAGTATTATCATTTAAAGTTAATGTCTTTTTATGAATTATTAGCATCATTTCTAGTTGTGTGACTGTGTTACATTGTTTTGTTATAACTATTAAAGGGGTTCGAACGTGGATCATACTGAAATCCCACTGTCACACTGAGCGCATCCGATAGCTATCGGATCGAAGTGCTTGATATGTTAAAGACAAATTTGTTATAACTAAGGGGGTTCGACCTTGGTTTATCCTGAGCGCAGCCGAAGGGCTCACTCTGATATACGAAATTTGAATTGACATCCCACTGTCACACTGAGCGCAGTCGAAGTGCTTGGTATGCGAAAAACAAATTCGTTATAACGAAGAGGGTTCGACCTTGGTTTATCCTGAGCGCAGCCGAAGGGCTCACCCTGACATGCGGCTAAGAGGATTCGACCTTGGTTTATCCTGAGTGCAGCCGAAGAGCTCACCCTAACATCCTACTGTCACACTGAGCGCATCCGATAGCTAGCGGATCGAAGGGCAGCGGAGGGCTATAAAAACCCAACCCTCTCAAAAGCCTTAACCAGCCGCTCCCCTATCCTTTGATCCAATTTTCCGTCATCATCTAAAACATTCATCTTTAAAATCCTACAAGAATGCTCTGGGAAGGAAAACTTTTGATGAAATATTTTTGTTTGATGGTGCCAGTAGTCAGGTAAGGAACGTGATGCAATCGCGCACTAGCGGGGTCTATAAACTTCCCTGACCTAGACACGAAGAAAATCTATAGCTGACCTGAAGCAGACGTGGATCATACCTGAATGAGACCTGAATGGAAGTCATATGCGACCTGAATGCGACCTGACTAACACCTGAATGCGAGGGATATCTGAGTGGTGAGTGGTGAGAGGTGGGATTTTAGATTTACAATATAGGACACAAGAATTGCTTCCTAATTGATGGGTATGAAATATAGCTTTTTAAATTAAAATTCGAGTGCAAGTTTCCAAGGGACTTATAAAAAGAAAGAAATAACTTACAAAATAAATTACTAATTGTTTGAAACTCAGCTATAATACAGACGTAAATGACTGATTTACAATTAATAACAAAGTTTTTTGTGTTTATTTTCTTGTTAATTTATTAGGAATAATTAAGTGGCACTTTAGGTATGTTTAAAGGATTGATAATAACTCATTGAAATATTGTTAAAAATTTATATTATTCTTAATATTTTAATGATTCCAAGAATTTTAAGAGTTAATTTAACTTAAAATAATTTTGATATTACAATAAAAATGTTTTATGTTTATAGTTCCAATAACAATTATTTTTCTCCATAATTAGTTTTGGAATAGTTTCGAAACCAAGAACATTTTCTCCGCAATTGATTTAAGTAACTTTTTTTAACGGGTAAGATTTTTAGATCTTATCCCATTTATCAACCTGATAACTTTCACTTGAGTTATTCAAGGGGTTATCATAATTCTAAATATTATGGCACGTAATAAGTCATTTGTTAAGTTAGAAGGCACTCTGGATGATTTGACCTTCTACCAAAAAGATGGAGAAAATCTTGTAAAAAAGAAAAGCTCTGTCAGCAAGAACCGAATCATGAACGATTCGGCTTATAGACGAACCCGCGAGAATATGCGCGAATTTGGAGGAGCTGCCCGAGTAGGGAAGTCTTTTAGATCGGCATTTGCAGGGATAATCAAAACGATGGGAGATACCTATGTGGGGTCGCGGATTAATGGGATCATGAAGCGTATCAACAATTTCGGGGTTGGAATTCGCGGGCAGCGCGAATTTGAGTTGGTAACTTACGGAGAGATGCTACGAAACTTTGAATTTAACGAGGTGTTACCGCTTAATTCTCAGTTTTTTGCACCCTTCTCTTCGCCTTCAATTAATGCAAGCAGAGATCAGGTGGTCTGGACGATACCGGATTTTAGTACGGATTCATTTGTCCGATCGCCAGAAGGCGCCACACACTTTAGATTGGTACTGGCAGCAGGGTATGTTAGTGATTTTACCTTTAGCATGGCCTTAAACAGTTATGTACCTGTAGATGAGGACGTGAATGGCCTTGGAGGGGTTATGTACAGTGGAGACATTCCATTAAACGGCATGGTGGGAGCGGTAACTACGCTTACATTAGACCTGAACAGCTTTGGGGTTATCCCAGCCACCTCTGCCCTATTTGTGGGGATTGGGATCATTTTTTATCAGGAGACAAATGGGGATCTCTATGAACTGGCGCAAGGGAATGCGATGAAGGTGGCGAGTGTAGGGTGATGAAGATGAAGTTGAAGATGAAGATGAAGTTGAAGATGAAGATGAAGATGAAACCTCAGCTTCGGTTGGGGAAGGATTTCCTCAGAGATTCATTGAATTCGCTCTATTTGGAAGCTCTAAGGTTTCTTTACCTCCGAACGGGGGCGGTGTGAAACTGTTGGTTTTTTGCGACTCTTAAGGAGAACAGGAAGAGGACAAGACTTAGAGTGGATTAGAAATTATTAACCATTTAAATGATAGCCTTATGAAAAAAACTGAATATCTGTGTTTGCTCAGAGTAGCTACATGAGCAGAAACGAGAAGGATTGAAAACCCTCTTCTTATGGAGAAATAAGAAGGGGGTTTTTTAATGGGAAGTCTCCTCCTACGCTGAAAAAGCTACGGAGGACAAAGGGCCTCCTACGCTGAAAAAGCTACGGAGGACAAAGGGCCTCCTACGCTGAAAAAGCTGCGGAGGACAAAGGGCCTCCTACGCTGAAAAAGCTACG
>JBQEAY010000017.1:0-88749 GCA_052105975.1 Aequorivita sp. | reverse complement strand
CCTACGCTGAAAAAGCTGCGGAGGACAAAGGGCCTCCTACGCTGAAAAAGCTACGGAGGACAAAGAGTGTTTAGAGGTTAGTGGGCAGTGATTAGTGAAGTCGAGTAAGGAAATAATTAAGATGCGGCGTAGGTTTGGTTTGCGAGGCACTTTAATATTAGAGAGTAGTTAGTGGGGACACGTGTTGGAAATACGCGCCAACTAAAAAAGAAATTTAAGACTAAGGCCGAGTGTCAGTTTCTGCAATTATTAAATGAAAGAGGCATTTGCATTCAATTGTTAAAATATTTAACTTGTTGCTTTAATAAAGATTCTAAATACTGTTAACTAATATTTATAAAAGTGAGTAAATTCGTTACTGAAAAAGAATTAGAAAAGGTTATATATGACATCATTTGGGATGCTACCGATATCCTTCTAATAGTTTCCCCCTACGTTAAATTGGATGAGTATTTTCAAGACTTATTTAATAAACATATAAATGATCCAGACATACACATACTATTAGTTTTTGGCAAAAATGAAAGAGACATCAAAAGAAGCTTAAATAAAAACGACCTTGATTTCTTTAAAAAATTTCCGAATGTTAGTATTATTTATACACCCAAATTACACGCAAAATATTATGGAAACGAAAGCCAGGGAGTAATCACTTCTATTAATCTTTATGATTACTCATTTAAAAATAATATAGAATTTGGAGTGTTCTCAAAACAATCTATTTTAAATCGATTTTCAACCTCTGCTGATAGTGAAGCTTGGAATGCTTGTATGGAGATTGCAGAAACGAATGACGTTGTGTTTATAAAGAGACCAGTTTATGATAAGAAATTATTTGGGAAAAGATATGTGAATTCGAGTATTCTATTGGATTCAACTGAAAAGTTTTACGGGAATTTAAGGGGTGAAAAAACCGAGAATAAAAGACTTCAAGATTTTCCAGAGGAATTGGAATTAGGCAAGTCTACGGGAGACAGGCCTGAAAGGAATGTCATTAAAAAAGAACCTTCCAAAAAAGCACGTCACAATAAAGAAACCACAATAAATCAATCTCACGGTTTTTGTATCCGAACAGGAAAAGAGATAAAGTTTAACCCCAAGCAACCTATGTGCAGAAACGCATGGAAAATATGGAATGAATATGGGAACATGGACTTTGGTGAAAAATATTGTCATAAAACTGGGAAGCCATCCTATGGAAAAACTTCTATGAGGAATCCTATACTCTAAAACAAATGATAGAATACACTACTGAACAGCTATTGCAGCAAAAAAAGGGCTCGCCTTTAGTTTAGCATAAAAGCTCACCAGGACATCCTGTTGTCACACTGAGCGCATCCGATAGCTATCGGATCGAAGGGCAGCGGAGGGCTATAAAAACCCAACTCTCTCAAAAGCCATAATCAGCCGCACCCCTATCCTTTGGTCCAATTTACCATCTTCAGCTAAAACATTGACTTTTAAAACCCCGCAAGAATGATCGGGGAAATGAAACTCTCGGCGGAAGATATCAGTTTGATGTGCGCCAGGATATAAGAGTATTGAGAATTTGGAATTCCAGTGATCGTTGTAAACATACATCTGCCTCAGATCATTGGTGGAAGGTTTATTACCTTCAATTTGTTTCCATTTGGTGTCTATAATAACTTTGGTGCAATCACCTTGTTTGATGACTATATCAGGTCGGAGACTCATGTTGCCCCAAAAATTTTTTGTTTGCTGGCCCGTGACAGTGTAAGTTGTATTTATGCAGGCCTTTTTTAATTGCACGAGTATATACTCTTCCCACAGGCTATTCATATCGAAGAGCAGGGCCAGCATTCTTTCAGAACCCGAAGATATGTTGGGAGCATAATTTAGAATAATCAATCTAGCAATTCCTAAGGCCTTTTCATAGGGTTGACTTTTTCTATTGAGTTTTAATTTATCAAAAGTTGTGGCGGTGCATTTAATAGACGACACCTCTGGGAAATCCAATTGCACCCGTTTGCATTTTGCATAGAGATAGCTGCCTTTACTCAACTGCTCAATGACCATAAGTGCCAGGTTTAATATTTGATGGATTTCGTGATCCTTATCGTAAATCTGGTGGGTAGTATAAAACCGTTCTTTATGGATTAGGTTTTTGGAAATATGACCGGCAAACTCCAACTTGCCTTTTAAAGCGGTGACGTTTTTGGTTTCTTTATAATAGCGTTTAATCAGGCCTTGGCGGATAAGAATTTCCACCTCACGCATAAACCAATCAAAGTAAATATCCAATAAGTGGATATTCTGTTTGTTAACATCTGCTTGCCCTACTTGGTTAACTTTTAGTTTTCGAGTGACGCGAAGCATTTCAATAAGTACATTACGCCAAACCGTAGTGCTCTCAGTAGCTTTATCCGCTTTAGGTAAAATCTCTACAGTTAGCGTATCTATTTGAATAACTCCCACATATTGAGAGAACTTAATACCTTTGTTTACAAGGGTAAAATATTTATTATCGTGCAGCATATTGAGCTTTGCCAAGGCCTCAAAATGCTTTTGGGTAAAACCCATACTAGCATCCCCTCGACCGTAGTAAAGCGTTTGATGTTCAAATACCTGTATTGGCTTATTGCGCATTTCTGTTTAAAAGTTTTTCTACCGCTTTTTCAATGTCTTCTATGTCCGTCACCAATTCGCAAAAAGTGACGTTGTCGGGTTCATTTATACCGTCAAAGCTTGGGAACTTGATAACGTGATTGGTTTTTACTTTAACAAACCCAGCACCTAGAATAAGGGCTATTTTTTCGTAATCGTGATAAAAATATTCTTGCAATAGCGGAATCACTTTATTTTTAAAAACCTCTTCCAAAGCTTCTGTATCATGACTCTTGATGTCCATAAAATAAGAATGTCCAATGGTATGGTCTCTGTCTAATAAGAATTCAATGCGCTCATTGATGGTTTCAAGTACTTCATCTAGATTAAAACCGTCAAACTGTATAGCCTTAAGCAACGAAGAATCAGGCATAATTTCCTTAAAGCTAAACCTTCTTCGCAGAGCGGTGTCCAGCGCTTCAACGGAACGATCGGCGGTGTTCATGGTGCCGTAAATATCTATATTACTTGGCACTCCAAAATCAGTTTTTGAATAGGGAAGCCTTACTTTAATTTCATTCTTGGCTCCCAGACGTTTATCTGGTTCAATAAGCGTAATGAGTTCTCCAAAAATGGCTGAAACATTCCCCCTGTTTATCTCGTCTATAAAAATAGCATATCTGTTTTCAGGATCACTTTGTGCTCTTTGACACAATTCTTTAAAAACGCCATTTTCAATCTGATAGCTCAACTCAGTACTTTCAGCCTCGGTATTTAGTTTTGGTTTAATGCCTTCTACAAAGTCCTCGTATGAAAAAGATTGATGAAAAGTAGTGAACACGTAATGCTTTATTTCCTTTTGTGGATTTGCCTGAAAGTTATTTACCGATTCTAAAATATCATATAGCTCAGGGAATTGCTCCTGCAATTCATTTTCAAGTAAACTCCAAGATTTATCTTCATTTTTATCAAAAATAAGCGGTACCTGTCTTTGTGTATAAGCCACTGTGGTGGATTCGTGTACGGTGTGCATTTGCAAATTCCCCCAAAGAGTAGCCCTAACATTTTTAGATTCCGACATATTCGCTTTCCCAGAAACCCATCTATTCTCCAAAAGATCATTGACCTTAGAAGTACCCCTCTCTAGCAATGCCAAAGCGATTACCTGCCACCAAGTTAGATCGCGAATAGTTTCTTCAAAGAAGGCTTCCCTGGTAATAGAAGCTTCTTTTATGGTGTATTTTGGAAAATAATCCTCTTTTAGCTGATAAGTTTTCCCAGTGCCAGGAGGGCCGTATAAGATTTGGTTTAATGGATACTTCTTAGACAACTTATATACTCCCGTTATTTCATTAACCATTCCTCCATCTTTTAAAGATTTCACGTTGTCCCAATATTTTAAAAATACGTGTAAATCATCTTCACTATTCTCAAGAAGATCATCCCAGTTATTTATATCATTGAAAGAATACCTACTAACAATTTTTGAATGGTAGTAGTCTCCTCTATATTTTAAATAATCTTGTCTCAACTTATCATTATCATTAAGACCGACTGTATCGATTTTTACATTAAAATGACTACTTCCATCTAAGCCAACTGTAATTGCAAGCCATTTAAACTCTTTATCTTCTTGAGTTGGATATATTTTTCCCCAAAGATATCCATCAAAATTGTTTGCTTGATTTGTTGGCTTTTTAAGTATATGAACATCTCCATTAGGAAACACAATTTGTTGAAGTTCATTCATCCAATATTCAACTTTGCGATAAGCAGTACTTAAATCTTTATAGGCTTCAGTTAAATATTTATCACTTTTATTATTCTTTTTGCCTTCAGTCTCTTTTAATAAATCAAATTCTCTTTGTGTAAAAAACTCTGGTTGTTTTGCCATTTTCAATAATGCATTATATTCATCTTGTGTTGCTGAAAAATTAGTGCCTTGGTTTCCTGCTTTAAAATTCGAAAACTCTGGTCGTTCCTTTATTTTAGACCATAAAATAGGATTATTTACCAAGTTTCTTGTGATTTCAATCCTTACTCGATCATTATCATCTCCATCGTTTTCTGAGGCTGAAAAATAGTATTGAAGCTCTTCTGGTTCTTCTGCTAACTTACCTACTTTAGAAACCACCTCCGCTAATGCATAACATCCTGCCTTCTCTCCTGTTTGCCAAAAAATGATCTTATCTTCTGGTTTTATCTTGGCCTTATGGGCGGAAACCTTAAAACTCTTTAAATGATTATTCTTTAAGGCATTTTCTATATCATAGATCTTGGGACTACCTTGAAAAATCCAATAGTTCACATCCTCTTTAAATGTATGTTGAGAAACTTCGGTATTCTCTTTTTCCATTGTCTGATAAAGAAAATTTTGAGTAACCAAGTTGCTATCATTCCACGATGTCTTAGGATAGATTTCTTTGCTAAGCTGAAGCAATTCTGAATTATTAGCTATATATTTTTCTTTTATCTCCTCCGCCAATTGCAAATAATGCAAAAACCGCTTCCCTGCTTTTTTTACTGGTATATTCAATTGTTCGCAAAGTTTCTTATAAAATGAAGCTTTGTACAGGTAATATTTTTCAGGAAAACGAAAGCTGAGATATACTGAAAGCGTACGTTCATCCTGAAAAGTCTTTAAACTATCAGCTCCAACTGCTTTTTCAGCCTTAGGCAACAAATCTTCCGCATCTTTTTGAAATGAGGCAATGCGCACCGGTAAAGGTGTTTCTTCATTATAAAGGTTCTTAAACATGCTCCTTACTTCTTCTGGAAAATATTCTATCAATGTAAAAATATAAGTCCTAGAATTGTGATATAACAAATTTCCTGTTTGTTTGAAGGCCATTTCAAACATTTTCTTGAAATCTTCTGCTTCAATATTCCAGTGATTTTGAAAATGATTGATAGCATCCCATTTATAGGTTTCATCTGGGTCACCTTGGGTTTTAAGAATGTTTATGTAATTATTAATTAGTTGTTCCATTGTAACCATTAGGTTATTTGTAATTGTGTTATAATTTTTTTCCAAGAATTACTTATCTTACTAAGTTTTGATGTTATCCATTTATCCTTTGTCCTTAAAATCAGCTTGCGTTGTTCTTCTTATAATTCTCCGCCTGTTCAAATATATCTTCATAAACCTCATCGCGCTCTACAGGTGGATAGCCGTGTTCATCGAGTAATAAAATTAAACCTACTTTTAAAGCTGCTTTTATATCCGCACGCTTGTTCCAATCTGGATAGCGAGCTTTTTCGTCTACTAAATCTTTAACCGATTTGGCCAAAAGAATCAATTTGTCCTCTGGATAATTAAAGTCATATTTTACGCAAAGCTCTTTTAAAATGTCATAGAATGCTTTTTCTTCAAAGTCAATTCCTAATTCATCTCCGGCAGAAAACTCTTTGTGTACCTCCCAGATCATATTGGTAAGCTGATCTGCCATTTCTTCATAGACCTCACTGCTCAATACATCATCGTCTTTTCGCTCATTGTATTTTTGCACCAAAGATTCCATTTTCTTCGTAAAATCAACCCCTTTGGTTTTATTAACCTTTTTCATTTCACCAATAACCTTTGCTAAAAGTTGTTGTAGTAATTTGATTTTGGTATTTGGGAGTTTAATCTTATCAATCTTGGCTAAATAATCTTCATCAAAAATATCCTGTTCTTTCTGGTTCTCATCACCCATTTTAAAGATTTCCTCCACGCCATCGCTTTCCAAGGCATCTTTTATCATATCCCGAACCTTGGCGTTCATTTGAGCAGTGTCGGGTGCGTTTCCTCGGGTTAGCTTAAACACAATTGACCGAATGGCTAAATAGAAATGTGTGCAGTCTCTTTCTTTTTGTGTGAGTTCTTCACTTCCTGCACAAATATCATAAGCTGCTTTTAAACGTTTTACAATATCCATAAATCGGGTTTCCTGCTCCTTGGTAGCTTGCACAAATTCAGCTCCCATATTAAGGGTGTTTAGCTGTTGGAGTGGCGTGCCCTCAAAATATCTCGAACTGTCAAACTTATTAAAGGTTCTTGCCAACAAGTCCAAGTGGTTTCTGACTACAATAAGCGATTCGGCTATATCTTCAAAATTCTCTCGCTCGCCATCATTATAATGAGCCAAAGCGAGGTTCATTTGTTTTTTTATTCCGATGTAATCCACCACAAGTCCCTTATTCTTTCCAGCAAATCTTCTGTTTACTCGTGATATGGTTTGTATTAAATTATGCTGCCTGATTGGTTTATCTATATAAATGGAATCCAGAAAAGGAACATCAAAACCAGTTAGCCACATATCAACAACTATAGCAACCTTAAAGTTGGACTTTGCATCTTTAAACTGTCTGTCCAATTCCTTGCGATCATCCTTTGTACCCAATAAGTCATACATTTCCTTCGGATCATCTTTACCACGAGTCATTATCATTTTTATCTGGGTGGGGTGAAGCTCCTGCTTCGCCCCTTTATCTAGCTGTAAACCTCTATACAAATAAGCATTATGATTTTCCGGCAACTTTGCTTTTGCGGGATTGTTCAAAATATATCGCACCGTATTATTGAAATGTTCCTTATCTCTAATAAATCGATCCCAATATTCAGACATCCAAAATTGATGCGCATCAGCATCAATCCCCAACCCGTATTTTTTATTGTTTTTTAACGCCCACTTTCCAGTGAAAGACTTCCAAGACTGAATAATCTTCGGCAAATCTTCTCTCGTTCGTATCAAAACATGCACGTGATTAGGCATGATAACCCATGATAACAAATCGTATTTTTCGCCATCGTGATGCATTAACGCATCTTGCATTACTTGAGCCATTTCTTTATTTGCCAAAGCACAGCAACCTAAACCTTTATCAAGCCAATATTGAAGCTTTTTCCGTTTTTGAATATCTCTTTCAGAAGTTGATAGTTTATTAATTTCACTTTCAATATTTTTTAAGACTTCTTGTGGAAGACTATCTGCCAATCTGAAAGTGATAAATTGAATGAGCCCTTCTTTATTGCGATGGGGGAGATTGCCGTGATGCCATTCTTCTGGAAGTCCAAAAGAAGTTGTGAAGTGGGTGGCGTAATCTGTTGTGTTTATGCTGTCGAAGCTGGAGCTTCGACCACCCAGGTATGCGATTACATTTTTATAAAATTGGTATGCTATTTCTCTACTGCTACTTACAAACAATGCCTTCCCTTTAACTGTGGCACCCTCCTCTACCCGTTTTTCATAATGGGTTACAAAGTCCTTGGCAATAGCTTCCAGACGGTCAGGGTCGCCTAGAATGGCATTCATACTGGCAGATTGTTTCTTGCTTTCTTCTATTTGATATTCGTTAGTCCCAGCCGCTGCCGCTTCTTCGTAATACTGTTCTATTTTTTCAAGTTCTCTATTGTGCAAAGCCACTTTTGCCGCTCTTCCTTCATAGACTATTCTAACAGTAATTTCATCTCTTACAGATTCGGTCATTGTATAGGCATCCACCACTTTTCCAAATACGTCTAAAGTAGCATCAATTGGGGTTCCGGTAAAGCCAACATAGGTAGCATTAGGCAAGGAATCGTGTAGGTATTTAGCGAAACCAAAAGTTTTTTGAACTCCTTTCTCTGTAACCCTTACTTTTTGATCCAAATTAGTTTGACTTCTATGAGCCTCATCAGAAATACAGACTACATTATTGCGGTCTGTAAGTAACTGGGTATCTTCAGTAAATTTATGTATCGTAGTTAAAAACACGCCTCCACTCTGTCTTCCTTGCAGTAGTTCTCGCAGTTCTGCTCGACTTTCAACGCTTATAACGGTATTGTCACCAATAAAGGTCTTTGCATTGGTAAACTGCCCTGATAATTGATCGTCCAAATCTGTTCTATCTGTAATCAAGACTATGGTCGGACTTTCAAAATAAAGGCTCTTCATTAACAAGCGCGTTAAATAGAGCATGGTATAGCTTTTTCCAGAACCTGTAGCTCCAAAATAAGTACCACCTTTTCCATCTCCCTCGGGTTTTTGGGCTAGTTTTATGTTGTCATATAATGCCCGCGCCGCATAATACTGCGGATAGCGACACACTATTTTTTCATCCTTTTTGGTAGTGTCAGGGATATAAATAAAATTCCTAATAATATCACGTAGTCGGGTTGGGTGAAGCATCCCCTGAATCAGTGTAAACATACTGTCTATGCCATCTACTTCTTTTGCAAGGCCCGCAATCCTTCGCCAAGCATAGTAAAACTCATAAGGTGCAAAAACCGAACCTGCTTTGGTGTTTACGCCATCACTGATAACGCAAAACGCATTGTACTTAAACAGTTCGGGAATATCTCGTTTATAGCGCGTAGTAAGTTGTTTATAAGCATCGTGAACGGTACAGTTTTCTTTAATTGCCGTTTTAAACTCGAATACAACTACTGGCAAGCCGTTTATATAAAGTATGCCATCTGGAATTCGCTTTTCTGTGCCGGTGATTTCAAGTTGGTTTACAAAACGATAGATATTATGGGTTTCTGTATATACCTCATCTTCTGGCTCAGCAGCAATCACATCTAGGTTATCTGCAATTTTATGAGCCGAAAGACCACTGTAATCAATAAGCTCAATATGAATATCCTTTTGGTTTCTATCTTCCCGTTTTAGGATAAACCCATCTGCCAACCACCGCATAATGGTTTTATTAGTTTCGTATAGATCTGAAGCAGGAAGGGTTTTTAACTGTAAGAGGATTGTTTTAATTTCAGCATCTGTAATCCCTTCTGCGCTGTAGCACGTCTTTAAATAAGTATATAAATCTGCTTCAATAAGCACCTCATCCACCGTTCTTTGAATGGTATTCCCTAAGGCATGGGGATAGCCCTCAATGCCTAATAGCTCAATAAATGTTTCCTCTAATTTGGCTTCGGTGAATTTCATTTATTTTTTTTTCTTTAACCTTCAGTTTATGTTTTTGCTTGTCATCGCCAGGTTTACTTTTTAAAGTCAACTCAACTATACATCACTCAAAACAAGACAACTAGCATTGATTTTATTTTAAAATATTATATTTTAAAATTGATTTATTAAATTCTCCGATAAGTTAAGATCCTTTTTAATAAAGTTAATGTCCATAGTGTACTTTGCAATCATATTGATATTCTCATCAACATCGATATCTTTAAGTTTGAAATTAATAATCAATGAGATGTCCTTGCAATTCCAATAAATTGTTGTTCCAGTCTTATTCTCACTATCAACTAATTCAGGTTTGCCTAACACAGTTGAGAACATATTATATAAATGATCAAATTCACTTGTAGGAGGGTTTGGAATTGCGTTCCCTGCAGTTGGATCAATTTTAATTAAATAGCCTCTTAGAAGATGTATTCGCTCCAGAGTATTAGTTATTTTAGAAAAATAAACTACAAGGCCGTCAGTCTCAATATCAAAAATTGTTTTGAATTCTTTGGGAGCATCTTTTATTATGCAAATAATCTGATTCTCTCCCACCATACATTTATCGTTACTATTAATCCAACTAGCCGGTAAATCTTCGGGCTTCATATCAAAATTCAAACTTTTAAAACCGTTTTTTTCACATAGAATTGATGCCTTGTCTGGAGATTTCGAGAAATAATCCTCAAGGATAAGTTGATTATCTGAAATTCTATAAGAACCGAGTTGAGAAAGTGCTGATTGTCCCAGTAACAGAGGTGCATTACTTTCTTCGATTATTGCAGCTTTAACATTACTTAACAAAATATCGCCTATATGTAATTCCCGAATATTCAAATAGGTTCCTTCTACTATTCTTCCATCAGCTGTTTGATACTTCCCTTTACCTATGATATCATCTTCTACAATAGAACCTTGTTTCATAAGAAAAGCAGCCTCTGTTGAAGATATTACCACATCAGAAGCTCCAGTATCTAAAAGCATTGCTAAGGAAACACCATTTAATTTACAAGGAACCATATAAACGCCTTGTCGTTCTTTCATTTTTATGGTTACTTGCCCGAATGATAATAGGGGAACAAAAAGGATTAGTAGTAAAAATTTATTCATAATCAAAAATTATAATTTAGTGATTTAACATATGGTATTTAAATTAAAATGGTTTTCGTATCAATTTACTTTCATTTGGTACTTTCTTTATTAGTCAGAAATTTATTTTTGTATAACTTGACTTGTTCTACTCTATCAATTTCTTCTAAAATTAGCCAACTCCCAACTTGCCAATGATTCTCCTTCGTTTAACTCCCTCCTAGAACAATCAATTATCCCTTGATATTCATCTAAATTTTTAATCTTCGTCCAACTCATTCTGTTCTTTACAGGAAGACAAATTTGGATGCGGGTTGTAAATTCAATATCATTAAGTGTTTAAATTCTTTCAAAAAGGCAAATCATCATCTTCTACTTCTTCTTGAGCATCCTCTTTATTTATGTTCAGAAATTCAGAAAGTTTTTCAGGAAACAACTGTTCATCAAAATGAAAACCAGCTGAATTCAACAGTTCCCATATTGCCAGACTACTTTTATCATTCCTACCATAGCCAATGACAGTTTCTAGTTTTTTTACATTGAAATGAATATTCTCAATACCAGCTGCATTAATCAGATTCCAATTTGTGGTAATCATTGCCTTTTTATCATTACCCGAATATATTTTATCCTCCTTTAATTCCGCAAGCGTAGAAAACTTAGCAATATCATCTATGGCAAGTTCATCCAATTCAAAATCCCAGTCATTAATTACAAAATAATCTATTTTAAAATGCTTGCACAGTTCTATGAGATAATTGGCTGTAGGTTTTCCGTGATGACAAACAATCGCAATATTTTCAAAATTCATAAAAGTATCTGCATACTTTTCCATATTCTGAATACTTTCGTTTCCTTCTATAAACTCTAACACTCTCTGTTTGATTGCATATTTATATACCAAGACATCATTTGGTCCTTCTACCAAAATAACCTTTTTACTAAATAAAATTTTTCCGAGATTAGGTTCTATTGTCTTAATAAATTCGTTAAACCGAGTATAGTCAATAACTTCCCCTGTTTCCTCATCAATTTGTTCACCTGTTAAATTTTGTACATTATTGTATTTTTTAATGGTTTCATTACTTTCATTTATTTCTAATCTTATTAATCCTTTTGTGTCAAAAGGATTTACCATTTTGGCTGAGTGTGTAGTATAAATTACTTGATGCCCTTTTTCTGCTAAATCGCATAACACTGTCTTATAAAAATATTCTTGATGATTTTCGTGTAGAAAACTTTCAGGTTCTTCAAAGAGGAACAAACATTTATCATCGACATTAAACTCCGAAATAGCTTGTATAACTGCCATTACAAACATTGAGATATAGCCATCTCCAAAATGCTCAATAGGCACTAAATTTTCTGAATCTCCATTTAAACCAACTTTGAACAACATTTTCAAAAAAATATCTTCATAATTTGGCAAACCAAAACTTACAGAGCAATCATCATTACGCAGGTTTTTTGTATAATTTTCCCTTATAAGGTCAATGAATTTTTGAAGTTCAGAATCTTGTAAAACATTTTCCGTACTATTCTTAACCTCTTGCTCATATTCTTCTTTCTTATCATTCATCAACACATCTGAATCGACAATTTTCTGAATATGTTTAGCTAAAAAAGACCTTAAATTTCCCCAACTCGTTTTATTTGTATTTATTTCTTCTTTTATATTGTGAAAATTAATAAAGAAAATATTGAAATACCGAGTTGCTCCAAAGGCACTCCAATTAATATCATCCTTTGGTCCATTATATCCCATTATTTCCGCAAGGCTATTTAATGATTCTATTTTACTTCCTTCTATCTCATTTCCATCAGTAAAAATTTTCAGTCGATGGTATCCTGATAAATTAGCTTGCTTTTCACCGTCAAATTTAGCCTCAGTAGTACTTGTGGCATTTAAAAGAATAAAAGGAATATTATCCATATCCCGATTGTGAAAATCATCTTTTGTAAAAGTATCCTTACTTACAAAATTGACTTGTAAGCCATATAAAATTGCATTTAAAAGATTGGTTTTTCCACAGTTGTTATATCCAACAATAGCAACAGGTTTTTTATAATTCTCATCTGGAAATACGAAAGATTGTCTTTCTTTGAAGGAACGATAGTTTTCTACGGCAATTGAATTTATTCTGATTTTTGACATACGAACGTATTATGCTGATTGTTTTACTTCTTCTAAAGTCGCCATTTTAGAAAGAAGCAAATCTCTTATTTTAAATAGCTGAACATTTTCTTTTTGTGTGTTAATCAATCGGTCATCTAATGATTTCATTATTGTTTTGAAACTTCTAAACACACCATCTGTAGGACACAAAATTGGAAAGGTTTCAATATTATAAATTGGTAACTTAGCTTGAACCGCACCAACATTTCTCATTTTGATTTCCTCCTGCCCTTCTTTTGATTTTAGATAATGATATATAAAGCTTGAATCGACTTTCTGTTTCACATTTATCTTCACACAGTTTTCAGTTAAGTTTGCTTTATCAAGAGAGTGACCTATAATCTTAGCTATTCCAATTGTTCCAACAATTGATAGGATAAGTTCTCCTTCTGAAACAATATATCTAGATATTCTAGACTGAGCCTCTACAGGCACATATTCATATTTTTCATTTAACAATGCAAATTTCTCTATACCTAAATCAGCCACTTTGATATATGGATGTTTAGTTGGCTCAGAAACTAGGGATTCACCGCTTGGCATTCTTTTTCCTCCTTTAATATCTGCTATATCAGATAAGTTCTTAGGTTCCCACCCCTCCGGAATCTCCCTATCCAATTCCTCATTATAAACCATATCCCCACCAGAAGATTTATACGGCTCACCGTTCTCATCTGGAAACTCAAAATCCACAAACCAATGTTTATAAAGTGCCTGTGCCGTTTCTTCCAACTTTTGGTTGAGCTGTTCGTTTAATTGAATGCGTTTTGCGACAGTATTATATTCTTTAACAATGGCCTTCTGTCTTTCTATGTTTGGAATAGGTAATTCTACCTCACACATCTCCTTGTAATCAAAAAACTCGTGTGCAGAGCCATGAGACTTAAAACGTGCGTAACGGTCAAACTCTGGACGTTTAAACCACATCATTAAATATTCAGAATTTAATATATTCTCATCTTTAGATTTAAATATTCGGTATGAAGGAGATACAATACAATCTTTTTGATGGCGCAACGCAATTGATATTTTATCACTATTACGAGTGGTTGCTCTATTAAAAGCAAATTGTCCAGTTCTTACTACTCTATATTTAGACAAATCAATCCCAATTATATTAGTTTTTGCTTTTTGAAAATATTTTCGATTACTAATTCCTTGTAATTTTTTGATTGTATTCCCAATATTTTTTTCATCACAGGGTTCTATGTATTCACCTAAACGCTTATAGTTTAATCGCATACCCTAACTCTTTAAAAACATTAAGCAAATCTTTCTTAGATTTTTCTTCTTCTTGTAATAACTCACTAATTTCCACTTGCAAACAACTCATCTTTTCATCATAATCAATATTTTCATCTCGGTTTATAAACTCTATATACTTACTTGGCACAAGAGAAAAATCTTTAGCAATTACTTCTTCTTTATGGGCAGAATAACAAAATTCGGGTATATTCTTATAATCTTCATTATAGGTTTGCCATTGATGGTAGGTAGTACTTATTTGTCGTATGTTTTCATCTGAGAATTGAATGAACTTTTTCTCGAATGGGATTCCAATTTGCCGTAAGTCCATAAATAAGATTTCAGCTTCTCTATCTCGATATTCTCTTTTTATATCACCTAAATTTACAATCCTTCCATTTTTATTCTTATTTAAAATCCATATTGTAACACTAATATCCGTTGTATAAAACATACTTCCAGGAAGTATCAAAATGGCTTCTACAAGATTATTATCAACTAATTTCTTCCTAATCTCATATTCTGTTCCTCCTCCTGATAATGCTCCATTAGATAACACAAAACCTGCTACGCCATTATCAGAAAGCTTGCTCACCATATTCAAGATCCAACCATAATTGGCATTGCTTTTTGGCGGTACTTCATAGCCCATCCAACGCGGGTCGTCCACCAATTCGTTTTCGGCTCGCCAATCCTTTTGGTTAAAAGGTGGATTAGCCATAATGTAATCGGCTTTTAAATCTGGGTGCTGGTCTTGCGCAAAAGTATCTGCGGCACGTTCCCCAAGATTTGCGGCTATTCCGCGAATGGCAAGGTTCATCTTTGCCAACTTATAGGTGGTGTTGGTATATTCCTGCCCATAAATACTCACCTCTTGCTTGTTCCCGTGATGGCTTTCTATAAACTTAATAGACTGTACAAACATACCTCCAGAACCACAGGCAGGGTCATAGATAATCCCTTTGTAGGGTTCTATCATTTCGGCTATTAGGTTTACAATACTTTTTGGGGTGTAGAACTCACCCTTCCCCTTTCCTTCGGCAAGTGCAAACTTCGAAAGAAAGTATTCATACACACGGCCAACAATATCCTGAGCCTTATCACTCTGCGTATCTATTTTATTGATAGTGTCCAGTAAAGAACCCAACTTACTTTTATCCAATTGCAGACGGCTAAAGTAGTTATCGGGTAAAGCGCCTTTTAGGCTTGGGTTATTTTTTTCTATTTGATGAAGAGCAGTATCTATCTTAAGCGCAATATCATCTTGCTTTGCGTTTTTTATTATATAGTTCCAGCGTGAAGTCTCAGCTAGATAAAACACATTGCTTTGGTTGTAGAATTCTTTCATCTCTACATACTTTTCCTTACCGTCTGCAATAAGCTCGGCTCGTCTGGCTTCAAACTTATCACTGGCAAATTTTAGGAAAATAAGCCCAAGCACCACGTGTTTATACTCAGCAGATTCTACCGAGCCTCGTAGTTTATTCGCAGATTCCCACAGGGCTTCTTCTATTGATTTTTGTTTTTTTGGGGTGGTTTTTTTGGCCATTTAGGGTTTTGAATAAATTCTTGATTTCAAATATAAAGTAATACAATTTCATTCCTTTACGGGATTCCGCAATTGGAAGAAGATTCTAAGATTATCAAATATAGGATTTATTTTGGCAATCCTTTAACAGTTTAAGCTAAGCAAACCTCAACAACTTCTTTACATACTGGGCATTAGACATTTACACGTAAAATGGAAAGGTATATCGCAGCTAGATCATTCTGGATACCGTTTTTCTCGCGTAGCTTTAAGACTCTCAAGGATCTATAA
Organism: Aequorivita sp.; assembly: GCA_052105975.1. GTDB lineage: Bacteria > Bacteroidota > Bacteroidia > Flavobacteriales > Flavobacteriaceae > Aequorivita. The sequence goes on along the minus strand of JBQEAY010000017.1, from coordinate 72,932 downwards.
AAAGACTTATTTCTGCCCTGAGAGCTTATAAAATCTTCCTTAAATTTATTGCGTTGATTATTCTGGAAGGCAGTAAAAACTGCTGTATCCCACGCATTATTCCAAGATAAATGTTTTAAATCTTCTAGTATTTAGAGTTTTGATAATCGCCTAGGCTAATTGCAACTGCTTCTTCTGGATCTGAAAAATTTCACTTTCGGCTGTTGCCATATCAAGCTTAAATTGCGAAACATGCGTCAGAACATACTCCTCCGCCAACTCACGATAATGCGCAATGCCATCCAATAGATTTTGGCTGAATTTTTCCCAAGATTTAAAGTCACGCGTGGTGGGAGATGTATTTCGTCCTATTTCTTTTCTAAGGAAATCGATATAAAGCCTTAGTTCCGTAATAAGCATAGAGGCTCGATTTGGGTTTTGTACGATGTCGTTCCGGCCGTAAATATGGTCGGTCATTTCGCGAAGGCTTCTTGTTTGGGAAAAGTTGATAATATTTGGACCCGGGCAAATTGTGACTGCCGTTAGTTTTTTTAAGAAGGGTACGTCATAACTTAAGGGAGCGGCATTGCTCAAACCAATACACAGACACTCTTTGGCAAGCACGTCCTCTACTTGTCTATCATATTCTTCTACAGGCAGGTCTAAGGTTTTTAGCTGTTCCAACTTCAATTTTTGATATTTTGTTGAAGCCGTACATATTGGGGTTTTGGTGAATTCCGTATTCGATTCCAACAACTTTTCGGTACATGGACTTCCGGGTTTTTCTTTATTGATTCTTCCCAATCTTTCTTTTTCCGCAGTGGTGTTTTTTAGGTAGTTAAATTCCACTCCCAGCGGTGAGGCTTTACTTCGCACGACATCATTTTCTTTGGATTTCGCCAATAATTCCAAGGTATTATCATCTACCGTAGTGGCTTCAGGGCATAATAAAAACGGAGTGCCCCAACCGGTGCCGTCAACCTTATAATAGCTGTGTAGTAAATTATCTTCTTCGTTAGTTCCGATGCCGCCTTGAACGGTGACTTTTATAGGATGTGGCTTATCGAAGCTAGGCTTCCCCTTTGCTGTTATTGCGGGCATATAAAGTTCAAAAATACTATCCTGTAGTTCTTGCTTTTTCTCTTTAAATTCCTGAAGGATTGGTCCCATCAACAAACCTTGTGTGGCAAAAACGTGTCCGCCGCAATTGAGCCCAGATTCAATACGAAATTCACTGACCCAAATTCCTTTTTTAGCCAGATATTTTCCTTGAATTAATGCGGAACGGTAATCGCTTACCTTGATGATTACTTTTTTATGAAAACCACCTAATTCGTATGCATCGAAAGCGGAAAAGCCTTCCATATAATTATACAAACGCGGATTCATTCCTGCGGATAGCACCAAAGCAGAATTGCTTATCTCGCTATCTGCATATCCTTTTAAGGCCGTTAAAGCATCCGAACCATTTTCTATCGGTTCCTTATTTTTATTTAATTGCTCCTTGTCCACTTTAGTCATAATATTAACTTCGATAGCTCCGGGAACAAGGCTTTCCCTCAATAATTTCTCGGCAATTTCTTTTTCTTCGGAATCAGACAGTGAAAACCATTCGTTATATTTTTTCTTCAGTGCACTGCTGTCTGGAAGCATTTCAAAATATTTCGCAATATCCGATCGTGTTTCAAAAGCTGAAGTTTTTAGTTTCTCCATTTTGGAAGTGACAATTCGCTGCATCAAATTGAGGTAGTCGGTAATCCGACGTGCTCGAGAATTCTCTTCCGTTGCAGTAATGGGGATGTAGGTTTCGTTATTTTCTTGATAGTAATATTTCCGCATTACTTCCACAAGATTGTCTTCAATGATAGAAAGCACGGAATTTATTCCAAAATGGGCAACCTTTATTGGAGAATCGATGGTGTAGGCAATTCCCATCACGGGAATATGAAAAGTGTGTGGACTAGTAATCTGCATTTAGTAGAAGTTTGGAGTTAAAAAGCAGTAAATATGAAAAATCTAAACTTCCTATTTTATGACCGATGTCATAAAAAAATACTTATTAATCTTTAATTTATATTTGGAATGTTTTGAGAATAAAAAACCTGACCGGTTTAGAAGACCTGTCTTCAATTAAGGTCTCGACTGCGCTCGACCCGACAATCGGATCAGCCCATTGTTTTTAACGATTCGTTTGCTTTGAAATCCTATTAAAAATCTTTTTTCTTTGCAATTCTCCAGATAAAGAAAGTAGGTACAACAACCCAAACAATTAGCATTATAAAAGAGAGAATTAGGCCAAAGCTGGTTCCAAAGAATTTTTGGAAGACTGCGCCGGTATACCCCAATAAGGCAGAGATATCCAGCTTTAGAAGTATCAATACTCTCGAAAGATCCACTGGGTTTAGCATCGTGGCAACCAAGGAGAATTTATCTAGTGGATAATCTTCAAAATAAAGAAGCGACATCAAAAAGATACCGTCATAAATAACTGCCATAAACAACCAAAGCAAAATGGCATAACCAAAACCCTTAATTCTGTTTTCGTTGGAAAGCGCGATTACAAAGGCGAGTGCGGTAAAAATAAAGGTTAGGAAACCTCCGGTTATCAGCAATAACGTAAAGTCCCAAATAGCACTGCTATTAAATATTCCATAGAAAACAAAGGGCAGTCCTAAACCGATAATTAAACTCATTGCCAATGATGTAGCAACTCCAAAGTATTGTCCTAAAAAGATAGAACTTCGTTTTATTGGTTGCGCCAAGAGCAGCTCAGTAAATTCCCGGGAGTTGTAATAATACATGACTCCGAAAATGGTCCCGATAAGGGGTACGAGGATGATGATAACGTTCATCAAGGTTATCACTGCCTTAGAAAGGTCGTTGTTTAAAAACAAAAGTACGACGCCTAGCAGCAAATAAAACAAGAAATATACGTAGCTCCAACGGCTTCGCATTAAATCGTAAAAACTGTATTTTAATATCTTAAGCATAACTGGCGGATAAAATGGAGGCTATTGCGTGTTCAAAATCATGTTGTTCGGTCTTGGATTTCAGTTCTGGAATACTTCCTTTGAAATAAATTTTACCTTCTAGGATAAAAACTATCTCATCGGCAATTTCTTCAACAAAACTCAAAATATGGGAGGTCACAAGAATGGTTTTTCCTTTTGCTTTTTCAGCAAAAATCAAGTTTTTCAATCGCAAATGGGAAATAGGATCCAAACCACTGGTAGGCTCATCGAGGATAATTAAAGGGCTGTCAAACATAAATGTGAGCACCAAGTTCACTTTTTGTTTTGTACCACCCGAAAGGTTTACCAATCTTTTATTGAGAAATGGCTGTAACTTAAAAAGCTCGATAAGTTCCTCTTCATTGGTTGTTTTCCCTGCCCGTAAATCCTTGATCATGGCAATGAGTTCATTCACTTTTAAGTTTCCTGGAAAGTTGGCAATCTGCGGTAAGTAATCGATTCTATCGCGATATTTAAAATCGTTTTTTAAGGTTTTTCCGTTGATCAGGATTTCACCTGAATCAGGTATTACCATTCCCAAAATTGATTTTATAAGGGTGGTTTTTCCAGAGCCATTGGGCCCTAAAATGGAAAAGATTCCACCTTCAGCAATCGAAAGATCAATGCCTTTTAGCACTTCGTTCTTTCCGAATTTTTTATGTAAATCCTTAATTTCTATCATGGTCTATGAGTTTCATTCTTGGATTTTCATCCATCAAATCGTCGGGAGTGAATACTGGGGAAACTTTTTCAGAAAAATCTATGATGTCTATAAATAGACTTCGCAATAGAATTATAGTTTCCGGGGTGCGATTCACTATATATGAAAACAATTTTACAGGCCGAAATGGCACATCGCCTATTCCGTTTTTGTCTAGATCGTACCCAGTGTAATTGCTCCAATAATTGTTGTCAAATTTATTGTCGTTGATTCTTCCATTATAGGAAATATCAAAGGAGTTATATAGAAAGTTATTATTTATAATTTCATTTTCGTAGCAAGCACCTTTTACTCGTATTGCGTACCCATTACTTGTGAAGTCGTTGTGAGAGTACACAAGACGGTTACTTCCTTCAACTGTGATGCCAACCGTATTTTCAAGAAATATGTTGTTTTTGAGATTGACGTCGTTTACTTCCTTCAACAGTAAACCGTAGGCAGCGGTGCCCCAGTTTTTCTTGATAATATTGTTTTCCACCTCCATAACTTTTGAAAACATCAAAGCAATTCCGGCGCCATTGGTTTCAAACACATTATTGGTGACCGTGTTATTATTACTAAACATAAAATGAAGGCCATAACGCACATTGCCCTTGCTAAAATTATTATCGATCGTTATATTATCTGAAAATTCAAGGTAGATTCCATCGCGAACGTTTTGGACATCATTCCCACGTACCTCAACATTTTTACAATACCAAAGGTGAACGGCATTTCCCGAATTGAATTCGGTTACGGCCTCTCCCCTAACCTTGTTGTTCAATACTTTTCCATTATTCGCTTTTTGTAGATAAATTCCGAAGAAAAGTTTTTCTAATTCCAAATTCTGAATGACGAAACCTTCACTTTTTACAACTCTTACGGCAGCATAATCTGTAGTATAACTCACGCCGACGTTGATGATTTTAAATCCATCTAACGTAACATTATCTGCGCCAATAGTAATGATTTCACCTTTTTCTTCTCCATCTATTGTAGGCAGGTCCTCACCAATTAAAGTGATGCCTTTGTCAATTTTTATATTAGCTTCCTTATAAATTCCTTTTTTAACTAATATAGTATCACCTTCCGAAGCTTGATTTACCGCTTCTTGAATGGTTTTAACGTTGCAAGTAGCACAAACCGTAATTGTTTGGGACCATACATTTGTGATGGAAAACAAAAGGGCTAAAAGGAAGAATATATAGTGTTTGGTTTTCAAAATAGATTATTATTATCTATTACTATTAATTATTATTTGCATATCCGCTTTAATTCATAAGAATTAAAAATCGATAGCGCAATACCGATTTTTCGTTTGCCCCGCCCTAAAGGGAGCAAAAAATCTCAGTTAATTTAACAATTTGAGAATAAGCCACCCTTTAGTCCCGATAACTATCGGAAGGGGCAAGGCTTATTCGGAGTTTAAATAACTGATTTGAATTTTATAGAATTAATTATGGATATGCACATTATTATTACTTATTGCAATTATTATTTTTTAAGTCTTAGATGTTCCTGGATTTCTTTCCAAGAGTATGTATTACCTGTAAATCTTTCTACGGCTTTCTGTCCTGATTCTTCGTTAAGAAAAGCGGAAAGATTTTCTCCCATAGGGCTTTGAATTTTTTCACTAACCAAATAAGTCGCAGTTTTGGCATCAATCAATTCGCCAGGTTGGTGGAAGTCTGCAACTAAATAGTGAGCCATTTCAGTATCCTTAAATTCATCCTGTAATGAATGGACCATACATTCAATAGCATCATATTTATAAGCTTTGCCTTTGGCAGTTACCATTTGTGAGGCGTGCTGTCTATCTACAATTGTCATATCACAAAAGTGACATGCATCTGAGCCGTAATTTATAGGTTGGGGGCTTACATTGCAAGCGGTAAATACCAATGAAATAAGTAATAATTGTATAATTTTCATATAAGTAAATTATTTAATTAATTAACCTTCTGGCTTTAACTTTTTGTCTTTAAAAGACTGTTTTTTTAATTTTATTAAGGTCACCTTCCCTTGAGTGCGTTGTTGCTCGCAAGGGAAGATGCTTAATTTAAGCTTTAATTTTCTTATATTCATTCTTTCCGACAAAGAAAGCTACTACTGTAAGCAGCATTCCTGCAAATATCATATAAGCTCCTGTTGCAGGCCAAGAGTCAACGTCGAAGTTCAACATTTTTTGATATCCTAAAAGTGGCGGTTTATAGGACATTGGGCTGCCATCCGGTTTTGTATATGCCATAATAGCGTGTGGATCTAGTGTAGTTCCATAATCATTTAGCCAGGCATTAAAATCGTACATTCCCAATACCCCTAAAATGGACATTAGAATGAACCATCCTAGGAACCATTTATAACTCACTTTACCGAAGAACCCCAGTAAACCAATGATCACTCCAAGTGCAACCATCGCACCAATTACAATAGGGAATACTTGAAACTCCCACATATCTTCGGCTTTAGGGATTGTTTTCATCCCTATATAGTGGTTTAAGCCATCGATATTTTGGATATCAAATTCCTCTACTCCTTCTATCCCCTCAATATAAATATTCATCCCAAGTGGGTCAGGATACTGTGGTGCACCTAGCATAATATTCCACAAAGGGAATTTAAAAAGTCCCAATAGTAGCAAGGAGCCAATTATCATTATTATTCCTGCTTTTTTCATTTTGTCTAAATTTTGATCTTAAACGTTAGTGTGTGGTTGGGTTTAATTTGAGTGATGGTGCAGTTAAACTTAATTTCGAATTTTAAACTTTGAATATTTTTGGTTTAACAGTGTTTTAAAAAGACGGGGGAAATCAACAACCCCCGTCTTTATTGAAAATACGATCAATCACTAATCTAGTATTTTCACAACTAAAAACAACTTATTAATCTTCGCCTAGGCTCCAAGACAATTCGATATCTGAATCGGCTGGGCTAACACGAACGTATCCTTGCATTTCTTGGTGAAGTGCAGAACAGAAGTCTGAACAATAGAATGGCCATACCCCAACTTCTTTAGGCTCCCAAACTAGGGTTTCGGTAGCTCCCGGAACAATCAGCAATTCAGCATTATTGGCGCCAATCATTGCAAAACCGTGCGGTACGTCAAAGTCTTGTTCGTGGTTTGTAACGTGGAAGTACACTTTGTCACCTACTTTTACTCCTTCAATATTATCAGGGTTAAAGTGGCTTCTAATCATATTCATATGGATATGAACTTCATTTCCTTCGCGCACTACCTTAGTATCTGTAGCTGATAGCGAAGCATGCGGGTGTTTATTTTCTGCAAGCTTATAGATCTTTCTGGAATTTGGTGCAACCATTTCCGCAGGGATAGCAGCAGCATAGTGTGGCTCCCCAATAGTTGGGAAATCCAATAGCAATTCCATTTTTTCACCTGTAATATCAAACAACTGAGCTGACTGCGTAAGTTCTGGACCTGTTGGCAGGTATCTATCTTTTGTAATCTTGTTTAAGGCTACAAAGTATTTACCAAATGGCTCACGAGAGTTTCCTCCAGGAATCATACCGTGACCTACAGAATAGAATACTGGTTGTCTGTCTAAAACTTCCCAAGTACCTACTTTCCATTTAACAACTTCAGAAGAGATAAAGAAAGTAGTATACGCGTTTCCTTTACCATCAAATTCTGTGTGGAGTGGCCCTAAACCTGGTTGTTTAACAACACCAGCAAGGATATCCTCAAAATTCAAGATTGGAATTCCATAAGCTTCTCCATCAAATTTTTCATTCTCAATAGCATCAAGCATTTTGGTAAAACTGTGCACTGTTAAGTCAGCAGAAAGTTTTCCGTTACCAATAATGTATTCCCCTGTTGGATCTACGTCACAACCGTGTGGAGATTTTGGAGTTGGCAAGAAATAAACTGCACCAGGAACTTCCATAGGATTAACCTGAAGCACTTCTTTCTTCATAGTAGAAGTAGCAGTGTGTGTATTTTCATCCATTATGTTATGTGCATAATTAGCTGGAACTGTAGTTCCTCCACCATTATTCACATATTCCTCAATCTTTTTCCAGTTAATGGCAGCAATAAAGTCTTTATCGTTTTGTGAAGCATTAACCTCTAATAAAGTGTGTGCTTCTTCCGTATTATAAGTGGTAAAGAAGAACCAACCGTGACTCTTATCACGTCCAGGGTGAGAAAGGTCATAGTTAAATCCAGGCATCATCAATTGGAATTTGATATCCATATGGCCTGAATCTGGATCAACTTTTATAAAAGTCAAAGATCCTTTAAAGTTTCCTTTGTAATCTTTTATAGACATGTCTTTCTGTGGAATTGGCACAGAGAAACGAGTTCCCGCTACCACATACTCGGTGTTTTCAGTAATAAAAGATGAACTGTGGTTACCGGCACTATGTGGAATCTCGATAATCTCCTCAGTTTGAAAGTTTTTTAAGTCAATTCGAGCAATTCGAGGTGTGTTGTTTCCATTAATAAAGACCCAACGACCATCAAGTTTTCCCTTGGTTTGAGAGATATCAGGGTGGTGAGAGTCATCCCAAGGCACAAAACCAAAAGAGGTGTTTAGCATTGGTTTGGTTTCTTCAGAGTAACCATATCCATTTTCTGGGTTTTGGGAGAATACCGGAAGTACTTTTAACAGACGGCCTGATGGCAGCCCATATACTCCAAGCTGTCCACTAAAACCTCCAGACATAAAGGCGTAAAATTCGTCATGCTCACCGGGAGCGACATATACTCTTTCGGCAGCGTTTGTAGCTAGACCTCCTTGGCCTTTACTACTGTTTCTTTCTTTTCCATTATCACAGCTAACCAATCCAGCAGCGATAACCAAGAAAAATAAAATATTGATTGTTTTTTTCATCATTCTATTGTTTAAATTAAATTGTTTTCAAATAATTAGTTAGCTGGTAAAATCACTTTATCCACTACGTGAACAATTCCATTACCTGCAGGAACGCTACCTATAATTTTAGCATCGCCTACATATACATCATCGCCTTCTACTTTTACAGAAGCGTCTTGCCCGTTAGCCTGCCCTACTTTTTTAAACTTTTTCAAAAAATCCTTTGAGTAGTTTCCTGGTGTTACGTGATGTTTAAGAATATTGGCTAGCTTTTCCTTATTCTCAGGTTTTAAAAGGTCTTCCACTGTTCCAGCTGGTAAAGCATCAAAAGCTGCATTGGTAGGTGCAAAGACCATCAAAGGCCCAGCGTTTACCAAGGAGTTTTCTAATCCTGCAGCCTGAACAGCTGCAACTAGTGCAGTGTGATCTGGTGAACCGATTGCAATTTGCAGGATATTAGGTTGAGACTCATCATCTTCTATAAAGGCCTGTCCTTGATTTTTGGATTGGACTTCAGTTTTCGTGGAACTTTCTACTGCAGTTCCATTGGTTTCGTTAGTTGTTTCGTTTTTACAGGCTGAAAACACAAGTAATGCAGTCGAAACAAAGAGCAGTTTAATGGTTGTTTTCATTTGGTTTGGTTTTTAAGCCCTTGCAGAAATTACTTTCTGCAAGGGGACTTGGTTGTTTAAGTATATATATTAAAGTGTTCTAAAATATTCCACCATCTGTCTTGTCTGTTCCTCAGTCATGTTTTGGTTGGCCATTGGCGAACCATTGAATTCCATCAATAAGGCTTTAGCAAGTGGGTCATTCTTAGTCATCCCTTCTGGATCCATGATCATATTCATTACCCATTCTGGCGTACGTCTTTCTAAAATTCCTTTTGGTGCAGGACCAATAAACTTCTTGTCCGGTTTGTGGCAAGCCATACAATTGGCTTTATAAACTTCCTTTCCTTTAGCAGCCATTGCCTCATCTATGGTTTCACCAAGCTCTACATTTTTGATAGGCCCAACCCCTTTGTTGATCAAGTCTACCGTTTCAGAAGGTTTAGTTGTGGATTCCGTAGCGACCTCTTTCGTAGTTTCGGTAGCCGCAGGCTTCTGGCCTATTTGGATTCCATCATTTTTCTTTTCCTCTTTTCCGCCACAACTTACTAGAAGTAATATGGTTAAGGCGGCCATTGATTTCATTATGTTTTTCATAGTTGTTAGATTTAATTTACAGGACAAAACTATCTTAATAAAAAGATGTGCAAAATGATATTTATCATGAATGGGGGTTTTCAGCTGTAAGAATCAAAATTTTGAGAATGTTCATTCACAAATAAACTTAAAATCAAAGGTTGCTGCTTTATATCAATCTGTTTATGATAAAAATCAGTTTTAAAAAGATTCTTAACATTTACATTTGGAAAAAGCGATTACCATGAGAAACATACTTTTACCGACAGACTTTTCAGGAAACTCAAAAAATGCAATCAGATTTGCGATGAAATTTTTTGAAGGTGAACCATGTACATTTCATTTTCTCAATACGGAAAAACCAACAAAATATATGACCGCGGAAATACGCTCCAGTGCTCCGGGTTCTTCAGTCTATAAAGGCATCCTAAACGATAACAAGAAAGAACTTGAAAAAACAATCCAACTTTGTGAGTCGATTTCTGAAAAGGAAGATTTCACCTTCGTCCCAAAAGTAGATTTCGCCAATATCACGGAGGCCATAAACCAAGTGGTGGCCTCACATAATATCGAACTGATTGTTATGGGAACAAAAGGCGCAACAGGAGCAGCTAAAGCCCTTTTTGGAAGTAATACTATTAAGGTTGTTCGAAACGTAAATTGCCCAGTTCTTGCAATTCCTGAGAATTATACGTTCCAAGAAATCAAATCTATTTTACTTTCTCTGAACTATCAATACGATATTACAGATAAGAATATGGAGATTCTGTTAGATATAGTGAAAAAACACGATGCAACATTAAAAGTGCTGGAGACGCTCGAGAAGGAGGAAGATATAATAGGGATAGGTACAAAAAGAAAGATGACAGAAGAGATTTTCAAGGGAATAGAAATTGAACGTTTCGCCATCAAAAACTTACCAGCACCAATGGCTATAAGTGCTTTTGAACAATTAATCCCCATCCAACTTCACGCAATGATCGTAGATCGTGAAAGCTTTTTAGATCGTTTTATCTCTGGTTCAGATACTTCTAAGATTAGTTATGCTTCTCGCATACCTCTTTTAGCACTCAAATGATTTTAAGGAGAACTACCGTTCTACTAAAAGATTATTCTTTTTAAGTCTTCGCACTAACGTTTTTACATAATCCCGTATTGTTGTTTCCGTTCCAGGTGGATCAATTATATCTATATTTCCACGCCATATTAGATCTTGTTCCTTATCTGGACAAAGACAATAAAGGGAAGTTTCAGTATTATAAACAGGATAATCCTCGCTATTTTCTTTTCCAGAGATAATTCTATTCTCATTATAGTAATCACTGAAAGATTGGAATGACCTACTCAAATTCCTGTAAGATTGGGCTAGGGTAACTTTACTCTCTTGTCCTTTAACTTTTGAAAAAAGAACTGCATCAAAACCTGCCATTAAAAGTTCATTTTCAAGGTTTGCCAAGTTTTCCTCTGTTTGATTATTTTCATCCACACTACTACCAAAATAATCGAGGCTTTTTACCGCGATCACATTTTCCGCTTTCAAAGCTTGAACAAGACTGTATTCAAATTGGCGTTGCAAACCTCCATCTGGCGTCAATCCCACTACTAAAACTTTATTGGTACGAAAATCTCCGCTTTCCGGATTTATATATTCCCCCACCAATTTGCTGGTAGAACAATTTGTAAACAGAAGCGTGAAAACAAACAGAGTGAATAATCTTTTCATAGTGGTTTAGTTAATTAGAGCTGTATGTAAATATACGTTTCTCTTTTTTAAATTAGTCGTGTCCGACGAAGATGTAAGATCCATCCGTATTAAAAAGGCACCTGCCCGAATATGTTCAGGTGGGACGTCCTGATATTTTTTAAAACTAATTCCAAAAATTCTCCAGTAAAGATAAATTATGTATTTTTGTTAACCAAATGGTTAAACCATAAAGTTGAATAATGGCAAAAACGAATAAAAATAAGGATACGGAAGGCCAAATACTGGATGCAGCCAAAAACGTATTCCAGAAGAAAGGAATGGACGGCGCCCGTATGCAGCAGATTGCCGATGAAGCAGGTATAAACAAAGCGATGCTGCATTATTATTATCGCAGCAAACAATTGCTTTTTGAAGCGGTTTTCAACAATGCCTTCTCACTTTTGGCACCGCAACTCAACAAAGTATTAAATGACGATTCTTCGATTGAGGACAAGGTGAGGAGTTTCACTAGCAATTATATTTCATTTATATCAAAGCATCCATATTTGCCAAATTTTATAATTCATGAAATGAACCGGAACCCAGGTTTTTTCGAAAAAATACAGAAGAATGCCGCTTTTCCAACTCTTGAAAAATTTAATAATCAAGTAGCGGAAGAAGTAGAGAAAGGAGTCTTAAAGCCTATTGAGGGCGAACAACTTTTTATAAATATTATTTCACTGAATATTTTTCCATTTGTTGCAACCCCTTTAATTAAAGGCTTTTTAAGAATTGACGACAAGGCTTTTAAACAACTAATGGAAAAACGGAAAATAGCAGTATCAGACTTTATTATCAATTCCATAAAAAAATGAAAAAGATTGTCTTTATACTACTCGGAATTGCCCCTTTTCTGGCTTCTGCCCAGCAAAGTCTCTCTTTGGAAGATTGTTACAACTTAGCAGAAAAAAACTATCCACTCGCTAAACAAACCGCCTTATTACAAGAAAAATCAAATGCAGAAATCAAGGTCTTAGAAAAGGAAAAGTTACCAAAGTTGGATTTGAATGCACAGGCCACTTACCAATCTGATGTAATTCAGTTCCCCTTACAAATTCCGAATTCCAACATCGAACCACCAAATAAAGATCAATATCGCGCAACTTTAGACGCGAATCAATTGATTTATAACGGTGGAAATATCGCCGCCAACACAAGACTAAAATCTGCGGAACTAGCGACTCAACAACAACAGGTTGCAGTAAATCTGTATACCTTAAAATCTCGTATTAATCAAAACTACTTTAGTGTTTTGCTCCATCAGGAACAGGAAAAGCTACTCCTTTCAAAAATGGAGCAAATTGACGCTCGCTTAAAAGAGGTGAAAACGGGCGTAAAATACGGAGCAGTCCTCCCCGCTTCCGAGCAAATATTAAAAGCAGAAATGTTGAAGTTAGAACAACAATTGTCTCAAACCTCCTTTGACAGAGAAAAAGCCTTAGAGAAGCTTTCTATCCTTATTTCACAGAATTTGGACGAAGATATAATCTTGGCCGACCCAAGCAATTTAGAAACTCCCCAAACAAACTCACAACGTCCGGAATTGGAACTTTTCGAGCTTCAGGAACTGCAATTAGAAACCTCCAAGGAAGTGATTTCTAAAAGCAATTACCCCAAATTACTGGGCTTTGCTCAGGCCGGCTATGGGAATCCAGGTTTAAATATGCTCGATAATTCATTTCAGGATTTTTATATTCTTGGCTTAAAATTAAACTGGACTGTTTTTGATTGGGGCAAGACAAAAGAGAAAAAACAGGCCATAGATATTTCAAAAGAAATAGTTTCATCAGAAAAAGAAACCTTTTTGTTGAATAATAAAATCCACCAGAAAGAGGCTAAAAGTGATATTAATAAATATGAAGCAATGCTAAACAAAGACACTGAAATAATTGCATTACGCGAAAAGGTTTTAGAAGCAATTACTTCACAATTTAAAAATGGCGCTATCACTTCTTCGGATTATATAACTGAACTAAATAATCTTTACGAAGCAAAAATCGACCATCAATTACACCAAATACAGTTGTCGCTTGCAAAGGCAAATTATAGAGTAATAAAAGGGTTTTAAATAGTTAAATGTCAGGTCGAACGCAGTCGAGACCTAAATTAAAATCAATAAATGTTAAGGTTCTCGACTGCTTTCGAACCGACAGAACCTTTTTTTGAATATTGTAATAAAAAAACACAATGAAAAAACAATATATACTCATATCAGTATTCCTTTTAGGGACTTTACTCTCCTGCTCCAACGGCGAGAAAGCTGACGGCTACGGCAATTTTGAAGCCACTGAAATAATAGTCTCTTCCGAATCTAACGGAAAATTGGAATTTTTCGATGTGGAAGAAGGACAAGTATTAGAAAAAGGAACAATTGTAGGTCTTGTTGATACACTTCAGCAGTATTTGAACAAACAACAGTTACTCGCTTCAAAGGAAACCGTCGCATCAAAATCGGGCGGTGTTTGGTCACAAGTGAGTGTCTTGAACCAGCAATTGGAGACAGCCAACTCCGAAAAACAACGCGTTCAGAATATGTTTTCTGAAAATGCCGCTACCCAACGTCAGTTAGATCAAGCGAACAGCCAGGTGAACGTACTTAAAAGTCAAATAAAAAACGTGGAAACACAAAGTGCCCCCATTGTAAACGAATTAAAATCGGTTGACGCAAAAATAGCCCAACTCAATGACCAGATTGCCAAAGGGAAAATCACCAATCCGATTGCTGGAACAGTTTTAACCAAATTTGCCGAACCGGGAGAAATTGTTTCCTTTGGAAAGCCATTGTACAAAATCGCAAATATGAAAGAAATGACTTTGCGAGTTTATGTAAGTGAAACACAACTTTCAAACATTAAAATTGGCCAGGAAGTTACGGTGAAAATCGATTCTGGGGAGAAAATGAAAGACTACCAAGGAGTAATAAGTTGGATTTCGGCTTCGGCGGAATTTACACCTAAAATTATTCAGACAAAAGAAGAGCGTGTAAACCTTGTTTATGCTGTAAAAATCACTGTGGAAAATGATGGTAGCCTGAAAATTGGAATGCCAGCGGAAATGTGGATTTCTGAGTAATGGTGAGTGGTGAGTTGTGGGTTGTGGGTTGTGGGTTGTGGGTTGTGGGTTGTGGGTTGTGGGTTGTGGGTTGTGGGTTAAAAAAAATAAATAATATCAATAATAATAAGAAATAATCATCAGCTAAATAAGCGAAAGATGGAAGAAAGCACAGACAATTTAGATAGTTACTTAGACAATCACTTTATACATAGAAGTAATTGGTTGAGAGCGGCAGTTCTTGGAGCCAATGATGGGATTTTATCTGTCGCCAGTATTGCAATTGGCGTTGCAGCTGCAAGTACTACGAGGGATCCGGTAGTATTAGCAACGGTTGCTGGCGCGGTAGCGGGAGCTTTATCAATGGCCGCAGGGGAATATGTCTCCGTCAGTTCTCAAACAGATATTGAAAAGGCTGATATTGAACGAGAAAGAATAGAACTTGAGGAAATGCCAGAAATAGAGCTACTTCGCTTAGCAGAAATTTATGAAAAAAGAGGTTTAAAAAAGGAAACTGCACTAATTGTAGCTAAGGAGTTTACAGCAAAAGATGCTTTAGCGGCACACGTTAGAGATGAATTGGGAATCAATGAAATTAGCCAAGCACATCCAATGCAAGCAGCACTAGCTTCTGGAGCCTCATTTATTGCTGGAGGGATCCTTCCGTTAGCCGTAACACTATTCCTCCCTTTAAAAAACATGGAATACATGCTTTATGGTTCAGCCATCTTTTTTCTGATAATCTTAGGTATAGTTTCAGCTAAAACCGGAGGCTCAAGCCCATGGAAAGCAATTATCAGAATTACATTTTGGGGAACAATGGCCATGGGAATTACAGCATTAGCAGGATATCTATTTGGAGTAAATGTTTAATAACCAATTTAATATCATAGTCATAACACATTTATAACAGTGAATTAAAATCCGATAAGAACAATAAACCATTAAACTTAAAACAATATGAAAAAAACAATTCTAACAGCAGCGATCGTTTCGGCATTTTTAATAGGATGTAACGAAACCAAAAACAAAGATGTACACACTGAAACAGTAGAAGCTACTGAAGCTGTTCACCAGCACGATGGAGAAGAAATGGCGGCAATAACCAACGATTGGGTTAACGAAATAAAACTGGACAGCGGTAGTAAATGGGATGCAAACCTGGAAACAACCGAAGGTGTTGACAAAATGCTTAGTCAGATTAAAGCTAGAAATGCGAAAACTGTGGAAGACTATCACACGCTAGCTTCAGACCTAAACGAAACAAAAAACTTCGTTGTTAAGGAATGTACTATGAAAGGTCCGTCACATGACAATCTACACGTTTTCCTTCACCCACTTATCGAGAAAATTGATGCTTTAGGCAAAGTTAGAACTGCAGATGAAGGTGCTGAAATTACAACAAGTATCAAAGACAACCTTAAAGCGTATTTCAACTATTTTAAATAATCAAAAACTTAAAAAATCATGGAAAAGCATTATTATAACGTAGATATAGAATGGCAAGAAGACCGAAAAGGGATGATGTGTTCACCAGAACTAAAAGAAGAAGGAAACACACATTGCATTGAAATAGCTACACCACCAGAATTTCCAAAAGGCATGCCCAATATCTGGTCTCCCGAGCATCTTTTTACTGCATCTGTGAGCAGTTGTTTAATGACCACATTCTTGGCAATTGCCGAAAACTCAAAATTAAATTTTAGTGGCTTTAGCTGTAAATCGAAAGGTATTTTGGAAAGAGTAGATGGCAAGTATTTAATGACGGAAATAATTCTAAAACCAACGGTGACCATAAAAGACGAAAAAGACCACGATCGTGCGGAACGAATCGTTCAAAAATCGGAAGCGGCCTGTTTGATTTCCAATTCTATAAAGTCGAAGATTACCATGAACGTGGCGATTGAAGTCAATTAAAAACAAGTATCATGAAAAATTTAAATGCAATTGGTTTAGATACCAAAAAATCAAAAGTGAATGCCGACAAGCTCAACAAGTTATTGGCAAATTACTCCGTCTTTTATCAGAACACCAGAGGATTTCACTGGAATATAAAAGGAGATAAATTCTTTGAACTCCACGTAAAGTTTGAAGAGCTATACAACGACTTAAAAGTGAAGATTGATGAAGTAGCCGAGCGTATCTTGACATTGGGCTATTCTCCAGAGCATACTTATTCTAAATACAATGATGTTTCGCTTATCAACGAAAGCAAAAAAGTATCTGAAGGGTTAGAAGCTGTCTCAAATATTCTAGATTCTTATTCTGTCATCATTTCGATGCAAAGAGAAATTCTCGATATGGCTTCTGATGCTAATGACGAAGGAACCGTAGCGCTAATGAGTGACTATATTCAACAACAGGAAAAGGAAGTTTGGATGTATTCTTCACTATTAAATAAATAACGAGAAGATGGGACTTTCCCTGCGCAATATCAGTAAATCCTATAAAAAGGTTCAGGCAGTACACGATATTTCGTTCACTGTAGAGCCTGGGGAAATATTTGGGCTAATTGGGCCCGATGGCGCAGGGAAAACAACTATTTTTAGAATATTGACCACTTTATTGCTTTCCGATGAAGGTAGCGCAACTGTGGCTGGATTTGATGTTGTTAAAGATTACAAAGCAATTCGGAACGCCGTAGGCTATATGCCTGGACGATTTTCACTTTATCAGGATTTGACAGTAGAAGAAAACCTGACGTTTTTTGCTACAATTTTCGGAACAACGATTGAAGAAAATTACGATTTAATCGAGGATATCTATGTACAGATTGAACCCTTTAAAGATCGTCGCGCGGGGAAACTTTCAGGAGGAATGAAGCAAAAACTTGCACTCTGCTGTGCTTTGATTCATAAACCAAAAGTACTTTTTCTAGACGAACCCACTACCGGTGTAGATCCCGTTTCGCGAAAGGAGTTTTGGGAAATGCTAAAACGTCTTCAGAAAAGAGGAATTACCATCCTGGTCTCAACACCTTATATGGACGAAGCAGCTTTATGTGATCGCATCGCTTTGATACAAGATGGTGAAATATTGGAAATAGACACACCTAAAACTATCGTGAACAAATTTCCGAAAACCATTTATAATATAGGTGCGGATAATATGTACAAACTGATATTAACACTTCAGAAATATGAACATGTTTACAGTGTTTTTCCTTTTGGAGAGTTTGTGCATTATACGGACAAGAGAGATTCTTTTGAACCAGCGGATTTAAAATCACATCTGGAAAAGGTAGGTCTAACTGAAATTACAATAGATGTTACCCAGCCCAACATAGAGGATGCCTTTATGGAATTAGCAAAAAAATGAAAGAGGGAAACGTCATAGAAGCCGAGGAGTTAACCAAAGCATTCGGCGATTTTAAAGCAGTCAACGGGATAAGCTTTGAAGTTAAAAAGGGAGAAATATTTGGGTTTCTAGGTGCTAATGGAGCCGGAAAAACTACGGCGATAAAAATGCTGATAGGAATCTCCAAACCAACATCTGGAAAAGCGACTGTCGCAGGCTTTGATGTATATACCCAAACAGAAGCAATCAAAAAGAACATTGGCTATATGAGCCAGAAATTTGCACTATATGACGATTTAACGGTAAAAGAAAACATCACTTTTTTTGGTGGTATTTACGGTTTATCCAGAGCGAAAATTAAAGCGAAAAGAGAACAATTAGTTTCGGATTTAGGTTTGGAAGATATCAGCAATAAATTGGTAGGCTCCTTGCCATTGGGGTGGAAACAAAAACTCTCCTTCTCGGTATCATTATTACACGAACCAAAGATTGTTTTCTTAGATGAACCCACAGGTGGCGTTGATCCTATAACCCGAAGACAATTTTGGGAAATGATTTATAAAGCCTCAGATCAAGGCACTACCATTTTTGTAACCACGCATTATATGGATGAAGCCGAATATTGCGACCGAGTTTCCATTATGGTCGAGGGAAGAATTGAAGCATTAAACACACCGAAAAAATTAAAAGAACAATTTAAAGTTGAGTCGATGAATGATGTGTTTTTGAAGTTAGCGAGAGAGTGAAAATGTTTTCCCGCAGATTCCGCTGATTTGCGCAGAAAAAATAATAGAAAAATCGGCGATAATTTGCGAAATCTGCGGGAAACAAAAAAAACAAAGTATGGAACATAAAACAGAGAACGAGATATCCTATCTAATCAGAGGAGCAATATTTAAAGTATACAATGCATTAGGTCCAGGATTATTAGAATCCGTTTACGAGGCGGTTCTATGTTTCGAATTGCAGAAACAAGGATTGGAAGTTAAGCGACAAGTTCCTCTGCCAGTTATTTATGATAGTGTTGAATTAGAAATAGGTTTTAGGTTAGATTTATTAGTTAATAATAAAGTTATAATTGAAATCAAATCGGTTGAGAGTTTAGCGAAAGTCCATCATAAACAGCTATTAACCTATTTAAAATTAACAGAATTAAAATTGGGGATTTTGGTAAACTTCAATGTAGATAATATTACTGAAGGTGTTTTTAGAAAAGTAAACAGATTATAAAAAAATCTGCGATAGTCTGCGCTCCCGATAGCTATCGGGAGCGGGAAACAAACAAACAATGAAACGATTTATAGGTTTTATAAAAAAGGAATTCTACCATATCTTTAGGGATAAGCGCTCGCTGTTTATTCTCTTCGGAATGCCCATTGCCCAAATACTACTTTTCGGATTTGCTATTACCAATGAAATCAATAATGTGGATATCGCTATTTTAGATCATTCAAAAGATGTAACGACAGAAGAAATTATCAATAAAATTGAGTCCTCAAAACATTTCACTATAAAAGAAATGATCGCTAACGAAGCGGAGATTGAACCTGCTTTTAAAAAAGGAAAGATAAAAGCAGTAGTAAATTTTGAAAAAGATTTCAGTAGAAATTTAATCAGAGAACAGAAAGCTACCATTCAAATTATAACCGACGCCACTGCCCCAAACACCGCGAATTCGATAACTAATTATATCAATGCGATCCTTCAAAACTATCAACAGTCAGAAAATAAAGGTGTTCAAATTGATTACCAAATAATCCCACAAACTCGGATGGTTTATAACCCAGAACTCAAGAGCGTATTTATGTTCGTTCCCGGCGTGATGACCATTATTTTAATGCTAGTTTCCGCAATGATGACCTCAATTTCCATCACTCGGGAAAAGGAATTGGGGACTATGGAAATCTTGTTGGTATCACCGCTAAAACCTTGGCAAGTAATTATTGGAAAAGTAGTCCCTTATATCTTTCTTTCTATCATAAACGCCGCAGTAATCGTGTTACTGAGCATTTTTATATTTAAGATGCCTGTACAAGGCAGTTTGTTTTTACTGGGTGCTGAAAGTGTTTTGTTTATTATTACTTCCTTGGCATTGGGAATATTAATCTCAACCATTGCAGAAACTCAACAAGCCGCAATGATGATTTCCTTAATGGGCTTAATGTTACCTGTAATATTGTTATCTGGGTTTATTTTTCCAATATCAAGCATGCCCGTTCCACTACAAGTAATCAGTAATATAATCCCTGCAAAATGGTTTATCATCATTATAAAAGGCATTATGCTAAAGGGGGTTGGAATGGCGTATATATGGAAGGAAACATTGATTTTAATTGGGATGACAGTGTTTTTTATTGGGTTAAGTGTCAAAAAATATAAAATACGCTTAGAATAATGAAGACCATAGGCTACATCATACAAAAGGAGTTTAAGCAAATCTTTAGGAATAAAGGGATGTTGCCTATTATATTTATTCTACCAATTCTGCAATTAGTCATTTTGTCCAATGCAGCCACTTATGAAGTTAACAATATAAAATTTGCATACGTAGATCACGATCATAGCTCAACATCTCGGGCATTGATTGAGAAGTTTAATGCCTCAACTTACTTCAACGTTCTAACTGATTTTCCTTCACATAAAGTAGCGAGTTCCGCAATGTTGACTGGAGAAGTTGATGTAGTTCTTGAAATACCACATAATTTTGAAAGAAACCTCCAAAAGGAAAAAGCCGCAGATTTATCCATCACAATTAATGCTATTGATGGTGCCGCGGCTGGTGTAGAAAGTGGTTATGTAAATCAAATTGTACAAGGTTTTAATAAAGACGTGAGAATGTCCATGATGGACACTTCAAAAAAGCTTGTACAACCTATGATAATCGAAGCCATTCCGTCATTTTGGTATAATATTACCTTGGATTATAAAACCTTTATGGTGCCTGGTATTTTAGTGCTATTGGTGACCATGATAACTTTATTTCTTTCAGGGATGAATATCGTTCGGGAAAAAGAAATAGGTACTTTGGAACAAATAAACGTAACGCCTATTCGAAAGAGTCAATTTATTATCGGGAAGTTATTTCCGTTTTGGGTAATTGGAATGGGATTGCTGACCGTTGGGCTCATACTTGCAAAAATAATTTTCAATATCCCAATGCTTGGTAGTTTGGCCTTGTTATACCTATACACTTCTATTTATATTTTAGTAATCCTGGGAATGGGACTACTCATTTCAAATTTCACAGACACCCAACAACAGGCCATGTTTATCGCTTGGTTTTTTGTTGTGATTTTCATTTTAATGAGCGGCTTGTTTACACCAATAGAAAGCATGCCTAAATGGGCTCAGATAGTCACGGAGTTCAACCCTATAAAGTACTTTGTAGAGATTGTACGAATGGTTATGCTGAAAGGATCAGGCTTTATGGATATCTTACCACAACTGTGGAAGACACTATTATATGCCATTGTGATGAACGTTTTAGCTGTTTGGAGCTACAAGAAAGTAAACTGATAAAAAACGACCTAAATATCATTTACAAAAAAGTGAATCTGATTTCTTCCTAAGTCAGATCCTATTCCTAGGATCATATTTTTAATTTGAAATTACGATATACCATCAAATAAGCTGTTCAAGAAATACGCTCTAACGCCATCGCTATAAATTTTAGCATTAGTGGTCGAAAAAAAATCAGAATTCTTCAATATAAAAAATAATTTCTGTAATTTTATTTACAGAGAATATAGCTTATGGCTATTCTAATTATTCTACTTTTCGTAATTGGCTACTTAGCAATAGCTTTTGAACACCCGCTTAAACTAAACAAAACAGTAACCGCTCTTCTAATGGCGAGCTTAATATGGTTCATCCTTGCTATCGGATTTTCCAAAGACTGGTTTGATGTGATTAACACTGCGGGCCAAACTTTTAATTCCTCCAGTGGTGGCGAAAAAGCGTTAATCGGTTTTAAAAGTACCCTGCTCCATCATTTTGGATCAACTTCTGAAATACTTATTTTTTTAATTGGTGCCATGACCATTGTGGAAATAATGGATATGCATAATGCCTTTGGGATTATAAAAAGAGCTATTCATACCGAAAACAAAAGAAAATTACTTGGGATTGTCGGTATTATAGGCTTTCTCCTATCCTCGGTTATCGATAACCTTACGGCTACTATTGTTTTGGTTACTCTTATAAAAAAGTTAGTTCCAACAAGAAAGGAACGTATTTGGTTCGCATCACTAATTATCATTGCTACAAATGCTGGTGGGGCTTGGTCTCCTATCGGTGATGTAACTACTATTATGTTGTGGATCAGGGAGAAAATAACTGCTTCGGGCCTAATAAATTACGTGGTATTACCATCCGTAGTTTGTTTTATTGTTCCATTCTTTATTGCTAGCTATCTGCGCGTGTTTAAAGGTAATATTGAGCCTCCTGAAGAAGAAGTTGAGGACGAAAGCCTTTTATCGACTAGTAAGGTGATATTATTTCTCGGTTTAGGAATGATTGTTTTTGTGCCTGTTTTCAAAGCAATGACCGAACTTCCTCCATATTTGGGAATGATGTTCTCATTAGCCATTGTTTGGATGGTTTCCGAGTATATCCAGCCAAAGAAAAGACTGGAAATGACTGAGGTTATAATGGAACCCACCCATACTGCCTTAACTCGTATAGATATGCCTAGCATCCTCTTTTTCCTTGGTATATTGATGGCTGTAGCTGGACTCGAAACGCTTGTTTCCGGAGTTGTGAATGGTGAAAATGTTGGTACGCTGCGCTATGCGGCCGAAATGCTGCATCACTCCATTCCAAATAATAATATTGTCGTCATATTTTTAGGAGTGTTGTCTGCTATTATAGATAATGTTCCATTAGTGGCTGCGACAATGGGAATGTTTGATTACCCCATGGATAACGAAATTTGGCATTTAATCGCTTATTCTGCCGGTACCGGAGGTAGTATGTTAATTATTGGATCTGCCGCCGGAGTTGCCGCCATGGGAATGGAGCAAATCGATTTTATCTGGTACTTTAAAAAGATTAGTTGGTTGGCATTTTTAGGTTTTATTGCCGGTGCGGGAACATTTTTGCTGTTTGCATGAGTTTTCTCTTATTAAATGCAATGACCAAAGCACATCTTTTATAACTTATAACCTTTCTCCACTAAAATTCAAATCTTCTAATAAAATAGAAACTTCCAGTATTTATGTTCCCTTATAGTCCTTATTTTTACTTACCTCCTATTTTAAGCTATATAAAGTAAACTTATGAAAAAGAAAACCAGGTATCACCTACAAAAAAGCGAATCTAAGTTTTTGCAAGGCCCTCGCTCCCGATTCAAGGAGTTGATCTTTACATTTAAAGTACAGTATAATTTTATAAAAGGTTTTCGAAAAATGCACTTTATCGGGCCCTGTGTCACGGTTTTTGGTTCGGCTCGTTTCAGTTCAGATTCCACACATTATCAAAATGCCGAAAAAATTGGGGCAGCACTCTCAAAATTAGGGTTTACAATTATGACGGGCGGTGGTCCAGGTATTATGGAGGCTGCAAATAAAGGTGCCTATGAAGCCGGAGGTTATTCAGTAGGCGTCAATATCATTTTACCTTTTGAGCAAAAACCCAATCCCTACTTGCACAAATGGATCAACATTCCCTATTTTTTTGTCCGAAAGTATTTAATGATGAAATATTCATACGCATACGTGGTAATGCCCGGCGGAATGGGTACTTTGGATGAGCTCTTTGAAGCAATTACCTTAATACAAACTAAAGTAATCCAGAATTTTCCCGTTGTAATTTTTGATTCCGAATATCACAAAGAGTTAATTGAACATATCGAGATAATGGCTGAAAACGAAAGCATAAGTCCGAAAGATATGAAATTGATTTTTGTAACCGATTCAACTGAAGAGTTGGTGAAACACATAAAAGTTTACGCTATTGAAAGATTTGGTCTAGTAAAAGAAAAATATCAACCAAAATGGTGGTACGGCGAAAACCGAAGAAAGTTTTAAACACTGAGCTTATGAAAAAAAATAAAACCTTTAAATATATTATTGCAACCGTATTAATTGTATTTGCATTAGTTACCATTTTTATGAGTAGCGCTGTTCTATTCGATTGGTTTGGTATTAGAGCAAAACAAGGCAACTACGTACCTTTTGTAGTAAAAACAAATTTGACAGCGGGTTTTCTATATTTAATTGCAGCCTATGGTTTTTTAACATCAAGAAAGTGGTCTTTTTGGGCAATGCTTTCAGTAGTTCTACTTCTTTTTTATGCGCTCACCTTATTTTTTGTTCATATGCATTCGGGTGGACCTTATGAAGACCGAACTATGTATGCTTTAATTTTCAGGATTCTATTTACGCTATTGCTAGCAGGGCTCATTTATGTAAATGTCAATAAAAAATCATAGCAGAGATCGCTAGCTTTTAAAACACTTAATTGAAAACAGTATGGGAAATAAAAATATAACAATAGAAAAATTTAACGGGGATATTGAGGAGTTCGACGTTGAAAAGTTGAAAACCTCACTTAGACGTAGTAAAGCCTCTGAAAATGAAATAGAAGAAATTGCGAAAAACATAAAGCCAATTCTTTATGACGGAATACCTTCTAAAGAAATCTATAAAAAAGCCTTTTCAATGTTGAAGAAACAGAACCGTACTTCAGCATCCAAGTACAGTTTAAAACGAGCGATTTTAGATCTTGGACCAACAGGTTTTCCCTTTGAACGTTTGATTGGTGCATTGCTAAAACATAATGGATACTCGACGCAAGTTGGAGTTACACTTCAAGGCGAATGCGTTTCGCACGAAGTGGATGTTCTCGCCGAAAAAGATGGAAACGCCTATGCCGTGGAATGTAAATTTCATGCTGATTTCAGAACCACCAGTAATGTAAAAGTCCCTCTTTATATAAATTCTCGCTTTCTGGACCTTCAAAAACGTTGGAACGACAATCCAAAGAGAACATCGCATTTAAAACAGGGGTGGTTAGTTACTAACACACGGTTTACAAGTGATGCCATTGACTATGGAAAATGTGTTGGACTACATTTACTGAGTTGGGATTATCCTAAAAACAATGGGCTAAAAGAAAATGTCGATAAGTATTTCCTCTACCCTATTACCACATTGACAACCTTGAGAAAACGTGAAAAAGACCTTATCATCAAAAAAGAGATTATTTTGACCAAAGAACTTTATGAATCACCTCATTTACTAGATCAAATTGGACTCACACCATTACGAAAGAAAAGAGTTTTAGACGAAATAAAGGCACTCTGCGGTTTATAATTTGAGACTTGATATCCAAATACTAATCAATGGTTCAGCTCCTTTCGTCCAAAACAACTACAACGATAAAGCTATGCAAGGACTGAAAAAAGTAATTCGATTTGAGTTAAAGCTCAATCGCTAACAAAATCAAAGCACTGCCACGAATGGCACTAATTTGCACGAATTCTTTCCTTTTTGAAAATGATGGCGCAAACTGGGGCGCATTAGATTTTACGCACCGAACAGACTTTCAGCCTGTTTTGAATGTCTTGTAACTTTAGTACAGAATGATTTAGTCATATCCTTATCCTTATAGATATCAGGTTATTACAAAAATAGTTAGATGATAGACTGTAAGACGTAGGATATAAGACAAAAAAAAATCGAGTTTCCAATAATTCGGAAATCAGTTTATTTTTTGATATTCTTCGGAAGTGGAATACTGCTAATTTACATTTAACCTGCACTACATAAACACTTGATTTCCTCCAAAATCCTTTCCTTCCGGTTTTCTGAAACTCCTAAATGATCTAAGTAAAAATCATCATCTATTAATTGTCTACAGAGTACAACGTCCCGACTTAGTAAAAACTGTTTTTCGCGTTGGCTCAAAAGTGTGGAAACGGTTACAGGATAAAGCCCCAAGCGATCAATCCTGTCCTTGATTCCATCGTCTTTTGGATGGTCCCAGCTCAAAAGATAAAGTCCGCTGCATTCACCATAAACTCTCGCATCTTCAGTGAAACGCGTGTTGGTGACTAACCAACCTTCATTTGGTTTTTTCTCCTTAGATTTTCCATCGTAAAAGTTAAGAATATCGTGGTATCGAGAATGGATATACAAAGGTGTTTTCACGTTGCAATTGCGTCCCTCATCACCATGGAATTTACATTCAGCAACAATATATTGTTCGTCTTTATGAGCCACCACATCAACTTCATGGGTAACGCATTTCCCATTTAAAATCTGACCAGTTTGCACTTTATATCCACTGTGAAATAAGATTGCAGCAACAAATTTTTCAAAGGGAAACCCAGTAGGTCCCAGCTCATAAATTGCTTTTTTTAATTTGTATTTTGAAGCAAAGCCATTTTTTTTCTTTTTTAGCAAACTAAAGGCGCGATTGTATATCTCCTTAGTTGTAATGCCCTGATAAAGCTCAGCGCGAACAAGATTGCTCACTTCTATCACCAAATCTTCTGGTGCACCACTTTTTCTCAAGGAGTTTTTAAGTTTATCAATTGAAAATTTATCCCGTTCTCCGGAATGTTTTATAACCTCAACATCCTCCATTTTAGCCATAGATTAATCAGTTTCTCAAATCGTGAAGCGCTAGGATTGGCACTTTAGAGTGTACGCCAAGACTTTTAACTAATGGCTTTGAAAATACACTCCCAAAAAACCAATGCTTTCTATTTACAAAACCTATCATACCGCTTTTACGTTCATCCACAAATGATAGTACTCCTTCCTTTACGCCTATCTTTTCGAGCCAGTGATACGTAACCTCTAAGCCATTAAAATAGTTTTCTAATAGGCTTCGGCTTTCTTTTTGTTTTTCAGAAAGATCAGATTCCTTTCCGATATGCAAAATCCGAATGGGGGAGTTTTCCCGCTGGGCGATCTTAACAAAAATTTCCATTTCCTTTTCCCTAAAATGGCTTTTAAAATTGGTTGGAAAAACTATTTCGTTTATTCTCTTGTATGTAACATTTCGAGGAACTGCGAGAACGGCACATTCTCTAATACTTTCCATTACGTTTATGGCATTTCTACCATATGCTACTTCTCGATCATCAGTTATGCCGCGAGTTCCCATAACTATTAAATCTATACCTTCCTTCGTCACCTTCTCCTCTAATAATTCAATAATGGTTCCAAATTCTTGATCAAAATGAACGCTGTGTTTGGGATTATCTGCCAAGAGACCTACCTTAGTTTTTAATCGTGCCATACTCTCCTCTGAAGCGCGGGCTACATCATCATATTCATGCGGCTGAGGTTCTGGATAAATCAAATTTCCCTTCGCGGAACGCGCTAAAAAATAGGAGTGAAAAATATGAAAAGTACAATCCTCATTTTCAAAAAGCTCAAATGCGTAAACAATAGCATTAAAAGCATTTCTGGAATAATCAGTAGGTATTAAAATTTGTTTTTGCATATCCAAACCTTCTATTATGATTTATCTTTTATTCACAAATCGGAAACCCTAAAAAGGTGTTTTGTTATCCAATAATTAATTCACACAAATCAGTTTCTCAAATCGTGCATGGCTAAAATGGGAACGTTCGTGTGCTTTCCAAGTTCCTTAACCATTGGGTTAGAAAAAATACTTCCAAAGAAATTGTGTTTCTTATTCACAACAGCAATCATTTCACTTTGACGGCTCTGTATAAAAGAGCGCACTCCATCTTTCAAATCTATATCATATAATACATGATGCGTAAAAGATGCAGGCGCTAAGATGGTATCTAAAAGCTCTTTGTTCTCCAATTGTGCTTTTGTAAGCGTTTTACTTTTTTGTACGTTTAAAATGCGAATTGGAGAATTTAACAATCGCGAAATCTCAACTAAAATTCCCAGTTCCTTTTCTTTGTAATGCGTTCTAAAACTTGTTGGAAACACAATCTCATTTGGGTCTTTAAAAAGTACAGTCGATGGAATAACTAAAACTGGACAGTTCCGGATTTCCTCCATAACATTCAAAGCATTACTTCCCATGATAACAGCCTTATTGTCTGTTTCACCCTGGGTTCCCATAACCACCAATTGAATATCTTCCTTTTCCACCACCTTTTTCATTACATCGAAAAATGATCCAAATTCATTCATAAAATGAAAGTCGTGCTTTTCATTTTTATCATAAAAATCCATCTGCACTTTTAAGCGCTCGATATTCTGATCTGATCTCTCTTGAACCTTCGCCAACTCCTTATTTGTAGGCTTTGGAATCAATAGGTTTTCTTTTGAATAACCTGAAAGATAATAACTGTGAAGAATAAAGAAATCACATTCTTCCCGTTTATAAAGTTCCATTGCATATTTAACCGCATTGTGGGCATTACGAGAAAAATCTGTTGGTATCAATATTCTTTTTTTCATATTTTGGTTTTAAATGATTGGTTAATTCTTTTCTACAAGTGTTTAATATTTCTGTGGAATCACCAAGGTTGGCACGTAAAGATGTTTACCTACCCTGCTAACAACAGGCTCGCGGAAAAGTTGTTTAATAAAATTGTGTTTGTGATATATTAAAGTAAACAAGTCTATATTCTTATCATCGATAAAGCTATAAAGTGTTTTTGAAATATTCTCTTCTTTTGGGATAAAATAAAATTCAGTATCATATTCCGTAAGGTCATTCCTGAATTTCTCAAGGTTCTGTTTTTGCTTTTCTTCAAGATCAGCCTCTGAGCCTACGTTAACTATATGTAACTGAGAGTTGTATTGCCTCACTAGGCGAGTAATAGGTTTTAATTTTGAAAGCGAGTAAAATTCGTTATAATCCGAAGCAAAAGCAATATCTGAAGGCATAACAAAGTCAACTTCGCTAGGAACTATTAAAAGCGGACAACCTTCTAGGGTTTTTACAATTTTAGTGGTCGTGCTCCCCATAAGAACCTCTTCGGCTCCTGTACGGCCTTTACTTCCCATAACAACGAGCTCATAACCTTCAGTGGCTACCAATTTGTTAATAGCTTTATGTAATGGCGAAGGGGTAGATATAACATCATAAATATGTTGTTGCTTGGGAGCGTCCTTTTCCAGCTTCTCTAGCAACTGAACGCCGTCATCATCAGACTGCTTATAGAGTTTATTCGTTATATTTTCAGACCTACCTATATCCACACGACTAGTAAGCTTGTCTATCTCATCACTAAATGAATGCAGAACAGTAATATTTATAGGTTCTTTACTGTACAACTTTGCTACGTAACATAAGGCTGAATAAGCGTTATTTGAGAAATCTGTAGGGACTAATATTTTTTTCATTTGTCTTTAATTTGTTTTTAGCGGAATATAAAACCTTTAAAAAAAAACCAAAAAAACTATAAGGTTTCTGTCGATTTGGAGGTTCAAAATATCTAATATTCCTCGGATATAAAATTTTTATTGAACATTTTACAATTTTAAATCATATTAACGCGGTAAATTCTGGAGCACCAAAAATGGAATATCTATATGAAGGCCTATTTTTTCTATTGTGGATTGATATAGTATATTTTCCAAATATGAATGGCGGGTATTAACCATAACAAGCATGTCTATAGGGTTTTCTTCAATAAATGTGTTTATAGCACTTGTAACATCACTACCAGATTGTTGGCTGAAGTTTATCTGATTTTCACATAAACAAGCCTCTAAAAAGGTTTTATTATCTTGTTGCCTTAATGAAAGCGAGGGAAATTTAGAAACGTATAGAAAGTTGATTTTGGATGCAAAACATTTAGCTGTTGTTCCTAAAAGTTTTAATTCTCGACGTTTGTAGGGAACCAAATAATCGGTTGGAAACAGGAGGTTCTTAGGGTGCACATCACCATATACTTCAGGCACGGCCAATACAGGACATTTCACATATTTAATAACTTGCAATGTATTACTACCGAAGGTTATTTTTTTATCGGCTGTTTCTCCTTGTGTTCCCATTACCACCACATCGATATTCTCCTTCTCCACCAATTCGTTTACTGAATCAACCAACATTCCAAATTCTGCAATTGTAAAAACTTTATGTTTTGGGTTGGGTGAAATTTTGAAGAGATCTGCACGCATTTTCTCTAAATTAGCTTCTGCCTTTTCGAGTGATTTTTGTTTTAATTCATCAAAAACAGCATTAGCCAACTGTGTTTTTGCGTCATAAACCTCATCGGCAAAAGCGTGAAGAATATAAATTTCAGAAGGTCCATGTTTAAAGAGTTCGGCGGCATATTTTGCTGCATTCATCGAGTTTTCGGAGAAATCGGTTGGAATCAATATTTTTCGCATCGTGGTTCTGTTATAAATTCAATATGTAAATATAGCAGTT
Source organism: Aequorivita sp. (assembly GCA_052105975.1). Classification (GTDB taxonomy): domain Bacteria; phylum Bacteroidota; class Bacteroidia; order Flavobacteriales; family Flavobacteriaceae; genus Aequorivita. The sequence goes on along the minus strand of JBQEAY010000017.1, from coordinate 42,810 downwards.
CGAAGTCAAAAAAAATATGACGAATGTCAGCCAATCTATTGATTTTTAGGGATTCCTTAAGATGCAAAACGCTTCATGTTTTGTAACTTATCATAAAAAACGTTATGAAAATTAATGCAATTACTTACTTAGTTATAACAAGCCTCGTTCTTGTTACGGTAGCTATTTTTGCTGCAATGGATCTTCCGTTTAGCTGGATATTTTTTCTCACTGTTCTGGGAGAGATATTATTGATTGTTTCGGTATACAAGATTCTTCACGATAATTATACTACAAATAAGACATTTGATGATTTTTATGAAGATCATCCAATAGATAGAGAGAATGATTTATAATTTCTTAGTTTGGAAAGGTAATATAAGGCTTCGATACAATTTTATGGAGGGAGTTTTTGAATTCTAATTAAACTAAATCTACCATAAAATCACTCAGCCACCTTTGATTTTGCTTTTAAATACAGTATTATTCTGTCAGTTTTAAGACTTACTCTGAAGATACAAAAAACTGAAAACACTCAAGATTGAATGAATATGTTATTATTTGGAATTTTGATCATTGATTCGATTACCGACAGATTTTCCAACTGGATCCACTACAAACTGCAATTACCAACTCTCACTCTTCTTTGAAACTATTTACTACACACTGGAACTGAACACTGACTACTAAAATCACTCATGTATCACCAAAAACGGCACATACGTATGGTAACTAACAGCTTTCACCGCAGGTCTTAAAAGTAATCTTTCAATAAAATTTAAATTTTTCGCTACAATTGAAATTAGACTTATATCCCAGGTTTCAACGAAATCTTGGATTCCTATTTCCAAATTTTTATTCTCAACAAAATGAAAACTGTGTTTCTTTTCTCTGAAAAAATAGTGTAAAAATCCTTTATTATCAGTTTGGGCAGTTGTTAGTCCTCCCGCACTTTGAGATTTCACATGAAGAATCCGAAGCGGCGTATTATATAGCTCTAATGTTTCGGAAAGCGTACTAATCACTTTATTTCGGTAAATGCAGTTGTAATCCGTTACAAAGGCAACGTTTTTAACACCTTTGAATCTAGCATTTCCAGGAATTACCAATATCGGGCATTTTACTTTTGTAATTACTTCACAAGTATTACTACCCATTTCCCTTGTGCTGTTTTTCGAAGCGCCTTTTGTACCCATCAAAATATAATCTATCTCGTATTGAGCAACTTGTTTCCGAATCGCTTCCACCAAATTTGATTCCTCCAGAAGTGGAAAAAATTTATGACTTTTATTTTTAGCTAGGGAATAACAAATCTTTATTTCCTCTTTTAAAAGTGACGAAGAATTATTAAGGGTTGGCATGTCAGAACCAGATTCGAAAAAATCCTCTTGCTCTTCCACTGAATGAGGTGCTTCTTTATCAGATACATGAAGGATATAAAAACGGACTGGAACGTCAGCAAAATAATCTAAGGCATACCTTATCGCATTGTGTGCGTTATCAGAAAAATCAGTAGGAATTAATATATTCTTCATTATAGCAAAATCTTACTGACAAATGTATCGGTAAGCTTTGATACGAGAAATGACAAAAATCAGTTTTCCATAATATAAGTTTCCGAACGTGGGATTATAAGAAAATCCTCTTAAAGGAAATGCTTTTTAATTAATATCCCTTAAGCTGTCCAGATCTACAATGCGAATATCACGACCTTCAATTTCGATAATTCCATCTTTCTTAAAGTCGGAAAGTGTTCTAATTAAGCTTTCTGTAGCAATCCCGGCGGTTGTAGCTAAATCACTTCGAGAAATACGCAAGGGAGCGTCATGATCTTTATTCATAATCTCAACAAACTGTATTATCGTTGCAGCCGTTTTCTTACGAACAGAACTATAAGCCATTTTAACTAGTTGTTGTTTTATTTCCGAAAGGTTATCGGTAAGCAAGTTCATCAATTCTAAGGATACGTCCTGGCTTTTTCTCAAAATATCTCTTACAAAGTTTTTTGACAAACCCACCAACTCCACACTTTCTACTGCTGTTGCAGTTTCGTTATAAGGCAAATTATCATCAAAGGATGTAAAGCCCAATATATCATCTGCTTTATAAAGACTCGTGATGAGTTCCTTAGCATTTGAATCCATTGTATGGGTTTTTACAACACCTTTCAATATTAAAAACAGGCTATTGGAATGATCGCCTTCTCGGTAAATATTTTCCCCTTTTTTATATTCCGCAAGCACTCCCTCATCACAAAAGAAGTTTTTAAGCTGATTGAGGTTTTTGGGGCTATTGTCATCTACCAAACCATCACCTTCTTGATTATTTTTACGCAATTCAAGAATACTTGCTTTTGCCAAACGACTTTCCACAGCGCTTAATAGTTCCTGCTCGTCAAAGGGCTTGGTAAGATAGTCATCTGCACCCATGTCCATCCCTTTTCTAATTTCTTTATGCTCGGTTTTAGCTGAAAGAAAAATAAATGGGATATGTTTTGTTTTATCATTAGAAGCCATCGCTTCCAAAACGCCATAACCGTCTATTTCCGGCATCATAATATCACAAATAATAATATCTGGAATTTCACGCGTTGCTTTTTCAATCCCTATTTTTCCATTAGGAGCTGTTAGAACCTTGTAGCCAGAAAGCTCTAAAAGTTCGGCCGTATTCTCTCTTAATGCAGTGTCGTCTTCAATGAGAAATATTGTCTTCATCTTTAATCTATAGTGTTATTGGTTGGGAATGAAATAGTGAACACGCTCCCCTTATTTTCTTCACTTTCAAAGGTAATAGTACCACCCAGGCTTTCCAAGTGACTTTGCACAATATTTAGACCGATACCAGTACCTTGATCTAACAATGCATTTTCCGCACGGAAATATCTGTTAAAAATAAATTTCTGTTCGTTTTTTGGTATGCCTATACCCTGATCTACAATTTTAATACTTAAAGAATCATCCGAAGGGATTACAACTACATCAATTGGTGTATTTTCAGGTGAGTATTTTATTGAGTTATTTATAAGATTGGTTAGCGATAATTCCAGTATTTTTTCATCAAAATTTAGTGTAATGTCATCAATATTATTCGGGTAATTAATTCTTTGGCCATCCTTTAAAAGCATATTCGAGTTATAAATTACCTCGTTTATAACTTTACTTAATGGAAAAGTATCAAATTTATAAGTGGCTTTACCAGATTCTAAACGCTCAATGGACAGGAAATCATTTAAAATATTATTTAAATATTTCACCTTACTCTGTATGGTTCTTAAATGTTTTTCCCGTTTGTCTTGCTGGTCAGTTTCGGTGTATTTACCAGCTAGGGTAGCCGAAGTGAGAATACCACTTAAAGGTGTTTTAAACTCATGTGATACTAATGAAAGAAACTTTGTTTTAAGGTCATTTAACTCACGTTCTTTTCTAAGAGATTCTTTTATTTTGTCTTCGGCATCCTTTCTTTTTGTCACTTCTAGCCTTAGTTCAGTAATACTATCTCTTAGCGCTTGCGTTCGATATTCAATCTTTTCCTCAAGCTGTGCATTAAGTTCTGTTATCTCATTTTCTTGGTTTTTCCGGACTGTAATGTCCGTAACCAAAGCCATGACATATCTATTGCCAAGAATATTAAAGGGGTTGAGTCCAGCTTCAACTGGAAAAGTAGTTCCATCCTTGCATCTTCCGTACAAATCACGGCCGTGGCCCATCTTGCGCGGATCGTCCTTTCCTAAATACTCGTTAACCTGCTTGGGATGAGTAGCGTGATATTTTTTAGGAATCAATATATTTAGATTTTGGCCTAAGAGTTCGCTTTCTGCATAACCAAACATATTGTTTGCCGCTTCATTAGAGGTTACAATCTCTTGTTTGTCGTTAATGATAACGATCCCTTCTGAAATGGCTTCAGAAAGGATTTTAAAAATATTACCTTTTCTTTCCTCAAATACCCTCATAGCCCAAAAGTAAGTATTTATGAACTGATTTTTATCATAACAATTCAAAAGAAAAAAATATAGATTTACAACATTAAAAATTTTGAAATTATAGACTTATGGGAAATATGGATAAACCGCAACTGCTGTTCTACCAAAAAATGGGAGAACTTTTTTACGCCATTGCGGCTGCAGATAAAGTGGTGCGAGAAGAAGAATATAATACATTAAAAAATATGGTTTTGAAGCAATGGAAAGATTTGGATGACTATGAAGATCCTTTCCATACAGATGCCGCACATCAAATTGAAATTGTTTTTGATTGGTTTGACTATGAACAATTAGATGCGAACGACTGCTTTGATAGTTTTGCCGATTATAAGAAAGAGAACCCAAAACTTTTCACCCAAGAGCGCAAGGAATTAATTTATAAGACTGCAGATGCCATAGCAAGTTCTTTTGCTGGAAAAAATAAAAGCGAAGTAATTATGTTGGCCAAATTAAAGATTCTTTTAAAAAATTGAGTTCACAAAAAAGAATCCTCATTTTATCACCTTAAATTGTTTCCTTATTTTTATAGAATAAACCTCCTCCAATATGAAAAACTTTCTTCTTATTCTTATTTTACTCACTCTTTTTGGATGTAAAAACGATTCGAAAAAAGATAATACCAAAAATAAAAGTGATTCTTTCTCAGAAGAAAATATAGATTCTTTGCGTGTTTCCGATAGGAATTTAGAATTGACAGAACAAACCTTCGATCTAAAAAGAAGAGAGCTTATTGAGAAAAAAGATCAAAAGGCAGAACTTGAAAGCTTGGTTATCTCAAAATCGTTTTTAAAAGTTGATGACGGATACACAATGGACTTTAAATATCCATACCTAAACGAAAAGATTAAACCTTCATATGAAAATTTTAACGAATACATTACAAAGTATTATTTAGATGCCGAAGGCGTAGAAAAACAAATTTTAGAAGAAAAGCGATTATGCGATTCCTTAGGAATTCCACAAGAACATGAAAAACGTATTGTGGAATATAAAATCTACAACCTCAACGACCGACTACTAAGTGTACTTTTTTACAAAGAGAATCATTATACCGGAGCAGCGCACGCAGCTTACACATTTGAAACTTTAAATTTTGATTTGGATCGCTCCGTTTTTATGAATTATGATGATTTTTTTATAGAAGGTACCGAAGAAGAACTTCGTGAAATCTTAAACAACCTCCTTACAGATAAAATAAACTCCGGCGAAATGTACTACGACTGTTGGACCATTTCAGAAGATGATTTCTTCGAGGCCAAAAACAATTTTGTAGTCAATGACGACGAGGTAGAATACTATTTTGACGATTGTGTTATCTGCCCTTCCTACACTGGTACTTATTCCATAAAAATTCCTTTACAAGAGTTGATGCCGGTTTTAAAGAAATTTAAAAAGAATCCTTTGATCCTCTAATTCCGCAAGGTGTCGCCGTAGGCCTCTTTGTAGGTTTTCAATATCTAAAGTATAAAAGAATAGTGAACTAACAGTTACTGATTACTGAATAACCACAATGAACACTAAGGCTGCACAAAGGACACAAAGTGTATTAGAGAATAATAAATAGCAATAAAACCTATTCAGAAAGACATTAAAACTTTGCGACTTCGCGTGAGAAAAATTTAGAAGAATATGAAAAGCAACTTTAAAGACATTATAAACTCCGAAACACCAGTCCTCGTTGATTTCTTTGCAGATTGGTGCGGTCCCTGTAAAACACTTGCTCCCATTCTTAAGGATGTTAAAACTGAATTAGGTGATGCAGTTAAAATCGTAAAAATAGACGTTGATAAAAATCAGCCGTTGGCATCACAGTTTCAAGTTCTAGGAGTTCCAACAATGATTTTATTCAAAAATGGAAAACAACTTTGGCGACAAAGTGGAGTTTTGCAGAAGAATGATTTGATATCAATAATCAAACAACATCAAAACTGATGGAATTACACAAATATATAGATCACACCCTCCTTAAGGCTACTGCCACTCCAAAAGATATAACTGAGCTTTGCAGCGAAGCAAAAGAGCATAATTTTTATGCTGTTTGCGTAAACTCCTGCTATGTTACTACTGCAAAAAAAACACTGGAAAATTCTAAGATAAAAATAGCTGCCGTAGTTGGTTTCCCACTGGGCGCAACTAGCAGTCAAGCCAAAGCCTTCGAAACAAAACAAGCTGTAGCGGATGGTGCAGATGAAATTGATATGGTCATCAACCTAGGTTTTTTAAAAGCTAAACTTTACGATCAGGTACAAGATGAAATTGCTGCATTAAAAGAATCAATCGGTGACCGAACATTAAAAGTAATTCTGGAAATCTGTTATTTAACCGATGACGAAATAAGAAAGGCGTGCCAACTATGTAAAGACGCAAAAGCAGATTTTGTAAAAACATCTACTGGCTTCGGTACTGGTGGTGCAACAGAAGAAGCGGTAAAAATAATGTATAATGAAGTTGGTGATACATTAAAAATTAAAGCTTCCGGCGGAATAAGAGATACCGCAACAGCAAAAAAATACATTGAATTGGGAGTGAGTAGAATTGGAACTTCTTCAGGAATTGAAATAGTTACTTCCACAAAAAACGATAGTAATGAGCACACATATTGAAGCCCAACCAGGAGAAATAGCAGAATCAGTATTACTTCCTGGTGACCCAATCCGCGCCAAATGGATTGCACAAACTTTTCTCGAAGATGCAAAATGTTACAACGAAGTTCGCGGAATGTTGGGATATACTGGCACTTTCGAAGGAAAGAGAATCTCTGTTCAAGGAACAGGAATGGGCATCCCCTCGGCTCTAATTTATTGCCATGAACTTATCAACGATTACGGGGTTAAAAACCTAATTCGCGTTGGCTCGGCAGGTTCTTATCAAAAAGATATCAAACTACGGGATATTGTGATTGCAATGGCGGCATCATCCAACTCTGGCATCAACAACACGCGTTTTGTAAACTGTGACTACTCGCCTACCGCAAACTTCGATTTGTTTATGAAAGCCGCTCTTTATGCCAAGGAAAATAACATTCCTATAAAGGCTGGAAATATTCTTTCCAGCGATCAGTTTTATGAAGACAACTTCGAAAACTACAAAAAATGGGCAGATTTTGGAGTGCTTTGTGTAGAAATGGAAGCCGCCGGACTTTATACCATCGCAGCTAAGTTTAATGTAAAAGCCTTAGCTATTTTAACCATTTCAGACTCCTTGGTCACTGGAGAAGTTACCTCTGCTGAAGAACGCGAAGGAAGTTTTTCTAAAATGATTGAGATTGCATTGAATACAGTACTTTAAAAATAAAAAAAGCAGGAATTCTAAACTAGAATCCCTGCTTTTAGGGTGTTAATCGATGTCGATAGCAATTAACTAAATTCTGAACGTCATCACCGGTAAATCGGAATGATTAACAACATCTTCTCCTATACTTCCTGAGAAGAAATGTGCTAAACCACGACGCCCCTGTGTTGGCAAGGCTATAATATCAGCTCCTGTAATTTGACTGTAGGCAAAGATTCCAGCTTCAACTGAATAATCGTTATACTGAACGACGTTATTCAAGCTCTCAAAAGGATTTGGATCTTTAGCCTCATTCATAAAATGGAGGATTCGTTTTTCAATTTCTCGTGTATTTCTGAAATCTCCGGCAAGGTTAACGTAAAGAGGTTGCATTTTAACTCCAAGAAGATCGAACATTCTTTTCGCTTTTTGATAAGAACCGATTGAACTCGCCAAGAAATCGCATGCAAAAACTCCAAGCTTAGGATTAAAATTTGTTGTTTGATGTTTAATCACTAAAACTGGAATTTCAGAGGTGCGAACTACTTTTTCAGTATTAGAACCAACAAAAACTTCTTTCAATCCTCCAGTTCCATGAGACCCCATAACAATAAGATCTATCTCCATTTCCTTTGCAATATCATTTATTTCACTGAAAATGGTATAGTTATGTACGGCATCTGTTACGGTAACTCCTTCTAAATAATCTTTATCTAGAAGTTCCGCAAAACGGGTTTCTGCCAATCGCATATAATACATTGCCTCAAATGCTTCCTTCGACTGGTTGCGAGTAACAACCGCATCTGTAAGCCCCATCATATGCAGAGCAACTATTTCGGCTTTCTGTTTTTTAGCGATTGAAGCAGCCACTTCTAAAGCATATTCAGAGTGTTTGGAGAAATCTACGGGAACTAATATCTTTTTCATGTTGATTGGTTTTAGTGAGTTGCGAATTTTGCTTTGCGTTTTTTAAGCTGTTTTTCAAGGTCGCTTATCGTTTCCTTAGCTGCAGCTTCAAAAGTTACTTCTTTTGAGGATGCAAAAACTTTAGGGCCAGGAAGGCTAAGCTCTATTTCGCATATATTACCTTTACCATATACGTTATTTTCCATTTTAAAACTCACGTCGGCATTAATTAGCCATTCATATTTTTCAGCTAATTTTTGGAGTTTCTTTTCTACATATTCGTTCATTGCCTCGCTGGTAGGCATTTTTATATATTGGATATTTATTGTCATAGCGTTGTAAATTGGTTTATATTTTCAAATATATCCCATATTTATCGTTTTCAAAATGATGAATGTCATATTTCCCATAAATGAAAGTAAGTTCTAAATAAAAATCCCGCTTACCATTTATATGCAAGCGGGATTATTCATAATAATCTAATTAAAACGAAGTAGCTACGCGCAGCAGCTATCCCCTTCGTCTGCCACTCCCAGTTTCTTTAATATTTTCTCCATCAAGCACCATCTTGTCAATGATGATTGAAGCAGATTGGCACCGACAAAAGCAGTGAACCACAACCAATTTATATTCACATAAATAGCCAAAATAAGGCTAATCAAAATAAAAATTCCAGCAATTGCTCTAATATATCTGTTAATCATAATATTGTAATTTAAAGGTTAAACAACTTAATTTGTCCAAACTACTCCTCCCCTTTGGGGAGATCGGGAGGGGACTTAAATACTCCGTTCTATTGGAACCACAACCGCATGAATTGGATTATTAGTTTCCAAGTTTTCGTTGAATTGTTTTACTAAATCGAAAAACAAATCGATGTTTTCTTCTTCTGTAAATGAGAAAAACATACTGCTGTCTGCCCCACTTTTTTGTGAAGGAAACCAACTTGCGTTCATCATAAAGGAAGATGTTCCATTTTTATAGCCCTCAATGTCTGAACCACTAAAACTCTCTATATTCGACTTTTTAAGAAGTTGAAGAACTTCATTCTCAAATTGATCCACAAGGGTTACAATTAATAGTTTCATCCGTTTATTGTTTATTGTTATTATTATTTTTTATTACCGGTCAATCTCAGTTTTTTCTCTCACCTCTCACCTCTCACCTCTCACCTCTACCGACTCACCTCTATTTATAATTCTTCCGCTCAATCATATAATAAACCAACGGAACAACAAGTAAAGTCAACACGGTAGAAACAATGGTTCCACCCATTAATGAAATTGCCAATCCTTGGAAAATTGGATCAAACAATATCACGAAAGCACCAATTACAACCGTTCCTGCAGTTAGTAAAATCGGGGTAGTTCGTACTGCTCCTGCTTCAATAACAGCTTGCTTTAACGGAACTCCATCTGCTACTCTGAGGTTGACAAAGTCAATCAACAGCACCGAGTTTCGCACCATAATTCCCGCTAGGGCAATCATCCCAATAAAGGAAGTTGCAGTAAAGAATGCACCCATAACCCAGTGGCCGAGAACAATTCCTATTAAGGATAATGGTATTGCAACCATCATTACGATTGGAGCTTTAAAGTTTTGGAACCAACCAACAATCAGAATATAAATGATGATAATTACTCCCAAAAAGGCTATACCCAAATCACGGAAAACTTCCAAAGTAATTTGCCATTCTCCATCCCACTTCACAGTGAAATCATCTTCATACTCTGGTTGCTGCAGATAGAGTTCGTTCATTTTATATCCTGCAGGTAACTTTATCTCATTAAGCTTATCCGTCATTCCCAAAATTGCATAAACCGGACTTTCAAGCTCTCCGGCCATATCAGCCAAAACATAAACTACTCGTTTCTGGTTTTTTCTGTAAATACTCTTTGCTCGAACACTTTCCTCTACAGTTACCAAATCGCCAACAGAAACCATATTACCTTGTTTAGAAGCAATTTTCAACTGCGAAATATCCTGAATCGTAGATTTTTCCTTTTCATCTAAAGTCAGTAATACTCCAACTTGATCGGTTACGTTTTCGTCGTAAAGATTGGTTACAGGCCTGTCTGAAAGCGCCATATTCATTGTATGAACAATCTGCTGCGGCGCTACACCATAGCGCATCGCTTTTTCTTTGTCTATTACAAATTGATACTCTTTTTGATCAGCTTCCACCATCCAGTCCACATCAACCACATCTTCCGTATTATTCAAAATATCTTGAACTTGTTGGGCGACTGCTATTTGTTGGTCGTAATCGGGGCCGTAAACTTCGGCTACAATAGTCGAAATTACCGGAGGTCCTGGTGGCACTTCCACCACTTTCACATTTGCACCAAATTTCTTCCCGATTTCCTGAATCCCCGGACGAAGTTGTTTTGCTATATCATGGCTTTGAGCAGTTCTTAAGTCCTTATCAACAAGATTCACTTGAATGTCGGCCATATTACTACCACCACGGAGGTCATAATGACGCACTAAACCATTAAAAGTTATCGGAGCGGAAGTACCTACATAATTCTGATAATTAACCACAAGCGGCTGCTGTGATAGATACTGCCCAATTTCCTTAGCTACAACTGCGGTACGCTCCAAAGTAGCTCCTTCAGGCATATCGATCACAACTTGCATTTCGTTCTTATTATCGAAAGGAAGCATTTTCACTGCAACAGACTTTGTAAAGAATAACATTACAGAACCTAAAAGAAGAATGACCGTAGATCCTAAGAATATCCAACGCGTTTTTTTATTTTCAATTAAAGGTGTTTCAAACTTTGAGTAAATTCTATATATCATGGTGCTTTCTAGAGGCTTTTCAACCTTAGGTGCCTTTCCTTTCTTTTCTCTTTCCCGAAGGAATATATACCCCAAATACGGTGTAACGGTTAAAGCTACAAAGAGAGAAAGAATCATCGCAATAGAAGCTCCAATTGGCATTGGCGACATATATGGTCCCATCAACCCAGAAACGAACGCCATTGGTAAGACAGAGGCGATTACTGTAAGAGTTGCCAAAATTGTTGGGTTCCCCACTTCGTTTATCGCATAGATCGCAGCCTGCTTAAACGGCAGGCGTTTCATCTTGAAATGTCGGTGCATATTTTCGGCAATAATAATCGAGTCGTCCACCACAATTCCCGTTACAAATACTAAAGCGAAAAGCGTAATTCTGTTCAGCGTATAATCGAGTAAATAATAGCTTAAAAGTGTTAACGCAAACGTAATTGGCACCGATAGAAAAACAACTAAACCACCACGCCAACCCATTGCCAACATCACTACCAAGGTTACTGCAATGATAGCCCCCATAAGGTGCATCAATAGCTCAGAAACTTTCTGTGAAGCTGTTTCACCATAGTTTCTGGTGATTTCAACATGAACATCATCTGGAATAAGATTGCTTCGCAAATGATCTACCCTATCGATAATTACATCGGCAATTTTCATCGCATCAGCTCCTTTTCTTTTTGCTATTGAAATAGTTACTGCCGGATATTCTGACGGATATTGAGAAATTTCTTCACTCGCACCACCATATCCAAAAGAAACATATTGATTTGGAAGTTCGGGGCCATCAAAAATAGCTGCTACTTGCTTTAAATAGATTGGTTGATTTTGCTGAACACCAACAACCAAGTTTTCTACATCTTTTGCCGATGTTAGAAAGTTCCCAGTTGTTACCAGAAATTCTGTATCATTACTATCAAAACTACCAGAACTCATTTGCTGGTTGTTTGCCTTGATCATTTCGGCAACGCCTAAAAAGTCTAAACCACTTGCAGCCAACTTATCTTTATCAAGCACCACACGCAACTGTCTATTTCGTCCACCAAGTTTTTGAGTTGTAGAAACCTCTTTTACTTTTTCAACTTCTTGAGTGAGCTCATCTGCAATTTGTTTTAGTTGATAATCGTCATAAGTTTCACTCCAAAGTGTAATTCCCAACATAGGAACATCATCGATAGCACGAGGTTTTACAAGTGGCATGGTAACGCCTGGAGGCATCTGATCCATGTGCTTGTTCATTTCGTTGTAAAGTTTTACGAAGGAACGTTCAATATCTTCACCTACGTAAAATTGAACGATCACCATCGCGCCTTCCTTGGAAGAAGTTGAATATACATACTCAACACCTGGAATATTTGAAACCAGTTTCTCAAGAGGTTTTACTACCCGTGATTCTACTTCCGTTGGAGATGCACCTGGATACCCCACAAAAATATCGGCCATTGCCACATCAATTTGCGGTTCTTCCTCACGCGGTATCAAAAACGAGGCCCACACACCTACGACCATAAACACGATCATCAACAGCACTGTAAGCTTCGAGCTTATAAATAACTTGGCAATTTTGCCTGCTAATCCGTCTTTCATGATTATTGTTTAATGGTTAATTTTGCACCGTTATAAAGTTTTCCATCAGCAGAAATAATGTAGTTTTCATCTGCAGCTAAGCCTGAAAGTACTTCCACATTCTCTCCGAAAGTTCTTCCTAATCGCAACCAGCGCAGAATAGCTGTGTTGCTTTGACTTACTGTATAGATTCCTGTTAGCTGTCCACGTTTTACCAAAGCTTCTGCTGGCACCATAATGGCAGTAACATCTGTTTTCTTTTCAATGGGAAATTGCACGGTAGCATACATTCCAGATAGGATGTTTGCATCAGTTTTGTCCAACACAACTTTTACCAAATATTGTCCGCCGGTATTTCTTGCTGAAGTGCTCACCTCAGTAACTGTTCCTGGAAGAGTCTCACCCAAGGATTTTACTGTTATCACTACTTCTGTACCTGATTTTATTTTTGAAATTTCACTTTCGGGAACCGAAGCTGTAACTTCAAAATTACCGGGACCTTCTACCGAAATCAATGGAACACCAGGGTTTGCCATATCACCTGCTTCAATAGATTTACTGGTTACAACTCCGTTAAATGGAGCGCGAAGATTTACATAAGCAAATTGTGATTGCACTTCATTTTTCATCTGTTTAGCACCTTCTAATCTTGCTTTTGCCATTTCGAAACGAGCAAGTTGATCGTCAAGTTCTTTCTGACTTGCACTGTTTTCTGCGAATAGATTTTGAAAACGCTTATAGTCTTTTTCAGCATTATTAAAAGCCGCTTGTGCTTCCGAAATCCCAGCACTTGTTTGTGCTTGTTTTGCAGAAAGATCAGAGTTATTGATGCTTACAAGTAATTGCCCTTTTGTTACTTTCTGCCCTACGTTTACGTGAACCTTATCTACAAAGCCCATCATTCTCGTACTAAGAGTAGCACTATTTGCCGCTTCAATTTTTCCGCTAGCAGTTAAAAATGGCGTGTTGTTTTCGGCAGCTACTGAACTTACCGTTACGGCAACTGCTGGAGAGTTATCTACAATTTTTTCTTCGGAAGAATTGCTACAGCCGCTAAGACTAAGAACTGCTGTGAAAAACAAGCTTGTATATAGTAATTTCATATCGATTTTTTTTAATCTTGTTTGATTTTGATTCTTGGTTTTGTTCTTACCCCTAACCCCTAAAGGGGAAAATGTTACTTCGGTAAAATTTTATATTGATAGTATTTTCATCTTCGACTTCGACTTCATCTTCAACTTCGATTTTGTTCTTACCCCTAACCCCTAAAGGGGGAAATGTTACTTGGGTAAAATTTTATATTGATAGTATTTTCATCTTCGTCTTCGACTTCATCTTCAACTTCGATTTTGTTCTTATCCCTAACCCCTAAAGGGGGAAGTGTTAATTGGGCAAAATTTTATATTGATAGTATTTTCATCTTCGTCATCGACTTCATCTTCAACTTCGATTTTGTTCTTATCCCTAACCCCTAAAGGGGGAAGTGTTAATTGGGCAAAATTTTATATTGATATTATTTTAAACTTCGGCATCATCTTCGACTTCAACTTCGTTTTCGATTTCATCAGTTTTTCGTTAAGAATTGAAGGTATGCCAAAGCGTAATTATGCTGAAAAACTGTGTTATAATACTCCAGTTGTTTCTGCGAAAACTGTGTCTCGGCCATTAATAGATCGGTTGTCTTTTCCAAGCCTTCCTTAAATCTGTTAGTACGGATTCTAAGGGCTTCTTCAGATTGTTCTAACGCGAGTTCCGTCAGTTTTAAATTGTTTTGAGCATCTAGGAACATGCGTTTGGCTTTATTCAGTTCTAATTGGCTTTCAGATTTATATTGATCTAATTCAAGGCTTGCTTTGTTGAATTCAGCTTTACTCTTTTGGGTTTTTCCGAAGCGTTTTGAACCTTGAAAAATATCCCATGTTAAAGCGGCACCAAACAAATAGCCATTGGCATCTGCTTGAAAAATTTGATCGTCATATAATTCATAACTTCCAAAAGCATTCAATCTTGGAAGGAAGGTCATTTTATCTGCTTTATAGTTTTGCTTGTAGGCTTCGGTTGCGAATTCCATTGCCTGAATATCAGCTCTGGAATCGGAAAGATTTTCAGTTGAAATCAATTCCGAAGAAACCATTAATGAATCCGTTGGTTTAAAAACACCAACAACCTCTTCATTCATAAGAACCGCTATATATTCCGAAGCATTTATAATATTACTTTTTGCGTATTGCAACTGATTTTCAACTTCGGTAACGCGCACTTGTACCGCTAAAACATCACTTTGTTGTAAATAGCCTTGCTTAAAACTATTGTTTGCCAACCGCAGATTTTCATTGGCAGCTTCTAAGGCAGTTTCTAAGACAGTTACACTTTTATAGGCTAGTTGTAATTGCATAAAAGCCTTTTTAGTTTCCAAAGAAATATAATCGCCCGTTCTTGAAAGCTGTAATTGGGTTGCGTTCAGTTTTGCCTTAGCAGCTTTCCTCTGAAAAATTCCATCAACGTTTATAATTGGCTGTTGTACTTCAAACTTTGTCGCAAACATTTGAATCTGTTTAGGATTGTTTAGTTTATTAGGATCAAAATCTGCTTGGGTTACAATTTCTTGATTCAGCTTAAAACCAAAAGCCATCAGTGGATTAGTAGTAGCCATTCCACTATGAGAAGCTGAGATATTCGGAAGAAAAACCGCATTGGTTTGGTTATAATCACCTTTAGCAGAAAGCACTTGCTGCTCCCCTATTTTTAATTGATTGTTTTGTGTAATTACCTTCTCCAAAACTTCGGCTTTGTAAATAGGTACTGTTTGTTGTGCAAAAATCATTGTTGGCAGCAAACAGAGCAATGAGAAAAACTTGTTGATTTTCATTTTTGATATTAATTTAGTGCAAACATATCTCAGAACTCAACACGGTTCAGTAACTAATGTTACCGAAGCCAATCTCATAGGTAGAAAAAGTAAAAGCACCACTTGCGTGATGCTTTTACTAACGAATTAAATCCGCACTCTTTAGAAACGAACCAACCACGAAACGTTCCTAAATACTTTCAATAGCTTTCGCTAATTTTTTCTGTACATCCTTAGCGATTTCAGCCAAGGAATTATTATCTACCGCCATCATAGAAGCAGCTGGATCAACTGCGGAAACCTCAATAACTCCGGGTTCGCGCTCCTGAACAATTACGTTGCAAGGCAACATCGTCCCTATTTTGTTTTCAGCCTGTAGGGCTTCATACGCCATCCCAGGGTTACAAGCACCTAGAATAGTGTAATTATAGAAGTCAGCATCCAACTTATTTTTTAAAGTGGCTTTAATATCAATCTCTGTCAATACACCAAAACCTTCTTTCTTTAAGGCTGCTGTTGTTTTATCAATTGCTTCTTTAAAAGTTGTATTCTTTATGGTGGTGTTTATATAATATTTCATAATGTTTTAATTTATTATCTAACAAGATAAAGCAAATCTAAGCTTGTAACACGAGAAGTACTGTAACAAAGATTACACAAGGAATTCATTCTGCAAGTATTTAAATTTTAGACTCTAGTTCACTTCAGCATGGACTCTATTAATCAAATTTTTAAAATTAGAATGAAGATAGAAAACCTGATTATTCCCCTTTGGGGCCAGAGTAGAAACAATCAGGTTTTCGGTAATTTGTTCTTGCCCCTCCCTTAAGGGTGACAAAATGCCAAAAACTTGAAATTCTCATTCTATTAATCTTTTTAAACTAGAAGAAAAATTTACAATTCCAATCCATCCCTCTAAACGATTTCCTACTTTGTAACTATTGTTACATTAAAATGAAACAAAATCATTAAGTTTGCATGTAATGAACGTAAAGAATTTAACAGCCTTTTTCTTGGCAGGCCTTTTCCTAATGAACCTTTTGGCGTTTCACTCGGGTGGATTGCTACAGGTTTTGACAGGAAAAGAGGTCAGTATCGTTCATCCTTTTTGTGAAAAATCAAATAGCTCATCTAATTCAGATGATACACTAAAAATGGATCATTCAGCGCTAAGTTCGTTGGAAATTCCAGTAATCTGCACCACCGTTTTTGATTTTAAAACGGCTTCCTTTTCTTTTGTTTTAGCAGAAGATAACTTCAAGGATTATGTGTTTTCAGATACACTGCATTTAAACCTCTTTTCAGAGCCCTTATACCTTCCTCCAAGGGTCTAACATTTTTATCTAGTTAATTAACACTCTTTTGGTCGATCCAATAGAATTCAGCATTTGAATTCATTTGTATCCGACCGATAATTCACATTCTACTTTATAAACATTTTAATTATGACTCCAAGTATAACTGTGAGCAGGCGTTCCATACAGCTGCTCCGAATTATGGTTAGCGGTATATTTTTGGTTGCCGGTTTCAATCATTTAGTTGAAATAGAAAAAACTGTAAAGCGTATTGAAATGGCAGAATTTAAAGGCTTTGCAATCTTTTTCGGCAATCTTGAATTCTTAGTCATCCTTTCTGGGATTGTAATGCTAGTAGCGGGGATTAGCTTTTTAATCGGCTTTAAAACCAGATGGGCAGCTATAATATTACTCGCTGTTCTTATACCTATAACAATTACTATTCAAGTAGGGCAAATAACAAGTCTAGGGCCGTTATTTAAGAATTTTGCTATAGCTGGCGGTCTACTCTTTTTTATTATAAACGATATAAAAACCTTTAAAAAACAAGATTTATGAAAGCAATTCTTTCAACCTTAATGCTATCAATTTTCCTGGTTATAGGAAATACACAAGAATCATATTCACAGGAAAGCACACAACACAATTATGTTGTGCTGACCAAAAAAGTTGCGCAACTAAAGCCTATTCTTCTTGCTGCAAAAGCACTAGCGGAAGAAGACGGTTCTAACTTTGGCAATTTTGAAGTAATAGTTTGCGGCAAGGGAATCGGTGGGCTGACCGAAATAGAAAAAATGCAATCACATCTTGCAGAAGCGGAGAAAGTGGGCGCCAATATTGTTGCGTGTGGCTTTTCCTTAAACAAGTTTAAGGTCGATCCAAAAAAGCTTCCGAAAGATATGAAGATTGTAAAAAATGGAATCCTTTACAATTTTGAACTTCAGAAAAATGGCTATTTAAGCCTATCATTATAGAAATAAAAGAATATGAAAAAGACAATTCAAATATTTCTATTGCTGATCAGTTTCAGCGTCTTTGCGCAACAGGATTCTCAGTCTATGAATTTCGTCACTCTAGCTACAGAGATAGATCAATTGGAACCAATACTTCTGGCTGCTAGAGAAATGGATACCGAAGGAGATTTCAAAATAGTGTTGTACGGAAAGAATGTAGGCGACCTGCTAAACGCAAGTGCAGAAAAGCTTATTAAATCGGCAGCAGAATCAGACGTAAAACTATCAGTCTGTCAAATGTCCTTAGACATGTTACAAATAAACCACAAAGCTGTCCCAAAAGAAATTGAAATTGTAGACAATGCATTTTTACATGCATTACAGCTTCAGAAAACGGGATATAAAATTTTAAACCTTTAATAAAACTCAAAATCATGAATAACAAATTGAAAAAAAATATAATTGAATACGGACTTTTTGCCGTAATAGTACTCGGAATTTACTTTTCAGGAATCCATACTGAAATTATTGGCTTTGCACAACGTGGCTTATTGGCTACCGGAGCAATGAACCCAGATGTAGAGCAAAAAGACGAAGCTCCAAAAACAGTTTCAGCACCAGCTACAAAAGCAGATTTCAATATGAAATTAGTAAACTCTAAAGGAGAAACGGTTTCCATGGAACAGTTCCGTGGAAAAACCATTTTCATCAATTTTTGGGCTACTTGGTGTCCTCCTTGCGTTGCAGAGATGCCAGGAATAAACGATATGTATAACGATATTGATAAGGATAAAATTGAAGTCCTGATGGTTTCCTTCGATCAAAAGTTCGACAAAGCGATACAGTATAAGGATAAGAATGAATTCGACTTTGAGATTTACGCGCCTGCCGCTGCGATCCCTAGAATGTATAATTCACCTAGTATTCCAACTACGTTTATTATAAATTCAAAAGGAGAATTGGCTTTTACCCATAAAGGAATGGCCGATTATAATCGAGATGATTTCAAGGAATTCTTGAGGAGTCTTTAAGACTTCACGAAGTTTCAAACTAAAAAAATCCATCTTCTTAAGTGAAGATGGATTTTTAGTTTAAGAATGTTTCACCAGAAAAGAAATAAAACATATTACTCACATGTCTCACAGCTCTTATCTAGCGTCTATCGTCTGTTTTAACTACTTATTTGTCGGTGCTGGCGTAATCATTATATGAGAACGATGTGTACCAGCATCCATTAGCCAAGGCATTCCTGGAGTTTGTGGTTTAGTGGGTAAGCCTGTGCTTTCTCCCGTCATATAAGGTTTGTAAAGTACATAGCGAATCTTACCGTTTTCAAGCTCACCAGTTTCAGAGTTGTAGTCGCTATCTTCTCCTGCCAAAACATAAACCATTGAAGGTTCTGCAGGCATAGTTAAACTTCCGCCATCTATTTCAACCTTTCTCTCTTCTTGCTTTTCCTTATTAGATTTCCCTTCTAGAACCAAAGCACGACCTCTGGCCATATAAGGCTCTAATTCGGCACCGTAGCAGGCTACACTTACTCCTTCTTTGTTTGGATCGTCTGCTAAGCAAACCATGCCGTTCGTACCTTCGCGCAACGTAACAAGCTTTCCTTCAGAATTATATCCCAAGACCGTAGCACCATCACTGTACATTTCGGGCGCGGCCAAAAGAGCCGTTTTTATCTGTACGTCTTTCGGTAAAATTTTATTTTGTGAAACTGCGGAAAACGCAAATGCAAAAATGAAGACAACTATTAATTTTTTCATAGGATTGTTATTTTTAAATGAAAGTTTAAGATA
This sequence comes from Aequorivita sp., assembly GCA_052105975.1. Classification (GTDB taxonomy): domain Bacteria; phylum Bacteroidota; class Bacteroidia; order Flavobacteriales; family Flavobacteriaceae; genus Aequorivita. Next base: position 23,413 of record JBQEAY010000017.1, on the reverse strand, counting down.
CAAATTTTTGTGAAATTACAGTGAAATCGGTTGCAACCAATTCTTTCAATGGAAAACTTTTTATTACTGTGTTTGCGATTGAGTGATTCTTGGAATAGGCTTTTGCTTTTTTATACTTACAAGTAATTTTGATATTAGTACTTAAATATCTGCAGTACTTTTTCAGTAAATAGATCGATTTCGCAAAGGTTTAAGTCAATTTTGACTGTCACTATCTGTATTTATTTTTATCGTCTAATTCCGCGATGATTCCTAAGCTTATTAGCTTTGATAAAATCATCAAAAAATGAGCTATCGGGTCTTCATGAGCTTTCGTGCAACTGACCATTGCCTTAGCATATCTCTGGCATCTTGTGCTGGGTAACCTAATACAGTTCTTCCTGCCTCCACATCATTCATAACTCCAGATCCTGCTCCAACGGTAGCACCAGAATGAATAGTAGTGTGATCTTTAATAGAAGCGCTTCCGCCGATAATAACACCATCACCTAGAGTAACTGAACCGGCGAGACCACTATGTCCAGCCATAATACAAGAACGCCCCATAACACTGTTGTGAGCTATTTGCACTAGATTGTCAATTTTACATCCATCACCAATAATTGTAGAGCTAAATTTTGCTCTATCAACACATGAATTAGCACCAATTTCAACAGAATGTCCAATAATAACATTACCTATTTGCGGAATTTTAACCAGACCTCTGCCGTCGTCACTTGGCCTATAACCAAATCCATCAGCTCCAATACTTACGTTAGTGTGAAAAATACAATGACTACCAATAATACAACGTTCCCGAATAACGGTTCCAGACCAAACAACTGTATTATCACCGATAATAGTCTCATCAAACACACAAACATTTGGATATAATACTACGCCGTTTCCTAATTCAACATCTTTACCTACATAGCAGTTTGGACCAATCTTACAGCCGTCACCAATCTTTGCAGTTTCATGGATCACAGCAGTTGGGTGAATATCTGTATCAAAAACAGGTGTAGACGGATTAAAAAGCTCCAACACTTTTGCCATAGCCAAATCCGCATTTTTCACTTTAATAAAAGCACGGTTTTCACCAGGTTCGATAGTTAAAGTATCATTTACAATAGCAGCACAGGCTTTTGAATCTGGCCAAGATTTAGCATACTTATTACTTCCAATAAATGTGATTTGCTTGTCGCTTGCTTTTTGTAATTCCTCTGGCCCTTCAATTCTTTGGTCGGTACCACCTATTAACTCACCTTTTAAAATGTTGTTGATTTCGCTTATAGAATAAGATATCATTAGCTGTATTTTATTATAGATTAATGGTTATACCAATTAAACATTAGTTTTGTATTATATGTCTAAAGGAGCGAAGGTGAAATCTTTATTATTTTTGAAGTTAAGCCTACATACAGAGGACTTATTTTACTTCTTGTCTATAATTAAAAACCCCTTATTTCATGCTCCATAATTTTTAATGGACGGAATTTACTGACTGCACAAGCGTCATCTGAACAAATGAAAATAAAGCTTCTCTTGAAAAGGGTCTTCTTAATAGAATCAAAAATTTTGTCAATAATAACTTATTTTTTATGAAATTGAAATGGTTTTGTTCAGTTTTTATTTGGTTATGGCAAGATTTTTTAAATTCCGATTTTAGCTTTAAAAAAAGATCAACACAAGCCTATCTATAAAAAAATTCTATTTTGCAGTTAGCTCTAAGAAGATAGTTTTTCTTGAAACTCTAGTAGCTAACGAATTTAAATAGGATTAGTTGCCCTTTCTTTAAAAAAACACTTTGTATCATCCTAAGACTAAAAATTGTTTTATTCGTTGAAAATGCGATTTCGAGCAATAACCAAGTGTTTAGAAAACTGTTTATTCAGCATCTATTTTTAAGTTCTATTTAGTTTCTTTAGGAAGTTTTTCTTTCTTTTTATCTCGAATAAAATAAACTCCTATTAAAACCAGAATCCCTCCAAGAGCATACCAAAGCGTGAATTTCTCACCGTCTATAATTCCCCAAAAAACGGCAATAACAGGAATTAAAAGAGAAATTGTACTGGCGAAAACTGCCGAAGTATCTTGAACAAGTTTAAAGAATAAAAACATTACCAAGGTTGTACTAACCACGGTTAGAAAGGTTAAATACCCTAAGGATTCCAAGGTTGCTGTTTGGGTATAATCAATTTCGGTAAAGAACCCTGAAAACAATAATATAATAAGCGACGGAATCATCCAAATGGTATATATGGAGCTCGCTAACTCCGTTGATTTAATATGTGTCAATTTCTTTTCAACAATAAGTGCCGAAACAGCGTATAAAGCAGCTCCAGCAATTAATAATCCAATATAAAAGTAATGACTCTGACTGCTTTCTGAACCAGACATATATACCAAAATTAGGGCACCTACAAAACCAATTACAGCACCGAGATACTGAATTGTTTTGCTTCGTATTCCAAAAAGCAACACGCCCAATATTAAGGTAAAAATAGGGTCTAATGCATTGATGATCCCAGCCATGGAGCTACTAACTTCCCGTTGAGCAAATGGAAAGATAAAAACGACCAAAAAATTACCGAACAAACCCGAAAAAGCAATCCAAAAGATATCTTTCTTTTTCATTCTCAGCAATGCGGGGAAACCGATAAATGCTAAAAGTAGTCCTGAAAGCCCAGCGCGAAAAGCACCAATTTGATAGGGATCAAAAACCGGTAATGTCTTTTTTATAAGAATAAAAGACGAACCCCAAGTGATGGAGATAATGAGGAGTAGAAAAAATTTATTTTGTAAGATTTGCTTCATCTATTCATGGAATTGAGATTGGCAATATTAACCCATTTGGAAAAAACAAAGGTTAATTGTATTACAAAATTTACTGTATGTTGTTACAGTATCTTAAGGGGCGCTACGAAACGCACAAAGAGGTGTTCAGCATTTTAATTTTGAAAATTTTTCAGCATAAACCTTTTATACATTTCTATTGGCATCAAACCAATTTCTCTTCTGCGATTATCCAAATTTTTCAAATCTTCTGTATCAGCTAATTTAACTATCTTATTAATGGGATCTGCATTGGCAAATTGCGTCCCATAGCGTTGTTTTTCTCCACTATTAAATTTTATTCTATCGAACAGATACGCATATCTTTGACTATCCATATCTCCATTTTTGACTGCTTCATGAATATTCTTTAATTGTGATTTTTGCCACTCTTTATCACCATCAGAATGTTGAATTATAAAGAATATTCCATCCATCCCATGTTTTCCAATTAAGCTTCTATTTGGGAATCCAAATTCATTAAATATTTCTTTTAACCTATTTCTGTTTTGCGCATCTACGGAGCTACCATCTTCAAAAGATACATGTGGACTATCCAAATTATATTTAGATATAAGCTTATCCATAATATTCCCTCGAACTGCTTGATCATCCACATACATTTTCACCACTTCAAGTTGAAGACTTTCGTTTTTAACTCGCTCCATTGAAATATTTAAGCAAGGCTTCAAATCAGATGCAAACTCTCTTTGACATAACTCATTTAAGACTTCCTGCGGTTGAATACTTAAAACATGCGCAATCTCCTCATTCTTTTCCAGTTTAGACTTTATATCTAAGCCGGTAATCAGAAATTTAAAATCCATCTCTTCAGAATTATCCAAAAGAGAATCAAATTGCAATTCTGCGATTTCAGGATTTTCGTTCATTGAGTTTTCAATCATGCGCCAACCAAGTCTCCAGACCTCATCATTATCCATTGGAGGTTTTGAACCTTGCTTGCACGATGAAACTACACTTAAGCAAATAATTACAAGTATCCATAAGTGGTTTCTCATATTTTCAGTGTGACTTACAAGGTTTATATAAATAAAAAGTTACTTGTGTAGGGACATTACTGAAGATATTGCTTGAAGATAAATTGTAATAATTACGGCTGAATAAAACCAAAAAGCAGTTCAATTCAGCCGAAGTTTAAAGATCTATTGCTTAGTTTTTAAATATTTATACAATTCACTATCTGTAGAAAGAATAACAGATGTATTCTTGTCAAAGGTTTTTTCAAATGTCTCCATTGATTTCAAAAAAGCATAGAGGTTTTTTGATTGACCAGACTGGTTATAAACCTCCGCATATATAGCAGCTGCAGACGCATCGGCTTTACCTTTTATCTTTTCTGCCTGCTCAAAGGCGGTGGACTGAATAGTCTTCAGGTCCCGAACCTTTTTACCATTTATCTTAGAGGCCTCTCCTTGTCCTTGAGACCGAAACTTATCCGCAATACGAAAACGTTCACTGTTCATTCGCTTAAATACGTTTTTACGTACCTCTTCAACATAGTTGAGCCTTTTAATCTTAAAGTCTAGAATAACAATTCCTAAATCCGAGGCTCTTTGATTGCCCGTTTTTAAAATCATTTTTTCGATTTTTTCACGACCTACTTTTATATCTAAAAGTGTATCAGATGAAGGTTCCGTAAGCGTATCGGTTACTTTTGCCTTCCTATTACTATTTCTAACCGCCTCTACTAAATCATGGTTGGCTATATAATCTCTCGTTTCGCCATCCAGAATATCATTAAGTCTAGTTTGAGCACCGCGTTCATCGGTAAGTCTTTTATAAAACTGAAGCGGATCTGTAATCTGCCAACGTGCGTAGGTATCAATAAAAATAAATTTCTTGTCTTTTGTTGGTATCTGATTCGGTTTACCATCCCATTCAAGGTAGCGCTTATCAAATACATTGGCATCCTGAATAAACGGGATTTTAAAGTTTATTCCGGGAGTGGTAACTGCTACGCCTATTGGCCTACCAAACTGTGTAATGACTACTTGCTCTTTTTCGTTAACAATGTACATGCTCGACGAAATACCGATGAGCAGAAGTACTAGTATTATTCCTGATATTATGATTTTATTTTTCGACATGCTTAATTTTCTTTTGGCGTATTAGGCGTAGTTTGTTTTTGCATTTGCATTTGCAAGAGTGGCAGCACATTGTTCCCCTTTCCATCGGTAATTATTTTATTCCCAAGTTCAGGTAGCACTCTATTCATCGTTTCAAGGTAAAGTCTTGTCCGGGTTACCTCAGGTGCCTTTATATATTCCGTATATAGGTCATTAAATCTAGCAACTTCACCCTTTGCATTATTTACTCTCTCTGCTGCATAACCTTCAGCTTTCTGAATGGTTTCTTCAGCTTGCCCCTTAGCTCTCGGGACAACTTTGTTGTATTCAGATTCGGCCTCATTGATCATGGTTTCTCGTTCCTGCTGTGCCTGGTTTACAGCATTAAATGCAGCCTTAACAGCATCTGGTGGATTGACATCCTGCAGTACTACCTGATCTATTCTAATACCGAGAGAATATTCAGTACTTAACTCCTGAACTATCATATTAACTTTGCTAGCCACTTCAGTTCTTCCAACCGTCAAAACCTCATTTACTGTTCTATCGCCCACTACTTGACGCATTGCAGCTTCAGACATATCTCGTAAAGTCTTTATAGGATGTTTCACCTTAAACAAATAATTGTAAGGATTCTCAATTCTATATTGGACTACCCATTCTACATCGGCGAGGTTGAGATCCCCAGTAAGCATCAGGGATTCATCTTTTGTATTGCCTTTACTATAACCAGTTTTAAGAGAACGGGTGTCTGTTGTTCGGAAACCAAACTCCTCTTTCTGTTGCCGCTCTACAGGTACCTTATAAACGGTCTCCGCAAAGGGAATTTTAAAATTAAGACCTGGATCTACTGTTCTTACGTATTTTCCAAACCGAGTAATCACTCCCACCTCCTCTGGTTCCACTTGAAAGAAGGAACCAAAAGCAACGATTAGTACTACTATCACAAGCAAAATGGCCTTGATATTGCGAGAAATAAGGTCTATTATTCCTCCCACAGATTCTGGGACATTAAATTCTGGTCCTTGATTATTATTCATTTATAATTTATTTATCAATTAGTAAAAAAAATGGCCATTGGCGGACGTACGTCTATAGAGAATAAGCAAATAGTAAGCATGAATATTTCGGTGATGCTGAGCCCGAATTTTGGCCAAAAAGATACGTTAATTGCAATATTACAGCTTTTTTATTAGACTCTCCCAACTATCAATTCTATTCTATAGAAAGTTTGATTTTGTTGTGCTGACCAAAGTCGAAGCACAAGAAGTATTACCTAATCTTGGAATTGACATAGGTATAAATTGCACATCGATAAACTCTGGGCATCGCTTAAGTCATCTTAAAAGAATATTCAGAAAATAAATCAATCTATTTCTCCTCCTCTTTCTTTGTTTCTGAAGCTGGAGTTACAGTTGTCTCCTGATTCTCTTGAGTTCTTAATTGTTTAAGCACATCAGGGTTCTTAGCCATATTCTCCATAAAAGGCTTGAAAAGATCAATAGGAATTGGGAAAAGTGTAGTAGAGTTATTTTCAGCTGCAATTTCAGTCAGAGTTTGCAGATAACGAAGTGTCAAAGCGCTGGGCTGTTCAGCAAGTATTTCCGCAGCATCAGCCAATTTTTTCGAAGCTTGAAACTCTCCTTCCGCAGCAATTACCTTCGCTCTTCTATCTCTTTCAGCCTCAGCTTGTCTTGCCATTGCTCTTTGCATTTCCTGTGGTAAATCCACTTGTTTAATTTCAACATTGGAAACCTTAACACCCCAAGGCTCGGTATGCGTATCGATAATTTGTTGCAACTGTAAATTTAATTTATCACGTTTGGAAAGAATTTCATCTAATTCTGATTGCCCCAAAACACTACGAAGAATAGTCTGAGAAAGCTGCGATGTGGCATAGAAATAATCCTCTACTTCAATAGTCGCTTTTTCAGCATCAACTACTCGAAAATAGATAACCGCATTTACTTTCAAGGTAACGTTATCCAAGGAAATAATATCTTGAGTAGGAACATCGTGGACAATGGTTCGTAATGTCACTTTTTTCATTTTATCAATAAAAGGAATAAGGATAATAAGACCGGGGCCTTTACTTCCACCTTTTGTAACTCTTCCCAGCCGAAATACAACAGCTCTTTCATATTCTTTTAGAATTTTTATCGCACTGAGTATAATGAGAACTCCGAAAAATATTAATACATAAATTGGGATCATAACAATAGAATTTTTTAATTATTTATTAAAGATACGGCTTTAACGCTGAGTTTAAATTGATTGACCGCAACAACTTCTATTTCGGTTTTGGCTGCTATATCACCCTCTTCCGCAACAGCATTCCAAAATTCACCATTTACTCGTACTCTTCCTTCAGGTGAAAGGGTCTCCATCGCAATACCTTTTATGCCTACTAATGTTTCAACTCCAGTTTTCCGCTTAGCAAATTGAGCTTTAATACCAAAAAAGACAATTAAAATGAAGAAAGCCGTCATTACTACAACAGAACTTATAAGAACAGACCACGAAATATGAAGAACATCGATTGAAGGAGTTTCATCAATTAAAAACATAGAGCCCAAGAATAAACAAATTACTCCACCGATGGATAACAAGGCATAACTCTGAAATTTTATTTCCAACACAAAGAGGATAATACCAACAACAATTAATGCTAATCCAGCAAAATCAATCGGTAAAACGGACATGCCAAAACCTGCGAGTATCAAACAAACCACACCGACTATGCCAGGCACCAAACCTCCAGGGTTACTCAATTCAAAAAATAACCCCATCAACCCCATCATTAAAAACACATACATCAAATTGGGGTTACTCAAGTAAGTCAAAAACCTCAGCTTCTGCCCCATTTCTAAGGTTTCAACTTCTGCCGAAGCCGTGTGAAGAATTATATTTTCTCCAGAATTTAAACGAAGTGTCTGCCCATCAATTTTGTTAAGTAATTCTCTGAGATTATTAGCTTGCAAATCGATTATATTACTACTTAATGCTTGTTTTGCCGAAAAAGAACGACTATTGGTAACCATCTGCATAATTAGTGTAGTGTCTTTCTTTCTGTGTTCTGCAATAGAGCGTATGAAGGCAGATGCGTCTTCTGTCATTTTCGCATTCATAATGGAATCTGGAATACGACCTTCCAAAACAGGGTGAGAAGCACCTATATTCGACCCCGGACTCATAGCCGTGATATTTGCAGCGAGAGCAACGAAAGCTCCGGCCGAACCAGCATGCCCACCCGAAGGAGTAACAAAAGAAATAACAGGAATTGGTGCGTTCATTATCTTACCAACCATCTCCCTTGTAGGCTTCATTAAACCACCTGGTGTATTGATTTTCAGCACCACACAAACTGCGTTTTCATCGGCTGCCTTTTCAATTCCATTGTTAATATAGTCTGCCGTTGCAGGATAAATGGGAGTATCTAGGTTTAAGACAACAACTTTCTGTGCCTGGGCGAAATTGCTAAACACCAAGCTGAGTATAAAGAGGAATATTTTTAAAGAGAAATTCTTCATTTTAACATTGAAAAGAAAGTTTACCTTAAAAATAAGCAATGTAATTTGGAATATCGCTGCATTTTGCTTTTACTATTGGAAACATAGTTGCCGCTGAATAAGAAATAAGACCGCTTTGCTATGAGAGCCAAGACTACAAGAATAAAGACTAGAGGCGATCATCACCCGCTCTCAGCCCTTAAAGGCCGATATACCTAAACATTGAATAAAGCCCTGAAAGGACATCATATCTCAATCTCAACACCCGGCGATAGCCCTGTGTTGAAAACTAAGATTCTGCTGCTAAGCCATGGAAGGACCTGATATCTAATTTATCCACTCTATATTAATCCCACCCATAGCACTCGTCATATACTTCCTCATACTTTTAACAACTAAGGAGATTACGCCCTTTCAGGGCTTGGTATATATACATGTAGCTTTTATCGGATGGGCTTCGCCCACCCTTATACTATGATGCCCTTTCAGGGCTAGGATGGAACAACACCATCTTAGTGATCATACCTTTTAACTCGAATTGTAGAGCCCTGAAGGGGCGATATACTTCAACACTGGGCGATTAGCCCTGTGTTGAAGACCAAGAGCCTTCTTTAAGCCCTGAAAGGGCGTGATATCTATCCACGTTAATCCCACACATACCTCGCGTCATATTCTACCTCATACTTTTTAACAGCTAAGGAGATTACGCCCTTTCAGGGCTTGATATATATATACATGTAGCTTGAATCGGATGGGCTTCGCCCACCCTTATACTATGATGCCCTTTCAGGGCTAGGATGGAACAACACCATCTTAGTGATCATACCTTTTAACTCGAATTGTAGAGCCCTGAAGGGGCGATATACTTCAACACTGGGTGATTAGCCCTGTGTTGAAGAAGAGCCTTCTGCAAGCCCTGAAAGGGCGTGATATCTATCCGCATTAATCCCACACATATCGCTCGCCATACGTTACATTATACTTTTTTAAGAATTTTCGATATTCTTCTTGAAAGGTCTTTTTGCGATGATGCTCATGTTGATTTTCGATATAGGCTATTGCTGTATCAACCTGAGAAGGATTTACAGAGAAGGCTCCATATCCATTTTGCCAATAAAAATTCCTGTAAGCTTCTCCTTTTGTTTTTATCCATTTAGAAGAATGTGATTTCACTTCTTCAAGTAGCTTCATCAATGCAATTTTCTTGGAAAGCTTGCATAGAATGTGAATATGATCGGTGTAACCTCCAACTTTAATAGACTGACATTCCAATCTATTACAGATACCACCCAAGTATGCGTGAAGCTCTTCTTCTACGGGGGCGTGGATGAGCGGTTGCCTATACTTCGTGCTGAATACGATGTGAATGTAGTTTTGAACTAATGATTGCCCCATGAATTATATGTTTTACTGGATGGACTGCCCCCATCTTAGCTAATTACGCCCTTTCAGGGCTTGATATATAGTTAGCTTGAATCGGATAGGCTTCGCCCACCCTTATGCTATGATGCCCCTTCAGGGCTAGGATAGAACAACACCATCTTAGTGATCATACCTTTTAACTCGAATTGTAGAGCCCTGAAAAGGAGATATACTACAACACTGGGCGATTAGCCCTATGTTGAAGACAAGAGCCTTCTTAAAGCCCTGAAAGGGCGTGATATCTATCCGCATTAATCCCACAAATATCGCTCGCAATACATATCTTTATGTCTTTTTACACGGAAAACTACATTCTAGTTTGTGAAATAAGTTTACTTTAAAATTTTAAAATTAAGCAATGTAATTTGGAATATCGCTGCATTTTGCTTTTACTATTGAAATCATATTTCGCCCCAGACTTTCCTAAAGGTTAAAATTGACATAAGACGAAAGGACTTAAGACCTAGGACATCTATCTTAATAATAATACAGACCCATTTTTAAACCCTGCACTAGTCTTATGTCTAAAATAAAGTCTATCATATACTCTAAAAACACCTCCATGCTTGCAACAGATAAAATCGTTATTATATGCCCTAATGAAAAGCTTATAGAAGATTGGAAAAATGCTTTAGCAGAAAGCGCACCCAATATCAAAATAGAAATCTATCCAGATGACACCGAAAGAGAAAATACAGAATTTGTCTTGGCTTTTCGTGCGCCGGAAGATGCGTTTGAAAAATATCCAAATCTGAAAGTCGTTGCTTCTATGTCCGCTGGAATAAACCATATCACAAAGAAGCACAAACTGTCAAAAGACGTAATCGTTACTAAAGCAAATGATCCGATGCATAAGGGTGATATTGCCGATTTTGTTTTAACCTTAGCTTTAAGTTATATGCGAAGATTACCAGTTTATTTTCGGCAAAAAAAACAAGCAAAATGGGAGTCTCATTCCTATCTACGCCCAGAAGAAACAACTATTGGAATAATGGGGATTGGTTCTATTGGAGAAACAGTTGGAAAGCTAATGTTAAAAAATGATTTTAAAGTATCTGGCTGGTCACGATCGGAAAAGCATATTGACAACATTAAAACTTTCCACGGAGATTCCCAAAGAGCTGATTTTTTAAATACCGCAGATATCCTGATCTGCACCCTACCGCTTACAAAAGAAACTGAAGGAATTCTAAACACAAAAGTTTTCGATCAACTGCCTAAGGGTGCTTACCTTATTAACATCGGACGTGGACAACAACTTGTGGAAGCTGATTTATCAACCGCTATTAAAAATGGACAACTCGCCGGTGCAGCTTTAGATGTTTTCCGCGATGAGCCTTTATCTAAGGATCATCCTTTTTGGAAGAATGAGAAAATTATTATTACGCCACATACTGCCGGAAACGTTCATCCAGAATCGGCTGTGAAAAAGATATTGAGTAATTATAAAGCGATGAAGAATGGTGAGGAACTGGTGGATGTGGTTGATTTGGAGAGAGGGTATTGATAAAGTTTTCAAGGGACAATAACTTTTTGATATTCTATGTGTATAATTGAAATTGCCACAGTGCCCCAATACCCATGCAAATAACTAGCATTCCTGGAGAGAAATCAATAATTGCAGCTATTTTGAATTTAATCTTCAAAAACTGTTTTAATATCTCGAAGCTCCCGCAATTCCTTTCTGATATGATATCCTATAAATACTGCCAAAACAGCAAATATGACAACAGAAGACCACAGAATATACGTGTAAAAGCCTTCGGATAAATTTGCTTTGAATACTGGTAAAAGCACAACAAACCCTATGATATAGATTACAAACAAAAGCGGCGTTAACACATAATTGACGGTTAATCGGGTTTTGTGATAACTCACTAATTTTTGTTGCAACTCTTTAGCGCTCTGGGAAAAATCGAATTTTTTATCGTTTAGTTTATAATAGATTTCGACACCAATTCGCAGCAATAAACTACCAATCATCAAAAGCAAACCCAGAGTTGCTCGGGAATTCGTGTATGCGGAAACATAAAAGAAAAAACCTATTAGAACGATTGCTGTAACTGACAGCACCACTTGGGATATCGTCTGTTTGGTTTTAAGTTTTCGCATTTTTGCGATAATGGTTTTATGCGATTGTTTCGGCTTGGAAATGTCTCGTGATTTCCATTCTTTTTTAAGGTCTTTAAAATCAGTCATGTCTTACACATTTTGAGAGTTGATTTTTTATACGGTGAATTCGGGTTCTCACAACTTGGTGCGAAACCCCGATAATTTCAGCAATTTCTGCTTGGGGCACATCGTCCAATTCCAAAAGAATTATACTTTGATTTTGTAGCGAAAGCTGATTGATGCAGGTATACATTTTGGTTAAGCGGGTTTCCTCTTGTGCTGGATTTTTACTACTTACTTCTTCTTGAATGTCAAACTTTAATGGTAAATCCTTCTTTTTTCGCAGTTCTTGTAAACAAGTGTTCACAGTGATGCGGTAAATCCACGTTGAAGGTTTTGCATCTTTTCGAAAGTTTTTCAGATTTGACCACACTTTGACGAAAACATCTTGGGCCAAGTCCTTTGCCAAAGCTTCGTTGCCCTTTAAATACCCCAGACATAGCCCAAAAACTTTTTGGTAGTTTTCAGTATATATCTTTTCAAAATATTCCTCAGTGTTCATTACTCTTTTAAAGCAGATTTAATTTGACTTAAAAACCATTCGGGTTTGTCATACATAATAAAATGTGAGGAACCTTCTGCAAAATAAAGTGAATAGTCGTCTAGGCTTTGGTATTGTTTCCTATAATTTTTTTCAGCAATATCTTGACCATAAGGTTCAGTTGCCGCTAAAATAATCACAGGAATTTTAATTTTTGAAAGTTCCGGCCTTAAATCCAGTTTCAATAAATCGGTATAACCATAAACATAGGTTTCCCGGTCAGAATTTATCATCCAATCCGTGAGTTGCTGCTGTTTTGCAGTATTTTGGGTCATTGTAGCAGTCATTTGTTTTGCCATTTGCTTAAAATCGCTATCCTTCATTTCCAGTATTCTCTGATTATAAGGCGTGTCGTATACAATGTTTTTACTGTCATAATCCGGAATCATCAAAGCCCCCATTGCTGGCAACGCATCGATGATAATCAGTTTCGAAAAAAGCTCAGGATCATCAGCAGCCAGCCATAACCCCAAAGTCCCCCCCATACTGTGACCGATGATGATAGGTTTTTTTAAATTATTTTTTGAAATATAATTTTCCAATGCTACTTTTATTTTTGGCAACCAAGGTTTTTCAATTGGCGGAACATTTCCAAAACCAGCAAAGGTGAAATTATAAACTGTATGGTTCTCGGACAATTCCCCAACCAAATCTTGGTATTCTTCTCCCGTGCAGGTAAACCCCGGAAACAATAAAACCGGTTGGCCATTTCCGGAAATAGACACCTCAAATTCCTTTTGGGCGTGAAGATTTAAGCTTAAAATGAAAGCCACTACTAAAATACATTTTGTTTTCATAATGTTTCGTTTCCCTTTAGATACAAAAACTTGAAAATGTTACGGAATGAATTGGGAATTCTATTTTGGACAAAAACCAAAGCCGGTATGATAGCCACAATTCTGTTAATGGCCGGAGGAAATAAATGTCACTTTCAACACAAGCAACTTGCATGGCCTCAGCTATTACCGCGATGAGCCATTACCGGAGAATCATTCTTTTTTGAGAAATGAGAAGAATATTATTATAACACATACCGCAAGAAACGTTCATCCAGAATCAGCTGTGAAAATGATATTGAGTAATTATAGAGCGATGAAGAATAGTGGAAATTTGTTAGATGTAGTTGATTTAGGGCGAGGGTATTAATGAATTTTTCAATTATTGATAGTTACTCGATTCACAAATCTTGTGTTCGTTGCCAATTGATAAGTTGCTGAGGAAATCGTGAAAAACAATTAACCAATATTGTAGCTAGAATAACATAATCAATAAAGAAGATATTTTTCGGTCTGTTTTAATTAGTAGTCTTTATTCATTTTCAAAAAAATCAGTGTCAATCTCTTTTACTTCAAAAACTGATTTAATTTGCAATCCCACGTTAAATTCATGCATTAGATCAGTTAGTTTTATTCCATCAATCAATATGATGGTATGATGTGCATCATTAGCTTTTTTCTCCGCTCCTTTATCGAAAGTCGAAGTAGTCACGAAAACTCCTTTCTGCGTATCACCACTCATTGCACCGATAAAGTTCCTTATATCCTTTTCTCGTACTTTATTTTCGCCATATCTTTTAGCTTGTATATATATCTTGTCTAAACCAAGTTTGTCTTCATTTATTATTCCATCTATGCCACCATCTCCCGTTTTCGAAGTTTCAATAAAGTCACCATACCCCATTTTTTTAAGAAGAATCAAAATGACTTTTTCGAAATAAAAAGGATCCATAGATTTTAGTTTATCTAAAAGTTCATTTTTCACTTCAGTCTCAATTTGCAGAAAACCTTCATCGATCAAGTCTTGAGGAGACGCGTTTTCTATTTTTTGAGGAGTCGTTTCTTTTGATGGATTTTCTTCCGTATAAAAATCAAGAAAGTTTGAAGAGTTTTCTACATCTCTTAATGATAAAGATTTATCCATAGATCTTTTACCATTTTCTGTTATTTTCACCCAACCTCTTTTAGGAAACTCTATAAAGCCACCTTTCTTTAAATATGATTTACCCCAGGCTATCCTATTAAGAATTAAAGTATCACCACTTTTTGTTTTTTGGTCTAGTTGCTCCTTTGTTAGATTAGAATAAAAATTTGCAATAATTTTTTTACTCATTTCACGATGGTGTATAGTTTCCCCGTCAGAAAGCACTTTTAGAATTGGTATGAATGTTTCATGAAATTTTGGTATTTCCATCTAGTATTGTTTCAAATTACGCACAAGGCGTTTAAATATGATTTCATTGATTTTAAGCCACTAATTTAGCAAATACAAACTAGATAGAATCCAGGTAGCTTTTTGAATAGTAAATGAAAGAGTTTTTTTATTTCTCCCGAATAAAAGTGACTTTCGAAATTAAATCTAATTCTACTTCATATATAGCAATGACTTTTAAAAGTTTAATCCCTGATCTACCAGTCACTTCCTCTTGATCAATTATTTTATTGTCAAATACAATTCTATTTTTGATAGAAGCATTTAGATTAGGTGAATCATTATAAACTTCAGTGTAGACTTTTCTTAAATGTTCTATTCCATCTATAAAAGAAGTGTTTTCACCAAAGTTATATATTTCAATTTCGTTAGAATAAGTAGCTAAAAACTTATCTAAATCTCTTTGATTATAAGCGTCCAGTTGTTTCTGAACTACTACCTCTTCGGTTTTTTTATCGTTTGTCATAAATCTTTTAATTAATATACGATCGCGTCTGCAAATCGCTGGCTACCATAAAAGCTCAGACCCGTCTTCAGAATTCCAAAATATGCCACTTTCAAAATCGTTACTCAGAAAATTGAAGATGTTTTCTGCGGATTCTTTAGGTGTCACAGTCCCATCTTTAATATTATCTACCCTTATTGTCGTTTTCACCCACCCCGGATGGACAGCTGCCACTTTAACTTTACCATTCAATCTGTTTGCCAAAATTTTGCTGTACATGTTTAACGCACTTTTCGACATTCTATAGGCAACTGAATCAGCCTTTTCACAAAAATCGATGGACCCCATTCTAGACGATATATTTAGTATCATTCCATTTTTACTTACTAAATCGATTAATGCTTCGGTGAAAAATACAGTGCCAGATACATTAACGTCAAAAGTTAGATTGAAAGATTTTTTTTCAGGAATAGAAGTGTCTAAATCTGGTCCAATTCCAGCATTGTTAATTAAAATATCAATGTCATTAAACTTTTCAAAAATCTCTTTATGAGCCGTTTCGATGCTTAAAGGATTCGAAAGATCTAATGCTAAAGAGTAAAAATTCTCTCCTTCAAAGTCATTTAATATTCCATTTCGGCTTGTGCCAATAACGAAGTAGCCTTCATTCAACATTTTCTTGGTTAGCGCATATCCTATTCCTTTACTTACCCCTGTAATTAATACGGTTTTTTTCATGTTTTTCCCTAAGGCTCGTTATTATTCAAAGCCCAAATTAAAGCCTTTTCCTTAGTTGCTCGGAATATAGTGTTATGCTTTTCTTCAGGTTCGTCTGAGTATTTCCAGGTTAACTTTGTATCGGCATTTTTAAATTTCTTTTCTAATTGTTTGGTAAAAGGAGAAATATCTGAAGCAGTTGAACCGGCAAACCAAAGTTTTTTAGAGCTGTAGTTTTTTCCTTTCGATAAATTCTTAAAGTTTTTCACTAAATATTGCTCATTAAACCACAGAGAAGGATCCATTGCAATATAATAGTCGAACATATCATTATTTAAGAAAAATGTTTCTACTACAAATAATCCAGACGCAGATTCTCCTATAATCGCTTTTTTATTCGTGGTTCTATACTTTTCGTTTATTAAAGGAAATAATTCATCTTTTATAAACTTCCTAAAATTAGCAGAACCACCTGCATTAGGGACATGCTTTAAGTCATACTCAATTTTCGTAGGTCCAAATAAGTCTCTTCCACGTTCTGTATTCTCAATACCAACCAAAATAAATGGAGGGATTTTGTTTTCAGCTATCAACTTTTCTAGCGTATTTGCTATGTGGGGGAAGTCTTCCTTAATTCCTCCATCAGCCATATATAAAACTGGTAAACTATCTGTTGATTGTTTATAATTTGGCGGAGTCCAAACATTGATCACCCTGTCCTCATTAACAATTTTTGAAGCAATTGTATAAGTATCGTGTTCGGGGATTGGGTCGTTATAGACAACTGCCTTTTTGCAACTAAAAGCTAGAAATACTATAAATAGATAGAGAATTGATTTTTGCATTTGGTTCTGGTTTTAATGATTGTCAATGTGCAGATACTCCATATTGGGATAACATATCCCTTATATAAACAACACCACTAATCTTTAGTTTCTCAAATATAAAACAAAACTCTCAAACACCTTTTCTGGAAACCGCGTGCCATTAGAAAAATTCAACAATCCATAAAAAAAGCTTACAGATCTAATTTCTAAGCCTAGAATACTAATATCGTTAATGAAGAAGGACTGAACGTAATTCTTCCGAAAATTAGATTGGGAGCATTAATTTGTAGCCGTTCATAAAGTATGGAATAGTTTCAATTGGTGTAAAGAGCGATTGGAAAGATGGATTGCGAACCGCCGTATACAGCCTGTCCCGAACTTGCTTCGGGAAGACCCGTATCCCGAAGCTGGGGTGGCACTTCGGCTCCGCTCAGTAGAACTGTGAGAGGTGGTTGCTGAGTTTATCGGAGTGCGCACCTTGGGCTTATAGCTCACGGTCGTCTACTCAATTACCGGCTGGCATTCCTATCAGTTCATAATTTGTACTTCTTCCTCCTGCAGCTTCTTTTTGTAAGATTCCTTTGTCAATTAAGTCGTTTATATCTCGAACAGCAGAATCTTTAGAGCATTTTGCAATCTTCGCCCATTTTGAAGATGTTAGTTTTCCATCAAATCCATTCATCAGCTTGTTTAACAATTTCCTTTGTCGGTCATTTATTGTTGTGTCAATATGTTTTTGCCAAAAGTTTGCTTTAAATAAAACTCTTGTCAAAACAGATTCTGTTGATTTTAAAGCATTAATCAAGCAGTTTAAAAACCAAATAATCCAAGCAGTTATGTCTAAATCACCTTTTTGTGTTTTCTCCAATATATCATAATATCCCTTCCTTTCTAATCGAATCTGAGCGGACATACTATAGAAGCGTTGGTTACTTTTATCAGACCGGGCAAGAAGCATATCAGTTAGCGCTCTTGTTATTCTGCCATTTCCATCTTCAAAAGGGTGTATAGTCACAAACCACAAATGTGCAATTGCAGCTTTAATTACTAAGTCAATTTTACTTTTGTTGAACCAATTTATAAATCGGGTCATTTCTTCTTCCACTAATTCAGACTCAGGTGCCTGAAAATGTACTTTCTCTTTTCCCATTGCTCCTGATACAACTTGCATAGGTCCTGTGGTATCTTTTCTCCAATCTGCAACAGTAATCTTATTCATTCCACTTCTTCCAGTTGGGAATAGAGCGGCATGCCAATCAAAAAGTCTGTCAGCTGTTAAAGGGTCAAAGCATTTTTGTGTTGCATCAAGCATCATTTCAACAACTCCGTCTACATTTCTATCGGAATCAACTGCGCCTGCTATTTCCATTCCTAATCTACGCGCAATTGATGAACGAACCTGGTCAGGATTGAGAACTTCTCCTTCAATCTCTGATGATTTTATAACGTCAAGTGTCAACGTATCAAGCAAAGCCTCATTTCTTAATTCGAAACCTAATGTTCCCATTTTTCCAAGAAGTCTGCCTTGTAAATTTCTTGCCTCACTCAGTAAATCCAAGAAGTCATTACTGTTCCAAATAAATTCAGGCCAATTCTTTTTTTGATGTATAAAAGCTCTCATTCGACGCATTATTTGCAACGAAAATAACATTTATTCGTTGCAAATCAAAATTAAGCCTTGCTTATTGTGCGTTAAATATCTGTGTTATTCGTTGCACTGTCGATTTTTTTATGCTTATTCGGAACATTTGGACATAAACCATTGGCGTATTTACAACATAAGAATGCTATCATATCCACCTATAAATACATCCCCTTAAATTGTTGATCTTCCCAAATATAAAACAAAACCCCCAATTCCCTCTTTATTTGAAACGGCGTGCCATCAGAAAAATCCAACAATCCATAAAAAAAGCTTACAGAGCTAATTTCTTAATCTGTAAGCTTAGAATGGCTATTAGCAATTCTGAATAGGTATTGGGATGACAAGAAAAGACCTGATTTTTATTGCAGTTCTTTGTTGGCACACGTTATTATCCGTTTTCCTTGTGTTTAATAAGTTTCCAATTATTAAATAAAATTACTGAATACATTTTAAAACACTTGATATTGCATTTCTACTTTTTTCAGGTATATCAAAATCTAAATATCCATCCATAGTTTCATATCGAGCTTTTACAAAAGTCGTATTTATTAATTTTTCATAAATCACTGAATCTAAAGGAAAACTTTCAATCACGTAAAAAGCGTCAGTTCCATTATAGTCAGAGGTTTGAGTTTTAGGTATTATTAATTTTGTCACATTTTTATTGACGTCCAAAAACATTAATTCTTTGCCTTCTTCCAAATTAAAGGCTCGTCCTTGTATTAAAAGCGAAACTTGTAAATAATTTATATTTCCGTTTTTTAAAGCTCCAACTTTTAAATAAGTCCCATTGAAATTTGTCTTTTTTGAAATATGGTAAAATGTCGTTTCTTTTATTTGTTTTCCAGTAAAATCATCGATTTCGTTCCGTTGATATTTGCAATTATCTTTCGATTGTATCTGAGCAGAACCGCAAGCACATAAAGTCAATAGATTTATAATTATTAGAAATTTTTTCATTTTTGTTCTGGTTTTTTTAATTGTTCGTTAAGGCACATAGTTTACAAAGTTAAAGTCACATGCTTTACACTAGATTTTGACTTAGTCTAATTGATACTTGTTTATCTCTGATTTTATTTTCATTAAAGTAACCTAAAAATACGTCTCTATAAAATACTCTCCAAATTCCGTTTCCTTGATCTTCGACACCCACGTATTTTCCCTTAAGCCCAGCAGTTAAATATACCCAATAATATGACTTCCACCGCAGGGATGCATTTTGGCATACTTTCATCACTTTCATGGTTGCTGGATAATCATATTTTGGAATTTTCTCAGGGTATGGTCTATTGGAAAAATCATGGCAAGCAGCGGGGGTTTTCATTCCTAAAGATTCATGAGGTCTAATGTGGTTATATTCTTTGACAAACCGATTTAAACTACGTTGCTGGGCCTTTAAATCGAATGATGAGGGTTTGGCGCAAGCTGCCTTTAAATCACGGTGCATACGCTCGTGTCGTCCGTTCTGATCTGGTCGTGCGGGGTCGGAATAAACCGGATCTATTCCCAAGTCAATAAACCAATACGATAGCCTGGTATATCTTTGAATGGCAGCAACAGATCCAAAGGGACTTCCGTTGTCGGTATGTATCTGTTTTGGGATGCCATACTTTCTGAAAACCTTTGTAAACTCTTGCTTGGCAGAGAT
Organism: Aequorivita sp.; assembly: GCA_052105975.1. Taxonomy (GTDB): domain Bacteria; phylum Bacteroidota; class Bacteroidia; order Flavobacteriales; family Flavobacteriaceae; genus Aequorivita. The sequence goes on along the minus strand of JBQEAY010000017.1, from coordinate 3,378 downwards.
AAAATTCTCTTTGTAATGTCCTTTTGCGGTAAACAAAAACCTGCTTTTGGAATCGGCAATAGTAAGTGGATGACAGTATGTTTTATTGCCCATTAAAAACTTTCCTTTATAGTCTGCGCTCCAAACTTCGTTGCACTTCTTGGGGTCGAAAATTGGGTACACAGGCTTAACCCTCCTGCTTCGCTTTTGAGGTTTAACTAGACCATTTTTGGAAAGGATGTTGTGAACTGTGACCACACTTGGGATAAGTTCCTCTGGATACTGTTTAAACAACAATATGCGAATCTTCTTCGCGCCCCAAAGCATGTGTTTGTTCTTTAATTTTAGAATTGAATCCTCAACTTTCTGATCGGTTCTGTTGGGGTGGTTGATTGGGGCTCTTTCTTGCTCAATTAATCCCGATATCCCCATTTTTTCATACCGGGAAATCAATTTGTAGGCGGTAGGTCGCGATATATTAAATGACCTACAAAGTTCTGTGATGGTGTAATTTTGAGTTAACCATTCGTGAATAAATTCTACTTTTTGTTCCATTTTAGTTTTTGCTTTCCAGACCATGATAAATTACTTTTTCAAGCAATTTATGAATCTTAAAAGTGTAAACTATGTCCCTTTAACTTTGTAAAGGATGTCCCTTTACCGTACCTAATTGTGTGCCAACGTTTAGTATAAAAGAAGTAGGGCTGAAAATAAGCGATTAATATTCAGGTTATCCACAAGCCAAATCTTTTGCATTTTGATTTTATTTTTTTCTCCAAAAGCCAAATCAAAAGATTTGGCGACCTCGCAAATATGCCTGAAACATTGGGTTTAGCACTTACTTGCCCTATTTTTTTTATACATTGTTGCCCACAGTTATTTCTACCACACTTGATTTCCAATGATTTTTTTCTACATTAAATCAACTAATTTTTCTTTAATAGAATTTATATTTTTTAAACCACTTCCTTTCCATTTGCCTATTATCACACCATCTTTATCAATCAAAACTCTATGTGGAATGCCCCAAACAAAATATTCATTTTCAATGTCACTTTTATTTTCGACTGTTGAAATATTAATCCAATCCATATTATCTTTCAAAATTGCTTTTTTCCAGGAATCTAAATTTTCATCTCTGGAAATACCTATTATCTGCAATCCTTTATTTTTAAAATTTCTATTTATTTCGTCAAGATACGGACTATCTTCTCTGCAAGGCCCGCACCAGCTTGCCCAAAAATCTAGTAATACATATTTATTATTTTGAAAATCAGAAAGTTTTATTATATCACCATTTATATCTTTTAGAGAAAAAAGGGGTGCTTTACTATCAACTTTACTGTTTTTAAACTTTTCTAATGCAAGTTTCAGCTTTTTTCCTTTTTCAGAGTTCTGAATTTCCTTAGGAAAAAGTTTATATGTTTTTAAAAATTCATCATATAAATTCATTGCAGCTTGTGAACTAACCCACATAGCTATCAAATTTAAAGAAAATTGGTGTTCTGAATTTTGTTGGGCAAACTTTAAATTATTCTGGAGTATTTTAACTAAATTATTGTCATACATTTCCCATAATTCTGTAATCTCATTTTGTTTCTCTTTAAGAATAAGACTGTCTGTAATTGTGATGATGAATTTATTTAAGTTTTCAATTTCAGATCTTAAAACAGTGTTTTGTTTGTTTAAATTTTCATTAATGCCTTTGATTTCAGTTGTAAGTTTTTCCTCTATAGAATTTTGTGCATTGCTAAAAGTTGTTGTAAGAATGAATAAAATCAATAGAATGTTTTTCATTGTGATTTAGGTTTTTTTTAATTGTGGGCAACATTTGAATATACACCATCAGAGTATATACAACATAAGAATGACGTATATATCCCATATATACATTCTCTTAAAATATTAGTTAAGCCAAATATAACAGAATTTCACAGCCCATCTTTACGGGATTCCTCAATTCAGATAAGATTTTTTAAAAACATTAAAGAAGAGCTAAAAAACCCCAAGAAGTCTCACCATTTTCACTTCATCTTATTTCCTCCATTAATTATCCTCGAAACAATCCCTTTTTGGTCTGTGAGTTCCGCGATTATGATACCTGAAATATGAATTACAATAAATGCCACCAAGTAATAAATACCCAATACGTGTACCTCTTCCAGTAGTTTTTTCCAATCTTTGGGCCCCCATTCAATCAAAAGCCCGGTTATCAAGGATCCTATAACGCAGACATAAAAAATAAGGTAAGACCATTTTTGAATCTTTTGTTTTGTCGATAGGTTTTTGGTTAATGGACTTTGAAACTTCATCTCGCCAAACAAGGGAAGTATAAAGCGGATGCTAAACAAGCCCGTCAAAACGTAGCCTAAATAAATATGCCAGTCCCACATAGGCTTTCGTATTTGTTTTGCTAAGACGATAAGCTGCTCCCGCGAAAGGGATTGGTCGGTGCCACTGAGATAAGTCCCAATGATATCTGCCATATTGTTCATGTTCATCCAAGTCAACCGCAAAAAGATCGTTACCAATAAAAGCAGAAAAGTAATCGCTATTGTCCAATGGATGATTCGGTAAATTCTGGAATAGGTTGTTGTTTTCATAGATTATTATTTATTGATATTTTTTATTATTATTTAGTCGTGTCCGACTAAGACTTAAGACCGCTTCGCTATAAGACGTAAGACATAAGACTTTTTTCTTAATAGGTTGGTAGTTAGGTTAAATTGATTAAGCTTGCTTTATAATTTTTAAATTTCAATGCTAAACTTAATGGCAAGCTATCGCCTAATAAAAATGTTTTAAATGTCCGGTATCTTTGGCTCAACAGAGTTTTGTAATTTTTTAAGCGAACACTAATGATTAATATTCAAAAAAGAGCGGAATTCCAAACCGCATACTCTTAGGGCGAATGCTAAACCTGTCTTGCTAAGCTTAGCTACTTATTAAACATTCAAGCCTTTAAAACTTATCGCTGATCAAAAAATCATTAATTTTTAATCCATTCTCGGTTACTGAACGGAGCCGAAGTATCGAGTTGAATTTATATTTCAATTCCTAGGTGCCTGAGTGTCCCGAATTTACTTCGGGATGTATCGAAGGCTCATCTTCGATTTCGGTTTCGGTTTCGATTTCGGTATCCTCTCTATGTCGTGATTCCCTTCAGTCGTGGTTCAAACCGTCATTCGTCGCTCGTACTTCACCTTTCGTATTTCGTATTTCAATTTTTCGTCATTCGTCGTTCGTCACTCGTCGTTCCCTTCGATCCTGATTCATCTTCATCTTCAACTTCGATTTCGATTTCAATTTCAATTTCAATTTCTCCCGATAGCTATCGGGATCGATTGAACTTCCCTGATTAGAGTTGACCGTTATTAATTAATTTTCATTGTTAAAAAT
>JBQEAY010000016.1:0-96307 GCA_052105975.1 Aequorivita sp. | reverse complement strand
CAAATCTTAAAAACGTAGCTTAACTAATAGTGCGGATTTTATTTGCAAGTCCAGTTATTGTAAAGATTTATGCAAAATTATTAAAGTAGCATATTTTCGTCAAAAAATTACAAATAAAATATATGAAAAAGACATTTTTAATCGTAGCGACCTTTTTTGGTATTGCTGCGGCTTCAGCACAATCAGATAAAACCGGTTTTGAATTTGGTGTTCGTGGAGGTGTAAATTTCGCGAATATTACCACAACCGACGATTTGGGCTCTCCTGATGGTAGAACAAGCTTTTACGCAGGTATATTCTCGCGGAACTTCCTTTACAGGAGCGTTTCTCATTACAGGGAGAAGCATTCTACTCTGGGCAAGGTTATGAGCGCAACTTCTCAATAGCCGATCAAACATTTGATTACAAGTTTAAAGCGGATTATATTCAAGTACCTTTATTAGCTAAATTTTACATCGTTGAAGGTTTAAGTGTAGCTGCAGGACCACAATTTGGTTTTAAAGTAAATGAAAAAATAGACCATAATTCTTCTAGCACAAGTAATGGGGGGGCGATTAACCCAGTAAATATAAAGACATTCGATTTCCAGGGAACAGCAGGTTTGGAATACAAACATAATTCTGGTTTATTCATTCAAGGTAGATATTCCTACGGCTTTTCAGATGTAATTAAAAACAGTAATAGTCACTATCATACCTCTGTATTTTCTGCAGGTTTAGGGTATATGTTCTAAGTTGAGGTGAGAGAAAAAAACTAAACAAAAAATAGAGCCAAGAAATTTCTTAGCTCTATTTTTTTATGTAATTATTTCTTTTGAAGATATTCGATTAAAAGGGAACATCATTATCATCTCCTCCAGGGAAATCATCATTCATTGAGCTTCCGAAAGCTTCGTTCGCAGATGGTAAGTTTTGAGTTTTGAAAGTATCATCGTTAGCAGCATCATTCATACGAGAATGAATTTCAGTAGGAGTATCGAAGGTTTCTAGATTCTCAAATTTACCGAGATTACCTACGAATTTGAGACGTATTTCGTCCAAACCACCATTACGGTGTTTAGCAATAATAAGTTCAGCTTGACCTGCAGTTGGGCTGTGATCATCATCATCCCATTCATCAATTTTATAATACTCAGGACGATAGATAAAGGAAACAATATCTGCATCTTGCTCAATAGCTCCAGATTCACGTAGATCTGACAGCAATGGTCGTTTACTACCTCCACGTGTTTCAACGGCACGAGAAAGTTGGGAAAGTGCGATTACGGGTACACTTAATTCCTTTGCCAATGCTTTTAAGTTTCGGGAAATTGTAGAAATCTCTTGTTCACGATTTCCTCCTTTTTGACTTCCTCCGGCGGTCATTAATTGCAAGTAATCTACAATTATTAGTTTAATACCGTGTTGGGAAGATAGTCTTCTAGCCTTAGCACGTAAATCGAAAATTGAAAGTGACGGAGTATCATCAATAAAGAGCGGCGCTTTTTCAAGCCCTTTTACTTTTACGTTTAATTGCTCCCATTCATGTTTTTCAAGGTTTCCGGTTCGCAGTTTCTCTGAACTCAATTGGGTTTCAGAAGAAATTAATCGCGTGATAAGTTGTACTGAGGACATCTCCAAAGAGAAAAACGCAACAGGTATATTGTGTTCAACAGCCATATTTCGAGCCATAGAGAGCGTCAATGCTGTTTTACCCATACCAGGACGTGCAGCAATAATAATCAAATCACTAGGCTGCCAACCCGAAGTTAACTCATCAAGTTTTGAAAATCCTGAAGGCACTCCAGAAAGTCCTTCTTTATTTGCTATTTCTTCAATTCTCTTTTTGGCCTGAATTACTAAGTTCTGAGCTGTTTCAGAAGAACGTTTAATATTCCCTTGAGTAACTTCATATAATTTGGCCTCAGCGGTGTCTAAAAGATCAAAAACATCAGTTGCTTCATCATAGGATTCTTCAATTATTTCGTTTGAAATTTTAATCAGACTTCGCTGAATATATTTCTGAAGAATGATACGAGCGTGGAACTCGATATGTGCCGAAGATGACACTTTTTGAGTGAGTTGAATCAAATAAAACTCCCCTCCAACCATATCAAGTTTTCCTTGCTTTTTTAATTGGGTTGAAACGGTTAATAAGTCCACCGGTTGGCTGTTTTCAAACAGATCATGGATGGCTTCAAAAATATGTTGGTGTGCCTGTTTGTAGAAAACGTCGGCGTGTAGGATATCTATTACCTCATCGACACCTTTTTTGTCGATCATTAAAGCCCCAAGCACAACCTCCTCCAAATCAATAGCTTGCGGCGGAATCTTGCCTTTTTCAAGCGATATCACCTGGGAAGAGCGTGTTGAATAATTAGTTTGAGCTTTTATTTTTTCCATTGAGCGAATGTAAAGAAAATGTTAAGAGGAGGGTATGGTTTTTGGTCTTACGATATTAACCATCCTTCAACAATTGAACTGTTGAAAACTCCAAAATATTGTTGATAACCCGTAAAAAAATCCGAGGCGGTCGCTTCGGATTTACGGTAAGATAAGCTATTGTTAGATTTATCCTTTGAACTCCCCCATTTCTAAATATTTATCCATCCTGTTTTTAACCAAATCCTCGGGGGATAACATTTTCAATGTATCATAATACTTTTGAATTACAGCAGAAACAGTAGAAAAAGTTTTTTCTCGATTGCTGTGCGCTCCACCAAGTGGTTCTTTTACGATTTCGTCTATAAGCTTGAGTTTTTTCATGTCTGTTGCAGTAAGCTTTAAGGCTTCGGCTGCTTGTTCTTTAAACTCCCAACTTCTCCAAAGAATTGACGAACAGCTTTCTGGGGATATTACAGAATACCAAGTATTCTCAAGCATCAGTACTTTATCACCAACGCCTATTCCCAAAGCACCACCACTGGCACCTTCACCGATAATAACAACGATGATAGGCACTTTAAGTCTGGTCATTTCCAAGATGTTTCTTGCAATTGCTTCACCTTGTCCTCTTTCTTCAGCTTCCAAGCCAGGAAAAGCACCTGGAGTGTCTACAAAACATACAACGGGCACATTGAACTTCTCGGCAGATTTCATCAAGCGAAGTGCCTTTCTATATCCTTCGGGATTTGCCATTCCAAAGTTTCTATACTGACGTGTTTTAGTATTGTAACCTTTTTGTTGCCCCAAAAACATAAAACTTTGATCTCCGATTTTTCCAAGACCACCAACCATTGCTTTGTCATCTTTAAAACCACGATCCCCGTGAAGTTCCAAAAATGAATCCCCACAAATTGCCTCAATATAATCCATTGTATAAGGACGGTTTGGGTGTCGAGAAAGTTGGACTCGCTGCCACGGAGTAAGGTTTTTATATATATCCCTCTTAGTGTCTTTTAATTTTTTTTCAATTTGCTTACAGGTGTTACTCACGTCCACCTCACTTTCTTCGCCAATAAGGCAAGCCTTTTCAAATTGCTCTTGCAATTCTTTTATAGGGAGTTCAAAGTCAAGATATTCCATAATTTAATCCTTCTTTTTATAAAGGTTGGTGTACAAAGATAAAATTTTGTTTTAGGTGTTAGTCAATCTTCTTCGTTTTCTTTCTTGGGTAATTTTAATGATGCCATTGGCAATTACCGTAAGAAGAATGATTCCAGCACCGTAATAAAACTGGGGGCTCATATTTTCAGAATCGCCCAACACAATAAGGGCTAAGACAATACCATATACTGGCTCCATATTAATGGTGAGCATAACGGTATAAGGGCTTATCCATTTCATCACATGTATTGAAGCGATAAAAGCATAGGCAGTACAAACCGAGGCCAAAATTACAAGATATATCCAATCATGCGACGAAACCGTAAAGAATTCGGTGGTAAATTTTCCGAAAAAGGCCAAGTACAAGGTAATTCCCAAAACGCCGAAGCTTAATTCATAAAAAGAAATTGCTGATGCTTTATGTTTCAAAACAAACTTTCCATTGATTACCGAAAATAGCGCACTCAAAAATGCCGAAATCAGAGCTAATACAATTCCTAAAGTATAGGAAGTTTCAACATCAAATATTACATAGAGTCCTACCATTACAATAACCCCAAACAATACTTCGTAGAGAATTATTTTTCTTCCATACAAAAGTGGTTCTAAGAGCGATGCGAAAAAAGCACCTGTGGAGATTACTGCAAGCGTTACTGATACATTTGAAGCTTTTATAGCTCCAAAAAACGTGAGCCAATGAAGTGCAATGATAATTCCCCCTAAAGCAAAGCCCAACAATGTTTTGAAAGAAAATTTCAAGTTTTCCTTTCTAATTTTTAAAAACACAAAAATGAATAAGGAAGCCAAGAGCATTCTATACCATACCAATGGAATAGCTTCCAAGGAAATTAGAGCTCCCAAAACAGCTGTAAAACCCCAGATAAATATTATAAAGTGTAGGTGAAGGTAATTAAGAAGTTTATCGTTTCGCATTTCTTAGGAGATAAATAGCCAATATTCCAAACACAATATTTGGAAACCACGTTGCGATAAATGGAGAGAAATCGCTTTGTTCAGCCATAGTGCCGAAAACCTTGTCAAAGAAAATAAAAACCATCCCCACGGTAATACCGATAGCAAGATTCACTCCCATTCCTCCTCGTCGTTTAACAGAAGATACTGCAACGGCGATAATAGTAAGTATATATGCGGAAACAGGCAAACTCCACCGTTTGTAACGTACCACCTCATATCTATTTATATAAGACGATCCGCGCGCCTTTTCCTTTTCTATAAAATCGTTAAGTTCATTATAGTTTAAGGTTTCAGCAATGTAATTTACAGGTGTTAAGTCTTCCATATCGAAATCAAACACAGTATCTAGTTTTCGTTGTGTTTCCAAAATATCGCCCCGCTCCCCTATTTTTCTTTTGGTATAATTAAACAGGGAATAGGTACTGTCCTTCTCTATAAATGTAATTTGATCTGCGGAAATTTTATAAGTCATTTTATTGCCTTCAAAATGTTCCAATGTGAAATTACTTCCTTTCTTTTCATCCACATTAAAATAACTTACGTAGATATAATCGTTTTTATTAATCTGTGTATATACATTATTCTGGTCCCGGGCCTGTTTTCCTTTTTTAAGGTAGGTATATGAAAACTCATTAAAGCCTTTACTCGCCTTTGGAGCTAGGTACATACTAAAGATAAGTGCAGCAATACAAACAATGGTAGCTCCAATTATATAGGGACGAAGAAACCGATAATACGAAACACCACTACTCAAAATGGCAATTACTTCGGTATCATTGGCCAATTTTGAAGTGAACCATATTACCGATAAGAAAAGAAATAACGGAAATAAGAGATTGGCGAAATAGATGGTGAAGTGATAAAGATAAATCAGAACCTCGGTTAATGGAACCTCGTTATCTAAGATTTTATCAATTTTTTCGGCTAGGTGAACAGTTATACCGATAGGGATAAACAGCAATAAGAGGAGCGAGAAGGTGCCCAAGTATTTTCGAAGTATGTATCTATCAAGTATGCTGAGCATCCTATAATCTTTGATCTAATTTTTTGACCATGCCGTTTTTCCATTCGGCAAAATCACCCGCTAATATATGTTTTCTAGCTTCGCGAACCAACCATAAATAGAAGCCAAGGTTGTGAATGGTTGCAATTTGCCTTCCCAACATTTCATTTACGGTGAATAAATGTCGAAGATATGCCTTGTTATATTCAGTATCTACCCAAGTGATTCCGAGTGGGTCAATCACTGATAGATCTGCTTCCCATTTTTTATTTTTTATATTAATAATCCCTTCGGAAGTAAAAAGCATGCCGTTTCTACCATTTCGAGTTGGCATTACACAGTCAAACATATCAATTCCTAAAGCGATATTCTCCAAAATATTTACTGGCGTTCCCACACCCATTAAATATCGTGGTTTATCCTTTGGAAGAATATCTGTTACGATGGAAGTCATTTCATACATTTCATCTGCTGGCTCGCCTACTGAAAGTCCGCCAATAGCATTTCCTTCAGCTCCTACAGAAGCAATATATTCTGCAGATTGTTTCCTTAAATCTTTATAGGTACTTCCCTGAACAATTGGAAAAAAGGATTGATCGTAATCGTATTTTAATGGTGTCTTGTCTAAATGCTTAATACATCGATCCAGCCAACGATGCGTCATGTGCATAGATCGCTTTGCATAATTATAATCGCAAGGGTATGGCGCACATTCGTCGAAAGCCATGATAATATCTGCGCCAATAGTACGCTGAATTTCCATTACATTTTCTGGAGTGAAAAAATGAAAGCTTCCATCAATATGACTTTTGAATTTTACACCTTCTTCTTTAATTTTTCTGCTTGCCGAAAGCGAATAAACTTGGTAGCCGCCGCTATCAGTAAGAATATTTCGGTCCCAGTTCATAAACTTATGAAGTCCACCAGCTTTTTCTAATATTGGGGTTTTAGGTCTTAGATATAAATGATAGGTATTCCCTAAAATAACATCTGGATTAATATCTTCTTTTAACTCGCGTTGATGAACACCTTTAACGGTTCCAATCGTGCCAACCGGCATAAAAATAGGTGTTTCAATCACCCCGTGATCTGTGGTAATAGTTCCAGCACGGGCGCTGCTCTGTTTATCTGTAGCTTCTAATTTAAAGTGCATTCAACAGTTTTTATTGAGGGACAAAGATAATTTTATTAATTCAGTCCCGATAACTATCGGGATAAGAATTATGAATGTTCGTCTCTTTACCAAAACCTTTTGCACTCTAAATTGTGAATTATAAATTCCTAATTGAATCACATGTTAACAAAACCTCCAAATCGTTAATAAAAGCATATACTTAGGCTTGGACTACCACAACGAATAGGTTACTTTTGGCCTTGAAAATTAACATATATTATGGCAGATTATAAAGCACTAGAGGATTTGGTAGTTCAAGTTCGAAGGGATATTTTAAGACAAGTACACAAAGTAAATTCTGGGCACCCAGGAGGATCATTAGGTTGTGCAGAATTTTTCGTGGCACTGTACAGTGAACTGATGGAGCGCAAAGAAAACTTTACAATGGACGGGAAAGACGAAGATCTCTTCTTCCTTTCAAACGGACATATTTCACCAGTTTTTTATAGTGTTTTGGCAAGATCGGGATATTTCCCTATAGAGGAATTGAATACCTTCCGTCTTTTAAACTCACGTTTACAAGGACATCCAACTACTCACGAAGGTTTACCTGGTATTCGTATTGCTTCAGGTTCATTGGGTCAAGGTATTTCGGCTGCTATTGGTGCCGCTTCAACCAAGAAACTCAATAAAGACAAACATATAGTATACGCACTCTGTGGGGATGGTGAACTGCAAGAAGGTCAAAATTGGGAAGCAATTATGTATGCTGCTGGAAATAAAGTGGACAATCTAATTGTAAGCGTTGATTTAAACGGACAGCAAATTGACGGATCTACTGATAATGTACTTCCAATGGGCAATGTGAAAGCGAAGTTTGAAGCTTTTGGTTGGGACGTTATGGATATTGAAAAAGGAAATGACTTAAAAGCAGTTATTTCCGGAATGAAAAAAGCAAAAGAAAAAACAGGTAATGGAAAACCAATTTGTGTACTACTGCATACGGTTATGGGCAACGGAGTTGACTTTATGATGCACACACATGCTTGGCACGGAAAGGCACCAAACGATGAGCAGCTCGAAAACGCACTTACACAAAACCCTGTAACCTTGGGAGATTATTAATCCCACTCCTTGCCCCTCCCAAAAAGAAGGGGAATCAAAGGGAATGGAAATGAAAGTGATTATAAAAACTATAATGCAAGATTTAATTTAAAACAGCCCAAGAAAAGCCCCTCCTTTAGAGGGGTTGGGGAGGACTATGAAAAAATATACAGATACAGGCAAAAAAGATACTCGTTCAGGTTTCGGTGACGGACTTACAGAACTTGGAAAGAAAAACAAAGACGTTGTTGCTCTTTGTGCAGACCTTACCGGATCTCTAAAAATGGACGATTTCAAAGAAAATCATCCTGAGCGTTTCTTTCAAGTCGGGATTGCTGAAGCAAATATGATTGGAATGGCAGCTGGAATGACTATTGGAGGGAAAATTCCTTTTACGGGAACTTTCGCCAACTTTTCCACAGGAAGAGTTTATGATCAAATTAGGCAAAGTGTCGCTTACAGCGGTAAGAATGTAAAGATTTGTGCCTCACATGCAGGTTTGACCTTGGGTGAAGACGGCGCAACACACCAGATATTAGAAGACATTGGCTTGATGAAAATGCTTCCAGGAATGACGGTAATAAACACTTGTGACTATAATCAAACAAAAGCAGCAACAATAGCTATTGCAGATTACCAAGGCCCTGTTTATCTCCGATTTGGAAGGCCTAAAGTAGCAAACTTCACTCCAGCGGATCAAAATTTCCAAATTGGAAAAGCGGTTCATCTTCAGGAAGGTACAGATGTGACTATTGTTGCAACTGGTCATTTAGTTTGGGAGGCATTACAGGCAGCCGAAACCTTAAATGAGAATGGAATCACTGCAGATGTAATAAATATCCACACCATAAAACCACTAGATGATGACGCTATAATCAATAGTGTTAAGAAAACAGGTTGTGTTGTAACTGCCGAAGAACATAACTTCTTAGGTGGTCTAGGAGAAAGCGTTGCACGCGTATTAGCTACTCAGCATCCAGCTCCGCAAGAATTTATTGCCACTCAAGACACTTTTGGAGAGTCCGGAACTCCAGAGCAGTTAATGGATAAATACGGTCTCAATGCTGCTGCAATTGTAAGTGCTGTTAAAAAAGTAATTGCGCGTAAGTAAGCTACAAGACCTTAACTTTTAAGCACAAAAAAGCCCCGTTCAGTCTGAACGGGGCTTTTTAGTGCTTTCAATATAATTTCAGAATATCTTAAATAGTATCATCTAAGTAATCTGGTATACCATTTCCATTTGTGTCTGGAAAGATAATTTCACCATCTACTATTTCAATTTCAAATTTTGTAAGTCGGCCATCACCATCGTCATCATCATCTAAGTAATTTGGAAGCCCGTCACTATCCGTATCGTCATCCATTAAATATTGGTTGCCATTAAGATCTTCCATATAAGATGGAATTCCATCTCCATCGTGATCTGCTATTTCTCTAGCAAATAACTGGAAAGAAAAAATAAGCTGTTCGTAAACACTTAAATTACCAGAAGGAGGGTATTGATAATAACCCAACCCAGATGGTATAAACACAGCTCCAATCCCGAAGTTCTCAAAAGATAAAGTACCGTCAGGATTAACGATTGGGTCACCTTCTGCTCCTTTAAACTCAATTAAAGCTTGTTGTAAGCCTCGAATAATTCCAGGAATGGGAGATCCAGAAGCGGTTCTTCCATCAACAAGATTAAATCTTATAGGTATAACAGAACTGTCAAATAACTCCAAATTCATCTTTCTACCTTCATAGGTATTTGTTGTGTAATCAGAAAAATGAGGCCTGTCTCCACCACCTTCGCGTACTTTTAGATAGTATAACTTATAGGTAACATCAGTATCGTTTATATCATTAACCTCCTTAAACGTTACTTGCTCCATCAATGGAGTTTTTAAGGCATTGTCTCCTTCAATGGTATCAAACTTTATTTTAAAATTGTTTGGATCTGCTTCAAAATCTTCATAATTGTAAAAGTGTGTTTCCAAGAACGATTCAATCTCGGCCTGTGCGCTAATAGCTTCCTCTCCACGGTCTCTCGGTGGTACTGGTGGGTCTGGTCCGTCATCATCCTTTTTACAGGAAACAGTAACGGCAAGCATTACAATTAAAAGTGCAAATCCGTATTTAATTTTCATCATCATTAGGTTTTTGAGGGCGCAAGATACAATTTTCCCTTATTTTTGCATACCACATTAACTTTGTTTTTAGGGTAATTATATGAGGATTGATAAATATTTATGGTGTATTCGGTATTTAAAAACCCGAAGCAAGGCGACCGAAGCTTGCAAAAAAAATTCGGTACGTGTAAATGGAGATATCGTTAAACCTTCCCGCGATGTTTATCCCGGGGATCATATCACCTTACGGAAGAATCAGATTAACTATGAAATAGAAGTTTTGGATCTGCCGCCCAGTCGCGTTGGAGCAAAGTTAGTTGATCTTTACAGAAAAGACAACACTCCTAAGGAAGCCTTTGAAACCAATGAGATGCTGCAATACGCCAAAACCTATTACAGAAAAAAAGGTGTTGGAAGGCCCACTAAAAAGGACAGAAGAGATTTGGATGATTTCACCGAATCAGCAGACGAAGATAACGAAGTCTAATATCATTTTAAAAAATACAGCCAGATGCAAGAAACAATCACGGTTATTCTAGATAAAAAACAGATCGCTCACAAAATAAAGCGAATTGCATATCAAATCTATGAAACCAATGTAGAAGAAAAGGAAGTAGTAATAGCCGGCATTATGAATAATGGCTTTCTTCTTGCTAAAAAGATAAAAGTGGAATTGGAGAAGATTTCACCCATAAAAGTTTTACTCTGCGAAGTAGTTATTGATAAAAAAAATCCAATAAAAGGTATTAGCACTTCCTTAGAACAAGACGAATACAAAAACAAATCTCTTCTGTTGGTAGATGACGTACTTCACTCCGGAACCACTTTGATATATGGTGTAAAGCATTTCTTGGAAGTTCCTCTTAAACAATTTAAAACCGCTGTATTAGTAGATAGAAATCATAAGAAATATCCTATAAAAGCCGACTTCAAAGGTATTTCGCTCTCAACGTCATTAAACGAAAATGTATCTGTTATTTTTGAAAAAAATAAAGATAGAGCTATTTTAGAATAACTTGAAAACTATTTTCTCCACCGTGTCCTGAATATCGTCAGCATCGTTTTCAACTATAAATTTTGACTGGTTGTAGTCGTAAACTCTTTCAAAAAGGTGCTTTCTTATATAGTCATTGAGGTCCTCTTCTGTTTTAAGGTGCGCTAATAATGGTCTCTTATCCTTTTCTAGAAACAGCCGAGAAGTTAAGACCTCAAGAGGAGTTTTCAAATATACAGTCATCACGTCTTCTTTACTAGCCATAGCAGCCATATTGTCTCCATAACAGGGTGTGCCCCCACCGGTAGCCAAAACATAGCTCTCTGGTTCTGAGAGAAGCTTCTTTAAAGTTTTATTTTCCATATTTCGGAAATAGATCTCTCCTTTTTTTGAGAAAATCTCTGAAATCGAATCTCCCTCCTCTTTTTCAATTTCCGCATCCATATCTTTAAAAGAAATTTTCAAAACTTCTGCCAGTTTTTTCCCGACTGAAGATTTTCCACTTCCCATATACCCTATTAATACAATTTTCATATACTCTTAAAGTTCAAAATTCGCATTTGTAAAAATGAAAAAACCGTAGATTTCTACAGTATTTTCCGTCATTTGACAAAACTAGAGTAAAAAAAGCATTTGTGACACGCTGTTTCTCAGGCTTTTTGAAATTTCTTTAAATTTTATTCAATTTCGTTTTGAAAGTACAATTTAATGATAGTATATTTGCACCCGCCTACCGAAAGATAGGCGAGCATTAAAAAGGAAGACCTGGTAGCTCAGTTGGTAGAGCACCTCCCTTTTAAGGAGGTGGTCCTGGGTTCGAGCCCCAGCCAGGTCACAAAAAGTTAAGCCCACGGTTTAACTTTTTTTGTTTGCACCAATTCCTTCGGTGTTTAAACATAGAATATAAGTATCCACCCGGGTGCTGGAATTGGTAGACAGGCATGGTTGAGGGCCATGTGTCCTTAGGGCGTGTGGGTTCAACTCCCATTCCGGGTACTTTCAGTAGTCTCAGTTTCATATGTATTAATATGCCCTAGATGTTTAAAAAAGAGAACTCTGACTATTCACAAATCACTCATTGTTTTGTAAAGAAAGTATCATTATATAACGTTAAGTCTCGGCAATTGTTTTAGTTATTACCTCGTCTATTACTTTTTCCATCATGAAGCGTTATTTATGTTTTATTTTCCCAAGGTATCCTAGAAGGAACATTCTTTATATTAAGAAATTCACTTATTTTTTTTAGTGTATGCCTATCCTTTAAATTTACAACCAGTAATTTACCAGGCTTATCCTTAAAGTATTCCATTACCGAAGTATTGTGATCATTATAGCGCTCTATTAGAGCTTCCTTGTTATATATATCCTCTTTAGGAGGATTATGTAGTTTAAACATTTCCCAGGCCCATCCAGGGTATACATATTTAGCTTTTTTCAAATCTGACTCCGTAGGTAAATTGCCATTTTCTCCAAACATTTTTGAATGAAAATTTGTTAAAGATTTATACCAAGTTTCTGGAGAGTCCCGAATTGTCAGAATGAATTTACTATCTGGAAATTCGTTATCAAGGATTTTAAAAGTATTTGGAAAACTGAATGGCACATCCTGAAAGGCTATCCCATTGTTTTTAACATATTTGATTATACTTCTGTAATCATCCTCTCCCCAATCTTTAACTAACCGTTCAGCTTGTCGTTGAGGTCCTACTGCTAAGTCCATCTCGTTAAATAACTTTTTCATTGATGTAGTCCCAGTTTTGTTCATACCGATACAAAAAACCTTTCTACTTCTTGAATACTTGAAAGCAATAATTTCTCTTTTAATCCGGCGATATATTCTTCTTATCATTTGTTGTTTTTAAAATATTCTCAACACGATATATACACTCAAATATATATTTATATAATAAGAAATCCTTGAATAAGAAAATTATTGTTTGCTCCCATCCTGGATCAATACCGTAATTTAAAAAGTATCCCACAGACTATTAGGTAGCCCAATTATTTTTATATAACCAAAATTAAAAATATCAATTTTATCTAAAAAAAATAAATTTTTCTAGAGGTTCCTTATTTCTAATAAACCGTCTCACTTCTTTTTAGTACTTTAACCCTCTCATTCTAAATATTTCTTCAGTGGTCAAAACCCAATTTGGCATTAAGGATCTCGAAAACCTTTCTAACGTTAAAGCCCACACCATAAGGATTTGGGAGAAACGCTACAATCTTCTCGAACCAGACCGTACAGATACCAATATTAGAAAGTACGATCTTGAAAATCTAAAAAAACTTCTGAATATAGCCTATCTCTACAACTGTGGCTATAAAATTTCAAAACTCGCAAGTTTAGATTCAGCACAGATTAAAGACCTAATTAAAAAAAACATCAACGATCTGGACTCTGAATATATGCTTAACAGGTTTAAATCGATCATGTTTGAATTTGATGGAGACCTTTTTGACATTACTCTTGAAAAGCTTTTAAAGAAAAAATCCTTTCGGGAAATATTTTCTGAAATATTTGTTCCAATGCTCAATGAAATGGGTATCCTTTGGCATTCGGGAACTATTGACCCTTCGCACGAACATTTTATTTCAGAAAAAATAAAACATGCCATAATAAGATATTCTGAACAACAGAAAAGAGATTGCTCTAAAGAAAAATCTCAAATCTTCGCGCTTTATCTACCCCATAAAGAAATCCACGAAATCGGCCTGTTATACGCTAATTATGAACTTTTATCCGCTGGCTTTCCCACTATTTTTCTAGGTCCTAACATTCCTTTAGAAAGCTTAAACCATGTTCTTAAAATAAAAAACAAGGTCATATTTGTAACTTATTTTACGGTCCAACCAGAAAACGACAATCTTCAAAAGTATCTCGATGAATTCCAAAATGAAGTTTGTTCAAAAGGAGCTTGTGAGCTTTGGATCTTAGGACGTAAAGCAGACGGAAACATTAAGAACACAGAAAACATCAAGTTCTTTAAAGATTTAAAAGAGTTTCTGGAGGAAGTTGACAAAACAGATACTAACTGACTTTTAATACAGCAAGCTTAATCGAAAAAGAATACAAGATTTGAAGCAACTTTTCGACATATTATCCGAGAAATGTAGCAAAAGCGTTACCGAAACATACAGCACCTCCTTTTCGCTAGCAACAAGAATGCTAGGGCCTTCAATACGACAGGATATTTATAACATATACGGCTTCGTACGTTTTGCAGATGAAATTGTGGATTCTTTTCACAACTATGATAAAGAAATGCTCTTCAATCGTTTTGAAAGCTCTTTAGAGGAAGCATTGGTTGATCGCATAAGTCTCAACCCTATATTAAATACCTTTCAAGCTACGGTACACAAATTCAATATTGATAAAAACTTAATTGACATTTTTATGGCCAGTATGCGCCAAGATCTTACCAAGCAGGTCTACACAACTACAGAAGAGTTCGATGATTATATTTATGGCTCTGCTGATGTAGTTGGCTTAATGTGTCTAAAGGTTTTTGTTAAAGGTGATGCTGAAAAATACAATGAACTAAAATACGGAGCAATGAACTTAGGCACTGCTTTTCAAAAAGTGAATTTTTTACGCGATTTAAAAGAAGATTTCGAAAACTTGAATAGGTGCTATTTTCCAAACACCAATCTCAACACCTTAGACGAGGTTTCCAAAGAGCACATTATTCAAGAAATAGAAGGAAACTTTAGCAAAGGTTATCAAGGTATTCTACAATTACCTCACGATTCAAAACTCGGTGTTTTTGTGGCTTATCGATATTACAAACGATTGCTTAAAAAGCTTCAGCAAACACCTGCAGACGAAATTAAAAACGTTAGAATTCGAGTTCCAAATGCGGAGAAAATCGGGCTACTAACTCGCAGCTACGTAAAATATCAATTAAATTTGGTGAAATGATAGATGCAGGGTGACGGATGACGGGTGACGGGTGACGGGTGACGGGTGACGGATATTAATTAAATAATCTAAGTTGCCTGAATGTTCTGAAAGTACACGTAAATATGAAAATTAAGATCACACATTATAAATTACAAAAATTATCGAAGAGACCGATTAGGAATACACAAAAGCACATTTAACGAATAACAATGAATACGCTTCTCTGGATATTAATCTTTATCACCACCTTTTGCTTTATGGAGTTTATGGCGTGGTTTACACATAAATACGTTATGCACGGCTTTTTATGGAAACTACACAAAGACCACCATCATAAAGATCACGGGAGTTGGTGGGAGCGCAATGATTATTTTTTTCTGTTTTATGCAATGATTAGTATAAGCTGCTTTATTGGGTGGAGCTATTATAGTTTTTGGGCAGGGCTACCAATTGGATTGGGTATATTCGCCTATGGGTTAGCCTATTTTTTTGTTCATGATATTTTTATACACCAACGCTTCAAATTGTTTCGAAACGCAAACAATTGGTATGCGCGTGGTATTAGAAGAGCACATAAAATGCACCATAAACACCTTGGGAAAGAAAAAGGAGAATGTTTCGGTATGCTTTTTCCTCCCTTAAAATACTTTAAAAAATAGAACATGTGGCATCTTTACTTTTTGCTTGACCTTGCTTCGTTAAGCATTCCATTCCTGTTTAGCTTTCATCCTAAAATCAAGTTTTACAAGCTTTGGAGGTATTTCTTACCCGCCACATTTATAATGATGGCATTTTTTATTTCGTGGGATATTATTTTCACGCAACACGGTTTCTGGGGATTTAATGAAAAGTATCTATCCGGCATCACACTTGCGCATCTTCCGATAGAGGAATGGCTATTCTTTATTTGTATTCCCTATGCCTGCCTTTTTACAATTTATTCTTTTAAGAATCTACTTCCAAAGTTTCGATTTTCAAATAAAATTACGTCAATCATTTATTTCACCTTGCAAACTATTCTGATTGTTGCGCTACTCTACTTTCATGATCGCTGGTATACTGCAATTAATTTTGCTTATGCTATTGTATTATTGGGCGTGGTCTACAACTATATACGAGCCACTTTGAATGTATTTTTGCCGGTATTTATAATTCTTTTGGTTCCATTTTTTATCGTGAATGGCTTTCTTACGGGGAGTTGGATTAATGAGCAGGTAGTTTGGTATAACGATGCCGAAAATCTTGGAATAAGAATAGGCACAGTACCCATTGAAGACAGTATTTACGCACTAACAATGTTACTCACCGTTTATGTATTGATGGAGAAATTCAAGGAAAAATATCCCTTAGAAAAATGATGGCCTAAAACCTTTTTTTTTGTAAATATCAACGAATTATTGCGCTATGAGTTTTTCTAGTAAAGCTCTCATTTTCTTACTATTCCAATCTGCCGCACCAGTTTCCTCAATTACAATTTCACCCGATTTAGAAATTAAATAAGTGGTTGGTAGTGCATTGGATTCAAGAGCCTTAGGAGCTTGATAGCTTTGTAGAAAAACAGGTAATGTATAGCTATTCTTATCCATAAACTTGTTAACCTTTTCTGGTTTTTCTGAAGTAACAAAATAGAAATCTACTTTGTCGCCATAGTCCTCATATAGCTTTTGAAATGAAGGCATTTCGGCAACACACGGTGGACACCAAGTAGCCCAAAAGTTTATTACTGCAACCTCTCCTTTAGATTCCAAAAAGTTTACTTCTTCAGCATTTAATTGACTAAGGTTCCAATTATAATCTTCAAGTATCTCCCTATTCTCCTCTTTCTTTTCAGAAGGTGAAAAAGAAATAAGTCGCTGTACAAAAACTTGTATTGGCATACGTGTTTGCGGTATAATTAGCAGCGCTAAAAACACAAAAAATAAAATATTGCTCCAGTTTTTCTTTAGAAAGGGAATCATAGTTTTATTGTATAAAAAAGCCTCACAGACTATAATGATCTGTGAGGCTTAAGCATTTATATTTAAAATTAAGCGTTCTGCTTCTTAATCAAATTCAAAGCTGAACCTTCGTGGTACCATTTTATCTGTGCCTTGTTATAAGTATGGTTCACTTTAATAGAGTCCTTACTACCATCTTTATGAACAATCTCAATTGTCAATGGCGTATTCTCTGCAAAGTCAGCAATGTCAACAAAGTTGAAAGTGTCATCTTCTTGAATCAAATCGTAATCTGCTTCATTAGAAAAAGTAAGCCCCAACATTCCTTGTTTCTTCAAGTTTGTTTCGTGAATACGCGCAAAAGATTTAACTAAAACCGCTGCAACACCCAAAAATCTTGGCTGCATGGCTGCGTGCTCACGCGAAGAACCTTCTCCATAGTTATGGTCACCCACAACAATGGTTTTAACTCCTTTAGCTTTGTATTCGCGTTGTACGTCTGGTACACCGCCGTAATCGCCAGTAAATTGATTCTTAACAAAGTTTGTTTTCTTGTTGAAAGCGTTGATCGCTCCAATCAAAGTGTTGTTTGAAATATTGTCCAAGTGTCCGCGGTAACGCAACCAAGGTCCAGCCATTGAAATATGGTCGGTAGTACATTTTCCGAAAGCTTTAATCAATAATTTCACTCCTTGCAATTCAGAGTCTTTGATAGGTTCAAATGGCTCCAATAATTCAAGACGCTCACTGTCTGAAGCTACTTTAACCTCTACTGAGCTGCCATCTTCCGTTGGTGCCAAATAACCGTTATCGTCAACTTCAAATCCTTTTGGAGGAAGCTCGAGACCAACTGGCTCATCAAGCTTCACCTCTTGCCCATCTTCATTTAGCAAAGTATCATTCATCGGATCAAAATCCAAACGACCAGAAAGTGCGATTGCTGCTACCATTTCTGGAGAACCAACAAAGGCATGTGTGTTTGGGTTACCATCAGCACGTTTTGAAAAGTTTCTGTTGAAAGAATGCACAATCGTGTTCTTCTCTTCTCCTTTTCTATCACTTCTATCCCATTGACCAATACATGGTCCACAAGCATTGGTGAAAATTGTTGCTCCAAGGTTTGAGAAAACATCTAAAAGACCATCACGCTGGGCTGTAAAACGAATCTGCTCAGATCCAGGGTTTATACCCAAATCACTTTTCGGCATTATTTTTTTATCGATTGCCTGTTGTGCAATAGAGGCAGCTCTAGTTAAATCTTCATAAGAAGAGTTTGTACAAGAACCAATCAAGCCCCAATCTACTTTTATTGGCCAATCATTTTTCTCTGCTTTTTCACCAAGCTGGCCAATTGGAGTTGCCAAATCTGGAGTAAAAGGTCCATTTAAATGCGGACGTAAAGTATCTAAATTTATCTCAATAACTTCATCAAAATATTTTTCTGGATCTGCATAAACTTCATCATCACCAGTTAAATGTTCACGTACTTTATTTGCTTCGTCTGCAATGTCTTCCCGGTCTGTTGCACGTAAAAAACGTTCCATTGAATCATCATACCCAAAGGTTGATGTTGTTGCGCCAATTTCAGCCCCCATATTACAAATGGTTCCTTTTCCAGTACAAGAAAGATTTTTAGCACCAGGTCCAAAATATTCAACAATTGCACCAGTACCACCTTTTACAGTTAGAATACCAGCAACTTTCAAGATAACATCTTTTGAAGCTGTCCAGCCGTTAAGGCTACCAGTTAATTTAACTCCAATTAATTTCGGAAATTTAAGCTCCCAAGGCATTCCAGCCATAACGTCTACTGCATCTGCACCACCAACACCAATAGCTACCATTCCTAAACCTCCAGCATTTACTGTATGGCTATCGGTACCAATCATCATTCCACCAGGGAATGCATAGTTTTCAAGAACAACTTGGTGGATAATACCAGCTCCTGGTCTCCAGAAACCGATTCCATATTTGTTGGAAACAGACTCAAGGAAATCAAAAACTTCATTACTCGTTTCGTTTGCGCGCTTTAAATCGGGTGCCGCACCTTGTTTAGCTTGGATAAGGTGATCACAGTGTACCGTAGTTGGAACTGCAACATTTTTCTTTCCAGCTTGCATAAACTGCAGTAATGCCATTTGTGCTGTCGCATCTTGACAAGCAATTCTATCTGGAGAAAATTCTACGTAATCTTTGCCTCGTTGAAAGACTTTGTTTGGACTGCCATCCCAAAGGTGAGAGTATAATATTTTTTCTGAAAGGGTAAGTGGTTTTCCCGTGATTTCACGCGCTTTATCAACGCGTTCTGCCATCTGGGCATAAACCTTTTTAATCATGTCAATATCAAATGCCATACTTGTAATTTTTAATTATTTTCGAAGTAATCTGCAAACAAAAAAGTGTCAGCAAAAGTGATGCAAAATTACAAAATTTTGAAATAATTAAAAAATAATTAAAGGAATAGGTTTATCAATATATATAATTCAAAAAACAACAACATTTATTGCATTATATTATCAGATAGTGAATTCTAAGTATGAAAAAATAAGAAATTCCGAAATTTGAAGATAATTAGGTCTTTAGAAAAGCCCCCGAATAATCTCTTCAATACTCAAGCCCTCGGCTTCAGCCTTATAATTTTTAATTAAACGATGCCTTAAAATACCTATAGCGGCTTTTTGAACATCTTCAATATCTGGTGAGAATTTGCCGTGTAATGCGGCATTTGTCTTCGCTGCCAAAATTAAATTTTGTGAGGCTCTGGGACCAGCACCCCAATCAATATAATTCTTCACAGTTTCTGTTGCCGTACTGCTATTAGGGCGTGTTTTTCCAACTAAGCTTACAGCGTATTCCACCACATTATCAGCAACGGGAATCCTTCGTATCAATTGTTGAAAATCAATAATTTCCTGAGCGGTAAAAAGTGAATTCACCTTCTCGGGTTCACCAGCAGTGGTTTGTTTTACAACTTCTACTTCTTCAGCAAAAGAAGGGTATTCTAGGTTAATGGCAAACATAAAACGGTCCAACTGCGCTTCAGGTAAAGGATAGGTTCCTTCCTGTTCAATTGGGTTTTGTGTAGCTAAAACAAAGTAAGGTAAGTCTAATTTATAATGTTGCCCTGCAACTGTTACAGCACGTTCCTGCATTGCCTCTAAAAGAGCAGCTTGGGTTTTTGGCGGTGTACGGTTAATCTCATCTGCAAGGATAATATTTCCAAAGATTGGCCCTTTTATAAATTTGAATTCACGATTCTGATCCAAAATTTCGGAGCCTAAGATATCACTTGGCATCAAGTCTGGTGTAAACTGAATTCTTTTAAATTTTAAACCTAGTGCTTCCGCCACAGTGTTTACCAACAAGGTTTTCGCAAGTCCAGGAACGCCAATAAGCAATGCGTGACCGCCAGAGAACACGGCAAGCAAAACCTGCTCTACCACTTCATCTTGACCTATAATTACTTTTTTTATTTCTTGCCTAAGGGCATTGTACTTTGAAACCAGTTGTGAAACTGCTGCAACGTCTGACATACTTTATTCTATATTATTTTTTCATCCAATCTCCTGCAAAATCACAATCTTGGTAATCTTGGTTGATGCTAATATACGTATCTTTTATCTTTTCGTTCTGCCACTTGTCAATGCTTCTTATTTGCTTTTCACGAAGTGCCAACTCTTTAACGCGTTCATAGTCCTTAGCGTAATCGGCTTGATGCTCAGCATACTTTTTTGTAACTGTAAATAACTTCAAGCTACTTTTTCCTGTTCGGTCACGATCAGTATATACTTTTGAAACTTCACCTTCATCCAAGTTATATACTTGAGCACTCAAGGTAGGGTCCATTTTAGTCAAATCGAATTTAGTATCAAAGGTAACTGGGTTTAACAATTGCCCTCCATTGTTTCTTGTTTCCTTATCATCAGAATATTCACGCGCTGCTTCGGCAAAAGTCATTTCTCCGGAATCAATTTTAGCTTTTATTTCTTCGATTTCTGTTTGCGCCTCGTCAATAGATTTTTGTGAAACCTCTGGAAACATAAGGATGTGTCTTACATCTACTTCTTGTCCACGTATTTTTTCAACATAAAGGATATGGTATCCAAAATCGGTTTCAAAAGGCTCACTTATCTCCCCTTCCAAAAGTGAAAATGCGTGGTCCTTAAACTCCTTGGCCCAAGGAGAATCTCTTTTTACTCCTGCATAAAGTCCTCCTTTGGAAGAAGAACCGGGATCTTTTGAATACAACACCGCCTTGGTAGAAAAGCTAGCTCCATTATCAAGAATGTCTGCTCTAATTGTATTTAATCTCGCTATAACCTCATCTTTTGCTTCTTGAGTTATTTCAGGCTCTACCACAATTTGAGCTACTTCTATTTCAGCACTAAATACTGGTCGCTCATCTTCAGGTATTGAAAAGAAAAATTCTCTAACCTCTTCTGGTGTTATCTCTACTTTTTCGATTATTTTATCTTGCATCATACGAGCAAGCATCATACTTTTATTTGATTCAAAAAGCTCCTTTCTCAATTCTACCATATTATCCTTCTTGTAATATGCAGCAACTTTTTCCTCACTACCTAACTCACTTACCATATATTGTACCTGCTGGTCAATTCGACCATTAATTTCAGCATCCGGAACAAATAGACTGTCTTGCTTGGCTTGATGCACATAGAGTTTGTCCTCCATTAACTTCCCCATCAATTGACAACGGGTAACCTCTTCAATAGACATTCCCTGCGACTCCATTTCAACATAAGCCTTATCAATATCACTATCAAGAATTACGAACTCACCTACCACAGCGCTCACACCTTCAGCTTTATACCTTTTAAAGGGCTTCACTGTATCGCGTTGTGTCGTTTGTTTCACAATAAGCGAATCATTTTCTTTTACCACGCCTGTACTATCAGGTTCTAATACAACCTGAGCTTGCATCATGGCAGAAGAAAATAGCATTATCAATAAAAATTTATTCATTTTTATAGATTTCAAAATTATTTGTTTCAATTGCATCTTTTGTAATATCTTTTTCTAGTTTTTTAATAAGCTCAAGCTTTCTTTTATTCAAAATTATTTGTTTCAAAGTCGGCTTTATGTAGGAAAATGGCGCTGTATCATTAGGGTAGAGCACATCTTCAATTTTCACCAAATATACCCCTAATGAGTCTTCCTTCTGTGAAAAATTGGATTTTTTTAACACTTGGTCACTATCCTTTTTTAATATGGGTAATACATTGAGTAGAACGTCTTTCTTGATCCACACCGAATCGTTAAAGTTTGAAGTGATAAACTGATAATTATGGCTATTTAAGGATGCTTTATCCTTTTCATCATAGCGGTCCAACTTTTCCTTCACAGTAGACAACCCATCATATTTCAAGGGAAGTTGCACGTATCTCATCTTAACGAGCATATTCTTCTGTTTGAAATTCTCTTTGTTTTCTTTGTAGTAAGACTCATACTCTTGGTCAGAAATTACACTGTCCAACTGTTTATCTACAATTACATTTTTATAAGCCTCGGTTAGTAAATCGGTTTTATATTCCCTAACCAGCTTATCGTATTGCTCTAAAGCTTCTGGAGTCAAGTTAATATTTGCTTGCCCAATCAACAATTGTTGGGTAGCCCAACGATTAATATAATTGTTAACGATTAGCGTACTATCTTCGGGTGAAGTATTTTGATTCACTAATTTATTTATATCTTCTTCATACAAATAGCTGTCGTTAACACGAGCAACCACATTCTTCTCAGTTTCCTTTTTGAAGTAATCGCAAGAAACCAATATTGTACTCAGTATTATGATATAAAAGATATTACGAATCACTTAAGCTGTTTCTTAATACGTCTTAAAGTTCTTTTATTTAAATCCACATCGTATTTTGAATGCAAACTCTGTATCCAAGTTTTTTCAATATCGTTTTGATAATTACTTAAAACTCTTCCTTTAACCTCATCCAGAGATTTTGCCTCGGGCGCTATTAACTCCTTTACATTCACCACTACAAACGAATCGTTACTTGGATAGATATCTGAAGCTCCTTTTTTCACCTCAAAGTTATTTGGAAGTTCATCTTGATCCACTTCAAAAACGCCAGGAGTAATCAAAACGTTCACTTTACTATCTTCATTTAAAATTGTCTTGATTTCTTCAGAACTTTTCCCTTCTGCCAATAGTTTTTGTATCTGCTTAGCGTTCATTTCTGAAGTGGCAGAGTATATATCAGCATCTATGCGCTGCTTCCATTGATAATTATCCTTCGTTTTATCGAAATACTCCTGAAGACCAATAGAATCATTCTTACCCTTTTGCCAAATGTTTTTGTCCATTACATCAAAGATTAAAAGCCCATCGCGATACTCGTTTAGAATGGCAGCATAATCTTCATTTTCATCTGCCAGTCTTTCCTTAAAATAATCTTTCAATTCCTTAGTCTCAAATTCATTATAGAAATCAACCAATAAGGTTTCTTTCAATTTATATGGTCTAGTAGATTTCTGACGCTCTTCAATATACTTTGCAAAGTCAGAATAAGTAACTTCCTTGGCACCAATTGTAAAAAGTGTTTTATTCTCATTTGCAGAAATAGGTGTCATAACCCATTTTCTTTTCAAAATATCATCACCCAAATAACTATCAAAGAAAGGCAAGTAGCTATCTCCTTCTTTAAATCCGTACTTATCCTTGATCTTTTTATTAATTGCATGTGTTACAATTTTTGAGCGGTCTCCCTCACCAACTTTCTTCTCTAGCATTTCTCGTTGCTGTTCAAAAGTTTCAGGTTTAAGCTTTGCATCTAGGCGAATAATGTGCCATCCAAAATCTGTTTTTACTGGTTTACTTATGTCTCCCGGATTCTGAAGTTCATAGGCAGCATCTTCAAATTCTGGCGCCCGTAGGTCACCTTTGGAAAAAGGTTTCAGCTTCCCTCCGTTTATGGCAGAGTTTTTATCATCAGAGAATTCCTTCGCTAGATTTTCAAAAGATTTACCTTGTTTAAGCATAGTAGCAATTTCATTTATCCGCTCCTCTGGATTGAAATCACGTGGACCCTTTTTGTCTGAAATCATAATGTGTGAAACTTCAATTTTAGGTTCCACAGCTCTTCTGTCATTCACCTTTAAAATATGATATCCAAAACTTGATCTTATTATATCGGAAACCTCGCCTTTCTCAGTGTTATAAGCAGCGTTCTCAAAAGGATAAACCATGGAGAAAACTGTAAAATATCCTAACTCCCCTCCTCTTTGCTTTGCTCCTGGCTCCTCTGAATATTTTTTCGCCAAGGCCTTAAAATCTTCACCTTTAAGTGCTTTTTCTCGAATAGATTTAATCTTATTGTATGCCACCAAGGTATCTCTTGGCACAGATTCGTAATCAACAGTAATTAATATATGTGTAGCATTTACTTCTTCTTTACCACGCTCATAAGCTTCTTGGGCAAGTTCTTCAGTAATCTTGTCTTCGTAAAGATAATTTCTTGAAAGCTGATCTCTGTATTTTAAGAATTCGCGCTTATAATCAGCCTCCTCATCCAATCCCTGGGCTTCAGCTTCAGCGATTTTCAATTTATAATCAATAAAAAGATCTAGGTATCCATCGATATCCTTTTGGGAATCGTCCTGCACCAAATCTAAATTCTTTTTATAAACCCGTTTGAACTCACTTGCATAGACAGGTTTTCCGTCTATGGTCATCAGTACCTCTTTTTTGTTTTGGGAAAAAACCGTTGTGGCACTCAACACGGCCAAAATGAATACAGAAATGAAATTTTTCATCATAATGAATAATTGAATATTTATTTTTTTAATGAAGCGTCGCAAAAATAACAAAAAGCTTCGGGAACTTATAGCAGAAAAGCAAACGAATTAAATATAATTATAGTGTTGTCAGCCTATTAAAATATTCTCAAAAACCCATAACTTGCGCATCATATCTCTATATATGAAGTCTATTTCATTTTAGAATGACAACTTATTTAAAAAACAAAGCTTAAATGACTGAAAGAATAAAACTTATATGGGATTTTCGCGGCCCAAACGCCCAGCCCACTGCTGAACATCATATTAAACATCTAAACGAATTCGCAAAAGCCGAAAACTTACAAAATTCATTTACGGGTCAGGAAAAGATTAGTGAAATGCACCATATAGCTTTTATGGTAGTTGAAAAACAACTTATGAATACTTTAAGGGAATCCTTGAAACCCACACGCGGACAGTTGTATGAAGAAGTTTAAAAACGCTTTTTAGACACATTTGAGCTCTTCAAAAATTACAATAACTAGCAATTAAACAAATTGAGATAGTTACTCTGGAGTTTTATAAATACAATAGACTACATTTTTCATATCTTCAATTACAGTTGTAGAAGACTCGGTACACCTAACGAAACTCTTGATTAATAAAGGTGTAGAACTGACTATTACAAGCAACATTTTCCACAAACAATGGCAGTCTAGCTGGTTATTTATAATATTTATAGTAATATTGCGCTCGTAATATTATTAAAAAAAATTATCATGAAATTTCTAAAAATCGCTGTATTCTTCATTGGTTTAACAACTTTCGCCCAAGGAAAAGTGGGTGCTGTGGATGTTGATTATATCCTATCCAAGATGCCCGAAATGACCGAAGTTCAAGAAGAACTGGAAGTATATGGAAAACAATTGGATGCTGATCTCAACAAAAAAGTCGACGAGTATAAAGTACTTGCTGAGGAATACAAGAAGGGAGAGGCTTCTTTCACTGCAGAGCAGAAAAAAGAAAAGCAAACTACAATAAGAGATATGGAAGCAGATATTCAAAAGTTCCAACAAAACGGAGCAAAGCTTATGGATATCAAGCAAACGGAAGCTCTTAAACCTTTGTATCAAAAAATAGGAACTGCCCTTGAAAAAGTTGCCAAAGCACAAAACTACACGCAGGTTAACCAGACTACGCAGGATATAGTTTATCTAGATCCAGAATACGACCTTACCGTTCCAATTCTTTTGGAGCTTGGAATTAAATTGGAAGAAGGAGAAAAGTAATCTAGATTCTTCTTTAAAAAATTAAAACGCGGAGCTTAAAGCTTCGCGTTTTTTGTTTGGTAAAAGACTTGCTGATTCCGATTCTAGGTTTGACAAAACGCACAAGCTACTTTGATTGCATCCATAACATCAATATAATATTTCACAAAAAGTATAAATAAAAAAAGCGTCAGGAAAAATCCCAACGCAATTATATTTTTGATCAAATCTCTATAGAATATAAACTTCTAAGACTACCTACTATAATTCGGAGCTTCCTTAGTAATCGTTACATCGTGTGGATGACTCTCCGCAATACCCGAGAATGTAATTTTTACAAATTTGCCGTTTTCCTTTAAACTTGCAACGTCCTTGGCACCACAATATCCCATACCAGCGCGAAGTCCACCAATAAACTGAGTCATGCTTTCAAGCAATTCCCCTTTATAAGGTACACGTCCCACAATTCCTTCTGGCACAAGCTTTTTAATATCATCTTCAACATCTTGGAAGTAACGGTCTTTACTACCTTGCTTCATGGCTTCCACAGAACCCATTCCGCGGTATGCTTTGTATTTTCTTCCTTCGTAAATAATAGTTTCTCCAGGAGATTCTTTAGTTCCTGCCAATAACGAACCTAGCATTACACAATCGGCTCCAGCAGCTATCGCTTTCGGGATATCTCCAGTATATCTAATTCCGCCATCCGCAATTACAGGAACTCCACTTCCTTTTAAAGCGGCAGCAACTTCTAGCACTGCAGAAAACTGTGGAAATCCAACTCCAGCAACTACTCTTGTAGTACAAATTGAACCTGGTCCAATTCCAACTTTTACAGCGTCAGCCCCGGCATCGACCAAGTATAATGCAGCTTCGGGAGTTGCGATATTACCGACAATCACTTCCAAATCTGGAAACTTCTCTTTTACTTGTTTTAAAACCTCAACCACGCCTCTTGTATGACCGTGCGCAGTATCAATAATAACAGCATCAATCTGTGCATTAACCAGAGCTTCTGCTCTTTCAACCGCATCGGCAGTTACACCAAGAGCTGCAGCAACGCGAAGTCTTCCGTATTGGTCTTTATTAGCGTTGGGTTTTTGGGTCAATTTAGTTATATCTCTAAAGGTGATCAACCCTAAAAGTGTTCCGTGGTCGTCTACTACGGGTAATTTTTCAATTTTATTTTTCTGTAGAATTATCTCTGCCTGTTTCAGGGAAGTTCCTTGCTCAACCGTCACTAAGTTTTCCGAAGTCATAACTTCAAATAACGGACGCTTTAAGTCTTTTTCGAAACGCAAATCGCGATTAGTTACAATCCCGATTAGTATCCCAGACTCATCAGTAATTGGGATTCCCCCAATGCTGTATTCTCGCATTGTTTTTTGGGCATCACCTACTGTATTTTCTTTGTGAAGTATAACCGGATCTATTATCATTCCACTCTCAGCACGTTTCACTTTTCTCACTTCTGCAGCTTGTTGCTCGATGCTCATGTTTTTATGAAGAACGCCAATACCACCTTCACGAGCCATAGCAATAGCCATAGCGCTTTCAGTAACCGTATCCATAGCAGCTGAAACGATGGGTACGTTTAAGGTAATATTTCGAGAAAATTTTGTGGAAATTGAAACTTCGCGGGGGAGAACTTCAGAATAATCAGGCACTAAAAGTACGTCGTCGTAAGTAAGGCCTTCTCCAATAATTTTGTTGTCGTGTGCAGTCATCGCAATTAATTTAAGTTCCGAGGCTTAACGCTTGAAGTAATAGGATCGGAATGTGGGTATGGATTAATTGCGTGCAAATATAATATAAATTCTTTATTTATTTTCTTAAGATCGCAGTTAACTTTATAGATTACCGTAAAATCATTTTAATGAAACTTCCAATTCATGCCTGTATTGCAATCTGGCAAGTCCAGCCCATTGAAGCAAAAGCTTTTTATCATCTTCTGAAATATCACCATGAAAAAAGGTATAAGAGGACAAAGGCATCTTATCTTCCTCAACCATATCTAAAACCTCTTCCAATTTATGTTCCTTCTTTTTAATAGTATATTGACCCCAAGCCGAAACATTAAAATGTTTTTTACCCTCTAAGATATGATCATTTAACCATAATGAAAACGGAGCTACATCAGCATACCAAGGGTATTTTGTTTGATTACTATGACAATCATAACAATTCTCGTTTAAGATAAGAATTACTTTTTCAGAAGGTTTTGTTTCAGATTCGAATAATGATACACTTTCATAACCAGCACTATTTTTCTCTGGTCGTATAAATTGTATTAAAACCAAAGCAACCAGTGCCATAACAAGAACTGTCTTAATGGTTTTAAACGATGACATTATTTTTTAATCGAACTTAAATACGCAATGATTGTTCTCCGAATATCCGAAGAAGTTTCACTTCCTTTAGGCGTGTAAACCTTTTTAACATCAGAATTCTCAGGGGTTAAAAAAGGAACATCTAAACCTTTTAGCAAGAAATCACTAATTGCAACTGTATAGGTTTTATTGTCAACAATAGGTTTGTTCGAAATTCTCCACGTATTATCGGCGTTTTGAGAAATATTATAACGTTGTAAATATGCACCTTCGCCACTGCTCGCATTTCCAAAATCCAAAACTTGCTTTAAAAGCTTACCTTTTATATCAACCTTCAAAACACTACCTCCAAAAGGAAGAATTCTAAATATATCAGTACTTGTTATATCGCCCACCAATCTATCATCTATTCTTATAGAACCACCGTTTACAATAGCCCCATCTACCTTATCGCCGTAGGAATATGCCATGGAACGAGCAATTAGTTCACCTAAATTGGTTTGTTTGCTTCTATTGGCAGTATCCGTTCCATCCAAAGGACGTTTAGCGTGAAAAATAACTTCATTAGGATCTTCAATTACTTCCTTCAGTTTTTCATCCAAAAGATCTACCCACTTATTAACAACGCGTTCTACCTTAGCTGAAGAAGCTATTTTATCAGTAACCATCATTAATTCAGAATCAACATGAAGGTATTTTGTACGTAAATTATAGATAATAGTGTGGATGTATATACTTTTTGCGTTGGCATCTGCTTTAGCAATCATAGTTCTCCCTTCCTTTTCAAGCATATTATAGTGTTCGTGACCTCCCATGATAAGTGGAAGTGTGCGAATGCGCTTTGCAATCTCTATATCTTGATCAACAGCAACATGGGTCAAGCCGACAACAAAATCGGATTTTTGAATAGCCAAATCATACGCTCGTTTGGCATTATCATATATATTTCCATAGTATACATATTCTTTCGGATTGGAGGGTAAAGTAACACCAAATACGCCAAACCTTATTCTATTTCCATCGGCATCAACAGCATTAAAGGTTGAATAATCTGAGGTTGGAACATTTGTGTATTCCCATTTTGTGCTAAAAGGAAGAACGTTCCCATTTTCCGTAACGTGACGCACATTGGCAGAGGTCCAATTGAATTTCGATTCGTTCAGTCTGCTTTGTAAATCTTCTTCATCAAGATCAAACTCGTGATTTCCAAAAGTAACTAAGTCTATTTCCATAGTGTTTAGCACATCGACCATTTGCTTTCCATTTAGCCTTTTGCCATCCACCTTTACGGTACCTAATAACGAAGGATTTAAGAAATCACCCGCCAAGAATAAAAAGGTGTTTGGATATTCTTCTTTTATCGAATCTCGAATATGAGCCACACGTGCCAACCCACCATATTCACCACCATTTAAAGGAGCTATTTCGTAGACGTCGTTCATCTGAACAAATTTAAGTGTTATCGCACCCGCGCCTTTTATAGGGTCTTCCGAAGTAGTTTGAAGTATTTCACAGCCCATTGAAAAATAGCCCAAAAGAGCTAAAAGTAAAAATTTCTTCATCTTAATGATATTTAGTAAAAATTTTTGTTGCTTCGTTGTGAGCACTTTCAAAAGACATAGGGTTGATATTGCTGGAAACTTTTTCAGCAGTAAAATAGCTGAGCATTTTTTCAGTGGGCATATTTCCAGTCAATTCGTCTTTCGCCATTGGACAGCCGCCAAAACCTTGTATAGCACCGTCAAATCTTCGGCAGCCCGCTTTATAGGCTGCATCAACTTTTTCGTGCCAGGCATTTGGGGTAGTGTGCAAATGGGCGCCAAATTCTATGTGGGGATATTTGGTTATCAAGTTACTAAATAAATATGAAATAATATCAGGAGTTGATGTACCAACTGTATCGCTTAAAGAAAGAATCTTCACTCCCATTGCAGAAAGTCGCTCTGTCCACTCGCCAACAATTTCAACATTCCAAGGGTCTCCGTAAGGATTTCCGAAGCCCATAGAGAGGTAAGCGACCACCTCTTTATTATTTTTATCTGCAAGATTTAAAATATCTTGGAGTATCACTAAAGACTCTGCGATTGTCTTGTGGGTATTCCGCATCTGAAAATTTTCAGAAATGGAAAATGGATATCCTAAATAATCAATCTCAGGATGTTTTACAGCGTCTTCAGCTCCGCGATAGTTAGCTATAATTGCAAGCAATTTGCTTTTTGTTACTGAAAGATCCAGTTTTGAAAGAACCTCGGTTGTGTCTTTCATTTGCGGAATCGCTTTCGGCGAAACAAAACTCCCAAAATCAATGGTATCAAAACCACATCGCAAAAGCGACTGAATATATTTAATCTTTTCCGCAGTCGGAATCCAATCCTTAATGCCTTGCATGGCATCTCGCGGGCATTCTATAATTTTTACATGTTGCATTGGCTCAAAGATAGCAATTCCTGAGCAGGCAGGAATCTTTCAAATTTAAAAAAGAAATAAGAATTTTAAGGTAATAATACAAAAATCGCTATTCCAACAAAGACGAGTATTTGGAGCCACTTTAAAACGATCCCCATGCTGTTCCACTCTAAAAGCAATGATGAAATTTTTCCGGCCGCGATTGCAATAGCGCTAAATGTTATAAAAGAAATAATCATAAAGGTAAATCCCAGAATATAGAATTGTACAACAGTATTTCCATCATTATTCCATAGAAAACCAGGAAAAAACGCCAAAAAGAAAATCATCACTTTCGGATTTAGTATGTTCATGATAACTCCAGTTTTAAAAAGCTGGAAATAGGATTTCTTCGGTGCGTCTTCCGTCAAGGAAATATCAGACTTGTGTTTATAAACCATGTACGCCAAGTAAAGCAAATAGCAAGCTCCCAAAACTTTTATTCCATAGAAAACCTCTGCAGAAGCTGTAATAATTGCAGAGATACCAAAAGCCAAAAGCGTAGTATGAACTACACACCCACTAATAAGGCCAGCTGTTGTAGCAATACCACTTTTGGTACCATTAACTAGAGATTGGGTGAGCACATAGATATTATCCGGCCCTGGAGAAATAGCCAAAGCGAGCGTCGCTATCGAGAAGGAAATTAGGGTTTCAATCATAAATGACTTTTTGACTCAAGACCTTTGGAACCATGATGTATTGAATAAAGACAGTTAATAATAGTAGAAAAAAATTAATCCCAAATTGAAATATGACTAAAAAGCATAACAATTAAGGCGCTAGAAGCATCGAAATTGAATATTCAGAATGGTCTTAACTGGTTTTTAAAATTGCTTTATTAATATCTTTTATCAATCCAGGACCTTCATAAATAAACCCTGTATAGAGTTGAACCAAACTAGCACCAGCATCCAATTTTTCTAAAGCATCTTCCGCAGAGTGTATTCCTCCAACACCTATAATAGGGAAGGATTTATTGCTTTTTTCTGAAAGAAAATGAATTACTTCCGTCGCTCTTTTCGTTAATGGCTTTCCACTTAGACCACCCATTTCCTTTTTATTTTCAGAGGAAATACCATCTCGAGAAATTGTCGTGTTTGTAGCAATGACCCCGTCAATCTTTGTTGTTGTAACGATTTCTATTATATCTAAAAGTTGCTCATCTGTAAGGTCTGGAGCTATTTTAAGAAGAATAGGTTTTCGTTTTTCCTTTAAATTGTTTTTATCTTGAAGTGTTTGCAACAAATCAGTCAATGGCTTCTTTTCTTGTAATGCTCGAAGGTTTGGCGTATTGGGAGAACTTACGTTCACCACAAAATAATCTACATAATCAAAAAGAGCGTCAAAGCAGATTATATAATCATTAACCGCTTCTTCATTTGGAGTGACTTTATTTTTACCAATGTTTCCACCAATTAAAACATGTCTCTTCTCCCCTAACTCAGGATTACTTTTCAATCTTTCAACTGCTTCTTCTACTCCTCCATTATTAAAACCCATTCTATTAATAATAGCGGAATCTTCCTTTAACCGAAATAATCGTGGCTTCTCATTACCAGCTTGTGGTTTTGGAGTAACGGTTCCTATTTCAATAAAACCAAAACCAAGATTGGAAAGTTCATTATAAAGCTTCGCATCTTTATCAAAGCCAGCTGCAAGTCCGACAGGATTTGGAAATTTCAATCCAAAAATTTCACGTTCTAGTTTTTGATTTTCAATTTTATATATATTGCGAAAAGCTCCTCCTAAGCCAAATTTATTGGATAGTTGAAGCAAGGAAAATGTAAAGTGATGGATTTTCTCAGGGTCAAATCTGAAAAACAATGGACGGATGATGGTTTTGTACATGGTTGAAAAGTGTGGTACAAAAATACACTAAACTATGTACTTGTTCTTTTGAATATGCTTTATTTTGCATAGCCAATTACCTCGGGCGAGTCCACGAGGTATTATGTAGGAAAAACACTATAAATTTCGAGATAAGCCTCGGAGTATTTTAACCTCGGTTATCGAGTAAAAGTAAAAATATGATTGAAAAACAACACATTATTGACCGCTTTAAAGGTTACGTTACCGTAGACACTGAAAGCGATCCAAATAGTGATGCTACACCAAGCACCGAAAAACAATGGGATCTTGCCAATAAACTGGCTGAGGAATTGAAAGAGATAGGATTGGAGGACGTCACTATTGACGAAAACGCATATATCATGGCCACTTTGCCATCTAATGTTTCGCACGACGTTCCTGTTATTGGATTTGTATCCCACTTTGATACCTCTCCAGATTTTACCGGAGCCAATGTAAAACCACAGATTGTTGAAAACTACGATGGAAAGGATATTATCCTTAATAAGGAACAGAATATCATTCTCTCTCCAGACTATTTTGAAGACTTATTGCTTTATAAGGGTCAAACCATTATTACAACAGATGGCACCACTCTTTTAGGTGCTGACGATAAAGCGGGAATTACTGAAATAGTCTCTGCAATGGAATACCTTATTCAACATCCTGAAATCAAGCATGGAAAAATTCGTGTAGGATTCACTCCAGATGAGGAAATAGGTCGTGGCGCACATAAGTTTGACGTAAAGAAATTTGGCGCGGAATGGGCCTATACAATGGACGGCAGCCGAGTTGGCGAATTGGAATATGAAAACTTTAATGCCGCAGGTGCAGTGGTTACTGTTAAAGGGAAAATTGTACACCCTGGTTCTGCAAAAGGAAAAATGGTTAATAGCATGTATATTGCTACAGACTATATTAATTCACTACCAAGACTTGAAACTCCAGAGCACACCGAAGGTCGAGAAGGCTTTTTCCACCTTCACAATATAAGCGGTTCTGTTGATGAAACAAAGGTTCAGTACATTATACGTGATCACGATAAAAATCATTTTGAAGCTCGGAAAGAAATGATGCAAAAACTTGCCGAAGAGTTAAACGAACAACAAGACGGAGAAGTTATAACGGTTGAAATAAAAGACCAATACTTTAATATGCGCGAGAAGATTGAACCTATGATGCATATTGTGAAAATTGCAAAAGAAGCAATAGAGCAAGCTGGCATAGAAGCAATCATTCAGCCAATACGTGGCGGAACCGATGGTTCGCAGTTGAGTTTTATGGGGCTACCTTGTCCTAATATCTTTGCTGGCGGTCACAATTTCCACGGAAGATATGAATTTGTACCGGTTGAAAGCATGCAAAAAGCTGTAGAAGTTATCGTAAATATAGCTCAAATAGCCGCTGGAGATATTTCTAAATTTAAAAAGGAAGATGAGTAACTAAATTCCAACTAACAATCCCGATAGCAGGCTATGGGAATTCAAACACAAACTCCCTCACTATTTTTAAATAATGAGGGAGTTTTTATTTAGTAGTGGAAGATGTGGAGGTAAAATAAGGACCTAAAAAAACACCAAATTCCATGTTTAATATCTGGAGTTTGGTGTTTTTAAATAGTCCATCTGTGAAGATAGGCTTGGAATTAGATTTTTACCTATTTCTTTTCTTTTACGGGAGCGTTCAATTTTGCCGTTTTCTCCATTGAGATTGCAGCTCTTTCAAACTTCTGCTTTCCGGCGCCACTTTCAATGATACAAGTACCATCTTCAAACAGGTCTAAAACTCTACCGTGTAGCCCTCCATTTGTAATCACCTTATCACCCTTTTTAAGTTCGGCGGCAAACTTCTTTTCTTGTTTGGCTTTTTTCATTTGAGGACGTATCAAGAATAGATACATTACCGCAAACAATAATATTATCGGTAAAAAACTTTGTATTTGTTCCATAGCAATTATTAAAATTCCAATAAGTAATTAAGATGTTGGTTGCTTCTGTTGTAGAGAGTTTCCTTTAGCTCCTGCTTTAGGAGTTACAAATGCTTTGATAGTTAGTGTTTCAGTACCTTTTTTGGTGTTAGCACTAATTGTAACAGTCTTACTAACTTGGTTCTGGCCACTACCATTAAATTTAACTAACATTTCACCTGAATCACCTGGAGCTACTGACTCTTTTGTATATTCTGGAACAGTACATCCACAGCTACTTTTAGCATTTACGATCATTAAAGGAGCATCGCCAGTGTTTTTAAATTTAAAAACATGCTCTACATTTGTTCCTTGGTCAATAGTTCCAAAATCAAACTGTCCTTCTTCAAATGTCATTACGGGAAATTTCCCTGATTCTGCATCGCGATCTGCTGCTGCAGCTACGTTTTCTTCGTTTACTTTGTCTGCTGCGTTGTCTTTACATGAAGAGAAAGCAAATACAGATAGAATAGCAACTATTAAAACTGATTTTTTCATAATAATTTAGATTTTTGTGTTTTTAGCACGCCAAAAATAAGGATTTTTTTACTCTTATTGAAGTCCGCGCCCGATTTTATTAAGTTTACCAGCCTCGGTAAACTCTTTGACTATTTTATCCAAAATACCATTTACAAAGATGCTACTTTTAGGAGTTGAATATTCCTTAGAAACCTCCAGGTATTCATTAATAGTAGCTCTAACAGGGATTGAAGGAAAATACATAAACTCTGCAATGCCCATTTTCAAGATTATTAAATCTAGATCGGCTATTCGTTCTTGATCCCAATTTGGAGTCTTGCCTTCTATCTCGGCATTTAGTTTCTCCTCATTTAAGATAACTTTTCTAAAAAGCTGGATTGCATATTCGCGATCTTCTTCATTTTTGTAAAGGTCTGGAACCAACAAAGAGGAGGCATTTTTTTCAGAAAGCTTGTTCAGCATTTTAACAATGGCTGTATTCACCAATGGAAAATCGTCAATCCACGTAAGACGTTTGTCTTCCAAGTATTCATATAGTTTTTCGTTGGGAGCAATCACTTCCTTGAAAACCTTAACTATAAAAGCTTGGTCTTCTTTATAGGTGGTTTCCTTTTTGGCTAGATATTCTCCATACCAGTCTAACTGTCGTAATTCATTGAAGATAATGGTAGCATATTCTCCATCAAGAGCCCAATAATCAAGCTTTTTCTTTTCAATAATATCAGAAAAAGTAGAGTTTGTGGCAATAACCTCTAATAGTTTATTATCAACAAATGTGCGACTCGGGTTTTTTTCAAGCGCAGTAGCCAAATGCTTCTTTTGAGAGCGCATTAGAAAACTTTCCGCTTGGCCTTGAACAGCAAGCAGTAATTGCAACATCAATAAATAAAGATCCTGCATTTGCCCAATACTGTGATGTAGAAATTTTTCCTGTATATCTATACTGGGGTTTTCAGTCTGTTTATAAGCATATATTGACTGTAAAACTTTTACTCGGATATGTCTTCTTGTAAGCATATAATTTTAAAAGAACTAGTTTAAAGAAACAACGCACAGGAATATTCCTGTGCGTTGCAAAGATAGTGTTTTCAGAAAACTGAAGCTTATTTTTCGCTTTTTCTTGCGTCAATTCTAGCCTGGGCAATATTATATGCCGCAGAATAGGTTGTAATCTTATCAGAATCTGCCTTTTTCAATATTTCAAGGGTAGTATTATAGATATTTTCGGTCTTTCTGATTATCTCCTTTCGGTCATAATTTTCAAGTTCAGCATATACGTTTATAATCCCACCAGCATTTATCAAGAAGTCAGGCGCCCATACAATTCCTTTGTCGCGAAGCATCTGTCCGTGTTTGTTCTCATCAGCTAATTGATTATTGGCAGCACCTGCAATCACCTTTGCGTTTAGCTGATTGATAGTAGTATCATTAAGAGTGGCACCAAGCGCACAAGGAGCATAGATGTCCATTTTTTCAGCATAGAGATTATCTCCTTCATAAATATTAACGCTGTACTTATCGCGTACTTCTTCTAAACGTTCTTTGTTGATGTCAGAGATATAAACTGTCGCGCCTTCATTGGTAAGGTTTTCTACTAAGCCTTCACCAACATTTCCTATTCCTTGTACATAAATCACTTTTCCTTCAAGCTGGTCGCTTCCAAAAGTATATTTTGCCGCTCCTTTCATTCCCATAAAAACTCCGTAAGCTGTAATAGGAGATGGATTTCCTTTACCACCTTTAGATTCAGAAATACCCGTTACATAAGGAGTAACCGTACGAACCAAATCCATATCTGATGTTGCCATCCCTACATCTTCGGCAGTAATATATTTCCCGCCTAATGAATTTACAAACTCTCCAAATTTCAACATTAATTCAGGAGTTTTTTGAGTTTTAGCATCACCTATCAAAACAGCTTTCCCACCACCAAGATTTAAACCTGTGATTGCACTTTTATAAGTCATTCCACGAGAAAGACGAAGCACATCATTCAATGCCTCCCACTCGCTTGCGTAATCCCACATTCTAGTACCACCCAAAGCTGGTCCTAAAACGGTGTTATGAATACCAATTATTGCTTTTAAACCAGTATCTTTGTCGTTGCAAAAAACGATTTGCTCGTGATTGTCGAAAGACATTTGCCCGAAAACCGGGTCTACTTTATGAAGTTCACTTGTATTGATTATCTCTGATGTCATAGCTTTTTTTATTATATTATTGATCTTTTAAAAAGACGGTGCAAAAATAGCCATTTGTTGGTAATATCGCAAAGCAAAGCCCGCTAATTTAGTAATTTAAAAAGATATTGATTTGTTCAAGAGCAAACATAACAACTTGTTTATTCTTTAATTTAAGCAAGGCACATAGAACTTCTAGCGTATGTCTTTTAAAGTGAAATGTTCAAACTAAATGAAAGAATTAAAGTACCTCAATAAATATTTTTTAAAATATAAAGGACGCTTAATTTTAGGCGTTTTTATCACCATTATTGCTACAGTTTTTAAACTGGTGGTACCAATGAAAATTGGGGATTCCATTACAATTATAAAACAATATCTAAACGGCGAGGTAACCGATTTGGCTCTTGTAAAACATGAGCTTCTAATAAACATCCTGTTACTTTTGGGAGCGGCAATCCTTTCGGCTCTGTTTACATTTATTATGCGGCAGACCTTTATTGTGGTTTCAAGGTATGTAGAATATGATCTTAAAAATGAGGTTTTCCAACATTACCAAAAACTATCCTTAGGTTTTTACAAACAGAACCGCACAGGAGATTTAATGAATAGAATTAGTGAAGATGTGTCCAAAGTACGAATGTATGTTGGGCCAGCCTTAATGTACAGTATCACTACGGTCACTCTTTTTGTGGTAGTTATCAGTTATATGTTCTATAAAGCCCCTACCCTTACCTTATATGCTATTGCCCCGTTGCCAATACTTTCATTAGCTATCTATAAATTGAGTGTTCTTATTAATAAGCGCACAACAATTGTACAACAATACCTTTCAAAACTTACAACCTTTACACAAGAGAGTTTCAGCGGAATTGCAGTGATAAAAGCCTACGGAATAGAATCGAGAACCAACGCAAATTTTGAAGAGCTTGCCGAAGGAAGTAAAGCTAAGAATATCGATCTCGCCAAAGTACAGGCATTATTCTTTCCGTTGATGATGTTGCTGATTGGCGTTAGTAATATCTTGGTTATCTACATAGGTGGAACCCGATACATAAACGGTGAAATTGCCCAATTTGGAACTATCGTTGAGTTCTTGATCTATGTGAACATGCTCACATGGCCAGTTGCGGTTGTTGGTTTTGTTACCTCGATGATTCAGCAGGCGGAAGCTTCACAAAAACGAATCAATGAATTTATGGAAACCAAACCAGATATTCAGAATTTGGTAGAAGAAAAAACTCCAATTGAAGGCGCTATCGAATTCAAGAATCTAACTTTCACTTATCCCGATACAGGTATCGTAGCACTTAAAGATGTTTCGTTTACTGTTACGCCAGGGGAAACATTGGCAATTGTAGGTAATACTGGTTCGGGAAAATCAACTATTCTCGAGCTTATTGGACGTCTTTATGATGTTGAAGAAGGAATGTTGGCTATTGATGGTACTCCCATAAAAAAGCTAAATCTAGAAGATTTACGTGAAGGAATAGGATATGTACCACAAGATGCATTTCTTTTTAGTGATTCAATAAGAAACAATATTCGTTTTGGAAAGGAGGAAGCTACAGATAAAGAAGTAATAGAAGCTGCTAAGAATGCTGCTGTCCATAAAAACATCAAAGGCTTCACCAAAGGTTATGATACTGTTTTGGGGGAACGTGGAATCACATTAAGCGGCGGACAAAAGCAACGGGTATCCATAGCCCGAG
The DNA here is from genome assembly GCA_052105975.1 of Aequorivita sp. Taxonomy (GTDB): domain Bacteria; phylum Bacteroidota; class Bacteroidia; order Flavobacteriales; family Flavobacteriaceae; genus Aequorivita. The sequence continues at coordinate 57,660 of JBQEAY010000016.1, read as the reverse complement.
CGATTATTAAAGATCCACGGATTTTAATGCTCGACGATAGTCTTTCAGCAGTTGACACTGAAACCGAAGAAGAAATCCTTAAAAATCTGCAAATGATTACCAAGAACAAGACTACGCTTATTGTCAGTCACCGAATCTCCGCAATAAAAAATGCGACAAAAATAATTGTTTTGGAAGAAGGTCAAATAATTCAGCAAGGAACACACAATCAATTAGTAAATAGCGAAGGTTACTATAAGGAATTATATGCCAAACAGCTTTTGGAAAAAGAAATGTAACTTTACTTTGGCTTATTTGGTTTTTTTTTAGATTTTTGACAAAACGTAAGCAAAAAACAGATATTATGAATGACCAGAATACGATGGGGCAAGAAGAGATTTTTTCAAAAGTTATGCGCGCCGGAAGACGTACTTACTTTTTTGATGTAAGGTCTACAAAGGCAGGAGATTTTTACCTTACCATTACCGAGAGCAAAAAGTTCACAAATGACGATGGATCCTATCACTACAAAAAACACAAAATATACCTCTACAAGGAAGACTTTAATGAATTTAAGGACAACCTTGCAGAAATGATTGATTTTGTAATCGATGAAAAAGGAGAAGAAGTAATAAGCGAACGTCATCAAAAAGATTACAAAAAAGAAACTGAAGAACAACCTAAGGCGGCTGAAGCAGTTGCGGAAACTGTAGAAACCGACACTAGTTCTTTTACTGATATAGAGTTTGACGATATATAAATTTCAAAATTCTAAGGTACCAACCGGCACAGCTAAAACTGTTGCCGGTTTTTTTATTCCCGAAAATTAAAGAAGCTGATGCTTAATATCTTTTTCGCCACAATTCTTACAGAATCCATCTCCCATCTCACTTCTATTTCAAAAACACTATCTTTGCCGCCCTTTAAAAAAACATCATGCTAGCAAAATACCTTTTAAGCTTTACCCAAAACCCGAAAAATGACATACTCTCGGGTCTTACCGTAGCTTTGGCCTTGGTGCCGGAAGCCGTTGCCTTTTCCTTTGTTGCAGGCGTTGATCCACTAGTGGGATTATATGGGGCCTTTATGATGGGGATTGTAACAGCAATTTTTGGTGGAAGACCGGGAATGATTTCGGGAGCTACCGGCGCCATGGCAGTTGTTATGGTCCATTTAATTCAAAAAGGGAATGAAGTGGGCTTGACCCTTGCAGAACCCGTTGAGTATCTAGGACTGCAATGGCTTTTTATAACGCTTTTGTTTGTGGGAGCAATCCAGATTTCAGCAGGAGTCTTTAAGTTAGGGAAATTTGTTCGCCTTATCCCCCACCCTGTTATGATGGGATTTGTAAACGGATTGGCCATAATTATTTTTCTTTCGCAATTAGGGCTTTTTAAAGAAAGCCGTGGCACCGTGCCGCAATGGCTTACAGGGACGGATTTATGGGTAATGCTCGCTCTAGTTGGGATAACAATGGCTATTATGTTCGGCCTTCCTAAACTCACCAAAAAACTCCCCGCCGCATTAATTGCTATAATAGTGGTGGCCTGTATTACAATTTTTGGTGGAATTGATGTAAGTACCGTAGGTTCATTTATTCGCGACGGTGGAGGAAGTGGTCTTAAAGGTTCCTTACCCGTGTTCCAAACTCAGATTTTTGGATTTCTTGAAACCTTAAACGGACATTGGGGCTTGATAATTTCAACTGCATTTTTATTGGCTGCAGTTGGCTTGATTGAATCTTTAATGACCTTGAATTTAATAGATGAAATGACTGAAACCCGCGGTAGCGGTAACCGCGAATGTGTAGCGCAGGGAGGTGCAAATATGCTCAACGGACTCTTCGGAGGAATGGGCGGTTGCGCAATGATTGGTCAATCTATCATCAACGTTAGTTCTGGCGGACGTGGTAGACTTTCTGGCGCCACAGCAGCAATAGCGCTATTGTGTTTTGTGCTCTTCGGAGCTCCTTTAATTGAACAAATTCCTATAGCAGCTTTAGTTGGTGTAATGTTTATGGTAGTTATTGGAACCTTCGCTTGGAGTAGTTTTAGGATTTTACATAAAATTCCGCTGGCAGATGCCGTAGTTTTAATAACAGTTTCGGCAGTAACTGTTTGGCAGGATCTCGCAATCGCGGTCTTGGTAGGGGTTATTATGAGCGCACTAGTATTTGCCTGGAAAAGTGCAACACGAATCCGCGCTAGAAAAAGACTTAAAGAAGACGGCACCAAAGTTTATGAAATCTGGGGGCCCTTATTTTTTGGTTCAACTACAGCCTTCAACAGTAAGTTCGACGTTTCGACAGATCCAGATCACATTGAAATTGATTTTATAGAATCTAAAATATCTGATCATTCTGGCGTAGAAGCGGTACGAAATATTGCAAATAAATATTTAGATAGCGGAAAACAAATTAAGTTGACCCACCTCAGCCCAGATTGCAAAGAGCTCTTGCTAAAATGGAACCCCGAATTTGATACGATTATTGAAGATTCTGTTGAAGATCCGCGGTATTATGTGGTCACGGATACTTTAGATTCAGAGGTGTTATAGCCTTTATTTTTTTCTCGAAAAGTTGAACTCAAGCATTTTCTTTCCACCGTCTACAGTACCTTCAATCCAAGTGTGAAGTGAATCTTTTGTAGGGTTTGTATATGTTATTCGTTTGGGAAAATCGTGGTTTTTATTTTCAAAAGTAAACTGATCTTTTTCTGAAGGAATAAGCCGAAAAGATACCGGTGATTCTCCTTTTTCATTGGCATCCGCAACCGTTAATAACAGCTTTACACCTTTTTGTTCCAGGGCCATCGTTTCTGCAAAAATGGTTTCACCTCCTATTTGTTTAAAGCCGAAGGCGGTAAATGTACTGTCATTTTCTTTAGACCAAGTTTCTTGTGAAAACTCTTCGCCAGATTCATTGGTCCACGTTCCCACAAGCCAATCTAAATTTCCTATTTTCTCATATTTCTTATTGGAAACAGTACTTTCTGATTTTTCATTTTCAGAATTGTTTTTACAGGAATATAGGGTAATAGGAAGAATTATTAGAAACAAGTATTTTTTCATCTTAGGGTTTATTAGGGAGCCAATGTATCAAATATTTTCAAAATTGGACAAAGTCTTAAACTTCGTCAATGCTTGTTTAATCATAGTATACGCAAGCCGTTGTCTACAGGTTTATCCGTTTGCAACAGGGTGACATTTTTGTCATCAACCGCACCTAAAACAAGGCACTCACTCATAAAGTTCGCGATTTGTTTCTTCGGAAAATTGACAACAGCAACCACTTGCTTACCTATCAATTCCTCCTTTTTATAAAGTGAAGTAATTTGTGCAGAAGTTTTACGTTGCCCTATTTCACCACCAAAATCTATTAAAAGTTGATAAGAAGGGTTTCGTGCTTTCGGAAAATCATTGGCTTCAATAATAGTTCCAACGCGCATTTCAACCTTTTCAAAGTCGGACCAGGATAGATTATTCTTCATGATGCAGTTTCAACTTCTGAATCATTTCCGGAGAGATTTCGCCTTGATCAGCACCGTAAACATCAACAAGTAAACCTTTTTGGCCATCGTGCGTCTCAATCAAATAGAGAATGGTATTATCGCCAGGATTCGACATCCCTTCAAAACGGTAGAATTTAACCACATCCAGATCACCTGCCTTCCATTTTCTTTTTAAATTTTTTGATTCGATGCCTTCTCCCACTAGATTAAAATCTTCAGTAAAACCGTGGTCTTGTAAGTCTTGAATTGCAACTGAGAGTGATGAATAAGAATTTTTCATAATTGTAGTTTGTTTAGATTTTAAAGTTAATGGAGATATTCTGTAATGCCAAGATTTTATAAATTCTTTGGGAAAAGTTGATTCGTTGTAAGCTTTTAGGAAAAACCAAAAAAGTTTTACCTCTTGGTGAACTTGCCACCTATTTCATTTAGGCAGAAATACGTACATTCTATTATTTCAAACTACAAAGAGTTAAAAAAAGAAATATTTCACCGTATTATGAGTAACGGGATTGAAATAGCTATTCAATAACCTACGTCGCTACAATCATTCAAAAATTGTAACTTTAAACCCTATCTTGCACTCAATAAAAACACACATGGCCGACACCGAATCAAAAATGCTCCCTTTAGGTACTAAAGCACCAGACTTTACACTTGTGGACTCAGTATCTAATAATCCTGTTTCCTTAAAGGATGTTCGCGGTAAATGGGGTACTGTGGTTATGTTTATCTGTAACCACTGTCCATTTGTTAAGCACGTAAATGAGGAAATAGTGCGACTTTGCAATGATTACCGAGTAACTGGTTTTGGCTTCGTTGCCATAAACAGTAACGATGTTATAAAATACCCCCAGGATTCTCCGGCAGAAATGTGGAGAACTGCACAAAAACACGGTTATCCTTTTCCTTACTTATTTGATGAAACCCAAGAAGTAGCAAAAGCTTATGAAGCTGCCTGTACGCCAGATTTCTATCTTTTTGATGCTGAAATGGAACTAGTCTACCGCGGACAATTAGACAATTCTCGTCCTGGAAATGGAATTCCTGTAAACGGTCGTGATCTACGGGAAGCTATTGACAATATCCTTAATAATAATCCGCAACGAAAAGATCAAAAACCTAGTATTGGCTGTAATATTAAGTGGAAGGAGTAATTTTCATCTACGCTGAAAAAGCTAGGAAGGATAAAGTGAGTTTTTTGAACGACTCAAATTACGAAAGATTTCAATTTCGATTTTATTCTTATAGTTACAGCAAAACACTGACAAACAATTAAAATGAGAAACCTAAAAGGAAAAACTGTATTAATAACCGGAGGAGGATCTGGAATTGGTAAAATTATGGTTCGTTTAATGCTGGAACGCCAAGCCAAAGTGATACTATGGGATATCAATCAAGAAAATATCGATAACACAATTTCAGAATTCTATAAGTATAAAAATGTTTTTGGTTTCAAAGTCGATGTGTCCTATATCGAGCAAGTACAGGAAACTGCTAAAAGAGTAAAGCAGGAAGTAGGTGTAGTTGATGTATTGATAAATAATGCTGGTATTGTTGTAGGTAAATATTTCAATGAACATTCCACAACAGATATTTCCAAAACCATGGAGATTAATGCCATTGCTCCAATGTATATCACGAAGGAATTCTTGGGAGATATGTTAAATCAAAATTCTGGACATGTATGTAATATTGCTTCCTCTGTCGGTTTAATTTCAAACCCCAAAATGTCGGTTTACGCATCTAGCAAATGGGCGTTAATAGGGTGGTCTGACAGTTTGCGTTTGGAGATGAAACAAATGGGCAAAAACATAAATGTAACTACTATTATGCCTTACTACATCAATACTGGAATGTTTGATGGTGTACAATCGAAGATTCCTATTATCAAACCAGAAGCAGCGGCACTTACCATTGTAAAGGCCATTGAGAAAAATAAAAAAATGGTGACTATTCCTGGTTATATCTACAGATTTACTAGACTGGGACAAGCAATTTTTTCAATAAACGCCTTTGATTGGTTTGCTGGTAACGTATTAGGAATTTATAAAACCATGGAACATTTCGTCGGACGCAAGAAATAAGCATTATATAACGAATACTATTTACCTCTCTAAAAGAAAATAGCCCCAAAAAGTCTAAAGATTTTTTGGGGCTATTTTTATGTTTTAACTAATATTAGCTAAGGCATTATGCTTATTTCACGTCCATCAATTCCACATCAAAAATCAAGGTAGCGCGAGGAGGAATAACTCCGCCTGCACCGCGATCTCCATAAGCTAGGTGCGAAGGAATTACAAATCTGGCTTTATCACCAACTTGTAATAATTGAATACCTTCATCCCAACCTTCAATTACGTGGCCTTTTCCTAATGGAAAATCGATCGGTTGTTTTCTCTTATAAGAAGAATCAAACTCAGTTCCGTCAGTTAAAGTTCCCTTGTAATGAACCGAAACAGTTTTTCCTTTTTCCGCTTTTTTGCCACTTCCTTTAACAATCATTTTATAAAGAAGTCCACTATCAGTACGATCAAATCCTTCGGAAACTTTCTTTATTTCGTCTTCTTCCTTTTGTTTTATATCAGCAAGACGCTTTTCTCTTTCTCCCGTAAAGCTTCTAAAAGCCTCAATTGCATTCCAGTTCTTAGCATCTTCACCCTCACGGATAATCTCAACTTTCTGCATAGTATCACCTTGCGCAACGCTATCTACTACATCTTGTCCTTCCACTACATTTCCAAAAACAGTGTGTTTATCATCCAACCAAGGTGTTGCCACGTGAGTGATAAAAAACTGACTTCCATTGCTCGCTGGACCAGAATTGGCCATAGAAAGCACTCCTGGTGTATCGTGACGAAGATCTGGATGGAATTCATCTTCAAAAGCATAACCCGGTCCGCCAGAACCCGATCCTTTTGGATCTCCACCTTGAACCATAAAATCTGGGATTACACGGTGAAATTTCAACCCATCGTAATAAGGCGTACCCTGTGGTTTTGCTGAGTTTTCTAAATTCCCTTCAGCCAACGCAACAAAGTTTCCAACTGTTCCTGGAGTTTTGTCGTACGTAAGTTTTATAAGGATTTCTCCTTTTTCTGTCGTTATTTTTGCGTAGATTCCGTCTTGCATTTTTTTATTTTTAAATGAAGTGCAAAGTTAATCAATTCTGAATTTAGAATTTAGAATTATAAATTGAAAAAAGCATAAAACTAGGGAGTCAGAACCTACCGAGAATAATACTTAGGAGGCCCATAAATTACCAAGGGGGCTGAGTGAATTTCTGTTTGTGCAGCAAAACAGATATTTGCATCGAAGCCAAATATGTAACAAAATCATAACTCTTTCGTCATATAACCAACCAATCCGATAGCTTTCGGAACCAAAAACTAATCTGTGGAACATATTCTAACTCTTTCTAATCTCACTAAAAAATTTGGTGCATTGACAGCAGTAAACAATCTTTCCTTTACTATTGAAAAGGGAAATGTTTACGGTATTCTCGGTCCCAACGGCAGTGGAAAAAGCACAACCTTGGGCATAGTACTAAATGTAGTCAACAAAACCTCTGGCGATTTTGAGTGGTTTGATGGTAATACATCAACACACGACGCCTTAAAGAAAGTTGGAGCTATTATCGAACATCCTAACTTTTACCCTTATATGACGGCCACGCAAAACCTCAGACTCGTTTGTAAGATAAAAGAGGTTTCAGAAGCAAAGATTTCAGAAAAACTGGAACTTGTTGGGTTATTGGACCGGAAAGACAGCAAGTTTAGCACATTTTCATTAGGAATGAAACAACGTTTGGCAATCGCTTCGGCATTATTGAACGATCCAGAAATATTGATTCTTGATGAACCTACCAACGGACTCGATCCACAGGGAATCCATCAGATAAGAGAGATAATTAGAACCATTGCTTCTCAAGGAACCACTATCCTACTCGCTTCGCATTTATTGGATGAAGTGGAAAAAGTTTGTAGCCACGTGGTAATTCTTCGAAAAGGAGTAAGCTTATATTCTGGCAGCGTTGACGCAATGAATGCAAGTCATGGTTTCCTTACTATGCACAGTGAAAATATGGAAATGCTTCAACATGCTTTAGAAGGGAATCCTGCTTTTGGAAAGGTAAAAAGAGAAGGAGAATTTTTAATTGTTTATCTCAATGAGCCATTGGACGCTGCTGAAGTAAACAAACTCCTCTTTGAAAAAGGAATTGTCCTTTCGCATCTTGTAAAACGCAAGGAAAGTCTTGAAGAACAATTCCTAGAACTCACCAAACAAAACTAATCCGCAATGCTCAGATTACTAAACATAGAACTCCAAAAACTGCGCTACAACCGCTCGGCAAAGGTTATTTCCATTATCTATTTTGTACTTATAACTTTTATCGCACTGATTGCTTCCATTGAATTTAACTTTGGAAACTTTCACTTTCGAGTGGCAGATCAAGGGATTTTCAACTTCCCGTTTATTTGGCATTTTAACACCTATATGGCAGCAATTTTGAAATTGTTTCTCGCCATTGTTATTGTCTCAATGATGAGTAACGAATACAGTTACAGAACGCTGAAGCAGAACCTAATTGATGGACTTAGCAAGAAGGAGTTCTTACTTTCAAAATTTCTCACAGTTTTACTCTTTTCAGCATTATCTACCATTTTCATATTTGCAGTATCCTTGATATTAGGGCTTCTATTTTCGGACTACACTGAAATAGGAATTATATTAAGCGGTATGGAGTATATTGGGGCCTATTTTATAAAACTGGTAGCTTTCTTTTCCCTCTGTCTTTTCCTTGGAGTTTTGGTAAAACGTTCTGCTTTTGCATTAGGCTTCTTGATTGTTATTCAGATTGTGGAATGGTTACTATATGGACTGATGAAATGGCAATTCTTTAAAAGCACAGAAGTCGCTGACCAAGTTGCGCAATTCTTTCCGCTAAATGCTATGGCAAACCTCATCAAAGAACCGATGAGCCGATTGGGAGCCATACAATCTGCAGCAACTCAATTAGGTGAAAATTTCACAAAAGATTATAGCGTTACTCCGTTGAATATTCTAATTGTATTAATTTGGACTGCCTTATTCCTCTACTGGTCTTATGCCATTCTTAAGAAAAGGGATCTTTAGAATAAAGAAGTGAGTCTTTAGACGTGAGAAATGAGATAGTCTTAGTTCCATAAATAACCCATATATTGCCGTAAATAGCTGATATCCCTCGATATCTTCCTAAAGACTGCTAATATGAAACAATTTCTTTTCTTTCTGATTTTACTCCCATTACATTTATTTGCACAAGATTCACCTGGATCTGTTCAGTTTTGGGATACTCTAAAAACTCACTGTGGAAATGCTTATGAAGGCACAATAATCTCGGGAGGGAAAGAAGGAGATGGTTTTATGGGAGAAAAGCTCGTTATGCACGTTCGAAGTTGTGAGGAAAAAACAATTCGCATTCCCTTCTTTGTCGGGGAAGATAAATCCCGAACATGGGTGCTTTCTTTACAGGATGATAAACGCATCCTTCTAAAACACGACCATCGTCATAATGATGGTTCTGAGGAAGAGCTTACTCAATATGGAGGGGTGAGTGCTAACACTGGTTTAGCTACTATTCAATTTTTCCCAGCAGATCAGTATACAAGCGATCTTATTCCAAGAGCTTCCAACAATGTTTGGTGGTTTACTCTTGATACTAGCTATATGACTTATAACTTACGTAGCATTGGAAACGACCGACTTTTTAGCGTGGAATTCGATTTAACTAAAGAAGTGGGTACACCAGGACCACCTTGGGGAAGTGAAGAATAGTTGTGAGTTGTGAGTTGTGAGTTGTGAGTTGTGAGTTGTGAGTTGTGAGTTGTGAGTTAAAGAAATTAAATTCGAAACTGTAAATTCGAAAAATTTATGGTTCTTTTACAATTTTTATCAACCTTACTTGATGCTTCATTGATCGTTAGAATGTTTAATTTTCCTTGGTATGTAAAATAAGTATTTGAAATATTGACTTGATATCAGGCCTTTGATATTTTGTTTCAATTAATCTATCACCAACTTCCACCGCCGCCGCCGCCAAAGCCACTTCCAGAAGATCCTCCTCCACTTCCTCCAGAAGAACTACTAGAAGGGGAACTCACCATTGTAGATTTGGTCGATGACATAGTATCTGCAAACGAATTAGAGAAATTATTCATAGACATTACTCCAGCAGTAGATGTGTACCAACTAGGAGGTTGCAGGTCAAGTGCCTCAAATTTCTTGGCCCATTGCGTAAACAATCCAAAAGCTAGCGCGTAACCCATGGTAGTTTCAAAGTAAGTGGGACTGCCCTTTAACAACATTTTTAATTTGTTCTCCTCAGCAACCTTAATAAACTGCTTAAAACCTTTCAATTCTGATAACATTTTATTGCCCTTAGAATTCTTCTTGATCATATACGACGACATAAACAATAGGAAAATGGCAATGGGAATCACAGCCAAAGCAGCATAAATCCCCCAAACAAATAGAAAGAGTATACCCAATAGAATACTTATGAGTATAACCCCTACTATACTCCAAGTTTGCATTTTCCTTGCGGTTGGATCATAATAAATTTGCGCCTGCTTAGTTAGAAGTGACTTTGCCGATGACATTTTTGTGTAAAAAGAATCCTTTAGACTACTTATCAAAACATCATTTTCACCAGATTCAGATTCACTACCAAAAAGTCCGTTGAATATTTCTTGTTCATAATCTGGAGCGTCCACTGGCAATGGTCTTAATTGGACGAGTTTTGTGTCATTCTTTCCAAACCATCCTTTTTTAGGAATTTCCTCCATTTTTATAATCCCGCGAGAGCCCCAATAAGGAATAAGCGAAATAAGATCTTCCGTATCTCCACTATCGTCAATTAAAAGTCCCGCCATTGCCGGATCTACACCGTTGGGCGGAAAGTAACTTATTGTAGGTATCACTTTATCATCTTTTCCATATTTTTTCCAAACCCGATAGAAAGTAAATAACAAGGCAGCAAGAAGCAATGTCCATCCATATTCTGTCCAGAACGGCCAAAATGGTTTTATTTCCTCGATAGAATTTTCTGGAAGTTTTAATAATGCAGTGACACTTTGCCCAGGAACGGAAAGAAAATCCGAGTGACTTTTCGCCGTAAAAACACCATTATCATAATTTATATCAAAATCAGTAGTGACTTGCTTTTCTCCCGAATCGCCCGAATAAACAAAAAAATCATCCAACCCAACCTTCGTGTTTTTTGGTGGATGTACTGTAAAATCGAGCTGCCGAAAAGATGCATACCATCCATACGGTTTTATATTCCAGTAGAAGTGAATTTGGTCCTCTTCATAAAGAAAGGCATTATAAACTCGGTATTTTATTTCATAATGCTGTGGTCCAATTATCGTTTTGTTCTTATCGCCAATTTTAATTTCAAGATTATCACTAAGCTTTTGTACAAAATCAGGATCCGATTCAAACTTATGTCCTGGTACTTTTACCTTCCTGATTTTAATCTTGCGTACCTCCTGTTTTCCTTCCGCAGACAAGAGATCGTACTTGGTTTGAATATCCCGGTAAATACCGTGTTTGGCAGCAGTAAAAGTGAGGTCGTAATTTTCAACTACATCAAAGTAACCCTTTTCGCTGATGTAAATATCAACTTTTGCACTATTCACTTCAAAACCCTGAGAATGAGCCTTTAGAAAACATAGAACCCCAAAGAGAAATAGAAACAGTCTCTTATCAAACCGAAACTTAATTCTTTCGCCTATAGAATCTATATTTATCATTACAAATAATCTAAATACGGCTTATTCAATAATTTAATAAACCGATAATTCTTCAACTTTAATCGAAACTCACCTTTACATTTTCACGTTCGGTGGCATCTGCTTCAAAGAAATCAAAATGTTCGTAGCCAAACATTCCAGCGAATATAACCCCAGGAAAACTCTCGCCATACGTGTTGTTTTCGCGGACAGTTCCGTTGTAGTAACGGCGACTGCGTTCTAGGTTTTCCTCAATTTCGTTTAATTTATTTTGAAGGTCCAAGAAGTTGGTATTCGCTTTTAAATCCGGATAAGCCTCACCAAGTGCAAAGATGCTTCGCAAACTTTGTTGCAGTTGGTTTTCAGCCTTTATCTGTGCATTTATTTCATCAGAAGGAACTGCCATTGCCGCATTTCGTGCCTTTATTACATTTTCTAAAGTTGTCTTTTCATGTGCAGCATAGCCTTTAACTGTTTCCACTAGATTGGGGATCAAATCATAACGGCGTTTTAAGGCAACATCAATGTTACTCCAAGCGTCTTTCACAACATTTTTGTTTTTTACAAAACGGTTGAAGATGCTTACAAGCAGAAAACCCAACACTACGATGATTCCAATAAGTATTAATACTGTTGTCATAATTATTGCTGTTTATTTGGTAGTTAATTGTTGAAATATGCCAATTCAAACACCTAGAAATGAATAAATTAAACATTTAATAACGCAACAACTAAGATACCATTTTTTATTCTTTACAAATATTAAAACACTATTTAAGAACCGATAGTATTTTCTTTGTATTTTGAAATTGATAAAATCACGCTTAGTCTTTATAAAACTTATAGTTTTAATCACTATGAAATTATTCAACTTTGAAACCGATACTAATAGAAACCTACTACCGCAAGATGGCGAGGTAAAATACTACGGAAGTATTTTTTCTGCGGAAGAAGCCAATCGTTATTTTGAAGTTCTTCTCAATACAATTAAATGGAAAAATGACGAAGCTTTTATCTTCGGAAAAAAAATTATTACCAAACGAAAAGTAGCTTGGTATGGCGACCGCGAATTTGAATATACCTACTCCAAAACTACCAAAAAAGCACTTCCTTGGACTGGAGAGTTACTTGAACTTAAAAAGCATATAGAAGAAGAAAGCGGCGAAACTTTTAACAGCTGCTTGCTCAATCTTTATCACTCGGGAGAAGAAGGAATGGGATGGCACAGCGATGACGAAAAGGATTTAAAAAAGAATGCTGCCATTGCCTCAGTTAGCTTTGGCGCCGAACGCAAGTTTGCTCTTAAGCATAAAAAAACCAAAGAGACTGTTTCTTTAAACCTTGAAAACGGCAGTCTTTTAATTATGAAAGGCACTACCCAAACCCATTGGCTACACAGATTACCACCGACTAAAAAAGTGCATTTACCGAGAATTAATTTGACCTTTAGAATGATTGATGGATAAATTTTAAAACAACGTATTCCAAATTCCAAAAAGCAGTTAGTATGGTGTATTGACAAGTAGCAGACACTGAAAATCAAACCAAGTTTTAAATTTTCGATTGATAGGTATACAACTCATAATACCTACCTTCTTTAGCAATCAATTGGTCATGGGTGCCTCGTTCTACAATATGTCCAGCTTCAATAACCAAAATTTGATCTGCTTTTCTAATGGTGCTTAAACGGTGGGCAATAACGATTGTGGTTCTGTCTTTTATTAATTCGGTTAAACTTTTCTGAATTAAGGCCTCACTTTGGGTATCTAAACTTGAAGTGGCTTCGTCTAAAATTATAATTTTTGGATTTGCCAATATAGCTCGAGCAATGGCCAATCGTTGTCTTTGTCCGCCAGAAAGTTTTACACCTCTTTCGCCGATCAAAGTATCTAATCCTTCTTCAAACTTGTCCGTAAATTCGTTTACATACGCTGCATTTACCGCATTTTGCAATTCAGCTTCCGTAGCATTTGGTCTTGGGAACATTATATTTTCGCGAATAGTGCCTTCAAATAAAAATTCATCCTGCAAAACCACTCCTAAATACTGGCGGTAGCTGCTTAATTTAACTTGTGATAAATCTTGATCATCAACGGTAACCTTACCAGATTGCGGTGTTAAAAAAGTAGCCGAAAGCCCAGCAATGGTAGATTTACCCGAACCTGAGCTTCCCACTAAAGCGGTTACAGAACCAGCTGGAGCTTTAAAAGTAATGTTATGCAAAATCTGTTTTCCTTCTTCATAGGAAAATGAAACATCATTAAATTCAATATTACCTTTTATAGTCTTTAATTCAATATTTCTGTTCTGGTTATCCTCTTCGGCAGTCATATTCATAAGTTCTTCGGTTCTATCCAGACCAGCTAATGCTTCTGTTAACTGACTTCCTATATTGCTCATTTGAATAATAGGAGCAATCATAAAACCAAGAATTAAGGTGAAGAATAGAAAATCTCCGGTTGTCATTTCACCAATCATCATATAATAGCCACCCATTCCCATAATTCCAGTTGTAGCTACTCCAATTAAAAATGTGGAAGAGCTTGTCATTAAAGCAGTTGCTGTTAAGCTCTTTTTTACGTTTTGGTATAATTTATCAACTCCTTTCTCAAAAACAATATTTTCTTGTTCTTCTGAATTGAATGCTTTAATAACACGAACTCCCGCGAGTGTTTCTGTTAACCTACCAGTAACTTCGGCATTAATTTTACCACGTGCTCTAAAAATTGGACGTATAAATTTAAAGGCTTTTAAGGCTATAATGCCAAATATAGAAAGGGGCACAAACACAAAAAGCGTCATCCAAGCATTTAATTTTATCAATATAATCAATGAAACAATAGCCGTAAATGTACCACCAACCAATTGTACTAATCCTGTACCTATAAGATTTCTAACGCCTTCAACATCGGTCATTATTCTCGATACCAAAGCTCCAGATTTGGTGTTATCGAAAAAACTGATAGGTAGAGAAAGCACCTTTTTCTGAACTTGAGATCGCAATTCACTTATTAAATACTGCGCTTGAACACTTAATATTCTAGTAAGTAAAAATGATGTTACTGCCTGTACTGTTATAGCAGTTATTACTATAGCAATTAAGGTATATAGTTGTGAGGAATCTTTATTGGGAACAACATCGTCAAGTAATACTTTACTCTGCCACGGTAAAACCAACCCAGACAAACTTCTAAGAACTATCAAGATCAGACCTATAAAAACTAGATTCCGCCTTGGCCAAATTATCCTTTTAAAGGCCTGAACCATTGTGATTTTTGGATGTGATTTGTCTTTATCTTTTGATTCCTCTTTTAAATGCTGCATATTTCTTGGTAAATGATAGATGGTAAAAATAGACATTAACAGAGGGTTTAATTGGATATGCTTAAGGAAAAGTGCGCTTAGATGGACGTTCATTACGTATTGCAACTTGCAAGTTTGATTGTATGGTAATAATGATGTTGTAAGAGCAATTTTGTATATTTGAATAAAATATTTAATTATGGATTTCCAGACCAGAAAGTTAAATTTAATCGCTTATTTGGCACAAATTCAAGACGAAAGCATTTTATGCAAAATTGAAAGCTTCCTTCTTAAGCGAAACATAAAGGATAATGAAACCACACATAAGCCTTTTACATTAGATGAGTTTATTGATAGAATTGAAAAATCCGAAATGGATTTTAAAGAAGGAAAGTTTAAAAGCCAAGAGGAATTAGAAAAAATTTCTGAGAAATGGTAATAGTATACTTATGGAAATTATTTGGACAAACTTCGCCATTGAAAATTTAAAAGCTATCTTCGATTACTACAAAGAAAGAGCAAGTAAAAAAGTTGCTCATAAAATTCGGAAACAAATTCTTGACGCAACAAAACAACTTATTCAGCATCCAGAATCCGGTCAAGTAGAATTTTATTTGGAAAAGTTGAATGAAAGCCACAGATACATTTTGAGTGGGAATTATAAAATCATTTACAGAGTTGAAAAGCACACCATATTAATAAATGATGTTTTTGATGTGCGGCAAAACCCCACTAAAATCTTGAATAAAGATAGAAATAGGACTAAATAAAATAACAGATTTTAGGTTTTAATGCTTTCACCAAATTTGTAACATTCACAAAAAATAGCAGTCTTTATTTAAAGCTCAAAAATGAAAAAGATATACATCCTATTATTAGTCTTATTACCGCTACAAACCTATTCACAAACCAAAATAGAATATTTAGAAAACAATCGATTTGATTTAACTTCATCAGAAGTTGATTTTCCTCAAAAAGATTTCAAAATAATTGGATTTGGAGCCTATCACGGGAGTGCAAAGACAGAAGAAACAGAACACGCACTTCTTAAATCGCTAACCAAAAATGGAACTATAAAATATTATCTACCGGAAACAGATTTCAGTATTGGCCATTATTTTAACCAATATTTAAAAACGGGAGATACGCTGTTATTAAAAGATTTAGTGACGCATTACGGAATAAGGGTGCCACAAGAGCAAAGTATTGAAACCTATAAAAAATGGAAAGAAATTAAAAAGCTTAATGATAATCTACCCCAAGAAAATAGGTTGACAGTTGTTGGAATAGACTATATGGTTAGTTATAAATACACCTCCAAGCATCTTTTAAAAGTGATTGACTTTAAGAAGAACAAAGAAAACTCGTTACGAGAAATCGCAAATATGGTTGAAACTGACACTACAGATTTTTCCCCATATTATGATAGTTATTCAAAAAATATTTTAAAAAGCTTTATGACAGACTACGAAAAAAACCCTTCGAAATTTGAAAGTCATATTAATGACAAGTTCGTTTTCCAGCACATTATAAACAATTTAAATTTATCTTTTGACGAGTCTGCCAATAGAGAAAGAACTATTTTTACGAATTATAAAGAATTATCCAGTGTGTATAAATTCGACAAAAACCCTCAATTTCTAAGGTTTGGCTTTGGTCATTTGGAGAAAGAGCGAGAAGGCAATGGTGCATCTTTCTTTACTATGTTAATCGAAAACAAAATTTACGACCGTGATGAAGTCCTTTCGGTTATTGGCTACCTTACTAAAAGCGAAGTATTGTGGGATTTTATTTATGACGATAATGGAGATTATAAATCTTTCACTACTGAAGGTGGTTTCGGAATCGGTGATTATGAAAAAGAATATTTCCGTGGAATCGAAAATTTGAAAAAAAGTAAGATTTCAGACATCACTCTTTTTCGACTCAACAAAAAACACACACCATATAACGATGGAGTACCCGATTTGATTGAAGTGATAATGACAGATGAAAAATCCAATGGAGTACACGTTAAAGAGAAATCAACAACCGATTTTATCGATTATGCCGTTTTAATTTCAAACTCAAAAGCAAGTACACCAATCCAAGAAATGGAATAAAGACCAAAATATAAAAGTCAGCTCCGGAGAATATGACCGATTAATTTCTAGCGGCCATTCCTTTATAAAAACCAAAGCACAATTCTACTATCTTTGTCCCACTAAACAATAAGATGGCTACTACCCTACTTTCATCCCCATTACAAGGCTTTACAGATTTCAGGTTTCGCAATGCTTTCAATCATTACTTTGGTGGGATTGATACATTCTATGCGCCATATATTCGGCTCAATGGAAAACTGAAGATTAAGCAATCCTATCAAAACGATTTAGCCCTAGAAAACAACACAACTTTAGAAGTGATTCCGCAAGTAATCACTAACGATCCTGATGAATTTGTTTATGTAGCCAAATACGTATAAAGTTTAGGTTATAAAGAATTGAATTGGAATTTGGGATGTCCCTATCCTATGGTTACTAAATCTGGAATGGGTTCTGGTTTAATCTGCAATCCGAATAGAATTGATGAAGTTTTACACAAAGCCCACAACGAAACGGATATTTTGGTTTCTATGAAAATGAGAATGGGCTATGACAATCCAGAAGAAATTCTAGATGCGTTTACTATTTTAGATAAGTATCCGCTTAAAAACATCGCCATTCATGCACGAATAGGGAAACAACTTTATAAAGGACCTGTAGATTTAGATGCTTTTGAAAAATGCATCAGCGGTACCAACCACAAATTGTACTATAATGGAGATATTACCAGCGTTTCTGCTTTTAGGGCAATTGAAGAAAGGTTTCCTGGTATTGACCATTTTATGATTGGTCGCGGTTTAATTGCCGATCCCTTTTTACCCAGTATGATCAAAAACAACACTACGGAATATCCCGAAAACAGATGGCAGCTATTTTCCGAATTTCACAACACTATTTATCAGCAATACGATGAATACTTGTCTGGACCAACCCCAATAAAAATGAAAATGCTTGGATTTTGGGAGTTCTTTTCTCAATCAACATCGAATCCTCAAAAAACGTATAAAGCGATAAAAAAGGCTTCCAACCCCATAAAATACAAGCAGGCGGTGGCTCAAATTATAAATAAGGAAATGAAACTTGACAGCTAGATTGTTTCAATAGCGGGGCGTTCTGCTCGTAGTAAAATATATGTCGATTCCTAAAAAATAACGGCCGGTCGAGATTCTCGCTGTAATGCTTAAGATGATTTAATTTATCTTTGTTTATCGATTGTCGTTACTTCAAAAACATTAAAAATGAAAACCTCAACTTTAGAACAGCATGAAGCTTATATGAAAATATGTATAGGTCTTGCCAAAATTGCAAAGAAAAGAGGTGATAGTCCGGTTGGGTCAATTATCGTAAAAAACGGAGAAATTATTGGTGAAGGAATTGAAGGCGGAAAAACCCATAGAGATATTACATTTCACGCAGAAATTGAAGCGATCCGCAATGCTACCAAACATCTAGAAAGCCAAGACCTTTCGGATTGTATACTATACACAACGCACGAGCCTTGCATTATGTGTTCATATATGATCAGACACACTAAAATACCAATAATTGTAACAGGATTAGCAACTGGAGAAATTGGTGGATTTAGTTCTAAACTACCGGTACTGTCGGATACAACAATCAAAAAATGGACATCACCTCCAGCATTAATAAACGGAATTTTAGAAAAAGAATGCGCAGACTTACATAAATAGAACTATTAAAATGGATAACAACGAAGACTTTGAGGAAGCGATCCAAAGTTTTTCAAGCGACATTAAAGAAATCGCGCGAGAGGCAAGGAAACTGATTTATAAAGTACTTCCTGAAGTTGTTGAAGTAGTTTGGATAAAGCAAAAAAATATAGGTTTTGGAACAGGACCTAAGAAAAAAACCGAACATTTTTGTTGGCTAATGCCAGCAACAAAACACGTAAGCTTAGGTTTTAATTTCGGTGCAGAACTTCCCGACCCAAAAAACCTCCTTGAAGGAACTGGAAAATCATATAGACATTACAAAATAAGATCCGTGGAAAATCTATATAATCCCGCTTTGATTGAACTATTAAAATATGCGATAACATATCGTGTTCCACCGCCGTCCCTTCCATAAACTTTACCCTCGCTGGCGCGGGCGTCCCGCCCGTGCCTCTTGCCTCTTGCCTCTATACAACTTAGTCGAAACCGAATAAAGTCGAAAAGTCAGCCAAGAAATCCAATATCATCAATAGGAATTACCGCATCAAGCTCTGCATAATTTCTCGCGCTACTATGCTTCCATTCCCACGGCTCCATGACTAAACCAGCAACTACTGGATTGTTATGGATATAATTAAATTTCTGCTTTATAACTGGCGTACTCCACAATTCAATAGGTTGATTGTTTTGCTGCCAAAATTGATATTACATTACTATTTTTTGCTCCAGCTCTTTTAAACATCCAAAGCATCCATTCTCGTCTGCTCTCTTGGGAATGTTCCATAATACTCGTAATCATTTTCTTGGAAGTAAAACCCTTAAAATCTCTTAGCAGACCAGAAGGATTTTCGTTGTCATCTCGAAACAAGAGATGTATATGGTTAGGCATAATACAATATGCAAAGAGAGCCATTCCTTTATGATTGCGACAATAATCTAAACTATCTGTAATTACCTTAAAATAGGTTTGACGCGTAAAAACATCAATCCAATTAACTACTGCGAATGAAACAAAATAAGCTGCTGACGGGTTGTGAAACTTATATTTCCTACTCATAATTCTTGATAAAAAATAAATATACCAAAAACTACTTTACAATCTGATTATTAGCTACTTAGATATAATAATTATATTAACGCCTTAAACAAAGACAAGCCACCTGAGTATTTTCCACAAAACATACTCAAAGCAGTAACGGCGCGAGCGGGACGCTCGCGCTAGCGTCTCGTGCGTGTCTATAATCAAATTTGCTATTTATCACATAAAAAAAGCGACCCTATCCAGGTTGCTATTTTTATAATTTAAAATCAATAATTTCCTTAATTCACAAAGAAAACCGCATTAGCCAAAAACAACTTTCCATTTTGCCAAAAGGAACGGAAATTAACATCATCTACCATATAAATCACGTTACCGCTGCCCTTTCTCGCTTCCGCGAAAACGATAGAATTCTTTAAAGAGGCTTTAGCTTTTTCCCCTGAAAACCCGGAAACACTTTCTGGCTCTCCATCTATATAACCTACGTTGTAACCGTCGTTTAAAAATTTATAGGAATCGTTCCCCAACTTTAAACTATAATAAAAATCACCATAACCGAATGCCAAGGGGTGGGTATTGTCTAAAGTAACTTTATAAATACTGCCCGTAATTAAATCTTTGGTGCTTTCCATTTCGCGTTGTGCGTAAGGAATTAAATTTCCAATTGAATCTTTCTGCTTCTCTTTATCTTCTTCGGAAAAATTATTTTTTAAATCAAATCCTTCCTTGTCTTCAAAAATACTGATGGCATTACTCATTGCTATTAACTTTCCTCCGCTACTAATCCATTCGTCCAAAGTATTAAATGCAACTTCGTCAAAAAGAGATTTATAATTTCCGTCAGGAAGAATTAATACATCATAATCACTCCATTTTATTCTACCGATATTTTCAGTATTTATAGATGTAATTGGATATTTCAATTGTGTTTCAAAATAGTGCCAAAGGGAGCCATAATTCAATGATGAAGTCTCCTTCCCACGAAGCATTGCCACTTTCTTGTTTTTAATCAAATGCACATATTGCGAACCAAAATCGGTAAGCTTATCGGCAAAACTGGTTGGGGAAGCGTAAAGTTGACGTCCCATTTTATTTGCCAATTGGGTAAGCGTTTTATCAAAATCGGGGTTCGCTTTGTTGTCACTTCGTGTGATTATAAGACTGCCACGACCAAAACTATTACCACCAAAACCAAGTTCATTCTCAGAAAAGCGCACTTTAATATCATTCTCCAACAATGCCGATAGAAATTGTGCATCCTGCATACTATTCCATTTGGCAATATACCCAGCCGCCGAAGTATTTGGCACGTTTGAAACGGTAGTCTGCGGCGCTTTTTCATTAGCTGCAACCAAAGTTGTACTTGCCACGGCTTCAAGTCCGAAAGCATACGGCAGACTCCAAGCAGTTATATCATAAGTAATTGGCGTTGATAAGGTAGTATTAGGTTCAAAAAGCACCTGCACCATTTTTCCTTTTGGTTGATTTGTACTTACAATCAGGGCACCTTTAGAGTCAATTTTTCCTTTTTTATTGTCCGTATAATTAAAGCCACTAACATTTCCGCCAGTAGAATAACCATATTTTATTTCGTGGCGATCAAGCATATCAGTCAATGCTTTTAGATTATCTGGATTCCCTTTTAGCACAAAACTTTTATATTTTAAATTCTGGTTTTTAAAAAACTTCCCAAACTCAGAATTTAGATTAGAAGCCTGTTTTGAAGCAACCTCAATCGTAGATAATCCAGAAGTGGTATGGTGCGCTATTCTATCTACTAAAGTCAGTTCAATATTTTCGTCATTGATAATTCCCAAACCTGCCATTCCGTGGCCGGCTTGTTCGTAGGTCATCCCAATGGCACCCATATAAAGCGGATAGGTGTCGCCATAACTTGGATATAGCAAATCAAAGCTTTCGCGGGTAAAGAAAAGCCATCCGTTTTCGTCAAAATGCTTGGCGTTATTTTTTCCTATTTTATTTTGGAACTCACGCTGAAAAGGAGTTATAATTTCATGATAAGGTTCTGCTCCAGGAGCGAAATAATACGGATTGTTGATATACTGCTCGTGAAAATCGACGTGTATCTGAGGCATCCACTGATTGTAAATTTTCAAACGTTGTTGGGTCTCCACTTGGCTCGCCCACATCCAATCGCGGTTTAAATCGAAAAGATAATGGTTTGGTCGTCCGCCGGGCCAAGGCTCATTATGCTCAATAGCATCTCTGGACGAATTATATGGCGAAGCCTTCACTTGGTTATACCAATTTACATAACGATCACGACCATCTGGATTTACTCCGGGATCCATTATTATCACGGTATTATTCAAGTAATCAGAATGCTCTGTAAGTAGTTTATAAATAGTATTCATCGCGGCCTCACTACTGCTAGCCTCATTCCCATGTACGTTATAACTAAGCCAAACGATAGCCTTTTCAGGAGATGCACTACCAGGAATAACACCGATATTCTTTAAGTTATCAGTTCGAATCTTTTCCAGATTTGCCAGGTTTTCTTCGGAAGAGATCACCGCGTAGGTAAGTCTTCTACGTTCATTAGTTTTTCCGTAATCAAGATAGTTCACCATTTTACTATTGGCGGCAACGTGTTCAAAATAGGAAACAACATCAGCGTGCCGGGAGAATTGCGTTCCAATTTCATATCCTAAGAATTCTGAAGGAGATTTCAGTTGAGCGAAAATAAGAATGGGAGTTAAGCAAAGAAGAAATGTAAAAATTCTGGTCATTATATGCGTTTTATTTTAATGGCTAAAGGTAGGTAAATTCCAAATGAACGAATTGTGTCTTTAGGATGGAAGAATGGAATGATTTTGGCCACGAACCCGTCTGCGAGCGGGCAGGTTCACGAATGTTTTTTTAGACGGGGTGCGGAGAGTGCGGGGTATTGGTCACGAATGCTTTTATGAGGTACGGAGGGGTGCGGGATTTTGACCACGAATGCACGAATGTTTTTTATGTGGAGTACGGAGGGGTGCGGGATTTTGACCACGAACCCGTCTGCGAGCGGGCAGGTTCACGAATGTTTTTTTAGACGGGGTGCGGAGAGTGCGGGGTATTGGTCACGAATGCTTTTATGAGGTACGGAGGGGTGCGGGGTATTGGCCACGAATATATCAATGCTATTTAATTCATTTGGAAAAACCTGTCTCAGATTCTGAAGCATTTCAATAAAACCAACATAATAATTCGTGAATTCGCGGTAAAGTTTTTCCAAGCTGTAGATTACATCATTAATCCTTTTAATGCGCTACCTCCAGAGAAATCAACTCAAAAACTCCAAGGATTCCAACAATTCCAACATAATAATTCGTGAATTCGTGGCAAACCCGTTCTGGACCTCAAGATTAACGTATCTTTAAACCTACAGCCAATCCAAAACGATTATTTTTGTTTTAAATTTTCTTAATACTCTATGCCAACCCATTCCCTTTCCTATAAAGACACCGGTTATTTTTCTAAATTAATGTGTGACTACTTGGAAGAAAATCCAAGTCTAAAACCTTTTTACAACAGATTTCCCAATTTGGAAAACTTTAGACCTCAGTTTGAAGAAAAGCGGAGTCAGTTGTCATTAGCGCAACGCCGCTTGTTGGCAAAGCGAATTATGCTTCAATATGACGATAACAATCTTTCGCAAGGCACATTGAGTAATATCGATTTACTCTATGAACCAGATACATTTACCGTTACTACTGGACACCAACTCAATCTTTTCACTGGACCACTTTATTTTCTTTACAAGATATTTTCAACCATAAATCTGGCTGAAAAGCTGAATAAAGAATACCCAAAGCATTATTTTGTACCCATATATTGGATGGCTACGGAAGACCACGACTTTGATGAAATCAATTATTTCAATCTCTTCGGAAGTAAAGTTGAATGGAATCGGGACGCTTCAGGTGCGGTTGGAGAACTTTCAACCGACGGAATGAAAAAGGTAAAGGAATTACTAAAAGAGAAGTTGGGACCTGGAAAAAATGCTGAAAAATTAATTTCCTATTTCGCAAAGGCTTATCAAAAAAACACGAATCTCGCTGATGCTACTCGACATCTAGCTAATTCAATATTTTGGGAATACGGATTGGTAATTGTTGACGGTAATGATACCGAGCTAAAAAAATCCTTTATTCCCTATGCAGAAAAAGAACTGACGGAAAACCTCAGCTTTAAAGAAGTTTCTAAAACTACTGAGAAACTCACTGATCTAGGTTTTTCGGAACAAGTACATCCTCGAGAAATCAATCTATTCTATTTAAAGAAAAATCTGCGCGAACGAATCCTTGAGCAGAAAGGTAGGTTTTATGTGAATGATACTGATATTTCATTTTCAAAAGAAGAAATTTTAAAAGAGTTACACGAATATCCAGAACGGTTTTCGCCAAATGCTTTGTTGCGTCCTTTGTATCAAGAGGTTATTTTGCCCAATCTGTGTTATATTGGCGGTGGAGGGGAATTAGCGTATTGGTTTCAGCTAAAAGATTATTTCAACAAAGTAGAAGTCCCCTTCCCTATTCTCTTACTTCGGAATTCTGCACTGTTAGTTCCAAAATCGGTTTCAGAAAAACTGAAAAAGCAACATGTGGAAATCGACGATCTCTTTCTTCCGCAGCACGAACTGATGACTAAAATCACACAGAATATCTCGCAAATAGATATTGACTTTTCACAACAAAAAGAGTTTCTGAAACAGCAGTTTAAAGATTTATATGAATTGGCTAAAAAAACCGATGCTTCATTTCTAGGAGCTGTTGGCGCACAGGAAAAGAAACAATTAAACGGTTTAGATAATCTTGAAAAACGTTTATTAAAAGCTCAAAAAAGAAGTTTTTCTGAAGAATTAAACAAAATAAAGAACATTCAAAATCAATTATTCCCAAATCAAAGCTTACAGGAGCGACAACTTAATTTCTCTGAATTCTATTTGGAATATGGAGAAGAACTACTGGATGTAATTCAAGAAAACCTGGATCCACTCGATTTACGATTTACTGTTTTGGAACTTTAGAAGACGGTTTTTAACCACAATGGACACAATGTTTACACAAAGGGCACAAAGGTTTTGTATGTGGGTTTAAACTTGAGATTTATCTGAGTTCTATTTGGAATACGGAGAAGGTTTGTTGGGTACAATCAAAGAAAACTTAAAACCACTTGATTTACGATCTACTGTTTTGGAACTGTAGGAGACGGTTTTTAACCACAATGGACACAATGTTTACACAAAGGGCACAAAGTTTTGTTCATTTTTAAACGAGTTTAGTATGGCGATAAATACTGTTACAGCTCACCGTTTATAACTCTTTTTATACCGTGCTTCAA
This sequence comes from Aequorivita sp., assembly GCA_052105975.1. GTDB lineage: Bacteria > Bacteroidota > Bacteroidia > Flavobacteriales > Flavobacteriaceae > Aequorivita. Next base: position 32,952 of record JBQEAY010000016.1, on the reverse strand, counting down.
TAAACTTACATTGAAATTAATTAAAAGACCTAGCTTGTAACCGCCAAGTCTCATATAAGTAAGAGTCTGAGCCAAATGAACGTCGTTCAAAGCTTCTACACTTTTTAATTCGATCACTACTTTATTCTCAACTAACATATCAATTCGATAACCAACTTCTAATTTCACATCTTCAAAGACAAGAGGCATGGGTTTTTGCTTCTCAACCATCAAGTCTTCTTTCTTCAATTTAAAAAAAGACACTCTTGATATGCAGATTCCAACAAACCAGGACCAAGCGCTTTATGGACCTCCAAAGCACAACCTACAATTTTATGGGCTATTTGATTTTCAGTCATTATAAAATTATTTCAACTCACAATTTCCAACCACAATGTGTACTATTTTTGCGCAAAGGGTACAAAGAGTAGCTTGGTAAGAATTAGCAAAATACAATTTAAACTTTAAAGCTCAAACCTCACTATTCCACTCTCCCTTATCTACTAAACCATTATTTAGTCTATAGCCAGAAATTTTCTTTGTGTACTTTGTGCCTTTTTCTTAGTGCTCTTTGCGGTTAACTCATCCAGGCTCACCACTAACAACTCATTGCTAGCTTACACTCTACATAAAAAAACATTCGTGGGTTCGAGGCAAGCTCTTCTTAAGCTATCTCCTTTTTCTGCCCAAACAATGACAGCACTATATAAAGTAGAATTATAAAAGGAATTGCCCAAAACTTAATTAATAGCAATAACACTACACAGAGAATTAAGAATATATAGCGAACTGCGTTGCTTTTAAAATCCCATGTTTTGAATTTTAATGCGAAGAGTGGGATTTCGGCATTCATTATAATACTACCGAGTAACGTAATTCCTATTAAAAACCATTTGTTAAGAATAATGGATTCCGCGAGTTCGGAAAATTGGAATTGCAATATCAACGGTAGACTTAAAACTAAAATTGCATTCGCCGGAGTCGGTAAACCGATAAAACCCGATGTCTGACGCGTATCCACATTAAATTTTGCAAGACGATATGCCGCCGCAATCACAATCATCAAACCGATAAGCGGCAAGTAGTTTTTTACGCTAATATTCCATCCTTCCCCAGAAAAGGTTTCAGTCAACGTCTGCATATGTCCGAAGTAAGAAAGATTCAGCAACTGATACATAACAATACCCGGAGCTACGCCACTGGTAATAACATCTGCCAATGAATCTAACTGAAGACCAACTTCGCTTTGTGCATCTAGTAAACGAGCGGCAAGGCCATCAAAGAAATCGAAGAAAATTCCGAGGAAAACAAAAATAGCAGCGTTTATTAAATCGCCCGAAACTGCAAAAAGTACGGCTACACAACCGCAAAGAATGTTTAGGGAAGTGATGATGTTTGGTACTTGTTTTAACATATAAGTAAGGTCTCGACTTTGGTTTATCCTGAGTGAAGCCGAATTGATCGACTAGTCAAGAATTCCTGTCTTTTTAGTTGATTTAAAAATGTTTCATGTAAAAATAGTAAAGTATTTTTGTTCATAGCTATCAAAACACAATATGTAGATAAATTTATAGTTTAATATTCTATAAAATAGTCTCATATTTGTCCAAATTTTCAAGCTTGAAAGAGAAATTCCTCCTCCTTTTACTTCTGCTTTCCGCCACTTTAGGGGCACAAACTGCACGTAAATATTCTAACGAATTTATGAATATTGGCGTTGACGCAGCAGCCTTTGGAATGGGGAATACTGTTGTTGCTTCCTCAGGCGATGTAAACTCTGGTTACTGGAATCCTGCAGGTCTTGTTGACCTAGAAGACAATCAGCTTTCCTTGATGCACGCGGCCTATTTTGCTAACATTGCAAATTATGATTACGTTGCTTTTGCCATGCCACTGGATGATAGAAGCGCAGTAGGACTTTCTATGATCCGTTTTGGTGTTGATGATATTTTAAATACCACTCAGTTAATTGACGATCAGGGAAATATTGATTATAATAGAATCAGTAAATTCTCCACAGCCGATTATGGTTTCACTTTCTCTTATGCTCGCAAGTTGCCTTTGGACGGTTTAAACTATGGAGTTAACGCAAAAGTAATTAGACGTGTTATTGGGGATTTTGCTTCCTCTTGGGGGTTTGGCCTCGATGCTGCAATTCAATTTAGAAGTGATAAATGGATGTTCGGAGTGATGGCTCGCGATATTACCACCACCTTTAATGCTTGGGCTATAGATGAAGAAAGGTTTGCCGAAATTCAAGGCGCTGTGGAAGGACAAAATCAAGAATTACCAGAAACTACTGAGATTACAATCCCAAAGTTACAACTAGGCGTTGCTAGAAAGTTTGTCTATGCTCATGACTTCACATTATTGGCAGAAGTAGATTTAAATTTTAGATTTGCCGAAACAAACGACCTGATTTCTACTTCCTTTGCAAGCATTACACCTTCGTTAGGACTTGAATTTGCTTATATCGATATGGTTTTTGTTCGTGGTGGAGTTGGAAATTTTCAAAATATTAAACAATTGGACAATAGTGATTCCGTAGGCTTTCAGCCAAATATTGGCGTCGGATTTAGATATAAAGGTATACAGGTGGATTATGCATTAACAGATATTGGCGACCAGAGTGCGGCTCTTTATTCCAATGTGTTTTCCTTGAAATTGGATTGGGATATATTTAGGTAATACTGAGGTTTTAATGACGGGTGATGACGTTTGCTGAGGGTGTGGCTAACCACAAAGAACACTAAGAAGGCACAAAGGACACAATGGGTTCTTTGCTATAACTAGAAATAGTTATCAGGAGGTTCGGGATATAATATAAAGACTTGGTGTACTTTGTGAAAACCATTGCGTTCATTGTGGTTAAATCAAGCGACACAAACTATCTTCTTCCGGCTAAAATGATAACTGAAAAAGACAATTAAAAAGTGATAAAAAATTACATCCTATTTCTTCTACTTTTACTAAGTGTTTCCGCTAAGGCGCAGTTTGGATCTTTATCTCCAGCTGGGGAGATTAGCATATTGACCATTGGCCCTGGGGCTGAGCTTTATGATAAATTTGGGCATAGTGCTTTTAGAATAAAAGATTCCCTAAGCGGTGTAGATGTGGTGTTTAATTATGGAGTTTACGACTTCGATACTCCTAATTTCTATACCAAATTCGCCCAAGGTAAATTACTTTATGAACTTGGAATAAGCGATTATGGGCCTTTTTATAGAAGCTATGTGGCACAAAACAGATGGGTAAAGGAACAAGTATTAAATCTTACCCAAGAGGAGAAACAGGGTATCTCAGATTTTCTTTGGAACAATGGCCTACCTCAAAACAAAAAATATAAATACGATTTCTTTTATGATAATTGCGCCACCAAAATCCGGGACGTCATGTGGGAAGTATTGGGAAATAAGCTCGAGTTCCACGAGGATCATATAAAAGAAGCACTCACTTTCAGACAGCTTATCCAACAAAACCTGCAAGCAAATACCTGGGGAAGCATGGGTATTGATATCGCCTTAGGTGCTGTAATCGACAGGAAAGCGAAACCTATAGAATATCAGTTTCTACCTGAATATGTTTATGAAGGCGCTGCAAATGCCGAGATTACCAGAAATAACGAGACCGTGGATTTGGTAAAGTCTACAAAGGTGCTTTATGAGAACAAACCCACTGAATCAGGTAATAATTTTCTTTTGAGTCCGCTGTTTATCTTAGGCTTAATCGGACTTTTAATTATCTATATCACCTATCGAGATTACAAAAGGAACGCTAGAAGTAGATACTTAGATGTGTTTATATTCTCATATACTGGGCTAATTGGCATATTTCTTTTGTTACTTTGGTTTGCAACTGACCATTCGGCCACGGCAAATAACTATAACTTATTATGGGCTTTTCCCATTTCCCTTTTCTTTATCTGGGCTATTTTAAAAAGAGATATTGCTTTAAGTTCAAAACGGTATGTATTATTACTAATCCTTCTCTTAGTGCTCTTGACTATACATTGGATAACCGGAGTACAGGTTTTCGCCATCGCTTTGTTGCCGTTGTTGGTTGCTTTGGCAATTCGGTATTTTTATTTGATGTATTTCATTAAGAAGCAAAGGTAGAGCAGTCATCCCGCCTACGCTACAGCTTCGGACGGGCAGGCCGTTGAGACCAATTCCCTATTGACCTCTAAAGAAAATTATAGTACTTAAGGTTTTAATGAAGATGATAAAATCCAGAAAATAACTTCGGTGTTTGATGTAATACAGATCGTATTGAAGTTTTTCTAGGGAGTCATCCTTATTTACGGCGTATTTGGCATTAACTTGCGCCCAACCGGTTACCCCAGGTTTAACGAGGTGCCTTATTTCATAAAAAGGGATTTGTTCAACTAGGCCGGCTACAAATTCTGGACGTTCGGGACGGGGACCGATTACGCTCATGTCGCCTTTTAAGACATTGATAAACTGCGGAATCTCATCAAATCGCGACTTTCTTAAAAAGCGTCCAAATTTAGTGACACGTACATCTCTTTCTTCTGCAAATTGTGCCCCGTTCTCTTCAGCATGTAAAACCATGCTTCGCAATTTATAAATCTTAAAGTACTCTCCATTTTTACCTACTCGCGTTTGATTGTAAAAAAGTGGTCCACGATTACCCAAAAGGTTTCCTAGTATTAAAAAAGGAGATATAAGGAGCCCGAACAGAAGTCCCACAATGGAAATTAAAAAATCCATTATTCTATTAAAAAACAGATACAGTTTGTTCCGATTACTACGGCTAAATGGGAAGTAACGGTAAAAGTCTCTTTCCACATATTGTACGGGGATTCGGCGGGTTAATTCTTCGTATACCTGCGTGAATTCGCGAATGGGAACACCAACTTCCAACAGTTTTATTAGCTGGTTGTTCAATTCTACAGTAATCCCTTCGGAAAGTGGTGCTCCTACAACGACCTCAGAGATTTTCATTTCATCTGTCAGAATATTAATATCCGCGAAAGTTGTAGCATTTATCTCTGGTGTGTTCGTCATCGTTTTGTTATCGGGACTTGTATTAAAATATCCAATTACCCGATAATTAGGATCAGACTTCTGAATCGATTTTACAATTGCATCCACATCCTTCGAGTGTGCAATTAATAATACCCGTTTATAAAAACGCGGAGCAGAGATAAGAGTGATATAGGCAAATCGCCAAATTAGAATAGCGACATTGATAGCCAAAAAGAAATAGATTATCTGCAATCTATTTGAAGGTAGCGTAGGTGTGAAAAAAGGTGTCAATAAATAAACAAGTACCGTAACTGAAGCCGTGACTATCACGTTTCTCAAAACCACATCAAACTTACTCGCTTTCTGTAAATCATAAAGTTCGAAAATGGTACCAAATACGGTTATGTAGAACGCTAACACTATGGACCACATCCAGTGTTGTTCATTTATTTTGAAGTAATCAAAATTAAAAATAATCCCAACTGCATAGAGTAGCGCTAATACACAAGCAATATCCATAAGCCGAAGAAGTACTTTTCTTTCGGAGATATCAAAATGGATACTATTTTTTTTGGGCATTCCTCACTGTTTATTGTTTGTCCCACCTACACTAAAGCTTCGGACGGGCAGGTGGTTTTATGTTTATGGTTTGGAGTCTAAAGTTTACTACCTACAGCATCTGCAGCTCACTCATCTTCTCTTATCCACAAAGGACACGAAGGTTTGCACAAAGTTCACAAAGACTTATAGTGTACCTTTGAATATGCCCACATCGTTTAAAAGGATGAGACAATAACCAATTCCATGACTCTTCTGCAGTCTATGCTCCTGTTATCTAGCATCCACCTTCCGGCCAAATTAAACAAATTTTCATTCCCCCAAAAGCTCATACCACTTATGTTTCACCTTTTCCCAATCAAAGTTCTCCATCTTTGTACGCGCGTTTTGAGTGACATTTTGGACTTTTAAAGGATAGTTTAATAATTCTATAATGGCATCTACAAAAGCTTCAGAATTATCTGGCGGTACTAAAATACCGTCTATTTTATTCTCTATTAAAAATGGCAAGCCACCAACATCGGTCGATATTACTGGTAATCCAAGTGCCATGGCTTCCATTACACTCACTGGCATATTGTCGAAATTGGTGGTATTTATAAAAATATCGTAGTCTTTCGAAAGACTGACCCACTCTTCTTTTTGCAACATTCCCGTAAAAGTTACAGGTAGATTTAATTGCGATGCTACTTTTTTACAACGGGCCATTGAGCCGTCTTTATCCGGACCTACCATACATAAAGAAACGTCAATCTCTTTTTTTAGTAATATTTCGACTATCTCTAAAGCGAGCAACGGATTGTATATTTCTGAAAAGGAACGCACCCATAATAATTTTGCTTTCACCGACCCCTTATTCTTAAAAGGATAATTTTCAATCTCTATGGTGTTGGGAATGTAAGTTAAGTTTTTAATGTCTTGCATTTGAAACTGCTCCAATAAATACTTTGAAGGTGCAACGTTGGTAAAGGATTCTCCAAAGAACCGTCTGCTTAATCGGGTATCGGTATTGAGTCTGTTTGGTAGGTTTCCTCCACGTAAAATAGGAATATAGGGAAGCTTATAAAGAGAGCATAATCTTCCTATTATTATGGCGTAATAGAAATTTTGAGTACTATATGTATCTATCAAAACAAAAGAAACATCATTTCTGTTTTTAATAAGAGTAAAAATCATATCCAACAAGCGTAAAACCTTGATTTTTTTCGATGAAGCTGAAATAATAGAATATCCTTCCTTCACAAGGAAACTACCCAGAGTTTCAATGGATGTTATTGTACTTCCCTTCTTCGAAAGTTTATTTCCTATGTATAACAGTCTTTTTCTTTGATTCATAGTCAATGTTCAATAAGCAAAGCGCATAGATAAAGGCCGGCATGGCTATCCGCATGGAGGAGTGCGCAATGGTTAAAAACCAAAATATTAAAAAAGGCCAAAAGAAAATATTCTTTCTCCCATTAAATTTTGTGATAATTGGAGCAAATATTAATACAATCAAAGCTATAAGACCAAACACACCATGTTCAGAAAGCATACGAGAGACTTCATTGTGAGTTGGCAGGTCTATTCCCAGCTCATCTTTAAAAACAGATTTCACACGTCCAACACCCATACCGAAAAAAGGATGTTCTTTAAAAGCCTCTATCTCTGTTACCAACAATTCACCTCTTCCCGTGGTAATATCATCCTTTTGACGCCCTAATGCATCTTTATTTTCATATCGGTTTTCTAACATCCCTCCTGTCTGAAAAACAGTAAAGGTCCATACTGCCAAGCCTGTGACGATCAGTGCTATTACCCTTACACTGGTTTTAACCGATAATTTAAATCTTGTTGCAAAGTAAAATACCCCAACAAAAGTTAGGCACATCAATACAGCTACCACAATCCCTCCACGCGAAAAAGTAAGAAGAGCTCGATAGGCCATCAACGCCATAAAAAACATCATTGTCCAATGCACTAAAATATTTTTATATGGTATCAATAAACGAGTAAGCAATAAAAATACCCCCAACCCAAGCACTGTTGCCACTTGATTGGGACCATAACCTCCAGAAACAGCAGAATTAGACGCAGTGCCCGTCACTGCTTCCTGAATATCAGGAGAATCAACCACTATATAAACAGTCATGGCAATTATGGGATAGATAATATAATCCATAATCTTTAACATTTCTTGAAATGTAACCGTTCTCCCATAGGTAAAAATAGCCGCTACACTCAAGCAGATAGGACCACTGAGGTTAAACAATACTGCCTTTCTAAAATTTACATCATAAGCAATATCATCAAGTGTGATTAAAACCCCTGGAAGCAGCAAAAGAATATAAATAATATAAGGCACAGCACTTCTTTTAAACCCATAGTGAAACATCCCTAATAATGAAAACCATATAACCACATATTTTCCGGTTTCCCAAAAAACATAGGCCTTGGTCATTCTAAAAAAAACCTCTGCGCTCATAAAGTAGGCAGCACCTATAAGAACATAAAATAATTTATTCTTTTGCGTAATGATCTGCCAAGAGAAGTACACTATCACTGCAAATGAGTAAATGAGCATGGCGGGGCGAGATATAGAAGCCAAAACTCCAAGACCTATATGAAAAAGTATCGCATATAAAGGTTTTATATTTCTGAATAGATAGGATATCGTGTTTTTATGGAACATAAACTAGACAGCTATTTCATTTAGGATACGCTTTCTATAGTGTTCAAATGTAAACGGAAAAACTCTTTGATGGGCATTAAATACTTTTTTTCTTAAAAACCCTTCTTTTCTATCCAATATTACATTTAATAACACTAACAACTCTTCGGAAGTGCAAGGATCAATGATAAATCCATTTTTTTTATTAACATACTGACCAATGCTGGAAACATTGGAAACAAGGGGAAGACATCCATAATTCATTGCTTCGGCTATAACCTTTGGAAAGCCTTCGGAAGCTGTGCTGGGAAGCAGCAAAAAAATGAGATTGCTTATAAATTTCAAATACTTTATCTCTCTCCAAAAACCCATGAAAGTGAGTGGGGAGATTTAATGCTCGAGCTTGTTTTTTATAGGATTCCAATTTCTCTCCACCCCCTATAAAATGGATAGTAGCTACTTGTTCTAAAGATTCTAATTTTCCAAAAGCTTCGATGATTCGCTGAACACCTTTGGCATCTTCCAGTCTTCCCACAAAACAAAAAGTAAAGGGTGGTTGAAAACTTTTCGAATCACTGATTTGTAGTCCCTCTTTACGTTCTAATTCAGTTAAACATGGGTTTTCAAAAGTCAAACAATGTTCCGGTTGTTGGGGCCAATGCCCATTGATGGTTACTTTCCTTTTCTGTTGCTTTAACATCCATCGTTGGAGGGCATATCCCAAAGGTGGATGCTTTTGGTTCCAGTTACCAGCATATTTATACCAGCCTTTTTTATTGCTGAAAAAGCTTAAGTATGGAATCAGGAACACTCCTATTCCTGTAGGTGTACGCAGTTGGAAAACATCTACTTTCTTCAAAGTCTTATTAGCGGTTTTTAATATTCTTGGAATATTCGTGACAATAGTCAACTTGTCGCCTATTCCTTTTCCTCCTACTGGTTTTAGAGGAATAAAATGTATGTTTTTCTTAGAATAGGGTAAAGAGCTTGAGGGTGGTGTATCTGGATGTAAAAATGCAATATGGTAGATCTCCTCAAAGTCGGCTGCTAGATGGTTGATTTCGCTAACCGTAGGCCCCCAACCCACGATTGATCCGTCAGGTTGTTGGTAGTGTTCGGTATGAGAGATGATGAGGAGTTTCATGAAGCAGAGATATTGGTTTTACCGCAAAGGCGCAAAGTACGCAGAGTTATAAATTATTAAAGCATATATCTCTTAACCATAATTCATATTTCTTTGCGACCTCTGTGTCTCTGCGGTGGAATACGTACCCAAAGGCACAGAGTTATAGGTTATTTACTATTCTTTTAAGTCCATCAACCAATTTAACGGAATTGAAATTGATTAATAATCCAAGTTTTACTTCTTTTAATTTTAAATAAGTCAATAATTGAGCGGTATGAATTGGAGCCAATATATCTACCGATTTTATCTCCAAAATCACTTTATTATTTACAATCATGTCGATTCTATAACCAGCATTTAACTTTATTTCCTTATAAACTACAGGTAATGGTACTTGTCGTTTCACCTCCAAGCCCATTGATATCAACTCATACGCCAAACATACTTCGTAAGTGCTTTCAAGTAACCCCGGACCTAGTTGCTTATGAACTTCAATAGAAGCTCCTATTATTTTTGAAGAAATCTCATTCTCTGTCATAATAGTTCATTTTCTCTGCGACCTCTTCATCTCTGCGGTGCCATATTTCCCACATACGCATAGAGGACACCATGTTTAACCTATAAAAGTATCATTATTTGTATTATTTAAAAATTTCTAAATATTTCCGTATCACCTTATCCCACGTAAAACCTTCAGACCAGGTCCTTGTCCCTTCAGAATAAGCTTGATAATCACTCAGTATTTCCTTTAAGGCATCCAAAAATTGCTGTGGATTCTTTGAATTAATTAACCTACCTGAAACTCCGTCCTCTATTGCATCCTCAATCCCACATCCCAAAGCGCCTATTGCGGGAACACCCAAAGCGTTGGCCTCCAGAATTGCAATTCCAAATCCTTCGGCATCGCCTGTTTTTGTAGTTTCGCTTAACATAACAAACACATCTGCCTGTTGCAACAACTTCATTTTTTCTTCTTCAGAAACTTTCCCCTTAAAAACAATGGACTCTTCAACCCCTAAATGTAAAGCTAATCTTTCCAACTTACTTTTTTCAGTAGGAATCCCGACAATATGATATTTTAGATCAGGATATTTTTTTAAAAGAGTTGGCAATGCGTTTATAACATTGTGTTGCCCCTTGCGCTGGGTAACATTCCCCACGGTTATCAACACCGGCACAGGTTCATTTTTTGGAGAAAGATCTGGAGTAAGATCCATTTCAAATCCGTTAAAAATCACCTCAACATTTTTCAAATCTAGATGTGCTATCAAAGATTTGGTGTAATTACTTACCGCTACAATGGAATCAAAACGCTTAAGTGATAGGTCTGTAAGCTTTCGAAATATTTTATTTGGAAGAACGACTTCACTAGCGTGGATCACAGCTACGAATTTCCGCTTAAAGAAGAATGAAAGCAAACCTCCTAACCAAAGAGGAAACTTGCCAGAACAGATTATAATTTCATTTTCACGTGCTAGAGAAAAAGCAGTCTTAATTCTATTCAGGTAACTAAAAAAAAGTATTCGCTTTCGCGGAATCCGTTCCACTGTAAAAGAAAGGCACTTATCAAAGCTATCTTCTTCTGTATCCGTTGCAGAGCGCATATCGCACATCACTTTCACCTCATATCCGTTCTCTTGCAATCCCTTGGCCAAATTATAGGCATGATTGCCTATTCCGCCGGGTTGTGGAGGAAATTCAGAAGTGAGGAGGAGGATCCCCCTAAATCCCCCCGAGGGGGACTTTGGATTCGTCAACAATTTATCTTCGTTATTTGGTTAAACACTTTTGCTTTACCACAGAGGAACAGGTTTAAAGGGACTTGTTCCCCTAAATCCCCTAAAGGGGACTTTGGATTCGTCAATAATTTATATTCCGTTTTTAGTTAAACACTTTTGTTTACACCGCGAAAGCGCAAAGAGCGCAAAGGTTTCCCCTGTGTTCTCTGTGTCATATTTTTGCTTGCCCCCCTGCCCCCTAAAGGTTAGAAAGTCAATTAATATGGGGTTTTTAGCTAAGTCTCATTTCGTTATTAAGCCTAGCACCATCTTAACTTCACACTACAAACTAACCTCTACCAATTTCTCCACCCCTTTGTTCTCATCTTCTCCCGATATCTTTCGGGATCAACTTCAACTTCAAATTCATCTTGGATTTCGATTTCGACTTCAAGATTTTCTCACCACTCACCGCTACCCTCTACCCTCTATCCTCTACCTTCTACCAACTTCTCAACCATCGCTCCTTCCTTCAACTTCTTCGTCGCCAATCGCCAAGAAATAAATACTTGAAGCAGCACCAATGGAAACAAAAATAAGGAGATTAACACGCCAAGGACTAACATCTTCTTGTTTTTCTTATAACGATAGGGAATGATGGACGGAGGAACGGTTTTTAAAATTGCCAAAAGCGTTCGTTTTCTGCCAAAGTATTTTCGAAAGAAATACAGTACACTTGGAATAGGGCGTGGCGCAAATAGTTTTTTAGTACGAAACGCATCCCAGCTACCCATTTCACGCAATCCTCCAGAGCCTACTTTTAAATGTACACGACTTGCATAAGGGTTAGATATATTTTTAGATCCATTTAAATAAGCCCGTAGCCCGAACTCTCCATCGCCCATACGTTGTTTTTCAAATTGCCTATCGAATAGACCAATTTCCCTAAAAACTTCTTTCTTTAGCAATACGTTTCCAGTATCCAACTGACTTGATATACAAAAGAAGGCGTAGTTCTCAGGGATTTCACCTCCTACTACAGATAATGAAACTCCTGAGGAAATAGAAGCATCAAAAAAGTCAAGACATTTAAGATGGTTTGATATCCAATCGCTCTCCACTCTACTGTCGTCATCAAAAAGAAGAATAAATTCTCCTTTCGAATTTTTAATGGCACTATTTCTAGCCAACCATAAAGCTCTTTCTTCCTGATGGAAAACCTGAATATCCAATCTAAACTCCTTATAGAAATCCTCGCGATAAGGAGTAGATTGATCTACAACAATTACTTCAAAGTTCTTATAATCTTGTTTTTCAAGATCTTCCAACACATCTTTTAAGTATTTATAACGGTTCAGGGTTGGAATAATAACACTCACCAAAGGTTTTGCAGTGATTAAAGAAGAAGAGTATAGATTCCACTCAGGATATTTGATGGGGGATTGAAGGTATTTACTTCGTTTTACATTCTTTGCTTTCTTCCAAGCAGATATTTCCTTAAAAGGATTATTAAAACTTAGAATCCGCAATATCAAGACATAAAAAACCCATATTGGGTGAAAGTATTTTTGTAGAAAACGGTATTCATCTATAAGTGGTACTTTTTCAAAGAAAGTATAGGTTTCTGCGTTCCCGATATATCCTTTACTTATTGCCTGCCAAGAAAGATCATATTGTCTTGCCAGCTCACTTTTAAAATTTGGATCCAAATGTAGTTGCACCTGAATTTCCTTTGGCAATTTTTCTACTATAGGAAATATTGAGTTATCATCCTTTTTGTAAAGTTGAAAATAATGGCAAGGATAAAGGTATCTTAAATATTTAAACAACATGATATACATATGGCAATGAATCGATGCGAAAATAATGGAAATTATAAGACAATAGGAAAAACTCTTCGATCAAATAAGACAAAAAAACCTTAGTTTTACCTTATTCGAATTCTAACTAAATTTTAAATCAAATGAAAGATGACATCTCCAAAGTTTTAGAAACGAATATTAAACAACGAGAATTCTACAATGAATCCAATCCACGGAGCAAAAACCTTCCCACCCGTCTTTGGTCCTCCATACGCAATGGATTATTAAGTGATTATCGAAAATCTTATGATCTTAAAGACCGAGTTTATGATGCTCATCGTGAATGGATGGGGGATTTATCACAAAAAACAATATTGGATTTAGGCTGTCTTCGTGGAAATGCGCTGTCTTTATATATGGCAGAAAATGCAAGAGAATATGTTGGGATTGACTTAAGCGATATTGCAATATCACAATTGCAAAAAAAGATTTTGGATCATGGATTTTCGAATGCTCGTGCCGTGGCCATAGATTTTCTGTCGACCGATTTTGAGGATACAAACTTTGATATTATTTATGCGTATGGCGTTCTGCATCACTTTGAGGATTTTGACATGCTCATCAATAGAATAAATGAAAAATTGACAGCAGACGGGATAATTATCAGCTATGATCCACTTGAAACCAGCGTTCCAATTAAGATTTTCCGGAGTATTTATAGACCCTTTCAAAGTGATAAGGATTGGGAATGGCCTTTTACAAAGCGCACACTAAACAAGATTGATTCTTCTTTTGAAATACTTGAAAAACGAGGTATTCTTGGTCGAAGTAAATATGGAATTCCTTTAAACTTCATTCCCTTCGGAAGAAAACCAATACAGAATAAAATAAATAGAATGATTGAAAAGGATTGGAATTCGGACTCTTGGGATGATGTTTATAAATGCATGCACCTAACAATGAAGTTGAAAAAGAGAAATTAGGTAGTAAATAGATAGACATTATCTATAAGTATTAATCTTGCAAAGGACCAAACCGGAAAAAATTCTATAATTCGTTTTATAAGGAGCCAATGTATTTCTCTTGGAGTAGGTTTTTAAAAAAACCATCTAAGGTAAGTCGCTCTTCCCATAGTTTTCTATTAGCATACTGTAAATCTGCAAATTCTCTTTCAGTTAGAGCTTTATGAAATTCTACCACCTTTTTAGCAACTTTATGCCGATCCTCAAATTCCACCCAAACCACATGTTTTTTCCAATCCAATTCCTCATCAAAAGGAAGGGCGCAATCGGTATTTATAAAAACTGGAATGCGGCCCATAGCCAATGCTTCATAAAAACGGATAGAGAAATTTCCGGCACCTCGCACGCAGACCACATAATCAGAATCCTTGAGGTTATCGTAAAATTCAAGTGTAGTTTGATGAGTATCTTTATTTTTGGTAACGCCAGCACGGTATTTTTTGCGGAGTATAAAATTCGAGACTACAGCCTTCGATTTCTGAATGTCTTTTAAAACCGATGCTCTTAAGAAAGTGGAGGATTTTAATTGTTGTGGCTCATTAGGTGAAAGTCCTACATAAAACTTTAGATTGCGATAAGTAATAATAAGAACTTCCTTTGCGGCATTTATTGAAGATGGATTTGCCTGTCCACAAAACCCTATTACCGCTTTGGTAGTATAAGGTCGTTCAATTATTGTTTCTCTATCAAAGTAGGTCAACAAGGGATCTTTAATAAACGGTGGCTGAACATATTCACTTTTGGAAAACTTCGATTTATAGCCGCTGTATCTAAGTACAATTAAGTTTTCAAAATAGGGGATTCGCACGCCAAAATCCTCTGTATTTACAGCGAGGACTTTTTTGCCCAAGGCATTGCATTCTTTTATAAAGTTAATAGCAAGGTCCGTTTGTTTAGTCTTTACATAATAATTCCAAGCCATGGTAAGGATGGCAACGTCCGCATCTTTCAGGATGTCAGTAAACTCAAAATCCTTTTCCGATAGCCCGTATAGCTCGATTCTCTCCGCATCTGTGTAGCCTTTGTTTTTAATAAAAGGCCTAAGTAAGGGAAATACCAATTGGCGAGATTTGTGATAATGGGATTTTGGGTAGTATAATTTCATTTCTTTGTGACGGATATCAAATATTTTCTGTTGAATGAAAATTTGGATTAAAAATTTCTCGCAGAGGCTACATTGACTAACACCTTTAATAGGTTGGAACTGGAATTCTATATGGTCCTTGTAACCGGGTTATAAAAGAATGGGGACTAATACTCTGCTTAGCCATAAAGGGCTAGGACGCAGAAAAGTTCACCCCATTCTTTTTTATTTATAGTTGTCAACAAGTTAAGGGTTATCAACAAAGAAAAAAAGAAGCAAAAAAAGAAATTCCATCATCATCAACATCATTTAATTTAATAGCTATTTATTACTTTGCTAATCTAAAGGTTCGCGGAGGGGTGCTGTATGATAAATTATCCGCGTACTCTGCGAAAACTCGGCGTACTCTGCGTGAACCTCCCCGCTATTCATAGAACTTCAAAAACTCCTTCCGTTGTTTCTCAAGAGTAAACTCTTTTTTTACTCTTTCAACTGCATTTTGGGAAATCTTTATTTTTGTTTGTTCCTCCATTAAAAGTACTTCCTTAATTTGTGCTGCCAAGTGTTGGGGAGATTGTTTGGGTACTATCCAGCCTGTCTGTCCATGGAGTACGTTTTCTGAAAAGCCTCCGGCATCACTAACCAAACAAAGCTTTCCCATAGCCTGGGCTTCTAAGACGGCATTACAAAAGCCTTCATGTAAACTATATTGCAAGTAAATATCGGCTTTCTCCAATTCCTTTTGCACCTGCGAATGGGGTAATCTTCCCAAAAACCGAACGTTTTCCTTTAAGCCAAGTTGATAGGCGGCAAAAGCGATGCGTTCGTATTCTTCACCATCTCCAATTATATTATAGCTAAAATCCATTCCTTGGGTTTTTAACAATGCTAGAGCTTCCAAAGTTGGTACCAATCCTTTTATGTAATGCAAACGTCCTGTTGTCATAAAAACTGGCTTGTCCTTCTTAAGAATTTTATGCTTATATGATTGAAACAGTCCTATATCAATGGCAGGAGTAATTTTCATATAAGGCATGTTTTCGCCCAAGCCTTGCTCTATTGCCAATACCCGGAGATTATTGGAATTAGTATGAACCTTATCCACATATTTCCAAAGCTTCGTATAACAACCCGGGTTTTTAACAGGATAAACGGCCATATCAAAGCCCCTAAAACTTACCGCCATCTTAGCACCAATTGTCTTCGCTACGGTTTCCCTTCCCAAAGCCAAAGTGGCAAACCCAAAATGTAACCAGTCAATTTTCGCTTTTAACAAATGAGCGTTGAGATAAATCTTTTTAAAGAGTGACACCCACTCTGTACCCTCTTTTCGTTCCAACTTTATAAACCGTAACACTGTTGAGAAATAAGGCAACAGCAAGACAAACTCTTTAATAAAATACCAGCTCTGCAAAAACGGATTCTTCGTCACCTTTGGGCTTTCTACCACTGGACAAAGTCTAAAATCTTCTTTCTTATTGAAACAGAATAGATATACCTCTATCCCATTATTCTGAAGTCCTTTTATCTTGGAACGAAAAAAGGTTTCGGAATAACCAGGAGTGGTGGAAAGAAAGAGGCCGATTTTCATCATTTTAATATGCTCTTATACAGTTTTTCATGTCTTTCAATCTCTTTCTCAATTGGATACTCGGACTTTACATATTGGTGAAATGCACTTCCAATCTTCTTTAACTCTTCTTTCGATTTGTCCATATAAAAATCAAGTTTTACACTCAGCTCATCAATATCTGATGCCTCAAAGAGCGAGTCGGGAAATTTCGACAATTGGTCTTTTATGCCCGGTATATTTGAACCTATAACAACTTTCCCATTTGCCATTGCTTCCAAAAGCGCCACGGGAGAACCTTCTCCTTTTCCTTTGGTGGGTAGCACAAAAACCTCAGCACGATTTAGTTGTGGTCTTATATCTAATAATTTACCACTGAATTTAATCCGTTCTTCCAATCCAAGATCAGTTACCAAGGTATGTAACTCCTGCCCATACTCATTCTTGTCATCGCCAATGAGTAAAAGACTCCAACTTTGATGGTTTTCTCTGACCTTATCGAAAGCTTGAATTAGAATTTCTATTCCCTTGACGGGAACAAAGTTCGCCACGCAAATTAGTAGTCGTTGTCCCTTTGGAAACTGAGGCGATATGTTCTCTGCCTTAGTTTCAAAAGGACTAAAATAAGATACATCCACTCCCCTTGGAAGTAATACTGCTTTTTTACTGCCATTATAAAAATCATTCAACATGTCGGTATTTTGAACGGCAATCTTTCGCGCTAAAAAGGATCTAAGTTTCCAAGCATTTTTCGAATTACCTCCCCAATTCATATTTTTCTTGGTGAACACCCACGGAATTCCTGCCATTCGTGAAGCGATTACCTCGGTATAATCTGGACTGTAATGATAGCTGTGAATAACATCTGGCGCAAGTTCCTTGAATTTTCGCGACACCCTCCAACATTCTTTAAGCATTTTTGATACGGGTCTAGGTTTAGGAGTGAAATTTAAAATATGTACAGGCAATCCAGAGTTTTCTACAACTTTAAAAAAAGAGCCTCTATTATGCAAGCACATTATATGCGCTTCAAATACTTCCGGGTCCAATCCCTTGGCAATATTCAGAAGTGCTTTGCCACTACCAGCGGTATCAAAATTAGGAATGGTAAATAGGACGCTTATTTTCTTCATTTAAATCGTGTTAGGGCATAAAGGGTAAAAATAGGCCATTTTAAATCTGCTTTCTCTTCAAAATGATGATGCAACATTTTTTCAACAGCTTTCCTTTCAAATCCGAAATCGGCCATATCGGATTGCAATATTTGATTGCGAACGGTTTCTTTTAAATCCTGTCGTAACCATCCTGACAAAGGAATTGAAAAGCCTTTTTTTACGGTTTCTTCTTTAATAGAAGGGATTCGTTTGGACAGTAAATTTTTTAAGAGCTGTTTTTGTTTGCCACCACCATAACTTAAAAGAGGGTCTATTTTTAAAGCAGCTTCAATCACATTTTTATCCAAAAATGGGACGCGAACTTCCAGACTATTTTCCATACTGGCCAAATCTACTTTTCGCAATGTTTTCTGCATCATCCCATAAAATTCGGCATATCGCATATTGTATAATAACTGACGACTATCTTTTGAATTTCCATAGGAATAGACATTGTAATTTTCTGGTAAAGAAATCTCAAATAAATCTGGGGCAATTTCATCTAACCATTTTTTTCTAAAACGAGAATGTAATCCCTGTTGAGCTCTTCCTTGCCTTTGGGAAAGTAGCACACTGTTTACTCGTCTATTTCCCGTAGTATATTTATCAAAACCATATAGAGCTTTTTTCAAAAGGCTGGGATAATGTTGAAATGGAATATTTTTCCCAATACTCCAAAACCTTTCATAACCAAAAAACAGTTCATCTCCCCCATCGCCACTTAGCGCAACGCCAACTTTTTTCTTTGCGAGTTTTGACACCAAATAAGTTGGCAAAATACTGAAATCGGCTAAAGGTTCATGCAAGGCCTCCATGGCCTCATCCCAATAGCCTAAAACTTCTTGTGCAGATAATTTCCATATTTCCTGTTGTAGATCCATGGCTTGGGCGAACTGTCTAGCTCGTTCTGATTCGTCGTGCTTTTTACTGTCAGAACCAATAGTAAATACCTGGGGCTTGGCTTTATACTCTTTCATAAAAGAAGTGGCCAAACTGGAATCAACTCCACCAGATAAAAATGCTCCAAGAGGAACATCGGAAAGCAATTGCCCTTCTACCGATTTGGCAAGTACCTCTGCCACAAGCTTCTCGGCTTCTTCCTTGTTTGAAATAGAATAATCTACGGATGTGGGAAGCTCCCAATATCTGGTTTTATTAATACTGCCATTCTTCTTAAAAGAGAATATCTCTCCAGGAGCTACTTGAAAGGTATCTTTATAAAGACCAAAAGGCGAAGGCATATAATGTTGTTCCAAATATAATTTAAGCACTTGCGGATCTACCGATTTCCCACGATATTCTGGGTGGGAAAACACTTGGTCATACTGGCTGGCGGCAACTAAAGTTTTACCGTCCCATCCAAAAAACAAAGGTTTGATTCCCGCGAAATCTCTAATTAAATGAATTTCTTTTTCAAGGCTATCATAAACCACCAACGAAAACATGCCATTGAGCTCGTTTACAGTTTTTACTACGCCCCATTCCACCAAACAAGCCGTAATGGTTTCTGAATCGCTTAGACCTCTAAAGTTTTTAAAACCCAGTCTTTTCCTTAACTCAAGGTGATTGTAAATCTCACCATTAAACACGATGACATATCGGCCATTATGACTTTTCATTGGCTGCTCCCCTACTTCGGAAAGTTCCAATATGGCAAGCCTATTAAACCCAAGTTGCAAATTGGATCCATTGGAATAATAGCCCTGTGAATCGGGGCCACGGATTTTGGATTTGTTAAGCAGCGAAATAAAATCGTGCTTGGTTAATCCTTTTTTAGTATCGGGTGAATATTCTATTAAAAATCCACACATTTGTATTTAGGGTATTTATTTGATTATTGGGCGTAAAGTTATTGAGGCCTAAAATGGATTGTCAATTTTTTACCACAGAGTCCACAAAGGAGACACAAAGACCACAAAGGAATCTTGTGTCATATTGAGTGCGGATATCAACATAGCACCCTCCGTGAACTCTGTGTCCTCTTTGTGTCCATTGTGGTTAATACTTACAGGCCGTTATTCTTTTTATACCAAACGGATAGCGTTAACAACATCCCTTCGATACATCCCGAAGAAAATTCAGGACACTCAGGGACCTTGAATTCTATAAAATTATTTTATTTCATTTTTATGCCAAATAGCCAAAGTAAGTAACATACTCCTTCGGTACATTTTCTTCTGCTCTTTCGAGCAATAGAAAACACTCAGGGACCTTCTATATTCCATTTTCATTTAAGATTATTTTTATTTATATACCAAGTAGTTAATGTCAACAACATACTAAGTGGATGCGAATATTTCACCATATCTTTTGTTTTAAAATTATTATAAAATCGAGCTAATAATTCCTTTGAAATAAACGGATGCAAATTCTCCTCAAACAAATACTCCTGCAACTTTTCATCGCTCTCCATCCCTAAAAATTGCAACTCCCAATTACGCTGGGTAAGAGGTTTCCCCCTTTTTTCATTAATCAGCCGACGTGCTTTATCCACTATACGATACGGTAGATTATGAGGTGCTTTATTTAAATGATAGTTATAAAGATTATACGGCTTCTGCGCCTGCCAAGTTACTTTGGCCACCTCGGGACTTTGGGCCTTTAGATAGGCAATTTGAATTTTTCGATCTGCCAGAAACTCTTCCGGAATACCACAAATAAATTCTGCCATACGGTCATCATAATAGGGTGCCTGAACCGGATTGGTAGCTTCAAATATTGGAAAACCCGTATTAGTCCAGCGTACCGCTCTGGTGCTACTAAGGTATGCCCGAGCCTTGGCCGTAACATTCTCAATGGGAATGGCATCCCACACTTCTTTAATCCGCTGTTTTAAATAGACCATAAATTCTCCTTCAATATCCCATTCTTTCCATAAAGCCTCCGCCAGCTCCTGCCCACCTTTAACTATCACCTTTTTTAAAAGCCATTCCTCCGCATTTTCTTCAGTAAGATCCTTAGGTGCCGGGGAATCAAAAAGAACATCTCCCCAATGTCCTACGGAAAATGTACCTTTCATTTTTCGAAACTCATCGATAACGGCCATATGTCTGGGATGGGTAAATTCGGTACCGAATTGGAGAAGCTGCCCCAATTCTTCTATTTTACTCCACAAATAACCGGGCTGGATAGTCATATCGCGATATTCAAAGCCTAAAGTATTTGCTATCTGTCTGGCAATGCCACCTTCATTATAACCGTTATAAAAGGAATAACCGTATGAAATCACGGGATTATTTATTTTGGAAAAAGCCACTGCTTGGGTTCTGCTGTCCAAGCCGCCGGAGATCGGAAGCAAAACTGTGTCATCGCCTGCCTGTTCGTTACAAATAGTGTGAAACAGTTGTGTGAATTCAGACACGGTCTCTTCAAAAGAAATATCTCTAGGATTATAATGCCATTGGAACCAGGGTTTGCTATCCACCCAAAACCCGTTTTCATCTATGGAATTAATAGCTGCAGGGGGCAATACTTTTATATCCTTCCAGTACGTATCCGTTCCCAAAAAATAACTGGTGGCTGCAAAGATGCAGATGGCCTTTTTATCCATTTCATGGGGTGCATGGATATTTACGAACTGTTGGTGGGTTGGGAGGATGGGGGTTTTGATGGTTTTCAATTTAAATAGAGGTTTAGGGTATTTTAACCACAAAGAACACAAAGGTGGCACAAAGGGCACAAAGTCTATTAATTCTCTCTATGGTTTATTACACGTTTAATTCCATATTTTAATAAAGTTACATTGAAATTAATCAACAAACCCAATTTAAATTCTCCCAATCGCAAATAAGTTAAAATCTGAGCGAGGTGAACGTCATTTAAGACTTCCACACTTTTAAGTTCTACAACCAATTTATTTTCAACCAAAAGGTCAATTCTATATCCACAGTTCATTTTCACTTCTTCAAAAATAACTGGCATGGGCTTCTCCTTTTCCACCACCAACCCTTTCTGACTCAATGCATAATAAAGACATTCCTTATACGCACTCTCCAATAGGCCGGGACCTAAAGCCTTGTGAACACTTATGGCAGAGTCTAAAAGAGAAAAAGCAATCTGATTTTCAATTTTTAGAGAATCCATTCTTAGAAAGTTTTTCTCAAATATAATCAATACATTTTATGATTTTCGAATAGTGATGTTGTACAGCCGTATTATGGTTGTCATCCACTCTGTGTACTCTGTGCCTTCTCCGTGTTCTTTGTGGTTAAAAGAACTTTCTGATACAGATTTACCATCCCCATAATCATCCCTTCCTCACTATGTTGCAATTCCACTTTTTTCCGTGCTGCTATCCGCACTTCTTTAATTTTTTCCATCGGTAACTCAGAAAATGCCACAACACCCGTTGCCATCGCTTTTGGATCGCGGATTGGTACCAGCCAACCATTTACACCATCATCAACCAACTCGGACACCCCTCCACAATTGCTACTGAGCACCGGAAGTCCTATGGCCATCGCCTCCACTGCCACATTGGGCAACCCCTCTTCCACGCTGGGCAATAAAAGTAAAGATGCTTCTTGCATTCGTTTATAAACTTCCTTTTGAGGAAGGCGTTGTTCTAAGCTAACAAAATCCTTCAATCCCAAATCTGAAATCAAATACTGCAATTCTTCTTCCCCCGCACCTCCTATTATGTTATAATGAAAGGAAATATTCCTTTCTTTCAAAACCCTACAGCCCTGGAGCGCATATTCATATCCTTTTATCCAATGCCCTCTACCAACGGAAAGCAACTGCAACGGCTTGCTTCGATTATATTTTTCTGAAAACGGAAAATCCTGCAACGGCAGTCCTGTGTAGACAACTTTATCAATTTTTCTCGGCCCATTCCAGATTTTGTCACCATTAGCTGCTATAGCCTCGGAAACCGAATGGAAAGCCGCTATTTTAGGATACCATTTTTCTAAATATGCAAAGTTTTTTTCGTCTACAAAAGGACGCACGTTGATGTGAAAACCTCGTTGACTGAGTATTATTGGAATATTTTGCGCCCTTAACTCATCTTCAAACCACGGAATAACTGACGGCCATTGAAGGTGAATAATATCTGGTTGTATTTTTTCCAATGCGAAACGAAGATTTTGCTGCTGTAACTTCTGCCGATTTCCTTTAATTAAATTTATAAGTGTAGGAAAAAAGGTCGACGGGATTCGTGCGGCATATCCCAAAGAAGTAATTATAAACTGAAATAAATCCTGATTGCTCCCAAGAGGAACGTAGTTTACATTTTTTAATTTTCTGGAGACCTCTTCATTAAAGCCTAAAATATATACTTCGTGATCTACGGCAAGGCCCTTAACTAATCGGTTGATAAAAGATGTTGCTTTAAAAGAACCGTCAAAGATTATAATTTTTAGAGGCTTCATAATCCCCGAGTTTTCAAGTTGTCAATTCTTTTATCTCTCCGCTTTTTAAGGAGCTTTCTATCTATTTGAAAAAACAGATTGTACTTAATATGAGGAACTCTTCTATTTATAAATAAGCTTAAGGGATTAAAAAGAAGTACGGAGCGCTTTAAATCGTGAAGCCTATCATTTTTCACAAAGGATTTTATATCATACCCCGCCTTTTGCAATTTCAACAAATCAATCTGTAGTTGCTCTTTTAAAATATGCATCGCTGCGGGATTGCTTCTTATAATTTCATCAGTAAAAAGATTCTGCCGCAATTCAAAATATCTTTTTAAGGAACCATTTTCCTCCTTATTAGACTTAGAGATGGTGGATTGTTTGTGTCTTAAATAATGAAAGTAGGTTTTATCGTAAAAATAACCCTTAAACAATAGCCCCATTCTTATAAACAAGAAAGCATCTTCCCCAGTGTGAGAAGTGTGGAAACAGCCCAATTGTTCAACTACATTTTTTCGAACCACCAAAGAGCCTGTTCCTTGAAGCAAGAAAAAATTCTGCAACCATAAAATGCCTAAGGATGGTGGCTTATTAACACCTTCTTTAATTCCAGATATAGGATGGTCTATCACCCTGCCATCTTCATAGAAGCGTTTTGCTCGACAAAAAACAAAATCCACATTATTATTCTCAAGGATCTTCAAGTCGTGTTCAAATTTCTCGGGGAGAATATGATCATCACAATCCAAGAAAGCCAAATACTCGCCTTTTGCCTTTTTAATACCCGTATTTCTGGCATGGCCTGCGCCTTGTTTTTCTTCTGAGAGTATAGAATATTTAAAGGAACATCGAGAAAGTAGCTGGTTTAGTTTACTTAAAGAAGTATCAGTAGAATTATTATCAATAAAAACACATTCAAAGCTATGGAAAGTAAAAGCATGGATGGTATTAATTAGTTTCTCCAAAAAAGGAGCTCCGTTATAGATGGGGATGATTATGGATAATTTTGGCATAAACACTTTTCCTATAATTAAAATTCAAAAGTTTTCCAATACTCCACAATACGGTAACTACCTCGATTAAAAAGAATAAAGGTCTTTCCAATAAGAATCAACTGAAGTGCCTTCAAATAATTCACATCTTTTAATAGGGGGAAAAACCTAGAATTAATTCTTTTCGCCAATTCCAAGTCATTATGATGAATACTTGCATAGAACAAGCTCAATATACGATGATAACAAAAATTGCGAGGAATTGAATCTTCGCTATTCTGCAATTTCACAAAATTCTCTGAATAAATTATAAATTCCGATCTTTTAAATAATAAAATATACTCTTGATTCTTGTGTGTTTTTGTATCCTCGTGCTGACGATAAAGAAACAATTGTCTATTTAAGATTTTATAAGATTCCTTAGGCAATTTATAGAATAATCTCAAAAAGAACTCTGTTTCTTGCCCCCGATAAATACGATTGGAAAACAATTCTTTCCCCAAAAGAAATTTTTTCCGGAATAATATTGAATGGGTTGTAATTCCAAAATTCCAACATAAATAGTCTTGATAGAGAGTCGTTGTTATTTTTAGATAATTCACTCTTTTAGAGTTAGTCTTAGGATCCCAATAACATACAGAATTGATCACTAACTCTATTCCATCTTCAAAACAGTTAACCATTTCCTTCAAAAAATTCGGAAGCATAATGTCATCATCATCAAACCAGTTTATATAGGCGCCTTTTGAGATTTCAAATCCGTAATTCCGTGCTGCATTGCCACCGGGTAATCTATCTTTAGGTCTATGGTGGTATTGAAACCGAGAATCATTGGCTATATACTCTTCCATCAAAGCATCTGTATCATCCGTGCTCCCATCATCCACCACAATACACTCCCAGTTTTGGTAGGTTTGTGCTAAAATAGAATCCAATGTTTCTCCAATCAAGTGAGCGCGATTAAAGGAGGGAATAATTATGGTTACTAAGGGGCTTTCTGACATGGTTAGTAATTACCGGACTAATATACAAGGAAGAATGTAAAATGGATTAAATTGAATAGGCTAGTCTAAGATATTTTTTTCTGTTTTTATATGTTTGGAAATATTAAAAAATGGGACATTAATAGTTTTAAATCTAAATACAACCATCAAAGCAAAGAACTTAATTAGATTGAAACTCATGAATTTCGAACAAATTTTAGCCTAATAAAAGTTTTGATCAGCATCTTAGGAAAAACATCAAGTTTATAGTTCTCTTTCTAAATCAAATCATAAACTGTGATTTTAACAGCTACAATGTAAGTAGAATCCAGACTTCGATGTTTTAAAAAGAACAAAAGTTATGCGAAACTTTTGTTCTCCGGTAAAATTTTATCGTAAGAGTATTCATCTAGGAAGCCGCACATTAATTTTAATATTTTATTAATTAATGAATGGTTCTCATTATTACCCGTAAAGTCTTAACAAACCTTCAACTTCATTTTTTGAAGTAAATTTATCACGAATTTCAGTATTATATTGAATTAGATCCTCAAAGTTTATGTCTCTTGCTTCAAGAATAGCTTGATCCAACTGAAGCATATTTTCTTTATTAAAAACTATTCCGTTTTTTCTGTGTCCAATAATCTCTGGCATTCCGCCTGCGCCTGTTACCACACAAGGTAAATTATGAAACATAAAATCTACTAGTCCGTTTGAAAGGGCTTCGGTTAAAGACGGCTGTACCGCTATGTCATAATTTTTATACAAGGATCTTAAAGAAGTGTTACCCAAGAAACCTTTTAAATAAATTACTTTTTCTAATCCGAGTTGGTTTATTCTGAACTGCAGGAATTCTTGGAGATTGCCTTCACCATAAATGTCAACCTTACATAAATAACCTTTATTCAATAACCTATGGATACTTTCTATTAAGTAAATATGGCCTTTATCCCAATCCAATCTTCCCGCAACAATAATATTTATTGTATCTGTTTTCTGGTAAATCAATTTAACTTCACTTTTTTGTGGCAAATGGAGTCCTCGATAAACCACTTTTGCATTTAGGCCAAACAATTTGAACAACGCGCTCTTCATAAAGTGACTAATGCAATGGATTTCATCAGCTAAATCTAATTTAGATTTTAAAAGCTTAGATTCTTTAACATTTTGTGTATTTACTAATAAATCTCTACCTCGCAAGGAAATTATAATTTTGACTCCTTTAGCTCTCAGATATTCTATAACATCTCTAGATATCGCATGCGCATGGTGTATATGAAGAACATCAATTTTATAAGCTATGAGCCAAAGCCATTTATAAATATTGCGCTTGCTAAGTTTTTTAGATAGTTTTCTATAATCACCATCCGAGGTATATAAATGAAGAAACTGCAATAATGCTTTTCTTTTGGGTTGCTCCACCGAAACAATCACTCCTATCTTATCTGTTTCTGCAATTTGCCTATGGCAATAAATAAAATGTTCGTCACCAGAGGTTTTATTTAGGTTTTCAATCAAGTCTGCTGTATACTTTTGATTCTTATTTCCAGAGGTAATTAATAAATGACAAACTTTTTTAGACATTTTTAAAATTTGTTTTCAAATCCAGCGATATATTACTGGAGAAGCGATGAATAGATTTGAATGTAAGCATTTTAATTTTTATTTATTGAAATTACTTTAGTATTTAAGTCAAGAAATATTTAGGTTTTCATTGGTCATTAATAAATTTTTTTAGGTAGAGTGAGAATCAAAGTCCTGAAATGCTTGGTTCCTAAAATTTTTATACAATAAAGGGATGTGTACATCCATTTAAATATTCTTTCAACAAATATTATGTCGATAGATCAACCCAATGTCCGTTTTTCTCGATTATTTTCAACTTTTGGCTTAATCCTAAAGTAAAAATAATGATACTTTCCAAATAGATAAAACGTAATGAGAGATAAGAAATAATAAATAGATTTCCAGCCAAAAGTCTTAACTATTGCAGCGTCGAATCCTTTTGGCAACTTCACTTGTTTTCCACTCTGAAAATAAGCAGACAGGCAAACTAATAAAGTGTGTTTTTCGAATTGTCTATTACAAGTAAACTTTATAATCTCTTTGTAATTTACCCAGTAAACTTCAAATCTAGATTTGAAGTTTATGTACACATCTTCTCGTCTTATAGTTCCAATAGAACTAGGATGGTATCGTCTAAAGCTCAAAACTTCATCTATTTTTTTCAACAAATTTGTTTTCAATAAGAGTTTACAAGAAAAATTGTATTCCTGCCCTGCCTTTAAACTTTCATTAAAATTAATTTTCTCAGCTACGCATCTTCTTAGAAAAATATCAGGGGTGAACCAACTGATGTATGTTGTTGAATAAGAAAGAAAATTCACCTCCTCTTCCTTAAAATTATATTTATAATCTTCAAAATTATCCCGATTAAAGTATTTGGTTTGACTGATCACAAAATCGACCTTGTAATTTAAAATAGTGTTAACCTTTATTTCCAAATTCTCTGGCACCATCAAGTCATCACTATCAAACCACTGTACATACTCTCCATTACTAACCTCAAAGCCATAATTACGAGCCGCATTCCCGCCTGGCAATCTGTCTTTTGGCCTATGATGATATTGAAAACGGGAATCTTTAGCCATAAAATTTGCCATAACCGAATCGGTATCATCTGTACTCCCATCGTCCACCACAATACATTCCCAGTTTTCGTAGGTCTGCGCCAAAACGGAATCCAACGTTTCGCCTATCAAGTGCGCTCGGTTAAAGGTGGGAATTATTATGGAAATTAAAGGGTTTGGCATGCAAGTGAGAATTTCTCAAAAATAAGAATAATGGTGGTAGGAAATCGAGAGTTTGATGCTGAACATTTTATTGGCTTGATCGTAATTAAGTTTTAATTGAAATTTATAAAAGTTGTTATTTATTTTATATCACTTCGGTAGTCTATACGGGGTTGTTTCAAAAGATGTCTCATTTCTGAAATAGACGTACCGCTGTAGATCTTGGGATTTAAGCTTGAGTAATTCGGACCAATGGGTTATAATTTCATTTTCGTGTGCTCTTGCGGCATCATCAAGAAATACAGCAAAATTACTTGACAGCCTAGATTTCAAAAATGGAATTGCTGAATAACGCGCGTATGGCGTACTGCCACCAAAGGGTCCATCAACAATAACAAGGTCAAACTCTTTAATATCTGCAATGGCACTTTCGATTTTTCCGGTGTCATACCATAGCTTTTGCTCATTTAGACAAAATTCCTTTGGAGCCTCTTTTAATGGAGCATAAACAAGAGTAACAACATCTTCGAGGTTGTAGAGCGCTAATTGCCCCTTCATTTTCTGTAACCACTCGTCACTAGACTCTACCGAATAAAATTTGGCATCCAATTTTAATGTTTGAATTAATCTAGCTATATATAGAGTTGATGCACCAGAACCAAATTCAATTATATTACACCGTTTATTGATTACGATATCATTTAGAATATGAAGAATAACACTGGGAGATATTGACCAACCGGTAAACGGAATAAAGTTGGACTCAGGAAATAAGTTGGAGATTTGAGCATAATCCAAAGCAATTTGCTGAGTCCGGTTTTGGTGTTTTTTAACTTCCTTGACTCTTTGATCGACAAAAGCTTTAATACGGGTTTTAATATTAAATGTCATTAGTGAATTTTCATTAGTTTGAGAAATATGCTTTATTAGTATTCCAGATCAAAATCAATTAAAAGTTTAGATTGTCTAGGCTGCACTTGTTGTATGGTATCATAAAATTTCCCTTCTGCAACATCAAAAGAAAAGGCATTTGTAACCCAATCAGATACTTCATTTTCAATTTTCAACTGTGTGGTTACAATATATCTACCATTGTTCAAAGGAAGTTTCCCAATGTTGAAACTTATTACTTTCGCTTCGGATTGATCCGTGTTTTCTTTTAGTGAAGTACTTAACCACAATAAACGTTGTCCCATCTGATCATCAATTCGGAAATCGAAAATCACTTTCTCCTTAGTAATGTTTTCTGGATTATTTAAATAAAAATCCATTCTTAGCGCTTTACCCGATAATGGAAAACTGTAATCCTCTTCTACAATCAGCTCAACTCTTTCAACCTTAATCCTTCCTGTTCCTGAGCGATCCTCATCTCGGAAAAACTTCACTAAAGAAGTGCTATCTCCTTCATCAATTTGCAAATAACATTCAATCATTTCGCTTACCTCCCCCGAACTCTTTATAACTCCATTTTCCATAACGATAGCCCTTGTGCACAAACTCTGCACGGCCGCCATATTATGACTCACAAAAAGCACCGTTCGCCCCTGCCCTTTTGAAATATCCTGCATCTTCCCAATCGCCTTTTTCTGAAATTCGGCATCGCCAACTGCTAGCACCTCATCCACCACCAAAATATCTGGCTCCAAATGTGCGGCTACAGCAAAGGCCAGGCGTACTTTCATTCCGCTGCTGTAGCGTTTTACGGGAGTGTCTATATAGAGTTCGCAACCTGAAAACTCAACGATTTCGTCCAGTTTAGCGTTTATCTCGCTTTTGGTCATTCCCAAAATAGCTCCGTTGAGATACACATTCTCTCGCCCAGTAAGCTCGGGATGAAAACCGGTGCCTACTTCCAACAAAGAAGCAATCCGGCCTTTGGTTTTTATAACCCCAGTAGTTGGGCTGGTAACGCGGGAAAGTATTTTTAATAAGGTAGATTTTCCGGCGCCGTTCTTTCCTATAATTCCCAATACTTCGCCTTGTTGTACTTCAAAATTAATATCGCGTAAGGCCCAAACGTATTCCGTTTTGGTCTTGCTGCTTCGGTCGTTTACTGCTCCTACTTTTAAATAAGGATCTTCCTTACCACGCACTTTGTGCCAAAAACGATTTAAGTCGTGCGAAAGCGTCCCCGTGCCTACGTTTCCGAGGCGGTATTGTTTGGAGATGTTTTCGGCTTTTAGGATAGTCATTTTCGGGTGTCGGTTGTCGGGTGTGGGTTGTCGGGTGTCCCGCCTATGCTAAAGCTTCGGACGGGCAGGCGGGTGTCGGGTGTAGGGATTATGTTCTCCAGTTTTGTTCTACGTATTTTATATAATTAAATAGTTTACCTCCTAATTTATCATATTTTTCAATCAAATTACTAACCGGTATATCGGGATACAATTGTTCTATCATTTCCAATTGAGAAATACACTCTAATAAAGAAGCGTGGGAATATACTAGAAACTTGATAAAATCCTGCTTATAACGGCGCCTTCCATATCCTTCAACTATATTATCTTTTACACTCTTTGATGAACGCCTCACTTGACTGCCTTGCTCATACAATTCAAATTTAGGCAACTTCAAACTCTCTTTATGCACCTCTACCGCATATTGAAATGCTAGATTATAGATATCTAAATCTTTATAACTTTGCATGATATATTGTTTTTAAGTTACTTTTTATTTTTAACACCTGCATGCTGCAGAAGCTTCAGCGGAGGAGGCAAGCTTTAGCCTAGCCGACACTCCGCATACCTCACAACCGACATCTCACACCTCACACCCCACAACCTCACACCCCACAACTGACATCTCACACCCGATTACACCGTATCAATAAAACTCTTTTCCGTTCGGTTAAAAATAACCAATCCTATCAAAAACATGGCAATACTCACCGCTAAAGTATAGAAAAACCCAAGCCAACTAAAGCTGCCTGTGTTTAACATCATAAATCTAAATCCTTCAATAATCTGTGTCAATGGATTATATGCTACAAGATCAGCCACCCACGCAGGGAGTTTTTCCCTTGCTTCGGACAGTGGGTATGGCACAGCAGAAACATACATCAATAGTGAAACTGCAAATCCCACCAACACGTTTAAATCGCGGTATTTGGTGGTCATAGAGCTTACGATCATCCCAAGACCCAGACCTAACACGGCCATCATAACCACGTAAATTGGAAAAAGCAACAAATGAAGATTCGGACTTAAATCAAAGCCTTTAAATAAAAAATAAAAATAGAAAATAATAAATATAAGTAGCTGGATGCCAAACTTCATCAAATTGGAAATAGTGATGGACATGGGCATGATAACCCGCGGAAAATACACCTTCCCAAAAATACCTGCGTTCTTTCTAAACGTATCGGAAGTGCCTGTAAAGCAGGCGGTAAAATAGTTCCAAGCTGTTATCCCAGCAAGGTTAAACAGAAACGGAGGAATACTTCCGGTACTGATACTTCCCAAGTTATTAAACACCAAGGTAAATATAATAGAAGTAAACAACGGCTGTATAAAAAACCATAAGGGGCCAAGGACGGTCTGCTTATAGACGGTGGTTATATCCCTTTTTACAAAAAGAACCAGCAGATCGCGATAGCGCCATACTTCTTTAAGGTTGAGATCGAAGGCTTTTTTTTTCGAGGAAATCTCGTAGAGCCAGGTGTCTTTTTGGTCGGGGGTCAAGGATGTGATTTTAATAGGGCTAAGATAATAAAATTGGAGATTGATACTATTTTCTGAGTTGGTAATTTAGGAATCGGGATTTGTGATTGCGTCGCTCGCAAGAACATGCACTCCATTCAACAAACGTCATTGCGAAGGAGCGACCGAAGAAAGGGAGTGAAGCAATCTTATGAGACTGTGTTTCAATTATGGTCAGGACTAAGCTGGTTGGGAACCTGTGTTATTTTTGTGAAATGAGCTTGGAGCTACCTTAATTTGTCTTATTCTTGGGCTTTGAAATAAATTGAGCTGGACTCTGTATTGTTTTATCGACAGCGCCAGGATTATTTTTAGTTGCTTTTATTTTTTTAATTTCCAAAGGTTTTGGAGCCCTTGGAAAACGCTGATTATTATGTGAAATTCTTGCTTCTCCTTTTTCATTATAAAACACTTCATCTGCCCGAGTCGCAACAATTGACCAAGAAAAAGTAACGCTGGATTTACCATTCTGTAGTTCCTTAACTGTAAAACTTGAGGCAGATTTATTGGTTACATATACACCATTGCAATCACCTTCCAACTGAACAAACACTTTCATAGAATGCTCATTGTCAACACGAATATTTTTAGTAAGAATAGGATCTAGATGCACTATAGCCTCTCCATTATTAAGTTCACCAACTCCATAATCTTGAAATAATGATTCAGGTGCTTCGGGTGCATACATAATTACCGGCACCTCATTCACGTCTTTAACAATTGTACTCACGCTACCGGTTCCGATAATTTTAAAATTTTGGTCTCCACCCCATCCTGACGGATCGTACCATACGGCTGTAGCAGCAAAACCGTCGTAACCATTTACAAAATACCCCCCAGCTGAACTATATTCTCCATTAGGATTATTAACTCCAGTTTCCGTTGAGAATCCTACAACGCCAAATTTCGTACCCGTTCCCGATAGACCAGAACCTTCTACAAGACTCCAAGAAGTATTACTACCATTTCCAACCCCAGAAAAACCTGTTCCCGTTCCACTACTAGAAAAACTTGCTCCTCCGGTTCCATCACCAGTGATAGTCGCGCCTGTTCCGTCTAAAGAGACTAAGACAGCTCCACCACCAGCGGCTATTAATCCTACACCATTCGCATTGGTGTTAATCACAGCTGCTCCATTTCCGCTAGCACCAGTAGCTGCTCCATAAAGTGCGTATCCTGTATCAGTACTTGCAGCAATGGCATTATTATTTCCAGCAGCAAATGTACTAAAAACTGTACCAGAAAAAGGAACCGTACTGTTTACGACAATTTGCCCATCAGCAAGAACGCGCATTCTTTCAGAATTATTAGTTGCAATTCTCAATGGCTGAGCGTCAGTTGTTCCCAAAAAATTAATATTTGGATCAGTGCCAGTATTCCCAGTCAGTTTCCAATCTTCACTTGCCACAGAAGACGAAGCTACGCGTACCCACCTCAAATCCGCAACTGATTGTTAATAAAAACCGTAAAGCTTTAATCATTAGG